>NZ_VANV01000013.1 GCF_022496765.1 Acidaminobacter sp. JC074 | reverse complement strand
AAGAAGTAAGACTCATATAAGAAACTGCTTTAGCAGTTGCATGTGAGCGTAAGCGGTTGGCGGACTATTCAGAGAGCCTTAAGGCTCTAGCGTGTCCCATGCCCTTATAGGGCTGAGCAAACTACCCGCTGAGCGGGTAGTTTTGATTGTTTATGTGCTATTATAATTTTAGAGGTGAACATGTTTGATATACAAGCCCAATTAAAGAAATTAACAATACAACCCGGTGTCTATTTAATGAAAGACCAGTTTGGTAATGTCATCTATATAGGTAAGGCTAAGAATCTAAGAAATAGGGTAAGGTCTTATTTTAGAAAAAATGCCAATCATGATAAAAAGACAACAGAATTGGTTTCAAAAATCGTTGAATTTGAATATATCATTACCGACAGTGAAGTAGAGGCCTTGATACTTGAAGCCAGTATGATTCGAAAGTATCAGCCACAGTACAATATCTTACTGCGTGATGATAAACAATATCCTTATATTAAGATAACCATAAATGAGCCTTATCCAAGGGTTATGAAAGTTTTTAAAGTTAGAAAAGACAATGCCAGGTATTATGGTCCTTATGTTTCTGGCGACTATATGGGGCGGATTTTAGAACTTATTAGAGAATACTATCCTTTAAGAACGTGTGGGAAAGTTCCTGGTGCAGGAAGAGACAGACCTTGTTTAAATTATGACATCAAGAAGTGTCTTGCGCCATGTTTTAAACCTGTTGATCAAGAAATGTACAGAGGCATGATAGATGAAATCATTGATATCTTAGAAGGCAAGGTTTCAACGACCATTGCCATGTTAAAGGAAAAAATGATGGATCATGCTGACAAGTTGGAATTTGAAAAGGCGGCTAAGGCACGTAATACCATCATTGCATTGGAAAAACTTGAAAAATCACAAAAACTCTATACTTTAGATGAGTCTAATAGAGACATCATTGCCTTTTCAAGAGCAGAAGATAGGGTATGCTTTATGGTATTCTTTGTACGTCAAGGCAAACTTTTAGGCCGTGAACAATATGTTTTAGATGATCTAGAGGGTGTAAAAGATGAAAGTGTTATGACAGAGTTTTTAGAGCGTTTTTACACCAATGCCATGATTATTCCTAAAGAGATTCTCATTTCAACTGAAGTTGAAGATCAAGAATTAATGGAGCAATGGTTAAGGCAGAAAATGGGCAAGAAGGTCAGCTTGGTTATTCCAAAAATAGGTGAAAAAGCTAAGTTAATTAAACTTGTTGAAAAGAATGCTGAGGAATACATCGCTAAGTTTAGTGAAAAAATTGAAGCAGAGAGAGAAAAAATTAAGAATCTTAAATGGTATTTCAAAGAGTTATTTGAAATCGATATGAATAAGTTTAGGGTCGAGGCCTACGATATATCCAACATCTTCGGTACTTTTTCAGTTGGATCTATGGTTGTGTTTGAAGGTGGTAAGAAGAAAAAATCTGATTACAGAAAGTTCAACATTAAGACCATAGAAGGAGCTAATGACTACGGTTCCATGCAAGAAGTCCTTTATAGAAGATTTAAGAGGGGGCTTGAGGAAAGAGAAAAGTCTAAGTCCTTGGACAATAAATTTGATATATTCCCTGATGCTCTTCTTATAGATGGCGGCTTACAGCATGCATCTGTTGTTGAAGATGTAATGGAGGCTTTTGGTTTAGATATACCCGTACTAGGTATGGTTAAGGATCATAAACATAAGACCAAGGCACTTGTTTACAAAGGAATAGAATACAACATCAAGCAATATCCGGATCTTTATAAGTTTATATACGCCATCCAAGAAGAAGTCCATCGATTCGCCATAGAACACCATAAGACACTTAGATTGAAAGCCATGACAAAATCTGTATTGGATGCTATACCAGGTGTAGGAAAAACAAGAAGAGAAGCCTTGTTGACACATTTTATGTCTATCGATAAAATAAAGAAGGCAACAGTAGAAGAATTAGAGCAAGTAGATGGAATAAATACAAAGGTCGCTCAAGATATCTTTGATTATTTCTCAAATCTTAAGGAGAAAACCAATGATTAAGAAAAAAACGGTTCATATAGATGAGTTCATCAATTTTATGAATCTTAGAGTTATCACAAAATCTAATACAATCAAGAATATAGATTCTTATGAAACGCATAAGGTAGGCATGGAAATGGGGGGCTATTTCGAATACTTCCCCGAAGAAAGAGTACAGTTTATAGGTATGACAGAGTTTTCTTTCTTTAGACTCTGTACCAGAGAAGAAAGAAAAGAACGTGCTGATCGTATTATGAAGGCGCCGATACCATGTTTGATTGTTTGTAGAGGTAATGAAGTGCCTGAAGAGTTTCTGATGGCTGCCAAAAAATATGACAGGACCATTCTTTGGACACAAGAAAACACATCTATTGTTCTGCATAAAGCCATTGAGTACTTAAACAGACGTCTTGCCAAAACCATTGTGAAACATGGTGTACTGGTAGATATTAATGGTGTGGGTACCTTGATCATGGGTAAAAGTGGTATTGGTAAATCCGAAACCGCTTTGGAGCTGATCAAACGTGGTCATAGACTTGTTGGTGATGATGCTATTGAAATCACTAAAATCAGTGAAACATCTTTAATAGGTCAGGCACCTGAACTCATTAAGAACTTTCTTGAAATTCGAGGCATAGGCATCATTAATATTGCAAAATTGTTTGGTATGGTTGCCATTAAAGATACCATGGAGATAGACTTGATTGTGAATTTTGAACAGTGGGATCCGCAGGCAATTTATGACCGATTAGGACTTGAGCAAAAATACGAAAGTATTTTAGAAGTTGATGTACCTGTCTTAAGAGTACCGGTAAAACCTGGTAGAAACTTAGCCATATTATTGGAAACCGCAGCTGTGGATATTAGACAAAAAAAGGCTGGTTATTACGCAGCATTGGAACTAGATGAAAAAACAAGGGCTTATACAGCCAGCAAAAATGATGAATAAAGCTTTATTATATAAAAAATCTGATAAGAAAGATTCTTGTCAGATTTTTTTCTTGTAAGCTAGTGGTTGGAACTGTTCCATAAGATTTGATGTTCATCGAACTTATCTATAGACTTATGAAACAGTTCCATTTGTTAAGGAAATATAAAATAATCAGTTGACATGACAGAGATTGTTTGATAAATTAGATATAGGCTTGGAATCGATTCCAAGCAAAAAGGATGTGACTTATGAAAACGATTACCTTAAAAGACGTTGCTAAAAAAGCTGGGGTGGGCGTTGGAACTGCTTCAAGAGTCTTGAATAATCAAGCTCATGTAAGCGAAGATAAAAGACAACGTGTATTAGATGCTATTGAAGCACTTAATTACAAACCAGACGCTATTGCAAGAAGTCTTAAATCAAAGAAGACTAGAAACATCGGTGTTATCTTAAACGATATTACCAATCCATTTTACTCTAAAGTATTCAGAGGATTAGAAACAGAAGCAAAAGCTTCAGATTATTCTATTGTTTTTGTTGATTTGTTTTTACAAGATGAGGATGCTATAGGAGAAATTCTCAGTTTTTATCGAAGTAAAGTTGACGGTATTATTTTTATTGGATCTACAGTTACATCTGAAATTTTAGATCATTGTCAGAAATTCGATATGCCTTTTGTTTATGCTTCTGCATCGATTGATGCATCTGTAACATCTCAAAATATGATTTACAGTGTAGATATCGATAACGAGAAAGCTGCATATGATGCTACAAATGCACTTATTGGATTGGGTCATAAGGATATTGCCTTAATACTTGGGCCGATTGAAGATAAGAATTCTACATATTCGAGAAAAATAGGCTTTGAAAAGGCTATGACAGAACATGGTATTACAATCGAAGAGGATTGGATCTGCTATGGTGATTTCTCTTACGACAGCGGTTATTCTGTTATGAAAGAAATTTTAAAAGGTGATAAAATACCAACTATGGTATTTGCAATCAGTGATTTGATGGCCATCGGTGCTACTAAAGCAATTTTGGAATCGGGATTAAATGTTCCAAAAAATGTTTCAGTGATGGGTTTTGATGGTATAAAGAATGGTGAATACAACTATCCGGAGATTTCCACTGTTGTTCAACCTAGATATGAGATGGGCAGAATGGCATGTGAAAAAATCATCAGTCTGATTGAGAAAAAAGAAATTAAAGAACCAGTGACAATATTGGAGCACACGCTTGCATTACGCGCTTCTGTAAAAAAGCTTTAGTTTTTTTTACGCAATTTTGGAAACGGTTCCAAACAAGTTTTTAACTTAGGTATCTAAGTTGATATAGGATAATACATAATTCTAGGAGGGGAAATATGAAAAAGTTTTTATCATTATTAATGATCGCAGCACTTCTTATGACGTCATTCGTGGCATGTAGTGGTGGCGACAGTGGCTCAGATGAAGCTCAAGAGGTAGTTATTTACCAAAACAAAGTTGAGATTCATGATCAATTATCTGCTTTCGCAGCACTTTACACAGAAGAAACTGGTGTTAAGGTAACTATCAAAACTTCTGGTGGTGATTCACCTTATGCTGAGAACTTAAAAGCTGAGTTCCAATCAGACCGTCAACCAGATATCTTCGTTATTGAAGGTATGGGTGGTTACAACACTTGGAAAGAAAAATTACAACCGTTTGGTCAAGAAGAATGGTTAGACTTAACATCTCTTGAGTTTGTTGTTGAAGACAAGGTATACGGTTTCCCAGTAGCAGTAGAAGCTTGGGGTATGATTTACAACGTTGCTATGTTAGAAAAAGCGGGTATTGATCCAGCTACATTAACTTCTCAAGAAGCTTACAGAGCAGCATTTGAAAAAATTGATTCAATGAAAGATGAGTTAGGCATCGATTCTGTAGTTGCTATGGCAGCTGGTCCAGATATGAGATGGGTTACTGGTCTTCATAACTTCAATGGTTACTTATCTGCTGGTTTAGAGTATGGTGACACAAGTGTATTAGACAAGCTTAATGCTGGTGAAGCTGATATGGCGAGATTAACAGAGTACGCTGACTGGGTAGAATTATTATTTGAGTATGCAGATAAAGCTGTATTATTAACTGGTAACTACAATGATCAATTAGCTCAATTTGGTACAGAGAAAGCTGCTTTCTTACACCAAGGTAACTGGACTGATCCATCATTTGCTGGTATGGGTATCTCATTTGATATGAAATTTGCGCCACACGCATCTGTAGCTGGTGATCACAATGCAATCTTTATTGGCGCTCCATCTTACTATGTACTTAACAATGAAAGTAAGAACTTAGACGCTGCTAAAGCATTCATTAACTTTATTGCAACATCAGAAGCTGGTCATAACTACATGGTTAATGAAGTGAACATGGTTCCTGCATTTACAAATGTAACATTAACACCAAGTGCGCCACTTTCTGCAAACGTATCTGAGTGGTTAGGCGTTGAGAACGGTGCTTACACATGGTTACAAAATGATATGCCTGATGGTTTCGGTATGGGTACAATCGCTCCTATCTATGAATCATTCGCAAAAGGTGATATCGACAAAGCTGAATTCATCAAGCAAATTCAAGCTAAAATTGAAGAACTTAAGTAATAATTATGGGGGGAGCAATCCCCCTATTTAAAAGAAAGGGCATACTATGAGACAAAAAAATAATAATCGCTTTTGGTTCTGGGTGTTTCTAGCACCAGCGTTGTTCTCATTTGTACTGGTAGTCATCATTCCATTCTTTATGGGTATTTACTACTCGTTAACAGATTGGACAGCTGTTGCTGGTATCAAACCAAACTGGGTAGGTTTTGAAAACTATAAGACGATGTTTTCAGATATGGCATTTAGATATTCTTTCATTAGAACATTCTTATTCACGTTCTTAAGCGTTTTATCAATAAACTTTATGGCACTCTTATTTGCATTTTTAGTTACAAGAGAAATCAAAGGAAAGAACTTCTTTAGAGCTGGATTCTTTATTCCTAACCTGATTGGTGGTCTTGTTCTAGGTTATATCTGGCAGTTTATTTTCAAGAGTGTTGTTCCTCAAGTTGGGGTCGCATTAGGTATTCCAGCGCTTGAAGAATTATTACTATTAGCAGATCCAACTTTGGCATTATTCGGTTTAATTATTGCCTTCACATGGCAATATGCAGGTTATATTATGATGATTTATGTAGCAGCACTTTTAAATGTTCCACAGGAGCTTTTAGAAGCTGCGGAAATAGATGGTGCGAATTTCTGGCAGAAATTTAGATCTATCACTTTCCCAATGATTGCACAAGCATTTACAATCACATCATTCTTAACTCTAGTAAATTCATTTAAGCAATACGATATTATCATAGCATTGACAAAAGGTGGACCATCAGCAACTTATAACAATGAGATTGTTAACTCAACTGAGATGTTGGCTGTGCATATTTATAATGTTGCCTTTAAATACAATGATATGGCTCAAGGTCAGGCAAGAGCGATTATATTCTTCTTGATTTTATCGGTAATATCTGTAGGACAAGTATACTTTAGCAAAAAGAGAGAGGTGGAAATGTAATGACTACAAGAAAAAAATATGTAACAGTGGCTTTGACATTATTAACACTTGTATTGTTTATTGCAACCATGTTTCCATTTTTCATTGTTGTTATAAACTCTGCTAAATCATCTTTTGAAATTGTTACTGATCCAATTTCTTTACCGCAGAATTGGTCACAGATGTTTAAAAATATGTCTGATATTTGGAACAGTCCAAGTGTTAGATATTCATCAAGTGTTGTTTCATCAGTTATTATTACAACATTATCATTAGCAGCAATATCTATTTTTTCTGCTATGGCAGCATGGGTGCTTGTTAGAACGAAGTCAAAATTATCAACTTTTTTATTCTTGTTCTTCTTAAGTGGTTTGATCATACCATTCCAAGTGGTTATGTTCCCACTGGTATCTTTGTTTAGAAATATCAACGAGATATTTGATATAAAAATGTTAAGAACATATCATGGTATGATTTTGGCATATATAGGTTTTGGTGCACCGCTGGCAGTATTTATGTTCCATGGCTTTATCAAGTCTATTCCAAAGGAACTAGAAGAGGCTGCTACAATAGATGGTTGTTCTAAACCACAGATTTTCTTTAAGATTATTATGCCAATCTTAAAGCCGATATTTGTGACGATTGTTATCCTAAATGCTATCTGGATTTGGAATGACTTCTTATTACCTCAGTTAATTTTAGGTGTAGGTAATGATATTCAAACCATACCATTAGCCATTGCAAACTTTGCGGGTTCATTCGTAAAGAAATGGGATTTAATCATGACAGCAGTATTAATGGCAGCAATACCAATCATTATAGGATTCCTATTGTTGCAAAAGCATATCATTAAAGGTATGGTAGCAGGTTCAATTAAGTAGAGAGCTCCTAGAGCTCTCTTTCAAATAGTAATAAAAATGCTTTAGATGGAGAGGTAAAAATGAAACACTTAGTGAATAAAGAATTATTGGTAGAGGAGAGTCTTTATGCAACTGCCAATGGTTATATTGGTGTTAGAGGAACATTTGAAGAAGGGTATCCTAGTGGATACGAGACATATAGAGGTACATATCTAAACGGCTTTTTTGACACACATGATATTCGTTACAGTGAAAATGCTTACGGTTTTCCTAGTATAGGAGAAACAATTGTCAATGTTATGGATGGTCAATCTATATTCATTGAAGTAGAGGATGAAGTTTTTAGTTTTGAGAATGGTCAAGTTCTAAATATGACAAGACAACTTGATTTAGATTTAGGCATAAATGTAAGAAACGTTCATTGGAGATCAACCAAGGGGCATGAGTTTAATTTTACATTTAAGAGAATGGCCTCTCATATTACAGAAGAATTATTCTTAATTCTTATAGAAATAGAATCACTAAACTATGATGGTGAGATACGAATCAGATCTCTGATTAAATCAGCTGACAAAGTAGCATCTGATGCAGATGATCCGAGAGTAGCAACAGAACATATATTACCTATGTCTGTGGTAGATCTTTCAAACGAGAATGGCATAATGTCTATTAGGTCAAAAACAAGACATTCAGGCCAAAGTGTACAGGTCGCATGTCGTCATAATTTAGAGGGTTCAATTGAAATAAAAGATGAAAAGCTTGTCTATGAAACAAGTTTAAAGGTCACTCAGAAAGAAAAAAGTGTCTTTGCCAAGTATATGATTTACACAGATAGTCATAAACACAGCGATCCAGTTCGCAAGGGCTTTGAATTATTAGGAGATGTTTATAAAAAAGGTCTTCCAGTGCTTTTTAATGAGCAAGCTGATTTTATGAGAAAATTCTGGGACAGATGTTTAATCGAAATTGAGGGTCAGGAAGATTTAACCTATGCCATTAAATATCATCAGTATCAATTACTGACGGCAGCTGGTAAGGATGGTGTCAGTCAGGTAGCGGCAAAAGGATTAACTGGCGCCGGATATGAAGGTCATTATTTCTGGGATACAGAAATCTATGTCATTCCATTTTTTACACTGACACAACCTGAAATTGCAAAAAATATACTTAAGTATAGACATAATATACTGACTAAGGCCAAAGAAAGAAGCCTTGAACTGGGCCATAAAAGAGGGGCAAAAATGCCTTGGCGTACCATTTCGGGTAGAGAGTGCTCATCTTATTTTCCTGCTGGTACTGCCCAGTACCATATCAATGCTGATGTGGCATATGGTTTAATACAGTACTATTTGATTACAAAAGATGACCATATGATGCGTGAATTCGGTTATGAGACTTTGGTTGAGACCGCCAAACTATGGCTTGAAGTAGGTCATTTCAAAGAAGGTGTTTTCTGCATTGATGATGTAACGGGCCCTGATGAATATACGGCCATCGTAAACAACAATTACTATACAAATGCCATGGCTAAATATCATCTGGAGTGGACAGCCAAACTATATGACAAGTTTAACAAGGACTATATGGATAAGTCTGATAGAGATGAGATGAAAAAAGCTTCAGAGTCCATGAAACTGCCATTTGATCAAGATAGGGGCATTCATAAACAGGATGACACTTTCTTAGACAAGGCTGTATGGGATTTTGAAAATACACCAAAAGACAAGTATCCACTGCTTTTAAACTTCCATCCACTGACAATTTATAGACATCAAGTCTTAAAACAAGCGGATACAGTTTTAGCACACTTTTTACTGGATGATACCAGTGATGACATTATTAAAAACTCATATGAGTACTATGAAAATATTACAACACATGATTCAAGCTTGTCGCCATGTGTCTATGGCATGATGGCTTCAAGAATCAATCAACCTGAACGTGCATATGATTTCTTTATGAAGACCGTTTATTTAGATTTAAAAAACCTACATGGCAATACCAAAGATGGGCTTCATATAGCCAATGCAGGTGGTACCTTCATGGCTATAGCATATGGCTTTGGTGGTTTAAGAATCAAGCCAGAAGGGGTAAGCTTAAGACCAACAAAACCACATGACTGGACATCTTATGCTTTTAGATTTATGGTTGAGGATACTTTGGTTAAGGTTAAGGTGTCTGACCGCTTATGCATTCAAACAACAGGGCCTGTCACATTGACGATAGATGGACAGACTTATGAAATAGAAGGACTTTTGGAGGTAGACTATCATGGAAAACATTAAAGCACTGATCTTTGATATGGATGGTGTTATTACAGAAACATCTGAAATGCACTATGAGGCGTGGAAAAAGACAGCTGATAAATTAGAGATTCCCTTTGATAAGCACTTTAACGAACAATTAAAGGGCATATCTAGACGTGCTTCACTGATGAAAATATTAGAGCGTGGTAATAAATCCTGTTCTGAAGATGAAATACAAGACTTGATGCATGATAAGAATGAGTTTTATGTTTCTTTAATTGAAGGCTATACTCAAAATGATTTAAATCCTGGCATATATGAATTAATGGAAACACTTAAGGAGAATGGCATAAAAATTGCAGTTGCATCTGCTTCTAAATCAGCACCTATGCTTGTTGAGAAAATGAATATCATGCAATTTGTTGACTGTATTGTAGACCCTGCAAGTGTACCAGGAAAACCAGCACCAGACATTTTTTTGAAGGCAGCTGAAATCTTAGGTTTAGATCCGTCTTTATGCATCGGTGTAGAAGATGCAGAAGCTGGTGTTGAAGCCATTAAAAGTGCTGATATGTTTGCGATCGGTATTGGTGACAGTGAGATTCTTAAAAAGGCTGATATTGTCTTTGAAAAAACATCTCTTTTAACTTATCAGGCAGTTATGAAAATCATAAAGTAATACTATTAGAGTAGATAGAATGAATCCTTTTAAGGATTCTGTATCATCCTATATTGCGTGGGTAAAAGGCTGTACTTGGTGTAGCCTTTTACTTTTGACTGTAAAGATTTTTCTTGTTATAGTGAAGGTATCAAAGCAAATCAAATAAGAAATTAAGGTGGGATGTAATCCGACAGCTTAGTGTTATGTCAATCGAATAACTTGAGCAGCTTGGAAAGGAAAGGTGTGATTAACTGGATACAAGGCTTCGACTGTTAGCAAGCAGTTTATTTTTGATGTCTTAATCGGTTAATCGTCTTTTTTCTAGTTGCTGCCTAGTGCAGCTCGTTTAGGCTGTTTTTTTGTTGATTTGCTTTGATGGAGAGGAATTATTATGAAAAGAAAAGAAATGATAGAACTTTTAAAACAAGTAAAACCGTATGACAAAGGCACACATACCATGTGGACCGATCCTTATATAGGTAAACACTTATTATCAGCTCATTTAGATCAGTCAAATGATGCTGCATCTAGAAATAAGAAGAGTATCATAAAAACCATTGGTTGGATGGAAAGTATGATGAAAAAATCATCCAGCATTTTAGATTTAGGATGTGGACCAGGTCTTTATACAAGTGAGTTTTCTAAAAGAGGCTACCAAGTTACGGGTGTAGATTTTTCTAGAAACTCTATTAATTATGCCAATAAGGATGCCATCGATAAGGGCTTGAGGATTGACTACAAATGCATGAATTATCTGGAACTGAACTATGACAATCAGTTCGATATGATCATGATGATTTATTGCGATTTTGGTGTGCTATCAAATGAGGACAGACAAGGTCTTATAGACAATATCATTAAGGCTTTAAAACCTGGGGGTATTTTTATCTTTGATGCCTTAAATGAAGCAGCCATTAGGAAGATGAGGTTTGAAAAGTCCTGGGATGTATCTGAAGGTGGTTTCTGGCAACCTGGCCCTTATACATCTTTAAGTGAAAGGATTCATTTTGAAGAGATAAGAGCTATTTTGGACCAACATGTCATTATCGAGGCCAACAATAATTTTAAGTTGTACAGGTTTTGGAACCACTATTTTTCTTTGGAAGATGTAAAAGCCATGTTTAATAAATATACTGAGAATATCACCCAGCACGACAATATTATAGAGGATGATGTTACCTTCTATGTGATAAAGAAATAAACAAACACACACTTCGATTTGAAGTGTGTGTCTTTTTTTCCATCATACCATGACGGTTAGTTAAAGAGTATACCACTCTTATACATTCTCATTGCTCAATCTAAATGTCCTTCTCTGGTAGGGACTTTGTTTTCTTCTAAAAAGTCTTTCTGACTGTTTATTGAAGTATCGTTATATAAGGAGCTTTCATAATTGAAGCGGCTTTTAATACCTAGAAGTTTGGTTAAATCTCTAACTTTCATGTTCTCCTCCTTTTATGTATACTGTTTTAGTGTATAATAATCATATAACATAATTTAATAATAATCAACCCATGTTCGGATTTGAACTTGTTTTGATTTAGAAAATTTTGGGTATCTATTTATTAGGTATACTGGAAATACTCTTTACTAAACCGTTTATGATTGGGGGAGGAGTATGAATATGAAGACTGAGAGTTTTAAAAAGTGGATCTTAATTGTCACTGGTCTCTTAACTGGAGGCGTAGGACTCATTTCAGTGTTACCGGCATTATTTTTAGACAAACTTTTTAATTTAGCCTATCTACAAGACTATGACATCATTATTAGACATTGGAGCGCTAGTATCTTACTGGCAGGTATTTTCCTAATTATCTCTGCCTATAAAGTGACATGGAGACTACCTATTGTACTTTATTCTATCCTAGAAAAGTTGTACCTTGTAGGCATCTGCCTTTTTTCTTTAAGATATCCTTATGGCAGGTCCTTTGCGGTTGTTATTCCTTTGGATATGTTTATGATCATATTACTTGTCTATGTACTTGTGGCAGAATTAAAAAAGAGGTAGTTATGAAACCTAATGTGTATTGGCTGATTGCTAATACTTTTTTTGCATAAATAAGACTGGTAGAAGCGGTCGAGATTAAATAATCTTAATAAGTTTTTACTTAGGTATCTTCAGAATAGGAGTTGGGCACTTTATTTCTCGAAAATAATCACGATTAGGTAAAAAGATGCTTTTGGCTGAGAGTGAGCATTTTCAATATATATGGTATAATATTAGATGTAAGTATACATGATTAGTGAGGTTTTATGAGTACAAGATTAAAGAAACTGTTTATATCCGTATTAATTATAACAATTTCATCACAAATTTACATTGATGTACTGGTAGGGGATTTCCGTGTCACAGGCGCTATGGTAGCCTTTGGTATCATCATGTACTTCCATAGAGAATTACATCCCTTATTATTAGGTCTGATTGTTTCCATGTCAACTTACTTACTTCGTGTTTCATCTTTTATGTTGTTAAGAGGTTTTCAAACAGACATCTTAGATGGTTTTGCACCTGAAATTATATTCTATTTAATGTACAGTGGTGTTTTTTGGTACCTATCTAAAAAGAATACTGTAAAGAGTATTCCTAAATATTTCTTAATTCTTATGTTTTCGGACCTGGCTGCTAATGTGACTGAGATCATCATGCATTATGTTCTCTTTGACAATACCATGACGCCACATGTCTTGATAATCTTGCCGATTGTGGCCATTACGCGTGGAGTTTTGGCATGTTTGACTATTAGAGGATTCCAATATTATCAGATGCTTGCTTTGGTTGAAGAACATGAAGATAGATACAACAAGCTTGTTTGGCTGAGCATGAACTTAAAATCAGAAGTTTATTGGATGGCTAAAAACATGGATAAAATTGAAGAAACCATGGCCCATGCTTATGGTTTGTTTGAAAACATCAATAACAACCATAAACCAGAAACCTGGGCAAATCACTCCGTTGAACTGGCCAGTCATGTTCATGAGATAAAAAAAGACTATGAGCTTATTATGCGTGGTGTTACAGAGATTACAGAGTTTAGATTTCAAGACAAGGGCATGTGGTTTTCTAATGTCATTACCTTGATTAAAAATAAGATGATTGCAGAAGTGGCTCAAAAGGGCTATAGGATTGATATTGAAGTTGCACTTGGACAGGACTTTTATACAGGTAAGCATTATCAGTTGATGTCCATTTTTAGAAACCTCTTTATGAATGCCATAGAAGCCATTGGTGATAAAGAAGGAGAGAATTATATAAGATTTGTTCATAATGAAGTTGATGATAGTCATGTATTCAAGATATCGGATTCTGGTTCTGGCATCAGTCAAGAAGATATCAATGAGATATTTACACCTGGATTTTCTACTAAGATTAATTACGAAACAGGTGCTATAAATAGAGGCTTAGGTTTAAGCTTCGTAAAAGATATGATAGAAAAAACTTTAAGGGGTACAATCGAAGTGACATCCGATCAAGATAGGGGTAGTGAATTTACAATAGTTATTCCAAAAGAAGAGCTGGAGGTATAAGTTGAGGTATTTCATTGTAGAAGATGATAAGAGTATTGTTAATATACTAAGCAGAATAATAACTGAAAGAAATCTGGGAGAAGTAGTTGGTTTTGCATTAGATGGTGCTAAGGCAGTTGACGAGATACCACTGGCTAATCCAGACGTACTTTTAGTTGATTTGTTTATACCAGGCAAAAGTGGTATTCAGATTGTTAATGAATTAAGTAAAGTCCATAGTGAGATTTCATATGTAATGATATCTTCTGTTTCAAGTAAAGATATGATTGCCAAAGCTTATGAGAGTGGTATAGAATTTTATATTCAAAAGCCCATCAATGCCATCGAAGTGGAAAGTGTCTTAAAAAGAGTCAATGATCATAGAAAAAAAACTGAAAAGTTAGAAATGATCAAAAATATGTTCAATGCCCAAGTGGTTGATGTTAAGAAAAATGAGTTGTCAGGTTATGAGAAGGTCATCAAGTTTGTGCTTCACAAAATAGGTGTCTTAGGTGAAGTGGGGACTCAAGACATCTTAAATGTGGTTTCATTTCTAGTAACATCAAATGCTGATTTATCAAAGTTTACCATTAAAGAGATTTGTCAAAAGTACGATGCCAATCCTAAATCGGTGGAACAAAGAATCAGAAGAACAGCCATGACAGGTATGGTAAATCTGGCGCACTTAGGACTTGAGGATTATTTGAATGAAGTATTTACTGAATACTCAAGTGGTTTGTATAATTTTTCTGAAGTTAAACGAGAGATGGATTACATCCGAGGAAAGTCAAATGTTCATGGAAAAGTTAACATAAGAAAGTTCATAGATGGACTTGTTTTTTACTGCGAAAACGACTATCATATCAAGATGTAAAAAGAATATTCTGATAAATTTCCCGACAAATCGAAACCTTTTGAAACTTTTCGAAACTCAAAAGCTATACTAAATGTGAAAATAGTGTCAATCAGTTATTTACTGGTTTTAAACCACTATTAGGTCATCGCATTTATATTTAAAAAGGGGGATTTACAATTGGATATGCTAAATAACATAGTAGGTCAGATCAATAGTTTTGCTTGGGGCGGCTTCATGATCTTCTGCTTGGTAGGTACTGGTTTATTTCTTACAATTGGTTTACGTGCAGTTCAATTTAGAAAATTAGGTTATGCATTTAAACTTTTATTTTCTAAGGACCATGTAGGTGAAGGAGATATCACACCATTTCAAGCATTAATGACTTCATTGGCAGCAACAATTGGTACAGGTAATATCGCAGGTGTAGCTGGGGCGATTGCATTAGGTGGACCGGGTGCGGTTTTCTGGATGTGGGTAACAGCAGCATTTGGTGGTGCGACAAAATATGCAGAGGCACTTCTTGCTATTAAATATCGTATCACAAACGAAGACGGACAAAAGTCTGGTGGTCCAATGTACTACATAAAATTAGGTATGGCTGAAAGATTTGGTGGAAACTGGTCTTGGTTAGGTTGGGCTTTCGCATTCTTCGGTACATTCGCAGCATTCGGTATTGGTAACATGGTACAAGTTAACTCTATCGCTGATTCATTAAGCACATCTGTTGGCGTTCCTACATGGATCACAGGTGTTGTAGTTGCTGTAGCAACAGCGGCTGTAATTTTAGGTGGTATCCAATCAATCGGTAAAGTTACTGAAAAGATCGTTCCATTTATGGCTATCGTATATGTATTAGGCGCAATGATTATTTTATTCAAGAACGCATCAATGATTCCTGCTGCTTTCGGTATGATTTTCGATAACGCTTTCTCTGCAACAGCAGTTGGTGGTGGTTTATTCGGTACAGTAATCAGATATGGTGTTGCTCGTGGTGTATTCTCAAACGAAGCAGGTTTAGGTTCTGCTCCAATCGCACATGCGGCTTCAACTAATAATGATCCAGTACGTCAAGGTATCATCGGTTCATTAGGTTCTTTCTTAGATACATTAGTTGTTTGTTCAATGACAGCTTTAGTAATTTTAATTTCAGGTCTTGTTAACATTGATGCTACTACAGGCGTTATGACTATTACAGATAACTTATCAGGTGCAGCCTTAACGACTACTGCTTTTGAAAACGCTTTCCCAGGTGTTGGTGGTTTCTTAGTATCGTTTGGTCTAATCTTCTTTGCATTCTCAACAATTTTAGGATGGTACTACTACGGTTCTAAGTGTCTTGAGTACATTGCAGGTGTAAGAGTTAAGAAAATCTTTAATGTTGTATTTATCGGCTTAATCGTTGTAGGTGCTGTATACAAATCTTCATTTGTATGGAACTTATCAGATACATTCAATGGTTTAATGGCTATTCCAAACTTAATAGCCTTAATGGCTCTGAGTCCATTGGTATTTAAGATGACTAAGGATTATGAGAAGAATGATTTAGAAAACAGAAAAGTTTCTTAATCTTAATTCTAAAATAGATATTTAAATAATGAGATTAGAAAGAGTTGTGATATATGCTTTGCATTGTCATGGCTCTTTTTTTATTGATTGTACGGTTTTAACAGTTTAAGCGTAGAAGTTGTAAAGATGGGAATAATATTAATACGTTATTTACTTTTTGGAGGTTGAAATGTTTAAACTGTATTTAGATTGGCTTATGGATAATTGGCAAAAGGCAGCTATACTTGTTCTTATATATGTCATTTCATCTATCGTTCCCTTGTATTCAAAAATCGAGATGATGGATTTTCTGTTACTACTGGCATTTCCACTTTACTTGATACATGAAATCGAGGAGTATATTCTTCCTGGAGGTTTCACAGAGTTTTTTAATGAAAATTTACTGAAGGTTAAAAGCGATCAGCCGATTATACCAATTGATCGAGAAGTGGTGTTTTGGATTAACTTAATCTATATATGGTTGATCATCCCTTTATTTGTAGGATTCGGTTTGCATAATATAAAGTACGCAGCATGGCTACCATATTTCTTCTTTTTTCAGGCTATAGCTCATCTTGCTATGGGGATCAAAGGTGGCATGTTGATTAATCCAGGCATTAGATCCTCGTTTTTACTTCATATGCCTTATGCTGTTTTCATGATTAAATTGTTAAGAGATCAAGGTGTCATCGACAGTCCTTATTTCAACATTTATGCGGTAATAGGTCTTCTGTTTAATCTCCTGTTACCAATCTTTGCAAAGTTTGTCATTCTACCTAGATATCATAAACGTTTAGATAAAGAAAAAAGTTCGTCTGAGTAAGAAAAAATGATTCAATGGCTAGTAAAGTTATTCATAACACTGTATGATAACATCACTGACAAGATAACAGACTGATACATTAAGGAGAACATATATGCAAAACTATAAGATGACAATCGCATACGATGGTAGGAAATATAAAGGCTTCAAGAAGTCTAAAGGTAACATAGAAAAAAGTGTACAAGGAAAAATAGAGTTGATTTTAGGCAAACTCTATGAAAGAGATATTGAAGTTGTTGCAGCAGTTAATACTGGCGCCGGCGTACATGCAAAAGGACAAGTTGTATCATTTACAGTACCCAATAAAGATTTAACGACTAAAGAACTTCGAGATTATCTAGAAAAATATTTAACCGATGATATAATTGTTGTTTCTTTAGAGGCTGCGGAAGAGAGATTTCATAGTAAGTACCAAATGAAGAGTGCAACTTATCAGTATAGACTTTGGAAAAAAGATGCACCTTATCGTCCTTTATTTGAAAGACAATTTGTAAACTTAATGGTTCAACTGTTAAACGTTGACCGAATGAAAAAGGCTTCTCAAGATCTTCTTGGCCAACATGATTTTATTGGCTTTACGACTAATAAGAAGACCAGAAATTCCATTAAGGAGATTTACGACATCTCCATAGAAGAAACACCTTTTGAGATTATCATTACAATGACAGCCAATGGCTTTTTATTAAACATGGAAAGAAAAATAGTCGGTAGTTTGATTCAAATTGGTCTAGGACAAATACCACCTTCAAGTATTCAAAATGCATTTGACTTAAAAGAAGCAGATGCAATTGGACATCTGTCTGCACCAAGTGGCTTATGTTTAAAAAGTATTCAGTATTAAGTTTTAAATTTTGCTCATGGAAGGAAGGATTATGCATAGACTGATATTAATTGAGGGGATACCCGGTTCAGGAAAAACAACCATATCAAGGCGTCTAGCAGATGAACTGAGTAATGATGGCTATAAGGTCTTACATGTTAATGAAGGCGGATCGCATCCCGCGGATTTGTCATGGCAGTCTATATTAACAGAAAAGGAGTTTAAGGCTTTAGTCGAAAAATATCCAAGTTATAAAGAAGTACTAAACAAACATACCTTGATAGAAGATGAACTGGCCATCACAGCATATACATGTCTTGGTTTAGATAAGACATCAGACTTGTACAAGTATTTGGAAAAACGAGAAATCTACAGCATTGATGCGGATATAGAAACCTTTAAGAGGGCCCACATCAATCGGTGGAAGAAATTTGTTAAAGAAGCTGATAAAGACGCGGTTTATGTCTTTGAATGTGTACTACTGCAAAACCATATCACTCAGCTTATATTGGAGTATGAAGCTGATAAAAGACTTATCAGAAACTATATGAATGATTTTGTAGCAGTTATTAAAGATATGTCTCCAATAATCCACTATTTAGCACCTGCATCCGTAGAAAATGCCATCAGACATGTTGCAGAAGAGAGAAGGCCTAAATATCAAGACAGGCAAGATATCTGGATTGATAGAGTCCTTGATTATGTAAGGAATACGCCGTATGGTAAAAGGCATAATCTTAAGTCGATAGAAGGCTTTATTGGATTCACAAGTCACAGACAAGCTATAGAACTTGAACTATTGAAAGCTTTAGATATTCATGTAAATATCATAGAACATGAGAATAGAAATTGGGACCAAGTATTTTCTAGAATACTTGAATGGCCAAAATGAAAATGACCTGGTTTTAAATCGGGTCATTACTTTCTTTAATAAGTCTATGTATCAAGTATGGTACAAACTTTCTTAAACTGACTTCAAATCTATCTGCGCTCTTAATACAGCCTTTATAGAGTTCTTCATTCACCTTAAGAGTAATGCTTCGAAGATCTTGATCAAAGTCTTCTGGAAAATACTCATCTAAATCTGTGTCGATGGCACTGTATTTGGCAACGAGGACATTAAGCTTTCTTTTAATTGGAATATCCTCTTCTTTACATATATCCTGAAATGCTTTGTAATCTCTACTGTTAATTTTAAACTTTAAAACTCTCATTATTCCTTCTTTCTTAATCATACTATAGGACTAGTTTACCACATTCAATAAGAAATCTCTATTCAAAAGGCTTTCTAATGCAGTATTAGGAATTATTATATGATTCGCTATATGCAAAGCTTAGACGATTCTTAGTATTATTTTAGGGTATCATAAAATAGGGGGGAGAGTAATATGCAGATTAAAATCAATGGTCAAGAGTTAGATATAAAGGAGAACAAAACAATACTTGAAGTCTGTCAGGATATGGGCATTTATATACCGACTTTGTGTTATGACAAAAGACTTAAGGCCCATGGCGCTTGTAGGATGTGTGTGGTTGAAGTTGAAAAGGCTAGATCTTTGGTTGCAGCTTGCTCAACACCCATCTCTGAGGGCATGGTCATACAAACCCATTCGGACCGAGTAGAAAAAGCTAGAAAAGACATTTTAAAATTGACCTGGTCTACCCATAGAAATGATTGTTTGACATGTGCTCAAAATGGAGATTGTAGATTACAGGACTTATGTTATCTGTATGATATAGAGGCCGACGGTGGCTATAAGAAAAGGTTGTCTCATCATTTAGATGAGTCTAATCCTTTCTATACAATAGATAGAGACAAATGCATCTTATGTGGCAAGTGCGTAAGAGTATGTTCTGAACTCCAGGTAACTGGTGCAATTGGATACAGTGAAAGGGGTTATCATACCCATATCACCCATCCATTTGAGATGGGGATGACCCATTCAAATTGCGTCTCTTGCGGTAACTGCATCAGTGTTTGTCCGACGGGTGCCATAAGTGAAAAGAAAAAAGTAAAGTCTAGACCTTGGGAAGAAAAACTGGTTCAAACCACCTGTGGTTATTGCGGTGTTGGTTGTCAGATAAACTTACATGTAAAAGACAATCAAGTTGTAGGTGTTTCACCAGCGGATAAGGGCGTTAACAATGGTCTTTTGTGTGTAAAAGGTAAGTTCGCATATCATTTTATCAGTCATCCTGACCGTTTAAAAACACCTATGATTAGAAAAGAAGGACAGCTGGTATCTGCGTCATGGGACGAGGCTTTGTCTTTAATTGTATCAAAAATAGAAGAAATAAAAGCTTTACATGGTCCTGATGCAATTGGTGGCTTTACATCTGCTAGATGCACAACTGAAGACAATTATGTCATGCAGAAGTTTTTTAGAGCTTTAATTAAAACCAACTCAGTTGATCACTGTGCTAGGCTCTGACATTCCTCTACAGTTGCAGGTCTTGCAGCTAGTTTTGGTTCTGGTGCTATGACAAATAGTATAGAAGAAGTCATGGAGAATGACCTTATCTTTGTTATGGGTTCCAACACAACTGAAAATCACCCAGTGATTGGTACTTACATGAAACGTGCAGTAAAAAATGGTGCTAAACTTATCCTTGCAGATCCTAGAAGGATAGAACTCGCTGAGTTTTCTGATGTTTATCTGCCAATTAAACCAGGCACCAATGTAGCTTTGTTAAATGGCATGATGCATCATATCCTGGTGAATGATTTATACGATCACGCCTTCATAGAAGAAAACACAGAAGGCTTTTCTGAAGTAAAGGCCATCCTTGAGTCTTTTACAGTCGCTGATGCAGCTCGGATATGTGAAGTGGATGAAAAGCTGATTATAAAGGCAGCAGAACTTTATGCAGGTGGTCCAAAATCTGCCATCTACTATGCCATGGGTATTACTCAGCACAGTTCAGGTACTGATCATGTTAAGGCGGTTGCCAACCTTGCGATGATGTGTGGCTTTGTTGGCAAATACGGTACAGGTGTCAACCCTTTAAGAGGTCAAAACAATGTTCAAGGTGCCTGTGATATGGGTGGTTTACCCAATGTCTATCCTGGGTATCAAAAGGTTACAGACCAAGTGTCTAGATCTAAGTTTGAAAAGGCTTGGGGGACAGAACTCTCTTCAAGTTTAGGCTTAACCATTCCTAAAATGATGGAAAAAGCAGGTGATGGTAGTTTAAAGATGCTTTATGTTATGGGTGAAAACCCAATGGTTTCTGATCCTGATTTGAATCATATAGAAGAGGCGCTGGACAATTTAGACTTTTTAGTGGTTCAGGATATTTTTCTAAATGAAACAGCCTTAAAAGCGGATGTGGTTTTGCCAGCTGCGTGTTTTGCAGAAAAAGAGGGTACCTTTACCAATACAGAAAGACGTATACAGCGTGTACATAAGGCCGTTGAGCCTCCTGGACAGGCTTTGGAAGATTGGCTTATTTTTCATAAACTGATGAAGATGATGGGCTATGATAACAAGTTTAGTAGACCAAGTGAGATTATGGATGAAATTGCTTCACTTACACCTCAGTATGCAGGTATCTCTTATGAACGTTTAAGAGAAAAATCTTTGCAGTGGCCTTGTAGTTCTTATGACCATGACGGGACAGTCTTTTTACATGAAGGTAAGTTTGCAAAGGGCATAGGTACTTTCCATGGTGTTTCTCATATTGGTCCAAATGAAACCACTGATGATGAGTATCCACTCATCTTAACAACCGGTAGGGTTTTGTATCACTACCATACTCGGACCATGACAGGAAAGTCTGAGGGAATCAACCAAACAGTCGGGTCAGCCTATATGGAAATAGCAGCTGAAACGGCAGAACAACTGGGCATTATAAATGGTGAATTGGTAAGTGTGTCTTCAAGAAGAGGACGTATCCATTTGCGTGCAGTCATCAGTGAAAAGGTTTCAGGCAATGTGGTATTTATTCCATTTCATTTTGCTGAAGCCGCCGCCAATCGTTTAACCCACAATGCCTTAGATAAAATAACAGATATTCCGGAATATAAAGTGTGTGCCATAAAGGTGGAAAAACTATGAGTACAGCAGCAATATTAGCAGGCGGTCAAAGCAAGAGAATGGGATTTGACAAGCAGGTTTTGATGATTGGACAAGAGGCCATCATTGAACATCAAATTGCCATACTTGAAAAACACTTCGACCAGATCATGATCATATCCAACAACCACTTGTCAGATCGTTTTTTATCTCATGAAAAAGTGGTGGTCTATGAAGATATCTTAAAGGGCTACGGTCCTTTAGGTGGGATTCATAGTGCCTTAAAACATGCTTATGATCCTTATGTCTTTATTGTGGCTTGTGATATGCCGGAAATAGATGAAGACTATCTATTATATATGGAAAGTCAGCTGGAAGGCTATGAAGCTTCTGTAACTTGCTATGGTGATTGGATTGAACCTTTTCATGCCTTTTACCATAAGGCCTTAACCCTATCCATAGAAAAATATCTTTTAAAGGGATATCGAAACATTTCTTCTTTGCTCAGACAACATCAGGTAAACTACATAGCAGAGTCTGTTGCAAGAGACTATTCACCCGATTGGTCTTTATTTGATAATATAAATACCAAAGAAGATTTGATGTCAAAGCTTAATAGCAGAAATGCTTAAACATATACTGGTAAAAAGGCCCTTGTAGAGGGGGCTTTGGTTCATAGTCTGTTAAAAAAATATTAATTTTATTTGTAATAAGAGCATTCTTTATCGAAGGCTCTTTTTCTATTTGAGAAATATTTTTCGAATTTTCAAAAAACTATCTAAGCTAGATAACTACACACGTTGAAATTCCTTAGTAAAATAGTGTGAATTAAATTTCTCAAATTCACTTCAAAGCCTTGGTAAATCTTGCGCGAATTATGTCGAAAGTTACAAAAAAAAAATGATGAATATTGTATACATAACTGGTAAAGGTATGTTATAATTCACTTGTCTGTATAAGCTGTGACACCTGTAGTGATTGATATCAAAGGCTTTAAGCCATTTAATTGATATTTATTCTCATTAAGTGAAGTGTCATTTTTATTCTAGACAATTGTTAAAAGTATCACAATGTAAACAAAAAAATTTATATAAGTCTAAAAGTTATTTTTAAGGAGGTCACTTATGGCAAAACAAGTCATGACGCAAGAAGAGCAATTCGCAAAACTTCATGAAGCGATCGCTACTTATAAGGATAACAAAGGTGCATTAATGCCTATCCTTCATGAAGCGCAACACATCTTTGGTGCAGTGCCACTAGATGTACAGAAGGTAATTTCTAAAGAATTATCTATCCCACTAGCTGAGATTTACGGTGTGGTTACTTTCTACTCTCAATTTACATTAGAGCCTAACGGCGAGTTTGTAATTGGTGTATGTATGGGTACTGCATGTTACGTAAAGAATGCACAGCCAATCTTAGACAGAATCTCTAGAGAATTAGATTTACCTGTAAAAGCAACTTCAGCTGATGGTAAATTTACATTAATCGATACTAGATGTATTGGTGCATGTGGTCTTGCTCCAGTAATCACAGTAAACGAAGATGTTTATGGTAGATTAACTGAACAAGATATTCCAGACATTTTAGCGAAGTACAAGTAAGATAAAAAAAATAGTATTTGTTTATTACGATTATAGGAGGGCTATATGAAGTCATTAGCAGATTTAGCTAAATTACGTGAAGAAGCTTTAAAGAAAGTTAACATTCGCGGTGAGAGAAAAGGTAAGAGAATCGTGGTTGGTATGGCAACTTGCGGTATTGCTGCAGGCGCAAGACCTGTATTAAATGCATTAGTTGAAGAAATTTCAAAGAGAAATCTTCAAGATGTAGAAGTGGCACAAACTGGATGTATTGGCGTTTGTAAATTAGAGCCAATCGTTGAAGTTTATGATGAAAATAACGAAAAGGTGACTTACGTAGAAATGACACCTGAGAAGGCACAAAAGGTTATCGTTGATCATATTGTTAATGGTCAAATCGTTGCTGAGTATACTATTCAAGAGTAATAACTGTTATCAGGAGGTTAAAGATGGAATTATATAGATCGCATGTCCTAATCTGTGGTGGTACAGGATGTTCTTCTTCAGGTTCATTAACATTTGAAGATAAGTTCGCTGCTGCTATGGAGAAGCATGACTTAAATAAAGAAGTTAAATTAGTAAAGACTGGCTGTTTCGGTTTATGTGAAGCAGGTCCAATCGTAGTTGTATATCCTGAAGGTGCTTTCTACTCAAGAGTAGAAGACAAGGATATCGAAACAATTGTTGAAGAACACTTATTAAAAGGTAGAATCGTTAAAGATTTATTACATGAGTCTGCAGTAGAAGAAGATGTAACAAAGTCAATCAACGATGTTGAGTTCTTCGCTAAGCAAGAGAGAATCGCTCTTAGAAACTGTGGTATTATCAACCCAGAAGTTATTGAAGAGTATATTGCATTTGATGGTTATAAAGCATTAGGTAAAGTTTTAACTGAAATGACTAGAGAAGAAGTTATTGAAATCGTTAAGGCTTCTGGTTTACGTGGCCGTGGAGGCGGTGGTTTCCCAACAGGCTTAAAGTGGACTTTTGCTTATAACGCAGAATCAGATAAGAAATATGTTGCATGTAATGCCGATGAGGGTGACCCAGGTGCATTCATGGATAGATCAGTTCTAGAGGGTGACCCTCATGTAATCATTGAAGCTATGGCTATTGCAGCTTACGCTATCGGTGCTGATGAAGGTTATGTATATATCAGAGCTGAGTATCCAATCGCTGTAGAAAGATTAGAAATCGCGATTGCACAAGCTAAGGAAATGGGCTTATTAGGTGAAGGTTTATTCGGTACAGACTTCAACTTCGATCTTAAGATCAAGTTAGGTGCTGGTGCATTCGTATGTGGTGAAGAGACTGCTCTTATCGCTTCTATCGAAGGTGAAAGAGGTATGCCAAGACCAAGACCGCCATTCCCAGCTAACAAAGGTATCTTCGGTCAACCAACTGTTCTTAACAACGTTGAGACATATGCTAACATTCCTCAAATCATCTTAAATGGTGCTGAGTGGTTTGCAAACATTGGTACTGAAAGATCAAAAGGTACTAAAGTATTCGCATTAGGTGGAAAGATCAACAACACTGGTCTTTTAGAAATCCCAATGGGTACAACTTTAAGAGAAGTAATTTTCGAAATCGGTGGTGGTATTCCTAACGGTAAAGCTTTCAAAGCTGTACAAACAGGTGGTCCATCAGGTGGCTGTATTACTGCTGATTATTTAGATACAGAGATCGATTACGATAACTTAATTGAACTAGGCTCAATGATGGGTTCTGGTGGTATGATCGTAATGGACGAAGACAACTGTATGGTAGACGTTGCAAGATTCTTCCTAGACTTTACAGTAGATGAGTCATGTGGTAAGTGTACGCCTTGTAGAGAAGGTACTAAGAGAATGTTAGAAATGTTAGACAAGATCTGCGAAGGTAAAGGTACATTACAAGACATCGATGATTTAGAGTCATTGGCTTACACAATCAAAGATGCATCATTATGTGGTCTTGGACAAACTGCTCCAAACCCAGTATTATCAACATTACAATACTTCAGAGATGAGTATGAAGCTCACGTAAATGATAAGACATGTCCAGCTGGCGTATGTAAAGACTTATTAGCTATCACAATCACTGACAAGTGTATCGGTTGTACTATGTGTAAGACTGTTTGTCCTGTTAACTGTATTGAGGGCGAAAAGAAAGGTCAACATACTATCGATCAAGATGCATGTATCAAGTGTGAGGCGTGTATTTCTAAATGTCCAGTTAAGTGTATTGTAAAGAAATAAGCTGAATATTCGAGGAGGAAGAGAACGTGGTTAAACTTACGATTAACAACACTCAGGTAGAAGTACCAGAGTCATATACAGTTTTAGAAGCGGCTAGAGATGCTGGCTTCGATATTCCTACACTATGCTACATGAAAGAAACTAACGAAGTTGGTGCATGTAGAGTATGTGTGGTAGAAGTTGAAGGTGCTAGATCACTTCAAGCATCTTGTGTATTACCTGTTAGAGATGGCATGGTAGTAAAGACTAACTCAAAGAGAGTTAGAGAAACTAGAAAAACAACAGTTGAGCTTATCTTAGCTAACCATGACAGAGAATGTACTCAATGTGTTAGATCTGGTAACTGTGAATTACAAACTATTTCTGAAGATCTAGGTGTATCTGGTCTTAAGTACCAAGGTGCAAAGAGAGAAAAGAAATTTGATAACTTATCTGCATCATTAGTAAGAGATACTTCAAAGTGTATTCTTTGTGGTAAGTGTGTAAGCGTATGTAAGAAGCAACAAGATGTTGGTATCTTAGGCTTCCAAAACAGAGGCTTCAACACAACTGTAGGTCCTGCATTTGACAGACCAATGACTGAAACAGATTGTTTATTCTGTGGTCAATGTATCAATGTTTGTCCAGTAGGCGCTTTAATGGAAAAATCAGATATCCATAGAGTATGGGATGCATTAGAAGATCCAGATACTTATGTAGTTGTTCAAACTGCTCCAGCTGTAAGAGCTGCATTAGGTGAAGAATTCGGTTTACCAATCGGTACTAGAACAACTGGTAAAATGGCTGCTTCATTAAGAAGATTAGGCTTCAACAGAGTATTTGATACTAACTGGGCTGCTGACTTAACAATCATGGAAGAAGGTCATGAGTTATTACACAGAATCCAAAACGGTGGTACTTTACCGATGATTACATCTTGTTCACCAGGTTGGATCAGATACTGTGAGTTCAATCACCCAGACTTTATTCCTAACTTATCATCTTGTAAGTCTCCACACCAAATGTTTGGTGCTATGGTTAAGTCTTACTTCGCTGAAAAAGAAAACATTGATCCAAAGAAAATGTTCGTTCTTTCAGTAATGCCTTGTACTTCTAAGAAGACTGAAGCTGCAAGACCAGAGATGGAAGTAGATGGTTTAAGAGACGTTGATGCTGTAATCACTACAAGAGAATTAGGTAGAATGATTAAAGAAGCTGGTCTTAACTTCCACAACTTACCGGACGAAGGTTTTGACGAAATCATGGGTGAATACTCAGGTGCTGGTGTTATCTTCGGTGCTACTGGTGGTGTTATGGAAGCGGCATTAAGAACTGTTGCTGATGTATTAACTGGTGAAGACTTAGCTGACTTCGAATACAATGAAGTTAGAGGTTTAACTGAAAATAAAGAAGCGACTATTAAGATTGGTGACTTAGATGTTAAAGTTGCTATCGCTCATGGTACTGAGTCTGCAGGTAGATTATTAGACGCAGTAAGAAGAGGCGAGAAAGATTACCACTTCATCGAGATCATGGGTTGTCCTGGTGGTTGTGTAAACGGTGGTGGTCAGCCACAACAACCTCAAAAGGTTAGAGACATTGTAGATCTTAAAGTTGAAAGAGCGAAAGCTTTATATGAAGAAGATGCTATCTTAACAGTAAGAAAATCTCACCAAAACCCAGAGATGATTAAATTATATGCTGACTACTTAGGCGAGCCTAATGGTCATAAAGCACATAAGTTACTACACACTCACTACACTGCTAGAGAGAAGTAATAAAAGCTACACCGCATCTTAGATGCGGTGTTATTTTTTTTGAGCTTATCTGATGTATTTTCAATAGTGATATTATTTAGAAAAATGCAGGTTTTAAGCCATTTTCTGTTCTTATTTCAAATATATTGAACCATCTAATGTAATGTGCTATTATACACAAGTCGGTTATTTTAGCATAATTAGAAGGGGGTTTACTTATGGCTAAAAGAGAAAATTGGGGCTCTAAATTAGGCTTCATTATGGCTGCTGCCGGTTCGGCAGTGGGTCTGGGGAACATATGGAAGTTTCCATATACTGCTGGTGAAAACGGTGGTGGTGCTTTCGTACTTATTTATTTGTTTTTTGTAGTAGTAATTGGTTTTAGTGTTATGCTTGCTGAGTTTGCAGTAGGTAGAAGAAAGCAGCTTGCTGCAGTGGGTGCATTTAAATCAGAGGATCGTCGTTGGACATTTGCTGGTGCACTGGGGGTTTTAAGTGCTCTCTTGATCATGGGTTTCTATCCTGTTGTAGGTGGTTGGTCTCTTGCTTACGTTTCAAAAGTATTTACGGGACTATTAAATGCGCCAGAGGCAATTGCTTCTACTTTCGACAGTTTTATCACTAATCCTCTTGTACCACTTATGTGGATGGTTGCCTATCTTATCTTAAACATTGTTATTGTTGTGCGAGGTATTTCTACTGGTATTGAAAAAGCAGGTAAAGTATTAATGCCACTTTTATTTGGCATTTTGATTGCCATTTCAATCAAGGGCTTAACACTGCCAGGTGCTATGGCTGGTATGGAGTTTTTATTTAAGCCAGACTTCTCAGTTGTTGATCCTAGTGTTATATTAGCGGCTCTTGGTCAAGCATTCTTCTCATTGTCACTAGGTATGGGCATCATGATTACATATGGTTCTTATTTACCCAAACAGGAGAACTTGGTTTCCAATGCTGCAATCGTAACTGTTATGGATACAGCTGTGGCCTTACTTGCAGGTATTGCCATGTTCCCAGCTATGTTTGCATTCGGTATTGCACCAGCTCAAGGTCCAGGTCTTGTATTTGTTGTTGTACCAACTATCTTTGCTGAAATGGGTGGTGTTGGTACTATCTTTGCTGCTTTATTCTTTATTGCCTTATCAGTAGCTGCATTAACATCTTCGGTTTCGCTGCTTGAAGTTGTGGTCGCCTACTTTATTGACGAAAAAGGTTTTTCAAGACCTAAGGCAGTAGTCGTTTCATCATCTATAATGGTTGTACTTTGTGTATTAGCTTCATTATCCTTAGGTGGTGTCGGTCCTAAAGTCTTCGGTACAGGTGCTTTTGATATCTTTGACTTATTAACAGATAAGATCTTCCTTGCCTTTGGCGGTTTCTTTGTTTCTATCTTTGCAGGTTGGAAGTTATCTAAATCAGATCTTCAAAATGAAGTGACGAACAATGGATCAATTAAGTTTGGTCTATTTGGTATTTGGTATGCACTTGTAAAATACATCATTCCGCTAACCATCCTATGGGTTGCTTTTGGTGGGATTAGAGATGGCTTTGAAAGTGGTGCTGGTCCAATTATGATTATTGGTCTACTCATCATTGCCATAACAGCAGTATTTTCGAAGAAATTATAAACATGCCCAGTCCTATGGACTGGGTTTTCTTTTTTTACACGTTCTATCCCTAAATAGCCATGACTTATATGATATGATGAATTTATAGAGAAAGGAGTTCGTGTGAACATTGCTTTATTAATTATTGATATGCAAGAAGAGTTTTTTAAACAGGAGAGACTAAAGGATATGATGCTTGGTGCATCAGAGTACATCAACGAAGCGGCAAGTTTCTTTAGAAAGGCCGGGTGTCCCGTTGTTATAGTCCAAGATGCTGAAGCGACAAATGGTTTTGATACCATCAAGGAAATTGAAATAGCACCTACTGATATCAGGCTGACAAAAGAGTTTTCTAACTCGTTTTGGAAAACCGATTTGGAAAACATCTTAAAATCGCGTGGCATTGAGTTTGTGGTAGTCAGTGGTTTTGCAGCAGAATACTGTGTACTCTTTACACTAAACGGTGCAGAAGAAAGAGGCTTTGGTGCATCACTTCTACAACATGGGGTGGCTGGATTATCAAAAAAAGCAGTGGAGAAAACCCACCTGCTAAGACCAACGGTCAGCTTAGAAACACTTTATTTTATGCTTCATAAACATAATTGAATGAAAGAAAGCATCTCTGGGTAGATATTCTACAAGGAGGGCTTTATGAGCGAATTTTATTTAAAAGATGAGTTGTATAAATCACATCAGAATATTTCAGAATTTTTTATTGAGAAAGCTGTAGATGTTGTCTTTTATAGAGATCTAATCATACCAGATAATCAATATCATAGCCCGAAGTTTTGGAAGATACTTGGCTATGAGCCTGAAACAAAATCACATTTATCCAATGAGCTTTACATGCACTTGTTGCCTGAGGACCGGGGACTTTTAGATGATGGTATAGAAAGGCTAAAAGAAGACGCGCTAGCGCCTTTTGACAAGCTTTTAAGATTTAAGCATAGAAAAGGTCATACCATTTGGATGAGGTGTCATATGATGATCATCAAAGATGAGTTGGACCGTCCTTTTAGGTTGCTTGCAGTGATGAACGACGTCTCACAGGTAAAGGCTTTGCAAGAACAGGTGGAAAACAAAGACCACAAGGTCTCTGGTTTAAAAGACATGTTAAAGGCTTATGAAATAAAAGACCATAATTCTGGTTTTTACAACAGACTGGTTATGGAAGAGTTGCTTCTTAATGAAAAAGACCGATCAGACAGAAAAAAGAGAATCTTTTCTGTTATGATGCTGACCATCAACAACTATGACCAGCTGAAGATGGATTTTGGTATAGGTGTAGAAGAGAAAATGGTGAAGAACATCTCAAAACGCTTGAACTTATTGTTAAGAAAACAAGATTTGAAGTGCCGTTACAATGAATCTACTTTTCTGATTTTACTACCTGAAACCGGTACAGTGGATTTACAAGACGTTAGAAGAAAACTCCTAAAGGATATGGATAACTGGCACCTCTTGGTAAGGAACAGCCAAATACACTATTCGTGTAAAATTGGCATGACATCATACAATCAACATGAAACAATCGATAATGTAATTGATAGACTTGATTCGGACTTAAATAACTAATTTGGAGGATTGATGAAAGAGATTGATGTTTATATTTCAGATGATTATTATAAGGCTTATTTGTCATTGAGATTACATGGTGAAAGTGTAGGGCCTGAGGAAATCTATGAAGCTTTGAAGAAAAAACATGTTGTTTACGGCATTGACGATGAAGTGATTTCAGCCCTTTGTGAGTTAAATGAAGATGTACTTGATGAACTTGTTGCTGAAGGTCAGCCTCACATTCATGGTATAGACTGTGAGATTGTTTATACTTATGAGGCCGGTGTTCATTCACATCCTACCATCCTAGAAGATGGGACTGTAGATTTTAAATCCATGAATCTTTTTCAGAAGGTTTCAAGTGGTCAAGTACTTGCCACAAAGATACCTGCAACTGAAGGCATTGATGGTATGACTGTGACAGGTAAAAGTATCCGTGCTAAAAATGGTAAAGACAAGCAGTTTTCATTTGGAGAAAACATTGAACCCGACTCTGAAGGTAGGGTCTTAAAGGCAACCAGTGACGGCATATACAAGGTCGAAAATGGTAAAATACTGGTTCAAAATTATATGGAGCTTGACAATGGCGTTGGTGTAGAAACGGGTAATATCAACTTCAAAGGTGACATTGTTGTTAATGGCAATGTCTGCTCGGGTTACCGTATTGACTGTGATGGCAACCTAACCATCAATGGACTTGTTGAAGGTGCAAATCTTATATCTGCTGGTGATTTAACCATTACTAAGGGTGTATCAGGTCATAACGACTGTAGGATCGAGTGTGGTGGTAATTTTGTTGTTAAATACATTGATAACGCAGAAGTATGCGTAAAGGGTAATTTGGAAGCAGGAGAAATCTTAAATTCCAAGGTTTTTTGTGATGGACAAGTGATTGTAAAGGGGAAAAAAGGTCATATTATCGGTGGTGAAATAACTGCAAGATATGCAATTGATGCCACAACCATCGGATCTAGGCTTGGTGTGATTACACTGATAAATCTTGGTGTAGACATCGATAGCATTAAAGAGCTGAGGAGTTTGAAGGAGGAAATTGCTGAAGAACAAGAAACTGTCAGACGACTAAAGCAGTTTATTGCAATTCTTAACGCCAAGGAAAAGAAAGAGATTATTACTGATTCAGAAGTTGAAACTTTAAAAAAATGTTATGAAAGTCTAGAACAGATGACATATATGATAAAAGAGAAGACAAGCCGTTTCAAACACTTGAGAGAAATACTCTTAAAGGCACAAAAGGGCCAGTTGAAAACTGAAACCATCTATCCGGATACCCTTGTTAAAATAGGCATGCATTCCTATTTTATTGACGAGGCTATCTTGAGGTCTATCTTAAAAAAATCAGATGATCAAATTGTTGCAATAGGATTTTAAACAGCCATGTGGTTGTTTATTTTTTGTGCTATAATTATTAAGACGGAAGGAGTTCTATGAGCTTAACGAATACATTAAAAATTAACAAGGTTTCAGAGGATTTGTGTGAATATTTAGAAGATGAAGTGGTTTGTGAGTTTCCTTTAACGATATTTGTTAATGACCAGGAAGCAAACACATTACTTTGTTCGCCTGATAGTCTGGAAATGCTGGTTTTAGGACATCTAAAAAGCGAATGGTATATCAAAGATATATCTGAGGTTAAGTCATTGATCCTCGATTCGGAAAAGGGACTTGCACATGTTGAAGTAAGTCGGTCTCTTGATAAGGATCTTAAAAGACGTTACATCACCTCTGGTTGTGCCAGTTCGGCTATGTTTTATGATCTTATGGATGCTGTTTCTTTAAGGCAATTAAAGTTAAGTCAAGTTTCTTTAGATGCATCATTCATACATAAGAATATGAAGGCCTTTTATGATGAATCAGATCTTTTTAAGAGAACTGGTGGTGTACATATGGCAGCCTTGTTTGAAGGTGAAAACTTGATTTGTGCCTTTGAAGACATTGGTAGGCACAATGCCGTTGATAAGGTAATAGGCTACATGATAAAACATGACTTGTCAAAAGACAAGCTGATGCTTTTTATAAGTGGGCGTGTATCTTCTGAAATGGTCTTGAAATGCATCAAAAGTGGTCTAGGTGTTTTGGTATCTAGATCGGCACCAATGGACCTAGCCGTTAAATTTGCTAGAAATTATGGTATGATCCTTGTGGGGTTTGCAAGAGGACATCGGTACAATATCTATTCTGGTGAAGAAAATGTATTAGGGAAACAATGCTAGTGAAAGTATTGCAAATAGCGGGAATTCGTGTATAATAATATTATATTGTTAAAAAAATAACGTTCGCGCTAGTGGGAGGCTTTATGAAGTTAAGACAAATTGCAGAATTACTGGAATGTGAAATTTTAGTAGGGGAAGAATTTCTAGATAGAGAAGTTGCTTATGCATTTGGATCAGATTTGATGAGTGATGTATTGGCATATACAGAAGAACATACTGTCCTTTTGACAGGACTGTGTAACAATCAAGTTATCAGAACAGCTGAAATGTTAGATCTAAAATCAATTGTGTTTGTAAGAGGTAAAACACCTACACAAGACATTATTGATATGGCAAGAGAGGATGAGATGCTTTTATTAAGAACAGAGCATACGATGTACTCAGCTTCAGGTATTTTATATTCTAACGGTTTAGAGGGTACATCAATTTAAGGAGAACATCATGATATTAGCGCGAGATAACAATGATGTAGCAATGATGAAAACGTTTGATGTTTCTAACGACGATTTTTCATCAGCTGGTATAGCATCAAGTAAAATAAAGAAGATACTTCGTCAGATTGGCATTGATTCCAGTGTCATCAGGCGTGTAGCAATTGCCACTTATGAAGCAGAAATAAATGTAGCAATCCATTCACATGGTGGAAAGATAGATGTATACATCAAGTCAGATAAGGTAGAAATATTTGTAGAAGATACTGGCCCGGGTATTGCTGATTTAAGTTTAGCCATGCAAAAAGGTTATTCAACAGCAACTAAGGAAATAAGGGAATTAGGATTTGGAGCAGGTATGGGACTTCCTAATATGGATAAGTGTAGTGACGACTTTCATATAGAATCTGAAGTTGATAAGTATACTGCTATAAAAATGACATTTAATCTTTAAATGGGGGCATAATGGATAAATATTGGCATTCGGTTGTTTTAGATAATGACTACTGTAATGGTTGTACCAACTGTTTAAGTCGTTGTCCAACACAAGCGATAAGAGTTATCGATGGCAAAGCCAAGATAATGAAGGAAAGATGTATTGATTGCGGTGAGTGCTTGAAAATATGTCACTTTCATGCAAAGGGTACATTGTCAGATAATTTAGAAAAAATATTTGAATACAAATATAAAGTTGCGTTACCGTCCATATCGATGTATGGACAGTTTTCAGCAGAATATGATATAGAGGATATTTTTCAATCATTATATAGACTAGGATTTGATATGGTCTATGATGTTGCGTATGCAGCAGACATACTGACAAAGTATCAAAATGAACTGCTTAAGGATCCGACAGTAGAAAAACCGGTTATATCGACTTACTGTCCAGCCATTACACGTTTGATACAGATCAGGTATCCATCCTTGATTGATAATATAACACGTTTAGAAGCGCCTATGGAGATTGCTGCTAGACAGGTAAAAAAGAAGTTGATGGCTGAAAAAGGACTCAAGTTTGAGGATATTGGTGTGTTTTATATAGCCCAGTGTCCAGCTAAGATAACCAGTATTATACAACCTTTAGGTTTGGAAAAATCTTATATAGATGGCGGAATTTCTTTAGAATCCATCTACTCTAGACTGATAAAAGCGGTTGATAAGGGTTCAAGAGACTTCCCAATTGTTCAAACTGCATCAGGTAATGGTGTAGGCTGGGGCATGGTTGGTGGCCAGTCTTTTGGTCTTGATACAGAAAGATATTTAGCAGTCGATGGGATTGAAGAAGTTATTCGGGTATTAGATAAAATGGAGTTAGGCAAGTTACCTGAAATTGATTTCTTTGAAGGTTATGCTTGTGTAACAGGCTGTTCTGGCGGCGTTTTAAATGTGGAAAATCCATTTATGGCCAAGGCCAGAGTACGCATGAAGTCATCTGAGTTAAAATCCTATAATCCAGATGACATTGATTCTTATCTGACAAGAGAGGACTTAGAATGGGATAAGGAAATGGAAGCTAGAACCATTCTTAAGTTGGATAAGGATTTTAAAGTAGCACTTAAGAAAATGGCTGAATTAGAAGAAATAGCCAATAAACTGCCGGGGATAGATTGTGGTGCATGTGGTGCGCCAACATGTCGTGCCTTAGCAGAAGATATTGTTATGAACAGAGCTCAGTATTCAGATTGTCTCTTATTGGGACGTTATAATAGAAGAAGAAGGAAGAGAGAAAAACATGAAGATTAGTCAATTATTAGAGAATGATGCATTTAAGTTGATATCTAAAACAAACTTGTTGGATAGAGAAATTAAAGGTGTAGAGTGTTGTGATTTATTGTCATGGGTAATGGCAAATGGTAAAGAGGATGATGCTTGGATTACAGTGCAAATTCATTCTAACATCATAGCTGTTGCGACACTTCTTGATTTTTCTTGTATCATTGTACCTGAAAATATTGAAGTAGGTGAAGATGTCTTAGAAAAGGCAAGTGAAGAAGATGTAGCAGTTATTTCAACTGGTCTTGATGCTTATGGCATTTTCAAAGTATTCTTTGAGAATGGCGTTTAAAAATGAAGTTGTATTATGACTTTCATATACACACTGGTTTTTCCCCCTGCGGTTCCGAGGATATGTCCCCTAATAACATAGTCAATATGTCTATTATAAAGGGCTTAGATGCTATTGCAATAACCGATCACAACGGCATAGGAAATGTCAGAGTGACTGTAGAAGTTGGTGAAAAACTGGGCTTGATTGTCATTCCAGGTATGGAAATACAAACAGTTGAAGATGTACATATGGTGGTGCTCTTTAGAGATATCATAGCTTTAGAAAACTTCTATCAAGGTATCAAAGACAAAAGATTGATGATCAAAAATAAGCCGGAACGTTTTGGTGAACAAGTTATTTTTAATGACCAAGATGAAATTGTTGGATATGAAGATAATTATTTGATTACCCCATATAGTCTAACCATCAATGAAATCATAAAGACGGTTCAAAGTTTGGATGGCGTTGTTTTTCCGGCTCATATCAACAGGAATTCATTTTCTATTATTAAGAGTTTGGGTTTTATTGATAAGGACATGGCAATAGAAAATATTGAATGGTATGGAAAAAGACCTGACGATGCAGAAGATATTGAAAAACGTATGTTTAGAAAATACAGAGAATTAATTAATTCAGATGCGCATGATTTAATCAGTATATCTGAAAGAGAAAACTATTTAGAAGTAGAGGAAAAATCGATTCAAGGCATTTTTAAGGTGTTGACCCAATCTGTATAAAGAGGAGAAAAAGGTGAGAGAATTATCATTGCATATTCTTGATATAGCACAGAATTCTATTGTTGCTCAAGCAGATGAAATTCGTATAGCTATTGTTGAGGATTATAGAGACGATCAATTAGCGATTTGTATAAAAGACGATGGTGTTGGTATGGATCAAGACACAGTAAGAAAGGTAGTTGATCCTTTTTACACAACAAGAACAACAAGAAAAGTTGGTTTAGGCATTCCTATGTTTAAGCAGGCTGCAGAGTTATGTGATGGTTCTTTTTCTATTACATCAAGTCCTGGTGTTGGAACAGACATTGTGGCTAAATTCAAGCTGTCGCATATAGATAGAATGCCACTTGGAAATATGTCAGATACTTTGATTACAATCATAAACTCCAACGCAAATGTTGACCTTCTTTATACCCATCAAATTGATGATGAGAAGTTTACCCTGTGTACAAGAGATATCAAAAAGACCTTAGGTGAACTGCCTATTACAAATTTAGATGTATTGATATGGTTAAGGGAATATATCAAGGAAAATCTTGAAGAAATGCATAGAAAAGTCGGTAGGCTGTAGAATGACGACAATTTCGTCATTCTTTTTGTTTGCATCTTGTGTTACAATAGATGAGGAAAAGAGGAAATTATGAGTAAAGGTTATTTAATATCTCTAGAAGGTGGCGAAGGCGCAGGCAAAACTACCATTCTAGAAAAGTTAGAGAAGTATTTTCAATCAAAAAATATCGAGTATATTACAACCAGAGAGCCTGGTGGTGTTCACATATCAGAGCAAATCAGAGAAATCATCTTAGATAAAGATAATGTAGAAATGGATCCCAAAACAGAAGCTCTTTTATTTGCAGCTGCTAGACGTCAGCATCTGGTACAAAAGGTTGTACCTGCATTAGAAGCGGGTAAAATCGTATTTATGGACAGATATGTGGATTCTTCCTTGATTTATCAAGGCTATGTAAGAGGCATGGGTGTTGACGAAGTGTTTGAGCTTAATCAATATGCCATAGAAGATCTTTTGCCTGATGTGACTTTGTATTTTGATTTATCGCCTGAGGTTGGTTTAGGAAGAATCAACAAGGATGATTCGAGAGAAGTCAACCGTTTGGATTTAGAAGAAGGTTCTTTTCATCACAAGGTCAGAGAAGGTTATCTAATGCTTAAAGATAAGTTTGAAAGATTTGAAGTCATAGATGCAGAAAAAGATTTAGAAGCTGTATTTACTCAAGTTATTGAAGTTTTGGTTAAAAGAGGCGTTATCAATGGATAGGATTAAAGCGATCAAACTGGAGCTGGAGTCGATGAAACTTGTAAATGACTGTTCTTATAATAATGACGGTCTTTACAATGAAATGAGAATTTTAAGAGAAAAACTTGAAAAGGAACTAGAAGAATTGTTAGGAGAAAAAAATGAATCTGAAAAAAGTCGGTAGAAATGTCTTGTTGATTACTTTAGCATTGGTGATAATTTTAAACTTCTTACCAGTTCATTATACAGTAAGACTCTTTCTTGGTTCTTTTGGTTTTGGTTCTGGTCTGGTTTTAATGGGCATTGGTAACAGTAAAAAATATGATTTGTAGAAGTTCTGCTAATAAGCAGAATTTTTTTTATGTTGTAATTGTCAAAAAATGGGATTTGTGATAAAGTTAATTTAGGTGATGGAAATGTTTGGTAATAAAAGAGGTTCGACGACAGTTGAAAGTGCGCTTATTGTACCTATGATGATTTTGATTATTGTCTCGTTTATAATGATACTCTTGACCACTTATCTTTATGGTGCAGGACTACTAGAAGAACTAGACGCTTATATTGAGGATCATCATGCTATAGAATTTGAAGGTGAGATCAGAGGCGTTTTATATGAAAAAACTGTTAAGACGACCTATAAAGAAGTTTATTTGGACGCTAGGTTACTTCAAGACTGCGTTGAGTATATGATCTATCAGGCCAAGTCTTATGGTCATATGTTGGAGAAAAAAGATGAACAATAAAGGTGTAATAACGGTCAAAGTAATCTTGATGCTTTCGGCTGTCTTTCTTATTTTTTCGCTTTTAATTGCAAGTATGCAGAAGGGTTTTTATAGAAACAATACCCATAGAAATTCAAAGTTTGCCTGCCAGTCTATGTTGGCAAGTTACGATACTTATCTTTACGTTAATTATGGGCTCTATGGGATGAAAGCGAGAGAAAGAAAAGGTTATTTGCATCATGATCTTTATAAGGAAAATGAAGAAAATCCTATTTTCAGTCAACCTCTTTCAGATTATGCTGTTATAAAAAAGCAAATATCCACCTATATGAACTACCGTCTTCCAGCTAATTATCTCGAGCAGGTGCTTAATAAACTTGAAGTAATCGAAAAGGCTAAGGCGTCTCAGGATGTGATGGATAAGAAGTATATTGTTGATATAGCCCTTTCTGATTTAGGCAAGTTATTTGATAGAAGAGCCGACTTGTCTGTTAAAGTGAATGAAATATTTTTCGAAGTAAATGACTATTCACAAACGTTAGATGATATAAAGTTTGAATTCCAGACATTAAGTGAAATTTATGATCAAGCGGATCAAAACAAAAAAGCTGAGATAGAAAATGAAATAAGTGCCATACTGGATGAGTACAACTCAATTAAAGAATCTTTGGAAAAGTATAGAGATTACAATAAAGAGTTGTTTAAAGTACTTTTAAAATCATCTGATCAAATGATTTCTATTAGAAACTTGATCGAGGAGACAAGAGATTTTATTAGATCGGATAAAAAGGCATTAGATATTATTAAAGATCAACTGATAAGCAGTTTGGAGAAATCTAAGGACCAACTGATGGAGTCAGATACCTTATCCGTATCGAGTGAGTTTGAGTCGTTTATGGTTGAGACTTATCCAAATATAGAAAAATCATGGTATGGCCTATTAGAGCTTCCTTATCATAATGAACAAGTTTTAGATCAGATATTAGAGTCTTCATCCTTAGATCTGTCTGATGTCATTCAAGGTCAAGTTCCAAACCTTGACCTTGAATTAATATCTATGTATAGAAAAGTGACACAGTTAGAAGCTAAGGAAGAAAATCCTGAATCGAAAGCTTATTATAATAAACAAAAGGACCAGGCGGGAAAAGCCTTTAACTATGAGAGTGAAGGTTATGTCATTGATCGACAAACAGCGTATGAAGTGGAAGATACTGCGGATTTCTGGTCTGTTTCAGGGCTAAATCCCTTGATAGACAGTCTTAAGATCAATGAATACATCATGTCAACCTTTAAGACTGCAGCTGCCTCATCAGCAACAGACTATGATTACTTTTCTAAGTATGAAAGATCGAGTTATTTTAAACGAGGAGAGATTGAGTATATCTTAATGGGAGGCAAATCTGAAGGGCTTAATATCTCTAAGGCAGTTGGTCTGGTCTATGGTGTTAGGGTTGTTATGAATGGCATTCATGTTTATACGGATAAGGAAAAACTCCTGTTATCAGAGTCCATTGCGCTAGGGGTGGCAGGTTGGTCAGGATTTGGTGTGCCTTTGGTGGCTAATGTCATTCGCTTAGGTTGGTCATGTGGTGAGAGTGGTTTAGATGTACATGCTCTCATGAAGGGAGAAAGTGTCCCCTTTTTTAAGGTATATCCTAGTCAGTGGAAATTGGACTTAGGTATTGTATATACACCTAAGAAGCTTCCTAATTATTTTAATTTAATTGATTTTACCTATCACGACTATCTAAGGTTGATGCTTATGACCTTAAAGGACGAAACCAAACTCAAACGTGTAGTTAACTTAATTGATCTTAATACCTATAGTGAATACGGTAGTTTTGTCATGAATGAAAGATTTAACAAGGTAAGCATTGGGGCATATGGAGTTGCTTATGAATAGAGGCAGTGTTAGCGTAGAAGCTGCTATTGTTTTTCCTATAACCATTCTTATTATGGTTATGCTTGTACAAGTGATAGCTTTTTTTCCAAGTGAGGATTTAAAAGTTCAACAGGTCAACGATGCTTTAATTAGGTTAGACAGCTTGAACTACGTTTATGAGAAGGTTGGTCTTTTAACATTTGATCTACCAGAAAATCCATATAGTGATTTTATAAGTTCATCACAATCTTTTCTTAATGACCATATGGCATCGGAGATACTAGAAGCCTATTTAAAGAATGAACTCAGTAATCATGAAATCTTACTAGAGGACTTTTCTGTAACTGGTGACACAGTAAGTGGTCTTGTATCTTGGAATAAAGCTTTTGTTTTTGGCCTAAAAAAAGAATCGCATGTCAAGTTTGAACATGTCTTATGGTTGTTTGGTGATGACAAGTCTCTGTATCCAAACGAAACCTTAACCAAGACCCTTTTTAAGAATGAAGAAGAAGAAAAAACAGTCATGGTTTATAAAACCAAATCAGGTTCAAAATATCATAGGGCGGGTTGTTTTTACTTGGTAAGGTCAACAACAGATAAAAGTAAAATTGTGAAAGTTTCCTTATATGATGCCAAGCGCAAGTACTTGTTAAGCCCATGTGAAAGATGTGTAAAGGAGGGAAAGTGAAAGTTAATCAGAAGGTAGGAAGATATACAGTCACTGAAGTTATTACAGACTCTACGGCCTATTGTAGGCAGGTTGACCATGGTACGGAATGGTTTATAAAATTCTTAAAAGAGGATAGTAGGGAAGTTGACTATTTAAAACTCCTAGACCATTGTAGGATACCAAGAGTTATTGATGTATACACAAAAGATGAAGGTGTCTATTATATTATGGACCAAGTAAGAGGGGTCACACTCTATGAAAGGTTAAAGCTAAAGGATATTACTTATAAGGAAATGATACAGTCTACCATCCATCTTTGTCAGATACTTGAACACTTGCATTGTATGAATGTTGTGCATGGTGATATCAAACTGGAAAACTTGGTTTTTGATGAACAGTTTGGCATTCATTTGATTGATTTTGGATCTGCATTTATGGAAAATGATTCTGACTCATTTACTATGGATTTTGTTGCACCAGAGCGACTTTTAGATACTTATCTAGCTGATGAAAGATCAGATATATACTGTTTAGGTCTTGTTATGAAGATTATGCTAAGACATGTTAAAAAGCGGACCATAAAGGAGCTTTTTTATTTCATAAGGCTGTGTAAACTCAAACGTATTATTAAGAAGGCTATAATGGTTCAACCAGAGCGTCGATACCAAAGTGCAACAGATCTAAAAGAAAGTCTAATACATTTGAAGTTTGCGTAACAAAGTATTAAATCTTGATGATATTCTTGTCTAATGATGCCTTACTTCGTTATAATATAAGAAGTACAAATGTACTGAAGGAGTTATTATGGATGATAAGAATGTAGATATTTTACTTAAAAAAAGAAGTGAAGAAATTAAGAAGAAACGTGAAGCTGTAGACTCAGAAACACCTGTAGTTGAAGAGAATCAAGCTCACTGCGTTGATGAACAAACAGTTCAAGATACAATTGTCTCTATAAAAAAAGTTCAAAGAACAAGTATTATTTGGAAGCTAGCAGTACTTATACTGGTTATTGCCTTAAGTGTTCTATGGTTCAATAACATGAGTTTACAAGAAACCATAGAGGATTTAGAGCTAGAAGTCTTGTCTCTATTAGATGGTGGTGCTAGTCATACTTATATGGGTGACACTATCCCTTCTGAATACCTACTTATGGTAGACAATAGAATCTTGATACATGCCGATTTCGTAATGGAGCAGATTGATACGAATATCCATTATTCAAATTCTGGAACAAGGGTTTATATCCCATTAGAACAAGTTGATTATGTACTTGAAACCAAAGAAGTAACAGATTATGTTAAGGAAAATATAGTTGATATCAATATACCAATACTGACTAAAAACGGTCATAACTATATTGATTTTGAAGTGCTTAAGAAGTTATATGGACTTGATTTGATGGTCGCAACTGATGGTTCATACGCTATTTATGACCAAACCTTTGATGGCCTCAGAAAGGTAGCATCAAATATATCTTTTGTAAAAACAAGTCATGGTATGAATGTTGTAGATGAAAGCGATCCTGTTCAGATAAGTGCGATTGTTATTGATACACATGAGGATTTAAGCAAGATCATCACTGAAACCGGAAGAACAGGTTTTGTTAAAACTGTGGATTTAGAGAATTATACAGTTGATATACTTGAAACCCAGCTCAATGATGTAAGGCCTGCACATGATTATGGTGAAAATGTCAATATGACTTGGTCTCAAATCTCTGAGTACAAGAATAATCCCAACCTAAGAAACGATGAAACGATTCCTGGTTTGGATGCTATTTCACCAACTTGGTTTAGCTTAAACATCAATGGTATCATTATTAATGAAGCTGATTTTAGGTATATGAAAGATGCACAAGATAAAGGGTATGAAGTTTGGGGCTTGTTTAATAACAGCTTTAAACCATCTTGGACATCTGAAATGTTAAATGATCCAGTTTATAGAAAAAGAGCCATTGCTCAAATTGCCTTTTATGCTGCCTTGTATGATTTAGATGGTGTTAACATTGATTTTGAAAATATGTATCTAGATGACAAAGAAAAGTTTACACAGTTTATGGCTGAGTTGTCGCCAGTAATGGAAGCTCAAAATGTTACCTTGTCTATTGCGGTGACAGTACCTGGTGGTTCTGATCAATGGTCTAAAGTCTTTGATAGAGAAAACATCGTCAAACATGTGGATTATATGATGTTGATGGCCTATGATGAGTTTTGGGGATCGAGCCCAGTAAGCGGTCCAGTAGCATCTATTCCATGGGTTGAAAAAGGCATTAAAGAGACCCTTGAATTAGTACCAAATGAAAAACTTATTTTAGGTATACCTCTTTATATGAGAGTATGGAAAGAAAGCGGTGTTTCTGTCGATTCTACGGCTTTTGGTATCAAACATCTTGAGGGACTTTTAGATGATGTCGATTATGAGTCCTCTTATGATGAGGAAAACTTCTTAAACTATGTTTCTTATAGAAAAGATGATTTACTCCATAGAATCTGGCTTGAAGATGAATCTTCTATCAATAAGAGAATTACCTTGGCTAAAAAATACAAGCTGCCTGGTATAGGTTCTTGGTCAAAAGAATTTGTGGAAATGGAAACCTGGGAATATATCAATAATATTTTAGATAGATAGCGCTTAATGCGCTATTTTTTTTGAGGAAAATGAGAGTTTTTGATTGGCCCGAAGAGGGCTTTTTTCAATACTATGAGTGGATGTGTTGCATGAGTCAACAATTTGTGAAAGTATTCTTGTTTTTTTGGTAAATTGCTTGCAATTATATTAGTATGATTGTATACTATTTATAGGAAGAATAATTGTATACAATCATACGAGGAGGCGAGACTATGAAGAACATGATGGAAAGTATGTATGTGAAAGTAGACGTTTGTAAGAGATGCGAAGATGAGAAGAAAGTCAATAAATTTGGTTTATGTGAGTCTTGCGCAGCAGAAGTAGATTACGAATACGCGGTACTTTACAGAATTAAGGAAATGGAATACTAATCGATTATCGTTTGGTCATTCTAAACTGAAAGATGGTTAAAGAATTAGAAAGTCGCATAGCGACATTTCTTTTTTTTTGCCCTTCTTTTTTTTCTTGTAGTATAATGAATTAAGGAGGGGATCTTATGGTAAGAATTAGAGGACAGTCTTAACACCTTGTCCGTCCACCGCCATAATTACATTTTAGGATGTTAATTATAGAGGAGGGAATATGACGAGATTGAATAAATTAAAACGAAATATACTATATGTACAAGCTTATTATTTTTTTAGAAGCTTTATTTTTGCTTATGTTATTGAAAGACTTTTCTGGAGAAGTCGCGGTATATCTATAGCTCAAACCGTCTATATTGAGATCATTTATGGTGCTGTTATTATTTTAATGGAAGTACCAACAGGTGTTTTAGCTGACCGCTTTTCAAGAAAGAATATTATTTTATCAGGTTCGCTTTTAACCTTGATAGGTGCGGCTTTGATTTTAAATGCCTATGGCTTTGCTGCATTTGCAGGACTGATTGTTTTATCTGGTATATCAGGAGCCCTAACGAGTGGCAGTGTCACAGCCCTAATGTATGATTCTTTACAAGAAATTGGCGAGACCATGAGTTTTGAAAAGTACTTGTCTAGAATCAAGGCCATACGTTATGGTTCTGGACTATTAGCGGCAATGATCGGTGCTTATGCTGCCTCTAAGGTAAGTTTGATTTTACCTTATCAGATGTCTGTCTTTTCTTGCATGATGATGGTCATCTTTAATGCTTTGTTAACTGAGCCAAATAAATCATCTTCTGAAAATGTTACAAGTGTAAAAGAAATATTTAAGACAGCGAGAGCTGTTATAAGCAGCAAGCATTATATCCAATATATTTTTATTACAGGTGGTGCTATTGGTGCAGCCATTATTTACATTGAAGAGTTCTGGCAGAATTACATGGATGGTATCCAGGTGGATATCATCTACTTTGGACTGATCAGTGGCTTGATGTCCCTATCAGTTTTAATTGCCAGCAGCCGTACCACTAAAATCATCACTACCATTGGGACAAGACAACGTAAGAGAGTCTTTTATACATTGACCATGTTGATATCGGCAGTATCTTATGTGAGTTTATTTCTGATAAGGCATCCACTTGGTTTGCTTTTCATGTTGGTTCCAATATATATCCAAGCAGTCCTTGATACAGTCATACTCGGGGATTTACATCATAATGTTGAATCTCACTATAGAGCAACCATGGAGTCGGTCTATTCTATGTTCAACTCCTTGATGTCGGTTATACTCGGACTGGGCTTTGCCTATGCATCAAAAGTTGCAGATGTCTTTTATGGCTACTTGAGTATTGGTAGTTTCCTGATAGTCATTGTAATAGGTAAAATTATATATTTCAAAAAAAAGGCGTTGAATGAATAATTCAGCGCTTTCTTTTATATCAAATTGTGTCATATTGACATATGAATATCTCAATATGACATATATAGTGGTAATAGGGACTTGTAGTATGAATAATCTGAAAATTTTACAAATTCACATGTCAAGTTGACATGTTGCAAAATTAAATATTAACCTTAAGCCTTGAAAATACATGATTTTAAAGTTGGCACCAGTATTGCATATATGTAATGTGTCAATATAAAAATTACAAGGAGGCTTATGTTATGAGTTCAAAGGTAGAATTTCTCTATCTACAACAAGAAGATTGTATCAAGGCAGGCGGTCTTGATATGGCAGGTTGCATGAAGGCAACTGAACGTTCATTTTTCCTACATGGTAAGAAGGCATTTATTCAACCAGGGAAACCAGTTATCAGATGGGGTGGTCCTGAAACAGAAGAAACAACCGGTAGAATCATGTCTATGCCATCTTATTTAGGTGGTCAGGAATATGAGGAGGAACTAAAGGAAAGAGATTTATTGGGACCAGTAAATACATCAGGTATCAAGTGGATTCCTTCAAAACCTCATAATCCCAGCAAATATAACCTACCAAGAGCAAATGCGGTTATTACAATCGTAGATCCAGACACTTTAATGCCGGTATGTATCATGGATGGTACAGTCGTATCAGCTATGAGAACAGGTGCAGCATCTGGTGTTGCTGCTAAGTATCTGGCAAATCCCGATTCTAAAGTCATGGGACTTGTGGGTGCGTCTGTTCAAGGTAAAACACAGGCAATGGCTATCAAAGCAGGTGTTCCTTCTTTAGAAGTCTTAAAAGTCTTTGACATCAACAGAGCGACATCTGAGAAATTTGTAGAAGAAATGAAAGATCAACTAGGCATGGAACTGGTTGTAGTGGATTCTGCTGAAGAAGCATTTAGAGGTTCTGATGTAATCTCTACTGCGACAATGGCCAAAGAGCCATACGTAAAAGCTGAGTGGTATAAAGAAGGTGCTTTACACTGTGAAATCTCTTTCTGGGATACACCGGCTGAAGCTTTAAAAATAATGGATAAAGTTGTGGTAGACGATTGGTATCAAGTATCGCACCATGGCGTAGATGTAAGCTATCGCGCAGTGAGGGACGGCGTGATTAGTGAAGATAAAATCCTCGGTAATATGGGTGATATTGTTGTAGGCAATATTCCAGGCAGACAAAGCAAGTCGGAAAGAATTTTCTTTAATCCGATCGGCATGGGGATACATGATCTTTCAGAAGCTTTCAGAGTTTATGAAAATGCAAAGGAAATGGGTATCGGTAGAAAACTGCCGCTATGGGAAAATCCTGCATTGGTATAAAAAATGTCCCTCTTAGGAGGGACTTTTGAGTCAATTAAAGAAGATTAAAGAAACTGCCAAACAAGTGGCAAATGCACTTTCGGAAGCCTTACAATTCGACATTGAAATTGTAGATGAAAATCTTGAAATCATTGTTTTAAGTGATCATGCGCCAAAACCTAAACAGGACTTTTATTATGATTCTGGTATCGTCAGTCGCATACTTTTTAAGGAAAATGGACCTAAGATGGTCATGATATCCGATCCAGGTAATGATCCAAGATGTGAGGGTTGTATCAGATATAGTAACTGTTCTTATAAAACAGCTATTTATTCTGTGATTAAAAATGATGATAAAATCATTGGGGCTATGGGGATTGCAACTAGAAAAGAAGACCTTAAGGATCGCTTGATTTCAGAAGCTGATAAAATGCAAAATTTCATTCAAATCATGTCGGAACTCTTGGCTTCAAAGGCAAAAGAGTATGATATTTACTCCAAGCTTCAAGCAGATGCTCAGCTTCTAGATATGGTCATTAACAACATTGACAAGGGTGTTGTAACCCTTGATGCAAACTTAAATATTCTTAGAATCAATAACAAACTTATCAAGCAACTTAACCTACCTATAGAAAAGTATCTACATAGGCATATCAGTCTTTTATTTGACTCACTAGGCAAGGAAAGACAAGAAATACTCGAAACAAAATCGCTAGAAATTGAGATAGATGATTCTAAATATTTCTTCATGATCTCATTTAATCCCTTATATACCAATAAGGGGCTTAATGGTTTTGCAATGATTATGGATGATCTTGAAGAAGTCCATCAGATGTCTTACAAACTCTTACAAAAGCAAGATGAAATTTTACTTAAAAGTATTATAGGGGAATCATCTGCGATTAGAATGTTGAAAGAAAAAATTAAGGCGATTGTTAATTTAGATTCTACAGTCCTTTTATATGGAGAAACAGGTACTGGTAAGGAGTTATTTGCAAGAGCGCTTCACTTTGAAAGTGAAAGAAGAAATGGCCCATTTGTATCCATTAACTGCGGAGCTATACCTGAATCACTTATTGAAAGTGAGTTGTTTGGTTACGATAAAGGTACCTTTACGGGTGCTGATAAAATCGGTAAACACGGTAAGTTCTTTTTAGCCAATAAGGGGACCATCTTATTAGATGAAGTAGAAAATATGCCATTACACTTGCAGCAGAAGATGTTACGCGTTATTGAAAGAAAACAGATAGAACGTATAGGTAGTGTAGAAAGTATTCCTATAGATGTTAGGATAATAGCCGCAACCAATGAACGCTTAGATGTTTTGGTTGAACGCAACCAATTTAGAGAAGACTTGTTCCATCGATTAAACGTATTCAGCTTAATGATTCCCAACTTGAAGAATCGAGAAAATGACCTTTTTATTCTGACTGATTACTTTATAAAACTCTTTAACAAGAAGTTTGGCAAATACATTCTTGACATTTCCGATGAAGTAAGAAGGGTATTTTATCAGTATGAATGGAAAGGCAACATAAGGGAACTTCAAAATACAATAGAGTATGCTGTACATATGGAAAAAGACGATTATATCACCCTTAAAAGCTTACCTTATCAATTCCATGAAAAAGAAGTTGAAAGTAGGTTTAAAACCCTTGAGGCATTAGAGTGGGATCATATAAAGGCAACGCTTGATTACTTTGGATGGCATGAAGAAGGTCGTCTTAAAGCTGCTCAGGAACTGGGAATCAGTCGTTCTACAATCTATAGAAAAATTAGTAAAATGAACAAGGAGACGTGATGAAACCTTTAATAGGTATTAGCTCATATGAGATAGACAAAGAAAGAGGAGCCTATATTACTGTGAATGACTTTTATTCACAAGCTGTCATTGCAGCAGGTGGCATACCTGTTGTAATACCTACAATTAGGCAACTTGAAGAGGCAGAAATATATGCCAAGAGACTAGATGGTCTAGTTTTAACAGGGGGAAATGAAAATATATCACCGAGGTATTATGAAAAGGACCTTAATAAGGAGATTGATTATATCAACCCACCACGAGACGAGTGGGAAATAGCACTTATTAAATTCTTTGAAAATAACAATAAACCCATACTTGGGATTTGTAGAGGCATGCAGCTTATTAATGTATCGCGTAATGGCAGCCTGTTTAGTAATGTACACAATAGGGAAAACTCTATTGGTCATTTTGCCGGAAAAACAAATATGAAGTTTCCGGTTCACACCATAAAAATTGAAGCTGATTCCAAACTTTATGAAAGTTTAGGGCATGAAGCTGAAGTCAATTCTTATCATTACCAGGGCATCAATGGTCTGGGAGATGGTCTGAAAGTTGTTGCAATGAGTCGTGATGGCCTAATTGAGGCCATTGAAGACGATTCAAAAAAATTCTTACAAGGTGTTCAGTGGCACCCTGAAGCCATGATAGAAACTCATTCCATGAAAGAATTATTTTCTAACTTTATCAAGTTCACACATCCTAAATAATAAGATTTTTCTGAAAAATCTTGTAAAGACCAATTTCGTGTGCTAGTATATATGCATAAGATATTTGGAATGCATTCCGCAATACGGAATGAGAGGTGGTTAAAATTAGAATTGAAGCGTTTCAGGATATAAAAACTTTCACAGAAGTGACAGTGATTGAAGACAGAAATGAAGTGTATTACATTACAACTTCAATGTCACTTGATAAAAATACATATGTCAATGAACTGTGGTGTACCAACCTACTTACAAAAAATAGTCAAAAGCTTTTGCTTGAGTCCCCTAGTCTAATCAGAAGAGGAGACAATGGCTTACTGGTTTATACAGGATCACACACAATCTACAAAATTAATTTAACTGACAAGTCAAGTCATGTTTGGGACAAAGTCAACCAAGAGATTCTTGATTTTGAGTACGATGATCATTTGATGTATCAGTTCTCAGTAAAGGAAAATCAATATGATTCTTCCTCGAATGCTTACAAACATATGGGGCTAAAATCATATGGAAAGTTCGCCATTCGTGGTAAGGAAAGCATGGATTTGCTTGGTGGAGATGTCTATCAGTTTAACTACAATAAGACTTTGAAGAAAGCTCTTGTAGTGACATTTGACTTGGGGTTAAAACCGATTTGGAACAGTATATATCTTTTAGACTTAAAAACCTTTGAAACAAAACTCATCTCAAAAGAGCAGTACAGAGTTGGAGATGCACTTTTACTAGACAATGGCCATATTTTGATGACGGCCTGTGATATGAAAAAAAATAGTAGAAATGATGATAAGTCTTTAATTGAGATGGATATGGATGGACAAGTTTTAAAAGTATCAGATTGTGGCTGTAGCTTTGAAGAAATGGGGGTTTACACAGACTGTCATACTTTTAAGGGTAAAAGGGCTAAGTATAAGAAGAAAGCTGCATTTGTTTCTGTTGATAAAGATGGTGAGAACATATTTGAGTGGCCGACCAGACGTAGCTTAGTAAATTTATACAGCATTGATTCTTTTGATTTTTATAAAGATGCTTATATAGCTGTTGGCCTTAAAGGGACTGACTTACAAGAACTCTATTACTTGACTGACGACTGTGAACGGATAACAGACCATAATCAAGCGCTTTCGAGTCTTGCTTTACAGCCTAAGTTTCTTGATGGCAGCATGCCTGGCTGGGTTATTGAGCCTGTAGTGAAAACTGAAAAAGCACCTGCTGTCTTAGTCATACATGGCGGTCCAAAGGGGATGTACAAGCCTGCCTTTTCATTTGATTTACAAGTATTGGCCTCAAAAGGTTATTATGTGATATTTACAAATCCACCAGGTAGCGATGGGTATGGCAATGACTATTCAAACATCCGAGGTGTGTTTGGCTCACTGCCTTATAAAGAGTTGATGACTTACTTAGATGAGGTTTTAGATCAATATCCTCAAATAGATAAAAGCAGAATTGGCTTGATGGGCGGCTCTTATGGAGGCTACTTGACCAACTACATCATTACTAGAACAGATAGGTTTAAAGCAGCAATTTCTGCAAGGGGCATCAGTTCCATGATCAATTCTTTTATGTCATCGGACATAGGGTTTGAATATGTTTATGAGTATATGGATGGCAAAACACCTTGGTCACATAGAAAGGACTTTCTTGAAGCTTCACCCCTATATGATTGTGAACTAATCAAAACACCAACCTTGTTTTTACACGGTGAAAAAGATAAGCGCTGTCATGTGACTGAATCGCTTAATATGTATCATGCACTCACGTATCTAGGAATAGAAACTGGGATTAGGATATTTGAAGATGAAGGACATGGTTTTGTTAGAAGTGGACAGCCAAGACACCGTTTAGAACGCTATCAACTGATGATAACTTGGTTTAGAAAGCACTTGCAGGAGGGAATATGAACTCGCTAGAACTACTAAAAAAATTGGTAAAGATGGATACATCAACTGTAGACAAGGCAAATGAATGTATTGAGTTTTGTCAGGTATATCTAAAGTTTTTTGACATAGATTCAGAAATTATTGTCAGTAACCAAAAGAAATCTCTTGTAGCGACAGTGGGTTCTGGCGACAAATGTATTGTTTTAAATGGTCATATTGATGTGGTGTCTGCTGATTCAAGCCAGTTTGAACCTTATGTAGAGGATAATTTGTTTTATGGACGAGGTGCTTCAGATATGAAGGCTGGTGTTGTTGCCATCATACACGCATTTATAAAAATGAAAGATGCGTCCAATGTAAAAGTGATGCTTCAATTGGTATCTGACGAAGAGGTTGGCGGTCATAACGGTACCAAGGTACTTGTAGAAAAAGGTTATACAGGTGATTTTGTTATTTGTACTGAGCCAACTCAAATGGCTATTTCTACAAGAGCTAAAGGCATCTTGCAAGTAGATATGATTACTTATGGAAAGGCTGCTCATGGCTCTAGGCCTTGGCTAGGAGAAAATGCCATAGAAAAAGCTTATGAGAACTTTAAGAAGATAAAATCCTTACCTATTTTGAAGATAGGTGATGATATATTTGAAAACTCTAGTGTTAATTTATCTATCTCACAAGGAGGAGATATATACAATCGTGTACCGGACTATCATAAGATGGGCATTGATATCAGATATGTACCTCACTTAGATCCAGAAGAGATTTTAAATGACATTAGAAATGTAATAGAAGGTGATGTTCAAGTTGTTCAAATGGAGCCAGGTATCTTGGTTTCAACAGACAATTTTTACATAGATAGAATTAAAGAGGCATTTAAACGTGCACATTATGAGGATGTTAAGATTTTTGGACAGCATGGTTCATCTGATGTTAGGTTTTTTTCTACTTTGAATATACCTGCAATTGAAGTTGGACCAAAAGGTGGTAACTGGCATGGTAAAGATGAATACGTTGATCTTGAGACGCTTGAGTTACTGGAGAATTTACTTGTAGATTTCTTAATGAACTTATAATGGCATTAAAAATGTCTGGGGGAGAAAAAGAAGGAGAAGAAAATGATTAAAAAGTGTTTGGTACTATTTCTGGTCTGTATGATGGTATTATCATCGGTTGTGGCTTGTAGTCAGAATCAAGATTCTGCTACTGCTAGCGGTAATAATAGCTTAGGCGAATCAACTGAAACTCAAGAAGTCTTAAAAGAAGATCTGACGGTTGCAATAAGTGCTGATATAGCATCACTTGATCCTCAAGGTCATAATGACACAAAATCTGAGTTAGTTACAAATGTGTTATTCAATCGTTTGTTTAGATTAAACCAAGATTTTGGCATTGACCCAGATTTGGCTGAGGAGTGGAGTCAACCATCTCCAACTGAATGGGTAATCAAAATCAAAGAAGGCGTTAAGTTCCATGATGGCAGTGAAATGAAGGCTAGCGATGTTAAGTTTTCTTTTGAAAGATCAAAGGAAATGCCTAAGGTACAGCATGTTTTAGCTGAAATGGACACCATTGAAGTGGTAGACGACTATACAGTTAAGATTACAACTAAGACTGCCTTTGCACCTTTCTTATACACGTTAGCCCACGCGGGTGCTTCGATCATTCCAGAGGCTTATGTAAATGCAGGTGGTAATTTTGATGATCCAATTGGTACGGGTCCATACAAGTTTGTTTCATGGGCTTCAGGTGACAAGATTGTGGTAGAAAAGTTTGATGGCTATTTTGATGAAAACAATATGGGCCACATGAAGAAAATCACTTTTAGAGTTATTCCTGAAGGTACTTCAAGAACAATTGCTTTAGAAACTGGTGAAGTGGACCTTGTTCAAGAATTAGAAACAATTGATATGCCTAAAGTAGAAGAAGCTCAAAACTTATCTGTTTATACAACAGAATCTACTAGAGTTGACTTCTTTGCAGTAAACAATGAAAAACCACCATTTGATAACAAGTTGGTAAGACAAGCACTTAACTATGCAATTGATAAACAAGCGATTATGATTGTTGCAATCAATGGCGCAGGTGCAGAAGCAAAATCGGTATTAGCACCTTCTATGTTAGGTTATAAAGGTTCTGATTACTCATATGATCCAGAAAAAGCAAAAGCGTTACTTGCTGAAGCCGGCTTCGAAAACGGTTTTGAAATGACAATCTGGGCATCAGGTGATGAGAGAAAGAGAATCGCAGAAGTTATTCAAGCCAACTTATTAGAAGTAGGTATCACGGCTTCAATTGAAATGTACGAGTGGGCGACTTACATTGATCTATTAATGAAGGGTGAAGAGGAATCGTTAATTATCGGTTGGTCTTCTAATCCAGATCCAGATCAAACATTAACACCTTTATACCACTCAAGCAATATAGGTGGATTTAACTTCTCAAGAATCAACGATTCTAAGATTGATGAGTTAATTGAGACAGCAAGAGTAGAAATGGATTTAGACAAACGTATTGCTATGTACAATGAATTCCATGAGTATATTATGGATGAAGCACCAATCGTACCGCTATTTGTTAAGTTCAATGTTGTAGGTGCAAATGCTGCACTTAAGGATGTTGAACTAAGTCCACAAGGCTTGTTTAATCTTGAAAAAATTCATTACTAAAAAATGTGGATGAAACACTTCGGTGTTTCGTCCACTTCTAAAGTAGAGCTTGTGGGGGAAAGATGGCTAAATATGTTTTAAGAAGACTTTTGATGATGTTACCTGTTATGCTTGGTGTCACATTTGTTGTTTTTTTTATCATCAGTTTAACACCTGGTGATCCAGCAACAATGATTCTTGGCGAAGGTGCAACAGAAGAAGCAGTACAGGAATTACGAGAAGAAATGGGTTTGAATGATCCATTGATCGTACAATACTTTAATTATGTAAAGAATTTATTAAGAGGAGATTTTGGTACCTCTTATTCAACGGGAAAAAGTGTTTGGTCTGACATCAGTTCAAGATTTCCAAATACATTTGTCTTGACCATATCTGCAATTGTCTTGTCGGTCATAATTTCTATACCGATTGGTGTTATATCAGCTACGAGACAGTATTCCATATTTGATAATGTGGGCATGGTCCTTGCACTGGTTGGTATATCCATGCCTTCATTCTGGACAGGCCTGATATTAATCATTTTATTCTCGTTAAAACTTGGATGGTTCCCGTCAGGTGGTATGGATTCTTGGTTGAGTTTGATTCTACCGGCATTTACGCTGGCGGTTGCATCTATGGCATCCATCACAAGAACAACAAGGTCTTCCATGTTAGAAGTTATTAGACAGGATTATATCTCTACTGCCAAGGCTAAAGGTGTCAGTAGAAAAGTTGTTGTTAGAAAACATGCCTTGAAAAATGCATTAATTCCAGCCATAACGGTTATTGGATTAGAGTTTGGTGTTTTACTTGGTGGCGCAGTTTTAACGGAAACGGTATTCTCATGGCCAGGTATCGGTAGATTGATGGTAACGGCTATACAAAGTAAAGACTTGCCTATGGTACTAGGCTGTGTTCTAGTATTTGCCCTGTCTTTTTCAATTGTTAACTTAATCATCGATATACTGTATTCATTTATCGATCCAAGAATAAAAGCGAATTATAGTTAGGAGTTACAATGAGTGCAAATGTTTCAATAAATAGTGTTGAAGTCAAGACACGAGTGAAAAAAAGAAGTCAATATGCAGATGTCTGGAGACGACTTAAGAAAAGTCGAACAGCCATGTTTGGTATTGTATTAATTTTAGCGTTCATTGCCATGGCTATATTTGCAGATGTCATTGCAGATTATGATAATGATGCTATAAAACTGAATGTTTTAGAAAGATTAGAAGGACCAAGTGCCAAGCACTGGTTTGGTACAGATGAGTACGGTAGAGATATTTTTGCGAGAATTGTATTTGGTACAAGAATATCTTTATTCGTAGGTATTATATCAGTTGGTATTGCCCTCAGTATTGGTGGTACCTTAGGGGCTGTAGCCGGCTATTATGGCGGTAAGCTAGATAATATTATCATGCGTTGTTTGGATGTCTTATTAGCCATTCCAACCATCCTTTTAGCCATAACGATTGTTGCCTCCCTTGGCGCTAGTATTTTAAACCTAATGATAGCCGTGGGTATTTCTAATATACCTGGATTTGCAAGAGTCGTTCGTGCAGCGGTCTTAAGTGTTAAGGATCAAGAGTTTATAGAAGCAGCTAAGGCTATTGGCGCTAAGGATCATGTTATTATTTTAAAACATGTTATTCCAAACTCCCTAGCACCAATTATTGTTTATGGTACTTTAAAGGTAGCAACTGCAATTATGGCAACTGCTGCACTTAGTTTTATCGGTTTAGGTGTACAGCCTCCAACACCTGAATGGGGATCTATGCTTGCTGGAGGTAGAGCTTATATGAGAGATCAAATGTATCTGGTTATGTTCCCAGGTTTAGCAATTGTGCTGACTGTATTGTCGCTTAATTTAATAGGTGATGGTCTAAGAGATGCACTAGATCCAAAGTTGAAATAGGGAGGATTTATGTCAGATAACATTTTGAATATAGAAGATCTTTTTATACAGTTCAATACTGATGATGGTGTTGTAAAGGCTCTAAACGGTGTTAGTTTAAACATCAAAAGAGGAAAGACACTTGGACTTGTTGGTGAAACAGGTGCAGGAAAAACAACAACTGCTCGTTCTATACTTAGGTTGGTACAGTCACCACCAGGTGAAATTGTAAGAGGTCAAATTACACTAGATAATATGGACATCATGGGTATGTCGGAAAATGATGTTGAAAAAATACGTGGTTCTGTTGTTTCGATGATATTCCAGGACCCTATGACGGCTCTAAATCCTGTTATATCTGTTGGCGAGCAAATTGCTGAGGCCATTGCCATCCATAAGGAAATGCCTTTAAAGGAAGCCATGGTTGAAGCTGAAAAAATGCTTGAAATGGTAGGTATTCCAGGATCGAGAAAGAACGAGTATCCACATCAGTTTTCAGGTGGTATGAAGCAAAGGGTTATCATTGCAATTGCCTTGTCATGCAGTCCTAAACTTTTGATTGCAGATGAACCGACAACTGCACTGGATGTTACCATTCAGGCACAGGTACTGGAACTTATGAAAAAGCTTAAAGAAGAGATGAACATGTCTATGTTGATGATCACTCATGATTTAGGTGTTGTTGTTGAAGTGTGTGATGAAGTGGCTATCATGTATGCAGGTAGAATTGTTGAAAAAGGTAATCTTGTAGATATCTACAGACATACAAAACATCCATATACAGAGGGACTTTTTAACTCGATACCTAATATTGATGATAGAAAGGCTGTTTTAAAACCAATTAAAGGCTTGATGTCAGATCCAAGTAAGTTGCCAGAGGGCTGTGCATTTTATGACAGGTGTGAATATGCAATGATAGATTGTAAAAACAAACAACCTGAGGTTCTAAAGCTGTCAGAAACCCATACAGTGGCTTGTCATTTGTACCAAAATGATCCAGAGTTTAAGTTGGACATGTTGAAGGAGTAATTATGGCTGAGAAAATTTTAGAAGTTAGAAACTTAAAAAAACATTTTGATACGTCACGAGGTAAGCTGCATGCTGTGGATGGCATTAATTTTACCTTAGAAAGAGGTAAGACATTAGGCCTTGTTGGCGAATCTGGCTGTGGCAAATCTACGACAGGTCGTGTAATATTAAGGTTACTAGAGGCAACTGACGGTGAAATCATCTACAAGGGTCAAAATATAAGAGATCTTAATAAAGAAGAGATGAGAGCTTTAAGAAAAGAACTCCAGATTATCTTTCAAGATCCGTTTTCTTCATTGGATCCAAGAATGACAGTTTTCGAAATAATTGAAGAGCCTATCAAGTTAAATAAAATCATAACCAATAAGGCTAAGCGTCATGACCGTGTGCTTGAATTAATGGAGTTGGTAGGTTTATCAGATCGTTTGGTCAACACTTATCCTCATGAATTGGATGGTGGTAGAAGACAGCGTATAGGTATAGCAAGGGCTTTGGCACTTGACACTCAGTTCATTGTATGTGATGAGCCTGTATCTGCACTGGATGTTTCCATTCAAGCTCAAATACTTAATCTGATGCAGGAACTTCAAGACAAACTGGGTTTAACTTATATATTTATCACACATGATTTGTCAGTTGTGAATCATTTTTCTGATGATATTGCAGTTATGTATCTGGGTAAATTAATTGAGAAGGCACCGGCAGAAGAACTCTTTGAAAATCCGATTCATCCTTATACAAAAGCTTTATTATCTGCTATTCCAAGACCAACACTTGATAATAAGGTAGAAAAAATTATACTTAAAGGAGAGATAACTTCTCCAATCAATCCAAAAAACAACTGTCGTTTTTCAGACAGATGTAATTATACAGAAGCCGTTTGTGAAAGAGAAGAGCCTTGTTTAATAGAGGTAAAAAAAGATCACTTTGTGGCTTGTCACATTTTTAATGATTAATTAGCGGAGGCATAAAATGGACAATAAGATCATTGAAGCAATACTCATTGCAGACCGTATTATGGGTGATTATCTAGCCGTTCAGAAACACGAGGAAGTCTTAATCTGTGTGGACCCTGAAACGGATGTTAGAATGACCAATGCTATGGCTGCAGCTGCGCAAAAGTATGGAAAGGATTATGTTGTTGTTATGATTCCTATTAGGGACAAAACAACAGCAACAACCATCCCTAAAACACTTGAAAAGGCCATGGAAGGCTGTGATGTCTATGTTGGTATGACAAGAGCATCAGGCGCATCGGTATACAACCGTAAAATGAAGGAGTTATTAATAGAAAAGAAGATCCGAGAATCTTCTATGGTTCTTCGAGATATTGATAACTACATAAAGGGTGGTGCTTTAGCCGATTACAATGCAATTTATGAAGAGGGAAAAAGACTGGCTGATATATGGAGAGGCAAGAAGGCCTTTTCTCTAACAACACCAGCAGGCACGCATTTAACAGCAGACATGAATATTATGGAACCCATAATTGAATGTGGTATTGCTAGAGAACCGGGTCAAAGTATGGCATTTTCTGATGGAGAAGTTTCACTTGGTCCAGTAGAAGGTACCATGAATGGTGTCTTGGTTATAGATGGTCCTTTATGTTATTATGGACTACCTCAAAAGCCTATCAAACTAAAAATAAGAAATGGTCGAGTAAGTGAAATCTTAGATGGTGACCCAAGAATCATAAAGGAGTTAGAATCTTTATTTGCAACAGTGGAAAACAGCGATAATATTGCTGAGATTGGTATTGGTTTGAATCCTACTTCACTTTTCAATGGAGATTTTGAAGAAGAAAAGAAAGCACGTGGAACTGTGCATTTAGCTTTAGGTAATGGTATTTACTATGGACAGACAATAGACAGTCAAGTCCATATTGATGTGGTGCTTTATAGTCCAACCGTAACCTTCGATGATCAATTAATTGTTAAAGATGGAAAAGTAATTGTTTTAGATTAATGAGGCATTTATGTCTCTAACTTTTTAATTGATTATTGGAATGCGTTTCATAATACAGAATGAAGAGGTAATTTTATGAAAAAAGTCTTCTCTTTGAAAGAAGCAATCTCAAAATTTGTTCATGATGGTGATTATATCGTTTTCGGTGGTTTCACCACCAACAGAAAACCTTATGCAGCTGTACATGAAATTATAAGACAGGAAAAGAAGTCACTTTATATAGAAAGTGGTCCTGCAGGTGGCGATATGGACATGTTGATAGGTGTTGGTGCTTGTAAGGCATATATCAATTCCTATACAGCAAACTCTGGCTACTCAAATGTTGGAAGAAGATTTAGAAAGGCTATAGAAAATAAGGAAATATTGTTTGAAGATTATTCTTTAGATGTTCAACCTATTTTGTATCATGCTGGTTCCTTAGGATTACCCTATGTGGCAGTAAGACATATGCTTGGTTCAGATTTGGCTGACAAGTGGGGGATTTCTGAAGAGGAAAGAATGAAACATGACAAACTACCAAACAAGAAACTCATGATAAGTGAGAATCCCTTTAAACCAGAAGAAAAATTGTGTCTGGTTCCTACGCCAGATATTGATGTGGCAATCATTCATGTACAAAAAGCTTCTACCAACGGCATAGTAAGAATCGAGGGTTCTACGATTATTGACGTTGATATTGCCTTGAGTGCTAGAAGGTGCATTGTGACATGTGAGGAGTTGGTGGAGCCAGAAGAAATGATGAATCATTCAGAAATGAATCAGATTCCATCTTTTGTTACTGATGCGGTTGTTCATGTGCCTTATGGTGCACATCCGTCTCAAGTTTACAACTACTATGATTATGACAGAGATTTCCTGCAGATGTATGATCAAGTATCAAGGAGTGACGAGTCATTTGATGAGTTTATTAATGAGTGGATCAAGGGTCTTCCTGATCATGAAGCCTATTTGGATAAACTAGGTGTGAATCGCTTGGTCGGTTTAAATGTAAGAAAAGGGCTGGGGTATTCTGTACCCAGTAAAGCATAATGGAGGATAGTGTGTATTATACAAATCGAGAGATGCAAGCTGTATCAATTGCACGTCTGATTCATGATGATCAGATTGCTGTAGTAGGCACTGGTTTGCCTTTAATAGGTGCCTCAATAGCTAAAAGGCTATTTGCACCAACATGCCATTTAATTGTTGAAAGTGGTATTATGGATTGCAATCCCAAAGAAGTGCCAACCAGTGTAGCAGATTGCAGACTGATGGCAAATGGTTCTGTATTATGGGACCAATACAGATATTTTGGATTTCAAACCAATTCAATGAGATATGAAAATATTGATTTGCTAGCCTTTATAGGCGGGGCTCAAATAGATCCATATGGCAATGTTAACTCAACATGCATTGGCGATTATCACCAACCCAAAACCAGATTTACAGGTTCTGGTGGTGCTAATGGTATCGCCACCTTTTTTAATACTGTCATCATGATGCAGCATGAAAAGAGAAGGTTTGTAAAAAGTGTAGATTATTTAACATCACCGGGTTGGATTGATGGTCCTGACGGCAGAAAAAAGAGTGGTTTGCCTTCAAACAGAGGACCGCAAGCGGTTGTGACGGATTTAGGCATTATGAAGTTTGATGATCAGACTAAAAGAATGTATGTAGATCAGTATTATCCAGGTGTTAGCTTGGATCAAATCATTGAGAATACAGGATTTGATATTGATGTGTCTAGGGCACGTCAAGCAGATCCACCGTCTAGACAAGTCATTGAACTTATAAGAACAGAGGTAGATCCTCACAAGGTGTTCATTAAATATTAGGGAGGTATTATGAGAAAAGTAGTCATAGCCAGTGCTGTCAGAACAGCAGGTGGCAAATTTGGTGGTAGCTTAAAGTCTTTTAAAGCTGGGGATTTAGGCGCTATAGTCATTGATGAAGCTGTATCAAGAGCGAAAATAGAAAAAAATGCTGTAGACCAAGTGATTTTTGGTAACGGTTGGCAGGCAGGCGTCGGTGCTAACCCTGCTAGAATTTCTACTGTTAAGTCAGGCCTGCCAGTAAGTGTACCTGCATTTACTGTTAATAAAAGATGTGGATCAAGTTTAAGAGCTTTACAACTAGGTGTACTTTCAATAGCAGCTGGCGAAAGTGATATTGTCGTTGCAGGTGGTACTGAATCTGCTAGTAATGTACCTTATGCATTGCCTGAAGCGAGATGGGGACAGAGAATGGGCTCTAAAACAGTTGATGACTTACTCCACAAAGACGGCTTTATTTGTCCGCTTGCAGATATGTTTATGGGTGATACATGTGAGCTTTTAAATCAGAAGTATGACATATCTAGAACAGAACAAGACATCTATGCATTAGAGTCGCAATCAAAGGCCATCAAAGCGATAAATAATGGTTTGTTTGACGATGAAATTGTACCAATCGAAGTCAAAAGCAGAAAATCAACTCTAATCTTTAAACGTGATGAAGTTCACCGTGAGACAAACTTAGAAAAGCTTGGTAAGCTTCCATCAGTATTTACAAGAGGGAATACCGTTACAGCTGGTAACTCTTGTGCCTTGAGTGATGGCGCCTCTGCTGTTGTCATCATGTCAGAAGAAAAAGCAAAAGCATTAGGTATTAAACCTATGGCTGAAGTTGTGTCGTATTCATTTGTAGGCCTGGAACCTGAATTTATGGGTCTGGGACCTGCTGTTGCGACACCTGTTGCTCTTAAAAAAGCTGGCCTAAGTTTAGAGGATATAGATATGATTGAACTTAATGAAGCCTTTGCAGGACAAGTACTTTCATGTGATAAGGAAATGAAAATGGACATGAGTAAAGTCAATATGTACGGAGGAGCAATAGCTTTAGGACATCCTGTGGCTGCAACTGGTACTAAAATATTAACAACTTTACTATATGGATTAAAGAGAGAAAACAAGACCTATGGATTGGCTACCCTATGTGTGGGTGGTGGACAAGGTGTTGCAATGATTGTTAAGAATATTAAGTGAGGCGAGTATGAAAAAAATATTTGTATACGGCACAGGCACTATGGGAAGAGGTATAGCCATTAATGCAGCTCAAAGTGGTTATCAAGTCCTTTTTTGCAATGATGTCTTTCCAAATGAAGTTAAAGAAAATATCGATATGATTTCAGCTTCATTAGGTAGACGTCTTGCAAAGGGCAAAATGACACAAGAAGCTTTTGATAAAACAATGGGTTTGATAACTGCTAGTACTAAGATAGAGGACTGTAAAGAAGCCGATTTCATCATTGAAACCATTATTGAAGATGTAGAAATTAAAAAAATGGCTTTTGAAAAGATGGAAGCTATAAAGAAGGATGAGGCTATTTTCTTATCCAATACAACTTCGTGTTCAATTACAGAAATCTCTTCGAAACTAAAGGACCCGACTCAGTTGATTGGTTTTCATTATTTCAATCCAGCTCACATCATGAAACTGCTTGAAATCATGCCTGGTATTTTAACATCAAAGGAAACCACAGATAAAGCAAGAGACTTGGCTATCAGTCTTGGTAAAGATCCTGTTGTGACTTATAGGGAAGGACCAGCTGGTGTTACCAGTAGGATTCTTGCGGGTCTACTAAATGAAGCGGTTTGGGTACTTCATGAAGGTATTGCGGGTGTTGCTGATATTGATAAAGCATGTGTTTTAGGTTGCAACCATAAGCTGGGCCCTCTTGAGTTGATTGATTTAATTGGTATTGATATTCATTTAGCCAAGACCAAGATGCTCTATCAAAAAACAGGTGACGCTAGGTACAGACCATGTTTCTTATTAGAACAAATGGTTTCTGCTGGCCAAATTGGTAAAAAGGCTGGTAAAGGTTTTTATGAATACTCTGAGGCTGGTAAAAAAGCCCTACAATTTATTCATGTGAGGTAAGTATGAATTATTTAGATTTTAAAGAATACAACCAATATGCCATTTTGACCATTAAAAGGCCACCCGTCAATGCTCTGTGTCATGAACTTGTTGAAGAGTTATACGACTTAATCAGAAAGCTTGAGGATACGCGTCATATTAGAGCCATGGTTATTACTGGTGCTGGTGAAAAAGCCTTCATGGCAGGTGCGGATATAAATGAACTGGATAAACGTGATTTCATTGAAGCCAGACATGTAACCAAAAGAAGACAAGAAGTCTTTAATATGATAGAAAATCTACATTTTCCTGTGATTGCAGCTGTAAATGGTTATGCTTTGGGGGGCGGTTTGGAACTTGCCCTGTCATGTACCATTAGGATGGCATCTGAAAAGGCAAGCTTTGCAGCGCCAGAAATCAATTTAGGTATAACACCAGGTGATGGTGCCACGCAAAGATTACCAAGAGTTATTGGGCAAGCTAGGGCCATGATGATGATCTTAACTGGGACAAGAATAGATGCTGAAACAGCACTGACTTATGGTTTGATTACAAGTATTTCATCGCAAGCATCACTTTTTGATGATGCGGTAGAGATGTGTAAAAAAATAGCCTCTAAAGCCCCGCTTGCTGTATCTTATGCTAAACAAGCTGTTCTCATTTCTGGCAGTGTGGACATGCATTCTGGTTTGATGTTTGAGTCTTATGTACATGCTTTATCTTGTGCATCTACTGATAAGGAAGAAGGTGTAGAAGCATTTTTAAACAAACGACAACCTGACTTCTTGAATAAGTGATTTTTGCTTGTCTAAACGGGTATCATCAGTTATGATTATCTTAGATGAAATGGAGGAGAAAATGCCTAAAAGTGTTAGAAGAACATTAGATTTACTCAACCTACTCGGTTCTGATAATCAAAAGTATTCAATTGCAGAGATAAGTAGAATGTCGGAGTTACCGCCATCTACAGTTCATAGATTGTTGGCAGTCTTAAAAGAGTATGGATTTGCTGAGCAAGACCCTTTTACTCAAGACTATTATCTTGGCCCAAGTTTGATTTCACTTGGACTTAAAGCACGTAATTATGTGGATTTAAGAAAAACTGGCTACAAGGCACTTAAGGATCTAACGGACGAAACACTCGAGGATTCCTATCTTGCTGTTGTAGATGGGTACACAGGTGTTTTTTTGGAGCAAGTTAAAGGGCCACAAGCCTTGAAAGTTTTTGATGCGCTTAGGACGAGTGTACCCCTTCACTGTGGTGCAATTAGAAAGGTACTTTTGGCAAATTCAGATTCAGACTTCATTGAAGATTATGCTTCAAGGGAATTAGAAAGCTTTACTGATAAGACCATTGATTCTAAAGAGGCTTTAGTGGATAACCTGATGGTCATTAAGGAACAAGGTTATGCTATTTCTCAAGGGGAGTATGTAAAAGATGGTTCAGGTATCGCAGCGCCTGTAAGAGATTATACGGGTGAGGTGATTGCTTCTATTGGTATTATTGGTCCTTCAAGTAGGATAGATGATGCTAAAGAGACCTTGATTAAATCTGTTAGACGTAGAGCAGAGCTCTTATCGAAGGAGCTTGGTTATAAATAAAATGAGCTACTCAACTGAGTAGCTCTATTTTTTACTTTTTAAAGTATGCATTTGCTTCATCGATTAAATCTTGCATTAAGTCTTTAACCTTGGTGATTTTTTCAAGCTTATGACCGTTAGACCCAATGAAAACTAAGCCGTTGTCAACATCGCCTTCTACTGAAGCTACTAGGGCTTCTGTGATACAGTAAGGTGTTGTTGCAGGATTACATCCTCTTAAACATCTGTAACAGTGCTTAATCTTCTGATTAGATGCTTCTACAGTTTCAACAAACTTATTCCTAAGTGCTCTACCTGGAAGACCTACTGGACTGACAATCAATTGGATATCTTCTTCATGTGAGTTGATATAGGCTTCTTTGAAGTTTTCATGAGCATCACACTCTTCTGTTGCAACGAACTGGGTAGACATTTGTACACCAGCAGCTCCTTGTTCAAGACACTCCGCAATATCTTGGCCTGAGAAAATACCACCTGCAGCAATTACAGGGATCTTCTTGTTATACTTTTCTTCGAACTCTTTTACAGCTTGTAATACATCTGCGACAATATCTTTGATATTTGGCATGTTTTCTTTTAAGTCTTCAACAGAAAAACCTAAATGACCACCAGCTTTTGGACCTTCAACGATGATTGCATCTGGCAAATAATCGTATTTTTTTGTCCAAAGTCTTGTAATCGTAGATGCTGCCTTACCTGAAGATACAATAGGTGCGATTTTAGTATCTGTACCTATTACAAATGAAGGTAAGTTCTTAGGTAAACCAGCACCTGAGATGATTAAATCCACCTTCTCTTGTACAGCTAGTTTAACCATGTCAGCATAGTTGGTTACTGATGCTAAGAAGTTAACACCAATAATGCCTTCTGGACTGAGTTCTTTTGCTTTTCTAATTTCTTTTTCCAATCCGCGGAGATTGGCTGTTTCATTATCTGTTCTGAAATCAGGTTCTTTGTAACCTGGTTGTGCACCGGAAATGATACCAATGCCGCCGGCATTAGCCACTGCTGAAGCCAGTTTTGAAAGCGACACGCCGATACCCATACCGCCTTGAATGATTGGCAATTTAGCTATTTTATCACCAATTTTAAGTTCCGAAATATTCATAAATCGACTCCTTTACTCTGTTAGATTGAGTATACCCAAATTTAATAGTAAAGTCAATAGTAGGTATTAGTAGTAGGTTCTAATGTTTTATCATCAAACTACTTACTATTTGCAATATGTTAAATGGTGTGTTACACTGCAAGTGGAAGGTATCTTTTGAGCCTTACCCTAACAATTTTCTTTTAAAACACACTGCTTTGAGCCATAAGGACGGAGACGGTTTATACTTCATGAAAGCCTATAATTGATATAGTCTTGTTTTTCGTGAGTTTATCGTAACGTGCTTAGGCGCGTATTTTTGTTTTTTTGGAGGTATCATGAGAGTTTCATTTATAGGTGCTGGTCATGTAGGAAAAGCTTTAGCTAAGTATATTTCAAATCATGTGGACCTTGTCTACTTTAACAGTAGGTCTAAGTCGTCTGCTGAAAAAGCATGTAAGTATGTGAATTGCCTTTATGGTGATTTAGAAACACTTGTGAATGAATCTGATATGATTTTTATCACAACCAGTGACAATGCCATTTCATCAGTGGCAAAAGACTTAACTTCTTTTGATGTAAAAGGTAAGACTTTTGTTCATACAAGTGGTGCAATGACATCAGATGAACTTCAAGAACTGAAGGCACTAGGTGCTTTTACATGTTCAATGCATCCACTTCAGACATTTTCAGATACAGATAAAGCAGTGATGGATTTAAAACAAGCTTATTTTGCTCTAGAAGGTGATACTGATAAGCTCATGGATCTTGTTTCAAAGACTTGTAATCCATATTTTATCTTATCGAAAGAGCAAAAGAATAAGTACCACTTGTCAGCATGTATTTTCTCTAATTACTTGGTAACACTTATGAATTATGGTTCAAGGATCTTATCTTCTATAGGTATAGAAGAAGAGGATGGTTTAAAGGCCATGAAGCCTTTAATTGAAGCGACTTTATCAAATATTCATTTGAAAGGTACAGAAAAAGCCCTAACAGGTCCTATACAAAGAGCAGATACCAAGACCCTAGAAAAACATATGACTGAACTTGACGGGTTAGATTTAGAAGCATATCGACTATTAGGTGAGATGACAACTGATAGGTTGATCATGGATAAAGATAAGAAAAGCATCTTAGATGCGATGTGGAGAAAATAATGAAAAAATTTACTGTAACGTCTTTTCAAAATGCAAAAGACAAGGGTGAAAAAATTTCGATGTTAACAGCATATGATTTTACAACAGCTCAGTTACTTGATGATGCAGGTGTGGATTCGATCTTGGTTGGTGATTCTTTAGGTATGACCATGCTGGGTTATGAGACAACGTTAGAAGTGACAATGGATGATATGATTCATCATACTAAGGCAGTCGTTAGAGGCGCTAAAAGAGCCCTTGTTATTGGTGATATGCCATTTCTTTCTTACCATGTAAGTGTTGAAGATACCATTAGAAATGCCGGTAGGTTTATTAAAGAGGCTGGTGCACATGCTGTTAAGCTTGAAGGTGGTATTGAGATGGTTGATAAGATCAAAGCCTTAGTTGCAGCTAAGATACCTGTTGTTGGCCATATTGGCTTAACACCTCAATCTGTCAATATGTTTGGTGGCTTTAAGGTTCAAGGAAAATCAGCAGAGCAAGCCCAGGCCATCATTGATGATGCCAGAGCACTAGAAGAAGCGGGTGTTTTTGCCATTGTACTAGAATGTGTGCCAAGTGAGCTTGCAAAGAAGATTACGGATATTGTGGGTATTCCAACCATTGGTATCGGTGCTGGTAAAGACTGTGACGGTCAAGTGCTTGTAATCCAAGATGTCCTTGGTATGTATCAGGGCCTACAGCCTAAGTTTGTTAAGAGATACAAGGAAACTGGTCTTGATATCATTGAAGCGACAAAAGCTTATATAAATGAAATAAATGAAGGTGTATTTCCAGCTAAGGAACATACATTTACTATAAAAGAAGAAGTGTTGGAGAAATTATATTAAATGAAGATTATTGGTTCAGTAAAAGAGTTAAGACAGGCTATAAAGGCTGAAAAGCTTCAGGCCAAGTCGGTGGGTTTTGTACCTACAATGGGTTTTCTACATGAAGGACATTTATCTTTGGTAAGAGCAGCTAAAGAAAACAATGATATAGTTGTAGTTTCTATCTTTGTCAATCCAACTCAGTTTGGTGAAAATGAAGACCTAGATGCTTATCCAAGAGACTTAGAAGGCGATCAGGCCAAACTGGTAGGAGAAGGTGTAGATATCTTGTTTTACCCAACTGTTGAAGAAATGTATCCTCAAGGTTATTCAACTTATGTAGATGTGGAAGGGGATATGACTGGTGTATTATGTGGTTCTTCTAGACCCGGACATTTTAGAGGCGTAGCAACAGTGGTTACCAAACTCTTCAATATGGTTGCACCTGACAGGGCTTACTTTGGACAAAAGGACGCTCAACAGGTATCGGTTATAGAGAGAATGGTAAAAGATTTAAACATGGATTTAGAGATTGTACCCTGTCCAATTCACAGAGAAGCTGATGGTCTTGCTATGAGTTCAAGAAATACTTACCTTTCTGAAAAAGAAAGAAAAGATGCCTTGGTTTTATCAGCGTCTTTATTTGAAGCTAAAGACAAGATACTTGCTGGTGAGACAAGTGCTGAAAAGATTATCTCAGGAATTGTTGACAAAATTAGTACAGTAGACTATGCTATTATAGATTACGTCGAAATTGTTGATGCGCTTTCATTAGAAAGAATCGACACATTAAAGGGCACCATCTTAATTGCACTGGCAGTTAAAGTTGGTAAGCCGCGATTAATTGATAACTTAAGGTTGGAGGTATAATATGTTACTTAACATGTTTAAAGGTAAAATTCATAGAGCGACTGTTACTGAGGCAAACTTAAATTATGTTGGTTCTATCACTATTGATGCAGATTTATTAAAGGCATCGGGTATCATTCCGGGAGAACGTGTTCAAATTGTTAACAACAACAATGGTGCAAGACTTGAAACTTATGTCATAAAGGGAGAACCTGGTTCTGGTGTTATTTGTTTAAATGGTGCTGCTGCAAGATTGGTTCAACCAGGAGATAGTGTTATTATCATAGCATATGCAATGATGACACCAGAAGAAGCTGAAAACTTTGAGCCAATGGTTGTATTCGTTGATGAAGATAATAAAATTACAGAAACTGCCCATGAAGAGAAGCATGGAGATATAAAATAATTTGATATAATCAAAGTAATCATAATATAAGAAGTACCTCTTACTCATTCTAAACTTGAGTAAAAGGTACTTTTTTTAGTTGATATAAAGTTCATATAAATGGTTAAGTTTGGCTTCAAGTAGACGATAGTTTTCATCTTTTCCATAGTACTTGCTGTGGTCTTCCATTTTACTTTCTAAATGCTCTATTTGCTCTTCTAGTTGTAAACCACTGGTCTTAGGCTCTGTCATCATCTGACCGATATAGGAGCTGTAGTTACCTTTATGATCAATAAGGTGGCCATCTTTAATTTCGATTAACCTGTCAACACATTTATTGAGATAATAGCGGTCATGAGAGACTGCTATAATAGTCCCTTTGTAAGCTAGGATGGCTTTTTCAATGGCAATTCTTGATTCTAAGTCCAAATGGTTTGTTGGCTCATCTAGAATAAGGCAGTGAGGATTTTTAAGCATCATTTCTCCTAAGATAATCCTTACTTTTTCACCGCCGCTTAAATCTTTTATCTGACTGTTTAAGACGTCACCGTAAAATTGAAACTTAGATAAATGTTTTCTTATTTCAGAATCCTTCATCTCATATCTTGTATGCATATATTCCAGTATTGAAAGAGACTCGTCTTCAAATGACACCTCCTGACCTAAATAGACATAATCTACCCATTTACCAAAATCGACATGACCAGTGTAGTCATTATCTAAACCTAGAAAGATGTTGATGAGTGTTGTTTTACCACATCCGTTTGGACCAATTATGGCTACTCTTTCACCGCCATAGATGGTTAGGTCCACATCTTTTAAAAGGTGCAAATCATCAAATGATTTATTTAAATGTTCTATAGTAAGTACCTCATGACTCAAGTGTTTGATTGGTTGAAAAGTAAGGGCCGGACCAGAAATACTCTTTAGGTTTTCTGTAGACTTTAGATGCATCATCATTTCCTTGGCTTTTTCTTCATACCGAATTAAAAGTTTTTCACGGCTCTGAGATTGCTTGATTTTCTTGTACTTACGAAGCTTAGTAATCATGGCTTTTTCACTTTTAATGTGTCTTTCGATGTTTTTCTGTTCTTTCAGATAGTAATCTCTTAATTGACTTTTCTGGTGTAGGTAGGATGAATAATTACACTTTCGTGTGGTTAAATGTCCGCCCTGAAGTTCTGCGATTCTTGTTGTCACCCGGTCTAGAAAGAACCTGTCATGAGATACAAGTAAGACCCCACCTGAAAACTTTTTAAGATAGTTTTCTAGCCATTCAATGGCCTTGATGTCTAAGTGGTTGGTAGGTTCATCAAGTACCAATAAATCAGGTTCGTTGATCAGTATTCTAGCTAGGGCCACTCTCATTTTTTCACCACCAGACAACTTGTTGATGGGGCGTGTTAAAGCACTTTCTTTTAAGCCCAGGCCTAATAGAGTTTTTTTAATCATACTTTGCTTGGTATAACCATCTAAGAGTTCGAAGGATGCCATCGTTTTTTCATACTTATCAAGGATAGGCTGATAGTCATCCTTTTCATAGTCGAGTGTCGCCATTTTTTCTTCGAGTGATTTAAGTTTCTTTTCAAGCCTATCGATTTCTTCTAGATGAAGGGCAGTGACATCTGCTACTTCTAAATCTTCAAGGTACTGAGACAGATAGCCTATTTTTACGCGCTTTGAAGTGAAGACCTGACCTTGGTCTTGTTCTACTTGATCCATCATAATCTTTAAAAGAGTGGTTTTGCCTGAACCATTTGGACCGATTAAGGCAACTCGTTCTCCTTTTTCTACTTGCAGACTGACATCTGCTAGTACAACTTTGTTTCTGTATTCTTTTCGAATATTGTTTACTGCTATTAAACTCATTTTTTCCTCCTTAATGAATGGGAGTATGTTCAGAGTTCATTTATGACAAAAAAACTCTACAACAAAAACAGTTGTAGAGTAGGTTATTATTATCAGTAATCTCCATGGCAAAAAGACCCTTATTCAGCATATAAACTTGCCTAAGTGTTTAAGGTATACTTTTTAAATTGAGACTACGGCTACTCACAAACATTTGCTCCGAACATAGCTCACCGAATATAGAATTAATTTCTTTACTCGAAGCAAACGCCTGTGGTCATAGTCGATACTTTAATACTGATAATAGTCATTTTATATTCTCCTGTATCGATTTGATTCACCTTTATCATATCACTTTTTTTACAAGGATTAGGTTACAGAATCATTACACCAAAAAAGTAGCCCCAAAAGGCTACTTAATGTAATTAAGAATTTCTTGTAGCTTGTCACCACTTTTCTTAAGTAGTTTGCTTTCTTCATCTGTTAAGTTCAACTCAACAATTTTATGAATACCTTCAGAAGAAACAATGGTAGGGACACTCATGGCAATCTTATCTATACCATATTCGCCGTTTAAGAGACTCGATACAGTTAGTATTGAATGTTCATTCCTTAAAATAGCCTCTGTGATACGCTTAATGGCTGTAGAAACACCATAATAGGTTGCTACCTTTCTATCGATGATATGATAGCCAGCATGGATGACCTGATTTAAAATGCCTTCTTTATCAAGACCATGACATGCATTTGAGTTGCAGTTATCACAGTATGATTCTAGTGGAGAGCCCGCAATGTTTGTTAAAGACCATGCTGCAACTTCACTATCACCATGTTCACCTAATATATAACCATGTACATTTCTAGCATCTACCTTGCAGTGTTGGCTGAGTAGGTATCTAAATCTTGCAGAATCAAGCACCGTACCAGAGCCTAAAACTTTCTTAGGATTATAATCAACCGATTCGACAGCGACTTGTGTCAAAATATCAACCGGATTAGTTGCAACAAGGATGATTGCCTCTCTTGTATATTTAACGATTTCTTTCATGATAGAGGTCATGATCTGACTGTTCTGTTTTGCCAGATCCAATCGAGTACCACCTGGTTGAATGGAAGGGCCTGCTGTCATGATAATTAAATCTGCGTCTTTACAATCTTCATATGTTCCTACTTTAATGGTCATTGGTTTTGTGAAAGATAAACAGTGGTTTAAGTCCATTACTTCGCCTTCGGCCTTTTTAATATCTAGATCTATTAGAGCAATTTCTGATACCAAACCTGATTGCATTAAGGTGTAAGCAGTCGTAGAACCTACATAACCCGCACCTATGATAACAACTTTATTATTTGTATGACTTTTCATATTGTCCTCCTCAAGACCACTATACAACATTGTGAAGAATTAAACAATACTAAAATGGTATAAAAAGAAACTAAAAAGAAAATCCCGAAGGATTATCTAGCACATTCTCCTGTTTTGCCTGTCATAATTTCTAAACCATGTTCAAGAGGCGGAAGAATATATTCTAGTGTTTCTTTAACAGCTTTTGGACTACCTGGAAGGTTGATGATCAGGGTTGATTTTCTAATACCAGCAGCTGCCCTTGATAACATGGCTTTTTTTGTTATAGAAAGACTGTAAGCTCTCATGGCCTCTGGTATACCAGGCACTTCTCTATCAATAACAGCCTTGGTAGCCTCAGGTGTAAAATCTCTTGGAGAGAAGCCTGTACCGCCTGTTGTTAAGATTAGATCACAAGTCTGGTTGTCAGCCCATTTTATCATTTGTTCTTTTAAAAGATCTACTTCATCTGGTAAAATAACTTTTTCTAGGACTTGGTAGTTTGCAGCTTCCATTAAGTCTCTTATAACTTCACCGGATTTATCGATGCGTTCACCGATAGAACCCTTGTCACTTACTGTAATAATACATACTTTAAACATAATTTACCTCCAAGTCTAGATTAAATCATTTACCATGGGATTGTAAAGGATAAATAACTCTGGATTATTTTAACTTAAGGGTGCAATAATCGTAATCAGCACCATCTATGATGATTTCTCTGATAAAGTTTGAGAGTTTTCTATTTTTAATAATTTTATCAAACTCATCACTTCTTAAGAGACCATCTACTTTTTCATCAACTAAGTCAAACTTGAGATTTCTTCTTCTAGCTACATAAGTTCTTTCTTCTTTTAACCATGCCAAATAGCGTTTGTTTGCAGCTCGCAATCTCGTAATATCTATATTTCTACTCTTATACAAGACCAGCATATGATCCAGTAAAAGCTCTATTGTATGGTAATTGTTATACTGGGTCCTATAGTACCTAAGCGGGAGCCTTTGAGCAAGGCCAATGGTATTCATATAATCTGTCATATCTTGATAGAATTTCTTATTGCTGTAGCGCGGACCACCATAGTCTGTATTGTTTGAGTACAGATCTCTGTATCTGTTGACCAAGTGAGGATAATGAGCTTTTAATGTTTCAAAGTAAAGTTCTTTAAGTCGACCAGGATTTAATGCTAGGACCATAGGAATTAAAAAGTCTACATCAAGGGCTTTGAGTTGATCTAATAGATTGACTATGCTTTCTTTTGTTTCTGTAATATAGGGAAGTAAGGGCATAGCAGAAATACCCACACCAATATCATTTGCCTTTAAAAGTTTAATGGAATCTATTCTTTCTTTAACAGAAGGTGCCTTGGGTTCAAATATTCTAGTGACTTCCTCATCGAGACTTGTAAGTGTCATGTTGATATGTATGTCTGCATAGGCCTTCATATCTTTGAAGATATCAATATCACGATTCATTAAAACTGATTTTGTTAAGAAGGTAGCCGGATACCTAATATCCCTGATTAACTTGAGTGTTTCTCTAGAAATTTCTAGTTCTTTCTCAATAGGTTGATAAGAATCGCTTGTACCTGTTGAAATGCCAATAGTGCCATACTCTCTAAGTTTAGGGAGTTCTTCTTTTAACCGATCAAGTGTGTTTTGCTTAACAACAATATCCTGTTCAAAATTCCCTTCAATGTTGTACTTTTCAGCTCTTACATAGCAGTAGGTACACCCGTGCTCGCAGGCAAGGTAGGGTGACATTCGATAGAAGTTAACGTACCAACTATCGGGATGTTGGTCCTTATAAAGTATCTTCTTCACTTCTTTATACTGTGGTGTTCTCATTATAGTCTCCATTTCCTGATTATATTGTACACCATATTGTAAGACGATTGCTCGACGATTTTGACTACAACTATTCTTACCCTACAAAATAGTTAGAAAATCTGGGATAAGTGTAGTGTACATCTCTTTGGAGTTATACATGAAACATTAATAATAAAGGAAGTAGTATTTCTAGTAAGTGATTAGGTAAAGAAAGAGAACTACTGATTGTATATGGTGAAGCCGACTGTTTTGTGTATGTACAATGTAGTGATAATACTGAATCCTTATTGTATATTTTAATTAGGAGGATGTATTTTGAAATTATTGTAGGATGAAAATAAAAACATAACCAACAAAGAAAAACATGGTGTGAGTTTTGAACAAGCAAGAGAAGTTTTTTTCGATCCGTTTCAATCAAGTATACATGACGAGAGATTTAGTTCCTTTGAAGAAAAGTGGATTGCAGTTGGAACAACTCATGAACAATATATTTTAGTTGTTGCACATTTATATTTTGACGACGATGGCGATGAAATAATTAGAATTATATCAGCGAGAAATGCAACTAACCATGAAAGAAGGCAATATGAGTATGAAAGAAGATTATGAAATGAAAGATGAATATGACTTTTCAAAAGGAGTAGGGGGACGATTTTATAAACCTCATAAGAAGTCGATAATAATTCGCCTAGATGACGATATTATTCTTTTCTTCAAAAAGAAAGCTTCCGAAGAAAGAATAGGTTATCAAACACTTTTGAACTCAGCATTACGTGAATATATAAAGAATCATGCAGTTAATGAATAAGTAAAGTGACTCCTCTATTAAGTTAGGGGAGTGTAACGCCCTGTTATAGTTTGGAAGCTACCATACATCTTGAAAGAAGTATGGCTATGTTATCATAAAAAACATAGTTGAAAACATAAAAAGTTTTGAGAGTCTATCTCAAAACTTTTTTGTATAAGGACTCAAGAAACAACTAAAAATGATCTATTGATTCTTATATAAATGAAATGCAATTATATGAGATATGGAGATATCATGAAAGTCACTTGTTTACCTGCGTGATCAGATACCTTTTCTTTTGGATAATCTGAAATGATATATGTAGCGAATATTTCGATAAGAACTTTGAGGAGTAAATCAGAGAATATCTCAGTATCAAAGGACTCCATAAGTTCTTTTTTTGATTTGAAATGTTCTGTGATATTAACTATTTGATCTTTGAGGAGTGTATCATATCCGTTATAAAATGAGTATATAAAGGAGTCTGTATCTGTGAGCTCACCAACAGACGATAAAGCGAATTCCTTCATCATTTCTTTATTTGTTGAAAAAACTGCATTAACGTACAAATCTAAGTATAAAAGAAGTGTATCGGATAGTGTATTTCTATAGTCAGAGGAGTCCAACTCTATAATGAGATTCTTGAAGTGTAATGTGTCTTCCATTGTAATTCTATAGAGTTCAGATTTTGATTTGAAATAGAGATAGGCAGTACCGCGACCGACTCCTGCTTTTTCAGCTATAGCTTCAATGGTTGTATTCTTATACCCTGTTTTGATGAAAAGTTCATGCGCTGCTGTGATTATTTTTTGTGTGAAATACTTTTTCTTTTCCTCTCGTTTAGATGTCATATAGTCTCCTTCGTAGTGGCAAATCTTTCAATTAAAAGAATAATTTCATATTATCATTGATCCTTTTATATTTGGGTATCATGTTCTGTCTGAAACTGTTATTGTTTAAGAAATCGGCTAGGTCCTGTATGTCTCTGTAATGTAATACAGGAAGTGTGTAATCTAATGCATGAGAACAATATATGATTGTATCCCTTTGAACAGTTTCAGCAAGATGATTGGCAGTCACAATCGTGTCATCAAGGCTGCCATCGGGAACCAATAGCTTACTGATTCCGAGGATACCAGGCATCATATAGTCACCTATAAACAACTGCATAGAATGATCATCATACAATGCAATTGAGTTTCTGGCATGGCCAGGAACTGGTATGACTCTTACACTACGATTGCCTATATCTAAAGTAGCATCTGCTTCCAATACATCATCATAATGAATTTGAGGAGGAGTTACACCTTCAACTTTACCTAGAAAGGAATCTTCAGTAGGAGTCAAACATTTGTTTTCTGACAAGATTTGATTTTCCAATTGGATTTTACATAATAAAGTTTCTTCAAAATCATTGATCTGTCCAAGATGGTCAAAGTGAAAGTGACTTGGTATTGATATGACTGGCAGTTTTGTAAGGCTTCTAACCAGAGGTTCGATGTTATGATATCCTGTTCCTGAATCAAACAGTATGGCTTTAATTGTGCCTAGGAGGAGATAGGAGTAGTTTTTCTGATAGTACCTTGGCTCTCCAATGGCAATGGTATTATCATCAATGTACTCATAAGTAAAATAGTCATCATACCATTTGGCATTCGTGGGTATTTCCACTTTCTCTTTTTTTGCAAACATCGATCCGCCACTTATTATAAAAATGATGAGCTTGAAAAATAATCTTCTGATCATTGGAACCTCCTTTTATCTGAGTTAATGAGCATCGTATAAAGCTTAAAGATAAATATGAATGCATTCATGAATATATTCATATATTATATTAGATCTCCGTTTATGTCAAGTTGTACGAGAGGTTGGGGGGATTTCACGGAGGTGTCGATGGAATTAAAAAACTATCATTTGAGTAGAAAAGCACATAGTATATGACACAATCACAATCATCCAATTTTGAAAGATGTTATTGAGTCAATATTTACAAGTGGCTTTAAAGATCTATTGGTTAATAGAGAGAGTGGGGAAATTATATAAGTTAGTCATAGAAAGGAGGTAACAAAGAATAATTCAATTAAGCATATTAATAAGAAATGTCATTTTTATGTCGGTAAGAATAAATGAGAATTTGCAGAAGAAAGTCTATTTATATGATAAGGTGCAAAATTAGGTATGCAAATACTGCACCAACACATATTTGAAGACTTTTAGCCTGATTATCTATAATGGTCAGACTATCTTTTATCTTGACAATAGCAAGTAACTACTGATTTATTGTTTTAGAAGTTATTGAAAATTTATGAGTTTAATTAATTTGTAAAACTAAATCATATTACTTTAGTGTTAAGATAATTATGTATTTAGGAGGATATTTATGTTAGTAAAAATCAAATATGAGACAACTGTGAATGTTTTAGCTCCATTCGGAAGCTGCGGTGGCTGTATGGAGCTTTTAAGATTAACCGCTAACTAAAAGATTCAATAGTCATTGTCTTGCTTTCGTAATATTAAAATGTTGAAAACTATTATGAAGGAGAATGACAATGAGTTTTATTAAAGATATTACTAAACTAAAGAATTTCGTTTTATAAAAAATCCGAGAACACACGTGTTTTTAAACATGAGATGAATCGGATTTAATAGTTGGTATAAATAACTTTGATCAAAAAAAACGGAACAAAAACTGTTAAAACCAAATGCGAACACTTGTTCTTTCTTCCTAAAACATGGTATAATATTAGAGAGAGAGGAGGTGAACAAATGAGTAAAAAAGGTACTTACAGAACAGTACAAATTAGGATTAAATCAGGTCATGATATGTATAATTATTGTGATGAAATGTGTTTTAACTCAAAGAATCTTTTTAACACAAGCAACTATCATTTCAGACAAGTGTTTTCAGGAATAGGTAAGAGCAAGCGTCATAAAAATGAAGATGAAGTCATCAATGACATTAATGAGAAAATCCCTCTGATTAACAAGAAGCTTAAGGAAGGTTACAAGAAAAAAGTTAAGAAAGGTAAAAAAGCTCAGAAACCAGTGCAGTTTAATTTGCTATCAAAAGACAATAAGATTGTTACTTATAATCTATTAGACGCTTACTTCAAGTACATCGATCAAGTAGATTATAGATTTCTACCAGCTCATACGAATCAGAATACAATCAAACAAGTTATTAGAGCATGGAAGAGCTATTTTAAGTTAATGGAACTCTACAGAAAAGGTGAGTTAGAAGATGAACCTAAAATACCAAAATATAAAAAGAAAAATGGCAGATATGTTGTGGTTTTGTCCAATCAGGTATGTGTGATAAAAGACGATAAGGATCCTCATAGAAAAGATAAATATTTGAGATTTCCAAAAACAGACTATCAATTGAATATCACAAAATGCATGGACTATGAAAATTTCAAACTAAAAGAAGTGCGTATTGTGCCAGGTTCAAGTTTCTATACACTTGAGATTGTACTGGATCTTGGTGAATCAGAAGAACTGTCACATGAAAGTAAGCGTCTATTGGGTATTGATATCGGTGTAAATAACTTTGCAACTATTGTAAACAATGTTGGTCAGCGACCAGTTATTGTAAATGGTAAAGGACTTAAAAGCATCAATCAATACTATAATAAGAAACGCGCAGGTTTAATGAGCATCCTGAGAAATGGCAAACAAAAAGGTGAAGGTCAGTATCATTCAAAACAGTTGAATCGATTAGATGAAAAAAGAAATGCTAAGGTAAAAGACTTTTTACATAAATCCAGTCGTTATATTATAGATTATGCTGTAGAGCATGGTATCGACACCATTGTAATTGGTTATAACAAAGGATTTAAACAAGCTTGTAATATGGGAAAGAAAAACAATCAAAACTTTACAACAATCCCATTCAAAAGATTCATAGATGTACTTGAGTACAAAGCAAGTGATGCTGGCATCAAATTAAACGTTACTGAAGAAAGTTATACATCGAAAGCATCATTCTTAGATGGTGATGAACTACCAGTCTATGATGAGAATAATAAGAAGACCTATAAGTTTTCAGGTAAGCGTATAAAAAGAGGCTTGTATAGGACAAAAACAGGCATAATCATCAATGCGGATGTTAATGCAGCATTTAATATCATAAGAAAAGTATTTCCAAATGCGAAAGGCGGATGGAACAGAGGCGTCATGGAGGTGCCAATTAGGATAAGGGCAGTTTGCTAATCTCCTAAGGAATCTCGTGATTTTAATCATGAGAACTTCAATATGGCTAGGACAGTCTGTATCTTCCTTAGGAAGTTCCATGACAAGCTTTGCTATTACAATATGGGCATTTGAAAGAACAGGGAGTGCACTGACACTTTTTATATCTGGAATGCTTATTATGGCTCCTAAAATGTTTCTAGGAGTTTTCCTTGGCCCTTTGATTGATAGGATGAATAAAAAGGCGATCATACTTATTTCTGACATAGGTGCTGGGGTATGTACCTTAACATTATTTCTGCTTTTAAGAGCAGATTCACTTGAAATATGGCATATATATAGCTTGAATTTTCTTAGCAGTATTTTGTCGAGTTTTCAATATCCTGCAAGTGATGTTGCTGTCAGCTTGATTGTTCCAAAAAAATATTATGTTAAAGCAAGTGGCATGCAGTCTTTTTCAAATGGGAAAATACAGATGTTGGCACCAATTTTTGCAGCATTTTTCTTGGCTTTGACAGATATGAGTGTTGTTATATTTATTGATTTTGTTACACTGGCTTTTTCTACTTTGACACTAGCATTTATGGTTAAAATACCCTTTGATTCAAAAGAGAAAGGGCAAAAGTTTTGTTTGATGCATCATTTGCAGGAGTTGCGAAAAGGCTTTTCGATAATATGGGACTCTATACTACTAAAGAAACTCTTGTTATTTATGGCTTTCATTAACTTTTTAGCTGGATTGACCTACTTCAATATACTTTCCCCAATGATTTTGGCTCGAACGGGTCACAATGTAAAAATACTGGGATTTGTCAATGGGGCCATTGGACTCGGTGGTATTATCGGTGGCTTGATAGTGGTCATAATGCCGACCATGAAAAGCAAGGTGAGGACAATGTTTTTATACGCAGGATTATCATTCTTTTTAGGTGACTTTCTGTTTGCATTTGGTAACTCAATGTGGACATGGGGCATGGCTGGCTTTCTTACTAGTGTATTCATACCTCCACTGATTGCGAATGAAAGTTATTTTTGGCGCACCATAATTCCAGTAGAAATGCAGGGATGTGCTTTTTCTTTTAAATATGCAATGAAATCGGGTATGATTCCGATTGGCATGCTTATTGGAGGCATTTTAGCCGATTATGTTTTTGAACCTTTTATGACGAGTGAACCGAATTATCTGTCCTTCATCTTTAAGAGTGGTGAAGGCATGGGCATGGCATTGATGTTTTTTATCACAGGAATTTTGGGTACATGTGTCAGTTTGAGGGGGTTTTTCAATACTTCCTTATTGGAGGCCGAACAAGAATCAGAAAATTCCTCAGATGAAAAGATAATAAGTGTTTAACTTATATCAAAATAGTTCATATGGTACTAAAGAGTCCGTGATAGAAATCACGCTCTTTAGTATTTTTTAGTTTACAATGCATATAGATCCTGTAACCAGTATTGTAAAATTGAGAGTTAGTTTTTTTAATGATGTAAGTTTTTAATGGGTTTTGCATAAAAATTCAATTATCTGTGTAAATCTTCAAAAAAGTCAACTTGTCACCAACTTTTGCTTGTGTTATGATGGGCGAAATATAAAAAAAAGGGGGAGGCATATGTTTAAATACATTCAAAAAATTCCACATCCAGATGAAGTTAAAGAAATCATGCCTTTATCAAATGAGTTAAAGTTAATAAAGGAAAAAAGAGATCAAGAAATTAAGAAGATATTTACTGGTGAAAGTGATCAGTTTATTTTAATTATAGGTCCATGTTCTGCTCATTGTGAGTCATCTGTATTAGAGTATGTAAGTAAGTTAGGTAAACTACAGGATAAGGTAAAAGATAAAATACTGATGATTCCTAGAGTCTATACCAACAAGCCAAGAACAACAGGAGAAGGCTATAAAGGCATGCTTCATCAGCCTATACCTAATCAAGCGCCTGATATGTTAGAAGGAATAAGAAAGATACGTTCCCTTCAGATGAAGGTCATAAAAGCATCCGGTTTAACATCTGCAGACGAGATGTTGTATCCGACCAACTATCCTTATGTAGAAGACTTGTTAAGCTACATAGCAGTTGGTGCGAGATCTGTTGAAAACCAAAAACACCGCTTAACTGTTTCTGGTGTAGAAGTACCAGTAGGTATGAAAAATCCAACAAGTGGCGACTTACTTGTCATGCTTAATTCTATAAAAGCGGGTCAACTTAGCCATAATTTCATTTATAATGGTTATGAAGTAGAAACTTCGGGTAATCCATTAGCACATGGTATTTTAAGAGGTGCAGTCAATCAGTATGGTAGAAACATACCCAATTATCACTTTGAAGACTTAATGTATCTTGCAGAAAAATATGGTGAGCGAGGACTCTTAAATCAAGCTTTAATTGTGGATGCCAATCATGCTAATTCTATGAAGCAATACCAGGAACAACCTAGAATTGCATTAGAGGTAATGAAGTCTAGAAACTACAATCCACTTATTAAAAAGATGGTCAAAGGCTTGATGGTTGAATCTTATTTGGTAGAGGGCAAGCAAAGTGAAAATGGTACTGTAAAAGGTCAGTCTATAACAGATGCCTGTCTAGGCTGGGATCAAACTGAAAGATTGGTTTATGACATAATGGAGCAATTATAGGTGGTATTATGAGAGCTTATGTAAAGAAACATGACTTGTTTTTAAAAAAATCAGAAGTAAGTGAAGTGGTTTATAAGTATCATCTTCAGCAGATTGCATTTATGCAGCATGAAAGATTGATACATTTAATCGTACTTTGTTTGACAACGATTGTTTTCTTGTTAAGCTTAACTCTGGCCTATATAACCATAAATATTGGTTTGATGACAATAGCGCTTATTTTAGGTATCCTTGAACTTTTTTATGTGAGACACTATTTCTTTATGGAAAATCATGTGCAGGCTTGGTACAAAATAGCTGATGACATGTATGAAAAATTGTATTTTTAGATTAAACATCCTTCGGGATGTTTTTTTGTTGTCGACAAGACAATTATGTCTGGATTTCTATGATAAAATCAATTTGTTTAGTGATGCGAATTAAATTATGTGCTACAATTATTTTACAGGGGGAATTTAAAATGAACAAGCAATTAGAATTTATAAAAGCACTTTCTGATGCACCTGGTGCACCAGGATTTGAAGATGAAGTGATTGGTGTGATTAGGGACTATCTTGGCGATGATTTTGACTTAAAAGAAGATAGAATGAGAAACCTAGTCATCTATCCTAAAAATTTTGATGAAAAGAAGCCTACGATTATGCTTGATGGCCATTCTGATGAGGTAGCCTTTATGGTCCAGTCTATACAAGCTAATGGCCTTATTAGATTTATAGCACTTGGCGGTTGGTTTTCACAGAATGTTGGTGCCAGCAAGGTTTGTGTTAGAAATTCAGATGGTGAATACTTAACAGGCATCGTTGCCTCAAAACCACCTCATTTTATGAAACCAGCAGAGCGTACTAAGATAGTAGAAATCGCTGATATGTTGATTGATATTGGTGCCTCTTCTTATGAAGAAGTGGTAGAGACCTTTAAAATAGAGCCTGGTGCACCGATTGTACCTTATGCAAAGTTTGAATACATAGAGAAGAATGATACCTTTATAGGCAAGGCATTTGACAATCGTTTGGGTTGTGCTTTAGTAGTAGAAACCATGCTTGCTATGAAGGATGTGGACTTAAAGGTAAACATCGTTGGCGCAATTTCAAGCCAGGAAGAAGTAGGCACAAGAGGTTCACAGTTAACAGCTAAAATCATCCAACCTGATGCAGCCATTGTATTTGAAGGTACACCAGCGGATGATTCTCATAGAGGTCACTATGAAGCACAAGGTGTATTGAAAAAGGGTGTACAGATCAGACACAGAGATAACTCAATGGTGGGAAATCCCCGTTTTATCAGCATGGCTAGAAATCTTGCTAAAGAAGGTAATATTAAGTTCCAAGATGCTATCAGACAAGGTGGTGGTACCGATGCAGGCAAGATTCATTTAATGGATAAAGCTGTACCAACTTTGGTATTTGGTGTACCAGTAAGATATGCCCATACACATTTTGGTATTTCTGCTTATGAGGATTATAAGTCAACTTTAGACTTGGCAATTAAAGTGATAGAAAAGTTTGATGAAACAACATTGAACAAATTATAGTATATGTAAAATTGCTATGGTTATGATAAGCCAATTTATGATATAATACCTTTGAAGTATATTTTCCGAGTTATTATCTCTAAGGGGGACTATGAGATTCTAACCGATGGGTCATTTAAGAAATTATATGGCCTCCCGTTTGGAAAGGAAAGTGCTCCTTTTGGATTAATTTTCGGAAAAGTTAGACAATAGGGGGTTTTATGAAGAAATTTTTAGCAGCTGCCTTAATTATGTGTTTAATATTAACAACATTTATGGGCTGCCAGCAAGAAGAAAGAAGACTTATTTTAGCAACAACAACATCTACACAAAACAGTGGTCTACTAGATCATATCATTCCAGATTTTGAAGAAAAGACAGGTATTGACGTTGACGTCATTGCAGTTGGTACAGGCGCGGCACTTCAAATGGGTCGAGATGGGGAAGCGGACGCCTTATTGGTTCATGCCAAATCAGCTGAAGAAGAGTTCATAGCTGAAGGGCATGGTGTAAGCCGTTCTGATGTTATGTATAATGACTTTGTTATTGTAGGTCCTAAAGACGATCCAGCTGGTTTAAAAGACATCAAAGACGATGTAAAAAAAGCTTATGAAGTTGTACTTACTTCAGCCTCTACATTTGTTTCAAGAGGAGATGATTCAGGTACCCATAAGAAAGAACTTTCTATTTGGGATCAAGCTGGTTTAGAACCTTCTGGAGACTGGTATGTAGAAGTTGGTAAAGGTATGGGTGACACATTAACCATGGCAGATGAGATGAATGCTTATACCATGACTGACAGAGCAACTTATTTAGCGATGATGGATAATTTGGATTTAGAGATTGTCATAGAAGGTGATTCTTCTTTATTCAATCAATATGGTGTTATTCCAGTAGATCCTAATAAAAACGATATGATCAATGCTGATGAAGCAGATGAGTTCGTTAAGTGGTTGTTGAGTAAAGATACTCAAGACATGATTGGCGAGTTTGGTATAGAGAAGTTTGGTCAACCACTTTTTATACCTAATGCTCAGTAGTTCATATTTGGATTTATATAAAAAGTTTTAATTAATAGTGAAAATACTGCCAGGGCAGTATTTTCCTTGTCTTACTGCAACAGACGCAATTTAGATAATTACCTTTAGACTTTAATTAGGAAGTTGTTTAAGCGTTAGGGGAAATATGGATTATATTTTTAAAGGATTAAAAGGAGCCTTACTCCTTATATTTTCAGGGGATCTGGAAATGTACAGCATTATAGGATTATCTCTTTTGGTATCACTGACCTCTGTTGCCATTGCATCAGGAATTTCTATACCACTTGGTATTGTAACAGGTTTGCATGATTTTAGAGGTAAAAAGCTCTTTACGAGAGTTACTTATGCATTTATGGGTATACCGCCCGTGGTACTTGGTTTAGTTGTTTTTCTGTTTTTAGCAAGAAAAGGACCGCTAGGTTATTTAAATATTAAGTTTACAGTTACAGCCATGATCATCGCTCAGACGCTACTTGTAATCCCGATTATTTTAGGGAATATTTTCAATTCTGTTACTGCCCATGGTAGGGTAATCATGTTATCTTGTAAAACTTTAGGGGCAAGTAGGATGCAGACTTTATGGATCTTAATAAAAGAACTTAAAAGGTCTATGTTAATCGCTGTTATTACTGGATTTGGAAGGGCTATATCTGAAGTTGGTGCCGTATTTATTGTTGGTGGTAACATCAAGGATGAAACACGGACCATGACCACTTATATCGTCATGCAGAATTCTATGGGAAATTATGAAGTATCTATAGCGCTTGGTATTGTGCTTTTAACAATTGTCTTTATTGTCAATGGCATACTTCATAAATATGTAGGTGTTTACGATGATTAAAATTGACAAGCTGATAAAAGAATACGACGATAAACGCGTGGTGGATATTGACAAACTTCAAATACCTGACAAGATGATTTTTGGAATTATTGGTGGTAATGGTTCAGGCAAGTCTACTCTTTTAAAGATGATTGCACAGTTAGAAGAAAAAACACTGGGGCACATAGAAACGGGTGTAGACTTAGACCAGATGGTTTATCTCTTTCAAAAGCCACACCTATTTAATACAAGTGTCAGAAAAAATATAGGTTCACCACTAAAGTTTAGAAAGTGGGACAAAGACCAAATAGATAAAAGAGTAGATGAACTTTTAAAGCTCTTTGACATTGAACACTTAAGTCATATGAATGCCCTTAAGTTATCTGGTGGAGAGGCTCAAAAGGTTAATCTTGCAAGAGCACTATCATTTGGGCCTAAGTGGATCTTTTTAGATGAACCAACTGCTAATATTGATCCAAAATCTACACGTCAGATTGAAGAAATACTTAAGTCTTTAGATATAAATATGATACTTGTAACCCATAATTTAAATCAAGCGACTAGGATGTGCAAGCAAGTTGCAGTCATGTTTGAAGGAAAAATAGTAGAAATATCTGAGCCTGAAAAGGCGTTGGAACATGAAAGTTTACAGTATGTTTAAGGAGACAGGATGAGATTATACAATGTACATACATTAAGTGAAGCTGAAGCAGTTATGAAGAATAATTTTACTTTTGAAACTGAAGTTGTAAGCATCAATCAAGCATTAAATAGAGTCCTTGCAGAGGATGTTAAGACAGAAATTCAGGTGCCTAGTTTTAGAAGATCAACAGTAGATGGTTATGCAGTCTTAGCATCAGACTTATCTGGTGCATCTGAGACCATGCCGATGTTACTAGACTTAATTGGCTCAGTGGAAATGGGTGTTTTATCAGGTCTATCTGTTTCTGAAGGACAAACCATGTATGTGCCTACTGGTGGAATGGTACCAGACGGAGCGGATGCCATGGTCATGATTGAATACACTGAAAAGATGGCTGAAAATACTGTAGCAATTCTAGCAACTGCAGCACCTCTTCAAAACATCATATCTAAAGGAGCGGACGTTGAAAAGGGTGATACGATACTGAAAAAACATCAGCTTTTAAGACCGCGTCATATTGGTAGTCTGGCTGCAACAGGTGTTTTCGAGGTCGTGGTATATAAGCAGCTGACGGCAACCGTCATCTCTACTGGTGATGAACTGATTACTACAGACCAGCCTTTAGAAACTGGGCAGGTTTATGATATCAACACTTATACCTTGACAGGCAAGCTCAATCAGTTTGGCATAGAGGTTATTAAACAAGAAGTTTTAAAAGATATAAGACAAGAAATCAAAGAAGCTGTAAGAAAAGGTAATGAGACATCTGATATTACTATAATTTCAGGTGGTTCTTCTGTAGGAGAAAAAGACTATACAGCAGATATAATAGATGAACTGAGTCAAGATGACGGGGTTTTGATTCATGGACTGGCTGTCAAGCCCGGCAAACCAACCATTGTAGGTAAGGTTAATAATAAGATGGTCCTAGGCTTACCAGGTCATCCGGTTTCTGCAATGGTCGTTTTAGACCAGCTTCTGAGAATGTATTTTTCACTCCAAAGAGATACGAGTCCTTTTAGTATTCAAGGTATCTTAAGTCAGAATGTACATGCAGCTCCTGGAAGAGAAACCTTTATTATGGTGAAAGTAATAGATGGTGAGATTGTACCTGTTCATGGTAAATCAGGTATGATTACTATGATGTCTAAGGCTGATGGTTATATAAGAATACCAAAGGATACTGAAGGTATAGCTTCAGGCAGTCAAGTGACAGCATATTTATTCGAGTAGGTGAAAGATGAAGAGAAATATATATTTATCAAGTTTAAAATTAGAAGATGCCAAGAAACTGTATTTTGACAATATAGCTCTTGATCATCTTGTGAAGCATGAGACGATATTGGTTGAAGAGAGTTTGGACAGGTATACGGCTAAGTCTGTATTTGCCAGAGTTTCTTCTCCTCACTACAATGCCTCAGCTATGGACGGTATCATGGTCAAAGCTGTTGATACTTACGGCATTGATGAAATGCATCCTAGACAGTTTAAAGAAGGAGATTTTAAGTATGTCGATACAGGTGATGTTATAGAAGATCCCTATGATGCAGTTGTTATGATTGAAGATGTACAAGTTATAGATGATAAGACCATTGAATTAATTAAAGCGGCATCGCCTTGGCAGCATGTTCGACCAATTGGTGAAGATATTGTCAAGGCTGAAATGATTCTTCCTAAAGGTCATTTGATTCGTCCAGTAGATATTGGCGCCTTGTTATCAGGTGGTATTGTTGAAATAGAAGTTATCAGAAAACCTAGTGTAGGTATTTTGCCAACAGGTACTGAAATTGTTGAACCAAAAGAGGACTTGATACCTGGTGAAATCATCGATTCAAACTCTAGGATGTTTGAAGCCATGGTTCATAAGATGGGTGGTCAGCCTGTACGTTATACATCTATAAAAGATGACTACGATGCTTTAAAAAATCATATTTTGAAGATGGTTTCTTTACATGATATTGTTCTCATTAATGCGGGATCTTCAGCAGGCACAGAAGATTACACTGTAAGTATTATCAAGGAACTGGGTCAGGTCTTGGTTCATGGTGTTGCCATCAAACCAGGCAAGCCTGCCATTTTAGGTACTATTCAAGATAAACCGGTTATCGGTATACCGGGGTATCCTGTATCCGCCTTCTTTGTATTTGATGTTTATGTTAATGCCATGATGGACTTATGGTATGGTCAAATTCATAGAGAACGTTCAAAGGTAAAGGCGATCTTGTCCAAAAGACTCATGTCGTCTGTTAAACATCAAGAGTATGTAAGAATGAAACTTGGTCTGGTAGAAAACAAGATGATTGCAACGCCTCTTTCTAGAGGTGCAGGTGTGACCATGTCTCTAGTTAAGGCGGATGGTATCTGTGTTGTACCACAATCGGTAGAGGGTTATGAAGCAGGGACTGAGGTGGAAATAGAACTTTTAAGAGACATGTCTGATATCATGCAGACCATCGTATCCATAGGTTCTCATGATATCATCATGGATATATTAGGTGATATGTTAGACCAGGCAACCTTAAGTTCAACTCATGTGGGCTCAATGGGGGGCATTATGGCCATGATGAAGGGAGAAGCCCATCTAGCACCTGTCCACTTATTGGATGCAGATACTGGGGTTTACAATGTATCGTTTTTAAACAAGTATTTAAAAGAACATGATGTTCTATTGATAGAAGGTATCAAACGTATTCAGGGTCTCTATGTGCCTAAGGGAAATCCTAAAAACATTAAGGGTATCTCTGATTTGTCTCGAGATGATCTTGTCTTTGTCAACAGACAAAAAGGCGCAGGAACGAGACTTTTACTGGATTATAATTTAAAAGTTGAAAAGATAGATAAGACTTCCATTACAGGTTATGAAAGAGAAATGACGACTCATATGACGGTAGCATCAGCTGTAAAATCTGGCTCTGCGGACCTAGGTATGGGGATTGAGTCTGTTGCCCATGTGATGGATCTAGACTTTATTCCAATTGGTGAAGAGTCCTATGATTTTGTTGTAAAAAAATCATTTTACGAGACACGACTGTTTAAACGCTTTGAAGAGGTCATTCAGTCGGAAGAGTTCGCAGAGAAATTGAATGAACTTGGTGGTTATAGGATTGAAAACATTGGTAAGACAATAGAATTGTAGGTTTTATGAAAGACAGCTATGATAGAAAAATCAATTATTTAAGATTATCAGTAACAGACAGATGTAATCTAAGATGTAAATATTGTATGCCTGAGTCAGGTATTTCTAAGAAGACACATCAAGATATCTTAAGGCATGAGGAAATGCTTAGAATTGTAAGAATTTCAGCAAAACTCGGTATTGAAAAAGTACGATTAACTGGTGGTGAACCCCTTATAAGAAAAGGGATTGTTGACTTGGTAAGAGAAATCAAATGCATTGATGGTATACGTGAGCTTACTATGACCACCAATGGTATCTTGCTAGGAGATATGTTAGATGATTTAGTTGAAGCTGGACTGGACCGCATCAATCTGTCTTTAGATACCCTGGATGAAAACAAGTACAGAAAAATCACCAGGGGTGGTGAACTGGGACCAGTTCTTGACTGCATGAAACGTATTCTGGACAAGAAAATGAAGTTAAAAATCAATGTGGTCCTAATAGGAGGCTTTAACATTGATGAGGTTGTGGACTTTGTAAACCTTACTAAAGACCACCCTATTGATGTGCGTTTCATCGAGCTTATGCCAATAGGTGAAGCCAGCCAGTGGAGTCATGACAAGTTTGTATCTGGCGAAAAGGTTTTAGAACTTGCTAAGTTATTGCCTGTGGTGACAGAAGATTTAGGGTCGCCAGCCAAATATTATAAACTTGAGGATGGTTTGGGCAGAGTAGGACTGATTAATCCAATATCTTGTTCTTTCTGTGACAATTGTAACAGGATTAGAGTCACATCAGACGGTAAGGTAAAGCCTTGTTTGCATTCTGATTCAGAGATTGATTTGATGAACATTATCAGAAATCAAGGAGACTTAGAAGAAGCTTTGAAAGAGGCTATTTGGAAGAAACCTAAAGCTCATGGCATGAACGACGAAGATTACATGCCCATCAAAAGAGACATGAATCGTATAGGGGGTTAAATGACTTTTACACATTTTAATGATGAGGGTAAGGCGAAAATGGTTGATGTATCTGATAAAAAGATGACTGATAGAACCGCTGTTGCCTATGGTGAAATTCATGTTAGTAAGGAAATTATTGAAAAGATAAATAATAACGATATGAAAAAAGGAGACGTCTTATCTGTTGCTCAAATAGCAGGTATTATGGGAGCTAAAAAGACAAGTGATCTGATCCCTATGTGTCATAATATTTTCATATCAGGTGCTGACTTGATCTTTTCAGTTGATGAAGTAAATTCAAAGATAGAAATAAAGTCGACTGTTAAAACTTCAGGTCAAACGGGTATTGAAATGGAAGCTTTGACTGCGGTGAGTGTAGCGGCTCTTACTATTTACGACATGTGTAAGGCTGTTGACAAAAATATGGTCATTGGTGAGATTAAACTTTTAAAGAAAACTGGTGGTAAAAGTGGTGTGTTTGAGAGAAAAGAGGACTAGATGGCAAAATTACTATCGATTAACTTAAGTGAAAAAAAAGGTGTGATAAAAAAGCCTGTCAGTGAAGCTGTGCTTATTGAAGAGTATGGTATAGAAGGTGATGCACATGCAGGTAAGTGGCATCGTCAAGTCAGCTTGCTTGGTCAAGAGAGTGTTGACAAAATGATTGCAAAGGGTCTGGATCATTTGAAACCAGGTGATTTTGCCGAGAATCTTTTAACTGAAGGCATTGTTTTGTATGAGTTACCAGTTGGAACGATTCTAACCATTGGTGAAACCAAACACGAAGTGACTCAGATCGGTAAGGAGTGCCATACAGGCTGCGAAATCAAACAAATCACTGGCGAATGCGTCATGCCAAAAGAGGGGATATTTACCCGCGTACTAAAAGGCGGTACCATTCGTATTGGCGATGAAATCACTGTTATAGAGTACGGGGAAAAGGATGTTTTTACAGTAGAAAAGTAAGATCTTCTTATGACATTTCTTTTACATAAGCCATGATATGATGGCTTTTAGGTGAATCTGATATATAATACACCTATTGGAGGTGTAACATGAAGAAATTTATATGCATGGCTTTGGTCTTATGTATGATGAGTATGTCCCTTGCATTTGGTGAAACGGCTGTGACTCTTAAGTTAAATGGTGACTACATCAAGTCGGATCAAAATCACTTACTCATCGAAGATGTCATTTATGTAGAAGCAAGTGCCCTTACAAAAGCACTTGGAGGCACAATTTCATGGAACGAACTTTTAAGAATTGCAAAAATAGAATATGAGGATCATGTCATTGAACTTCAAATTGATAATGATACTGCTAGAATCAATGGCCAGTTTACCAAGCTGAGTCACCAACCGATCTTAGTTAATCATAAGACCATGGTGCCCTTAGATTTATTTGAAAGCTATTTTGATCTAGAGACTGTATATGATGAAAAAATGTATATCTTAAATCTAACAAAAACGGGCTATACAGTGCCAGAAGATTTTATTGAAACAAAGAGTTATTCAGAAGAGGATTTCTATTGGTTAGCAAAAATTGTGACAGTAGAATCAGGCAGTCAAGATTATGAGATGGCCCTTGCTATAGCCAATACGGTATTAAATAGAGTCAAGGATGAACGTTTTCCAAATACAGTTGAAGAAGTCATTTTTCAAATCGACCGTTACGTTCAGTTTCCACCGGCTCACAAGTCATCTTTTAAAACTTTAGAACCATCCGATATGGCTATCAAGGCAGCATCACAGGCTTTAGAAGGCGTCAACAACATAGGTTACAGTTTATACTTTAACAATGCGCCGTTTAAGTCAAAATCAGAAGATTTAATCAGAATCATACATGGCGAATACTTTTACGAATAAGACAATGAGAGTTGTCTTTTTCTTGTTTTTATTAGTAGGAAGATTTGCATTTCAATTGAGATTAAATATCGATAGTATGGTATAATGTAGGAGTTAAAGGAGAAGATAATGGTAAAATTACATGAAGGTAAGTCTTTTAATGAAATAGAGGGCTTATATGAAAAAATAAATGAAGTAGTAGACGCTTCAAGACTGCTAGTAGATACACCTATGAAAGACCATACGTCTTTTAAGATTGGTGGTCCAGCAGCGCTTTTGGTTGATATTGCAAGTATTGATGAAGTCAAGCAAGTACTAGATATCTTAAATGACAACAATGCCAAATATTATGTTATGGGCAATGGTTCTAACTTATTAGTAGAGGATGAAGGTTTTTCAGGTGTTATTGTTAAACTGGCAGATTATTTGGCCAATGTAACCATTAAAGGCAATCAGGTAAGAGCTGAAGCCGGTATTTTGCTTTCAACCTTGTCAAAGATTATTGCAAAAGAATCTCTAATTGGGTTTGAGTTTGCCAGTGGCATTCCAGGCACTGTAGGAGGGGCCATTACCATGAATGCTGGTGCATATGATGGTGAAATGAAAGACTGTGTTGTATCAGTTAAAGTTTTAAAAGAAGATGGTAGCATTGAAGATATAAAAAATGAAGATATGCATTTTTCATACAGAATGAGTGATGTGAAGGTTCATAACTATATAGTTCTTGAAGCAACTTATCAGTTTGAAATTGGTGATCCAGAAGTCATCTCAGAAAAAACAAGAGATTTTACTCAAAGAAGAACTTCTAAGCAGCCTTTGACTTTACCGTCAGCAGGTTCAATGTTTAAAAGACCACCGGGTTACTATGCTGGTAAGTTAATCGATGATTCTGGTTTAAGAGGTGCTAGAATTGGAGACGCACAGGTTTCAGAAAAACATTGTGGCTTTGTAGTCAACAGAGGACAAGCCACATGTAAAGAGGTTTTAGATTTAATTACAATGGTACAAAAGGTTGTCTTAGACAAGTATGGTGTTTTACTAGAAACAGAGGTAAAGCATTTAGGAGGCTAAATATGAAGATAATTGCCGATTATCATACACATACGACTTTTAGTCATGGGTCTGGTTCTATTGAAGACAATGTTAAAGCTGCTATTTCAAAAGGTTTAAAGACCATTGCCATCAGTGACCATGGTCCCGGACATGCCTTTTATGGTATAAAAAAATCTCGTTACAAAGAAATGCGTGAAGAAATAGATCGTTTAAATGAGCTTTATCCGGACATTCAAATCCTTCTAGGTTTAGAAGCAAACTTTATGAGCGTAGACGGGACCATTGATGTGGATGACGATATGTTAGAAATAGCGGATATCATTATGTGTGGCTATCATTTTGGCTCTTCACCCAGAAAACTTTTGATGGACTTAAAAATGCATGCTTATGCCATTTTATCAAAGCATTCTAAGGGTATATATGAAAAGTCTAAGAAATTGAACACAATCATGCTGATAAATGCTATGAATAGATATGACTTAACAGCTATTACACATCCAGGTGCCAAGGGACCTATTGATGTTTTAGCTGTTGCGAAAGTTGCAAGTGAAAAAAATGTTGCCCTTGAAGTCAATGCCAAACACGGTCATTTAACAGTTGAGGAAATTAAAATCGCTTTACAGACGGATGTGAAGTTTATTTTAGGTTCCGATGCACATGATCCAGAAAATGTCGGTGTCTTTACTGAAAGTTTAAATCGCTGTCTTGAGGCAGGGATTCCTATATCAAGAATTTTAAATGCTGAGGAGGCTTCATGAAAATAGTAATCGTTACAGGATTATCTGGTGCTGGTAAATCTTCTGCCATGAAGAGTATGGAAGACTCGGGGTATTATTGCGTTGACAATTTACCACCTATACTGATCTCAAAGTTTATTGAAATTTGTCGTTACTCGGTAGAAGAACTTGATAAGATTGCCCTAGGTATTGATATCAGAGGGGGCGCTTTCTTTGAAGACTTCCATGAGGGCTATAAAGAATTAAAGAACAAGGGATACGATTGTAAAATACTTTATGTAGAAGCATCAGATGAAGCCCTTGTTAAAAGATACAAGGAACTTAGAAGACCACATCCTTTATCAGGCGAACAAACATTAGTTGAGAGTATTCAAATGGAAAGGGTCATGCTTCAGTCTTTAAGAGATGAAGCTGATATCATTATGGATACTTCAGATCTTGGAATCAATGCTTTTAGAAACCAAGTAAGAGAGAAATTTACTGAGGATATGAACCAACCTAATATCTCAATCATCTGTAATTCCTTTGGTTTCAAAAAAGGGATTGCCATCGATTCAGATCTGGTGTTTGATGTTAGGTTTTTACCGAATCCATTTTATATATCAGAACTTAGAGAAAAAACAGGTAATCAAAAAGCGGTACAGGATTATGTGATGAGCTTTGATGAAAGTCAGATTTTCTTAGAGAAAATTAAAGATTTGACGTCATTTCTGATACCACAATATATCAAAGAAGGAAAGACTCAGCTGGTGATAAGCTTTGGCTGTACAGGTGGCAGACACCGTTCTGTTACCATGGCCAACAAGCTTGCAGAGTATCTTAAAAAAGAAAATTACAGAGTATTTATAACACATAGGGACAGTTAGATGAATGATGTAAAAATTGTAGCCATAGGTGGCGGTACGGGTCTTTCTATATTACTTAGGGGCCTCAAGTTGTTTTCCGAGGAAATTACTGCTATTGTCAATGTTGTAGATGATGGTGGCGGTTCTGGCGTTTTAAGAGAAGACCTTGCCATGTTGCCACCAGGCGATATTAGAAACTGCATACTGGGTTTAGCCAGTAAAGAGCCCGTATTACAAGAGTTGTTTGCCTATAGATTTGATGAAGGCAGATACAAGAACCAATCCTTTGGCAATCTGATGATTGCTGCCATGCTAGGCATATCAGAAAACTTTGAAGATGCCATTTCAAAGATCAGTGATATATTTGCAGTACAAGGTCAGGTTCTTCCAGCTACAAATGAAGATGTTCATCTTGTAGCTGAACTTGAAGATGGTACCATTGTAAGAGGTGAATCCAAGATCCCTTACCAAGTCTTGAAGAAAAGATCGCCGATTAAGAAGGTTTTCTTAAAGCCTTTAGAAGTAACTGCATTATCAAGATCGATTAAAGCCATAGAGGAAGCTGATATTATCTTTGTAGGACCAGGTTCTTTATATACAAGTCTGATTCCTAACTTACTGGTGACTGGCATCAGCGAAGCCATTGTTGCATCATCAGCCAAGAAAATATATCTATCCAATCTGATGACACAACCAGGTGAAACAGATGATTTTTCTATAGCCGATCATGTTAAGGCAATTTATGAGCATTCTGAAGTACGCTTCGATTTTATTGTTGCCAATAATGAAGAAGTATCCAAAGAAGTTAAAGAACGTTACTTAAAGGAAGCTTCTAAAATGTTGATGCTAAATAGAAAAGACAGACAGTATTTTTCGGATCAAAATATGAAAGTTGTTGAGTCTAACTTTATTGAAGTCAGACAAGGTTATGTGCGTCACGATATAGAAAAAATCGTTGAATTTATGAACGACCATATAAATAAAGGACTTTAAGTCCTTTTTTTTTAGTTGTTACACAATTCAAAAAACTTCTTGACATTACGTATAAGATAGTGTTAAATAAATTTAGAAAGCGCTTTCAAAATTTATCGGATATCTTATATTTTTTTATTCATTATTGAAAGCGCTTTCAAAAGGAGGTACTATGAAACTAACATTAATAGGTGGTGGCGGAGTAAGGTCACCATTTCTAGCAAAATCTATTGCACTTGGTGCACATTTAGGTGGTATAAAAGAAGTTGTTTTTATGGACACAGATAAAGAAAAACTTGATAAGTTTGGATTAATGGCAAAGATTATATCAAACAAAATTAACCCAGATTTGGATTTTAAAATTACCACTGATTCAATAGAGGCAATAAAAGATGCCGATTACATCATCACAACTTTAAGAGTTGGACAAGATGAAGGTAGAGTTATTGATGAAAGAATTGCTATGAAGTATAACCTTTTAGGACAAGAAACGACTGGCGCAGGCGGCTTTGGGATGGCACTTAGATCCATTGATGTTTTAATAAACTATTGTCAGCTAATAAAGGAGCATGCAAAAAAAGATGCATTGGTATTTAATTTTACTAATCCCTCAGGTATTGTGACCCAAGCACTAAGAAAAAAAGGATTTAACAATGTATATGGTATTTGTGATGCGCCTAGTGAGTTTATCAAGCAATTAGTAGCAATTCTAGATGTAGATGAGAATGATTTTTCAATTAAATGTTTTGGATTGAATCACCTATCTTGGTTCAAGGATGCTCGTGTCAAGGGGAAAGATGTGATGGGTGAGCTCTTAAATCATGACAAGCTTTACACAGATACAGAAATGAGACTATTTGAGCCATCTCTTGTTAAACAATCAAACAACATGCTTTTAAACGAGTATCTATATTTCTATTACTATCGAGATAAGGCTATCAAGTCCATTAAATCAGCTGGTCAAACAAGAGGAGAGTTGATTAAAGAAGTTAACCAAGACATGATGAAAGAACTCAAAACAGTTGACGTTCAGAATAATTTTGATAAAGCATTTAACATATTTATGTCTTATTATTTGATAAGAGAAAACAACTATTTTTCTATAGAATCAGGAGAGTTAAGACCTAAGCAATTGCAAGTACCATCAGTTCGAGAAATGCTTGATGCAGATGATGAAGGCGGTTACGCTGGTGTAGCATTAAACTTTATCAAGGCATATCATTCAGGAAAATCAGTTGAAATGGTTCTTTCTATACCAAACGAAGGAGCTATTAATGGACTCGAAGATGATGACGTAGTAGAGATTTCCTGCACAATTAAAAAGGGGACTATAATACCAAAACATGTTGGTCATGTGGATGATTTTCAGTTAAATCTCATTAGAACAATTAAGTTTTATGAAAGAAACGTGGTTGAAGCTATATTGGAGAAAAGTAAGTCAAAGGCTGTAAAAGCATTGACAATTCATCCCTTAATAAACTCTTATGACTTAGCAGTAAAGTTAGTTGATGAATATTTAGAAGCGCATAAGGCATATATAGGAGAGTGGCAGGAATGATGCAGTTTTCAACTTTTGGACAAATGAACATTGATTTGATTTTCGATGGAATCACTTCTTTGCCAGAACAAGGAGAAGAAGTGTTTGCAAGTAATTTTGACTTGCAGCTCGGTGGTGGACCAATGGTTTGTCCAATTATACTTAACCAACTTGGAGTTAAAAGTCAATTAGGAACTTTTTTAGGTCAAGATATGCTCAGTGATTTAGCACGCAATTTACTAAGTAAGATGAATTTTAATGATTATACCAATTTTAATGCAATAGAGAAGAATCCTGTAGTTGTAACATCAGTTCTTTCGTTAGAAAAGGATAGAAGTTTTATATGTTATAACGAAAATGTTAGAGAAGATCAAATAACAGATGAAATAGTTTATGACTTTCTTAAGGACTCGAAAGTAGTTTTTGCACCTATCGGTAAGCTAAATGTACTTAGAAGATTAAAGCAAAGAGGGATTAAAATTATTTTTGACACAGGTTGGGACGATGATTTACATATTGATATGTTCAAAGAGATGCTTAAGTACGTTGATGTTTTTACACCGAACCATAAAGAGGCTATGAAAATGACAGATACTAGTACCATTGAAGAAGCGGTGATTGAATTAGCAAAGTATGTAAAGTACCCGGTAATCTCTAATGGAGATAAGGGGTGCATCACCTATATAAATAATGAAATCATTCGAGTAGAGATGCCTGTAGATTTTGAGGTTGTTGATACAACTGGCGCAGGAGATAATTTTCTTACTGGCATAGCATATGGATTGATTCATGAGAAGGATATCATAACGTGTATGAAATATGGTAACATCTTTGGAGGTTATTCTACTCAAGGATTAGGTTGCTATAAGTCATCCATAACTTTAGAGGCTATTGATGACTTAATGGCACTTTATTAGATTAAACATACGAATGTATTTTTAATAAACAAGAAATAAGAATATTAAGGGGGAAAAATGAAAAAAAGATTGATTGTTATTATGATGATTGCGGCACTACTTTTATCTCTGATAGGGTGTGCTTCAGGTGATTCGCAGGCAACAGGTGAAAAACAAAAGGTAGTACTTGGCATTTGGGATGAAAATCAGAAAGAAGCATTACAAATAGTTGTAGATCAGTTTAATGCTCAAAGTGAAACAGTAGAAGCATCTATTGAGTTAACACCATGGTCAAACTATTGGACTAAGTTAGATGCAGCCGCTAATGCTGGAGAAGCACCTGATGTATTTTGGATGAACGTTTATATGCCAAAGTATGTGGCAGGTAATGTTTTACTACCATTAGATGAATACATAAAAAAAGATAGCCTAGATATGTCTGCATATGTACCTGCTGTTAAGACTATGTATAACTATGAAGATCAGCAATGGGCAATTCCTAAAGGTATGGACTCGGTAGTTGTGGTTTATAATAAAGCAATCTTTGATAAGTATGATGTTGCTTATCCGGAAGAGGGATGGACATGGGATGAAATGAAGGTAATCGCTGCTGAGTTAAAAGAAAAGATGACTGCGGCAGATTCTGGCGAATATCCAATACTAATGGAGTTAGACGCACAACCATCTCACTTTAACTTTATCTATCAGATGGGTGGAGAAGTTATCAGCTCAGATTACACAAAGAGTGGTTATAATAAACCTGAAACAGTAGCAGCTTATCAAAATGTTGTTGACTTGCTCGATGAGGAGTTATTAGCACCTTATACAGTACTATCTGAGACAAAAGGTACTGATTTATTCCTTTCTCAAAAAGGTGCAATTGTATTTGCTGGTTCTTGGAAGGCTAAAGTTTTTGAAGAATCATCAATTGGTACTGAAGGGAATATCGGGATGGTTACAATGCCTAAACAAGCTGATTCAAATGCAACCGTTATTGGTGGTCTTGGATATTCAATATACAAAAACACAGAGCATCCTGATGCTGCATGGGAACTAGTTAAATACCTAACTGGCGAAGAGGGAAATAAAATCCAAGCTGAACATGGTATTGATATACCAGCACTTACATCAGCACAACATTATTACAAGTCGAACTTTACAAAAATTGATCCACAAGTTTACTTTGATGCTGTTGCTAGTTCTGTTCCGTTTCCAGCTGGTCCAGATTTAACAGTTTGGTTTGGTCCAGTTAATGATAATGCAGCTAGAATTTTTGCTGGTGAGATATCAGCTGAAGAAGGTTGTAACAATATTTATGTAGAAATGCAAAAAATAATCGATGAAGATTAATCTTAAAGGGGATGTTAATCCCCTTTATTTTAAGAAAGGAGTCAACTAAATATGAATAATGCAGGTGATATAAATGTTTAAAAAGGGCAAGTATACCGCAATTAAAAGAAACGAAATCAGATCAGCTTTTTTATTTTTAACACCTTTGATCATTGGTTTACTTGTTTTTTACTTTTATGCTTTTTTTCAGAATATCTTATACAGCTTTACTGATTTGAGTTCATTTGGAGAGCCAAACTTCGTTGGTTTTGATAATTATAAGCGTCTTTTCGAAGATCCAAAGTTCTATATGGCCCTTAGCAACACTATCAAATATGTGTTACTAGGTGTACCAGCTGTTGTAATCCTTTCAACGATAGCAGCTGCGTTGATCAACTCAAAAATTAAGTTACAAGGTTTTTTCAGAACCGCTTTGTTTATACCAGCAGTAACGATGCCAGCAGCCATTGGATTACTATGGCGATGGCTGTATAACTACGAGTTTGGTATCATAAACTTTATTTTAGACAAACTTGGTTTTGAGAAAATAGCTTGGCTATCAGACCCAAAAGTTGTCTTGATTTCCATTACCATTGTTTTGGTATGGAGTATGATAAGTACCAACATGATCATTATCCTTGCTGGTTTGCAAGGAATTTCAAGATCCTATTATGAAGCAGCAGAAATTGATGGTGCAAGTGGCTTAAAGTCATTCTTCTTAATCACATTACCATTATTATCACCAACACTTTTTTTTGTAACTATTATGGCGACTATAGGCATCTTTCAAATCTTTGATTTTATATTCTTGATGGTTCAACCAACAGCTTTAAGTATGCAATACAGTATGTCATTGGTTTATTATTTCTATGATCGAGCTTTCATGGCGTTTGAAAAAGGTTACGCAGCCTCAATTTCTATGGTGTTATTTGTGATTATTTTGTTAGTGACAGTATTACAGTTTGTACTTCAGAAAAAATGGGTTCATTATGAATAGGAGGAAAGATGAAAAAAAATTATAGAATTTGGATTTATCTTAGTTTGGTTATTGCTATCATTGCAACAATTGGTCCATTTATTTGGATGTTTTTAACTTCGATAAAGACCTATGAAGAAGCGATTAAGATACCTCCATCAATATTGCCTGAAATAACACAGTGGATCAATTATAAGATTGTATTAGATAAGTTTCCGTTTATTCAACTTTACTTTAACACCTTTGTAGTTGTATTAGGTGTTGTTGTTGGTCAAATAATCGTAAGTTCCTTAGCGGCCTATGCATTTGCAAGGTTGGAGTTTCCATTTAAGAAAATTTTATTTGTAATTGTGTTATCACTACTGATGATACCTGGTCAAATTTTTCTGATACCACATTATAATATAATGATTGCCTTGAAGAGTACAAACACCTTAAGGGCACTGATTATACCTGGTTTATTTAATGTATTTGGTGTATTCTTGTTAAGACAATTCTTTATGGGAATTCCGAAAGAACTTGATGAAGCTGCTATGATTGATGGGTGTAATAGATTTCAGATTTATTACAAGATAATTATGCCTTTAGCAAAACCTGGATTAGTAGCTTTAGCTATAGTTACTTCCTTAAATACTTGGAAGTCTTTAATGTGGCCAATTATTGTTAATAGATCAATGGAAAAGATGACTTTATCAGCAGGATTAGCTTTTCTAATAGGTGAACATACGACCTATTATGAACAAGTTATGGCAGGGGCTGTGATATCAGTTTTACCGATGATAGTTATATTTATCTTCTTCCAAAAGCAAATTGTAGAGGGGATTGCCTCTACTGGGATAAAGGGTTAAAAGGAGTATTGTATGTTAGATTATTTGTTTATAGGTGCACATCCAGACGATGAATCAAGCGTTGTTGGTATGATGTTAAAGGCTAAAAATGAAGGGAAGAAAACTGGAGTAGTTATACTTACCAAAGGAGAAGCTGGTGGTTTTGCTACTAAGAATACACGAGTAGAAGAACTGAAAAAAGCAGCAGAGATGATGGATTTAGATGTCTGTATAAATTTAGATTTTCCAGATGCAGGAGTTGAGTTTAACATGACAACAGTCGATGCCATAATTAAGGTTTTGGTTGAACACAAGCCAAAAGTAGTTCTAACACTTCATTCAGAAGATTATCATCCTGATCATAGAGCTGTTTCTCAATCTGTTGATAGAGCCGTTTTTGTTGCTGGCTTAAAAAAACACATGGGCAATGAAACATGGCATCCACAACAGGTATTGTATGTTTCTCTTGATCAAAGAACCAATCCACATAGACCTGATCTCATTATAGATATTACTGAAGTTTATTCACTTAAGGAAAAGGTTGTTTCATCTTATGAATCACAAGGAATTTTACCTTTTGTTGAAAAACATGCATCTTACTATGGTGGATTAGGTGGATTTAAGTATGGAGAGGGTTTATACATTAAACAGCCATTACGAATATCTACTGTATCATCTCTTTTAAATAAGAGTAAGATTGGTAGATAAAGTTGACACTACTTGCCATTAGACTTAACATATAAGTAGTAAAGTTTGAGGTGAAACAGTATGAAAGTAAAAATAGATGATGTAGCCAAAAAAGCAGGAGTATCAATTTCAACCGTTTCTAGAGTGGTTAATGGTTATGAACACGTGAGTAAGAAATCTAAAGAACGTGTTGAAAAAGCAATTAGAGAATTAGAGTATTCGCCAAGTCAAGCGGCGAGAAGTCTTGCTTCGCAAAAATCAAAATTAATTGGTATCATAGTTCCTGACTTGACCAACCAATATTATGCTAACATGATAACTGCAATCGAAGAAGAAGCTAGTAAATTAGATTACAGTATTATTATTTGCAACATACAAGAGAATATGAAAAAAGAACTTAAGTATATGAAAATGCTTAAGGAAATGTGGGTCGATGGTGTAATATTAATGCATGAAAAAATTAATGATGAAACTAAGAAGTTTCTTATGGACTGTAGTTTTCCAGTGGTTTTATCAAGTGTAAAAATTGATGATTTAAAACTTCCGAATATTAATATCAATGATGAACAAGCTGCTTTTGATGCGACTAATTATTTGTTGGAACTCGGTCATAGAAGAGTTGCTATGATAAGTGGCGATTTGAGAGATATAACAGCAGGAATTAGTCGTTTGAAAGGGTATAAACGTGCACTAACAGAAGCAGGTATAAAGATTGATGAATCATTAATCAAAGAAGGTTATTTTAAATTTGAAGATGGTTACAACAACATGAAAACCTTACTGATGTTAAAAGATAGACCTACAGCTGTATTTGCAGCAAGTGATGTAATGGCTATAGGGGCTATGAACTGTGCAATGGATATGGGGTTTGAGGTGCCGGAAGACATTTCTTTCATGGGGTTTGATAACATTGATATGGCTAGTGTTGTAAGACCAAGGCTTTCAACAGTCAATCAACCAGCAAAACTTATAGGACAGGTTTCATTTAGAACACTTTTAAATAAGATGAACGATAAAATGATTGATGAAGAAATTGTTATCGAACACAGTTTGGTCAAGCGAAACTCTTGTAAAGAGGTGAACTTTGAAGGTTAGAGTAGGTGTTGGTGTTCTCATTTGGAAGGATGATAAAATCCTGATGATCAAAAGGTCTGGTTCTCATGGTCATGAGACTTGGTCCTGTCCAGGCGGACACTTAGATTATGGCGAAGATCCATTTGAGTGTGCCAAACGTGAGACCAATGAAGAAGTTGGTATTAACATTAAGAACTTAAGATTCAAAGGCATCACCAATGATTTATTTAAAGAAGGCAAACATTATATAACCATTTGGATAGAATCGGACTATGATAGTGGTAATGTGACTGTAAATGCAAAAGATGAGCTGACAGAGGTGAACTGGTTTTCTTTTGATCATTTACCTACCCCTTTGTTTCAGTCCATGCAAAACTATCTAGATGGACATTTAATTCAAACAAGTTAACCTGAGCAATCAGGTTATTTTTATTGGTATTTATAAGTAAGCACTTGATTTGATGAGTTATATATAAATAATATTAAAAGTATTGTAATAATATTACAGAACCCCTAGACTATATGTTTTCATCTTATTTAATTCTATGATACAAGTGGAGGCTAAAATGAAAAAGAAGAAGCAGATTTTAATCGTATTGTTACTGGTGCTAACAGTGGCAAGTAGTTATTGGATGATAGATTATCAAGAAGATAAAGAAGCGTTTGATGAAATACAAATGTTTTTAGGTATGTCTTTTAGATATTGTAGAAACTATATAGTTGGTCAGTCATTTAATGATAGCATAGACTACAAGTTAGAAAGTGCTAAAGGCTATTCAAGGCTATTAGGCCATCTAGATATGATATCAGCTGATAACCGCTTTATTGATGTAGAAACTCATGTTGCCTATATTGGTATATTAGATGATTTGGAAGTCTTATTTGAAAAAGACTTAGACCAAGATAAATTAGATAAAAAAGCAGATGATATTATCGCTTATCTAACAGACTTAGAAGAACTGTGCGATGCTTATCAAAATACTGATATGCCTATGAAAGAATATTTGAATGCACAAAAGACTTTAATAGCATCATATCATTTTTATCTGAAGCAGGTTGATGTCAGTGATATGAATTATGAGAATGTTTTAAAAGATCATCCAGACTATATGTCATTTCTTAATGTCAAGGTGGATCAGGAGCTTTTAAGAGAAAAGCTATTTAGCTACTTTGATGCTTTATATGACCATGTAGAAAAAGATGATATTAAAATTCATGAAGAAGTTTCAATGCATCACTTTGTTGGTTCTATAGATAGCATTCAATTTTCTTATAAGGATTCTGAAGGTTATATGTATGGCGATGGATCCATATTACAGATGCAAAATGATGTAAAAGAAAGAAAAACTGCTCTTATAAGCGAAGCGGATAAAGAAAGCATTAAAAAAGAAGTTAAAACTTACTTAGAAAAGATTGGTTATTCAGAGTATCAGTATCTAGAGTTAGAAGACTATGATGGCATGTGTTATGTTCATGCGTATAGGTCGGATCATAAACGTTCTTCATTTGATGATTTTACCTTTTACTATGTAAAAAATAGTGACATTGAATTACAAATGGTTAGTTTTCCTTTACCGATTATAAAAGATATCTACGACCATGTTGATTATGAAGACTACTATAACAATAGAACAATACTAGAAAAAGACTTAAAGGCATATAAGATTAAGGATGCTTGTTTTAAACTGAGAGAATCAGATAATGTTATAGACTACTTCTGGGACTTTGTTGTTGTTATTGGGGATGATGATTACGAAATATCTTTTGACGCAAAGACTTTAGAGTTTTTAGGAATCTATAAGTTAAGGGAGTGAACATGAATAAGTTTGTGGGGCTTTTTTTGATAGTGACTGGTATATTATCACTTATAAAACCAGAAATGATGGCCATGTTTGGTGAACGATGGAAGTATAAAAACGCCGAACCGAGTGAAATGAATATCGGCCTAACTAAGATCAGTGGAGGGCTGTCTATCTTTATAGGCATTCTCTTACTTTTCTCGTAAATTTGTCATTATGACTGATTTCTGATAGAATACTAAAAATGTGAAAAATAATTCAGTTCATGCTATACTGTTTATAGAGTATGTAAGGAAGTGTAAGTATGAATGAGGTAATCAGTGCAGGAGGCATTGTCTATTATAAAGATAAGATATTGATGTTAAGAAAAAAGAATGGTGATTGGGTTTTACCAAAGGGTCGAATCGAGAACGGTGAGACTTTAGAAGAAACTGCCATTCGAGAAGTTAAAGAGGAAACGAATGTAGATGCAATCATATTAGATTATATAGGTATAACATCATATTCTTTTAGTAATTTCTGGACAGATTATCAAATGATCAATAAAACAGTGTCGTGGTATTTGATGGAAGCAAAATCTTTTGATTTGGAACCTTTAATGGAAGAGGGTTTTGTAAAAGCTGCTTTCATTGAATCGAGTAAAGTGGTAAAAATGGCCAAGTATGATGACGAAAGAAAAGTCATAAGAAAGGCTTTAGAAGCAATAAAGTAGGTGAAGTATGTCTTTTTCATCAAAGGCGAAAAATGAGTTGGCAAGACGAACTTCTGACAGTAAGTGTTGTCAAATGGCTGAACTATCGGCCTTGGTGCGTGTAAGTGGTACCATACAATTAAGAGGTTTGGGTAAAACAGATTTACTGATAACAACCGAAAACCCGGCAATAGGACGTATGATTTTTGTCTTATTTAAAAGAAGTATGAGAATTCATACAGACTTAGAAGTTGTTAAAAACAATGTACTTAGAAAAAACAACTCTTATCAGATTAAGATAACAGATGCAACAGACATCTTGAAAAGGTTAGAAATCATGGTTGAAAAGGATGACTCCATAGTCATCAACAATGGACTACCTAAAAAGCTGATAGAGGATGAATGTTGTAGAAGGGCTTATATTCGAGGTGTATTCTTAGGTGGGGGTTCTTTATCTGATCCAGAAAAGTCTTATCACTTGGAGTTAATTACTCATAGAGAAGACTACGCCAATGAGTTAAAAGATTTGATTAACTCTTACAACTTACATGCAAGAGTGATTGCCAGAAAGAAAAACTTCATTGTTTACTTAAAAGAAGGTGATCAGATTGTGGATCTATTGAACATCATAGGCGCACATACCGCTCTTATGTCATTCGAGAATGTAAGAATTGTTAAGTCAATGAGAAACAACATTAATCGTCTTGTAAACTGTGAAACAGCTAATCTGAACAAAATGGTAAATGCTGCAGTTAAGCAGAAAAAGCATATAGAAATTATTGAGCAGTATGCAGGTCTGGATTCCTTACCAGATGGTCTAAAAGAAATTGCCATGATTAGACTGAATAATACAGACTTGAGTTTGAAAGAACTTGGTGAGATGTTAAGTCCGCCAATAGGCAAATCAGGTGTTAATCACCGCATGAAGAAAATCGAAAAAATAGCATTGGATATAATAGACAAGGAGGCATTATAATGATTAAGAAGGAATTTACAATAAAAAGTCCATTAGGCTTACATGCAAGAGTAGCATCTAAGTTTGTTCAGTTAACAAATGGTTTTTTATCAGAAGTTGAGTTAGGTTATGAAAATGATTACATTGATGGTAAGTCAATTATGTGTATCATTTCAATGAGTATCCCCAAAGACGGTGTTATTACTTTAACAGTAAAAGGCCCAGATGAAGAGGAAGCTGTAGAAAAACTTGAGCAATTCTTCAATGTTGATATAATGAATGTATAATTTTGTTGCCTTTTAAGAGTAAATATCATAAAATAGTACTAGAGTCGAATTTTGTCGAATACATGTTGTTCACGGCGAGATTCGTTTTTTTTGGAGGATATTATGAAAAGCATCAAACGTTCAGTTGATATCAGGCAATTAGAAGAAGGCATGATACTGGCTGAGACTATTTTTGATATAGATGGAAAAGTACTTTTTAATGAAGGCTTAAGGCTAAATCAGAAACGAATTGTGAGAATTCAAAAGCTTGATATTAAACAATGTTTGGTAGAAGACAGAGAAGCTCAACCGGTACATAAGAATGTGGTTAAGGAATCAGCTTCTTTATTCGAAAAAAAGGCAGCCTATAGGAAATCAGTTATCTTAAATGAAACTCGACAAGAAGCCACACTTGTTGTTGAGGATTTACTCAGTAAAGTATTAGATGGTAATTCTTTAAAAGCTGACAGGATTAAGAAGATTGTAGGAAAAATCATCGATGTAATCTTAATGGATGACAGGGTGGTCTTGAACTTATCAAACCTAAGTGCCATAGATGATTATCTCTTGTCTCATTCCGTGAATGTCTGTGTTTTATCTTTAATAACAGGCATATATTACGGCTTGACGCAAAATAAGCTCATGCAGCTTGGGACGGGTGCTTTGATACATGATATTGGTAAAATGCTTATTCCTCAAGATATTTACCACAAACCTGAGAAATTAACAGAAGAAGAATACGAGATAATGAAAAATCATACCGTATATGGCCATAAGATTTTAAGTGGTAACTTAAATCTTGAAAATGATACAGCCAATATCGCTCTTTGGCATCACGAACGAGTAGATGGGCTTGGATATCCTCATGGCTTAAATAGACATGAGATCCCAATCTTTGCAAAAATCGTTGCCATAGCCGATGTATTTGATGCCATGACCAGTGATAGAATCTATTGTAAAAGGATAGATTACTATCAAGGGGTTTATTATTTAATAGAACATGCCGATACTCAATTTGATACAGATATAATAAAGAAGTTCATTATTATGATTGGCTACTATCCGATTGGTCTATATGTTAAATTGAATACAGGTGATATTGGACAGGTTATGACGAAAAACAAACTTTGTCCGGTCGTTAGAGTAACCCAGGATGCAAATGGTGAGCGCTTAGCGTCCTATTATGAGATTGACTTGTATAAGAATCCTAGTATATCAATAATTGATATTAATATAGATGAATTTAAAATTAGAAAAGCCTCTAAGTAGGCTTTTTGTTTTATTGTGGCCTTATTTAAGATATAATGAGAAGAGAGAGAAAAGGCAGGTAATTTATGATAAAAAAAGTACTTTTATGGTCTATAATCTTATGTTTGACACTTGCTATGGTATCTTGTCAAACAGCAGATATTCTAACAGGTGATCAAACGCCTGACAAAGAGTGGGACCTTATTGTAGAAAGCGGCTCTAACACAACTGTCAACTTATATGTAACTGATACAGATGAAAAGATGAGAGCATGGTTAAGCTCTAAGTACTACAACCAGTTAAAAACCATGTATAATATAGAACTGAGCATTAAAATCATGTCCTTAGATGACATTACTACCATACTAGAAGCTGAACTTTTGAATGAAGTGAAAGATGGTGTGATTGATTTGGTGATTCTAAAAGATGAAGAGTTTAGAATCATGCACGAAAAAGGGCTTTTGTATGCAGAGATTGGTGACAAGGTCTTAAACTTTGATGACAGACTCAACAAACTCTTGATGGATGTAAAATCTGAACATGGTTATGCTTTAGATGGTTATGGTGTTCCGTTTGGAAGACAACAAATGGTACTGACATTTGATGAGGATGAACTTGAGATTTATCCAACTTCAACGGAAGATTTAATGAGCTTTGTTGAAGACAATCCATCTTCCTTTACCTACCCGAATCCAACCATGGATGAAGTCGGTGGTGAGTTTATTAGAACTGTTATTTACGAAATTGTAGGTAGTGAAAATATGGAAGTCCTCTTTGAAGAAGGTGTTACTAAAGAGAGGGTAGAAGAAATCATCATGCCTGGTTTAGATTATTTAAAAGCATTAGATCCTTATTTGTTAAAGGATGAAGCCATGTACTATGAAAGTATAGATCAAGTTGATCAAGCCTTTTTAAATGGTGACTTATTCTTTACGATGAACAGTGATTTTTCATACATAACAGATGCGATAAAAAATGAAGTATACCCTGATGGTGCAAGAAACTTTGTTTTCGACCAGGGCACTGTAATGGATACGCTTTACTTTGCAGTACCTCTTAATGCATCGAATAAAACAGGTGCCATACTTGCGATCCATGAAATGTTGTCTTTAGACATGCAAGTTGATAAGTATGCACCAGCCAACTGGGGCTCTTTGCCGGTCATTGATACCAACTTAATCAGTGAAGCTGATGCAGAGCTGTTTTTAAAGGCGAGTTTAAAAAGACATGCTGTCAGAGTGGAAGAACTGGCAGATAAAAGGTACCATGAATTACCTCAATCGGTTATTATGATGATTAATGACCTTTGGGATATGCATGTGAATCAGTAAAGTATGGCCTTCATTGTATGAAGGCCTTTTTAAGGAGTACTATGAGTTTTACACATTTACATTTACATACTGAATATAGTTTGCTAGACGGTTTTGCTAGGATCAAACCCTTATTTCAGAAACTAAAAGAAGAGAATATGCATGCTGTTGCCATAACCGATCATGGGGTTATGTTTGGTGCAGTAGATTTTTATAAGGAAGCCATCAAACACGGTATCAAACCCATCATTGGATGTGAGGTTTATACGGCTGCTAGAAAATACACTGATAAGGATCCTGGTATCGATAAAAACAGTGGTCACTTGGTGCTTCTGGCTAAAGATAATAAAGGTTATCAAAACCTTATTAAACTTGTATCAGAAGGTTTTGTTCATGGTTTTTACTACAAGCCAAGAATAGACTATGCGCTTTTAGAAGAGTATTCAGAAGGTTTGATTGCCTTAAGTGCCTGCTTGGCGGGTGATGTACAACAAGCTCTTATGTACAACGATTATGAAAAAGCCAAAAAAATCGCTCTCAGACTAAAGACTATATTTAAAGAAGATTTCTACTTGGAACTTCAAGACCATGGCATGATGGAGCAAAAGGCTGTAAATATGCATCTGATTAGACTTTCAAAAGATATTGATGTACCTTTAGTCGCTACAAATGATGTCCATTATCTACAGAAGACCGATGCAGCTGTTCACGATGTTCTTTTATGTATACAGACAGGGAAAAACATCTCTGACAGCAAAAGAATGAAGTTTCCTTCAGATGAGTTCTATTTAAAGTCAGCCCAGGAAATGAAGGCCTTGTTTTCACATGTGCCGGAAGCCATAGAAAACACCAATAAGATTGCAGAAAAGTGTAATGTCAGTTTTGACTTTGAATCAAGACATTTGCCGGAATATCTCTTGCCTGATGGTTATGACCATGACAGGTATTTAAGAGAGCTCTGTTTGATGGGCTTAAAAGAACGTTATGAAGACTATGAAAAGCACCTAGAAAGAATGGATTATGAACTTCAGACCATTTCAAACATGGGCTTTTCTGATTACTTCTTGATTGTTTGGGACTTTATCAAGTATGCAAAAGACAATAGTATAGCCGTTGGTCCTGGTAGAGGATCTGTTGGTGGCTCTATTGTAGCTTATGTCTTAAAGATTACAGACGTGGACCCGATTAAGTATGACCTGATCTTTGAAAGGTTTTTAAATCCAGAGCGTGTCACCATGCCGGATATTGATATAGATTTTGAAGATACAAGACGTCAGGAAGTTATAGATTATGTTATAGAAAAGTATGGTAAAGACCATGTCTCACAAATCATTACATTTGGTACTATGGCGGCCAAAGCAGCACTTCGAGATGTAGGAAGGGTTGTAGAACTGCCTTATAGTGATGCAGACAAACTGGCTAAGGCAGTACCATTTGCTTTAGGGATGACTTTGGATAAAGCTTTAAACCAATCCAAAGAATTTCATCAAATGTATGAAGAAGAGCCTGAGCTTAGACAGGTTATAAAGGCAGCAAAAGCCGTTGAAGGTATGCCTAGACATGCATCAACTCATGCAGCTGGGGTTGTTATATCCAAACTGCCAGTTGACCATTATGTCCCTTTATACCTCCAAGATGAGTCGATTACAACCCAGTATTCCATGACCCTTTTAGAAGAACTTGGTCTACTAAAGATGGACTTTCTTGGTTTAAGGACATTAAAGGTTATTAAAGATACCATCAAACACATCAAAAGACAAAAGAATATTGATTTTTCATTTGAACATATAGGTTACGATGACCAGGCGACCTTCGATCTGATAGGGCGTGGTGAAACCTTAGGTGTCTTCCAGCTAGAGAGTGCAGGAATGATTCGCTTTATGAAAGAGCTTAAACCCTCTTCTTTAGAAGACATCATCGCCGGAATATCTTTATACAGACCCGGTCCGATGGATTCTATACCTAAGTATATTATGAACAAGAATAATCCTTCTATGGTTAAATATGACCATCCTATGTTAGAAAGCATCTTAGATGTTACTTATGGTTGCATTGTTTACCAGGAACAAGTTATGCGTATTGTAAGGGAACTAGGTGGTTTCTCTTATGGTCGATCTGATATCGTCAGAAGAGCCATGAGTAAAAAGAAGAAGGATGTAATGGATAGAGAAAAGCAAATCTTTATTCATGGATCCCTTGAAGAAGGTGTAGAGGGCTGTGTGAAAAGAGGGGTGCCTGCTCCTGTCGCCGAACGTATCTTTAATGATATGGAGGACTTTGCCAAGTATGCCTTTAACAAGTCACATGCAGCTGGTTATGGCATCATTGCATTTCAAACAGCTTATTTGAAAGCACATTTTCCTGTGGAATTTATGGCGGCTACTATGACCAGTATGATTGGTAACCAGTCCAAGATTGCAAGATACATTCAGGATTGCTACCGAATGAACATTGAAATTTTACCACCAGATGTCAATAAGAGTTTTGGTTCTTTCTCGGTTGAAAACAACTGTATCCGCTTTGGTCTTAAATCCGTAAAGAATGTAGGAAGAGGCATCATCGCTTCTATTATAAAGGAAAGATCTTTTTCGGATTTTACAGATTTCTGTGAAAAAGTAGACCATAGAGAACTGAATAAACGAGCCGTTGAATCTTTGATTAAGGCAGGTGCTTATGATAATTTCAAACATAATCGTGCCCAACTACTGGCTTCTTTTGATAAAGTCGTAGATGCTATCCATTCTGAAAAAAGAAGAAATGCCAAGGGACAACTGTCTATGTTTTCCATGGAAGGCATGGATTCTATGAACTCTGGTATGTTAGATAAGATGGCTAATGTCAAAGAACTAGCGGATAAGGTTAAACTGAGTTTTGAAAAGGATGTACTGGGCTTGTACTTAACAGGCCATCCTTTAAATGAAATTAAAGATCTTGTAAACAGAGTTTCTTCCATGAATCTAGGAGATTTAAAGGAAGCAGCTAAGTCACCCGATTTTCAAAGAAAGTACGATGGAAAAGCTTTTAATCTTGCAGGTATGGTGATTCATAAGAGAAACATGACCACAAAAGCGGGTAAGATTATGTCCTTTATACAGGTAGAAGACTTATATGATGCTATTGAGATTATAGTTTTTCCAAAAGTATACGACCAGTGTTTTCATCTTTTAAAGGAAGATCAGTTTGTCATTGTAAAAAGTAGACTCAACTTTAAAGAAGATGAGGAGCCAAAACTGATAGCAGATAACATCATGGTTTTAAACGAAGAAAATGCTGCTGGCTTATTGGGGAGAAGAAAGACACCTATAAAAAAGCAAAAAGTTGTGAAATTATTTTTAAAGCTTCCAACGAAAGATGATGCATTGATGAATGATATTTTAAAAGAACTGAAAGTAAGTCCAGGCAAAATGCCAGTGGTTTTATATTTTGCAGACACAAAAAAGAAAATGATAGCACCTGAACATTTATGGGTAAATAATAGTCAGCAATTGGTAAATACATTAAAAATAATTCTTGGAGAAGATGCTGTGATAGTTCAGTAAAAAAAAGAAAACGTTATCATGTGAAAAAACACATAAATCCTTGTAAAAAGTGACGATTTTGCGACATTTTCATTTGAAATATTGCACTTATTATTATAGAATTATAGATGTGACAACCTGGGACAAATTTTGTGTCCGGGACGATAACGTACCAACTGACAAAAATCATAACAATGATTGGAGTGAAAAACATGAAAAGAATCGGGATTTTAACAAGTGGTGGAGATGCACCAGGTATGAATGCAGCCGTTAGAGCTGTTGTTCGTGTGGCAATATTTAATGGGTTAAAAGTATCAGGTATTAGAAGAGGTTATCAAGGTTTAATAGAAGGAGACATCTTTGATATGGATGTTTCATCAGTTGGTGATATTATACATAGAGGTGGTACCATATTACAGTCTGCTAGATGTCTAGAGTTTAAGACTGAGGAAGGCCTTCAAAAGGGGCTGGATATGTTAAAGCTCTTCAACATTGACGGCTTAGTCGTATGTGGCGGTGACGGTTCATACAATGGTGCCTTCAAATTATGGCAAAATGGTTTTCCTACAATAGGTATTCCAGGCACTATAGATAATGACTTAGGTTACACTGACTATACAATTGGATTTGATACTGCAATCAATACGGTTGTAAACGCCATAGGTAACTTAAGAGATACATCATCATCTCATGGTAGAGCAAATATCGTTGAAGTAATGGGAAGACATTGTGGTGACATTGCATTACATGCAGGACTTGCAGGTGGTGCAGAAACAATTATTATTCCAGAAGTAGACTTTGATATAGATGAGGTTTGCAGAAAACTTCTTCAAGGAAAAAACAGAGGTAAACTTCACAATATCATCTTGGTTGCTGAAGGTGTTGGCAAGCCATATGATATTGCTGATGCAATCAAAGATAAAATAGATATGGATACACGAGTATCGATTATTGGGCATTTACAACGTGGTGGTATACCAACAGCATTTGATAGAATAATTGCTAGCCGCTTTGGTAACCGAGCTGTAGAACTTCTAATGGAAGGAAAAGGTGGTCGTGCCGTTGGTATCGATGGCAACGACATCATTGATGTTTCTTTAGAAGATGCTGTAAAACCAAATGATCGTCTAAATAAGAAAATGTATGAATTAGCTCAAATGCTATCAATTTAAGGAGAGTATGAATATGAAAAAAACTAAAATTGTTTGTACCATTGGCCCTGCAAGTGAGAAGAAAGAAGTATTTTCTAAACTTGTTGAGAATGGTTTAAATGTTGCAAGACTGAACTTCTCACATGGTGACCATGCTGAGCACCTTGCAAGAATTGAAATGATTAAAGAAGTAAGAAGAGAATTAAACAAGCCTGTAGCTATCTTATTAGATACTAAAGGTCCTGAAATCAGAACTGGTAAGTTCCACGAGCCTGTAGTGCTTGAAGAAGGTCAAACATTCACACTTACAACTGACGAGTTTGTTGGTACTCAAGATAAATGCCAAATTTCGTATGAAGGTCTTCCTGCAGACGTAGTAAAAGGTGATACAATTCTTATTGATGATGGTTTAGTAGGTTTAAGAGTTGAAGAAGTGAAGGGTAACGATATTGTTACTACTGTAATGAACACAGGTCAAGTTAAAAACCATAAGGGTGTTAACGTACCAGGTGTTAAGATCAACTTACCTGCGATTACGCCTAAAGACGAAGCAGATATCCGTTTCGGTTTAGAAAATGGTATTGATTTTATTGCAGCTTCATTTGTTAGAAAAGCTGCTGACGTATTAGAAATTAGAAAAATCTTAGAATCAAGTGATTTACAAGATGTTCATATTATCTCTAAAATTGAGAACCAAGAAGGTATGGATAACTTAGATGAAATCATCAGAGTATCTGATGGTATCATGGTAGCGCGTGGTGACTTAGGTGTTGAAATTCCTACTGAAGATGTACCTCTAGCTCAAAAGCTTATGATTTCTAAGTGTAACTTAGCTGGTAAGCCAGTAATCACAGCGACACAAATGTTAGATTCTATGCAAAGAAACCCTAGACCAACAAGAGCAGAAGTAACTGACGTTGCGAATGCAATCTTAGATGGTACAGATGCTATCATGTTATCTGGTGAGACTGCTGCTGGTAAGTACCCAGTTGAATCTGTTCAAACAATGGCTAACATTGCTAGAAAAATGGAATCAACTATGGATTACAAAGCATTATTAAATAAGAAGTCAGAAGAATTAGTAGAAGCTGGTGTAACATTTGCTGTTTCTCATGCAACTTGTAACACAGCACTTAACTTAGATTCAGCTGCAATTATCACTGCAACATCTTCTGGTTTTACTACTAGAAAAGTTTCGCAGTTTAGACCTAAAGCACCAATCATTGCTACAACAATGAACGAGAGAGTAAGAAGAAAATTATCATTAGTTTGGGGTGTTGAGTCAGTACTAGTTGATATGGCTACATCTACAGATGAAATCTTCGAAATGGGTGTAAACAAGTCTAAAGAAGCTGGTTACATTAAGAAGGGTGATTTAGTAGTTATCACTGCTGGTGTACCAATTGGTGTAACAGGTGCAACTAACTTAATGAAGGTTCAAATCGTAGGTGAGATCCTTTTAAGAGGTCTTGGTCTTGGTAGAACTGCAATCACAGGTAATGCTTGTGTGGTTAAGTCGGTTGAAGAAGCAAAAGCTAAGTTCAAAGAAGGCGACATTTTAGTTACTCAAGTAACAGACAGAGACTTAATGCCATTCATCGAAAAAGCTGCTGGTATGGTAATCGAAGAGGGTGGTTACACTTCTCATGGTGCTATCGTTGCTTTAAACCTTGAAATCCCAACAGTAGTTGGTGCTAACAATGCAACTGAAAGAATTGAAGATGGTCAAGAAATCACATTAGATTCAAACAAGGGTATTGTTTATGAAGGTAGAACAAGAGTATTTTAATTAATTGGGACAGCCAAATGGCTGTCCTTTTATGTTATGATGGTTTTGGAGGGGTGTCATGAAAATAAGAAGAGCAAGAAAAGATGATTTGAAGATTTTAACTGATATTTACAACCAAGCGATTTTAACGCAAAAATGTACAGCTGATATGGATACATTTACAGTAGAAGAAAGACGGGCTTGGTTTGAAGCGAGAGATGATAAATATCCACTATATGTAGCTGAAGAGGAGACTGTAATAGGCTATGCTTATCTTTCAGCTTATAGACCCGGTAGAAGGGCTATGGACGGAACTGTTGAGGTCAGTTACTATTTAGACCTTGAAGCTACAGGAAAGGGCATAGGAAGCAAATTATTAAGCTTTATGATAGATGAGGCTAAAAGACTTAATTACAAGACAATCGTTGCTATTTTACTAGATGTGAATGAAGCCAGTAAGGGCCTGCTTAGAAAATATGATTTCGAGGAGTGGGGACGCATAAAAGCTATAGCAGAGTTTGACAATCATACATGTGATCATCTTTATTTTGGAAGAAAACTATAATAACCAGCACACTTGTGCTGGTTATATTTTTAGTATTGCGGTTGTATTCTTTTTTTAGTCGTTCTGTTCTTGCTTTCATAGTAGATATTTGCCAGTCCAAAGCCTATGATTGCTGGTATTACCCATGGTAAACCCAATGAGTTAAGTGGTAAGAGTTCCAAAAGCTCATTGATTGTTTGAGTTAATATCCCCAGTTCACTTAAGCCTTGTGGAAGACTGATTAAGCTTGTCGCAACAACTGTCCATTTGAAGGCACTTTTATGCTTGATGTGTTGACCAAATAGGTTAAGAAAGACAAGCACAATGCCCATAGGGTAGATAATTGTTAAGAGTGGTCCTGCAACAGAAACAATGAACTCCACACCGCCCATGGCCATTAGGCCCGAGACGATTACACTTAAGGTTACAATCATATTGTACTTGACATACTTAGGTGTGATTTGATCAAAGAACTCACTGGCAGCTGCTGTGATACCAATAGATGTTGTTAAACATGCAAATGAAACACATACCCCTAATAAAATGCTTCCGATATTTCCTAAAATTGCTTGTACAATCGTTACAGTCATCAGTGATCTGCTGTCGATGCCTGCTAAAAGTGTTTGTCCATTGGCACCTAGCACAAGTAGTCCACCGTAGATTAAAGCCAGTCCAATAGCAGCAATGATACCTGCTCGCCATGTGATAGAGAAAAACTTGCTCTGGTGATAGCCCTTATCCTTTAGTGTTTTTAATATAATCGAGCCCAGCATGATGGCAACAAATAAGTCCATGGTTTGATAACCGCCTGTAAAACCGATTTTAAAAGCATCTTTGTTTTGAGTAATTGGTGAACCAATGCCTTTGAAGATGCCCAGGCCAACTATGAAAACTAAAAGTGTAACCAATATAGGGGTCATCCATTTTCCGATGATATCTATAATAGATGATTGTTTGATAGATAATAACCAAGTTAATGCAAAGAAAATAAGTATGATTATCCAAGCTGGTACAGAAGGTAATATTGGCTGAATCCCCATTTCGAATGTTGTTGCACCTGTTCTAGGTACACCCATGAATGGTCCTAAAATCAGTGCTATGATCAGTCCAAATACAGTTGAAAATGTTGGTCCTACATGTTTACCAAAATCAGATATTGAGCCACCAGCTTTTATGACTGCCATGATGCCTAGTATAGGCATGCCGATGCCAGTTATAAAGAAACCGATTATGGCAAGTATATAATCGCTACCTGCTAGATTACCAATTGCAGGTGGAAATATTAAGTTACCAGCGCCAAAAAACATGGCGAATAATGCTAAACCTAAAATAAGAATGTCTGTCTTTTTCATAGTATGATCCTTTCGTTAAAAATTTAACATATTTACACCTAGGATTATACGCCTTATTTTAAATAAATCAAGAGAAAAAGCTGTTAAATAACTGAAATAACTATATTCAGACAATTTAGAATATAAAGATATATTGTTAAAAATATAACGAAAAATTATAAGAACTCAGCATTTTAGCCTATTGTAAGTCTAAAAAAACCACCAAGTAGGTGGTTAAAATTGAAAGGATTTGTCCCTTATGTTCAGATTCATCTCCTTAAATTGCATGGGTGTATGACCAGTAAACTTTTTGAAAGTTTTGTTGAAGTAACTTTGTGTACAGTAGCCAAGTTTTGTAGAAATCTCAATCAAAGTTGAATCGGAGAATAGAAGCAGATGTTTTGCCTTCTTTATTCGACTTTCATGCACATATTGACTAAAACTCATACCAGTATCTTTGTTAAAGACTCTAGATAAATAAGAGTTGTTGACATTGATAGAAGTAGAGACATCCTGCAAGGTTATTTGCTTACATAGATTTTTTTCAATATAAGAAATGGCTTCATTGGTCAGTTCCGAATAGTGTTTTTCCTTTGAAATAATGCCCTTTTTTATTTGACTCATAAAATCCAATATCATGACTGAGTTGAGATTGACAATTGCGTCTTCACTTATCAAGGATTCGATTTTATTGATATATAGATCACTTAGAAAATAAGCATATCTTTCATTCAGACCAGACTGAATGGCCACTCTGGTTATCAAGGCACAAGAGCATATTAAATTATTCTTTAGAGAACGGATGGTATTATTTTTACATAAGTTAGCTACATGATACTCATTATATTTTCGCCCAACTTCCTCTACTTGATCAACATCCCCTTCAATGATAGCTGCATACAATTCCTTTTCTAACTCGAAAGGATGGTGTGTAGCATTGCTATAAGCGTGTTCTTGGAACATGGAATCATCTCTTAAGAGCATATCAGAAATCTTAGGAGAATTCAGTAGATCATTCAGTTTTAAATTACCAATAAACATACAAACACATCCTTAATGTAAAATCTGTTATATAACATGTAAGAAGATTGATATATTTTAATTTTCAAAAAATATATCATATTCATAGATGGTGCCATTATAACACAGGAAATTAAATAGTCAAAATAGGGATGGGAGGAATATGAATAAGCAAGCAGGTTTACTAACTACAAGATCAGAACGGATGTCCTACGGAAGTTTTTTTGTGGGTCAAAATATTATATATATCTTGGTCTTGTCATTTTTAGCACAGTTTTATACGGATGAAGTAGGACTTGCACCAGCCGCAGTAGCAACATTGTTTTTAGTAGCAAGAGTATGGGATGCGGTCAATGATCCTATGCTGGGTGCTTTAGTGGATAAATGTAACTTAAAAGGTGGAAGGTTTAAGCCCTGGATCAATGCAGTAGCAGTTTTAATGCCACTTGTTACCATAGCCTTGTTTTACAATATAGGTGGTAGTTCTACTAGCAACTTAATTTATGCTTATGTTACTTATATCTTATGGGGCATGATTTATACAGTAAGTGATGTACCTATCTTTGCCCTGGCAACAGCCATGACAGATAATTTGGATGAACGTGTAAGTCTTATTTCTATAGGACGTTTGGCTGCCGGTATAGCTGGCATGATTGCCTCTGTAGCAGCTGCACCTATTATCGGTGCTTTAGGATGGACTGGTGCGACACTTGTCTTAATGGCAATAGCACTTGTTACAATGATTCCTATAAGATTTTTTACAAAAGAGAGAATTGTTTATGACCGTCAGGAAAACGTTTCGATTAAGACAATGTTTGAAGCGGTATATAAAAATAAGTATTTGTTGATTTATTACAGTGCTTTTATTGTCATGATGAGTTTTAATACGGGCTCTGCAGTAGGGACTTATTTCGCAACTTACAATCTTGGTAATTTTGACTTGTTTTCAGTCGTGATGTTGGTCGGTATTCTACCTATGATGATTATTCCGGTTTTTCTACCTAAACTGATTACAATGATGGGAAAGAAAAAGCTATTTTTGGTGACAACAGGTGTAGGCATCTTAGTAACCTTGGCCCAATATTTTATAGGTTATAGTAATTTTGCGTTGTTCTTGGTTTTAAGTTTTATAAAAGGATTTGCCCTTTATACGCCAATGATGATGATGGGACTTTTTTCAGCAGATTGTGCTGAATATGGTGCTTATGTAACTGGTAAAAGAAATGAAGGAATTACATTTTCTATTCAAACATTTTCTACCAAACTAGGTACCGCATTTGCTGGTTTTTTCGGTACAATGTTATTAGGTTATTATGGTTATGTTGCCAATGCCGCACAATCTGAAAGAGCCATGAATGGCATATGGAAGTTGATGACCTTATATCCTGTAATAGGTATGGTTATTGGTTTTGTTATAATTTACAAGTTTTATGATTTAGAGGAAGCAGACGTAAAAAGAATGATAGATGAAATGCAGATGAAAGCGAGTTAGGAGAAAAAATGAGTAAAAAGGTAAATGAGTGGTTAAAAGAATTGACATTAGAAGAAAAAGCATCACTTTGTTCTGGTAAAGATTTCTGGACAACACAAGACATCGAAAGATTAGGAATTCCTTCTATTATGGTAACCGATGGCCCACACGGTCTTAGAAAGCAAGCCGGGGAATCCGATCATCTGGGATTAAATGAATCCATAAAAACAACCTGTTTTCCATCAGGTGTCAGTTTGGCTTCTTCATGGGATAGAGATCTATTAGAAGAAGTCGGTAAAGCCCTTGGTGAAGAAAGTCAATCAGAGGATGTATCGGTCTTATTAGGTCCAGGTGTTAACATCAAACGTTCACCTTTATGTGGCAGAAACTTTGAGTATTTTTCAGAAGACCCTTATCTGTCATCACAAATTGCCAAACATCATATTTTAGGTGTACAAAGTCAAGGTGTAGGCACATCTATTAAACACTTTGCTGCCAACAATCAAGAATACAAGAGAATGAATGTGGATACCATTGTTGATGAAAGAACTTTAAGAGAAATCTATTTAGCCAGTTTTGAAACTGCTATTAAGGAAGCTAAACCATGGACAGTGATGTCTGCATACAATAAGCTTAATGGTGTTTACTGTAGTGATAATCATAGACTCTTAACAGAAATTCTTAGAGATGAATGGGGTTATGAAGGTTTAGTCATCTCAGACTGGGGTGCTGAAGATGATCGTATTCAAGGTATAAAAGCAGGCATGGATTTAGAGATGCCAGGTAATGGTGGTAGAAATGATCAAAAAATTGTTGATGCTGTTAATAATAGCGACTTAAGTGGTGAAGCTTTAGATAAAGTGGTTGCACGTGTTCTTGATCTTGCTTATAAAGGAAGTGAAAAACAAAACCAGGTGACCTATGATAAAAAAGAGCATGATGACTTGGCAAAAAAAGTGGCTTCTGAGTGTATGGTTTTATTAAAAAACGACCATGACATCTTACCTTTATCAAGTGACCAGAAAATAGCTGTTCTTGGTGAATTGGCAGTGGCATCTAGATATCAAGGTGGCGGTAGTTCACACATCAATCCAACCTATCTACATAGTGCATTGGATTCACTTCAAGCACTTGGCAATATATCATATGCCAAAGGTTACAATCTCTCAGAAGATCAAGTGGATGACAAGCTGGTTGATCACGCTTTAGAGCTTGTTCATTCAAATGACCTTGTTGTCATATTTGCTGGGCTTCCAGAAAGATATGAATCGGAAGGTTATGATAGAAGTCATATGTCTATACCAGAGAATCAGCTTGACTTAATCGATAGAGTAAGTCAGGTAAGTGATAAAGTGGTTGTGGTATTGGCTAATGGCTCACCTATCGAAATGCCATGGGTTGATCAAGTTCAAGGCCTTTTAGAAGGCTATTTAGGTGGTCAAGCTGGCGGTGCGGCAATTGCTGATATCTTATATGGTCATGTAAATCCTTCGGGTAAATTAGCAGAGACCTTTCCTATTAAGATGAAAGACAATCCGTCTTCACTTAACTTCCCAGGTAAAGAGACAAAGGTTATGTATCAAGAAGGAATTTTTGTAGGTTATAGATATTATGAGGCAAAAGAAATGAAAACACTCTTTTCATTTGGTCATGGCTTATCTTATACAAGTTTTGAATACAGCAATTTAAGCCTGGATAAGGATCAGATAAATGATACTGAGTTTGTGACATTGTCTGTTGATATTAAAAATACTGGTAATAGACTAGGAAAAGAAGTAGTACAAGTTTATGTAAAAGAGATGAATCCTATTGTGATTAGACCTGAAAAAGAACTAAAAGAGTTTGTTAAAGTTGAGTTGAAACCAGGTCAAATCAAGACAGTAACTTTTAAATTGAGTAAAAGAGCATTTGCCTATTACAATGTTGATATAAAAGATTGGCATGTAGCAACAGGTGACTTTAAATTGATGGTTGGTTCTTCTGTGGATCAGATTCACCTTGAGAGGCTTATAAATGTTACATCCACACAAGTTATAAAGAAAGTTTATACAAGAAATACGTCTCTTGATGAACTTAAAGACCATCCGGTAGGCAAAGCAATGGTAGACCAGGTCGTAGGTAAGATAGCTGAAATGATGGGCGGTTCTGGCGTGATTCAAGGAGATGCCTTAGAAGGTTTTATAGCATCCTTGACACTTAGAAACTTGCTGATGTTCGGTGGCATGTCTGAAACGGAACTTGAAGGATTGATTTATCAACTTAATCAATAAGAAACAAGGAGTTACTTTCGTAACTCCTTATTTAATGTACTTGTAAGCTGGACGTAAAATTCTTGGATTGGATAAAAGTGTTTCAAGTCTATGAGCTGACCAACCAACGATACGAGCGGTTGCAAATAAAGGTGTATAGAGGTCTTTTGGGATTTCAAGTAATCTATATACCAGATTTGCATAGAAATCAGTATTGGCGCAGATGTGCTTATTTTTCAAATCATAAATAAGTGACTTACCCGTGTTTTCGATAGATTCGTATAAGTCATAGACTTCTAGTTTGTTCTTTTCTATAGCCAAAGCCTTTGCTTTGGCTTTAAGAATTTCAGCTCTAGGATCAGACTTTGTATAAACAGCATGACCGAGGCCATATAAAAGCCCTCTGTGATTGTCTGTTTTTTTATCCATGATGTTAAGAAGGTAGTCTCTTAAGTCATCCTTGTTCTTGTAGTTACAGTTCTTGATTATATCATCAATCATAGAGCCTACAAGTTCGTTGGCACCACCATGTTTAGGACCCTTTAGTGAGCCTACCGCAGCTGCCATAGCAGAGTAGGTATCGGTACCTGTTGAAGTGACAACCGTGGTTGTAAATGTGGAATTGTTACCACCGCCATGTTCTGCATGAAGGACCAAAAGAAGATCAAGAACATGTTCTTCAAGTGGTGTGTATGAGTTGTCCGGTCTAAGCATATGGAGTATATTGGCTGCCGTTTTTTTCATTAAATCAGGTTTGTGAATATACAAACTTTTAGATTGAAAGTAATGGGCTTTTGCATGATAGCCATATGAAATGATGGTTGGCATAAAAGCGATTAAGCGTATGCACTGCATCAGCTGATTCGAAAGTGTCATATCTTCAGCCTTGTCATCGTATGAATAGAGGACTAGTAAAGACCTTTGTATCTTATTCATAATACTCTTGCTTGGGTTCTTTAAAATCATATTTTCAGTAAAATCCGGAGGCAATGTCCTGGATTCACTGAGTAGCTTGTTGAAAGACTCTAATTCCTCTTCATCTGGAAAATGACCAAATAGAAGAAGGTAGGCAGTTTGTTCAAAGCAGGTACTGCCTTCGTATCTTTTGATGATGTCATGGATATTATGATCTCTATAAGTTAGTTGTCCATTTGAAGGGATGACTTGACTATCGACTAAGTCGTATCCCTTGACATTACCTATTTTCGTCAGTCCAACAAGGACACCTGTACCATCTGAGTTTCTTAGTCCCGACTTAACATTGTGAGTTTTGAAGAGCTCTTTAGGGATGGTGTTACATGTTAGTGCTTTTTCAATCATTAAAGGATTCAACATTTAACACCTCCAGTTGATTTATGATGTAGTCGGTAAATGATGTACAGGTATGATGACCGCCTAAATCCTTAGTCGTTTGATTGTTATTGACCGCTTGTTTAATAGCTGTCCTTAACATTTTAGCATGAGCCTTGTAACCTATATGGTCCAACATCAAACAGGCTGATAACAATAAACTGATTGGATTAGCAAGATCTTTACCTGCGATATCAGGTGCTGTACCATGAACAGCTTCAAATATGGCAATTTCATCAGAAAGATTAGCACCAGGCACGACCCCTAAGCCACCTATTAGGCCTGCGCATAAGTCAGAGAGTATATCACCATAAAGATTGGGTGCAACAATGACATCAAACTGACTCGGCTTTAAAACCAACTGCATGCACATATTATCAACAATAAGTGATTCAAACTCAATGTCTTTATAGGATGCTGAAATTTCTTTGCCTACTGATAAGAAAAGACCATCAGTTAACTTGAGGATATTGGCCTTATGGACCAAGGTTACCTTTTTTCTATTGTGACGTTTGGCATATTCAAATGCTGCGGTAATGATATTAGATGATGCCTGTCTGGTAATGATTCTATTGGCATGGTATTCATCCTCTGAAATTTTGATTTCTTCACCAATGTATAAACCTTCTGTATTTTCTCTAAAGATAACCAGATCAAGGTCACTTCTTAAGTCTTCTACAGGTCTGAAGTTGACGCCAAGTTTAAAGGCTTGTCTTAGCTGTACATTTAATGACTTGTGACCATGGCCAATTGGTGTGGCAAGTGGTCCTTTTAAAGCAACCTTATTTGACTTGATACTATCAATTAAGTCGTCAGTAAGTGTTCTAGTCGTGATGTGCTTTTCGTCCCATTTTATATCAAGTTTCATAGAATCGATGATTTTTCTTGTAGAGGAAACTATTTCTGGACCAATGCCGTTTCCTGGTATCAGTGTAATATTCATTTTGCCTCCTCATACTTAATTGCGCCGCCGCTCATTAATACATTAAGCTCTCTAGAGGAGCATTCCAGTTTTACCTTATAAACTTCATCTCTAGTGATATTATCAACGAGTATTGCTTCTAAGTTCTTTAAATTGACTCTCAGTTCGTCGCCTTCATTGATTTTTTTATAGTCCTTCGTATCTTCAAATACCAAAGGCAAAATGCTTGAGTTGATCAAGTTTTTCTTATGAATTCTCGCATAAGATTTTGCCACGATGGCTTTAACACCTAAGTGAAGAGGTAAAAGGGCAGCATGTTCTCTAGAAGAACCTTGACCATAATTCTCACCAGCAATTAAAATACTGTCATCACATGACTGGGATTTTATATAAAAATCAGGTGTTAAAGTACTCAGCATATGTTTTGAAAGCTCTGGAATATTAGATCTTAAAGGTAGAAGTTTTGCATTTGAAGGGACAATATCATCTGTTGTGATGTTATCAGAACCCTTAAATAAAACACTACCATGAATATATTTATCTTTGGCTTGTCCGATAGGGAAAGGATGGATATTTGGTCCTCTAACTATCTCAGCACCCGGATTTCCTTCGTAATGGATGAAATAGTTGTCATTAACAAGATAAAAATCTGGTTCATGACTTTCAAGTCCTAAGTTTTCGGGTGACGTCAAAACACCCTTAAGTGCACTGATGGCTGCTGTTTCTGGACTTACCAAATAGACATCAGCAGTGCTAGTGCCACAGCGGCCTTTAAAATTTCTGTTAAAGGTTCTAAGTGAAACACCACCAGATTTAGGTGCTTGTCCCATGCCGATACATGGTCCGCACGAAGCTTCTAGTATTCTTGCACCAGCCTGTATCATATCTGTTAGGCTCCCATTGTTTGCAAGCATCTGTACAATACTGTTAGAACCTGGCGAAATAACGAGACTGACATTAGGGTGTACTTTTTTCCCTTTTAAGATACTGGCTACTTTCATCAAGTCATCATAAGATGAGTTGGTACAGGACCCAATTGCAACCTGATTGATTTTCAAACCTTCTAGAGATTTAACAGTCTTAATATTATCTGGACTGTGAGGACAGGCAATCTTTGCCTCAATTTCACTTAAGTTGATCTCTAAAACATAATCGTAGACTGCATCGTCATCAGCAGCTAATGGGGTGTAATCATCTTCTCTACCTTGCTTTTGTAAATATTTTAAAGTCTCATCATCACTTGGGAAGATAGAAGTGGTTGCGCCAAGTTCAGTGCCCATGTTGGTAATGGTTGCGCGCTCAGTTAAAGAGAGTGTTTTTACACCAGGACCTGAATATTCTATAACATAACCCACACCGCCTTTAACAGATAGTTTTTCAAGAACCGTCAAAATGATGTCCTTGGCTGAAGCACCACTTAGCTTGCCTGTAAGTTTAACGTTTAAAACCTTAGGCACTGTTAAGTAATAATAGCCCTTTGCAATACCAATGGCTATGTCTAAACCACCGGAACCTATAGCAAGTGCTCCCATACCGCCACTGGTTGGTGTATGAGAATCTGAGCCTATGAGTACAATGCCCGGTCTAGAAAATCTTTCTAAGTGAAGCTGGTGACATATACCATTGCCTGCCTTTGAATAGATAATCCCGTATTTTTCACAGACAGACCTGATATATTCATGATCATCAGCATTTTCAAACCCTAGTTGCAAAGTGTTGTGATCGATGTAGGCAACTGAAAGTTCTGTTTGACGTTTAACGTCTTTCATGGCTTCTAGTTGTAAATATGCCATTGTACCTGTTGTATCTTGAGTAAGGGTTTGATCAACCTTTAAAACAACTTCAGAACCCGCTTCTAGCTGGCCTTGTAGTAGTTTATTCTCCAAAATTTTATATGTAAGATTCTTGCCCATATAGCCTCCTTTGTATAATTGTATACGATTATACTGATAAAAAATTCACCTGTCAACATATTTATGCATAAAATATAAATAAATATACATAAAAAGAAGACCCTGAATAGGGTCCTCTTAATAAGGAGATGTGTTATTCAAATAAATATCGGAAATCACCGTAGCCTTCTTTTTCTAAATCATCTTTAGAAATAAACCTAAGTGATGCGGAGTTCATACAGTATCTAAGTCCTGTTGGTTGAGGGCCGTCATTAAATAGATGACCTAAGTGGGAATCGCCTTTTTTACTTCTGACTTCTGTTCGAGTAGAGAAGAGTTTGTTGTCTTCATGGAAAGTAAAGTTTTCTTCTACAAGTACATCGTAAAAGCTGGGCCATCCAGTACCAGACTTATATTTGTGGGTAGAAGAGAATAAAGGTTCACCAGAGACAATATCTACATAAATACCTTCGTCTTCGTTATCCCAATATGCATTGTTAAATGGAGGTTCAGTACCATCTTCTTGAGTAACATGTTTTTGTAAATCAGTTAACATTTCTATTCTTTCCTCCTTGTTAAATTTGTTAAAAGCTTCATGAAAATCTATTGTAGCTTCAGTTTTATAGTAATCTTGGTGTCTTTCTTCGGCAATATGAAAGCCTGTAGATTTTAGTATCCTTATATCATCTGTCTTATCAGAAAAGAAGTTTTCTGCAATTTGTCTTTCTTCTTCTGTTTCATAGAAGACCTTAGCATAACATGATGTATAATCATCATCTGGATTTAGATACTCCCAGAAGATCTCCAGTAAATTTTCGTATGTTAAAATATCATGGTCGTAATAGACTCTGACAGCTTCTGATTCTAAACTGACGAGTTCATAGATAGGATTTTCATCTTCAAGTTCATTAAATCCAGATACGGCATCGATGACACCTATATATTTTTCGAATCCCGATTCGACGCCCCAAAATCAGCCTGCTGAAAATGTAGCATATTCGTAATCAGAATCACCTGAGTTTATCAGATAAACCAGAGATGAGATGACTACTAGCATGATAAGGACCAGTACTAATTTAATTTTCATAGTGCCTCCTTGAATACATTATATACAATAATGGTATAGTTTAAAAGTTCATTTAATCTTTCTTAATAAATTAAAGTCTTGTATAATAGGGCATGGAGGTGAGTTATGTTTTATCATAAGGAGTATATTAGACCTAGATATGAAGAAACCGATCAAATGGGTGTCATTTATCATGGTAATTACATCACTTGGTTTGAACAAGCTAGATCAGGCTTTTTCAGGGAACTGGGTTATTCATATAAGAGATTAGAAGATGAGGGATACTGGATTCCTGTAATAGAAGTAGGATGTAAGTATTTTGCACCTGCCAAGTACGATGAAGAGGTTTATGTAAAAACATCTATTGCAGCACACTCTGGTGTACGTATAGAGCTTAAGTATCAAGTTTATGATGTAGAAACTGATACGCTTTTGGTAGAGGGATTTACCAAACATGCGACAACTGATAAGAACTTAAGACCGATCAGCTTAAAGAAAAAAGCACCTGAGCTTTACAAGCTTGTCATAACATGTTTTGAAAACGAGTAAAATGATTTTACTTGTTTTTTCTTTTTTCTAGCTTATTTTTTAGGTTATGATAGAGTTAAGGAGGTGTTGTTATGAACTCAAGAGATGTTATTGAAAGATTAGTTGAAGGGTACAAAGAAAGACCCTTAAATAAAATTGATGACTTTATGTCCATTTTTTCAGATCATGAAATGACGCAAATGATCGGTATAGGCGCAACAGAACCAGGTAAATATGAATGGTTTACTGGAAAAGAGGCGATAAAGGAGATTGTTGTTTCTGATTGGACTTATTGGGGGAAGGTTCACTTTAAAATGGAAACATTAAGACTTTTAGAACACGGTCAGGCAGCATCTTTTTCACTTTGTGCAGAACTTGAGCAAGTAGAAATGACAGAAGAAACGTGGGGCTTTTTTCTGTCTCAAATGAAAGAGCTTTTAGATAAAAAAGAGATGACTGCAGCAGATCGTATGTTTGAAGCCTCTCATTATGGTATCAGACGTGTTAGGGAAAAGAATCTAGGTGTAGGCCATGCTTTTGATATGGTTGTTACAGGTCATCTAATAAAAGAAGACTCCTGGAAAATACAAATGTTGCACTGGTCAATGCCAGTAGAATAAGAAAACAGCACCTAAGTGCTGTTTTTAATATTCTCCAATAAAGTTGATATAAGATGGTTCTAATTGTGGTTCTAAGAAAGAATAGCCACCATAGTTTTCAAGCGCCTGACCATCAACAGTAATCAATACCTTGTTGATATTAGGGTTTGATGTAAATGAATAGAGTATAGCGTTGATCATTAATCTTCTGTATTCCGGCTTGTCTTCATAAGCCTTTAGAAAAGCACTATTGAAGTCAGCTGTAATGGTTGTACCTTCTATCATGAAGGTAGACATTTCTACTTCCGGTGGAATGATTTGAGTCCATTGTTTGTTGTCAATGTAACCTGTTTTTAAAGTATTGAAGATTGAAAGGATCTCATCATAAACATTATCTTCAGAAATTTCAAATGGAATCAAATACCTTTTAGAAGTAGAGTTTGATTCAGACAGATAAACCTGAGTCGATGTTGCCTGTTCATAAACTTGTGATAAATCTACATTATAAAATGTATTAGCTAACTGCTGATCATCTACAAATAATGATAATCTATCGATATGTGGAAGTCTTGTCAGTGATTTGATTAAGGCTTCGGCAGCTAAATCTGCTTCAACGTCGTTTTCAATGATCTTGTTAATTTCGTTTGAATACATAAATACACCATAGTAACCATCACCAAGCTTTTGAATACTAGATTTTTGTGGTAGAACAGGCTCTGTAGATAATCCATAACCAATTGGTGGTGGGTTATAAAGTCTGTTTCTAACTTCTACAGTAATACTTTCTGGATAAGTTACACTCATATAAACAGGTACTAAGTGTGTAGCATCTTCATTTTTAAAGAATGTCTTATAAATAAAGTTGCCGTTGTTTTGAGCAGAACCATTGTTTACATACTCAATTTCTGGTCTGTAGGCAATTTCGTATGAGTAAGCTGGTATGTCTTTATCATTAAATGACACTTCAGCTCTGAAGAAGCCATCTCTATTTAAACCAAGACTGTAGTAGTCAAGATCTAAGACATAGTCAACCATGGCCATATCGTTTTCATATGAAATATCAGCACTCTTTATAATCTTATCAGGACCAAGGATTTGAAAAACTTGCTCATTTTGATATAAGGTGATGTTGATGTCATTATAGTTATAAGAACTTTCATATTCTAATGGAATATTAGTCTTAAGTGTTAATTCTATATTGGTTGGATCATATATTCTATCTGAATTATCTGTATGATAAGTCACTTCATAGTTTGGTACAAATGCTTCATCGACAGGTACCACAACTTCTTCTTCAGGTTCATCGGTAGAAGAAAAGATACTGCCCAAATCAAGCATTTCTAAAGCTGCTGTATTTATAGGCAAAGCAGCTAGGGTAAAGCAAACAATAACAATAAAAAATAAATTTATAAATAAACGCGTCACGTCGTAATCCTCCTAGGTATTCACATACTCTCATTATAGTGCAAAATGTGAAATCTGGCTACTCGATAATTCAGAATTAATTGCAATTTTATATTTATTTTGTCTAATATAAGCTTATTAAGTGAAATCAGTATCTTGAAAGCGTGTCAAGCCCATAAAATTGTGATATAATAAGTGACTGGCAGGAGGGTGTATGTTAGAAAAAAATAAGTGTTATGAGATAGAAATAATAGATTTAGGTGATAATGGAGAAGGTATTGGAAAGGTTGATGACTTCACTGTTTTTGTTCATGGCGGTATACCTGGTGATAAGGTGACAGCTAAGATTATAAAAGTCAAGAAGCAGTATGCAATCGGCATTGTTGACTCGATTGTTGAAGGCTCAAATATGAGACAGGTTCCAACATGTCCATATACCAAATGTGGTGGTTGTCAAACCCAGATGATTGATTATAACTCACAGCTTGAACTAAAAAAGAAACAAGTGGAAGATGCTATGAAACGCATTGGTGGTTTAGATGTAGAAGTTGAAGATGTTCTTGGTATGGAAGAGCCTATTTGTTATAGAAATAAATCGCAGTATCCTGTCAGAATGGTTGATGGAAGAATTCAAGTTGGTTTTTACAAGCAGAGAACCCACGATGTTGTTGATATAGATCAGTGTATGGTTCAGCACCCGCTAGTCAATAAGGTGATGAAATCTTTGAAGAATCATCTTAAAAATTTAGATATAAAGATTTATAATGAGGAAAAGCACAGAGGCATTTTAAGACATATCGTCACTAGAATATCTTTTAAGACAAAAGATATGATGTTGATATTTGTAACCAACTCTAAAGAAGAGCAAGTTGTCTTAAAAGATTTATCAATAGAACTAAGCAAGGAATTCCCTGAGATAAAATCCTTTATTCAAAATATCAACACTTCTAAAGGCAACAGAGTCATGGGTTATGATAACATCACGCTATTAGGTGATGATAAGATTACTGATTATATTGAAGATCTTTCGTTTGAAATATCACCATTGTCTTTTTTACAAGTCAATCCATCTCAGACAGAAGTCCTATACAATAAGGCCCTTGAGTATGCTGAAATAAGCAAAGACGATGAAGTATTTGATATCTACTGTGGTATTGGTACCATATCTTTATTCTTAGCAAAAGCAGCCAAACGCGTAACAGGCGTGGAGCTTATTGATGTGGCTATTAAAGATGCAAAAGAAAACGCAGTGAACAATCAAATTGATAATACTGAGTTTCATGCTGATAAAGCGGAAGTAATCATACCTGATCTTTATAAGAAAGGTTATCAAGCTGATGTCATTGTTGTAGACCCACCTAGAAAAGGGTGTGAAAAAGAGGTGTTGGATACAATCCTTAAAATGGCACCAAAGAAAGTCGTTTATGTATCATGTAAGCCTTCTACACTGGCAAGAGATTTAAAGATACTGTCAGAAAAGTACTCGGTAGAAAAAGTGCAGCCCGTAGACCTTTTCCCGTTCACTACCCACGTGGAGACCATTGTGGCACTGCAAAGAAATTAATCGTTGAAATCGTTGAATTTACTCACTTTGTAGATTTCTGGACTTTCGAAGTAAAAGCGGATTTTACTAGAGAAAAGCGTGAAATTGGCAAAATCAATGTTTCGGTTGGGGTATACCTCGATGAAGGTGATACAAAGCACTTTATAGATGAAAAATAAGAATAATTAAGATTTTAGGGATACTTTTAACACAAGTGTCCCTTTTTACATGCAAAAATCAAGGAGGATTGAAATGGCAGAGATAATCACAATAGCAAATCAAAAGGGTGGCGTTGCTAAAACGACGACAACATTGAATTTAGGATATTCATTAGTTCAGTTAGGTAAGAAAGTTTTGATGATTGATTTCGATGGACAGGCAAACTTAACCACATGTTTTGGAGTAGATGTGAATTCTATCGAAACCAATATAGCTAATATAATGACACTGCAAATGGAAGATGAAAATCTTCCTGATAAGTCAGAGTATATTGTTTCTAAGAACGGTTTAGATTTAATACCATCAAGTATTCTACTGACAGTCGTTGATGCTAACTTGAAATTAGAAATGGGCAGTGAACGCATCTTATATGAGATCTTAGAGCCTTTACAAGAGGACTATGATTACATATTGATTGATACATCGCCTTCTTTAGGATCTTTAACGATTAATGCATTAAGTGCAGCAGATAGCGTTATCATTACAGTTAATCCTCAATTACTTGCAATGATGGGACTTAATTATTTATTAAAGACTATCAGTAAAATAAAAAAACGTATCAATCCTAGACTAGGAATCAAAGGTATACTTCTAACCATGTGTGATACAAGAACGAATTTGACAAAAGTTCTTTCTGATCAAGTGAGTGAAGCATATGATGGTAAGGTCAAAATTTTTGATACTCAGATACCAACAACTGTTAAAGTTGGTGAGTCCATATATTATAGCCAAGCAATATCTGAGTATTCGCCTTCATCAACTGCTGGCTTAGCTTATCAAGAATTTGCAAAGGAGATGTTAGATAGTGAAATTAGATAGCCCTAGAAGAAAAATTACAGATGCAGTTGATCTATTTGGATTTGATGAAAATAACAGTACAATACCTGATATTGAGATAAATTTAATCCAAGAATTTAGAGATCATCCATTTCACTCATATGAGGGTAGAAGACTTGATGATATGGTTGAGAGTATTAAAAATAACGGTGTTTTAAATCCTGTTATTATACGTCCAATCGGACCAGGACAATATGAAATGCTTGCTGGTCATAATAGGATGAATGCTGCTACAATTGCTGGACTTAAAACAGTGCCATCAATTATCAAAGAAGATCTGACAGATGAAGAAGCGTATATCTATGTAATTGAAACCAATTTAATGCAACGATCATTTAATGATATGTATCCATCAGAACAAGCTGCAGTCTTAGAAGTTCAATATAAGAATGTGATTAGTCAAGGTAGAAGAACTGATATTCAAAATGAGATTAAAATGTTAGAGAATAATGATGTTCAAAGTTCAGAAAAAACATCAACAAATAACAGAGAGAATGTTGGTAATGAGCATGATATGTCATCTAGTTCTGTAGCTAGAACTTTAAGGCTTAATAAGTTGATAGGTGAATGGAAAGAAGCTGTAGATTATAAAAAAGTTAAGAAATTGGTGGGTGTATCTTTATCTTATTTACCTAAAAAGCTTCAGAAACACCTTTACAGGGAATGCGAAGATTTAAGCAAAAAATTGAGCTTAAATGAAGCTAATGAACTAAAGAAATTACATCGATCTGGACAACTAAATGAAACAGAAATCAGTAAGTTCTTGATAGATGTAGAAAAGAAAAAAATGAAACCTAAAGCGTATCAAAAGGTGAAGGTTTCAAGTCAAATTATAACAAAGTATTTTAAAGATAATACACCAAATGAAGTAGAAGAAATCATAGAAAAAGCACTAGTAAAGTATTTTAAAAATTAAGTGGGGTGGAGAAAATGGCAGGTCTAAAATTAGACTATTATTATGGAAATGAATCAGAGCAATTCACTTTTTTTCGTATCCCCAAAGTACTATTTACTGATAATAGATTTAGGAAGTTATCAGCAGAATCTAAAGTCCTGTACGGTATGTTATTAGATCGTATGGCACTTTCCCGAGCTAATGGTTGGCTTGATAAAGAAAATAGGGTTTACATCATTTTTACAGTAGAAGAAATTCAAGAGAATTTGAATTGTTCTAAACAGAAGGCTGTAAATATGATGGCTGAGTTAGATGATAAAAAAGGCATAGGGTTAATCGAAAAAAAGCGTCAAGGACTTGGAAGACCAAACATCATTTATGTGAAAAACTTCATCCTAGGAAACACTGGAAGCCTTGAAAACACTGGAGAATTCCAGAAGTCTAAAAATCATACTTCTGAAGGTCTAAATAATAGACTTCAAGAAGTCCATAAATTAGACTTCAAGGAGTCTAATAATCATATTTCAGTAGGTCAAGAAAATAGACTTCAAGAAGTTCCAAATTTAGACCCTAATAATACTAATTATAATCATACTGAATTTAATCATATCCAATCTAATCTAAAAACAGACGATGGACAGGATGAGATTAATCAATATTTGGAATATGAGAAACTCATAAAAGCAAATATTGAGTACAATGTTGTTTATGTTTATGACAAGATAAACCTAAAGGATGTTGATAATATTGTTGGTGTTATGTGTGATGTTCTTTGCACACCAAGAGAAGATACTATTCGTGTTAATGGCGTAGCATTACCTGGTGATATTGTTAAACAAAGATTTTTAGAAATTAGACAAAAGCACATAGATTACATTTTGGATTGCATGAATGAAAATCCATCCAAGATAAAAAATATTAGGGCTTATTTAATTACCACGATCTTTAATGCACCATCAACAATAGATCAGTATTATCGATCAAGGGTTAATCATGATATGTATGGTTCGAGATGAGGTGAAAGTAAGTGCAAGAACATGTAAACGAGAAAACCATTGCCCTACAAATTAAGGCAGCACGATTTACTGCTGTAGAACTAAAAAAAGTTTTGAATAAATACCTAGCTCACAGGAAAAATGTAAAGAGAGGTAAAAAGGCCATTAAGAGTGTTAAGCCTTTAGGCAAGACCACTCTTGAAAATCTCAGTAGAAAATATGATGGACTTAAGAACATTGAGATTAACGAAAAAAATATAAAAGACTTTGAGAAGGTGGCAAAAAAATATAATTTGGAATATGCACTAAAAAAAGATACTGCATCTAAACCACCAACTTATTTTGTGTTTTTCAAAGGCAAAGATCTAGATGTAATTGATTTTGCATTCAAAGAATATTTAAAAAGCAGTTTAGCAAAAGATGAGGATAAAAGGCCATCCCTTAAGGATAGACTTAAAACAATGGTTGAAAAGTCAAAGCAAATGGATAAAGGGAAAGAGAAAAAACTGGATAAGGAGCAAAGTCTATGACAGATGAAACAAGACAGATGATTTTCAAACTTGCACCTTATGTTATTATATTTTACTTATGTAACCAATTATCTGAACTCTACCATTCATTTGATGTAAATGAGCCTTTAGAGCGATTATCACAACTTTTAATACAATCTCATAGGTTGTTTGAAACACCCTTACCAAGCTTAAATTTCAAAGATTTAATGGTTAGTGTAGTAGGAGCATTAGTCATATTTTTAATTGTTTATATCAAAGGTAAGAATGCTAAGAAGTTCAGAAAGGGCATCGAGTATGGCTCTGCAAGATGGGGAAATAATAAGGATATTAAGCCTTACATCGATAAAGAATTTTCAAAGAATGTATTACTAACTCAAAGTGAAAGATTGATGATGAATTCTAGACCCCCAAACCCAAAGTATGCAAGAAATAAAAATGTTTTAGTTGTTGGAGGTTCTGGTTCAGGAAAGACTAGATTCTTTGTAAAACCTAACTTAATGCAGATGCATTCAAGTTTTGTTATTACTGATCCTAAAGGTACTCTTCTTGTTGAATGTGGTAAATTGCTAGCAAGAGGTAGACCTAAGAAAACTAAAAATGGGAAAGTGAAGTATGAGGCATATCGTATTAAGACATTTAACACCATTAATTTCAAGAAGTCTATGCATTATAATCCTTTTGTTTATATACGTTCCGAAAAGGACATCCTGAAGCTTGTGAGTACCATTATAGCCAACACAAAAGGTGAAGGTGATAAAGCTGGTGAAGACTTTTGGGTGAAAGCTGAGAAACTATATTATACTGCTTTGATAGGTTACATTTATTATAAAGCACCCATGGAAGAACAAAACTTTTCAACATTATTAGAGTTGATTAATGCCAGTGAAGCCAGAGAGGATGATGAAGACTTTAAGAATCCAGTGGATTTGTTATTTGATGCCTTAGAGCGTGAGGACCCTAATCATTTTGCAGTGAGACAATATAAAAAATATAAACTAGCTGCAGGTAAAACTGCGAAGTCTATTCTTATTTCCTGTGGTGCTAGATTAGCACCTTTTGATATTGCAGAATTAAGAGAAATCATGGAATATGATGAAATGGATTTGGATACATTAGGTGATGAGTTATCTGCATTGTTTGTTATCATTTCAGATACAGATGATACCTTTAACTTTGTAGTTGCAATGATGTACACTCAGTTATTTAATCTACTGGCAGATAAAGCAGATGATTTCTACAAAGGTAGACTACCTATTCATGTTAGGTTTTTACTTGATGAATTTGCCAATATAGGTCAAATACCAAAGTTTGAAAAATTAATAGCTACAATTCGTTCTAGAGAAATGTCTGCAAGTATTATTCTTCAGACTCAAAGTCAATTAAAAGCCATATATAAAGATCATGCTGAAACAATCATTGGTAACTGTGATAGCATGCTCTTTTTAGGTGGTAAAGAAAAGACTACACTTAAAGACTTATCAGACAGTTTAGGCAAAGAAACCATCGATTTGTACAACAATTCAGAAACAAGAGGTAGAGAAAGAAGCTATGGACTAAACTATCAAAAAGTCGGCAAGGAACTTATGACTATGGACGAGCTAGCTGTAATGGACTCTGATAAATGTATCTTACAACTACGTGGTGTTAGGCCTTTCTTATCTAATAAGTTTGATATCACCAAACATAAAAACTACCCCTTATTAGGTGATTATGATGACAAAAATAATTTTAATATAGAACAGTACATGAAGACAAATCTAAGATTTAAGAGAAGTCAAGCTATTGAGGTAATTGAAGTAGATGTAGATTAATCAACTTATGGTCAACTTGACCATAAGTCGGACTTTGTAAAAACTTCATAATTGTTTAAAGGATAATTATGATACTATCGGAATAAAACTTGGAATTTTAGTTAATAATGTTTTTCTATGTTAAACTATTATTATGGTTAATTTAAACTGTTGACATAACTGCAGTTACAAATTGAAAGAGAGGATGAATATGAAGGGGATATTTACTTATAATAGTGATGTTAATAAGACTGCATATTTGAATTGGAGAACAGATAAGCATGATGCGCTTGGTAATATGATTAGCCTTGCAGATGGTTATTTTAAGGCGGCAATCACTTTATCGGAGAACTTGTTAAATGACAACAGAAATAAGGATGCTGACGTTATTATTTTTCCAATGCTTTTCTCGGTGAATCATGGAATCGAGTTGTATTTAAAAGTGCTTATTTGGGAATATAATATTTTATTAAAGAATGACATGAAGTTTGATAAAATTCATGATATTAAGCAGTTGTATAATGTTGTTGAAAAACGTATGATAGCTTTTGAGGGCGATAAGGATCAACGAAAGAAATTTAGACAACTGACATTAGGCTTAAAAAAATATATTGATGAGCTTTACGAAAATATTGAATTAAGAGAGAAAAGTAACGACAATATGGATTTTTCAAGGTATCCTTTTAATAGGAGTTTTGAAAATCATTTCTATGCAGATGATTACATGAATAAAGTTGTTGATTTAGAGAATTTTTTAATTCGTTTTAAAGAAATTGGAGAAAATCTCGATTCAATTACTTCGCATTATCTATATGATTATATTCAGAGTGATTATTAGTAATCAAAATATTTGATATAAATTTTTTATAGTAGTAAAGTGAGGATATTTAATGCAAAGAAAGCTGTTTATTGAAGGGAAAAATCAAAGAACAAGAGCCTATTTTGGATGGCAAGATAAAGATACGGCTTTTTATGGGGTAAAGATGGGGTATAAGAATGCTGCTGATAAATTAGTTGATGATGCTATTGAAAGTGGTTTAACTGGAGCCATTAGTACGCTTGATACATTCATTTTTCCTATTTGTTTTTTATATAGAAACTCGATAGAAGTATCACTTAAAGGTATTTATATGAGGTATTGTGGTGGCTTGCTTAAAGGAGGTCATGATCTAGTTCTTTTATGGAACAATCTATATAACGAGGTTATTTTAAATATTCAAGATGATAAGTTCCTTGATGAGGTGAAAAAGTACAAGAAAAAATTTGTTCTATACTCATTTAATGATATTGATTATGGTGAGATTCGAGCACTTTTTAATGAGTTTAATCAAATCAATGACCAAAAAGCCGATGTATTTAGATACTTATTGGATAAGAACGGAGAGTTATATTTTACTGATAATAAATTTATCGATTATCCAAATTTAAAAGAAACAATGGATTATATTTATAAAGCATTGGATTATATTTATACTGTTGTTGATGAGTATTTGAGTAGTTAAATAAACAATACAGGGTTATATATGGCGTTATGGTCCAATGAGAAAGGGTGAATTTAATGGAAAATGAAATATCATATCATTATTGTAGTATAAATGCTGGCTACAGTATTTTAAAGAATCGTTCTCTATGGCTTTCAAACTTAAAATCAACTAATGATAAAAAAGAATTATTTTATGGGAAGAAAATCGTTTCAAAAACAATAGATAAACTTAGCGAAGCGAGTGGGAGTGAATATATAGAATCACTAGAAGGAGTTCATAGAGCTAGTAAGGATCAAAAACTAGTGAATAAATTTGTGAATACAAATTATTATGGCGCATCATTTTCAGAGTATGGTGATAATCTTACACATTGGGATAGGTACGCTAGTAGTGCAACTGGGGTTGCAATTGGTTTCAATCTCAATATTCTGAAGGAATTGTTTGATATATATAGATTGCCTAATATGATGAATGGTTGGTTCAATAAAGGTAAAGTAGTATATAACGAGAATGAAATGATTGATATAATATTGCAAAATTTAATATCAATCATTGAGTATTTTAATGAGATGAATGTTAAATACCATGAGAATCATGGAATTGCAATATATGCAACGCTATTACACAATGTAATTCCAAATTATAAGCATGATAGCTTTATAGACGAAAAGGAGATAAGAATTAGCTTTGCAGAAGGTACACCTGAGAATGATAGTAGAGTATATAGTGATTTGTTTGTAGATGAGGATAAAGAACTTGGTAAAATAATGAAAAAGAGAATAATTGATGCTTCGAAGGAGTTAAGGATTGATAAAAAAAGCAAACAGTTCGGATTGTTTTCAACTGGAGTGAGAAGTTATTATTCCTTAAATCTTGAAAAAATTTGGTCATCAAAGTTAGTACCTGAAATTATAATTGGTCCTAAATCTACCCAGGATATCAGAGAGTTTAAACAGTTTCTTAAGTCTGTTGGACTTAAAGGTACAAAAGTAAAGGTATCTGATATTCCGTATAGGTGATAAACATGAATTAAATCAACTTTTGGTCAACTTGACCAGAAGTAAAAATGAATAAATGTGATAGTTAAGCACTTGATTGAGAACACTCAACAGGTGCTTTTTCTATATAAAAAATTAAGTCTATTTATTTAGACAAATCAAAAACAGGAGGAAATTATAAATGGGATTTTTTAATTCGGCAGTTGATACACTGCAAACGTTGGTAGGTGCATTAGGAGCTGGTCTTGGAGTATGGGGGATGATTAATCTCTTTGAAGGCTATGGTAATGATAATCCTGGTGCTAAGTCACAAGGCATAAAACAGCTTATGGCTGGTGGTGGTGTTTTGCTTATTGCAACACAACTTATTCCATTACTTAAGGGTGTATTCTAGGAGGTTACTTGTGTGTTAGGAATTTTCGATCAGATTGAAGAATTTTTCAACAATCTACTTATTGGAGTAATCGAGCAGAACTTAACAAGCCTTTTAGCAGATGTGAATGACCGCGTTGGAACGATAGCTACTGAGGTAGGTAAAACACCTCAATCTTGGAATGGTAGTATCTTTAGTATGATCAAATCACTTTCAGATAATGTTATTGTTCCAATTGCGGGATTAATCATGACAGCTATACTCTGTTATGAATTGCTATCAATGCTTATGGAAAAAAATAATCTACATGATGTAGATACTTGGATGTTCTTTAAATGGATGATGAAAGCAGTTATTGCAATTTACTTAGTTACGAATACATTTGATATTGTTATGGCGATATTTGATGTTGGTCAACATATCGTCAGTGCTGCAGCTGGTTCAATTTCTACGAGTACAAACATTGATATCTCATCATCTGTAACAGCTATGATTGATGCCTTAGATGGTTTATCTACTGCAGAACTAATTGCAATAGCTTTGGAAACTTTTATAGTTAAGATTAGCATGTATGCAATATCAATAATTATCACAGTAATTTTATACGGTAGGATGATAGAAATTTACCTATCTAGTTCTATTGCAGCTATACCACTTTCTACAATGGCAAATAAGGAATGGGGACAGGTTGGTAATAACTATATTAGAGGTCTTGCTGCACTTGGTATTCAAGGTTTTTTTATAATGGTTTGTGTTGGTATATATGCAGTGTTAGTAGGATCAATAACTGTTAATGCTGATATACATGCCACTGTATTCTCGATTTTAAGTTATACAGTTATATTATGTTTTGCATTGATCAAAACAAGTGGTTTATCAAAATCAGTAATGAATGCGCATTAGGAGGGAAATATGGCATTTGTTTCAGTACCAAAGGATCTTAATAAGGTTAAAACAAAAGTAGCACTTAATCTGACCAAAAGACAGTTGATTTCCTTTTCTATTGCTGGTGTTACAGGACTACCAACATATTGGTTTTCTAGAAAAGTGATAGGAAATGATTTAGCAATATTTTTAATGATTGGTGTTGTGATGCCATTTTTCTTTGTAGCGATATTCGAGAAAGATGGCATTGTATTTGAAAAATATTTGGGCCATATCATACGACAAAAGTTCTTATATCCTAAGATAAGAGTTTATAGAACACAGAATTTTTATGATTATCTAAATACTCCAATAGAAAGTGAGGTAAGACAGCTTGGGAAAGAAAAGGGCAGTAAGCGAAAAAAAGTTGTCAAGAAATCAAAAAACACTAAGAGACAACAAGAAACAGTTAAAGCAAGACAAAGTAAAAAGCAAAAAGAAGAAGATAAATTCAAGAAGAAAAGTGCCTGAAACAGTTCAGGATACACTTGCCTATAAGGCTATATTTCCAGATGGTATTTGCCAGGTGAACAATATGAAGTTCTCGAAGACAATACAGTTCTTTGATATAAACTACTTATTAGCTCAAAATGAAGATAAGTCATTGATCTTTGATAATTATTGTGACTTTCTCAATTACTTTGACGCATCTATATCAGTTCAGCTGTCATTTGTAAATATGACAGCCAATACAAATCTATTCTTAGATGCAATCAAGATAGAAGATCAAAATGATGATTTCAATACCATTAGGAAAGAGTATTCAGAGATGCTTCAAAACCAGCTAGCTAAAGGTAATAATGGTCTTCTTAAAACAAAGTACATTACTTTCTCTATTCAAAGTGATAATTATAAAAAGGCCAAACCAAGGCTTGAAAGAATTGAAATGGATATCATTAATAACTTTAAAGTCATGGGAGTGAAATCTTATGCTTTAACAGGTAAAGAACGTGTGGAGCTTCTTCATAGGATGTGTCACCAAGATACCAAAGAGCAGCTGAACTTCTCATGGGACTTAGTAAAGAATGGTGGTATGAGTACCAAAGATATTATTGCACCAACTTCATTTAACTTTTCAAATCACAAGCAGTTAAAGGTTGGGCAGACTATAGGTGCGGTTAGTCATCTACAAATATTAGCACCAGAACTTACAGATCGTATGTTGGCTGATTTTCTAGATATGAGCAATGATATCATGGTGAATTTTCATATTAAATCAATAGATCAAACTCAAGCTATTAAAATGATCAAGCGGAAGATAACTGACATTGACAAGATGAAGATTGAGGAGCAAAAAAAAGCTGTTAGAGCAGGTTATGACATGGATATATTACCTTCTGATTTAGTGACATTTGATACAGAAGCAAAGAACTTGTTAGAGGAGCTGCAAAGTAGAAATGAAAGATTGTTTCTTGTAACCATTCTGATTTACAATACTGCATCTAGTAAACAGAAACTAGAAAATATCATCTTCCAAGTAGGTGGTCTAGCGCAGAAATATAATTGTGCAGTTAGAAGATTAGACTATCAACAAGAGAATGGTTTTTTATCAACATTGCCCCTTGGTGAAAACTTCATTGATATAAATAGGGCTTTAACAACATCAAGTACAGCCATATTTATCCCTTTTACAACACAAGAGTTGTTTATGGAAGGTGAAAGTCTTTATTATGGCTTAAACGCTTTATCTAGTAACATGATTATGGTAGATAGAAAAAAACTCAAAAACCCGAATGGTCTTATATTAGGAACACCAGGCAGTGGTAAATCTTTCAGTGCAAAGCGAGAGATCACCAATGCCTTTTTAATAACAAATGATGATATTGTTATATCAGATCCTGAAGCTGAGTATTATCCACTGGTAGAGAAATTAGGTGGACAGGTCATTAAGTTATCACCTAACAGTAAAGACTATATCAATCCACTTGATATCAATCTCAATAACGGTGAAGATGATCCAATTAGAGATAAGTCTGATTTCATAATTTCTTTGTGTGAACAAGTTGTTGGAGGTCGATATGGTCTTGATGGTGAGGAAGTTTCTTTAGTAGATCGTTGTGTTAGAAACATGTATGAGAAGTACATGGAAAATCCAACAAAGGAAAACATGCCAGTTCTAGAAGACTTCTATAATATCTTATTAGATCAAAAGAATGAGAAGGCCACTGGTATTGCAACAAGACTAGAGATTTATGTTTTAGGTTCAATGAATGTATTTAATCATAGGACCAATGTAAATATAGATAATAGAATCGTTTGTTTTGATATTAAAGAGCTTGGATCAACATTAAAGATGCTTGGTATGTTAATCGTTCAAGAGACTGTTTGGAGTCGTGTTGCTATTAATAGAAACAATGGTAAGTCAACGAGGTACTACATTGATGAGTTTCATTTACTTTTAAAAGATGAAGCTACTGCAAAGTATTCAGTGGAGATCTGGAAAAGATTTAGAAAATGGGGTGGTATTCCTACTGGTATTACCCAAAATGTTCAAGATTTCTTAGCCAGTAGAGAAGTGAGTAATATTGTCGGAAACTCTGACTTTATCTATATGCTTAATCAAAATGCTGAGGATAGAGCGGTATTAGCTAAACAACTAGATATATCGAAGCATCAATTGTCTTATGTAACCAACTCTAATGAAGGTGAAGGCTTATTGTTCTATGGAAATGTCATAATTCCTTTTATTGATAAGTTTCCAAAAGAGACGATGCTTTATAGTATTATGACAACAAAACCAGAGGAAATATCAGGATAAATAATGTAGAAATTGAAGAATAAAAAGGTGGTGAGTGATTGGCCAATAAAAAGTTTAATACTAGGCATCAGAGGGACTTAAGAGAAGATCATGTTAGAATGTCTAGCCTTGATAGTCAATCACTTAAAAAAGGTGATTCGATTTATAATAAATCATCGAAGAATGATGTTGTTGATAAAGGTGAAAAGAAATCAAAGCAGAATAAATTACAGAAAGAAGGATTTAGAAATCATGATTCTTCAGAAGCTGAAAGCATTTTACCTGATGATGTTCAACAAGAAGATTCACTTGAAAGTACAGCTAATCAAATTCATGAACCTTTAATTAATGTTGAAAAGACAAATGCTAGTCGTGTAAATGAACATATTAACTTCAAGAGTAAGAATAAGACATCTACTAAGCATAAATTTTATCATTCAAAACAAAATAAAAGTCGTAATGAGTCTGTTAGAAGTAATCGGCTAGAGATTAAAGACGATAAAGGATTCTCAGGTAAAAAAAAGGCTTCTTCAAAAAAGGATAATGGTAACAAAGAAACTATTAAGAATAAGTCTAGCAGCAAGTCGAGACAAACAAGTACAAAAGATCCAGGTATTGGACATGAAAAATCAAATAAAAGTTTACCAAAGGACAGACATAATCAAAAGAAAAAGATTGTCAGAGATTTTGATAAGAAACAAACAGCAGAAAAAATAAAGAATACTTCTTCTAGAAGAAGTAAATTGTCTCATGCAAGTAAAGATGTTCACTATAAACTAGCTTATACAAGTCATAAAATGACCCAGTTTGAAAACCGAAAAGAGTCAGAGGATAATGCTGCAGTTATGGCTGCAGATGATAGTGTAGATTTTGTAAGAAATCAAATACAGTTAGGTTCAAAGAAAAGGTCTTCAAAATTACGGTTTGAATCCACAACAAAAGGTATAGAAAGTAACCTCAAAAGCAGAACATCAAATAAAAGAAAAGGTACTAGTAAGACTTCTAAATCAATTCAGAAAAAGAAGATTAAAAGAACGTATAATGTAAAGAACCGATCTCAAGTATCTGGCGTTAAAGCTAGATTAAAAGGTGCTTTAAAAAAAGTAAAAGAATGGGGTATTGGTGCTTTAAAGAAGATTGGTATTTATATGATAGGACCGGTTCTGTTATTAGTTGTAGTAACGATAATGATGCTATCGTTTGTACAAGCTGTATCTGGTGGTATTAGTACAGTGGTAACAACTTCCTATCAGTCTAGTGACGTAAATATCACAAATTCACATTTGATCTATACAGGTCTTGAAGCGGATTTGAAGTATGCCATCCAAAATGTAGAAGAAGATCATCCATCTTACAATGAATTCAGATATAGCCTAGATAACATAAGTCATGATATGCATTTGTTAATGGCATATTTGACTGCAAAGTTTGGAAACTTTGAACCGAATGATGTAAGAACTGAACTCAATAGTATATTTAGCCTTCAATATGAATATACTTTGACAAGAATTGTCGAGGTTAGATATAGAACTGTATGGCAATCATCATATGATCCTGTAACAGGAGCTTCTTACTCATGGTCTACACAAGAGCCATATAATTGGTACGTTTTACAAGTGACGTTGAAGTCTAATGATCTTGAGTCAATTCTACAATCTAAAATGAGTGATGATGAAAAAGAACTTTATACAGTACTTGTAGAAACCAAAGGTAATTTTAGGAGTATGCCTAGTCCCTTTAATGAAACTTGGATAAATAACATTTCAAGTCATTTTGGTTATAGACTAGACCCAGTGTCTGATGAAGTAGCCTTTCATTCAGGTATTGATATTGCAAAGCCAACTGGTACAGAATTAATTTCGATTATCGATGGCATTGTAGCAAAGATTGGATACGATGGGGATGGTCTTGGCCATTACATTATTATAAAAGGTGAAACAGACGAAAGTATTCTATATGGTCATTGTTCTAGTATTCATGTCAGTGAAGGTGATGAGATAATAATAGGAGATAAAGTTGCACTAGTAGGATCGTCAGGTAAATCTACTGGTCCACATGTGCATTTGGAGATTAGGGATTCTAGTGGTAATAAACTAAATCCTTTTTTTTATTTAACAGAGGAGTAAAAATGGATAAGAGATTAGAAAAAACACTTAAAGAAGAAATAAAGTTAAAAGAACAGCTGAAAGCTTTACAGGATAGAATTAATGAAGTTGAAGAAAAGCGTGAAGGTTTTGAGAAAGAAACTCTTTATAAGACATTTAAAGAAACTGAGATTTCTTTAGAAGAATATCAGATGATTGTTAGATCTGCAGTAAATGATTATAAAGGACTTAATGATGTGCAAGTAAAGGGAGAACATTTAGATGAAAAAGACATTTAGCATTTTACTAATAGGTTTGATTCTTACATTGGGATTTGCCTATGGTGAAGAAACTGAGAATAATCCTGTAGACGTAGATAATCAAGAAACTAATGAAACTGATGTAAAAGTTAAGGAAGAATCAGAATCTCAAGATGACTCTGAAGTTGTTCCAGATGATGATGAAGAAAATACAGATGAAGTTATATCTAGTACGGAAGAAGAAATTGAAAATAACTTTGTAAGTAAAGAGTACGAGGTAGATGGTAAAGATAAAGATAATTACTTAGTTGAAGGTGGAAATGAGAAAGCTGTAAATACTTTGGCTACTAAACAGCATAATGCCAATGGTACAGTTATAGAGAGTGTCAACGCTTCAGGTCTTCCTTATGATTTAACCATGTTAACTGAGGAAGAAAAAGAAGCTATGAAGGGACTTGAGCTTAGACAGTTCATTTCTTTTGAGACAAAGTCAGGTAAGGTTTTTCATCTTATAATTGATCATAGTAAATCATCAGATAATGTTCAAATGCTTACAGAAGTTAGTGAACAAGACCTATTAAATCTCATTGAAGAGAATGCGGAAGTAGAATTTATACTAAATGAAACTGCAACCGAAGAAGAACCTAAGTCTACTAGGACAAGAACAGTTACCATTTCAAATGATTCAACAACTCAAATAGAACAAGTTCCACTAAACATTAATCTAATTGTTATGGTAGCAGCTAGTATTATAACTTTTATTGCTGGTTGGTATTTTAAAATCTACAAACCAAGAAAGCAACTAGCTTATGAAGATGATGTGGATGAGGCAGATTATATTGATGAGGAAGATACTATTAATGAAGATGATGAAGAATAACTTATGGTCAAGTTGACCATAAGTATTCAATTATACTCTTTTGAATATAATTGAACTTAATGGGCCGATGGTTTTATTTTCTAAAAATTGAACTGGCACATGCAAAAGGAATTATTTTCTATATACTGTAATATTTATTAGTGGTAAAATTAAATTAGGATATGAGAATGCGATTTATGATAAGTGAGGAATGAGGTTATGATATTAAGTTCGGAAGTTAAGTATTTATCAGCACTTGCATTATTTAAATCATTGTATGAAGCTGATAAAAAAAATATTTATGATGTTATTGAAGAGTTTTGTATTCAGTTAATTATAACAAAAAAGAAAACTACTTTCTCAAGTAGAGACATGAAAATTTTATTATCAAACGAATTTGGCTTTAATATTCCTGAAGCAGTACTTAGAACAGTATTCAAAAGAGCGGAATATATTACATTGGAAAACAGAATATATACTGTTAGTTATGAAACATTAGGTGTTGACATTACTAGTTTTGAGAAGAATTTAAAAGTAGTAGAAAGTGATAATAAGAAGATTGTTGAAAGACTCATATTCTATTGTAAAAAAGAGTTGGGAAATGATGTGGATGAGGAACAGATTACTAAGAACTTGTATACTTTTTTAGTTGAAGGAAAAGAAGCTGGTACAAAGTATTCATCATTAATAAGTAAATATATTGTTTCAAAAGAAAATGATGAGGATTTTATTGAAAAACTTGATCGAGTTAGAGAAGGGGTTATAATTCAAGCTGGTTTATCATATAACTCTGATATAAATCATTTTGGGAGTTTAAAGAAATCGATGAATCTCTATTTGACAACAGAACTGCTTTTCTCTTTAGCAGGTTATAATGGAGAACTATTTAAATCATTAGTAACAGAATTATATGATTTGATTGTTGAGATAAATGTTAAGTCTACAAGTAAGAGAAAAAAAATATCACTATGGTATTTTAGTGAGACGGAAAAAGAGATAGACAGTTTTTTCAGCAAGGCCTGTGATATTGTAGATGGAAAATATATTCTTGATCCATCTAATTTAGCTATGGCTTCAATAGTTAAAGGATGTAGTTTAAGTAGTGAAGTTATCGAGAAAAAAGTTAGATTTAAGAAATTACTTTCTGACAAAAATATATATTTACATGAAAAAACAGATTTTTATAGTCCAGATAATCATAAGTATAATCTTGAATCACCAGAATTACTTAATAAGTTACAGAGGGATTGTTCACGAAATGGAGATTTGAAAAGCTGTGAAACAGGGTTAAAATTCGTAAATTATATAAATATCCTAAATAAGGGAAAAGGCAGTAGAGATTTTGAAAGTGTTATGAACATTTTAATTACAATGAATAGTAATTATCTACGAGTAGGATTTAGTAAGCATTTAAAGAAGAACGGTTGCTTTCCGAATGTAACGGATTTAGGTTTTGTTACAAATCGATTGTGGTTTAAGTTAAACAAAGGTTTTGGAAAGATGAACAAGTTTAAGTCATTTAGTGTAGTCGCTTCAGCGCAAGTGTTGGTAGCTAATATGCTAAATGCATCGGTATCAAATACATTTGAGGATTTAACTGATAAACTTGTTAACGATGAAATCACAGAAGAATCAGCTCAGCAAATAATGATAGAACTTAAAAATGTAAGTGTATTACCTGAGTCTATAGATGCCTCTACTATTGAAAGTGTTTATGAGTTTATCAATGAAAATTCATTAGATAAAATGATAATTCAGATTGAGAATAAGAAAATTGAACTTGAAAACATCAGATGTGCTAATGAAGAGCTTACAAAAATTGCAAAACATGAATCTATGGAAAGAGAAAAAATTGAGAAAAAATTAGAAAATGTTAAAGATTCATTTGAAAAATCAGAAAAAGACAAAAATGTTTTGCAAAATGAGTTAAATGAGACCAAATTAAGGGTGAATCAATTAGAGGACTACTTTAATAACGAAGAAGAAAGAAGAAAAAATAAAAGGAACAAAAAGATTAAAATAAGAAAAGTAATTTTTAATATCTTATTCGTTACTTTTCTAATAGGAATGTTCATGTTATGTGTATGGTCATATGAAAGTGAAAACTTTTATCTGATTGCATTGTTTGTTGTGTTAAGTTTTTTTCCAACCATTAATGTAAAGAAAATAAAAAATAAAATGATAGAATATAACTTAGATTAATCGTGAATGCAGTATTATAGATTTTGTTATAGGATTATTTGAGTTAAATGTATAAGTGAAACAATACTTATTGAGATCAACAGAACATTACGTTTTGTTGATTTTTTTATACAACTTTTGATCAAGTTGACCAAAAGTTAAGAAAGGATGGTTAAATGAATAATATAAAATTTAATAGCGTGGAACATGAAATGTTTTATGGTGAAATGTTAAGTCGTGCTGGTCACGATGATGTTTACTATAGAGCATTTTTTTATTGTATGGGCATGTGTCCCACTACAAGAAAGAACATTGATGATTTGTTTGATTTTAATGAAGGCTGTATTTTACCTGAGAATATTCATCAGCCTTATCAAACTGGGACAAGTTATCAAGTTACCAGGATGGCCTTTAACTTGTGGAATGGCTATATAGAAGAAGGTTATGAGTCTTCTACTACACCTTCATCCTTATTTGCATGTGAGTATGCTAGTGAGTTTACAGAAGCCTTAAGAATCAGATATTCTGTGTATTTTAAGAATCAGGAACTGTATAAATCAAGTTTACGACAGACTATTAATGAACTTAGATCAAACGAAGTAAGAAAGTCTACTGATAAGAAATCAGATCATGAGAGATAAAGAAAGTGGGTTGAAATGAAGTTAGTTATTGCTGAGAAACCAAGTGTTGCAAGGTCTATCGCTGATGTACTTGGTGCATCGAATAAAAAAGATGGCTACATAGAAGGTAATGGTTATATCATAACTTGGTGTGTGGGCCATTTAGTAGGTCTTGCAACACCAGAAATGTATGATGAGATCTATGCTAAATGGAACTATGATCATCTACCTATACTACCGTCACCATGGAAGTATCAAGTAAAAGATAAAACAAAGAAACGGTTTAAAATCATAAAAGATTTGATGCATGATGATCGAGTAACTTCTTTGGTTGAAGCTACTGATTCAGGACGTGAAGGAGAACTGATCTTTAGATTAGTTTATGACAAGGTAGTATGTACAAAGCCATTTGAACGGTTATGGATCAGTTCTATGGAAGATAGTGCAATCAAAGCAGGCTTTAATGATCTAAGAAAAGGTTCGGATTATGAAAACTTGTATCAGTCTGCTTTGGCTAGAAGTCACGCTGATTGGATTGTAGGTTTAAATGCTACACGCTTATTTACTACAAAGTACAATGCAAAATTAAGTGTTGGACGTGTACAAACGCCTACACTAGCTATGATTGTAGAGCATGATATGAAGATTACAAACTTTATTAAAGAAAAGTTTTATCACGTAAACCTTGATTTAGGGACTTTTAGTGTTAAGAGTGACCGCATAGATACCATTGAATTAGCTGATAAGATTATAACTGATTGTAAAGACCGTCAAGCAGTAATATCAGAGGTCATTAAAGATGTAAAGAAAAATAAAGCTCCTAAGTTGTTTGATTTAACGACACTACAAAGAGAAGCCAATAGGTATTATTCATATACCGCAAAACAGACCTTAGACTATGCTCAAAGCTTATACGAGAAAAAGTTGATTACCTATCCAAGGACGGATAGTCGTTTTATTACAACTGATATGAGAGAGTCTGTTAGTGATCTTGTAAGTAGAATGGACTTAGTAGATACGCCTAATGTTGACAGGTTAATCAATGATAGCAAGGTTAGCGATCATCATGCCATTATTCCAACTACGTCTTCATTAAATATGGATGAGACTAAAATACCTGTTAGCGAGTTAAGTATACTAAAGCTTATAAGAATGAAATTAACAACTGCAGTGTCTTTAGACTATGTGTATGAAGAAGTGTCAGTTTCAGTTCTTGTAAATAATCATGACTTTAAGGCTAAAGAAAAGACATGTATAGAAATGGGGTTTAAGGCTGTAGAAGATGAATTTAAGATTAGCATAAATGATAATGATAAGTTAAGAGATAAATCAGATGCAGTTAAACTTATCAAAATAAATCAAGGTGATAAATATAGTATTGTTGATATTAAGCGATCAGAGCATTTTACTTCACCACCAAAGCATTATACAGAAGATACTCTATTATCTGCCATGGAACGTGCAGGTGTAGAAGAATTGGATAATTCTTTAGAAGTTGAGAAAAAAGGTTTAGGGACCCCTGCCACTAGAGCTGGTATCATAGAAAGACTTATCCAAGTTGGATATATAGAAAGAAAAAAGAAAAACATTCTTTCAACCAGTAAAGGTGTTGAACTGATTAAGATTGTACCTGAAAGGATAAAGTCACCAACATTAACTGCAGAGTGGGAAAATCGATTAACTGAAATCTCAAATGGCAGCTTTAACGCTGATCAGTTTATGGGTGAGATTAAGCTGGAAATCAAAGAGCTGGTTAAATCTTATTCTGATATGGCTGTGACTTCTACCTTTGAGTCTACTAAGGAAGTTATAGGTAAATGTCCAAGGTGTGAAAGTGATGTCTATGAAAGTAAAAGTAACTTTTACTGTTCTTCAAAGGATTGCAAGTTTAGTATATGGAAAGAAGATAAGTTCTTTTTATCTAAAAAGAAGAAGGTAACGAAGACAATAGCCAAAGGACTTCTAACTAAGGGCAAAATAAAGGTTAAAGGATTGTATTCTGAAAAGAAAGATAAGACATATGATGCCACAGTGGTACTTAATGATACAGGTACATGGGTGAATTATAAATTAGAGTTTAAATAAGGATGTGATGAGATGGATAACACATATGAAATATATCAAGTTAAGTCTGGTAAAGACTATAGAAATTTTAGATTTGAAAGTATAGATAGTCTAGAACACTTTGGATTAAAAGTAGATTACTCGAATTATGATTTTGTTTATAAAGGCAGCTTAGATGAAATGACTTTAGAAGATATATTCAGGAAGTTTAATCATGAACACCCTGAAGACTATAAAGGCAGATCACTTTCGGTAAGTGATGTGGTTGTACTTAATAAAGATGGTAAGACAACTGCTAACTTTGTCGATAGTTTTGGTTTCAAAGAAGTGAATGAATTTATACTTCAAAGAAATCAAGAATCACATAAGGAGTTTTCTGTGCTGAAAGCTCTAAAAGACAACAAATCGAAAGTAGAATCTAGTGATAAGAAAAAGAATGACATAAAACAAGATATAGGTGAAAGATAGGAGGGTGACATGGCAAGAGCTGAAGATGTATTTTCATTGTTAGTAAAAAAAGAAAATGAGATAAGATCCAGTGGTCAAGCATGGTTGGATTTCCTGAAATCAAGCGCCTATACAGGTAAATATAGTTTTAATGACCAGTTACTTATTTATGCCAATAGACCGGATGCTAGAGCATGTGCTAGTATGGACTTCTGGAATAAGCGTTTTAAACGATGGGTTAATAAGGGGTCTAAAGGTATACCATTAATGGATATAAGACCAGATGGGACCTATAGAATAAAGTATGTATTTGATATTTCTGATACTCATGCAACGAAGAACACTGTACATGATGTAGAATTGTTTTCATTTGATGAAAATATGCACTTGGATGCACTAGGCGAAGTAGAGAGACAAGCTGGTTTAACAGTATCAAATGATTTAGAAACAACTTCACGAATAATGCTATTGGCTGATAAGTATGCATCTTTCTATAATGATGATATGGCAGCAGATATTAGACAGTTAGCTGAAGGAACATATTTAGAAGAATTGGATGAATTAAACATTGATAAGATCTCAAAAGAATTACTAGCGAATTCAGTTGCTTATCAAATAGCTGAAAGATTAAATTTAGAGCCTGCCTCTATCTTCAGTGGCATGGACTTTGGCGATATAACTGACTTTAATGATACAAGTTTAGTATCTGTTTTGGTTACGACCATCAATGAAGCAACAGTTGATTTTATTACTGATTTAGATAGAGAGATCACCAAAATAAAAACTAGACAAAAAAATGTCTTGAATAATATAGAAACTTCAAATGAAATGTTGTACAATGAAGATGTAACAAATAAGACAAAAATGGTGTCTGAATTAAAAGGAGGTCATGATGATGAAAATAGAGACAATGGCAGGGATAGAATATCAAGTGGAGAACGGCATCTACAATCCAGTGATCAAGACATCAACATTCGAGAAGGAGGGGGGAACCTATCTTTTAGACGGGGAAATCCTGATACCCAACTTGAAAGTAGCGATGGATCAGGAGCCAGTCGTGGGAATATACGCAAGAGCGAGGAAGAGATACTTAGAGGAGAACAAGAAGGCTATGTACTCAATCATGATCATCAAGGGAACGCTACAGAGTCATCTACTGGAAGTAGAACAACGAGCACAGAGATTATTGGAGATGGAAACACCAAAAATGATGAAACAACTTCAAGTGACAGAAGACCTGAAGAAACAAGATCAGATGAAGTGGGTGGGTATTATGAACAATATCAAGCAGACTATCGAGGAAGAGATTTACAAGGAAATAGTCTTCAACTAGATAAACCGATACAATTAAGTTTATTTCCAACTGAAGAAGAACAAATAGAAATTATTGAGGAAACAGTAGATGATGAAACTACTGTTTTTTCTTTTGCCCAAATGGAGATTGATGAAGAACTTAAGCGAGGTAGTGGTTTTGAAAATGGGAAACTCAGAATTTATGAGTTCTTTTTGGATGAACCTACGAGAAAAGAAGCTGCAGATTTTCTGAAAAACGAGTATGGTGTTGGTGGTCGTTCAGGATCAAGAGATCCAATGAAAATTACTTCATCTAGTCATGACTCAAAAGGCATTGTTCTGACTAAAGGTGGTTATGGTGAAGATAGGGTTGATAAGCTTATCAAATGGTCCGAAGTAGGTAAACGTATAAGACACTTGATTGACAATGATGATTACTTAACTGATGAACAAATGGCCCAATATGAAGAACAGGAACATAAGAAGCTAATGGATGATCCTACTTTACTAATGAATGATGCCATGAAAGCTGCTACACCAGGTATGTATGAAACTGAAAGTCTAGCATTAAAAGATAAAACTGTTCAAGGTATATACTTTGTGCCTTTTAGAAGTAGTTGGACCTGGTATCTAGTTGAATACGATGATAATACAGGAGATGCTTTTGGTTTAGTTGCTGGTGATGCTGTCGAGTGGGGTTATTTCAATGTTAGAGAACTTCATGCATTAGGCGCACAAAGACTAATCAGTCATAAGCCAAGAACGTTTGAAGAAATCAAGGATACCGAATTAAAGAATCAGTTAACTTCATTTGAACTATTAAATGCGTTTAACGGGGAATTGCGATTTAAGGCAGATGAAATTAAGGTTGATGAAAGTATAGAAATTGTAAATATTCAGTCTGAAGATGAGATGGAAGCTTTAGGTGAAGTGCTAGAAGATACTTCTGGTCAAGTTGACCAAAAGTTGAATATTGAAAAACTGGACTTTAAAATTACAGATTATGATTTAGGCATAGGTACAAGTCTTGAAAAACTAAGAAATAACATTGATGCTATTAAAACACTTAAATATATAGAAAGCCAAGATAGATTGGCAACAAGTGAAGAACAAGAAGTTTTGTCTAAATATATCGGTTGGGGTGGCATGCCTGAAGTATTTGATAAAGATACCAATATCACTTGGGCAAGAACAGGATATTTCTCTCTATTAGAACTTCTGAATGAAGATGAGTATAGATCAGCAAGAGAATCAACATTAAATGCTCATTATACCTCACCAACTATTATAGAAGCCATGTATGATGGTTTAGGTATATTAGGATTTGAAAAGGGGAACATTTTAGAACCCTCTTGTGGTACTGGTAACTTCTTAGGTATGTTACCAGAATATTTTTCTGAGAGTAAGTTTTATGGAGTTGAACTTGATAGCATTTCAGGAAGAATAGCCAATCAGCTCTATCAAAATGCAGATATAAAGATTGATGGCTATGAGAATACGACATACTCAGATAGCTTGTTTGATGTTGCTATCGGCAATGTACCGTTTGGTGATTATAAGGTTTATGATAAAAGATACGAAAAAGAGAACTTCTTAATACATGATTATTTCTTTGCAAAGTCTCTAGATAAGGTAAGAGAAGGTGGTATAGTTGCCTTTATTACTTCAAAAGGAACACTTGATAAGAAAAACTCAAAGGTTAGAAAGTATCTGGCTGAAAGAGCAGAACTTTTGGGTGCTATTAGACTACCTAATACAGCATTTAAAGCCAATGCTGGTACTGAAGTAACCAGTGATATCATATTCTTGAAAAAGCGTGAAAGGCCAATGGCCATTGATGAAGATTGGGTACATCTAAATGTAAATGAAGATGGTATCAGTATGAACCAGTACTTTATTGATCATCCTGAAATGGTCCTTGGTAAGATGGATATGGTCTCTTCAAGGTTTGGTAAGGAGAGTGCTTGTCTAGCGATAGAAGGAAGCAGTTTAAAAGATCAACTAGCTGCTGCTATGAATAACCTATCAGGTTCTATTGGACAATTATCAATAGAGCATCAGATTGAAAATGACAATGATGAAATACTAGCTGATCCAACAGTGAGAAATTATAGCTTTACAATTGTTGATGGTGAAGTTTATTTTAGAGAAAATTCAGTTATGATTAAACCTACAATCAAAGAAAATGATATTCCAAGATTAAAAGGTTTGATTGGTATTAGAGATGCAACAAGAGAGCTTGTAAGACTTCAAATGGAAGATCATTCAGATGAAGAAATTAGAGCTGGGCAATCTACCCTTAATGAGAGATATGATCATTTTACTGAAGGATTTGGGGTAATAAACGATAAGAAAAACGCTAAGTTGTTTAATAATGATGTATCATATGCCTTGATTTGTTCATTAGAAAATATAGAACATGATACTGGTAGAGTTACTAAAGCAGATATGTTTTCAAAACGTACTATCAAAAAGAGAACAGTACCAGAAAAGGTGGATTCACCAATAGAAGCTTTAGCTTTATCTATTACCGAAAAAGCAAAAGTGGATATGGCTTACATGGCTTCTTTAACAGGTTTAACTGCAGATGAAGTCTTTGAAGATTTACAAGGTATAGTATTTAAAAATCCATTGTATTATGAAGGTGGCTATGAAGAAGAATTTATTAATGCTGATGAATATCTTTCTGGTAACGTCAGAGAGAAACATGAAGTAGCTGTTAATGCTGCAGTTGAACAACCAGAAGTTTATAGTATAAATGCCAGTGCTTTAGAACTGGTTATTCCAAAAGATTTAGAAGCTACAGATATAGATGTACGTCTAGGAGCCACATGGCTGCCTGTAAAAGATGTAGAAGACTTTATATTTGAAACATTAGATACACCTGGTTTTGCCAAGTGGGATATCAATGTTAGATACTCATCATTTTCAGCTAATTGGAATGTTGAAGGTAAATCAAAAGATAGAGACAATATCAGAGCAAATATGACATTTGGTACAAGTAGAGTTAGTGCCTATAAGATTATAGAAGATACCTTAAACCTTAAAGATACAAGGGTATATGATCGTGTTACAGATGTCGATGGTAAGGTCAAATCTGTTTTAAATAAGCATGAAACCATGTTAGCTGGTCAGAAACAAGATGCTATAAAAGAAGCTTTTAAATCTTGGATATGGCAAGAACCATCAAGAAGAAATAGACTGGTTAAAATGTATAATAAAAAGTTTAATTCTACACGACCAAGGGAGTTTGATGGCTCACATATTGCCTTTGATGGTATGAATCCCAGTATTTCTTTAAGGGAACATCAACGTAATGCCATTGCTCATACCTTATATGGTGAAAACACGCTACTAGCTCATGCTGTTGGTGCTGGAAAAAGTTTTGAAATGATTGCAAGTGCAATGGAAAGTAAAAGGCTTGGCTTAAGTCAAAAATCACTATTTGTGGTACCTAATCACTTAACAGAACAAATGGGCAGTGAATTCTTAAAACTTTATCCATCAGCTAATATTTTGGTATCAACTAAGAAAGACTTTGAACCTAAGAACCGTAAGAAGTTTTGTGGAAGAATTGCTACAGGTGACTATGATGCTGTAGTTATTGGTCATTCTCAGTTTGAGCGTATACCTATGAGTGTAGAAAGGCAGCAGTCTGAAATTGAAAGACAGATTGATGCTATTTCAGATGGTATAGCAGATCTTAAGGCAAATAACGGTGATAACTTCTCTGTAAAGCAATTAGAGAAGACCAAGAAGTCTTTGTCAACAAGGTTATTAAAACTAAATGATCAGTCACATAAGGATGATGTGGTGACGTTTGAAGAGTTAGGTGTTGACCGTCTAATAGTAGATGAGGCACATAGCTACAAAAATCTCTTTCTTTATACTAAGATGCGTAATGTAGCTGGTATTGGACAAAGTGAAGCTAAGAAGTCTTCTGATATGTTTATGAAGTGTCGGTATATGGATGAGATTACTAATGGCAAGGGCATTATATTTGCAACTGGAACGCCCATAAGCAACTCCATGACTGAACTTTATACCATGCAGAGATATTTACAATATGGTTCACTACAAAAGCAACGATTAGAGCATTTTGATGCATGGGCATCTACATTTGGTGAAACCAATACAACTATAGAATTAAGTCCTGAAGGTACAGGCTATAGACCTAAAACAAGGTTTTCAAAGTTTTATAATCTTCCTGAACTTATGAACATGTTTAAGGAAGTTGCAGATATTAAGACAGCAGATATGTTAGAGCTTCCTGTTCCTGAAGCTGAGTTTGAAACGGTGGTTATTCAACCCAGTGAATTTCAACAAGAAATGGTAGCAAGTCTATCTGAACGAGCAGATGCCGTTAGAAATAAGATAGTTGATCAATCCACTGATAATATGCTATTAATAACAAATGATGGTAGGAAACTAGCTTTAGATCAAAGGCTTATGAACTCAATGTTACCCAGGGATGATCAAGGTAAGGTAGCGACTTGTGCTAATAATGCATTTGATATCTGGCAAGATACAATACCTAAGAAATCAACTCAATTAATCTTCTGTGATTTATCGACACCTAGTGGAAAGAGTGATTTTAATGTTTATGATGATATCAAAGAAATTTTAATTGATAAAGGTGTGCCTAGTTATGAAATAGCATTTATACATGATGCAAAGAATGAAAAACAAAAGGATGAAATGTTTGCTAAGGTTAGATCAGGTGATATTAGAGTACTTTTAGGCTCTACGTTTAAAATGGGAGCTGGTACAAACGTGCAGGATAAGCTTATTGCAACACATGATCTTGATTGCCCATGGAAACCTTCAGATCTGGAGCAACGCGCTGGGCGACTGATTAGACAGGGGAATGAGAATGAAAAAGTGAAAGTGTTTCGTTATGTAACTGAAAATACATTTGATGCGTTTTTATGGCAGCTTGTAGAGAATAAGCAGAAGTTCATCAGTCAAATTATGACTAGTAAATCACCCGTTAGAAGTGCTGATGATGCAGATGAAAATGCTTTATCTTATGCTGAAATAAAAGCTTTAGCTACTGGCAACCCATTAATAAAAGAGAAGATGAATCTAGATGTACAGGTTAGTAAATTGAAGATGCTTCACTCTAATTATTTGAGTAATAAATATGCCTTAGAAGATAAGATTATAAAGTATTATCCTAATGAAATTAAAAGACTTGAAACGCTTATCAGAGGTTATAAAACTGATATTGATCATGTAAGTAAACATACCAAAACCGGTTTAGAAGGTGAGAAGATATTTAATGGTATGACTGTGACAGGAATAACTTACGGTACTTTAGACAAAGAAGCTGCAGGTCATGCGATACTTACTGCTTGTAAGTCAGTTAAAGATAGTAAGGAAAGTGAATTTGGTAGCTACCGAGGGTTTGATTTAGCAATCAAGTATGATGTGTTTTACAACAACTATTATGCACATTTGAAGGGCAGCAGAGATCATAAAGTTGAATTAGGTTCTGATGTATATGGTAATATTGCTAGAATGGACCACGTACTTGATAGTATGGATGCTAAATTAAAAGATGCAGAACTTAAGCTAGATGCAGTTAGAGGACAACTTAAAAATGCAGAAGTTGAAGTAAAGAAACCATTTGATAAGGATAAGGAGATGAAAGAAAAAGTGACCAGACTGTCTGAACTTGATCAAAAACTTAATTTAGCTGAAAACGAAGCTTTACAAGCACCAAGTGAATTGGACCGAGCTAAAAATTTAATACAGGATTATCTAGAAAAAGAGTATGAAGAAGAAAGGGAGCCTTTTGACTTTGATGATCTAGAAAAAGTTGATATAGCCTATACAACCACTGAAGATGAAAAGCATGAAATCCAAGCATCAGTGGACTTGATTAACTTCTCAGTTAACACTTATATAGATGATACATTAGTCAATAAAGAGCAATATGGCACTCTTAAAGAACTTAATGATTATGCCTTAGAACATTTAGATTATGCTTCACTAGTATTTGTGGAAGACGAAGATATAGAACGAATTGAGGATTTAATCATTGATAAAGATACAGATGTAGATGGTGTAATTGATAGATTTGACGTTGATCCTACAGATTCTATTGCTGTAACTAATGCTGATATTGAAGAGAACCCCCTCTCAGATAAAAGACCTTCAATACTAGGACAATTAAGAAAAAATCAAGAACTAATAAAAGGAAATACAATAAAGGATGAAAGAAATAACAATGTGATTAGCATGTAAGTTTCTGAACCTCCCCAACTATCAATTAGAGATATTTGGGGAGGTTTTCTTTTAACGAATTTTAGAATTGCTAAAAGTTTAACTTAGAGATTGTAAAAAATTAGAAATGATATTGTTATCTACTGTTAGTTTGGAGTAAGATAAACTAAGAAGAAGTTGATGAATAAACAACTGAAAGGAGGAAAAATGAGTAAAATAGGTCGTAATGACAAGTGTTATTGTGGTAGTGGTAAGAAGTACAAAAAGTGTTGTCTTGATAAGGAAAAAAATCATATGATAAAAAGTAGTTTTACAGACCAAAATGATGTTTTTCCTAATGTTCAAAATAATGTTGTTAAACTGACTGATATTTTTTTGAAGTATGATCTGAGTGATCTTGTCAAAGCAGTTTTCTGTATTAATATTTGCTCGTTAAATAGGTCTGCTTTAGAAATATCAATATCATTAAATCAATGCTTAATGGGAATTGATAAATCAGGTTCTAAAGAAATTAAATCTTATATGGATTTTGAGTACTTTTTCTCTGAGGTTAGTGAATGTCTTCAGGTAACATCGTTAGATGATTATACTATGCAAGATTTTGGTGAAGTTAGAATAAGTTACAAAAATAAATCATATAGAGTTATACTTGGTAATGGTTACGAAAATGTCTATGGTGTTCTTCAATTTATGGAGCAGGCAGCTGCAGTATGTAAAATGGAACCACTTTTAAATAGTATGTTATATTATTCATCTAATCAGATTGATTATTTCTATGATATTAACAGATTTGATGAGGATTTTAAGGTGAAATTCGTATTACCATCAAATCAGTTGTTTGAGAGAGTTCATCAATATTTTAATGAAGTCTATTCAATAGAGTCAATTATCAACCTAGCAGACGCATTTAAAGAATATAGTAAGGATGCATCAAAGTCTCATTTTACTGAAAAAGAAGGAACTATTTGGCCAATATTTAACACATCTATTTTAGTTGATTTTTATGGCTTAATGGTTCAAAAAATGACTAAAAATGATGCTATTAGTACTGTTGAAAAAACTATCGCATATAAACTACAGAGTTTATCATATTTAGAAGATGATGCAAATCCTTCACTTTTATATCCTGTTGGTCTTGTTGACAGTGCTAAGTTTATATCAAAAGAATATTATTCGTTTATCTTATGTGGCAGGAGGGGAGTCGTTATAGGAATAAATGGAAGTAAATATAGTAGCTCATTAGAACTTGATGAGGAAATAAAAAGAATTAAGGATCTGTATAATAGTAATCAATTGAGCTTGGCTGAAATTGTTCAAAGAAAATCAAATGGATATAAGGGGGTACAGGTACCAAATCATTTAGGCTTAAAGATTTTGGTCTTTGATGATTTATTGAACCTACACCAAAACCAGTTGTTGCTAAAAAATGGTAAAGACGCATATCATAGTTGTACTTCAGCTGATGTTATATACTTTTTATCTTTCATGAAAAATATAGATGAGTTGTATAGATACCTTGAATATGAAGAAGAGGATAAACAAGGCAAACTTCTTTCTTTTGGAGGTGTGGCTACAACTTACTTGATGTGGAAGGAATCAGGTGAAGTAGTTGAAAAGGGAGCTATCGAGTATTCGTTGATGTCAATCGAACATGGGTATGCAGATTCATATGTTAGAGATTATTTTGTAGATAAATTAAGTAGCTACCCATTTGAAGTCAAAACAGAACTTTTTAGCGACTTTTCAAGATGGAACATTCGTCGAATGGATAGAAGTGATTACTATGAGTACTCATATAAGATGAGCAATTCGTATGGTGGTATAGGACGATTATTTTCTAATAACTCATTTGTTTTTTTTGCACATAATATTACAATGTATAGTACTGAAGACTATTCTGATGAGTTAATGAATTTAATTTGCCTTATAGATGATTTAAATATGAGAAACACAAGTTTATATGGTCATTTCTATGAAAAAAACAATTGTTTTAACGGGTTATCTATTCATTATATTCATTTGCCATTTGAATATGCAAAAGAGCATGACATAACTGGATATACACAAGATGCTGAAAAGAAATATGTCTATAGTGAAATTCATGTTGATAGTGATGGGATTGCAATTAGATTTGCTGTAAATAGTGGAAAACTGCTAAGTGATTTAGAAGAAGCTAAAGATAGAGAGGTGGAGACGACATACTTTATGGAGTTGAACTCCACGTTAAAAAAATATTTTAGTGAGGAATACAATGAATTAGTTGATTTAATATCAGATAGTATTCATTTGCCTGGAGGTGTTGGTGTGTTCAGCATGAATTTGAGCTATCTTTATAATGATAAACATCCAGGCTACCGAGTCTCAGATAAATCATATCATAATGTTCGAAAATCAATAGCAATGATTTGTAGTGAAAAAGACATTATAACAGGAAGATATGAAGGGAAAAAAGCAACCAAAATCATTAGAATAATGCAGAGTGAGTTAATATCATATTTTGAAGATTGCATATCAAAATATGATCGTAAATCATTACATCTTCAGCTGTTGGAAATCTATTCTAAAATAGTTCATGAGGTGAATATTCATAGAGCGAGATATAACTCCTTTAATGATATTGAAGAAACGGAAAAGGATTATGTTAAACAACGCATAGTAAACTTAAGAGAGGAAGCTAAACATCACCAGAGATCTATGCAGTATATTTTAGAAACCAATTTAAACTTGGAGAATAATCGTAAAGTATGCCAACCTACTGATGATGAAGTCCAATATTTGTTAGCATTTGCAAACTGGCTTGTTGTTTTACAAGATGCAGCTGATATATGCTTTAATAGTAAACTTGAAAAATCAATTGAAGTAAATCATGACTATGTGGTAGATATAATTGACTCTGAAGATATGATAAAAAGAATTAAAGGATTAAGTAAGAGAATATATGAGAACAAAGATTATTCCGTAAAGATGGATGAGATTGATAAGTCTTTTTATGAAGAATATATTGCAGCTTTTAATGATGATTTCGGATTTGATTTTCAATTATTTATGGCTGTAATGGAAATATTACAACTTGGTCATGAATCGACTTTTGCGACTAATGTTGGTATTAATGTGTATAAGTTTGATTTTGAGGCTTTCAAGCAAGACTTTCTAAATGCATACGATGTTGAATGTTCTGATCAGGAATTAAAGAATGTGATTAATTTTCTGGTGTGTGATGTAAAAGCACTCAAATTTTGGAGAGGTGAGTATCGTACATTTCTGCCTATTAATGAAAGAGTGAATCGGAATGTAAGATTCGAAGTCTGTCCACTCATATTGTTTGAAAATGAATATTATTTTTCACCAGTTGCAATTTTTGATTTAATGAACAAGTGGATAAGTGGTGTTTTAAGTTTTTATCCACCATTTGAGATTGGAATGAAAAAAGTGATGAAAGTCTTAACTAGATGGAAGAAGAGATATGAGGATGACATAGTAAAAGATATAGTTAAAATTTTTAAGGATCATAGTACTCGGTTAGTATGGCCAGAAGCTAAATTACACAAACTTGATAAAACTAGTATTCATCCTGAAGAACTTGGTGATTATGATGTAATTGCATATGATGATAAAAGGAAAGAGTTATGGATAATTGAGTGTAAGGTACTAAGTAAAGTTGGCTCGAATCATGAAGTTTATATGCAACAATTCAACTTTTTTTTAGACAAAAAATATGACGAGAAGTTTCAACGTAGAATTGATTATTTGTCGAAGTACTACAAAGAGTTTCTACATTCACAGGGGGTTGATGATGTTGAGGATTTAATTTTAAAACCTTATATGATAACTAATAAAGTGCTATTTTCTAGATATAAAGATCTAGATTTTGAAATAATATCGATGTATGAGTTTGAACTTCTACTAAATGATTCAAATAAACTTAGTGTAAATAAATCTGTGTAAACCAATAAAATCCTCCACTTAATAATCTATACAATAGTTTATTTATTAAGTGGAGGATTTCATAAATTTTAAAATGCTATTCTAATTAAAAGACTGTTTATTTGATCGTCATTCCATATAGATTGCACAGCTATTTGGGGGGCATTAGGTTTTGCATTTTGAAGTTGCAGGTAGTGCCAGAGCATCATCTAAATATAAGTCTAAGTTATTTTTAAGATCGTTGATTTCTTTAAGCTTATCTTTCTGTTGAGAGAGTATTTTTTTTGCATTAGTAAGATCATCTAGTAAAGATCCGATTTGATTACTTAAGTTATCCAAAGAAATAGATGTACATAGTTCATTTAGCTTCAAGTATTCATCTGCAGCAACAAATAGAATCAGTTTTCTTTCATACTGCTGAAAAAAGAGTTCAGGATCAGCAGCATTACTATAACTCTTATATAACCCTAAATGCTTATTGAAAATATCCAACTGCTTTCTATATTCTTTAATGTTAATCAGCTTTAGTTCAAGTGATTTAACACAGCTTAATTGCAGATTATATTCATCATGAACATTGCTTATAGTTTCATTAAATGAAGTCAAATCAGAAATATTTTCATTGGTAAATGTACTCCAAGTTTTTGCCATATTTTTTAAGTTTTGAAGTTTAAGCCACCTTGCAAATCCTACGGATTGAGAAGCTAGTTTATTACTTTTTATGTCGATAACTTTGTTTTTCGAGAGTCTCTTACTTGAATAGGATATTGTAGATTTTAGTCGTTTTTTTATTCGTTCTTTGATTCTTTCTTCAGTATACTCACTTCCAATCGTTTTAGCTCTGGTATATCTTTCTTGATTGTTTGCTTTAAAAGAAATATGTTTACCCTGCTTGAAGGTATAGCCATAAGAACGCATGATTCCTAAAAAGTCATCATAATCTCTTGCCTTTTTTATTGCAAGATCAATCGAATATTGAAGCTTAGCCTTATAGCTAGTTCCATTTTTCCTTTCCAAGTGTTCTTTATAGGATTGCCCTTTAACAGTGTTCTTTTCTACTTCTGACTTAGTATTGTCTACGATTGATAGTTCATAAAGCTTACATAAATCATCACTATGTTTTCTTATTTGATGGTAACTTTTTTTATTTGATAAGTATGCTTTACCATCAAGAAAACTTACATTATTAAATATAATATGATTGTGAATATGTCCCCGATCAACATGAGTAGTAATGACATATTCGTATTTTCCCTTTAGGTGTTTGTCGCATAGTTCTTGCCCAATTTGATGTGCTAGAGATGGTGTAACTTCATCTGGCATAAAAGATTGAATTAAATGTCTTCCTAAGTTTTTAGCAGAACTATTCATGAGTTCTCTTGTATTAGCAAATTGTAATGCAGCAGTCTTATGGCCACATTTATATGAGCTAATTAATATTTCTTCATCAGTTTTTTCTGAATCACATATATAATCAATACTTAAGTCTAGGGTAGTTTTGATAGGATGGATTTTAGTGATTGCCATATTTCTTCAGTCATCTCCTTAAGTTCTTGGATATCTTCTTTGTATATTGAATCTGTAGAATTCACTCTTTTAGCAATTTGATTTATGTTAGTTGAAGCCTTAGTCATTTTAGAGGAGATGTCTTGTAAGGGTGTATGATCAATTTTAAAAATACGTCCATCTATGGCCATTTTTCTCATGTATGCTCCAGTGTTTTTAAAACCAGCTACTTTTCTATTATGTTCTATTAATTGTTTTTCTTCTTCAGTGACCATGACATGTATGTTAAGTGGTCTTGTTCTTTGTGCCATATTCCCAAAAATTCCTTTCATGAGTTAACCAGGGGGTTTGGGGATTTCCCCAACAAGCTTTCTATCAACCGACTACTTTAAGAGGATGGTAGAATATCGGAAGTGTGGCTACACTTCCTGTGCTTGCTACTAAAGATTTTGAATTATTAGTGAGTGTCGTTCTTGCGACACTTAAAGCCAAAATGCCAAACCATTTTTTATCAATTCCTGGAGTTCTTTAAGTAAAAATGGTATCAATGTAAAAATGATGATTAAGACATATGATATTACAATTGCAGTAAAGGATATATTATCTGTTAAACTTGCTCCTTGCAAGAATATAGATAAAACCAATAGAATGAAGCATAAGGAAATAAATCTAGACAGAATGGCAGTAGAGAATGAGTCAATAATAACAGACAAAATTACACCAACGGTTGTTATTAAATAGGCTACTACTAAAATAAATTTAATAGGGATTAAAATGATATTTCCGATATAACGCATATAAGCACCTCCAAGATCTATACTGTTATTATAAATAAGTCTTTTGAATAAAACAAGACAAATATTATGTCCTATTTTGTTTATGGCATTGTTAACTATGGAAAGTGTACATTTTATTTGTCTTGTATTAAAATAAGATAGATAGGATAGATAAATAAATGAGGTGTATGTATGAGAACAAGCAGAATGATAGAAATGATCTATTTACTGTTGAAGGATAGGCAACAAAAGGCCCAAGTTATTGCTGATCATTTTGGAGTATCAACAAAAACTATTTATAGAGATGTTGAAACATTAGCAAAAGCCGGGATACCAATTACAATGCAGCAAGGTGTATCAGGTGGTATTATTTTAGATGATCGATACATGACAAACGAAAAAAAACTAAGTGATCAAGAAGAAAAAGGTTTGATGAACGCCATTGAGAATATTAAAAGATTGCCTAACGCTCAGTTGGAGTATGCACTTAAGTTGCTTAAACAGTATTTTAATGAAACTGGAACTATGTGGGTTAACACTAATGATATTTCAATTGATATACAAACTAAGTTTCATGAACTCAAAGTGTCTATTATAGAAAAGTGGATAGTTGAGTTAGACTATTATTTGGAGGGAAACTTCTTAAGATTTTTTATTGAGCCATATGAGTTACGTTTTTCTAATGGAGTGTGGTGTCTATTAGCACGTAATATAAAAACTAATATGTTTGAAGAATTATATATTTCAAGAATGCAAAATATTGTATTAGGCAATATGCAATTTGAACGAAGAAGTATTCCAAATGAGTTCAGTAATAAGTACTCAGAAGCAATTATAGATTTAAGTTTTGAAGTTGATGTTATTTCTGATGATTTACTCAATAGATTTCCAATAGAGTGCTTTAAGTTTGGGCAAGAATCGACTGTATTGAATATAAAAGTTAAGGAATCAATAGATTTGAATTTGTTGTTAAGACGATATCCTGCTCTAAAACAAATACAAAAGTGAGTTAACATATTATAGAAATATGCTGTTTATAAGCCAGCATATTTTTGTTTTTAGATTAAAAGTTATTAAGAAAGATATTTACTTAAAGTCTAGGGAGTTCTTATCAATTACTCGGGTAGTAATAGCGTTATTGTCTTTGATTAGAATAAAATTATGTACCAAGCATTAGATTTCTACATCATACTTATCAATTCTTACAAACGTATTTATTCAAAAGTCATATTGAAATAAAATAATACGGTACATTATTAGATTATAAACAATCGATAAACATTATGTTGATTGAAATTAAAATATAATTGGACTCAAAGAGGAGAGATTAAATGCAAAAAAAAATTATGTTAAGATTGATAGGACTAATTGCTAGTGTTGTTATAATAATCGGTTTGATTATAGGAGTTAAATGGTTTACCGGCTTTGAAGATTTATCAGTAGTCGAAGATAAGATGGGAAGATATGAGTTACATGATGAAAGAAAAATGGATTATATTGCAAATGGAAATCAGACAAAACTTGATGATGAAAATATTGAGTTAATTAATAAGGAAGTACATTATGACTCTAATCCAGTTGTACTAGTTAAGAATATATTCGATTGGAAAAACAGAGAATTCAATAAAAGTCATAAGAAAGGTAGTTTTGTTGGAGAACGAACAACAAAAGATATTATTAATGAACGTTTGATTACCGGATGTCACGATGACGCATTGATAGTTTCATCAATTTTACGACACTTTGAAGTACCGTGTGTTGTTGTTGATACTGTTGGTATTCAATGGGTTTCTGATTTTAATGATAAAAGTACAGAAGATTTTAATGGACATGTTTTTGTTGAAATCTATTATGATGATAAATGCTTTCTTTTTGATCCAACTTTAGGAAAAGTTATTCTCGGTTATAATCCTGACCAACAAGCTATACCTACAACTTTTTGGCTAATGGATAAAAAAGGATTCTATGTATTGCATAAAGGGTTAGATCCTGACAATTATGGAATAACTTCATTAAAAGATTTATGTATTTCAATGAAGATGGCGGCTTTAGAACTGAAAGATATAATAGTAGAAATTCCTAGTAATGATGTAATTAGTATTAATCAAATAGTGTTCAGTAAATAAAAATTAGAATGAATATTAGATACTTAATTTTATATTTGATTATAGGGGGAATACATTGGAGAAAAAAAAGTTAAAAATAACTATTGTAATAGTAGTTTTCGTTATATATATGCTTTATAATAATTTTTTGCCAAAGGCTGAGAGTATTGAAATACCTGATGTTGAGACCATTAATTACATTCAGGTGAAGTATAATGAGACGATTAAAACGATTAGAGATAAAAATGAAGTGAACACATTCACTCAAGTTTTACTTAAGGCAAAACCTACTAGAACACTTACAACTCATGATTTACCAGTGGGGGTAGGGAGTGATTATTATTCTGTTCGATTTTCAACTGACCATGATAGAGATTATCGTTCATATATTTATATGAGAAATAATGTGTGGTATGTAGAGCAACCTTATGTTGGTATTTATAAATTAGATAAAAGTATATTGGATTTTTTAGATAATTAATGAGTATAATTTCTGATAACATTGGTTCTTGTCGGATTTGCTATAAGAATTTTACTCTGATTAAGTTGCCGACATTAGAAAAAGTGGATTGTAGTACTTCAAGAATAATAGCAGAAAAGATCTATAGTCATATGGGAATAACTATCACAAAATTTCCTATAGAAAATTTGGAATATATAACATTTTTAAGAGAATTACAAGCCTTGATATATCAATATTAAAACTAGAGACTTTATTTAAAGTAGCGGTAAGGAGAAAATATCTATGCAGTTTTACGTTGTGGATAATGCGCTAACTATATGTTACTATTCATATGTAAATGATGATTTACAAATTTTATGATATCATTATTTGTATGGTTTACTAGAACCAGCGTATATGTTTAGGTGAGAATGAAGAAAGTGTCATTGGTTATAAATCATAGTTGTTAAAATGCAACTTGATTGTCTAGACACAATTTCTTATATAATAAAAGAAAAATTTTGAGGTGACTTGTGAACATTGCGATATGTGATGATGAAAAAGAGATATGTGATTCTCTAAATACTATTATAGAACAGTACCTAGACTGGACTCAAAACAATTATAAAGTTGATATCTATTCTTCAGCAGATTCACTTTTTAGTTCAATGCTAAATAATAAATCTTATGATGTGATATTTTTAGATATAGAGATGAATGGAAAAAGTGGTATTGAGTTAGGACATTTAATCAGAGAAATAATTGAAGACGAAAGGGTAAGAATTATATATATTTCATGGACAACTGGATATGCTTTAGACTTATTTAGTGTTCGACCTTTCGATTTTCTAATAAAACCACTTAATGAGGATAAAATTAGAACAATCCTTAAGAACATTATTAGACTTCAAAACAAAGAAAAAAAATACTTTCGTTTTACATATAAAGGAGAGTGTGTAAAAGTAGTTCTTTCTGATATCATTTTCTTTATGAGTACTAATAGAATAATCACTTTATATACTGTTGATGGAAAGTATGAATTCTATTCTAGATTAGATAATATCTTTAAAGAGCTAGATAATAGAGTATTCTGGCGCATACATAAATCGTTTATCGTAAATTATGATAAAGTTAATAAGTTTGAGTATAGTAAAGTTTACATGATAGACAATCAAGTTCTTCCTATTAGTCAGAAATTTAGATCTTCAATTAGGCAAAAGCAAATGGATATGTTGTAGGAGTGGTTTAATGACTTATAGTTATGTAATTGTGAATTTGATAAGTGGTTTAATTGAGCTATATGCGAGATATAACTTACTTTATGTTTTTGTAAGCAATCCAAGATTAATAAATAAAAGGTTGCTTTATATTGTAATGAGCGTAACATTTATTGTCTCAAAATCAATGTACTTTATTTTCGATATACCACTTTTAAACTTGATGAGCACCTGTATTTCTTTATATTTAATGGGGCGATCAATGGGGCTCATTAGAAGCACTTCTTTAATAGCCATGTTAACAACCACAATTATATCTGTTTCAGTTGATGTAATTACTGCATTCATAGTCGGATACCAGAATAATTCAGTCTTTATAGAAGCAGAATATTTTTCTGTTAGTGGTATCGTTTTAATGAGTCTTATTATACTTTGGATAAGCAAACTTTTTAGAAACTTTAAGCATGTGAAAAACGATGTAGCTTTACCAGGACCCTATTGGATTACTGTACTATTATTCCCGTTTATATCAATAATTTTGGTTCTCATTTTACTTAATTCACAGCAAGGACAGAATACTAAGCTAATCATTGAAATTTCTATTATCTTGATAATGAATCTAATTGTCTTTACGTTATATGATCGCCTTATATATGAATTTGACATAAGATTAAAAGATGAGTCCATGCATCAAATTAATCTAAGCTACAAAAGGCAGCTTGAGATGATGAAGTCATCTTTAAATAGTTTAAGAGCTGTAAAACATGATTTGAATAGACATAATAACTCAATTCAGACTTTGATGGCTGATAAAAGGTATCATGATTTGGACAAATATCTTCAATCTATGCAAAAAAGTAGTTTGATTGATGAAGGTGTTTCATTTAGTGGTAATTTAGTAATTGATAGTATAGTCAACTATGAAGTTTTTACTTCGAACTTTGATACAAGTAGGTTAAGTATAAATTATAAGAATGTTCCTTCTTCTGTTAATATAAAAGATTATGATTTAACAATAGTTATTAGCAATATACTCTCTAATTCTATTAATGGTGCTATGGCAGTTGCAGGTGGGAAAGTAGAAGTGAATATTGAATATCAAAAGGGCGTATTGTTTATAAGACTAATAAATGATTTTAATGGCGTTCTAAGGGTTGTAAATAACAAACTCTGCTCATTATCATCAGATGAGTCACATGGTTATGGAATTTCTAATATAAAGGCCGTACTAAGTAAATATGATGGGAGTCTAGAACTAAATTATACTGATGAAATTTTTACTTCTGAAATAATATTGTATGAATTGTAGACATCGGTATCAAGAGAAGATTAGTCTATCATTAGTGGTAGTTTGTCGTAATTTAAGAAAAACCACTAGTTTATTTGTTGCAAAAATTAGTTTAAGAGGAGAAAAAAGATGCTTAGGAGAATTATATTTATATCATTAATTATTATAGTCATATCTTCGGTTTATTTTATATATAGTCCATTTTTAGATGAGTTAGATTCAACACTGTTAGTTGGAAATGATATTGAAGTGCATGTTTTAGAAGATTCAGTGACAATCGACTCAATTTCAGATGTATTATTTGGAAGTAGTAGAATGCTTGAATATAAAGATATTTCGTTAGATGAAATCGATCTTAGTTTATTGCATGAGAAGTGCTGGATTGATTATAAAACTAATGGTTTTATTAGACATAGCATAAGAGTTTATTATACAGATTCAACAAAATTGGATGATCAAAGCATTGAAATAAATACATTAGATCAATACGATGACAAACATTTCCTATCAGTTTATGAAGTAGATTTTCTTTTTAGAAAAAATAGGAGAGTTCTTAAACTAAATGATAATTTCTATGAAAGCTTGATAAGTCTTATTGAACATAGGACAAATTAGTTAGGGAATAAAGCATGCTAAAAAAATCTTTTAGGGAGTACAAATGAAGATAAATATTGTACTGTCAATAACTTTTTTATGCGAATGCTATTTGTTTGTATTCTAACAAGTTAATACTCATGATTAGATAGATTTGGTGCAGTTGAAATAGAATGGGTAGATTTTGTGAATGTGAATGGTTTGATGACCATAAAGTTATAATAAAACAAGAGATAATAACATTATTAAGATTCAGTAGTAGTTAGGAGAGAATACTATTTATATTCTCTTAACACGAATTAACAAAGACACTAACCTATATTACACAAATGGTGAGAAAGAATAGTGTGATGAAATATTTATTGTATGAAAAATGTACAAGGGAGAACACCGTAAGTCTTGAAGCTGTACCTTTGATGGTAATTTATCATTCATCCTATTTGCCATAAACATGTGGAACGAATGGGAACTAATAATATTCATAGCCAATAAGTTTATTTGAATCTCTCATATGAGAAGTCAGAATAAATCCACAATTTGGAGTTAATTTATGCGCAACACATTTTGATAAAGCAATTATTGACTTAAGGAAGACAGCTTGCCTTATTAGCATACGAGATACATGGAGTAGCATCAATCTAGTGCCTAAGTAAATCGTACGACATTTGGAATGCATTTAAGTAAAATAGGAAGTAAACTCCATAATATTATTTCAAGAGGAGAGTACAACATGAAAAAATATACAATCTTGATGATGATTATTTATATCCTTTCATTTAGTATTAATTTGATACCATCGATAAAACATCCAGATTTAAATCTTACTTTAATGAATCTATTAGTATCTTTGCTGTTTATGATTGCAACCGTCTTGTGGGTAAAAGCAGCAGCTGATTCAAAATGGCTTAAATTTTTAAAATCTATTATGGCAATAGGTACACTGAGTGGTTTGTTTATATTCATCATGTCTTTAGTACAACACATTACAATTGAGTATTTGATTTTAGATGCTATTTCAGGAATACAGTTTCCTTTATATGTATTATTTGTTGCACCATTATTTGGATTAAATTTTATTTTAAACATAGATTTTGGGATGTTTTCCTTAATAATGTCTTTGTACTATATGGCTCTTCTTCTATATTTGCATAGACCATTAGAATAAGAAAAGAATAATGTGGAAGTTAGATTATTACATATTAACTAATGAAAACAAACTTTATTTATATTTGTTCAGAAACAAGGCAAAACGTAAGTTTTAGCTATCTATGTAGGACATAATGGTAATGACGAAGAAGTCTGTCTTTTTAGTGTTGAAAACCACAATTTAGGGACTTATATATTCCAATTAAACATGAATGAGAAAATGCATACTGGAGACTTCGGTTTTGGACAAGACTTTAAATGATACAAAAAACAGCCGAGCTATATCATAATATGGCGATAAATAGATTAAGTGTTGTGAAATAGAGAGATACAAAGTGAAAGTTAGAGATCTGGTTATTAATGACCTGATCTTCAGTAAGAACAGACGACCAAATTCTGATTTCTAGGGAAGATTGCTTTAATCAACTCGAGCATTGGATTCTATCAGGTAACTACATCTAGAAAATTACATATGGTATAATTTGAGAGTGGAGGTTGAAATCTAATGAGAAATATACTAATGATACTACTAATGAGTTTACTCTTGATATCATGTCAGACTGAAGAGGTAAATGAGAAGTCCCTTCCTACAGAAGATATGGTCATAACTCAACACGAAAATGTAGAAAATGATGTAGAGGGGGAATCACTAGTCCAGGTAACTGAACCAGAAGAACTTCAACGGATACAGGTGGTCGTTGATGCACTTAAGATTAGACAGGAAGCAACGACTGATTCAGAACAAGTAGGTACTGTCTTCTATGGCTCTGTCTTTGAGGTTTTGGAAAAAAAGAAAGACATCAATGACGACTATTGGTACAGGATACAAGATGGTGATCAATTTGGTTGGATTGCCAGCTGGTTCTGTGAAGCTACCTTTACTGGTCTTCAAAGCTTTGATAGAGGTGAGTGTTATAGGTTGTCACTATCTAATCTTTACTACCAAGGTTCTAAGTTAGTCAAGTCAGACTTAGTGACGGGTGATGTGGATGTATACATTGATAGTACAAGGATTGAAGATGATTTTATCTTAGATTCAAAAGGCAAACATCTAGTATACACAATGCAGGGAGGAATGAAATCACCGTTATACACTATTGAAGTAATAGGTAAAGATATCTATGGGTTGTTGTATGAATCACCTGATAGTACTCTTAATGCGGTAGACTATGTCAAGTTTAAAGTAGAAGTTGATAAAGTAGAGTCAATTATCCTGTCTTATAGCGATCGTTTAAATATATGGTATGAAATACTAAAGGATAATAAGCAACTTTATCTTCCTGTTAAGTTTGATGACTTTGAAGTCATGACGAGTACTTATCAGGTTAAGGTTGCTGATAAGACTTTTACTTTTGATCGTAAAAGTAGTTTACAAGACGGATTATTAAATGGTCAATATGTACAGTTTACCGGTTATGAAAATACAATAATCAATCTGGATAATGGACACATGTATCAAACGAAGTTTGGCTATCATTTCTTAGATGACAACCACTTAGCTGTTTATCCTACCTCGGAGTACCAACTTTATGGAAAGGCAGTAGGTTTAGGTAAGGTTCAAGTAGTAGATTTATCCAAAGACAACGAGGTTGTCTATGAGTATGATAAATTATGTACAAGACTACGATCTAGAGATGATGATGGTAAATTACTAGATGAGTTGATCATTTACTCACAATCTAAAAACAACTGGCTATATGCTGATAACCAAGAGATGATAGAGCGAGGTGTTTTTGAGAAAATAAATGGCAAGTGGCAGTTAACAAGTTACCCTGAAGATATAAATGAGTTTGTCGACCGAGAGGTGACAGTCTATAAAGATTATTCTGATCGTCAGATAATAGGTAGCTACATGGTTTCTGAACTAAATCTTCGAAATCCAAGTATCATAGACATAATAGATGGTCAGTATGTTTATTGGTTTGAAGCATGGAATGGAGGCGAAGTAGTTGGTTATATCTATAGACCTAAATATGATTATGAGAAAGACAATTTTTTTTACTGGCAGGATTTCTCATTGGTCATGAATAGTGGGTTACTTTACACAGATGAGCAAGTTGGTGATGAAAGCCTTAATCGTAGGTTTCTCTTGAGTATACTTGAATCGCAAGGTTACTATACTTTAGAGTATAGTTATGAAGGTAATTACATAAAGGTTTTAGATAAAGATAATGAGACTGTGTTTGAGAGAATTGACTCTAGAATGCTGGACTTTGATGATCAGAATCGTCTCTTTGTTCTGACCATTCCTTATGGACCAGGCTATGTTGGACTAGAAATAATCAAAATCGAAGAAGGCCAGTTTATCGAGGAGTTCAAGATTGAAGATCCAGAGATATATGTTAGTGATGTTAAGATCATAAGTGACCAAGAAATATCATTTACTATAGAACATAATGACGCCTATCCAGCGCTACTCAAATATATTAATGGAGAATGGCTGATAGAAACAGACTATGAGTTCAAAAGCTTTGACTAGTATTATTCTGGATCTGGGAACTTTCTTTGGACTCAATAAGTGAGAAATCCAATAATGTACTCCCATACATATTGAAAGTTGATAGTCTGATTATTTAGAGATAATTAGACTATTTTTCAGCACTGATTCAGGCAATTAAATTCTGATACTTAGGCAACATGCATTATCCATAAAGTTATGTGATGCTTTTTACTCACGTTAACATATAGTAAAAAACAGTTAAGTTCCTTTTCTTTAATGATATAATATAAGTAGTTGTAAAAAAATGTTTAAAATGTAGGAGGTCAAAATGTTTTACAGATATGAATTAAATTATAAACTATTTGAGTTGTGTGTAGAACTTTCTAATAGTTATAGATGGAATGGTATGATGAATCTTAAAACTATTCTAACAGAAAATGAAGAACATTTAGAAGAAAACTTATTTGATTTTTTAGATTATGGAATTACTTTACTTATTGATGGTAGAAGTCCTGAAAATGTTAAACTTTTTGCTGAATGAAGAAATAGAAGTAAACAATGAATGTTCGAAGCAAAATATTATTCTTAAAGATTTTAGACTAGTAAAACAAGTAATTTCATGGATGCAATTATCTGATAATCACTCAATTCATGAGTTGGTGAACTCAATAGAAAACCAAAATTTAAGGAATCAATATAGAGATTGGTGTGAACTAAATGAGTATCAAAATAATCTTAAATTTTCAGATTCATTAAATATAACCATTGAGCAAAGAATGAAACTTATGGAATCAAATCAGATAGTTTTCAATTTTTATAGTAACAATATGTGATAATACTTAAAGGAGGCATCAGAAATGAATAAAAGTGGAACATTCAAAGTTGTTTTAAATAAATCACTAGGTCCACTGGCTTTGGGAATGAGTAAAACTGAAGTAGAAAAAATAATTGGTAAGGCCTCCGACAATTATCAAAGTACTTTTTATTACTTCAACAACAATCTACAATTAGAGTTTGACATCAATGGGTGTTTAGCATTTATTCAATTATCTAATAATCAGCATTTTATTGCTTCTTTTAAAGATTTAAACCTGTTTGACTTGAAAGATATTGAAATTGATGATTTATTTAGTTGTTATTGTACTGTAGATAGGAATGACCCTGAATATGGATATTCATACAACTATAGAAGTTTACAGTTGATATTTTGGAGAAAGAGTAATCCAGAAAATCTAAGAATTGAATTAAATGAGTTGAAAGAGACAGATGAGGATTACTCTGATCAATTAGAGTTTTACTTAGAAGAGATACAAAGATGTCAGCACTTTGACACAATCGCAATTTACGTTGAGGGGTATTATGATAATTAGATAAGAATTTTGTAACTGTATCATTCTGGGAAATATAGTACAACAGGTTTCTTATAGGAGTAATTCTGAATAAATTCTGATTTGTGTGCTAGTGTAGTATTTTTCTATTAGAAATTTAGAAGTGTAATGCATTATTCTAGCAAAGATGAAGTATGAGAATAATCAGGAAAGATATTACCAAGCGACCCATTATTTAGTCCGATTAAAAATCAAATAGTTATAGAATTTGACTCGAAATATTGGAATCGTGTTATAATACAAAAATGGAGAAAAATAATGAAAAAAATTATAAGGTTTTGCTTAACTATGCTATTCTGCATAGTTTTCATCTCTTGTGAACAAGTTTCAACTCAAAATAATCATGTAGTTGATTCAAATCCTATTAATCAATATGATAATGATGTCGTCATTAATTTTGAAGATTACGCAGGTAAAAAATTTGATTTACATGCTTTGGAAAAAAGTCATCAACATTATATAAAACTAGATGATTTTATTGACTTAGTGAATCAAATAAATAATAAAGTGAAAACTTTAAAAGAAGTTACTGCAGATAATTATCATAATGGCTGTTTTAAGTTTACACTTAGGCATGATATGAATGTCTCTGCTCCCATTATCTATGGTATTACATCTGGTGGTTTACCTTTTGAGGTTAACAATTATGAATCAGTAGGTGAAGATTTAGAGATTAGTTTAGATTTAAACAAAACTTTATTAACATATATATTGAAAGATAATGAAGTATATCTACCTTTAAATATCATAAACTCTGAAATCTTTCGAGAGTATGCAAAGTTTATTAGGATAGATGATAAAAATTATTTGCTGACATACGGATTAGGTTTCGAAGAAATGGAAATCCTCATTAAAGAGTCCGAAGCACCATATGATGATGATTATGATAGAAGTTATAAATCTCTTGTTCAATATTTCAAAGCAACGGCAGGTATAAATAGTGATTTAGGTGAAGTGTCAATTGATGATTATCCTTCCTTTTTAGCAAAATTACACGATTTGAAGGTAATTCTTAAAGATTCTCATTATATCATTTCGAGAATATATTCTTTTAATAGAGATTATTTTTCAGAAGATGATTTAAGCAAAATAGATTCGGCACATTCTGCTATATCATTAGAGAAAAATAAGGAGATTTATGAAAGTATTAGTTTTGAAGAACCGGTTAGGTGGGAAGCCCTTAATGATGAGACTATTTATGTAAGAGTCGATACTTTTATGGTTGATAATGTATTGTTCAAGAGTAGAATGAACCATTTAAAAGTCGAACTAATCGAGCAGGACTATACTAAAATAGTTATTGATTTAAGAGATAACCCCGGTGGCTATGATGCAAATGGCTCTATGCTTTTAGATTCACTTGGTCTTAGCAATTTTGACTTACGTATTGGTTATCTATATGATAACGAAATTTTTACTCAAGCGACCTATAAATTAAGTAGAATAAAAGATAGTAAGAGAGATTATGATTTAGTTATAATTCTCAATGAATATTGCTTTAGCAATTCAGTGTTATTTGCTAATATCATCAAAGACAATGTAGATGTCAAAATCGTTGGTAAAGAACCACTAGATAAAAAAACAGAACAGGTGTCTTACTATCAAACACTAGATGGTACAATAATCAGTAAGTCACAAACAAGTTATACATTGTTGAATAAGAATGGTGTCAGATATAACCACGTTCAGTTAGTAGATGAGGTTATGACAGATGATGAAATTAAGGTATATTTAGAAGAAGTCAGAGTTAGCCAATAAGGTGTACCGATAAAGTGATGTTGTAAGACCTTGATATAATTTGGTGTTTGCCAAGTGTATTAAAATTAAGGGATTGTTACATTTGCATCACACATACATATTGAAATTTACAATGTAATGTTACCAAGAATAAATGATTCTGGTACCTTTTGTGATTCACATAAGGATTTTGATGCTTCAGTGAGATTTAATTATTAATTAATGGTTTAATGTTGAGTAATTTACTATAATGGATATTGTTGTTAGTGGCATTGGTACTTAACATTTTTAACCGGTACATTTGGTTGATAATTGTAATAAAGAATTAGCATTTTTAGTAAAGTGAGTATGGAAGGTAGGTGATATTATGATGCCATTCTATTCAAGCGGAGAAACAGACTTGTTTAAAGGACCTGTATTTGAGTTGTTACTAGGTCTTATATTTATTTGTGCCAGTTTGTTATCTTTTTTTGTTATGCGAAAATATCGTAAGTCAAATAAACTAATAGACCGTATATTTCTTAATAAAGTAGAACTACTATTTACATTAATGGGATTTGGATTAATTGTAAAAGGTATGATTTTTTCATAACTATCAAACGCTGAATTATTTATTAGTGATACTGCCATTAATTAATCAAAACTATAAGAATTTCTAAGTAGAGTAAATAGTCATATATATTGAAAAAGTTTATAACTTGTTCATTAACTAATGATCAAGCTAGTTCCGTGTAGGAGTTCACCACCAACTCTGATATGTAGGGATAAGGTGCGACTAGCACTTGAAATAACAGTACAAGGTACATCTTGGGCTGTCTAAGCGATAGCTTTTGGACTACTCTATCCATATGGAGTAACTCTAACCACAGGTGCGTTGGTGGCAACACTGGGGTGCTAAGCTGTGGTAACAATGCAAATAATCTACTAGCCTAAAGTGGAGATGTTGCTAGAGTAAATATATTACTATGGTTAAATTAAATGAACTTTTGTAAGCTCCGTTAACATTAGGTAGAGAAATAGGCTGAAACTCTATGACCAAAAGGTATGAGTTGAAGATTTCAGGGTCTTGCCTTCTGAAATCATATGGATAAATCGACTCCGGAGTAAAGAAAGAACCTAAGGTAATATGAATTGGCTAAGGTGTACAACTAGGTAAGACCGATGAGCTCCCTCAAGGGTAGGCAATCTGTAAAGAGCGTACAATGTTCAGCGGTTATGGGATGCTAGAGAAAGCGAATGCTATTATGTAATGTAATAGATAGTGGTTCAGAATTTGCCACAACCTGAAAGGGTGCAGACTTCTAGCTGGTCGTTTAAAGCAAGGAAAGGTTAGAAACTTTATGAATGTAGGAAAGCCAAAAAGAGATTGTACTCGGGCATCTACAAACTATAACATTCTGTGGCAAGGTCTTAAATGGCACGAAATAGAACAAAGAGTTAATAAACTTCAATCTAGGATTGCTAAAGCCGTCGAACGAGGACGTTATAACCTCGCTAAGAAATTACAGTATCTACTGACTAATTCATTTACTGCGAAGTTATTAGCAGTAAGAAAAGTAACCACAAACAAAGGGAAGAGAACACCAGGAATAGATGGTGTTATTTTAAATTCTCCTAGTTCTAAGTACCAAACAGCAATTAGCATGACAAACAGAGGTTACAAACCATTGCCTTTAAAAAGAACCTACATTAATAAATCAAATGGAAAGAAAAGACCTTTAGGTATCCCAACTATCATGGATAGAGCTATGCAGGCACTACATCAATTAGGGTTAGATCCTATAGCTGAAACTGTTTTGGATGAATGCAGTTTTGGATTCCGGAAATATCGTGGAACCAAAGATGCATGTGAATATCTATATTAAGTTAGATGATTCGATTAAAGTACCGTTTACAAATAAATACTCCGCAGGTTATAAGAGGTTTCATATAATGATGTACTCAAACTCTATTTATTTTTTATTAGGTATTTCTATATGTATATCACCAATATTTTCTGGTGAGTATACAACTAATGTAGCTCCAATATTATTAGCATCTAGATATGGAAAAAATAAGTTGCCAATTGCAAAAATGATTTCGGTTTATTTGTTTGGATTAGTTGTTGGATTTGGGTTAATAATAATAAGCTATTTTGAGATTATGCTTTTGTGGGGGAGTACTGGAGGACGTGGTCCTTTTCAATTATTGTTTCCATTTGTACCGTATCCAATCACGATTTTTCAGGCAACTATTATCTTAGTGATTTCAATTATGTCAGCTGTTGTACTTACAATTGGGTTTACTACATTTTTGCCTTCAAAATTTAAGTCACCATTTTGGGTAATTATTTTAGTGGCATTTGTTTAATTGCTCCAATGTTTTATTGTATTTCTAATGATCATTTGTTAATAAGACAAATTGATAGCTTATTACCTGCAAATCTAATTGATTCAGAGGAAGTATTTACTATTTATTCATTTAGAATCGGTAATAAGTTTGTCAAACCATATATCTTCAAACCAGCATTCATTATTGCATTGTCTATGGTATCGATCCCTTTAACACTAAGGAACTCTAGAAAGTATAAGGCTTAGAAGATTTATGTTTATTGATGTTACTTGAAAATTTTACAATTTTAAGTAAGGTGCAGCAAAAATACTTATAACTATTCTGGTTAACTCACTCGATATTTTATATATTGAATTCTGTTTGCACATTTTCGGAGTTCAATTAAATTACCTTATATTGCGCACCTAAAGGGTATATCGATGCTGGTACCAAATGTAAAGAAAAATATATACGGAAAACTTAATGTAAATTTATCGTCAGCATATGCAATATGTTGATTTATATTATAATTATTTAATTGAAAGATGTAAACTTAAGCATAGGATTCTAAAACGAATGACTATGCTTTTTTTATTATACTGTTTCAGATAAATGATGATAGAACTCATTAGAATAAGTTAATCTATGTCTGGTGTAATAGGTTAACCCCTTTATTTTCAACATTATTTAAATGTTTTTCTACATACAGTTCAGCAGATGATAATCTTCTGGATATATATAAATAATGTTTTACATTTGGCTAGACTGTAGATTATGTAAAGGTATTTTTTAGTTTTTGTTTGTCTTGTTAATTGATGATAATTGCATATGTATCGAGTCTTACTCAATTAGATAGTTTGAATCTTAAAGCTGTATATGTTGGTGAAAATCAACATTTTTTTATTTTTTTGATGATGGTTCAAAAAAGCATGTTTCGAATTGTTGTAGTTATTGAGGAGATGAAATAAACAATCAAATACAACTTTTTATAATCTAAGCGGAAGGAGGTGATTGTATGAAACTAGCCCCTTCAAATGAGCAAATTGTCTGCATGAAATTTGATCATTATGTAAAAAAATGTTGTAGAAATGAAGCAAGAAATATTAGAAAACATCAGAAGTTTAAACGTAGAGTTGAGGTCTTAATCAAAGATTATTCAATTGTTGAAGTTGCAAGACCAAAAACTGAACTAGAATTCGCTAATTATATTTTAAGAGGACACGAAATTCTAATAATGAATCCTTTACTATTAGATGCTTTAGAATCATTGAACGATAGTGACAGAGAGTTGATATTACTTGTTTACTACCTAGGATATAAACCACGGGAATTGACAACTGAATTTAAAATAGTAGAGCGTTCAATTTATAAACGATGTAAACGAATTCTTGAAGAATTAAAGATGTATATGGAGGAACATAATAATGAGTAAGATAGATTTAACTAAAATAGCTAACAGCCATATTAAACCACTAGATTTTGATGTAATTAAGCTAGCAGTTTCAGGTGATTCTTTAAGTATGAAAAAAATCATTGAGCATTATCAACCATACTTAAAAGCGTTAGCCACAAAGAAGTTGTTTGATGAGTCTGGGAATGAATACCTTTTCATGGATGAAGATATGAAGAAACAGTTGGAGAGCAAGCTAATGTGGTCAGTATATCAATTTAAAATATAAAACCGTGATATAGGGGGCATGGACGCCCTTTATTTATGTGTTGATTGAAGCCAATATAATAATTAGTTTCAATGAGGGCATAAGCCTGGATGATCTTTGATAATTAAATAGTCTAAGCAGAAACGTTTGATAATGCGAGCTTTATAAGTTTGCTATGATGGTTTTACCTGAGCAAGTAATTCTTTGAAAATAGGAGTGGAGTCCTATCGGCCATGAAACATTATCTTATAATGATACTTTTACTTTGTCATAGCTTGAATGGTAATCAATCCATCGTACGTTTTGAGAGTAACTACTGTAGTAGGTAGAGGTGAGATTCCTATGATGCAATTTCCAGTTGCTATCTGTAAGGACATAAAATATGATTTAGGAGGAAAATAGAAGTGGAGAAGAATCTCTTGATATATCAATCTGTAGATAACGAAATATGCTTAAGTGTTGAACTAAGAGATGATATGGTTTGGCTTAATAGAAATCAGTTAGCAGAACTTTTTGGAAGAGATGTGAAGACTATTGGTAAGCATATAAATAATGCTTTGAAAGAGGAACTTAATGGTGATGTTAGCTGTGTCGCAAAATTTGCGACTCAACTAAATAAGTATGATCCTAGAACTGGTAAAGATAGAGTTAGTAATGTAAAAGTAAATTATTATAGTATGGATATGGTTTTGTCAATTGGATATAGAGTTAAATCAAAAGAAGGGATTGCATTTCGTCAATGGGCAAATAGAGTCTTAAAAGAATATATTCTAAATGGGTATGCTTTAAATGAAAAAAGATTAGAACAGCTAAAAACAACTATTGAAATAATGCGTAGGACTCACGAATCTTTGGATGCTCTTCAAGTCCTTAATGTTATTGAAAACTACACAAAAGCCCTAGGTTTGTTAGATGATTATGATCATCAGAGAATACTGAAACCTGAAGATGGTACAAGTGATATTTATAGATTGAGTTATGACGAGTGTAAGCTGCTTGTTGATCAAATGCATCAGGGGATAAATAGTGATCTATTTGGTAGAGAACGGGATGGTGGATTTAAAAGTGCCATTGCAACAATATATTCGACTTGGGATGGAGTTGAACTTTATCCAACATTTGAAGAGAAAGCGGCGAACTTGTTATATCTGTTGGTAAAAAACCATGGGCTTGTTGATGGTAATAAACGTGTAGCATCTGCAGTTTTTTTAGAGTACTTAAACAAGAATAAAAGATTAGTTTTAGATGGTGAAAAGCTTATTGAACCGAATACTTTAGTAGCAATTGTTATTATGATTGCAGAGTCAAATCCAAAAGAGAAAGATTTGATGGTTAATTTAGTGATGAATTTTTTGAATAAGAGGTGTCGAAGTGAGTGTCAGTAAATACGATGATTTACCTGAGAGTGCGAAAAGAATGTTTGATTATTGTCAGGAACTAGTGATGTTGAATTATATATATGAAAAAAAGCTAATTAGTAAGGAGATTATGTTCAAGATAAAAATGGATATTGAAGAAAGCTATAAAAAATAAAAGTATTTAGGATAGATTTCTTGATTTATAGTTTGCAGTGATATAATATTATAGGCGAGAACACTGTAGGTACACAAAGGAGAAGGCATGAAAGTTCAAGAAATCAAAGGTAACAAAACTACGAAACGTATTTCTGGAAAGCTAGTCGATAGAATGCGTGTAGCTGCTTATTGTAGAGTAAGTAAAGATGATGAAGAACAACTTAATAGCTATGATTCACAGATAAAACACTATACAAATCTAATAAATGAAAAAGACGAATGGCAATATGTAGGTATATATGCCGATGCTGCAATTACAGGTACGCAAGTTAATAGACGCGTTGATTTTCAAAGAATGATTAACGATGCTTTGAATGGTGAAATTGATATGATCATTACTAAGTCAATTTCAAGGTTTGCAAGAAATACACTAGATACATTGAAATATGTAAGAATGTTGAAAGAAAAAGGCATTGCAGTGTTCTTTGAAGATGAAAATATTAATACTACATCCATGGATGGAGAATTACTGTTAACAATCTTAAGCTCAGTTGCTCAACAAGAAGTGGCTAACATTTCTGATAATGTAAAAAAGGGTTTAAAAATGAAAATGAAGCGTGGCGAGATGGTAGGTTTTCAAGGGTGTCTTGGTTACGATTATGATAAAGTAAATAAGACTTTAAGTGTTAATATGGAAGAAGCTAAGATTATCAAATATATCTTTGAACGTTACATCCAAGGTATTGGTTGTACCTTAATTGAAAAAGAATTAAACGAAAAAGGTTATAAGACTAAACTAGGTAATGAATGGGCTCATGGTGGGGCTCTTAGAATTATTAAGAACGAAAAATATTGTGGTGATCTTCTATTAGGTAAGACATATACTTTAGATCCGATTACTAAGCGAAGGTTAATGAATTATGGTGAAGAAGATAAATATTATATTAAAGATCATCATGAAGCTATTATAGATAGAGAAACATTTGAAAAAGCTCAGGAAATATTAAATAAGCGTAGTTTCAAGAGGTTACCTAAAGGCTCAAAAGCAAGTAGAGAAAAATATAGTAGAAGGTACGCTTTCAGTAGTATGATAGAATGCGAATTCTGTAAAGATACTTTCTCCAGGAGATCTTGGCATACAGGTAATCAATATAAAAAAATAATCTGGCAATGTACAACCAACTCAAAAAAAGGAAAAACACATTGTCCACATAGTAAGGCAATTCCTGAGTATGTAATTGAAGCAGCATTCATAGAATCATACAAGCTTTTAGTTGGAAGAGATAAAAAACTTGTTGAATCATTTATTGAAAGAGTCGAGACGAGCACTAGTGTACCTGAGTTCGAGAAAATGATTACCACACAAGAGAAAACTTTATCAGGCATATCCACTAAGAAAATGGCTTTATTAGATCTTATGCTTGAAGGCGAGATTGATAAAGAACTAATGGAACTTAAAATGCTTAAGTTATCTCAAAAAGAGGATATTGAGAAAGAGAATTTAAAAAGATTAAAGTTTGAGTTGAGTAATTCTCAAGCCTTGGTTCAAAAGGTGAGAGAGATAAAATCAATATTGAGTAATGATGTTGATTTAAAGGAGTTTAATAGAAAAACATTTGAAACTCTAGTTGAAAAAATAATTGTTGGTAGAATAGATAAAGATGGAAATATAGATCCCTATCATCTTACTTTCATTTATAGAACGGGTTTTGATCACAAGATTGATGCTGAGAAATTCAGAATAGATAAGAGACGAAAAAAGAAGAAGGTATTGCAGTCATGTAGTGGTGACGAGATTAATGTATTGTCTACACAGAGTGGCAACGACACACGTTGAGACTGTTGTGAAACTATCGTTGAAATAACTGGATTATAGAAGGTGTTATAACCAAATAGTAGTAATTTCCGCCAAACTTCCGACGAAAACAAAAATGTCGGAAGTTTTTAGTTTCTTTAGTAGAATTAATGGATTTAAATAACCCTCCATTCAATCAAATGAGAATGGAGGGTTAAAGTTCTTTTAGAAAACTTTTTCAAAGATCATAGTCGCTTGGATTTTGTCGCCGCCTAAAAATCCTTTTGATCCTGAAGAAGTAGTAGAAATTGTATGTAATCTATACCCCTTTGCAGCATGCTCATTAATTGTTGATTGAAGATTTGTAAGACTTGATATTCCTGATCATGTACCCATTAATTTTTCAGTAAGAACAACTTGAATAAACTTATACATATCCCCTTTTTTGCCGCTAGCTTGTCCTTTTTGGCATTTTGATTTGCTTTCTATTATTCTCTATTTCATGTTCTAGTGTAATTTTATTGTTTGACTATATATAAAATTTTCTATATAATTCAATAAACTAGTTGAAAATATAAAAAAATATACAAACTATTTGAGAGGAGATCTAGAGGTGAAAACAAAAATGACCTATGATGCCTTCGACAAGGCATTAAAACTTCTTCAGGATAACTATACGTTGATTGGACCAGTCAGAAAATCAAAACGTGGTACTATGTCTGATACGGATTCTATTCGATATGAAGAAGTGACAAAGTTTGAACAAATTGAGTTTGAAGAAAAGGCTCAGTTCTCGGCTAAAGAAATTTTACAGCCCATTACCCAAGTCTTATTTTACTTTACGGAGGATGAATACAAGGTGCCAACAGCAGGCCAAAAACAAATCTTATTGTTTTTACGTGCTTGTGATGTACATGCGTTAGATAGAGTAGACCAAATTTACTTAGATAATGGTCCGGTGGACCCATATTATAAGCAAATTAGAGAACGTGTGAAAGTAGCCCTAATTGGATGTCAACATTCTTATAGAAATTGCTTCTGTGTGTCTATGGGAACAAATAAGACTGACCAATATGCTATTGGGGTTAAGCCGACTGATGATGGTGCTTATTTAGATATTCAAGACAGTGATTTACTAGAAGCTTTTGCAGGCTTTGACCAAGACCAAAACATTGTATTTGAAATGGACTTCGTTACTACAAATGAAACTATAGTGGATGTGCCTAAGGCATTAGATGGTCAAGATGTGGCGCAACAAGATCTTTGGAGAGAGTATGACAGCAGATGCGTGGCGTGTGGTAAATGTAATTTTGTTTGCCCATCGTGTACATGCTTCGGGATGCAAGATATTTTCTACAAGGACAATGATAATACAGGTGAAAGACGTCGTGTTTGGACTTCATGTCACGTAGATGGTTATACAGATATGGCAGGGGGCTCTGGCTTTAGAAAGAAGCATGGTGACCGTATGCGCTTTAAAACCCTTCATAAGGTACATGATTACAATAAACGATTTGGAAAGCACATGTGTGTTGGTTGTGGCCGTTGTGATGACGCTTGTCCAGAGTACATTTCTTTCTCATCGTGTGTTAATAAGTTATCAGCTATAGAGAAGGAGGGAAAATAATGGGCAACGCATATATGCCATTTGCATCGGAGATTTTAGAAATCATTCAGCATACAGATATTGAATATACATTTAGAATGGCCTACGAGGGAGAGATTGTTCCAGGACAATTTTTTGAAGTATCTATTCCTAAATATGGTGAGTGTCCGATTTCGGTTTCAGGATTTGGTCAAGGTTTTATTGACTTAACCATCCGCCGTGTTGGTCGCGTAACAGATGAATTACACAATTTCAAAACAGGTCAAAAGTTCTTCTTAAGAGGGCCATATGGTAATGGTTTTGAAATGAAAAACTATAAAGACAAGGAAGTGATTATCACAGCAGGTGGCAGTGGTTTAGCCCCAGTTAAGGGCATTATTGACATGATTCATGCAGACCAAAGCCTTGTCAAAGACTTTCACCTATTAGTAGGCTTCAAATCACCTGAAGACGTTCTTTTCAAAAGTGATTTAGCCGCATGGTCAGCAGCTGGCATGGGTCAAACCCTAACTGTTGATGGGGCAGATGAAGGCTATGAAGGTAATGTTGGCCTTGTAACCAAGTATGTACCTGACCTGAAGATTAACAACATGGACCAAGTGGAAGTGGTTATTGTTGGTCCGCCATTGATGATGAAATTCACAGTGGAAGAATATATTAAACGTGGTGTACCAGAAGAAAAAATCTGGGTTTCGTATGAACGTAAAATGCATTGTGGCTTAGGTAAGTGTGGTGGTTGTAAAATGGATGATACCTATATCTGTTTAGATGGTCCTGTATTCAATTACACAGATGCAAAGAAACTATTTGATTAGGAGGTCATAATGGATATTAACAAGAAGAAATTAACCAAAAACGCCTACCGTGTTACAAAAGAGCGTTACAAAACTGCTCTCCGTGTACGTGTACCAGGTGGAAGAATAGAAGCAAAGCATTTATTAGTTTTACAGAAGATCGCAGATGAATATGGCATAGGTGACCTACATCTAACTACACGTCAAGGTTTTGAAATTCCAGGTATTGATATGGATAAGGTAGAGGAAGTCAATGCTATGATTCAACCAGTTATTGAGGGATTAGAAATTAATCAAGTAGAGCCAGGGACTGGTTATCCAGCAGCGGGGACGAGAAATGTTGCTGCTTGTATAGGTAACAGAGTCTGTCCTAAGGCTCAGTTTGAAACAAGTGGATTCGCCAAGCGTATTGAAGATGCTATTTTTCCTAATAATTTGCATGTAAAGATTGCTTTAACAGGCTGTCCAAACGATTGTATTAAGGCAAGAATGCATGACTTTGGTATTATCGGCATGACTCTACCTGAATATGATAGGCAAAAATGCGTCTCATGTAATCGATGTGTCAAGAAGTGTCGATCACTTTCTACAGAGGCCCTTAAAATGGACAACTACAAGATTGAAAGAGACCATTCTAAGTGTATTGGTTGTGGGGAGTGTGTATTACATTGTCCAACAGGTGCATGGACACGTAACGAAAACAAGTACTATAGACTTTCGATTATGGGTAGAACTGGCAAAAGGAATCCTAGATTAGCAGAGGATTTTATTATCTGGGCAGATGAGGAGAGCGTTATTAAGATTATCTTGAATACATACGAGTATGTAGAAGAGTATATTGATAGGTCTTTACCTAAAGAGCATATTGGCTATATCGTAGATAGAACGGGATTCATTGAGTTCAAGAAATGGGCTTTAAGAGGTGTTGTCTTACCACAAATGGCACAAGTTGCTGATTACATTTATTGGAGTGGGATAATTTATCCTAAATCTATAAGATAAGATGAGAAATTACTCGTTTAAAGGGATGAAGTATAGCAAAATAGCTGCGGATAAAAAAATATATATATTGCCAGAAAAGGTCGAAATCAATAAAAAAATATATCGAATTGTTTGACAATGTATAAAATATTATATATAATCACGTTAAACAAAGCTTTGTATAAAAAACTATAGGAGGATTATATATGTGAATTATTTAACTGAAGCATTAAGAATACATGAGAATTCTATAGTTATTAATGCTCATTATGACTTACCAGGAGAAGTTTATCATCGACGTAGGAATTTCAATGAAAGATCTGTGCTGAAAAAAGTTTATCTAAGCAAGCTTAAAGAAGCTGGATATAACATAATTGTAGCTGCGGTATTTCTTGAAAACCAATATTGTGAAGAGAACGCTTACCAATATGCAATAGATCAAATTAATGAATTTTCAAAAGACGTAGAGGAAACAAATGGTCATGCAAAAATTATCAAAAGAATTGATGATTTCGAAGATGTTATAACAAACAATAAAATTGGTTTTATTTTATCACTTGAAGGTGTAGAACCAATTGGGAAGAAGCTTGAGCATTTAGATGAGTTCTATAAGTTAGGCGTAAGAGCTGTAGGATTACTATGGAGTCGTAAAAATGAAGTAGGATATCCTTGTTCTTCAGATTCAGAAGCAAATGAGAAAGGTTTATTATCCTTTGGGAAAACGTTTGTCGAAGAATGTAGTAAAAAAAATGTGCTAATTGATTTAGCACATATTAGTGAAGGTGGCTTTTATGAAGTGATTAATCATTCTGAGAAGCCGATTATTGTGTCACATTCTAATAGTAAAGATGTTCATGATCACCATAGGAATTTATCCATTGATCAAATAAAGGCCATACAGCTTAACGGTGGTGTGATTGGTGTAAATAGTTTAAGAATATTTATTGGTAATGAGGATGAACATTGGGTTATGAAGATTTGTGATCACATAGATTCAATTATAAAACACGGAAGTATCGATAATGTAGGATTTGGTTTTGATTATTGTAATGATTATATAAGATACTCTCCTTTCCTCGATGTATCAATTGAGGAGATGAAACGAAAGTATGACGTTATGGATAGTATAAATGATTCTCTGTTGATTACAGCAGAATTACTTAAACGAGGTTACAGTGAAAATGACTTAAAACAAGTTATTGGTGGAAATTTTGCACGTGTTATAAAAGAATATTTAAAAACCTAGGGGGGACGTATGGAAGCGTTAATTTCGAGTACAAGTGGTATATTGACAGTTTTTATGATTGCAATTGCGAGTTCTTTTCTTTTACAGAAAACAAGACTTAAAAGTCTTGGACCAGCAATTATTTGTATATTAATAGGTATAGGTTTGAGTAATTTTGGAATTTTGCCTTTTAAAAGTGAGTTTTATAAAGTTATATCAAAGTACTTGGTACCACCAGCAATTGCACTGATGTTATTCCAAGTAAACCTGAAAGATTTAATGAAGTTGTCTAAGCAACCTATGTTAGCAATGGGAATTGCATGTTTTAGTGCAGCTGTAGTTACAATTGCATCAGGGCTTGTTTTTGCACCTAATATTGTTGAAGGTTGGAAACTTGGTGGAATGTTTGTAGGAACATATACAGGCGGTAGTAGTAACTTAACAGCTATAGGAGTTGGATTAAACGCCTCTCCAGAAACTTTTGCTTTGGCAAATGCTGCCGATTATGTTATAGGATTACCGTTATTACTAATGTTATTTGCGGTAACACCTCTTTTATCAGTTTCTGAAAAGTTTAGCAAACTATGGCCTTATTCATTAACTGAAAAAGAGTTATCTGGTGATGATTCTGGTGAAGAATTATTTGCTAAGAAGGAATGGGCAATTTCTGAAGTTGCAATTGCATTAGCTTTAGCTTTTGTTGTTGCATTCGTTTCAAAAGGTGTTGCAGGATATTTTGGAGGTAGTTTAAGTGATGCTATTAAAATTCTAGTATTAACTACATTATCACTTGGTTTGGCACAGATTAAAGGTGTAAGAGAAATTAAAGCAAGTATGGACTTAGGATTTTTCATCTTTATGTTTTTCTTTGTTCGTATTGGTATAATGATTGACTTTGCGTCATTCACGGCGTCAGGAGCTGTAAACTTAATGTTATTCTGTGCATTTGTATTAATCGGTTCTATGTTACTACATTTAGTTTTATGTCGTGTATTCAAGATTAAGTATCAATATGTTTTTGTAAGCATGATTGCTGCGATTGGTGCTAGTAGTACTGCTTCTGCATTAGCTGCGAATAACAAGTGGAAAGCTTTAGTTCCAGTTGGTGTAATCTTAGGTGTTGTTGGTTATGCAATAGGAAACTATTTAGGTATTGGTGTTGCGTACGCACTTAAGTTTTTGATCGGCGCTTAAAGAAATCCATTTAATTTGTCTTCTAAATGTCATATAATTGTTTATAGAAACAAACTATAAACTAAAACTTTTGAAAATAATTATATGTGTTAAGGAGAAATCATGGGAAAGAACAAAGCATTAAAAAAATATTATTTAGTAGCGGATTTAATTACTAGAGCTTTTGGGAAGAATTGTGAAGTTGTGATTCATGACTTAACAACGCCCAAAAGCTCGATAGTATATATTTCAAATGGACATGTAACTGGAAAAGAGATAGGTGAAACTTTTAATATATTAATTAAGCAAGTACTTTTATCAAAGAACTTTGAAAATGATATTACAGCTAACTATTTGACAACAACTAAAGATGGCAGACGATTAAAATCATCAACTCTATTCATTAGAAATTCAAAGGACGATGTTATTGGTGCTATGTGCATAAATTATGATATCAGTAAGTTTGAAGAAATAGGGCAAATGATGGAAGCATTCTTAAAAGTAGATGAGACATTAATTGACTCTGATGATGAACCGATTGATAATGTGTTAGAAATAGCAGATTCAATTATTGATAAAATAATCGGTAAGTCAAACCCATTAGGAATGTCAAGAGAAGAAAAGTTAGACTTGATTAGATTTATGGACTCAAAGGGAATTTTCCATATTAAAGGTGGTATCGATAAAGTTGCAGATAAGTTGCATATCTCAAAAGTAACTGTTTACAGTTATCTAGACTCCATTCGAAAAGAATAGATTGATAATAAAGTGTGGAGGCGTTCAAAAATGAATGTTGAAAGTAAATTAGAAAAATTAAAATTAGAATTGCCTGAGGCACCTAAGGCTGCTGCTGTTTATGTACCGGCATTAGTAGCGAACTCTTTTGTTTTTATATCAGGCCAAACGCCTAAAAATGGAAGTGAATTACTTTACAAGGGTAAGTTAGGTGTTGATTTAGGTATTGAAGAGGGAAAAAAGGCAGCAGAGGTTGCGATATTAAGAGCTTTGAGTTTGTTAAAAGAAGAAGTGGGATCTTTGGATAAGATTAAAAGAATTGTGAAAATAACAGGTTATGTTAATTCTGCACCTGACTTTTACAATCAGTCTCAGGTTATTGATGGCGCTTCAGAGCTTCTTGAGAGTGTTTTTGGTGAAATAGGAAAACATACGAGAGTAGCAATTGGTTCTGTAGCTTTACCTGGAAATGCAGCTGTTGAAGTAGATCTTATTGCAGAAATCTAGAAGCGTGGTGAAAGTTTATGATTATAAAAGATATTAAAATAGGTTATCTTAACATTCCTTTATTAAAACCGTTTAAAACTGCACTGAGAACGGTTGAGCATGTTCAAACAATTGTTGTTCAAATTGAGACAGATGAAGGTGTTTGGGGAGTTGGAGATACGGCTCCATCACCTAAGATAACAGGAGAAACACAAGTTTCGATTACGGAGGCAATATTAAAACATATTAAACCAAATATTGTTGGTATGAACATAAGGGATTTTAGCACGATTCTATTAAAGATACAAACGAGCTTAGTTGGAAACTATTTAGCAAAAGCTGCTGTTGATATGGCTTTATATGACTTGCGTTGTAAATCTTTCAACTTACCAATGTATGAATACCTAGGCAGTGAGTCAAATAACCTAAAGACTAATAAAACCATTGGAATTGCAACGACAAAAGAAATGATAGATGCATCACTCTTAGCTGTTGAAGAAGGATTTGATGCACTAAAAATAAAAGTTGGATTGGATTCAGATCAGGATCTTGAAAGATTGATAGCTATACGTCAAGCTATAGGTGAGCAAACCGAGATAAGAATCGATGCTAACCAAGGATGGACAGTGAAAGAGGCTATAAGGAATCTAGATTTATATGAGCAAAAAGGTCTTAAAATAGAGTTGGTAGAGCAACCAGTTGTCGCAAAAGATATTCTTGGTTTAAAAAAAGTAAAAGAAAATACTAGTATAAAAGTAATGGCAGATGAAAGTATCTGTACTACAAAAGATGCGTTTGATGTATTAAGCATGGAAGCAGCAGATATATTAAATGTTAAGGTTATAAAAAATGGTGGTGTAAATAACGCATTACAAATAATTAAGATGGCTGAAGTTTGTAATATTGAATGTATGATAGGCTGTATGTTGGAAAGTAGGATTAGTATATCAGCAGCTGCATCGATTGCAATGGCAAGCAAAAATGTCACAAAATTAGATTTGGATGCTCCATTATTTTATAATGATGATATCATACAAGGTGGCGTAACATACAATAAGTCAGTGATTATTCCTTGTCAGGCAAATGGTCTCGGCATAAAAAAGATAAAAAAAATTAGTTGGATTAGCAATTAAGTAATCTCCCTTTAGAATCAGTAGTAAAAGTTATAGCTATTTTTAATAAAGGGAGTTTTCAATTTTCAATGGACTGGTTAAAGGATGTGTAATAGGTTATAGTTGACGTTTATGAACGATTTTTTTAGGTTATATATTTCAATTGAAAGAAGAGTAAAGTTGAAATCTGTGAAACATGACAAAAAAGTTGACAAGTAGAAGTAATTGAAATTATAAAAAATATAATTAAGGAGAAGGTCATGAAAAAGGAAAGCATAGTTTTTTCAAAACCTTATTTATCGAATGATATAACAATTATGGATGCGAACTTATCTTCATTTAGATATAATTTGCATGCTCATAATGATTACGCTGTAGGTATGACAATAAACGGGGAGCAATGTTTTACTTGTAATGGGGAAGAGTATGTTTCGAAATCAGGTAATATAATTCAGTTTAATCCTGATGAACCCCACAATGGACATTCTAGTGGGGCTTGTGAGTTAACTTATAAGATGGTTTATATTTCGAGAAAAGCAATTGATATTTTTTTGGAGGATACAGATAAAATTCTTCGATTCAAAGAAACAGTTTCGAATAACCAAGAATTGAAAAAATCTTTTCTTAATTTGTCTAGTGACTTGTATGAAAGAGCCAATATTGAAGATTATTCAAATAGTATTGATGAGTTTATTTATAATGTTATAAGATACAACGACTTATCTAATATGAGTTGTAACAGTAATCAAAACGACGATTATGTTAGGAACGCAATAAAATTTATAAATAATAATATAGATTGTAAACTTGAAATTGATGAGATTAGTAAACAAATTGGCGTTTCTAAATATCATTTCATCCGAAGTTTTAAAAAACAAACAAAGTTCACACCATATCAATTCATTTTAAATACGAAAATGGAGTTGGTTAAGAAAGAACTCGAGGCGGGGATCGAACCAATTATAATTGCAAATAAGTTTGGGTTTTATGATTTAAGTCATCTATTTAATAGATTTAAAAAAACGTATGGGGTCACACCGAATCAGTATCAAGAGAATATTTTAAAAACTAGATATATCTAAAAGAGCAATAATTTCCAAAACAATAAATACCTTTAAGTATATAATAATACTAAGGAGTTGATATTGTGTTGGAAATTATTTTGTTTTCATTTGGAATTATTTATGCACCAGGGCCATTAAACATTTTAAGTTTAAATGAGGGCCTAAATAAGAAATTTAAGAGCATGTTAGGTTTTTTCGTAGGAATTGGTATTGCAACATTCATACTTTTTCTTGTGATAGGTTACACTGGTGAGAAAATTATAAAACCTGAACATATGGTCTATATAAGTAGCTTTGGTGCAGCTTATATACTTTATTTAGCCTATAAGGTTTATAGTAGCACGGTAGATATAAATGAAGTAGCTTCTGTGAACTCATTAACTTTTAAAGAGGGGTTTTTAATGCAACTCCTTAATCCTAAAGCGACATTGGTAACATTACCAATCGCAACAATAAGTTTTCCAGCAAATGACATAACAGGTATTAAAGTTGTGATAATGTCTATGGTTTTAGCAACTATTGCTGGAATGGCACCTTGTAGCTATGCTTTTTTAGGAGAAAGATTCAGTAGCTTAATTTTGAACAAAAGTGTTTTAGTTGTATTTAATAAATTGATGGCTCTTTTACTTGTATTTGTTGCATTAACATTATTAAGAGAGCATGTTTTTGTTGCTTATGTGAGTTAGGGAAATTTATTTATGTAGTTTATTATAGTTTGGAGTTAATTATGCTTAAAGAAGTTGATATAGTTTTAAAAGCTAAAGAACTTGGATATGAGCAATGTGGAATAGTTCATATCGAGGAAATGAAAGCTTACGCAAAAAAATTAGATGAAAGGATTGAAAAATTTCCGGAGTTAGCAAATCACTTTGACGATTTTTATGAATTTGCAGATATAAAAGTGAACTATCCATGGGCGAAGTCTATTATAATTTGCTCTCGGTGGTATGGTAAGTATCTAATACCTGATTCCTTGAAGGGGCGTTTCGGAAAATATTATCTAACAGATGGTAGAGTTGATATTAACTCTAAGGACTATCAAGATAGCCTTGAGTTTGAAAGGTACTTAAAAGAAAACGGTATTGAAACAAAGACAGAAAGAAAGTTTGGCGTGACCGCTTTAAGATGGGCCGCTGTGAAGGCTGGTATTGGCATAGTTCGTAAGAATAATTTTATTTATACAGATAATGGTTCATGGAACTATCTAGAAGCATTCCTTATAGATAGAAAACTTGAATATGTTGTCGAGAATTCAATTAAATCATGTCCACCTAATTGTAAACTCTGTATAGATAGTTGCCCAACTAAGTCACTTGCAGAACCATACATGATGAATCGATCTACATGTATCTCATGTTTAACCACATGGGAGGGATGGGATTTAACAAAGGAACCTAATAGTAGAAAAATGGGTGAGTGGGTTTATGGATGTGATATTTGTCAAGATGTTTGTCCGTTTAATCGCAATTCATGGAATGAAATTGAAGAGTTCCCAGAGTTGTCAAAGCTTGAACAAAAACTATCGCTAGAGCAGATTGTTATTGCAGATTATGACGTTTTAAGCGAAATTGTTCAAACTAAGTTATGGTATATACCAGTAGACAAAATATGGCGTTTTAAAACGAATGCTCTTAACGCTATGCTTAACTCATTTAAACCTGACTATCTCCGAATTATACAGGATGCTTCAAAAAAAGATCCTAATAAAAATGTTCGAGATATGGCAAAGTGGGTTCTAACACAACTTAAATTAAATAACGACTAGAATGTGTATAATTATTGTATTTGTCTAGACATTAGGCACTGATTTCTATCATAAAGGTGGTGTTTTCCATGTTAAATCTTATACGTGAACTTTGCACTATTGTAATTGTTGAAACTTCTAGCATGAATGAATTGATGGATGAGTTAGAGATCAACTTTGGTACTAATAGAAAAGTGAGATTCTCAAACGACAATTTATATGGTTTACTTTCTGATGCTCAAAAAGATGAAATAGTTGTTTTATTGACTCAAAAAATGGGTGATGAAGTTAAGCAAATTGATGTAGAGTACATGATGTTAATTCCAACCAACTTAGAGCGGTTTTCTTCAAGACTAATGAATAAACCAATTGCTAAGTCATTTATTACAGAAATAAGGTTCTTACCAAAATTAATTGTAATGAGAGTTGCTGGCAACATGGACGCGACAATAAATAAGATTTCAGAAGACATTGAAGGAACGATTGAAAATACTGTTGGTGCTATCGAAAAAATTAGTAATGGAACAGTCGTTTTTATAACAGACTCTGCTTTACATAGATCTATAGACGTAAATGATATTTTTGAAAAGTGTGTTCGTACAAGCAAGTCATTTTCATCAATTATGGATTATCTTAATGCCCAGGATTTTAGGTATTTAACTGTTGGAAACTCAAAATATGAATGGACTGAATTAACAATAAAAATATATGATTCATATGGTAGATATGATTTACACTACAATCGTCTTCACTTTGTGTTTGAAAAATTAGAAATAGGAATGATTATAGGAGAAGCTTGGGGGACAGACTCAGCTAGTATTTTTCAATCAGTTGATGTCTATCAAGTCCGTTTTTTTACATTTAAGTCGCCTACTGAGATTAAAAGGATTCTAGTTGGGCTAGAGTATTTGCATAATGCAGAGCGCATCTGTGATTATGATCTATTCTATAAACGGAAAAAAATTCATTGGGATAAAGTAAGAATTGATAATGTAAAAGGCAAAGTAGAGCTGGGTGTGTATTGGCGCAGCAAGTTAATTGAAAACTTTTCAGAAAATGAAAAGATTGTTTTTATAGAGCTAGAAAATGAAATTGCTCAAAGCAAACTAAAATGAGATGATGACAATCTTTTTATTGATAAGCCGAAGTTTTTTATGAAACCATGATAGTACAATATATCTACCCCTATTGGAAAATGGCGAAATGACCTGCAAGATAATTTTTTTTTGGGGTCATTTTTTTATTGAAGTTTAAATAATGGTGGTTGTCAATAATACAGAAATGTTGTATTTAAAGGTTTTGCTTGTAATGGAATTTTGTATAACAGGGAGTAGAGAACCTACGTTATTAGATAATTACTTTTAATATCTATGAAGTATAGAGTAAGAGATGTTTATTAAGTAGCGAAAGTAGCATAATGAGACCAAGTTCAACAGGAATTTGGCCTTATCGATTACCGAGAGAGTAATATTTTTACTTATTTTACCATTAATACAATTTTGAGCAAATGATATTCCTTTTAGAAATACAGTTACCTAGAATGAAATTTTAAATTCCGTTTTCAGGGCTTTTTCGGAAGTTACTTATGCACAATGTTTTACATCTAATTTATTTAACTTTATAATTACATTGATATCTATCCTATTTATGTAGAAGGAGAGATCTCATGAAGAATAAAGGTAAGCATTTGAATGAGTTAGACAGACAATATATTGAGCATTCATTAGACAATAAAGCTTCATTAAAAGAAATAGCTACCCATTTAAGTAAAGATCCAACTACTATCTCTAAAGAAATAAAACGTCATAAGTTTATTAGGGAAAGTAGAAGTGATTTTAAAGGTGGCTGTGTAAAACGTAGTAAATGTATAAAACAACATTTATGTGGTAACAGTTATTGTAAACTGCTCTGTAAAAAGTGTAGGACGCATAATTGTTATAAAGTATGTAGAAACTTTGAATTCAAGAATTGTGATATTATCAAGAGGTTTCCTCATACATGTAATGGATGTGAACGTAAGTATACTTGTCGTTTGGATAAGCACTTTTATAGAGCTAAAGCAGCAGATTTAGGCTATAAAGAAGCTTTAAGAGAAACAAGACTTGGGATTAATTTCACTCCAGATGAACTAAAAGTAATTGAAGATATTGTAACTGCAGGCATTAAGAAAGGCCAATCTTTAAAACACATTTATGAGGCAAACATTGATAAGATTCCTTGTTCTTTAAGAACCTTATACAATCTTATAGATGCTTGTATTTTTGAGGATGTTAGAAATATCGATCTTAGACGAAAGGTTAAGTATAAGAAACGTAAGAAAAAGAAACAGAGTGTAGAACCTTCAAGACATCGTGAGAATCGCTCCTATGAGGATTATACAAAATATGTTGAAGAAAACCCAGAACTAAGTATTGTGCAAATGGACACAGTAATAGGCCGACCTGGTGGTAAAGCTTTGATGACTTTGTTCTATTTAAGTTGTCTCGATAATGTTAATCTTTTTACTTGAAAAGAAGACACAAGACTGTGTTTTAGAGGTGTTCGAAAAGCTTAATTTAGAATTGGGTACAGAGCTTTTTAATTCTACTTTCCAAATTATCTTAACGGACAATGGCTCAGAGTTTACAATGCCAGAAGCCTTAGAATCAGACTGTGAAGGCAATAAGAGGACAAAAGTCTTTTACTGTGATCCACTCGCTTCATATCAAAAGGCACATCTTGAAAAGAATCATGAATTTATACGCTATGTATTTCCGAAAGGAACCTCATTTGATAATATTCGAGCTGATATTTTTAAGCACCTTATGGATAATATAAATAGCGTTTACAGAGGTAGTTTAGGAAATAGAACACCGTATGAGGTTGGTAGAACTGTACTAGATGAGCAAGTATATGAAGTATTAGACTTGATTGAAATAGATCCAAATGAAGTGATTCTGAAAGAAGAACTTTATTATGGCCTAGATCAAGTAAAAATGACATTAAAAAAGTCCCTAACTATGAAGGACTTTTAAACCAATAAACTAATAAAAAATAGGATAGATATTAGCTGAATTTACTTCTGCAAATAGATAGACCAACGGAACTTACCTCTGCAATGGAATAACGCTGGTCCGTTTTGCGTGTAAAAAATCACTATTTTTTTATTAATTAAGTATATTATACATCAAAAAACATTGATTTTCTATGCTTATTACAGTCAAAAAAACTGCATTAAGTGTTGCAATCGCATTACTTCAAGAAAAACGGAACTTAGTTTTTCATTCAAGCAGAATTACAGTTACTGAAAAGAAGGAGATAATGAGTAAACTTTAGGGTTGTTATTGCAACTATGAAATTATAAGAAATATAAGTTGTGTTCTGGTAAAGGAAGTTAACTTATTAATTCTGAGATGTAGGGCAGACTGTGACTAGGAATGTTAGGTCGTCAGCAAATTGATACAGCAATGAGGTATGCTATGTAAATCAAAATAATGTTAATAATTCTCTTAGAAAGTATATGAGATAGCCTTTAAAGTATAAATAGGTTGCTCTTGTAGTTTATTATTTTTTTTTGCGTTGCAAAATGGAACGCAAAACGGAACGCAAAATTTTGCGTTGCACTTTTGTATGATTCTGGTAAAAAATATATATGGAGGTGTTTATATGGGCATTAATGAAAGAGTAGACTTAGAGTACAAACAAGAAGTTAATAATACATTCTTAAAAACGGTAAGCGCTTACGCAAATTATGGTGAAGGGGTTATTGTATTTGGTATTACGGATCAAGGAAAAGTCATTGGGATTTATGAGTTAGATCAAACTTGTTTGACGATTGAAAATAAGATTAATGATAGTATAACACCTGTGCCTGATTATGAA
>NZ_VANV01000111.1 GCF_022496765.1 Acidaminobacter sp. JC074 | reverse complement strand
TCCGAATAAGTTTCCGCAATYTCGTTTTCTTGGTTTAATAGAACAGATACAAGACTTTCTTGGTTTTGCATAGTTGATCGAAGAKCTCTTTGATTTGCAAATTCTTTTTYTTTTTTATTCTTGAATTCAAAATATTTTTTTTCGTTTGACGGTATAATTCCTTTTTGTTTTCTATTCAGGTTTTTAGTTTCACTAAGATTTTCATTTATATTCAAATTMAAAAAAAGGAAYTTGCTTGGTATAAACCAGGGTTTMATTTTATATGCATTATAAAATAGACAAAATTCTGGGAAGAACCAAACTTCTAGATTCGATATAGGATGACTTAGTATTTCTGTATTCATTCCCATCCAATCCCATTTGTTTTTTTGATTGGATGAATTGTTKTCTTCATCTTGATGAAACATAAAATAAAAAAGATCYTTTTTATCAATTTTATCAATTATTTGATAATTCAGAGCCTYGGTCTGAATATTTTGATTTCTGTTGGTATTGACCTTGACCCAAGCTTCAATATCCATTTTTTTTCTAA
>NZ_VANV01000108.1 GCF_022496765.1 Acidaminobacter sp. JC074 | reverse complement strand
GAAAAAAATGAGTTTGTATCGAATAAAGTATATAATTCGACTTTCTTGTGCTCGAACTTTGGCTCGTAAACACAAAAGTACGGTACGTGCTTTTTTGAAAAGAATAGGCCCGGAATTATTGGAAGAATTCTTTMTGGCGGAAGAGCTCATTTTTTCTTTGACCTTCCCAAAAGCTTCTTCTACTTCGGGAGGCTTATATAGAAAGCGRATTTGGTATTTGGATATTTTTTGTATCAATGATCTGGCAAATMATKMATGATTTGTYATCAGAYYRTGTAAATGAAAATWAACCTTAAATAATAAAAAAGATAACAAATAAATTAGATTMTGAAATGTTYATGTAKCATCTAGTTAAGGCTTAAATTAACTGAGTCTTCAATCCTTTTACTTGTCTAAGGAAAGAACAGAGTTTTATATGTATACATAGGGAAAGCCGTGTGCAATGAAAAATGCAAGCACGGCTTGGGGAGGGGTTTTTGCTTGTTTAACAAGGAATTTATCTACTCCATCCGACTAGTTCCGGGTTCGAATCCCGGGCAACCCAATG
>NZ_VANV01000106.1 GCF_022496765.1 Acidaminobacter sp. JC074 | reverse complement strand
TTTTTATTACATTACCATCAATTAAAATCTGATCCAATGATTCCTTAAATGTTAGGGCTGCTAAATTTGAAACACCTAAATCTATAGCCATCACTTCATTTGTCTTCCTTAATTTAGGTTTATGAATTTCATAAATTACTTTCACTTCATACTTGCCACCAGATAGTTTCTTTAATGTCGTAGACTTAATATTTTTATCTGACAAAAATAAACTGACTTCCTTTGGAAGATTAATCTCAATGCATCTCAAATTKTTCTCTTTTTTCATCACTTTACCAATAGACAGCAACATAGTCTCGTTCTTTAACCTAACAGCATTCTTCAAAAATGTTGGTGTCATCTGCCTGTTCTCGTGTTTATATCTGGGCATCGATGGCTTTTGATTGTTTTTAGGATCTTCCTTATACAAGTCTAACAAAGCGTAGAATGAAGACATATCTTTCATACACTGCTTTATTGCATGAATGTAAGTATGCGCTTGTAAATAACCACATCTATAATGATCTTTAAACTTATCATAAAACTGGTTCTGTGTAAGATAATTTTTTTGATGGTATTCATACAAAGTCATAT
>NZ_VANV01000105.1 GCF_022496765.1 Acidaminobacter sp. JC074 | reverse complement strand
TGACTTTTCGCAGCTTATCACGTCCTTCATCGGCTCTCAGTGCCTAGGCATCCACCGCATGCCCTTATTAACTTGACCTAGTTAATAATGGTTATAGCGATATAACCTAATTCGCGACTTTCGTCACTAGATTTWAMGTCTCTCGACTGTAAGATTATAGTTYYWCAACTACCTATATAAATATAGGATTTGAGAATATTGTTTTTGCTTGTCGACTATAGCTAATAAATTAACTATTTGTCTTTCATATATGCAATTTTCAAAGAACATCACACTCAGAACTTAATCTGAAATGGTGGAGATAACAGGAGTCGAACCTGCGACCCCCTGCGTGCAAGGCAGGTGCTCTCCCAACTGAGCTATATCCCCATATGGTGTGTTTTAGTGTTTCTATTTAATCTAAAATAGAACACTCAAAACTGAACAGTATGAACTAATTTCCTTAGAAAGGAGGTGATCCAGCCGCACCTTCCGATACGGCTACCTTGTTACGACTTCACCCTAGTCATTGGTTTCACCTTCGACAGCTTCCTCCTTRCGGTTGGATCACTGGCTTCGGGCGCCCCCAACTTCCATGGT
>NZ_VANV01000104.1 GCF_022496765.1 Acidaminobacter sp. JC074 | reverse complement strand
ACAGGACTTGAACCTGTGACCCTCTGCTTGTAAGGCAGATGCTCTCCCAACTGAGCTATACTCCCATATTTGGTGACCCCTAGGGGAATCGAACCCCTGTTACCGCCGTGAAAGGGCGGTGTCTTAACCGCTTGACCAAGGGGCCTAAGTTAATAAAAGTGGTAGCGGCGAGTGGACTCGAACCACCGACCTCCCGGGTATGAACCGAGCGCTCTAGCCAACTAAGCTACGCCGCCATGTATAAAATTTGGTTGCGGAGGCAGGACTCGAACCTACGACCTCCGGGTTATGAGCCCGACGAGCTGCCAACTGCTCCACTCCGCGATGTATTGGCTCCAAGAGTGGGACTCGAACCCACGACCTATCGGTTAACAGCCGATTGCTCTACCAACTGAGCTATCTTGGAATATTAAACTGGCAACGTCTTACTTTCCCAGGTCGTCTCCAACCAAGTATCATCAGCTCTACGAAACTTAACTTCTGTGTTCGGGATGGGAACAGGTGTAGCCTTCGTGATATTGTTACCAGATAATTGACACTCAAACATAATATCAAATTTGATCTTTCTTGTCAAGTGTTTTTTT
>NZ_VANV01000012.1 GCF_022496765.1 Acidaminobacter sp. JC074 | reverse complement strand
TCGTATAAAATCAGTATTAGGCATGAGAGTTCTCCTTTATATTAGTTTTTGTGGTGATTACATTATAAAGTATATGAACTTCTCATGTCTTATTTTTTGTAAATAAATAATGGTGTGAGTTTTCACCCACACCAAAAATTATAGAACCTTTTTATTTTCATGAATAAATTTTAATTAATGAACCGTTTACATTTAATTTTATTCTGTTATAATATTACTGTAATCCGAATGATTTTTGGAAAAACAACTAAAACATTTGTATTGAGGAGGCAAAATGTCGAATATTTATGAAAATCCATTGATTAGACGCTATGCAAGTCAGGAAATGCTCGAACTTTTTTCACCAGATAAAAAGTTTCAGACTTGGAGAAAATTATGGATAACTTTAGCTGAAGCACAAAAAGAACTTGGTCTTTCTATCACTGACGAGCAAATCGCAGAGATGAAGGCTTTTGAAAATAATATCAACTATGACCGTGCACGTGAAATCGAAAAAAAGACACGTCACGATGTTATGAGTCATGTACATGCTTTTGGTGAGCAATGCCCAACTGCTATGCCTATTATCCATCTTGGCGCTACAAGTGCTTTCGTTGGAGGAAACACAGATGTTTTAGTAATGAAAGAAGCATTAGAGATCGTTAGAAACAAACTTGTTAATGTTATTGATAAATTAGCTAAGTTTTCTGAGGAATGTAAAGACGTGCCTACACTAGGTTTTACGCACTTCCAACCTGCACAATTAACAACTGTAGGTAAGCGTGCAACGCTTTGGAACATGGACCTGGTACAAGACCTATACGATGTTGAATACACAATTGAAACACTTATGTTAAGAGGTGCTAAGGGTACTACTGGTACACAGGCTTCTTACTTAAACTTATTTGATGGTGACCATGATAAGGTGGAAGCTTTAGACAAGTTGATTGCATCTAAGCTAGGCTTTGAAAAGACTTTCCCTGTAACAGGTCAAACCTATTCTAGAAAGCTGGATTCAAGAATCCTAAATGCATTATCTGGCTTAGGTCAATCTATGCACAAGATCACCAATGACTTAAGACTTTTACAACATCTTAAAGAAGTTGAAGAGCCATTTGAGAAGAACCAAATTGGTTCATCTGCTATGGCTTATAAGAGAAATCCAATGAGATCTGAGAGAATTGCATCACTTAGTAGATACTTAATGGCTAATGCAATGAACCCTGCTATGACAGTTTCAACTCAATGGTTTGAAAGAACTTTAGACGATTCTGCTAACAGAAGAATTTCACTACCTGAAGCTTTCTTGGTTGCAGATTCAATCTTAGATATTATGAACAATGTTGTTTCTGGTTTAGTTGTATATGACAAGGTTATTTACAAGCATGTTATGGCTGAACTACCATTTATGGCAACTGAAAATATCATCATGGAAGCTGTAAAAAAAGGTGGCGACAGACAAGAGCTGCATGAAGCTATCAGAGTTCATTCTATGGAAGCTGCAAAGCAAGTCAAGCAACACGGTCTTGAAAACGACTTATTAAGCAGAATTGTAAAGGATTCAATCTTCGGTTTAACTGAAGAAGACGTAAGCAAACTTACAGATCCAGCTTTATTTATTGGTCGTTCTCCAGAACAAGTCATTACATTTAACAATGAAGTTGTTAAGCCTATCACTGACAAGTACAAAAATGCACTTGGTCAGGAAGCAGACTTAAAAGTATAAATTTTAGGACACATGATTGTGTCCTTTTTTTATGCGGTTTACATAATTTTATTATATAAACTTACTTATAAAATCTCAAAATCATAAGAAAACTTTTAAAAATCAAAAAAGGTGGTATAATAAGTATAAAGGTAGGTGATTAATATGATTGATAATTCTATAAGAGATTATTTTTTAGACAAGCCTGGTACATTTGAAGACGAGGAAAAATCATATGTCACTCTTAATCTTGCATCGGAAAAAATTCTTGAATTACATCAAGATTATGTTGATTTAAAATTAGACGAAGCTACTACTAAAAAATTATTGGATTCATCAAAGGGTGCTAAGTTAATTAAAGAGGAAGGCAAGTTCTCATGGAACCATATTTCAGTAAAAGACATTTCCTTTACTGACTTGTGTGATTTAATTGATCAATCTTATGAAAGTGTGATCAACACTTTACCAGAAGACGAACAGAAAGAGATTTTAGACTTAGAATGGTAATAGCACTTGAACGTGCTATTTTTTTTGGAGAATATATGATACCAAATGAAGTAATTTATATACTAGAGACATTAGAGAGAAACGGCTTCCAGGCTTATATCGTCGGAGGAGCAGTTAGAAACCATCTTATGGGTTATCCAATCAAAGACTGGGACATTACAACAAATGCCATACCAGACCAAATAGAAGCCTTATTTGAGCATACCTATGCAGTAGGCAAAGCCTTTGGCACTATAGTTGTCTCTTTAGAGGATGACTATGAAGTCACGACCTATAGAAGCGAATCTGGTTATGACGGCAGAAAGCCTACTCATGTATCGTTTTCTAGTGATGTTATGGAAGATATTAAACGTAGAGACTTTACAATGAATGCCATGCTTATGGACAAGTCCGGTCAAATACTGGACTACTACAAGGGACAAGAAGATATCAAGCATAATATGGTCAAGACTGTAGGCCATGCTAGAGATCGTTTTACTGAAGATTATCTTAGAGTTTACCGTTATATACGATTTACGACAGAATATCATTTTGATAAAAATCCTGAAATCGATCAGATCATAAAATCTATGCCGATTCATAAGGGGATTTCTGTAGAGAGAATCAGAGAAGAATTTAATAAGATTCTTTTATCTGATATGCCTTCAAAGGGGATAAAACACCTCTATGATACAGGTTTACTGGCCTATATATTGCCAGAAATATTGGACTCGGTTGACTTTGATCAACATTCGGAATTTCATCATCTGACGGTATTTGATCATCTTATGGCTACCCTTAATCAGACACCAGCTAAACTTCCACTTAGGTTAGCTGCACTCTTACATGATATTGGTAAACCATCAACCTTTGAACTTATAGAAGGAAGGGGACGCTTTTATAGTCATGATAAGGCAAGTGTGAATTTAGCAGGTAAGTTCTTAAAGCGTTTCAAGTACGATAATGATACATGTAAACATGTAGAAATATTGATTTCAAATCATATGAGACTTTTAGATCTAGACAATAACAAATCTGTTAAGAAGTTCATGAACAAGATTGGACTTGATAACTTATCTGACTTTCTAGAACTCAGAAAAGCCGATATATTAAGCTCTACAACCAATGACAGCATTGAATCTGTAGAATCTATGAAGACTAAGTTTGATGAAATCATCCACGAAAAAGCACCTATGTCTGTAAATGACCTTGCCTTAGATGGACACGATCTAATGAAACTAGGTTACAAGGGAAAAGAAATTGGCGAGTTAAAACTTCTACTTTTAGACCTGGTTTTAGACAAGCCACAAATGAATAATAAAGAGTCATTAATAGAACATATCAAACTGTTAAATAAGTGATAAAATGGGTATCATCTATGTAGGGGGATATATAGTTGATAAATAAAGTTAAAGGCATTTTAAACATACTCAGTTCATTACTCATACTACTAGGCATCATACTTTTGGTGCCTATTTCTGTTGTCTTCATCTATAAAGAACCCATATCTTCTTATTATACTTTCTTAGTGCCAAGCTTGATTTCATTTGCATTTGGCGGCATGTTTTATTTTACAACTAAAAACTCGAAGACTGAAATCACCTTAACAACAAGTATGATTATTTGTGCTTTAGCATGGATTGTTATATCAATCATTGGTGCCATCCCATTTATGATTAACTTAAACAAAGGATTTATCGACTCATTCTTTGAAGCAGTCAGCGGTTTTACAACAACAGGCATCACTGTCTTTGAGGGACTTGACTATATGGATTTATCCATCATATTCTGGCGCGCATTGATACAGTGGGTAGGTGGGCTTGGTATTTTAACCTTCTTCTTATTTGTTACTTTTTCAGGTGAAGGAGACATATGGCAACTGTTTTCAGCAGAGGGTCATAAAATTAACTCCTCTAGACCTGTACCTAATGTATTTCAAACAGTCAAAATATTATGGTTGATATACGGTTCACTGACACTTACAGAGACTATCCTACTGATGATTGCAGGTATGTCTTTCTATGATGCATTAACCCATTCCATGACCTCACTCTCAACAGGGGGATTTTCACGATACGATGCTTCCATAGCATATTTTAAAGAAGCAGGCTACAACTATAGGGCTATAGAATACATCATCACATTATTTATGTTGTTCGGTGGTATGAACTTCTTGATACACTATAAAGTCATTTTTGATACCCCTAAATACCTGGTTAAAGATTTAGAAACTAAAAAGTATTTTAAGATCATTCTTTCATTTACAGCCTTAATGCTTATAAGCATGATCATGGCAGGAACCAATATATTCGCTGACTTTGAAATGTACTTTAGAACCACCATATTCCAAGTGGTATCTGTTATAACAACCACAGGTTTCGGTACACAGGACATTGGAAGTGCCTTTTTCACATCTCTTGCTAAACAGTTATTCATTGTTTTAATGATTGTAGGTGGTTGTGTAGGTTCGACTTCAGGCGGTATAAAGGTTATCAGAATTACCATTCTTTCTAAATTATTCAGACGAGAAATCAGAAAAATTCGTATGCCATCTAGAGCTGTAGCACCAGTTCTTGTAGAGCAAACGCCTATATCTGATAATGAAATATATAGGATCTCAGGTTTATTCTTTGGTTGGTTACTCATCATAGTAATAGGTTCTGGTATTACAGCATTGTTTTCTGACTTAGATGCTTTCCAATCTATTTCAGGCATGGCATCTGCTATGGGTAACATTGGACCATTCTATTTTTCAGTAGAAAAAATGTCTACATTATCACCAGTTATTAAACTGACCTATATATTTGGTATGTTGGCAGGAAGATTAGAAATACTTCCATTGATGGTTCTATTTAATAGAAAAGCATGGTTAAAATAAGGGGGATATATGAACATATTAATAGCAGGTGGCGGTATTGTTGGTAGAAATATCACCAAAGCATTGTCAAAAGATCATAATGTCATTGTTATAGAAAGAGATCAAGCTTTATGTGAAAAGATATACTCCAAGTATGGTGCGGTAGCCATACAAGGTGATGCCACTAACATCAATATCTTAAGAGAAGCTGGTATGGATAAAGTTGATATAGCATTAGGTGTAATGAGCTATGATTCTGAAAACTTGTTATTCTCACTACTCTGTAAAAACTTTGGCATAAAAAACATATTTGTTAGAATGAGAGATCCAGAGTATCGGGATGCGTATGAAATAGCAGGTGCAACAAACATAGGCTCAGCAGTAGATATGTTAACTAAAAAATTTATTCTAGACATTCAAAATCCAGAGATTAGAAGGGTAGCATCACTAAGAAATGGTAAAGCCGAAGTCTCTATAGTTACATTACCAGACCATTCAGGCATGAAAAATAAACAGATTAAAGATATTGCCAGTCATAAGGATTTTCCAGATGACTGTGTAATCGCTGGCATATTCAATGCAGAAGAGGACAAGTTTATAGTACCAAGAGGTAATACTAATATTGAAGCTAAAAACCAACTCTTCTTAGTTGGTACAAGAGATAGTGTTACCAAAGCTTATAAGGTACTGTCAAAAAAATAAGTAGTACACCCAAAAGGGTGTACTTTATTCATTTGCATGCTTTTCTCTATACCTTCTTACTTTTATTAAATTACTGCATTTACTTGAACAAAACTTCTTACTCTTATTTTTACTGGTATCTATAAAGTATGCCTGACATTCTTGATTTTCACACCTTTTAACATGCATATCCTGCTTATAAATCTTAATCAAATCACTGGCTATTTTACTGATGATCTGTTTATCTTCATCATCCTCTGATACATGATATAATACTAGTTGATTATCAATTAATTTGACTTGATGATAATAACTTGCACTCGACAAATAATCATTCATATAAGTAAGAGCATCTTCATCTAAGCCACTGTCAAAGATCTCAATTATTAAGTATCTTAACTCTAATAGCACATTAAGACTAGGGGAGAGATCAAACTCACTATTTGATTTTATTAACTGTTTTGTTTGTTCTAGAATAGTCTCTTCTTTAAAGTTAGCAAATAAAATGGCTCTGTTATCCATATGTAACCTCCATTAATTCGTTATATGCATTACACCAACAATATTGTAACTTATTACATAACAATAACTAGTTACAATATTCTGAATTTACATTTTAATTGTAACACTTATTAGTGTTTTTAACTAGTTACATGTAAATTTCATTATTAAAAGTAGGAATTTCGGTATATAATTAAAGAAGTCAGATTAACCAATTAAATATGGAGGTAGAATGAAAAAGAGTATCTTAATTTTGTGCTTTATACTTTTAGTATGCACACCAGCTTATGCTGAAGAAAATGTTGACGTCGTTATACCAGAGTTTAACGTTCTTTTAAATGGTGGTGAATATAACTCTATAGAGGCACAATACCCGTTGATAAATTATAACGGTATTACATATTTTCCAATGACATGGAACTTAGGACAATCATTAGGATTAAACACAAGCTACACAAGCGAAAGCGGTTTGACAATAAATTTAGGACAATCTAATGGCAGCTTAAATTATTTAAAAGGCGGAAGCAACTTAATAAATCAAACATATAAGGCTCAATTGCCAGCATATAACATCACAGTAAATGGTGAATCGATTGATAATTCAAGTGAAGAATACCCGATTCTTAGTTTTAGATCAGTAACATATTTCCCATTAACATGGCGTTTTGCAGTTGAAAAGTTCAACTGGGATTATGCTTTTACACCTGATAGTGGCTTAGATATTGGTGCTAAAAACACTAATAGTCCTATACAGTCTAATGAAACTACAGATGTTAAAGAGGAATATGTAGTCGATAACAAAGGCATTGTAACCATCGAACATACATTTAAAGCAGAAGACTTAAAGAAAAATACATATGGTATTACAGAGTATATTGGACTGGCTGATTTCGGTAATGATATGATGTCATATGTATTCGAACACAAAAATGATGATTTTAACAATTATTTTTATGATACTAAGATTGCATTCTATAAATCAGACGATACTTTTATTCAAGCCATGTACAGCTATGGTAGTTTATATGAGAGTGTAGAAGGTAAAGCCGGAGAAAACCGCAGAGGTTTGTATGGAGAACCTAAGATTTATGATTACGTTGTTATGACTGTCACTATGTATCCAGAAGATGTTTATGCAGATATGAATCAATCGATTTCTAAAAATTTAATAGTCGATAATGTTTCAATTAAAGATATCTCAAAAGATCTATTAGATTCGGAAGGTGCTTACTTTATAGCTGCATCATACTACGACTTGTCTAATAACTCAGATCCTTCTTTGGCTTTATATAGTCTATATAATGAACCTAAAAGAATCGAACTACCTGATGGTAAGTTTTACAGGACTGCTCCTGGTTTAGAGACTGAGTTTATCCCATATACAAGTGATAACTCAAATCGTAAAGAAGTATCAACATTCGGTAGTATAAAAGTAGTAGGAGAAAATAACCTTGTTACTGAAGGTACTGTAACAAATGATGACGGCTCTACTAATAGCTTTTCAGATGGCATAGGTCAATATTATGTCATGCTTTTATTTGATGAGGATCAAAAGCCATTTAAAATTCTGGTAAACAGTGATGAATTAGATAAGTAAAAGGAAGAAGACTTTCGAGTCTTCTTTTATAATGTCTTCTAAGAATATTCTAATTCATCATAATTCATTGTATAATGGATGGGTATGGAGGATAACATGAAAATATTAGATAAGTACAATCAATCACATCTTTTAGCATATAAAGATCAATTAACAGAAGAAGAAATTAAGAAACTAGAAAATCAAATAAAAAGTATAGATTTTGACTTGATTCAATCAATATTTGATAATAAGGATAAGGTAATTGATACAAAAGATAATCTAGTGGCGCCTTTGGTGGCAACGAAACTCAACCCTCAGGATAAAGAGCATTTCTTTAAGAAGGGGCTTGAATCCATAAAAGAAGGGGAAGTCGCTGTTGTCTTAATGGCAGGTGGCCAGGGGACACGTTTAGGCCATCAAGGTCCAAAGGGAACTTATGACATTGGATTACCATCTCATAAATCACTTTTTCATTTACAAGCAGATAAATTCTTGAGCTTACGTGCCCTTTCAGGTTTTTCTGTGAAATGGTATGTCATGACATCAGAAGACAATCACAGGGAGACTGTTGACCATTTTGAGTCATCTAATTACTTTAATTACGGTAAAGAAAACATCCATTTTTTTAAACAAGATAGATTGCCACTTGTACTTGAAAATGGACAAATCGCAATGAAATCTTCACATGAAATCAACTTAGCAGCCAATGGAAATGGCGGCGTGTTTTCAAGTTTACATTCCAATGGGCTATTAGAAGAAATGCAATCTAATGGCGTTAAATATGTTTATCTATATGGTGTTGATAACGCTATTGCAAAGATTGCAGATCCTGTTTTTGTTGGATTTACCATTGATTCAGGTTTAGATGTTGCAAGTAAGTCAGTTGATAAAGAAAACCCAGAGGAGAAAGTTGGTGTAATATGCTATAGAGATCATCATCCAGATATTGTAGAATACTCTGAATTGCCAGAAGATATGAGATACAAACTTGATGATGAGGGTAAACTTCTATATAGAAATGGTAACATTGTTTCACATATATTTACCTTAGACTTCCTAATGGACTGTGTAGACAAAGAAATTCCATATCATACAGCTTATAAGAAAGTAGATACTTATTCTGATAATGGGCTTATAAAAGCGGATAATCCCAATGGATACAAGTTTGAGTTGTTCTTATTCGATGTATTCAAATTTACAGAGGATATGGCAGTTTTATCTGTTACGCGTGAAGAAGAGTTTACGCCAGTTAAAAACAAAGAAGGGGCTGATAGTCCTGAAACGGCAAGAACAATGATCTTAAAGACACATCATAAATGGTTGACAGAAGCAGGTTTTAATTGCAATTTGGGATATGAAGTTAATACTTCGATATCTTATGATGGCGAAAATTTAAGTAATAAAACATTAGAAAATGTAACGTTTAAATAGAGGTTTACATAAAATAATTACGGTGACTTATGGAAAAAAATATAATCAATGAGAATACAATTCAATATAGAATACTTGAAAAACTTGATAGGGTTTCATATTATACTTCGGCTTACTTGTTTCACGACAATGGCCAGGGCATCTTACTAGACTCTGGTTATTATGAAATGGGTGACTTCATAAAAAAAGATCTTGAAGAAATGAACATAGAACTTAAATACATTGTCATTTCACATTATCATAAAGATCATGCTCAAGGTGCAATTGTATTTGACACACCAATTATTGGTTCAGATCAATATGAAACTAATCTAGAAAAATGTAATGCGAATTACAAAAGAACTTACAGGAAACCAGATATACTAGTTGATGATAAGCTAACTGTAAAAATAAATACTTCGAGAATCGAAATATATAAAACGCCTGGACATACACCATGCGGACTAAGTGTTCTTATTAATGGTGATTATTTATATGTTAGTGATAACTTGCTTGAAGATACTGATCATCGTATCATCATTCCTTATTTGGATATAACTGCTAATCCTTATGATCATTACAAAACTATGTTGTTATATGATGAGCTGTCTCCAAAACATCTGATATTTACACATGGACCAGTCAAATTAAATGCTGATCTGAATTATGAGTTTTCTGAAAGAATTTATTATCTAGAACAACTCATCAAAAGTGATTTTTCAATTGATTTATGTGAGTGTTTAATTCGAGATAAGAAAAATTATGCTATGACGGCAATACATAAAATCAATCAAAGAAACGCAAAAAAGTACGTGTCAGCACAGCCAACCAGTTTTTTTAAGTAATACAATGCATCAGCAAAAGATTCTGGTTAGCTGTATTGACAAGGTAATTTTAACATATTTTAGGACAATATAATGTAGTAAGACAGAATCTGATGATTAAGCCGACAAAGCCAATGATAACTAAGTAATGTCTAAAAGCCGTTTATAATGATTGGAATTGTCAGTTACGTATAAGAGTTTAATAATTGATATGTTGCAATGATCATAAACAAACATAATATTTAAAGTATTCTGGTTAAAAGCTTCAACAACCATTACAGATCATAAGTTTCATTAACTTATAGAATATATTATTATTAACTATAAAAACAAACACATTTATAATTGAGCTATCAAATATGGTAGCTCTCTCCTTTATTTGTTTAACTATTCCCTAAATATACATTTAAAGAATAGTTGGATTTTGTAATTCTTCATGATATAATAGATTCATAAGATGAATTCAATCAAGTAACATTTCACTAATAATTAGAAAATGCCCTACTCTATCAATTAAAGGAGTCAAAAATGTCTGTAGGATATAAAATACATAATAAATCTTCTAAGCCAAATAATATTGTAGAAAAAGAAAATAAAATATTAGATCAGTGTGCAGCAATAGAAAATGAGTTGCCATATTTTTTAATTGATTATTTTATTTATCTAAAAAACGCAATTGCCATAACAAGTAGGTTGGCCTATCTACAAGACCTACTCTTCTTTTGTAAGTATCTTGTAAACGAAACTAGAATCACTACTGCTGAAACCACAGATGCAATAACTGAAAAAGAGTTCGCTTCTATTAGAGCTCGAGATGTCAACAGATTTATTGGTGACTATTGTACACGTTACTTTATTGAAAAAGACAATACGACTGTACTTATGGAAAACCATAATCGTTCTCTTTCAAGAAAAAAATCATCCCTTTCAGTTCTGTTCAAATTCCTCTTTAGAGAAGAAATTATGAAAGACAATATCGTTGATGGTCTTAATCCAATTAAGCTGCCTAAACCTCAACCTGATGCTATTAAACGCCTTGAAGTTGAGGAAGTAGCACTTATGCTACAAGCTGTAGAAACTGGTCAAGGACTTACAGATAAAGAACGCCAATACTGGGAGAAAACAAAATATCGTGATAAGGCTATACTGGTACTCTTCACAACCTTCGGTCTGCGTTTAAAAGAACTCCAGCAACTCAATATCTCTTCTTTCTCATTTTCTAGAAACGAATTTAAGATCTACAGAAAACGTGGTAAAGAAATTGATATGCCATTAAACAACTCAGTCGTAAAAGCTATCAATGACTATATTGAACTTGAAAGACCTAAAGAAACTGAATTGGATGATGAGTTTAAAGATGCCCTTTTTCTTTCTATGCAGAAGAAAAGAATTACAGAAAGAGCAATCAGGCAGCTGGTTAAGAAATATACTTCCATCGCACTCGGAACTAGCAGAGACTCCGGTTATAGCCCACATAAACTTAGAGCAACTGCTGCATCATCACTAATTCAATACGGCTTTTCTATATACGATGTACAGAATCTACTGGATCACGACAACGTAACCACAACCCAGCTTTATTCAGCACATAGAAAGAATGCTAAAAGAGATATCATCAAGCAATATGAGCTACTAGATGAAGAGGAAAACTAAAATACAAGGAGTAGTCATTTTAAAACGACTACTCCTTTTTAATTAATTATTCAAAATGATGCGTATTAACTTTTCTGCAGTTGGCCATGTTATCCAACCTTCGCCCTGGTATACTTTAAACGCTTCAAAGCCATACTTATATGTAGACTCACCATGTCTTAAACACCTAAACAATATCATGTAGGATTGATTATACACTGCAAGTGACAAAATAAGACCACCTAGTAAAATTGGAGTGATTAAGGTTGCTGAGAATACAAAGTGTGAGATTAATATGCCAATGATTTGACCTGTGGTCAAGATTATCATTGGTCTTAACTCCATTGTTAGGACTTCTTTTAAATTATACTCACTTGAGCTCCAGAAAGTTGGATTCAAGCTTAATGAAGAACCTTCAACATCCTTGCCCATCATTTTAGCTGTTCTGATATAAATGTATTGTCTTAGATATCTTAGTAAAAAGACCAATAACATACATTCATATACAAACAATACACCACCAGCATTCAAAGATTTTACATGACTCCAAAATATCATAAAGAACACAACATAAGCAATAAACCAAGTTATAACCTTATAAGACTTCATAATAACATATTCCTCGTTCAACTTCATAAGACCACCTCCGTCATTACTTATATACCCCCTATTTTCTATGCAACACAATTGCATGAAACAAGATAAATTCTGACTTCAGTGCAACTTTTGCATTGTGTTAGAAGAGGTAAATACAAAAAACTAAAAAAGCGAACACTGTTCGCTTTCCTTAATATACTTTAGGTACTTGTAATACTTGACCAGGATATACTATTTCATCATCAAGTTCATTCACCTTTGCTATTTCATACATAGTTTCTCTTAAATCTCTGTGATCAGGTGTTGCCTCATCAGCAATTGACCATAAGCTATCGCCTGCCCTTACAGTTATTTCAACGTATTCAACATCACCATCACCATATGAATCCATATTACCTAATGTCATCATTAATGATAAAAATGTGATTATAAAAATTAAAGTTAGTGCAAATGTAACTCTATTAGCTTTTCTTTTTCTTCTATTCTTCTTTATAGTATTTATATTAGTCATTATAACCTCCTTGAACATCTGTTCGTATTTTAATTATATCCGAACAGTCGTTCTTTGTAAAGACTTTTACGAACGAATGTTTGATTTTTTTTTATTTATATTGTATACTAGTTATAGTAAATAGATAGGAGGCCAATATGAGCAAAGAAATTACTGAAAAGCAATTAAACATACTAAAATACATTCAAAGTCAAGTACAACAAAAGGGTTATCCGCCTTCTGTACGTGAGATATGTGCTGCAGTTGGCTTGAAATCAACGTCTACAGTACATGGTCATCTTAACCGATTAGAAGCAAAAGGCTTTATTAGACGCGACCCTACTAAGCCGAGAGCAATTGAAATACTGTTACCAGGTGAAGAATTCAAAGATGATGACATTTCAACCAATGTTCATCAATTAGATGATTACCGAACAAACATTTCTATGGTACCAATCGTCGGTACGGTTACAGCTGGTCAACCTATCTTAGCAGTAGAAAACATAGAAGACAACTTCCCTCTTCCAAAAGAATTTGTGGACGATGGTGAATATTTCATGTTAAAGATCTCTGGCGACAGTATGATTGATATCGGTATTATGGATCATGACCTGGTATTGGTTAGAAAGCAGAACGAAGCTAAAAATGGTGATGTTGTTATCGCTTTATTGGATGATTCTGCAACTTGTAAGACTTTCTATAAGGAAAAAGACCAAATCAGACTACAACCAGAAAACTCATCATTAAATCCAATCTATTCTAAAGATGTGGCTGTACTTGGTATTGTAAAAGGCGTTTACAGACATATGTAAAAATGAACACTTAAAAAGGTTGTCTAATCATAGACAACCTTTATTTATGTAAAAATTTAATTCACATATTTTAATTTTCTTCCCTTTTGGCGCCGTACTTCAATCAAAGATTCGACTTGACAATTGTAATGCTCATCATCCGAAACTCTTATCAATGAGTTTAACAAATATTCTGGAAATGTTTTTGGAATCACTCTGTTCATTGTACAGTAAATAATTTTCTTCGCGGTATTCAATGTCCTAACATGCGTGTGAGCTTCAGCAAATAAATACCTTGAATTGTGTACGATAAAGTTGTTGCCAACTCTATAGACTTTAAAACTGCCTTCTTGGTAAACTTGTCTCCCCATGAAATTCTCCTTTGAATAGTACATTTTAGCCTAGGAATATTCAATTTTCTAACTTAATTATACACTAAAAAAACACTAGATGTATTAATCTAGCGTTAATTTTATGTTACATAATACTATATCTTGTATTTAGTTAAATCTAAAAGCATAAGCTCCTTGATAAACTCTATCTGTCTTTGTTGATCGTCCATTTCTAAATCTACAATCGCATAGATGCCCTCGTCTAGATAAACAAACTTAAGATATTCAGTAAAGTTTAGCACTTCTTCTTCTGTTAAAGTAATATGTTTTTTGTATGCTGTCATAAATAAGTCCCATTCATCTATGGTAAAAGGTCTATTCGGAGCAAGTGGCGAGGATGTATGGAACAAGATTAAAGCCAAACATAAATCAAATATTCTAGGGATATAACCAGAATTGTCTAAATCAATAAGCGAAACATTTTCTTCAGAGTAAATAAGATTTGTTGCCTTAAAGTCCCATGTAGCATCTACATAAGGGAAGTCAATTTCTCTTAAATGATCGAATTTAGACTTTACAGCCTCATCTACAAGATCTTGGATGTGTAATTGCTCACTATATCTTGATTCAATGGTTTTCATATCATCAATAACGTCTGTTAAAAACACACCACCATAATTCTGCCAAGTAAAACCGTGGTTAAAAATATCATTGTTACAGGCATGTAAACGTCCTAATAGGTCCCCTGCTAACCTAATGTGTTCATCTGACCCGTTATATGGTTCCCCTTCAATAAAAGGATATATGACCCATCTTGTTTCATCAATGATATGTGTTTCTTCATCAAATCGTTTGATTGGAAGACTGACATTGATTTCATTATTTTTTAAATGCTTTTGGAAAACCAAAAGCTTGTTCATCTGATTCTCATCTTTTTTAGTTCGTTTTAATACACAAAACTCATCATTTAATCTAACTTTGAATACTGGTGCATAAGGATATAATGAGACAGCTCTAGAATCATCTAATTTCAGCTGTTCAAATACTTTTTTATAATCGTCAACTTTGTACATTTTCATCACCTCTTCGATTAATATTATAACATGAATATCAATCAAGTTTTATTACGTAATCATTACGCCAAAAGAGACTCAAAAGAGCCTCTTAATAACCATAATAACCATCAACAAAGATTACATGCATCCTATCTTTAATCATCTGACCATCAATAATTGTATGTGCATGACAGATCTTCTCTGGACTGTTACATCTTGTACAGTAACCAGTAGTGTGACATGGCGTCTTTCTGCTTAATCTCTGTACATTCGCAGGTGCAGCTAAGCGTCTATTTCTTTCAAAAGCCTCATCTAAATCCTTAACAATTTTATTGGTACCAACCACAAGGATTACTTTCTCAGGACCATAGATCATCGCTGCAACTCTGTTACCACGGCCATCCACATTGTAGATTTCTCCTTCTTCAGTGATGGCATTAGTCGATGCAAAATAACCATCTACACCAAAAGCTTTGAAATAAATCTCTTTAATGTCTTCTGGTGTCAGTCCCTCTTCATATCTATCATAGAAAGTAAGATCTCTTTCTCTTAAGTGATCAATAATACCCGTTTCAAACAAGGTCATAGAACCACCAACTGTTACTGATGAGTTATCTGGGATAAGTCTATCAATAATTTCTTTTAACTCTTTAAGATCATTTGCATAGTAGCCACTCATATTTCTTTTTTCTAGGTTTTTAATGGTTTTGTCTACACGCTTTTTAACTACAATTTTCACATTATTGTCCATGGTTACCTCCTAAATATTCAATTGAAGGAAAATACTTAATCAGTACTTTACCTTTTATAAGCGATTCATCTATGTATGGGTTGTCCCAGTATCTAGAGTCTTTACTGCCATTTCTATTGTCACCTAACATGAAGTAAGCATCATCTGGCACCTTATAGGGACCAAAGTCACCAGCAATAAGAATATCTGAAAAATCTTCTAAGACCTGATTATTTACATATACCCTGCCTTCCTTGATTTCCACTGCCTCTCCTGGCATACCTATGATTCTTTTAACAAGAAGCTTGTCTTCATAATTAGAATCAAAGATGATGATGTCTCCTCTTTGAGGATCTGTAAACAAATAAGACAATCTAAGGGCAATCACCCTATCGTTGATATTAATCGTTGGCTTCATAGAACCAGTTGGAATAACAGCATTAACAATAATAAATGAGTTTATGATAAAGGCAATAACAATTGCAAGTACAATCGGCTTTACCCACTCTAATATTTTCTTCATAACCACCTCGGTTTACATAATTATTTTATATCCACCAACTCTTTTTCGTATAATCTATTCAAAGATTGCATAACACCAAATTTTGAATGATCATAAGTAACCCCACCTTGAAAATACACGATAAAAGGTTCCCTCATAGGTGCATCAGCACTTAGTTCTATTGAAGACCCTTGAACAAAGGCACCAGCTGCCATAATAACATCCGAATCGTAACCAGGCATCGCCCATGGTACAGGTGTTACATGAGAATCTACAGGGGCAGCATATTGAACACCCTCACAAAAGGCAATAACCCTATTTTTTGTGCCAAGTTTAACGGACTGTATGATATCACTTCTTGGGTCGTCATATCTAGGGTTAACTTCAAAACCAAGCTTTTCATATGCTCTCGAACAATAGATCGCACCTTTAATTGCCCCTGCAACAGTTTGTGGTGCTATGAAAAGGCCATGAAACATGGTTCTTGTTTGTCCAAACATCAGTCCGCATTCTTTACCAATACCTGGCGTTGTCATCCTATATGAAACTTGCTCTACCAAGTCCTTTTTACCAACAATATAACCGCCAGCAATGGCAAGGCCACCACCTGGATTTTTAATAAGCGAGCCTGCCATGATGTCAGCACCTACTTCAGTAGGTTCTTGATAATCTAGAAATTCACCATAACAGTTGTCAATCATAACAATAACATCCTCTTGAATGTCTTTTACAAATGCTATGACTTCTTTAATTTTATCGATGGTTAATGACTGTCTCCAAGCATAGCCACTAGACCTTTGTATGTATATCATTTTTACAGGTGACTTCATATTTTCTTTGATAAGGTCAAACTGAAACTCGCCATCACTTGTTAAGTCTACTTGTAAATAGTTGATATCAAGTGCTTGATTGTATTCATTGCTGATACCGATGACTTCATCTAGTGTATCATAGGGCTTGCCTGCAATAGACAGGAGTGTGTCGCCTGTTTTAAGGATACCTGAAAGACATAAAGATAAGGCGTGGGTGCCATTAACGATAATAGGTCTAACAATGGCATCTTCTGTCTTGAATACATCAGCATATATTTCTTCTATCTTATCTCGACCAGGATCATCGTAACCGTAACCAGTATGCCAGTTAAAGTGATTCGATGACAACCTATGTTTTTGCATAGCATTAAGCACCTTCAATTGATTGTAACTTGCTATTTCATCTATTTCATCAAATGTTTCTTTAATGTCTGATTCAACACTTTCTAGATAATCTAGTACATGTGTATGAATACCTAAAGATTCATACATAGCTCTCTTACTCATTTAAATCTCCTCGTTAAAAAGCTCTAAAAGTTCTCTTTTAGAGCTTATCTCTTATTCTGTAAATTCTTCTACTTTCTTATTAAAGTTAACAGGTTTAGCAGGGATGATTGTTGAGATAGCATGTTTGTAAATCATTTGTTGTTTACCATCACTATCAAGTACAATCGTATAATTGTCAAATCCTTTAACATACCCCTTAATCTGATAACCACTGATTAAGAATACAACAATGCTGATATGATCTCTTCTAACATCGTTTAGAAAGATATCCTGTAAATTAAGTGCATTTTTCATAAAACCCCTCCATAATATTTTTAAGATTTAATTAGACGGATGATTGCTGCCTTCATTTCTTCATAAGTGTCATATTGATCATAATCAAACCAATGAATATCATCATATCTTCTGAACCATGTCATTTGACGTTTTGCATAACGTCTAGAATTCTGCTTGATCAATGAGATCATTGTCTCTTTATCGTACATCCCATCTAAGTAAGGAACTACTTCTTTATATCCTATACCCTGCATTGAGGTGTTTGACGCATTCAATCCCATTTCTCTTAAATTTTTTACTTCATCTATCAAGCCTTGATCAATCATAATGTCTACCCTTTTATTAATTCTAACATATAATCTTTTACGATTACGTGTCAATCCAATTAAAACATAGTCATAATCTGATGTTTTTTTCAAATCAGTAGAAAAATCATCAATGGTTTGACCTGTAACATGATAAACCTCTAAGGCTCTTATAACTTTTCTTAGATTGTTAAAGTGAATCTTTTGATAAGATTTTGGATCAATATCCTTAAGCATTTCATGAACATGCTGGTTGCCATGAGCTTCAGCTATGGCTTCAAGCTCTTTTCTATAGTCTGGATCACTAGCAGAATTTGAAAAATCCATATCATACATTAGGGCATTGACATACAAACCCGTACCACCAGTTACAATCGGTGTTTTACCTCTTGAAGAAATATCTTTGATATAGGCTTTGGCCTTTTCTTGGTAATCAGAAACTGAGAAGTTCACAAAAGGGTCTATCTCATCTATTAAGTAATGAGGCACCCCTTGCATTTCTTCTTTTGTAGGTTTTGCACTTCCTATATCAAAATGCTTATAAATCTGCATTGAATCTGATGATATAATTTCACCATCAACGGCTTTTGCAATATCAATGGATATGTCGGTCTTACCAACGGCTGTTGGTCCTACTAAAATTACTACTTTACTCATTAAACACCTACGTTCTATTAAACTTTCTTTCTATTTCACTTCTTGATATTTTTATTATAATTGGTCGACCATGTGGACAAGTGTAAGGTTCATTTAGACCCTTCAGTTGATTGACAAGACCTTCAACTTCTATGTCCATTAAATGATCATTGGCCTTAACAGCCGCCTTACATGATCTTGTAGCTATTTGATTCAGCGCCAACTCAAATCTTTCTTTTGGTAATGAAAAATCCAGTTTTTCAATTAGGTCATTGATCATAAACTTAGCAGTCTTTAGATCAAATCCCAAAGGAATCTCCCTAACAACTATGGCATTCTCTCCAAAAGGCTCAATGTTAAAGCCTAAATTTAAAAGAATATCTTTGTGGGCCATGGCATTTGATACAGTCATAGAATTTATATCTACCACAATTGGCTCCAAAATCATCTGTGTCATCATCTTTTTATTTCTAAAGTCATCTAAGAATTTCTCATAGAGTATCTTTTCATGAGCAGCATGCTGGTCAATCATATACATCTGATGATTCTTTTCATATATTAGATATGAGTTGAAAATCTGTCCGATGTATCTTAAGTTGTCATAAATTGTTTCCTTAGGATCTTCAAACATAGGTTTAGGCGACTCATAAACCACTTCTTTAAAGGTCTCTCTAACAAGGGGTTTAACAGTCTCCTTATTTGAAAATACAGGACTTTCTTTAACAGTCTCCTTATTTGAAAATACAGGACTTTCTTTAATAAGGGGCTTGTCTTCAACAAATTTTTCTTGTCTTACAAGCGGCTTATCTTGTCTTACAAGCGGCTTATCTTGTCTTTCTAATGGTTTGACACTTGTCTGATTTTCTATGGGCTTATTATTTCTATTTTCACTTAAGCTCTTATAAGACTCGAGTAAAACTTCCTTCTTTTCTTGCTCTTCCTTAGCTTTTACAAAATCTCTTTTTTCATGACCAAACTTAAAGTCCTTTACTTCCTTTTTAACTTGATCAAATGATTCAGGCTTTTTACTGATAAGCGTTTTTTCAGCTTGACGGTTTACTTCTGAATAAGCCTTAAGGACTTCTTTATTTTCTATAGGCTTAGCATTCATAGGTTTATCCGGCACCATGTCATAACGATTGATCTCGTACTTAAGTGCCTTGTAGATAAGGTCTTTAACAACACCCTCCTGATGAAATCTAATTTCAGTCTTTGCAGGATGAATGTTAATGTCTATAAGTGATGGGTCTATGGTTATATTAAGAAACGATATAGCAAAGCGGTTATGAGGAATCAAGGTACGATAAACCGTCGCAATGGCATCCTCAATGGTTTTGCTTTTTACATATCTATTATTTACAAAGGCAATTTGGTATTGTCTATTGCCTCTTGTCATCTCAATGGTAGAAACATAACCAGATAAGTGAATATCATGTTCTTTATAATCTACTTGAATCAGGTTCTTAGCAAGAGACCTTTGATAAATGTTTAAGATCACATCATAGAGTTTGCCGTTACCTGGTGTTATAAAGATGTTTTTACCACCGACAATATACTTAAAAGCCACTTCTGGATGAGACATGGCGAGTTTAGTCATAATGTCATTGATAGCATTTAACTCTGCGTTATTAGACTTCATAAACTTAAGTCTGGCAGGTGTGTTAAAAAACAAGTCTTTGACCATCATCGTTGTACCAGAAGGGGCTCCAACATCTTGGTTCTCAACTATCTTACCACCTGAAAGGACAAGCTTTTTACCATAATCAAAGTCTGAATGCTTTGAGATAACTTCCATATTAGAAACAGAAGAAATAGAAGCTAAGGCTTCACCTCTAAAGCCTAAACTTGAAATATGATAAATATCATTGATGGTTCTTATCTTACTTGTAGAATGCCTTTCAAAGGCTAGTACAATATCATCTGGTCTGATGCCATGACCATTATCAGTTACCCTGATAAGGCTTTTACCAGCATCTTTTATTTCAACTGTAATCTTAGTCGCCTGTGCATCTATTGCATTCTCTACAAGCTCTTTTACAACAGCAAGAGGTCTTTCAACAACCTCACCTGCTGCAATTTTATTAGATATATCTTTGTCTAATTGAATAATTTTATTATCGATCATCTAATCCTTCTTTGCTCTTTCAACTAAATCATATAGTATATTCATAGCTTCTAAAGGCGTTACTTTCATAACATCCATGTCCTTAAGTATGTTTACAACTTCATGTTCTTTCATAACAACTTGTGTCTTAACATCCATTGAGGAATGTATAGATGAAATGTTGTTGTTGATGTCATGTTCCTCAAGTTGTTTTAAGATTTCCTTAGCACGTGCAATAACTGGATCTGGAATACCAGCAAGTTTTGCAACTTGAATACCATAAGACCTGTTTGCACCACCTCTGATAATCTTTCTTAAGAAGGTAATGTCATCACCCGATTCTTTTACCGATATACAATAATTTTTAACACCCGGGAAACGACCTTCTAATTCAGTCAACTCATGATAGTGTGTTGCAAATAATGTCTTGGCACCAATCTCTTCATTTTGTGATAAGAACTCTACCACAGACCAGGCAATAGATAGACCATCATAGGTAGAAGTACCACGACCGATTTCATCTAAAATGATCAATGAATGTTCTGTTGCATTATGAAGTATGTTAGACAGTTCGTTCATTTCTACCATAAAAGTAGACTGACCCTGCGATAGATCATCTGAAGCCCCAACACGCGTGAATATCCTATCAACAATGGCAACCTTACCAGAAGATGCTGGAATAAAACAGCCAATTTGAGCCATAAGTGTTATTAAGGCTACTTGGCGAAGGTATGTTGACTTACCTGCCATATTTGGCCCTGTGATGATGTAAAAACGGTTGTCAGTTTGATTGATAATGGTATCATTAGGTACAAATAACTCTTCCGTTCCTAGCTGTTCTACAACAGGATGACGGCCATTTTCAATCATGATTTCACCGTCTGTGCTGATTTCCGGCTTTGTATAATCATTGTTATAAGAAACAATGGCAAATGATAGTAGTGTATCAATTTCTGCAATAACTTGGGCAGATTTCTTGATTCTTAAAATTTGATCTAAAATTCTATTCTTAACATCAATAAAGAGGTCATACTCTAAAACATTGATTTTTTCTTCTGCATTTAATATTTTAGTTTCAATATCCTTAAGTTCAGGATAGATATAACGCTCTGCATTGGCCAGTGTTTGTTTTCTGATATAATTTTCAGGTACCAAGTCTACATTTTTCTTAGTCACCTCTATAAAGTAACCGAACACCTTGTTAAACTTTATTTTTAAAGAGTTGATACCAGTCTTTTCTCTTTCAGCCTGCTCTAATTTAACAATCCAATCTTTACCGTTTGTCAGTATATCTCTTAACTCACTTAATTCTTCATTGTAAGCAGTTTTGATGATTTTACCTTCCCTGATAGTAATCGGCGGATCCTCATGAATGGCATCATCTAAGAGCTTATAGATATCTGTTAAATCATCTAGCTCTGAAATGATATGATTCAGATGCTCATTTTCTGCTGACATAAGCATTCTTTTTATATTGGGCAAATACATAAGAGATTGCTTTAAAGACAACATATCTCTGGCATTAACAGTACCATAAACCAGCTTAGATGAAATTCTCTCTAAGTCATAAATTCTAGATAAATATTCATTTATATCCTGTCTCATAGAGATGTTTTCATAAAAGTACTCTACAGCAGACAGTCTTTTATTAATTTCTGTTTTTGAAAGTAAAGGTGCCTCTATCCACTTACGAAGATTTCTTGCGCCCATAGCGGTTGCCGTCTTATCTAGTACCCACAGTAAAGAACCTCTTTTTTCATGAGCTCTCATAGTTTCAGACAACTCAAGGTTTCTTCTAGTAAACTTATCTAATACCATATAAGCATCATGTTTGTATATTTCTATATGGTTAAAGTGAACCAGATCAACCTTTTGAGTTTCCTCTATATAAGATAAAAGTGCACCACATGCAATTACAGAATCATCTGACTCAGTTAAGCCTAAGCTTTCTGTAGAATAAACCTTAAAGAGTCTCTTAATGGTTTGTTCTGCCTCTGAAAACTTAAAGTGTATAGGATTTAAATAAGTCATCAGGTAATGATTGTCTATAAAGAAAGCCATAAGTTCTTCATCGTAACGCATGCTTTCAGAAATAACAACTTCCTTAGGGTTGATCTTTAAAATCTCATTATAGAGGTTTTCTAAATTGGTCAGATTTTTGAAGAAAGTTGTCTTAAACTCAGATGTAGATATATCTGAATAGGCAATACCAAAATGACGATCATTTTGATAGACCGTTAAGACATAATTGTTAACAGAATCCTTCAACATGTTAGGATCCGTTACTGTACCTGGCGTAACAATACGTGTTACTGCACGCTTTACAATACCTTTGGCTTGCTTAGGATCTTCAATTTGCTCGCAGATAGCCACCTTATGACCAGCAGAGACAAGCTTACTTAAATAACCTTCTGCAGCATGATAAGGTACACCTGCTAAAGGTGCCTTTTCTTCTAAGCCACAACCTCTAGCCGTTAGCGTAATATCCAGGACCTTAGAAGCTGTTACAGCATCGTCAAAAAACATTTCATAGAAATCACCTAGTCTAAAGAATAGGATATAATCCTGATATTCTTTTTTTATTTCCATATATTGCTGCATCATAGGTGTTAACTTTGCCATTTATGCCTCCACTAGCTCGCCATACAACGAGAACTTTTTAGGTTGTGTAACTCTTACATTTACAAACTCACCAATAAGTGATTCATCACCTAAAAAGTGAACTGTTCTGTTGCCGTCTGTACGGCCTGTAAGCGTATCATCCTTTTTAGAATGACCTTCTACTAAGACTTGAACCACTTGATCATTACAAGCCAAGTTCTTTTCGTATATAATCTCATTAATCGAGTTGAGTACATTATTAAATCTTTCATGTTTGATATCATCAGGAATTTGATTGGTCATCTCATCAGCTGGTGTACCTTTACGTTGTGAATAGATAAATGTAAATGCTGAATCATAACGTACTTCTTTAATTAAATCTAATAACTCTTCTACATCCTGATCTGTTTCACCTGGGAAACCGATGATTAAGTCAGTGGAAATGGTAACTTCAGGCATAAGATTTCTTGCGTAATGGATAATCTCCATATAATCTTTACGTGTGTAACCTCTATTCATCGATTTAAGTAGTGTATTACTTGCTGCTTGAACCGGTAAATGAAGATACTTAGAAATGTTATCGTGTTTTGCCATCACTTCTAGTACTTCTTTAGAAAGATCCTTAGGATGTGACGTCATAAACTTAAGTCTCTTAACACCCTCAATATTTGCAACATCTTCTAAGAGTTCAGCAAAAGATACTGGATTGTCTAGGGTCTTACCATAAGAGTTAACATTCTGTCCCAACAAGGTAATCTCTTTTGTACCATCTTTTACTAAAGTTTTAATTTCATCAAGTATGGCTTCTTTTTCTCTTGAACGTTCACGACCTCTTGTATAAGGTACGATACAGTAAGTACAGAAGTTGTTGCAACCATACATAATGTTGACAAAAGCTTTCAGTTCAAACTTTCTAGAAGAGTTCGTGTTTTCAATCACTTCACCATCAATATCCCAAACTTGTACAACTGAATGTTTAGAAGTCATGGCTTCATTAAGTAGGCCTGGGAAGTTATGAACATTATGGGTACCAAATACAATGTCTACATGACGATACTTTTTCTTAATTTCCTGAACAACATGATCCTGTTGCATCATACAACCACAAATACCAATGATTAAATCAGGATTCTTTTCTTTTAAAGTCTTGAAAGTACCAATTTTACCATATACTTTTAACTCTGCATTTTCTCTTACACAACAGGTATTAACAAGTATCAAATCTGCATCAGTTTGAAAAGGTGTTGCCTCATAACCCATGGTCTCTAGAGTTGCTGCTAATTTTTCTGAGTCATGTTCATTCATTTGACAACCGTATGTTAAAATTAAATACTTTTTCTTTCTACCATGTGTTGTAAAATAAGCCATGTTATCATGACGAATACTTTCTATTAACTGATCATTGTTAGCTAATATTTCTTTACTTTCCTTGCTTAACTTCATTTACTGTCCTTTCACTATATGAATTTCTAAAGTAGTCCGCTACTTCTTTGTATGTTTCTAACGCTTCAAAACCTTTAGCGGTTAAGCGATATTTTCCCTGTCCAATTCTGTCAAACCAGCCATAGTGGTTACTATAGAGGATTTGTCCTGTTTTCTTATTATCTGTAAAAAGCTTTACTTGTTTAGGAGAAGCCTCTTGATACTTTGACAGTGCAACTGCTACGGCTATTGTTTCTTCTCTATAGGCCGTCATGCGTTTGATACCTGTTGTACCTCCGATATTTTCTACAATACCGGTACGTCTATCAATTTCAGATATAATGGCTCTCTTTTTTTTATGATTTTTCTTTCGGTTATACGCCAAAGGGTGGTTTTCAATAGTGACCCTCATACCAGATTTTAAAACACTTACTGTAATAAGGCCTAGTTCCAACCTTTTTATCAAATGAACCACTTCTTTGTATCTCTTATTTATTTGCTTAGGCTTAAAGATGGCAACATAGACAGAATCAAAAGTCTTTTGTCTATCTACAGCCTGTAAGATCAACTTTAAATTAAATGTCGGTTTAAGTTCAATGGCTATTGATTCATCATCTTTTTTTATAACCATATCAATATCTTTCACTTCACCATGAACTTTATAACCACACGATTCAAAGTATTTTTTTATAGGATGATATAGATCACTTTCCTTTAAATCCTTCATAAAACCTTCTTTCTCCATCCTTATAATTATAGCGGAAATTCATCCTAAAAACAACATTCTTACACCACTAAAAAAGTAGAATAACAATTATACAATTGCTATCCTACTCCATACTGACATATTAAAATTTTTCCACCATTAGAGGGAATCTTAATTTCCATTTTGTCTAAGACCTGATAATCCTGAATCCCCTCTATATGTGGTATAACAGGTCGGTTAAGCTTTAGGTCTAAATCACTTAAATTTATTATAACTTCCTCATCAGCCCAAGAAGCAAACGCCAATAAAACACAATCGTCTTTATAGTAACAGGTAAGTTTAACATGATTACTTTTAAGCCTTATGGTATGATCCTCCCAATAACCAACCATCCGACTGTCTTTTATACCAAAAGAATCCCATAAGTCATACATAGAAAGAGGATCTCTATCCCCCCACCTAGTCCTATTGGTCATACCATAAAGCATGCCTCTATAAAGATGACCGTCACCTTCTAACATATCACTTGTAAGACCAAAGGGTATACCAGATATTTCAGTCAACCAATAATCAGGCCCCTTATTGTAGTCATATGATTCGCCAATCCATAATCTATCAACAAAAGGCATGACTTGCATATAGAGCATTAGAGAAGACACCTGACCTGCAAAGTCATGTCTATGGTTCCATGAATGCAGATCAATATCAAAATCATCTTTGACCTGTAAAATACGTCTAAGCCTTATCATGGAACTTCTATCTAGAAAAGTATCGTCAATATATATACCATCTATGTCTAAATTATCTATCATCCACTTTAAACCAGCCATATAGAAGTTATTGAGTCTTGAGTGTGTTTCAGTTAAAATAGCTGCACACAAGGTACCGTCTTCAAATTGGTGTTCCCATGCAGGAATTAAGTCCTTATCAAGGGTTTTGTTGATATATCCCGTATGATAGCCAATATCAAGGCCATCATTTTCTTTAAGACGTTCGTTTCTAAGATCCCAAAAGGATGGGCTATTATAATCATTTTTAGGAAATAACTCGTAATCAAGTGAATGAAATGCCTGTAGTTCATCTATATGATGACTCAGTTCTCTCATGGTATAATAAAGCTTCACTTTAACTTCTTTTTGATGACAAGACTGTATCAACTTACTAAGCGCTTCTTTATGATTAAAAGGATAATTGATATAAGGATAAACATCCTGACCATGGTGTATATTCAAGACCTGACACTTTTTATCAAGAATGTCATCTATACAAGCCATCATATGTGAATTTTCCTTTGGTTGATAATAACGTCTCTTAAAGTGTTTTTTCATATCAAGCCGTTTAAAAGGCGTCAGATTCATTTCTATTGATATGGTTTTCTTTTCAAAAGCCTCCATGATAAAATCCCTCGTACTCGCCTGAAGTTCATGATGATCCGACAATGATATTTTGTCCCAAACACTCTTATTTAAAGGTCTGTTTTTATAATAGACATTTGAAAAAGGCATGATATAATTGTCATCTTTGAATTTCATCGATATACCCATCTTATGAGAGCCAATCCATATAGCATCTTGATGATTGTCGTTAAAAGTAAAGTCGTAAGGTCTATAGAGGCCACCATCAAAATCAAGACCCATCATATAAGTTGCATGTTTCTCATTAAGCGGACAATTAAGATCCAGATTAAGACGCATTTTATCTGAGACCCTTATTCTTAAATCTACTTGGATAAAACCTTCCACAGACACCAGCATATCCACTACAAGCGTTACTGAATCATTTGTATAAAATTTTCTATAAGTAACCTTGGATTTGTCCTGAGATAGAAATGCCCACGGACTCTCTTGAAAGACAAGTTTTTTAGTCATAGATGAAATATTAATCGACAATGGGCCATTAAGTAATTCTTCTTGATGGTATGTAACAGATTCAATCAAACCCTTATCAGCCAGCAACAAGGTTTTATTGTTGACTTTCAAACATCTATCCTTCATTTCAATGGGTAAATAATCTTTTAGCACGATGTCCTCTTGACCTATCTTACTATTTAGCCAAGACATTCTCGGCAAATGTCCCCTAACATCTTTTTCTATTACAAGCCTAACAGATATGACCATTTTAAAGTTATCTGCAGTCAGATGTATACACCCCTTGTAAACACCTTCTTCAATGTCTTTAAGATCAAGTCCTAGCCAAAGTTCCTTGTGTTTGACTACATCTACTCGTTTTGTAAATCTTCTACCATTACAGTCTATGCCGCCTATGTTAAAGCATGTCCATCTTTTATGATCAATTTCTCTTTTGCCATTAGAAAATATCTCAAAATTAAAGGATACATTCTCAAGTACATTCTCTGTTTCCAGTGTTATGGGAAATGAGTTGTAGCTGTTGTAAAGTGCTTTAAACTCAATTTCTTTACATAATTCATTTATGTCAACCAAACTTTTCTTGCAATATATTTTCATTGTCACCTCCATAAAAATCATACAAAAGTATTACTTGAACCAACATGGTTATTTCTTATATTCTTTTATACAATACTAACCTTATGATATAATTCATCAAGAGGAGGCAATCATGAAATACAACGACATTATGATACACATAGAGACTTGTGATTTTACGACTGTAGATAAAAAGAACTGGTATGCCAATGATTTTGTGCCACTTGTCAGCAAACTATATTTTATTAAAAAAGGTTCTGCTAAGCTTATTATAGACAATCAGTCTTTTATAATAGAAGAAAATAGTCTTGTACTTATTCCACTCAGAACCAAACAGACTTTTTATTTGGAGACTGATAAAATGACGCATTACTATTGTCACTTCACCTTGCCGGTCGGTCATCACTTGGATTATTTTGACCTAAAAGAAGTTGGTATAATATCACACCTAGATAATCCTAATAAAGTCATTAAATTATTTGATGTCCTTATAAAAGATTTTAAGAATATTTCTGATCTATTTCATCGTAAAGAAGCTTTGATGAAGTTATTGGACTTACATATGAACCATTCAGATAAGATCCGAGACAAAGTCTTAGATCCTAATATTCAGTCACTGAATCGTATAACCACTTATATTAATGACAATCTTCACCTTCAACATACAACAAGCGATTTAGCTGCCATGATGAATGTTCATCCTAATTACTTTATAAGACTCTTTAAAAAACATTACGGTATGCCACCAATTAAATACATCAACACACTTAGAATTAATACAGCCATTCAACACCTACTATACAGCACAAAGACCGTTACAGAAATAAGTCAACTCCTTGGGTTTTCTGATGTATTTTACTTTTCCAAGCTTTTTAAGAAATATACTGGTAAAACACCAATCTTTTATCGAAAAAAAAACTGAGAAGCACTAACTTCTCAGTTTTTTATCTTAATAATCTTCTCGGTCAAATACCGATTCCCATTCGTCTGATACAACAGGAATATCTTCTGGTGTAGATAAATTAAACTCTGCATAAGATGATTGACCCGAATTGATTAAGTCGCCTCTAAGTCTTACATACAAGTGTGCAAATGTTTGGTTTGGATAAGGGTTTACAAATAAGACACCTATACCAAGCGCTAATGTCCCTAAGATATACCAACCTATAAATGATACATCTAAAACAAACATATCAAACTTTTGACCATTTGTCATTTGATTACTCATCTCGATTGCTCTCTTTGGCGTGATTTCAGGATTGTCCGCCATGATATAAGGCACAAACCTATAAGCATAACTTTTGATGATACCTGGAATAATTAGTAATAAAGTCCAAAGGAATAAGAGTACACCTCTATAAAGCATGGTAAGTACAATGTTGCCGTATTTACCTTTTTTAAAGCCTGACATAACATGATTAATTGAAAATTCCTCTTCAGTCGCTTTTATAAAGTACTTTTGACAACCAACTTCAACTACAGTTCCTACTAATACACGGAATAAGATGATTGCTAAAAAGATCAATAAGAATATGCCTAAGAAAATGAAGAAAAATGAAAAATCAACACCTTCAAGTGCTCCTACGTCTACATTCCCAGTGCCGTTGTAGCCTTGTTCAAAACCCGTTCTAAAATCGTTGAAGTTACCACTTGATCCATTGAAATTAAAGCGACTGTTACTTCCTCCACCGCTACTACCGCCACCTATAACTGCTAAGATCAAACTAACTAGAAAAGCCTTCCAATAACTTTTCTTTAATATCGCTTTTGCTTGATCTTTTAATTCTGCTCTAGTCCACATATAAACCTCCTATATAATTGCTGACTCTATTATATAACAATTATTTTCTAGGAAACAAGGATTTGTACGAAAGTACATTTTTTCTTAATGAATATGTTTGTCAACCTGCATAACTATATAGTTGACAATATAAAATCATAGGTTATAATCAATTATGGAGGTAATCATGAATACAAAATTATTATTAAGAACATCATTAGCTGTAGCCTTAATCGCTTTAGGTGCACAAATCAAACTACCGTCACCCATCGCAGGCTACTTCACACTACAACTACCAGCAGTCATCATTATATCATGTGTACTTGGTAAAAAATACGGACCTCTGTCTGTAGGCATTTACATATTGGGTGGCTTACTTGGTATCCCTTGGTTTGCTGGCGGCGGAGGCCTTGCTTATGTTTTAAAGCCTACTTTTGGTTTCCTATTAGGTTTTATCGCACTATCATACTTGACTGGTATGGGTCAAGAAAAGAAACACACATGGCTTTACGCTTTACTAGGTACTTTTCTTGTTTGGCTGATTGGTATGCTTTATTTAACATCTATCAACGTCTATTACTTAGGAGTTGATATGTCCTATATGTCAGGCATCATGGCTATTTTTTCTCTTGATCTTGTATTTGACTTTGTTCTTACATTGACAGCAGTTACAATTGGAAAAAGAGTTGAATCAGCATTGGAGCTTATATGATTTGGTATCCTTATGCTCAAATGAAAACGATGGACGAACCCATTCACATAACAAAAGCTCAAGGCATTTATTTGTACAGTCATAAGAATAAATACATCGACACAACGTCTTCCTGGTGGAGTGTCATTCACGGCTATAACAATCAGGAAATCAACCAAGTGATCAAAGAACAGGTTGATGAGTTTTCACATGTCATGTTAGGTGGCCTGACCCATAAACCAGCCCTTGATTTAAGTCATAAGCTGAAGTCATTTTTGCCAGGCAGTCTCAATCATTGCTTCTACTCTGATTCAGGGAGTGTAGGCGTTGAAGTTGCCTTAAAGATGGCCATTCAATATCATTTCAATCAAGGGAAATGCAAGAAAAAAGAAATCATAGCCCTGACCCACGCTTATCATGGTGATACATTTAAAACAATGGCCGTTGGTGATGATCCAGATTATCACCTAGCCTTTCCTGATAAAGAAGGTGTTCATCATATCAATCCTAATGTAGAAGAACTTAAGATGATACTTGAAAAGCATCACGAAACTATTGCTTGTTTAATTGTAGAACCTCTTTTGCAAGGTGCAGGCGGTATGAGAATGTATGGTGTCGATTTTCTAGAATCTGCAAGAGCCTTATGTGACCAGTATAATATCCTTCTTATTTTTGATGAAGTTGCAACAGGCTTTGGTAGAACCGGTCATCGATTTGTCAGTGACTTAGTATGTCCCGACATTGTAGTTTTAGGAAAAGCCCTAACGGCAGGCTATATAGGTCATGCAGTAACATTGGCAAACGATAAGGTCTTTGACGGCTTTTATTCAGATAAAGCCGAACACGCTTTCATGCATGGCCCTACTTTTATGGGTAATCCACTTGCCTGTAGAGCGGCCTTGAAGTCTATAGAGATCTTTGAAAGAGAAGATTACATAAGTAAAATAAAGCATATTGAAAAGTTACTTAAAGATGCATTTAAAGATTTCAACCATGATGCTATTAAGGAGATTAGAATACTAGGGGCATATCTGTGTATAGAAGTCTACAACAAGGAAAACCTAAAAGGCTTTAAGAAGTACGCCTTAGATAGAGGTGTACATAGCAGGCCCTTCATCGATTACATGTATGCCATGTTTCCGTATATCATAAAAGATAGAGAACTACATCTAGTCATCGATGTATACAAGTCATGGTTTAAGGAGGTAGAATGATAAAATTTATTATAGGAACAGATACAGGCGTCGGCAAAACATACTATGGCAGAAAACTCATTAAAGAAGGTCATAAGGTCATCAAGCCCATTGAAACTGGCAAGGCAGATTTTGAAGATATCCATAAAAGTGATTCATATCAATACAGTCACCTTCAAGACTTACCGATTGATCAAATAAACCTTTATTTTTTTGATACACCAGCATCTCCTCATCTGGCGGCTGAATTAGATCATGAAGAAGTTGACCTTGATAAAGTGAAACATTTTATAAAGGATGCCGGTTCTTCTTATGTAGAGCTTGCCGGCGGCTTAATGGTACCTCTTACAAGAAACTACACCCAGCTCGATCTAATCAAGTCATTTCCTGATTCACAAGTGGATTTGGTTGTTTCAAATAAGCTCGGTTGTATCAACCATACACTTCTTACCCTAGAACTTCTTAGAAGTCATCATATTAAAATAGGAAAGATCTATATTAACAATATGGAAAATGAGTCTATTATAAGTAGAGATAACGAAAAAACGATATTAGACTACATAAAAACAAGTGCAGACTAAGTCTACACTTGTTTATTTGATTAAGCATATAATGGATATTTATCACATAAGGCTCTAACTCTTGCTTTTGCCTCAGATAAATCGCCATCTCTATTTTGAATTGCAAAGTCAATGATGTCAGCAATTTCAGCCATATCTTCAACTTTAAATCCTCTAGTAGTAACAGCAGGCGTACCAATTCTTAAACCAGAAGTGACAAATGGACTTTCCGTTTCATTCGGTACCGTGTTCTTATTAGTTGTAATACCGATCGAATCTAAAAGTTTTTCTGCTAACTTACCAGTCACGCCCTTGTTTCTTAAGTCTACTAACATTAAGTGGTTGTCTGTACCACCTGATACAAGGTTAAAACCTCTTTCAGTAAATGCTTCTGCAAGTGCTTGAGCATTATCAATAACTTGCTGTTGGTATGTCTTAAACTCAGGCTTTAAAGCTTCTAAGAAGCATACTGCTTTAGCAGCAATTGTATGCATCAAAGGACCACCTTGGATACCTGGGAAAATCACTTTGTTTACTGCTTTAGCATATTCTTTCTTACAAAGAATAGCACCACCTCTAGGGCCTCTAAGCGTCTTATGAGTTGTTGTAGTAACAAAATCTGCATAAGGTACTGGATTTTGATGTAAACCTGCAGCAACTAAACCAGCAATATGAGCCATGTCCACAAGTAATAATGCATCAATTTCATCTGCAATACTTCTAAAAGCTTCAAAGTCAATTGCTCTTGGGTAAGCACTTGCACCAGCTACAATCATCTTTGGCTTTTCTTTAACCGCTAACTCTCTTAAAGCTTCATAGTCAATGTAGCCATTCTCGTCAACATCATAAGAAACCACTTCATATAATTGACCTGAGAAATTAACTGGTGAACCATGTGTTAAGTGACCACCGTTTGATAAATCCATACCTAAGATTTTATCACCAGGCTTTAAGGCAGCCATGTATACGGCCATATTAGCACCAGAACCAGAGTGCGGCTGTACATTGGCGTGGTCTGCACCAAATAGTTCCTTTAAACGGTCAATTGCAAGAATTTCAGCTTTATCTACATACTCACAACCACCATAGTATCTTTTATTCGGGTAACCTTCTGCATACTTGTTTGTTAACCAAGAACCACTAGCCTCCATAACTGCTAACGAAGTGAAGTTCTCTGATGCAATCAACTCGATATGCGTCTGCTGACGTGTCATCTCCTCATTGATAGCCTCATATAATTCAGGATCTACTCCCTTTACTCTATCTAACATCTAGTCCTCCTGTTTTCTATACACAATAATTGGATTTCTTGCAGCCGCTAACTCATCAATTCTAGTTATATGAGTTGTAGAAGGCGCTTGATGTAACAAGTCTGGATCTTCATCAATTTCTTTTCTAATTGAAATCATGGCATCAACAAACTTATCCATATTTTCTAAAGATTCTGTTTCTGTTGGTTCAATCATCATGGCTTGATCAATGATAAGTGGGAAATAGATTGTCGGCGGATGGAAGCCGTAGTCAATCAATCTCTTTGCGATATCAATGGTGTTGATACCATGCGTTAAGCCGAAATTACCACTTAATACAAACTCATGTTTACATAATTCATCAATAGGTAAATGATAATGTTCTTTCAGACGCGTCTGTAAGTAGTTGGCATTAAGAACAGCCACTTCACTTGCACGTTTAAGACCATCAGAACCCATAGAAAGAATGTAAGTATAAGCACGGATAATGATACCTATATTACCAAAGTAATTTTTAATTTTACCAATCGAATCAGGTCTATCATAATCTAATGTATATTTTTCTTCTGACTTAGTCAATACCGGATACGGTAAAAATGGTTCTAAGAATGACTTAACACCAATTGGACCAGCACCAGGACCACCACCACCATGCGGTGTCGAGAAAGTCTTATGGAGATTCAGGTGAATGATGTCAAAGCCCATATCACCAGGTCTTACTTGACTCATAATGGCATTCATATTTGCACCATCATAATAAAGTAATCCACCTGCATCATGAACCATCTTAGTTATCTTTTCTATATTTTTTTCAAACAAACCTAAAGTAGAAGGATTTGTAAGCATCAAACCAGCAAAATTTTCGTCTATCGCTTCTTCTAAAGAATCTAAATCTACGGCACCATTTGCAGTTGATTTGATTTCAATGATCTTAAAACCAGCAACATTTGCAGATGCAGGATTTGTACCATGAGCAGCATCAGGCACAATAATATTTTTACGATGACCTTGGCCATTTTTTAAATGATAAGCCTTCATGATCATTAAGCCAGTCAGTTCACCATGAGAACCTGCAGCAGGTTGTAAACTCATAACATCCATACCAGTCACTTCTGCTAAAGAATCAGAAGCCAACTGCATCAACTCCAAAGTACCCTGAACATCTTCTACCGGTTGTTCTGGGTGAATACCAGAGAACTTAGGGTTGTTAGCCATTTCTTCATTTATTTTAGGATTGTACTTCATTGTACATGATCCTAAGGGATAAAAACCTGTATCTACGCCAAAGTTAAGATTACTTAAAGCTGTATAATGTCTTACAACTTCTGTTTCATTCACTTCTGGAAACTCTATTTCTGTTTTTCTTAAAGTTTCGTCTCCAAAATACGATGTATAATCCATTTCAGAAAACTCTTGATCTGGAAGTGCATAACCCTTATGACCAGGCTGAGAAACTTCAAATATTAATCTATCATATTTTCTCATTACAACACCTCCACTGATTTGATTAGATAATCTATCTCGTCTTTTGTTCTATTCTCTGTTACAGTAAATTGAACGATATTGTCATCTTTAATGGCTTTCACAGTCATGATACCCGCTTCACTAAGCGCCTTATTTAAAGCATTCAAATCTTTAACTTTTACAAGGAACTCTCTATAGAAAGGTTGGTCTGTAACTTTTTCAAAACCATTTAATTTAAGAAGTTCATTGTACAAATAATGGGCCTTATTAGTCGAGTTAACTGCAATTTCTTTGATACCTTGTTTACCTAATAGAGACATGTAAATAGTAGCACCCATGGCATTAAGGGCTTGATTAGAACAAATATTAGAAGATGCCTTTTCTCTTCTGATATGTTGTTCTCTCGCCTGCAATGTTAATACATAAGCACGATTACCATTTGCATCTACACCTTCACCAACAATACGGCCAGGCAATTTTCTCATCATCTTCTTAGTCGTTGCAATAAACCCAAGGTGTGGGCCACCATAGTTCATTGGATTACCAAAGGCTTGCATTTCACCCACAGTGATATCAACGCCATACTCACCAGGTGTTTTTAAAATACCTAATGATGACGGATCAGCATACATAATGTTTAAAGCCTTATTTTCCTTTGTAATATCCATAAACTCACTGTAGTCTTCTACAATACCAAAATAGTTTGGTGATTGAACAAGTAAACCAACAGCATTTTTTGATACTTTTTCTTTATAAGCATCAAGATCTGTTATGAAATCCTTAGAAGGAATCATTTCAATCTTAAACTCTCTAAATTTTAAATATGTACAAACAACTTGTATAATCTTAGGATTTACAGTTTCAGAAATAAATAAAGTATCACCTTTAGATTTATCGAAAGCCATTAAAGCAGCTTCTGCTGCAGCAGTTGGACCATCATACATAGAGGCATTTGAAGCATCCATGTCCGTTAAATTAGACACCAATGTTTGGAATTCAAAAATACCATGTAAAGTTCCTTGACTGATTTCAGGTTGATATGGTGTATAAGCTGTAGAGAACTCACTTCTCGATGTTAAATAAGGTACGATTGATGGAATATATGAATCATATGTACCACCACCTAAGAAGCAAAGTGCTTCACTTGCCGATGTGTTCTTAGAAGCTAACTTGCCAACTAAACGACGTACTTCAGCTTCTGATTTATGCTTAGGTAAGTTTAAAGGACCTTTTACTTTTAGATTTTCAGGAATATCTAAAAATAACTCGTCAACAGACTTAGCACCAATCACCTGAAGCATTTTTTCCTCATCAGCTTTTGAAATTGGTATGTATGGAAACATCTACGCCTCCTCCTCACAGAACTTTTCATAAGCAGCAGCATCCATAAACTCATCTAATTGAGATACATCTGATAACTCGATCTTAACTACCCATGCTTCGTAAGGCGCTTCATTCATTTTTTCTGGCTCATCATCTAAGTCTTCATTAACTTCTAGAACTGTACCATCAACTGGTGCAAGAATATCAGTTGCAGCCTTTACAGACTCGATTACAGCAAAGTTTTCACCTTTTTCTAATTCATCTTCTTCATCTGGTAATTCAACATAAACGATACCACCAAGCATATTTTGAGCATAATCAGTAATACCAAATGTAGCTGTATTGCCTTCTACCTTTAACCATTCATGTTCCTTCGTGTACTTTAAATTTTCTAAAACCTTCATATTACCCTCCTATTTCTTATAGTTCTTCTTATAAAATCTCTTACTTATTATAGTTGCAGGTACCTGCTTCTTACGAACCTGTACCATTAATTGTTTACCCATTTCGCCATAACTTCTATCAACTAATGCAAGAGCCACACTCTTACCAACTGTTGGCGACTTATAACCGGTTGTAATATGACCAATTACTTGATCGTCACAAAGCACTTCATAACCTTCTCTTGCAATACCTTTTGCAATCTCAAGACCAACAAGTTTTCTCTTAATACCAGTCTCTTTGATCTCTACCAAAGCATCTTTACCAATGAAATCATCATTGTCTAACTTAACAAACATTGACAAACCAGCTTCTAATGGATTAATTTCGTCACTGATCTCATGACCATAAAGTGGTAGACACGCTTCAAATCTAAGTGTATCTCTAGCGCCTAAACCTATCGGCATGACATCTTTATCAATCAACAACTCCCAAACTTTCACAGCATCGTTATTAGAAACATAAATCTCAAAACCATCTTCACCTGTATAACCAGTTCTAGACACTAGCGCTTTTACATCGCCAATCATGACTTGTCTGTTACAGTGGAAAAACTCAATTGATTTTAAATCCACATCTACAAGACCTTGTAGAATATCCTGAGCATTCGGACCTTGAAGAGCCAGTTGTGCAACATTATCTGAAATATTTTCTAAAGAGATATCAAATCCTTCAGATTGACCTTTCATCCATTCAAAGTCTTTGTCTACATTAGCAGCATTGATTACTAAGTAGAAATAGTCCTCTTCAAATCGATAAACCAGTAAATCATCAACAACTGTACCATTCTCATAACACATGACTGTGTATAGTACCTGATTATCAACTAACTTACGTACATTGTTTGCAACTAAGTTTTGAACAAACTTAAGTGCATCTTTTCCCTTAACTTCAACTTCACCCATATGGGATACGTCGAATAGACCAACATTGTTTCTAACTGCCTCATGTTCTTCTGTTATCCCAACATACTGAATAGGTAACTCAAACCCGGCAAAATCAACAATTTGACCCTTTGCTTTTACGTGTTGTTCGTAAAGTGGTGTGTGTTTTAAAGACATGTATTATCTCCCTTCTATTAATCTCAAGCTCATTATGACATAAAAGCCTATGGATTAAAATACTCTTTTGACGTTTATAGTAACATTTTATAGACGTTTTATAGACGCATATTAAAAAAACACGAATGCATGACTAAAATAGCCTCAATCGTGTCTCTGTATCGTAACCTGAGAGTTTCCAGAATAACTGTTTCTCCTTCGGCGCTTTCGCTTTTCCAGAGTTCCATCATGCACCGATCCATTTGCCTGAGAGTTTCTCTTATTTATTGAGATCAATAAGATTTCTCCTTCGGCTACTGTTTACCCAGTATCTCCCGGATGCAATCACTTGGAACAATATTAAATTAATTATTTATAATACTAAATGATTTTATAGTAAAAGTAAAGAACTTTTTCTCAAATTGTCACAATATTTCGAAAGATATTTTTTTAACAATATTCATCACTTTACAAACTGTGGATTTATGGTATGATGATTCCAATAAGATTCAAGGAGGAATACATGAAAATAGTTTTAAATGAAAACACATCTTTAAGCTTCAATATGGCCGCAGAAGAATATATGATGAAGTGCTTCAACGATGATATATTCATGCTTTGGAGAGCCAAGAGGTCCGTTCTTATCGGTAAAAATCAAAACGCTTTAGCTGAAGTAAATTATGATTATGTCAAAGAAAATGATATCGATGTAGTCAGAAGATTATCTGGCGGCGGCACTGTTTTTTGTGATTTAGGAAATACAAATTTCGCCTTTATCGTTACAGATAAGAAATCGTTTTCAGACTTCAGAAAATTTACCAAACCAATTTTAGAAGTACTTCAAAAGCTTGGTGTAAATGCTGAATTCTCAGGCAGAAACGATTTAACCATTGAGGGTAAGAAATTCTCTGGTAATGCCCAGTACAAGTATAAAGACAGACTTTTACACCACGGTACCTTGTTATTTTCTTCAGATTTAGGCGATTTAACCAAATCTATTAATCCTCCGAAAATCAAATATGAATCTAAAGGTATCTCGTCTGTTAAAAGCCGTGTAACCAATATTAAAGCACACTTAAAAGACGATATTGATATCATTAAGTTTAGACAACTTATAAACCAACACATACTAGAAACCGTAGAAGATGCTGAGTTTTACGAGTTTACTGATGAAGATATCAAAAAGATTGAAGAAATTGAAAATCAGAGATTTAAAACATGGGAATGGAATTACGGCAACTCACCAAAGTATACAAGCTATAGAAGTAACAAGTTCTCCGGCGGCGTACTTGAAGTATATTACGAAATTACAAAAGGAAAAATCGCCGGCGTAAAAATGTTTGGTGACTTCTTCAGTAGATTTGATGTAGCGGATATCGAAAGCGCCTTAATAGATGTTACCCATGAAGAAAATGCAATCAAAGAAACATTGAATCAGTTCAATCTAGACGACTACTTAAAAAATATCACTGCAGATGAAATAATCAGCCTGTTCTTCTAAGGGGGGATTTATGGAAAGAAAACCAGAATGGATGCGTGTTAGACTCTCTAGCACCGCTCACTTAAACAAGGTCAACAACCTACTTAAACAATACAATTTAAATACCGTTTGCCAAGCAGCAAACTGCCCCAATCGTTTAGAGTGTTTTTCTTCAAAAACAGCTACCTTTATGATACTGGGCAAAGAATGTACCAGACACTGTAGATTTTGTAATGTTACTTCTAACCCACCAGAATCTCTTGATGTAAACGAACCTGAAAATGTCGCACAAGCCATTAAAGATTTAGGCTTAAAACACGCTGTTATTACTTCTGTCACTAGAGACGATCTACTCGATCAAGGTGCTGAACATTTTAAGAAAACAGTACTTGCAATCAGAAAACATAACCCTGATACAAGTATAGAAGTCTTAACACCAGACTTTAACGGTGTAGAATCGCTAATTAAAATCGTTGTAGAATCAAAACCGGATGTTTATAATCACAACATAGAAACCGTAAAATCGTTATACGAAGATGTTCGACCTGAAGCCGACTACGACCAGTCACTAGAAGTCATCAAAACCATCAAGCATTTAGACCCTTCTATGGTAACCAAGTCAGGCATTATGCTCGGTTTAGGCGAAACTGAAGATCAAGTGATTCAAACACTTAAAGATTTAAGACAAGCAGGATGCGACATCGTTACAATCGGTCAATATATGCAACCTTCTGATCAACATGTAAAGATGCAAAGATACATTCATCCTGATGAGTTTAAGAAATACGAAGACATAGCCTACGAATTAGGCTTTAAGGCAGTGGCATCAAGCCCACTGGTAAGATCATCTTATAAGGCTCTAGAGTCATTAGAAGTCATAGAAAACAACGCGCATTAGGCGCGTTGTTTTATTGTTAGAGATTATTTAATTTCATTAAGAAAAAATACAGACAAAGTACCAGGACCCGAATGAGCGCCTATGACGCAACCAACGTAGTTAACAATAAAATCATTACATCCATATTTTTCAGTAATCATTGCTTTTAAAGATTCAGCAGCTTCTAAATCATCACCATGGTTGATAGCAATCATCTGCTTATCGAGGTTTACACCCCTCTCACCCATCATTTCCACCATTCTCTTCATAGCTTTTTTTCTAGAACGTATCTTTTGAACTGGTATCAGCTTACCATCTTCCACATCCAATATCGGCTTGATATTAAGCATAGACCCCATAACAGCAGCACCTCTAGAAACTCTGCCACCTCTATAAAGATACTCAAGGTCATCTACAGTAAATATATGCTCCATGTGTTTACAGTTAAATTCTGTCGCCTTAATTATTTCATCAATGCTTTTGCCTTCTTGCGCCAATTTACCAGCATAGTAAACCACTAAGCCAAATCCTATGGAAGCAGCTTTAGAGTCAATAATATGTATTTTATATTCTGGGTGGGATGATAACAGATCATTCTTTACCAATTCAGACGTTTGGTAAGTCCCAGATAAACCCGATGAAAAAGCTATGTAAAGAACATCATCACCTGTTTCTGCAAGCCTGGTAAAAGTTTCTTCAAACATAGGTGCTGTAATCTGCGCAGTCCTAGTTTTTGCCCCTTTTCTCATGCTATCAAAAAAGAATTTTGGATCAACTTCTCCATCATAATGCTCTTCATCGTTTAGATAAACAATCAAAGGCATGACCTCAATATTCAGGCTATCTGTAATCGATTTTGGTAAATCACAACCCGAATCCGTTAAAATCTTAACTGCCATAACACTCCTCCTAAATCAACATATCACTGACAATTTGCATACTTTCATGAATGGCTTTATTAGAAACCATAGATAGAGATAAAATAAAGCCCTTTAAATCATGATCATCTACAAAGTACTTGGATATGTTTTCTATATGTACATTCCTGTGATTCATTTCTTGTATCACAGTTTCTAAATTATAATGAAAAGGTACGCTGACAAATATAAAATTAGAAGCCTCAGACTTGTAAATCTTATAAAGATCTGAATCACCTTCAAAGTAAGATGTTACAGCGTCTCTGAAGTGTTCAAGCGCTTTCTTATATTCATCTAAATAAGCATCATCTTCAATCATTTCGTTTAAAATCAAAGATTCAAACACAGCCTCTTTTCCTATATAAACATCCTTATAATAAAGAATCTTTTTTGACATATCAGGCGGTGTGACTAGAACACTTGACTTTAATTCCTTGGAGAAAATTTTATCAAATGTTTTTAAGTGAAAGACGATATTTTGCTTGTCAAGTGCATAAAGGGATTGAGACTCAATGTAGGACAGTCCATCCTCACATTGGTTGATTTCAAGTATATAAACACCATGTCTTTGACATATATTTATCAACTTCATCTTTTCTTCAAGATCCATGGACTTACCAGTCGGCAAGTGGACATGCGGCGTTAATACAATTAACTTTACCTTGTCTTGTATCAGTTTCAACTCCAGTAGATTTTCATCATAATCTATAAAAGAATAAGTTGATATGTTCTTGTGTCTTTTAAACAAGTCTGTCAACCTTGGATCAGTTGCATTTTCAACCAAGACCCTATCAAAAGAGGCAATCGACAAGACACTTAGAAGACTTTGCACAAGGCTTGGAAATGTAAAAATGTCATGAACCGATGCAAATATCTTACGACTCTTGAAGTACCTTTTCATAGATTCTCTAAAGGCATAATAACCTTCTACTTCATCATAATCCAAACGATAATGACTGAACCCTTTGTTCATCAAACGTTGTAAATCATTGGTCTGATAGGCCCTCCGAGAGTTATCTAGTGTAAAATCAACTCGATTGGACATCAATCTGTTTTCAGGTTCATTCATGAGATAATAACCATTTTTATCAATCACATAGGCAAGCTTGTTTTTAACAAGTTCATCATAAGCCTTCATAACCGTCGATTTGGAACAATTGAGTTCATGAGAAAGAAGCCTTACCGAAGGCAGCTTACTGCCTGAGACCAGTCTCTTCTCGTTAATCTCTTTTTCTAAATAAAGGATAATATCTTGGTATTTCATGTCTACCTCTCTTTTATTCTTTTATCTAAAACAATTATATTACAAAGAGTAAAAATAATGAAGAAAAAAGGATGCAAAAGCATCCTAATTATTATAAGTTAATCAATTTTTCCATTTCTTCTACCAATGCATTAAAGACGTTAAGGGCGTTATCTACCGGTTCTGGTGTCGTCATATCTACACCTGCAGCCTTTAATACTTCAATAGGATAATCCGAGCAGCCTGCACCTAAGAAAGACTTATAATCAGAAACAGCCTGTTGGCCTTCATTAACCATTTTGTCAGCTAAAGCAACTGCAGAAGAGAAACCTGTCGCATATTGGAAGACATAGAAGTTGTAATAGAAATGAGGAATTCTAGCCCATTCTAAATCAAGTTCTGCATCAATATCTAAGCTTTCACCATAGTATTTAGCATTAAGGTCTCTATACATTTTACATAACTGATCAGCTGTTAATGCACCGCCATCAGCAGCATAAGCATGAATATCTCTTTCAAATTCAGCAAACATAGTTTGTCTGAAAACTGTCCCTCTAAAGTTTTCAAGATAATTGTTTAATAAGTAGAGACGTTCATTCTTTTCTTTAACATTATCAAGTAAGTATTTATTTAGTAAAGCCTCGTTTGTTGTTGATGCAACTTCAGCAACAAAAATACTGTAGTTACCATATACATACGGCTGATTCTTTCTAGTTAGGTAAGAATGCATCGAATGACCCATTTCATGGGTTAAAGTGAAGACATCCCCTAATTCATCATGATAGTTTAAGAGGATATAAGGTTTTGAATCATAAGTTCCCCATGAGTAGGCACCTGATCTTTTACCTTCATTTTCGTAAACATCAATCCAAGAATCTTCAAAAGCATCTCTAACAGGACCAAGATAGTCATCACCTAAAATCTCTAAAGACTTAAGTACCGTATCTCTACCGTCTTCATAAGCATACTTCATATCCACATCATCAATGAGTGGTACATATAAGTCAAATGGTCTTAGCTTATCAACACGCAACATTTTCTTTCTAAGATCAATGTATCTGTGCATAGCAGGTAGATTTTTGTGTACTGCTTCAATTAAGTTATCATAAACTGATTCTGGTACATTGTTATCATGCAAAGCACACGCTCTTGCAGATGTATGTTTTCTAGCCTTAGCGTTAAAAATATTCTTTTTTACTTCTGATGACAATAGACTTGCAAATGTATTTTTATGTTCATCAAATACCTTGTAGTACTTCTTAAAAGCTTCTTCACGAACAGCTCTGTCTTTTTTCATCATAAAAGGAATAAAAGAACCATGTGTTAATGAATCTTTTCCTACGTTAGGAAACTTAAGGTCTGCACCGTTTAACATGCCAAAAGCAGTACTCGGCGCAGTAAATAACTCACTAGCACCTGCCATAATCGCTTCTTCTCCCGGCGTTAATGTATGAGGTCTCGCTCTTAAAATATCATTTACATGTTGTGTATAAAGTTTTAAACCATCCTCTTTTAAATAATTTCTAATAGTCTCTTCATCACCCATCATCATTTCAGGAACAATATAAGAAGTTGCTTCACTAAACTTTACGCCAAGATTTGAAGCACGTCCATTTAGTTCTTGATAATGGCTGTCCTTTGTATTTTCATCTTGCTTCATTTTTGCATAAGTTGCTATTCTTGAAACCTTTCTACTAGAGTCTAAACTAAGCTCTAGGTTCTTCTTAAAATTCTCTGAAGATGAAAGAATGCTGCCTTCCATTTTCTTTAATTCTTCAAACATAGCTTCAGCAAGTTTATAATCATCTTCCCAGGCTTGGTCAGAAGGATACAATGAATCTAGATTCCATTTATACTTCTGATCAATGTCTTCTCTCTTTTTTAACATAAATGCCTCTCTTTCATTCTATATGATCTTAAATCTCTCACTTGTTATCATAACATATTTAGTGTTACAAAATAAGTTATAAAATAAATATAATTATTCTGGTTCAAACAAAAAGAAATCTCCAGAAATCTTCTGGAGTATTTACCGAGTTTATTGAAATTCTATGACAAAGTCATCTATCTCATCATGAGCCTCGTTAAGAAGGACTACTATCTCTTCCAAAGAGTCTCCGATTAAAGTTTTGCTTACTTCAAAGTCTGTCCAGTAAAGATTCAGTGGTAAAGCACAATGATTCATTAAGCTGTCCCACAAATCATCTAGAGTATCTGCATAATCGTCAGGAAAACTCAGTTTTTCTTTTAAAAGCTCATGCAATTCCTCAATAGTGTTAAATTCACTTGCATCAATTGTCACATTCATAAGCCACCAACCTTTCTTATACAATCTATACCCATTTTCTAAAAAAAACAAAACTTTTTTTAAACTTTTTTTCAGAAAACTTGTCTTACTAATAAAGGAGCATCATTTTGTCTTATCTCATGCTTGAGAAGATTGTTTATTTTTAGCATTTAGTACATTCTATAAACGAAAAATTTGATAGCGGTATAAAAGTAGAAAGTGCTCATCAAAAAAATCAGTAGGTCTTCCCACTGATTTTATATCTTATTTCTATAAACGCCGCTTAAACTTCTTGAGCGTTTCTGTAATACTTGGTCATTATATCTTCAGGTACCATGTTACCGCCTGTCGACCATACAATATGCGTTCCATTTTGAACCTGTTCTTTTGTAATGGTCATATGACCATGTACAGGATCAGCATTTAAAATATCATCTAAACCTTGAAATCCTGCTAATGCAGAAGGTTCTTGTTTGATTTGATACCTATCAACCATATCTTTAAGATATTTGTATAAGGTGTCATCTGATACTGTTGAAATGCCAGCGAGCATTTTGTCTATGGTCTTACCCACAAACTTAGATGCACGTCCTACCGCAAGACCATCTGCAATGGTAATGTTATCAATATCAAAATCTTGAACACAATATTCATCATGTGTTTCAGTCGCCATTCCAAGAAGCATACAGGGCGAGTGGGTCGGTTCTACAAAATATACGTGGACCCTATCACCAAAGACTTCTTTAAGTCCATAACAAACGCCACCAGGACCGCCACCAACACCACATGGTATGTAAACAAATAGAGGGCTGTCATCTGTAACTAGTACTTTCAATTTATCCAGTTGGTCTCTTAATCGTAATGCCGAAACCGCATAACCCATAAAAAGATTGATAGAATTTTCATCATCGACAAAATAAGAATTACTCTTTAAATCAGAGGCCCTTCTGCCTTCTATTACTGCTTGAGAATAATCTGATGTGTGTTCAATCACTTCTACGCCAATGCTTCTAAGCTTTTCTTTTTTCCAAGTCATGGCATCATGTGACATATGAACTTTAACTTTAAAACCTAAAGATGCAGAGATAATGCCGATACTGAGTCCAAGATTTCCAGTTGACGAAACCACAATTTCATATCTAGAAAAAAACTTTTGAAATGCCTGAGTATTCAATATCGAATAATCATCTTCAATGGTCAGTAGGTTATTCTTAAATAGAAGCTGCTCAGCATATCTTAATATCTCATATATACCACCTCTAGCCTTAATTGAGCCTGAAATAGGCAGTGCATGGTCTGCTTTCATAAATAGCTTTACAGGTCGATATCCCTCTAATTCTAATAGAGGAGACTCTATGATACCTTGTAAATCAAATGCCTTTTCTAAAAAAGGTTGAAATCTTCTTAATCTCGCTTCTGCATCAATAATATCTGAAATTGTAAAGTCGAGTTCTGCCGTTGCTAGATCCGTTTTTTCATATCTTGGATTTTGCCATAAAAGTGGCTTATAGGCCATCATATCTTTTAAAATGCTGTGTTTTTCTATCATCAATTCTTTGTTCATGAAACCCCTCCCAATTCTTTAATTATTATAAACGTTCTTGAATCAGAATGAAAGTTTTTTCATTAAATTGGTTAGTGTTTTTTCTATCGGGTATGAATATCTTGAGGTGATGTTATGACAAAAGATATTTTATTAAATGAAATTATAGTTCTAAGAGACAAATTAAGCGAAATCAAGTTTCGTTTAATCGATGAAAACAACTCAGATGTAACCAGACATCTATCATACACCATCGAAGAAGTTGAAAGCACTTTAAAAGAAAAAATGTTACTGCTTGAAAATTACCAATAGGCCCTTACCCTAGAAATAAAATAGTAAATGATTTTTTAATTTATGCCGATAATATGTTAAAGGATGTGATGCTATGGATATTGCAGGTTTTTCTATGGTGAGTAGTCAAATGAATTTGGCATCTCAAGTTTCATTGGCTGTTGCTAAAATGGCAATGGACACAGCAACTGAGAATACCGAACAGCTGGCAAAGTTAATGCAAGCCAGTGTAGAACCAGGAAAAGGCGCATCTATCGATATTAAAGTATAATATCGTTAAAAAAAGACACTGTATAGTGTCTTTTTTACTTATATTTTTCATAAAAGAATGTCTTTGAAGATTTAAACTTGTACTTAGCCGGAAGAATAATCTGCTCGGTAGAACCTACAAAGAGTACCCCACCTTCTCTAAGTGCACCATTGAAGTTATGATACATTTCATCTTTAGCTTCTTCAGTAAAGTAAATCATTACATTTCTACAAACAATCAAATCATAGCCAGATGGATATTTGTCGCTTAACAAGTTAAATTTCTTAAACTCAACACATCTTTTTATCTCATCTGAAATTTTATATGAATTTCCAACCTTGGTGAAATATTTCTTCTTAAATTCTTCAGGAACATTGGCAATACTCTTTTCAGAATAAACACCTGCTTTTGCCTTGTTGATAGCTTCATCATCAATGTCATAAGCTTGAATTTTAATTTTACTGAGTGGTAAGAAGTTACTTAATACCATAACAATGGTATAAGGCTCCTCACCTGTAGAACAAGCAGCAGACCATACTTTTAAAGTTGATCTGCCTTCCATCAACTGAGGAAGAACAGTAGACTTTAAAATCTCCCACTGGTTGGCATTTCTAAAAAACTCAGATACATTGATTGTTAAGTAATTGATAAACTCATTAAACTTATCTAAATCTGTATTGATCAGATCATAATATTCGTCAAAATTCTTCTTACCGTTTCTTTTAATCATTGATTCGATACGGCGTTTCATTTGTCTTTCTTTGTATAAGGACAAATCTATTCCAGTTTTTTTATAAACTTGGCTTTTAAATTTTTCATATGGTGTCATGTATAAGCCTCCTATAAGATATTAGGTACCCTAAATCATTAAGTTTATGCATTGAAATAAAAAATAGGACCATTACGGTCCTATTCAATTTTCTATTCTTGAACTTCTGCAGTTTCAGGCTCGTCGATAGCTCTGATTGATAATTTGATTTTTCTTTCTTCTAAGTTCACTTCAATGATCTTAGCGTCACAAGCATCACCAATCTTTAATACGTCAGCCGGCTTCTCAATTCTTTCAGCAGAAATTTGAGAAATGTGTACTAAACCCTCTAAACCTGGCTCAATCTCTAAGAATGCACCGAAGTCAGTTAAGTTTACTACTTTAGCAGATACTACATCGTTTACTTTGTAGTTGTTATCGAACTCAATCCATGGATCGTTCTTAACTTGCTTTAATGATAAAGATACTTTTTCAGTCTCTTTGTCAATTGTTAATACCTTAACTTCTACAGTATCACCAATCTTAACAGCTTCTTTAGGAGACTTGATTCTACCCCAAGACATTTCTGAAATGTGGATTAAACCGTCTAAGCCACCGATATCTACGAAAGCACCAAAGCTTGTAATTCTCTTAACTTCACCTTTAACAACAGCACCTTCAGAGATGTTACCCCAAAGTTCAGCTTTCTTCTCTGATAACTCTTCAGATAATAATTGCTTTCTAGTGAATACAGCTCTTCTCTTGTTCTTGTTTACTTCAAGAATCTTAGCTTCGATAGTTTGACCTACGTATACTGATAAATCATTTACATAGTGTAAAGCGATTTGAGATGCTGGAATGAAACCTCTGATCTCGTTGTAGTATGCAATCACACCACCCTTAACAGCTTCTTTAATAGTTACTGTAATAGTAGTAGCATCTTCAGCTAACTTCTCTAATTCTGTCCAGTCTTTTAACTGAGCAATTCTCTTTAATGATAACAATACGTTACCGTCACCATCATCTTTTTTAAGAATATAAACTTCTAATTCTTGGCCCTCTTGCGCGAATTCTTTTAGGTTTACATCGTTGTTCGATACTTCAGACTTAGGAATGATACCATCAGCTTTATAACCGATATTAACAACGATTTCCTTGTCACTTACAGATACAACTTTACCCTTAACAAGTTCACCTTTCTTTGGTACTACAAAGTCTTTCTCAAATTGTTCTAGCAATTCTGCCATTGAATTATTGTTTTCCATTAACAATTACCTCTCTCATATTAAAATTTTTTACTGCATGGCCTTCAAATGATCGACAATCTCTTCAATTACCCAATCAGGTGTCGAAGCACCCGCAGTTATACCTATCATAACATACTTATCTAGATTAGTCATCACTAAATCTGATTTTTTTTCAACATGTAGGGTTTCTTCACATAACGTTGAGCAAATTTCATAGAGCTTTCTTGTATTGGATGAATGATAGCCACCAATGACAATCATCAAGTCTACCTTAGGGGCTAGCGCCATGGCAGCTCTTTGTCTTTCTGCAGTTGCAGAACATATGGTATTAAAGAACTCTGCTTCTACGTCAAAAGATTTAACCTTATCTACAAGACCATTCCAAACAGACAGTTTGAGGGTCGTTTGAGCAACCAGGCAGTAAGGTCCTTTATCAAGCACAGGCAGCTCATTTTCATCTGAAACTATCAAAGCCTCATTCTTGCACCAACCATTGATTCCTATGATTTCTGGATGGTCCTTGTTGCCGACTATAATAATCTTATAACCCTTGTCATGATAGTCATGTACGATGCGGTGGACTTTTTTCACAAAAGGACATGTGGCATCAAGCATCTCTAGATTCTGAGCTTCACTTTTCTCATAGATATCTTTGCCTACACCATGAGACCTTATAAGAACAGTCTTGTCTTTTAAGCCTTCAAGATTGTCCACCTTGACCAACCCATTCTTTTCAAGTCTATTGGTTACCTGGTCATTATGAATCAACTGGCCTAGGCTGATTAAAGAATCATGACTTTCTGTATAATTAATGGCCATATCTACAGCACGTTTTACACCAAAGCAAAAACCTGCCTTATCAGCTATTATAATTTTCATCATTCACACCTTCATAAATCTTATCAAGAATGTTTTGTGAAATTTCCTGATATTTTTCTGTTGTCATTCTTTGATCAAAATACTCATCTAAATATATAGGATCATGGATAACCACATGCATTTTCTTAAAGTGTTTGTACTCTGCTATAAATGAAATAGGTACAATCGGTACTTTGGCTTTAACAGCAATCATGGCCACACCAGGTTTAGCTTCTAAAGGCACCTTGGTTTTATTTCTTGTACCTTCAGGAAACAACATCATAACATTGCCACCCTTTAGGATCTTTAAAGCCCCCTTAATTGCAGAGATGTCATTGGCTTCACGGTCTACTGGAATGGCACCATTTAAAGAAATAAACCATGCAACAATCTTATTCTTAAAGAGTTCTTTTTTAGCAAGAATTGATATTTCTGGATCAAGGGCAGAACCGATGACAAAAGGATCTCTCGCATCTAAGTGGTTAGAACAAATCAAATAGGCATCTCTGTCTGGCAATTTCTCTAGGCCATGAACTTTAACACCAAACATGATCTTATAATAGAAACGAAACATCAACTTGATAAATTTACGCATGATTTACCTCCGACATAATAAAGTTTATTACTTCTTCAATCGTCATTTTAGTTGTATCAACAAGTATAGCATCATGAGCTTGTTTAAGTGGATTAATCTCTCTGTTTGAGTCAATGCCATCTCTTCTTTCTATGTCCTTCATCAGCTCTTCAAGGGTCATATCTATACCTTGTGCTTCAAATTCAAGAAGACGTCTTTTGGCTCTTTCTTCTACAGAAGCTACCAGGTAAAACTTGTGTGATGCATCCTTTAATACATGAGTACCGATATCACGACCATCCATGATGATGGATTGACCTTTTGCAATCTCACGTTGCATAGCCACCATTTTTTCACGAACAATGCCAATAGCAGCTACATCCGATACATGATTGGCTACAACATCATTTCTAATTTCTGTCGTCACATCATCGTTATTTAAAAACAAACCTTCTGTTCTAAATTCAATTTTTATTTTATCCAATAAAGTTTTTATGGCCTCCATATCCTTTATTGAAACCTTATTTCTTAAGACATCTAAAGTTACCATACGATACATAGCACCTGTATCCAAATAGGTAATTCCTAGATTTTTAGCTACCGCCTTAGCTACGGTAGATTTACCTGATCCAGCTGGACCATCGACTGCAATACTTAAAAACATACATACCCTTCTTTCTACATCCATTATAAATGGAGTTAAACTAAAAAACATACCATCCTAAGATGGTATGCTACTTTAAGATTATACAATAGATGTACTTTTATATCAATATTTCGTTTCCGCTTCATACTTATCACTGTAAGTATGAGACTCTTCCCATATCTTTTCTAATTCCTTAAATTTATGGTCCAAGAACTCTCGGTTTTTCATACCAACTGCCAGTATCAAAGAGTTGATCACACTCATAGGTGCAACCAATGAATCAATAAATGTCATCATGTCGTACTTGGCTGTTAAAGTATGTTTTGACATAGAAGCCACTGGCGACAATACTGAATCGGTAATAGAAATAATCGGTACATTTTTTTCATGAACATATTTTGCAAGCTTTAATGTCTGATTCGAATATCTAGGGAAAGTAATGACAATCAATAAATCTTCCTCAGATAAGTTGATAACAGAATCAAATGGGTCCAAAACACCTACAGGTATAACATTTACACGATCAATAGCAAAGTTTAAATAAAAGGATAAATATTGAGCCAGTACAGCTGAAGATCTTAGACCTAATACGTAAACACGTCTGGCCTTATGGATTTCATCAGCAATGTTCATCAAATTATCCATATCCAAATCATCCAAGGACCTTTGAATATTTTCAATGTCCTGAGTCATGATCTTTCTATACAAATCTGAATTTGATTCTAACTCCTTAGACATTTCAAATCTCTGAACAGTTGTCAACTTGGTCTTAATAGACTCCTGTAAAGCCTTTTGTAGTTTTGGATAACCACCATAACCTAAAGCATTTGCAAAGCGAACAACAGTTGATTCACTTACATCAACTGCTTGTCCTAATGAAGCTGCTGTCATGAACGCAACCTTATCGTAATTATTGAGTATATAATCTGCAATCCGCTTCTGTCCCTTACTCAGCTTCTTAAACCGACTCTGTATACGATTTAGTAGATCTTTGTATTCTCCGCTCATGACACACTCCTTATTATTTCGCTAACTCATAACCTGCTTGAAGTGCTGCTTTATTTAGATCTTCAGTACCTTTTGGAACTCTCTTAAGTACCGCAGCTTCAACTACTTCTTTAGATACAATTTGAGTAGCTTGTTGGATAACACCAATTGCAATGATGTTAGCAACAATCGACTTACCGATTTTATCAATCGCTGTATCAATAATTGGTACACTGATCACTTTGTCGCACTTTAACGTTTCAGGTAAAACTATTTTTGAATCTACTATAACTATACCATCTTCTCGCACAGATTCAACATATTTATCAGCAGCAACTTGAGTTAATGCTAAAACTACGTTTGGAGCAGTTACTTTTGGGAAGTCAATATCTTCATTTGAGATGATAACTTCTGCCTTAGAAGCACCACCACGTGCCTCAGGACCATAAGACTGCGTTTGAACTGCATTCTTATCTTCACCGATTGCTGCTTCTGAAAGGATAATACCAGCAAGTAAAAGACCTTGTCCACCTGATCCAGATAATCTTAATTCTACTTGATTAGACATTATTTAGCTCCTTTCATACGCTCAATGATTTCTGCATATTTTTCTGTATATTCTGTTTGAGTTTCGTCATGTTTGAATTCACCCATAATGTGCTTACCAACTAATTTCTCAGCAGGTAACTTCTCAGCAGCCTTTACATCTACAAAAGAATCTTTTAAGAAGTTCATCATTGCAACAGCTGAACCTTTTTTGTTCTTTCTACCATAGTATGTTGGACAAACAGAGATAGCTTCTACTAAAGAGAAACCTTTATGAGCAATTGCTTTTTCAATGTACTTAGTCATTGGTCTTGCATGGTAAGCAGTTGTTCTTGCAGCATAAGTTGCACCTGCAGCCGCTGCCAACTTCGCGATATCAAACGCTGGATCCACATTTCCGTAAGGAGCCGTTGTACCTAAGTCGCCTGTAGGAGTCGTTGGAGAGTATTGACCACCTGTCATACCATAAATGTTGTTGTTAAATACAATTGTTGTGATGCCGATGTTTCTTCTACAAGCGTGGATTAAGTGGTTACCACCGATTGCTGAAGCATCACCGTCACCCGTAATTACAATTACTTCTAATTCTGGGTTTGCATGCTTTACACCAGTTGCGAAAGCCAATGCTCTACCATGTGTTGTATGTAGTGTGTTAAAGTCCATGTAACCAGGTGCTCTAGATGAACAACCGATACCTGATACTACAACAACCTTATCTTTATCTAAACCTAAGTTATTAATTGCCTCAGCAATAGAACGCATGATGATACCGTGGCCACAACCAGGGCACCAAATATGAGGTAATTTGTCTTCTCTGAAGAACTTTGATACTAATTCGCTATTCATTATAGAACCTCCATTACTTTAGAAACAATTTCGTCTGGTGTTAAAACTTCACCATTAGCACGGCCAATATGGTGTACTTCAGCATCTGACTTTACAAGTCTCTCAACTTCTTGCGAGTACTGACCTAAGTTCATTTCAGCTACTAAAATATTGTCTACTTTTTTACCGATCTCTTTGATTTGATCTTGTGGAGATGGCCAAATAGTAATTGGTCTAAATAAACCAGCCTTAATGCCTCTTTCTCTTAACTTTCTAACAGAAGTTTTACATGTTCTAGCAGATGAACCGTAAGAGATGATAACAAACTCTGCATCTTCCATCATGAACTCGTCATAAGTGATGATGTCTTCTTTGTTATCTTCAATTTTAGCCATCATTCTATCTAACATAAATTTAGCGTTTTCTGAAGAGTTTGATGGGAAACCAGTCTCATCATGGAATAAACCAGTTACATGGTATCTATAACCTGCACCGAATGGCGCCATTTTAGGAACGATGTCACCTTCTTCAACTTTGTAAGCCTTATAATCAGTGTTTGCTTCTGGCTTAATTCTATCAAATATTTCTAACTCACCTGGCTCTGGGATAACAATTTTTTCTCTCATGTGGCCCACAACTTCATCTGTTAATAAAATAACAGGTGTTCTATATTTTTCAGCTAAGTTAAAAGCTCTTACTGTTAAATCAAAAGTTTCTCTTACTGACTGTGGTGATAATGCGATAATTGGGTAGTCACCATGTGAACCCCATTTAGCTTGCATGATGTCACCTTGTGCAGGAGATGTAGGAAGACCAGTAGATGGACCACCTCTTTGTACATTTACTATTACTAACGGAATTTCTGCAATTGCAGCATAGCCGATATTTTCTAATTTTAATGATAAACCAGGACCTGAAGTTGCAGTCATTGATTTAGCACCTGTTAATGAACCACCGATTGCAGCAGCAATACCAGCGATTTCATCTTCCATCTGAATAAACTTGCCACCTACCTTAGGTAGCTTTAAAGCTGAGTCTTCAGCAATCTCAGTTGATGGTGTGATTGGGTAACCAGAGTAGAATGTCATACCTGCATATAAAGCACCTTCTACACAAGCCTCATTACCTTGTAGTAATTTTACGTTCTTTTCAGCCATTATTCGTTACCTCCTGTTAAGAAGATCGCAAAGTCTGGACATCTTAATTCACATTGTCCACATGAGATACATGCATCTCTATTTACGATATCAATTTTTTCATTTGAGTCTAAAGCTAATACTTGCTTCGGGCAAAATGCTACACAAATGCCACAACCTTTACACCATTCTTTTTTGATTTCTAAGTTCTTCTTCCCGCTCAACGTGAAGACCCCCTTTATTCTTGTTATCTTTAAGAAAACGTTTGTTTTCTTACGCTTTTTTTAAGCGATTTCACTTATGTTAGATCGCTATTTTTTAACAAACTTTGTTAAATCTTTATTGAATCATCTACATAATAACACACCCTATAGATTATGCAATAAAAATTGCAGAAGAATAATGGTATACAATTATATTTACTAAATTCTTGCGTATAGTATACAATATAACCACATTTTCATATAATCGTATACAATTGTACAAGTTAAAGACGTCATAAGAGTAAAATATTATTTTTCTGAAACAAAGTTATTCCAAGGCTTTCAAAGTTTAAAACCATTGTTCTTTAATAGAATCACATACAAGCATCAAAAAAAAGTCCATAAAAATGAACTTCTATTTTGTATAGTCAATTTTAATGATTTTATCCCATCCATTACCGTAATCTGTAGCAACTAGTCCAAGATTTCTTGCATAATATTTCTTAAAGACTAAGAAACCATTTTCAAAGTGAGAGACCTCTATGGTGTCTAAAACTCCAATGGCAGTTTCCAGTTGATAATCTAATGCAGAAAGCACACACCGTCTTCTATTCGTCCACTCTTGACCTAACTTTAATTGTTCAGGTAATATCAGAAAATCAAAGTACTCCTCTTGACTACCAATTCTTTTACTAATAACTTTAATACCTCTATCAAATTTATAGTCTATAGACTGTGCACCTTCATAGTCGAGGTTAAAAAAAACATTCGGACCTCTATCTACCGACTGGATAACGGTCTTATTATCATAATCGAATTTATGGCTATATACCCCAGTAATAAAACCTCCAAACTCTTTTAGAGATAGGTTCTTTTCTAGGTAAGCTTCTGAACTTTCAGTTTGTCTATTAATAATTTCAATATGTCTATCAGACAAGCCAAGAAGCGTTTGAAGTTCATTGCTGACATAAATGTCAATACGGTCATCTGCTTCAAGCTTATCATATTCAATATAAATCCTTTTTTTATCTACTTGATAATCAGACGTAAGTTCTTTATCTAACATAAGACCAAAGTTAAACCGGTCATAGAGGTGAAGCATATCATTAAATTCTTCATCAAAGTCAGGTGGTAGTTCAATATTTATTTCTATGGCTAAACTTTCAGAATCCACGATGATCTTACCGTTTCTTGGCACTTCAAATGAAGCATCATCAGTTGTAACCAAACTCTTAACATCATATGTCTTTCGAATAATCTTAGAAAGGTCCGAATAATGTTCATGTTCCAACAGTCTTTTTACAATCAACTTGTAATTGTCGTTTTCCTCTTGTAAATTTTGATTGCTAGTTTCATTGACTCTTAAACCACTTTTTATCTCAGCATGGGCCTGCTCTAACTCATAAACTCTATTTCTTAAAATGGTCTGGTTATTTTGTAGTTTGCTATAGTTAGACCCCATTACCAACAGAAGTAATGACAGTATTCCTATAATAATATAAACAGTCTTTTTCATGTACACCTCTTAATCACTTACTCAAAGTCTAATATATATGCCTGCCACCTATCTATAGATGTTTGTCGATCAGAACCTAAAGCATCTATGTAGTCTTCATCTTTAAAGTCAGATTGATAGAGTCTCATATAGTCTTCTATACCTACATTTTCAATGATATATGTTGTAAAAGAATCAGAAAATGCATAATAAAGTATATCTCTCTTTTTATCTGAGGTATAGAGTTTATTTGAACCATTAGCGTTATTTCCAAGATAATCCACAAGATTACCATACTTTCCTTCTAGATTCTCTTTAACAATAAGATGAACTGAACCGTCAAACAAGAATGTTTTATCATACTTAGAATAATGATCATTTATGTAACAGGCCAGACCTTCACTCATGGTCTTAGAACTTGTATAAGGTGCTATGATGTGTACCAACTCATGAATAAGATTGTCTCTTCCACCTTCGAATCCGTCAATGTTTAGTAATATAACAGGTCTTACATAAGTTTCTGATTCAAAGTAACCACCACCACTGGCTTCACTTCTTCCACTAGAAAACTTTATTTCGATCAAATTATCAAGGGTCCCATCCTTTATGTTTGTGTTGATCCACTCACTTCTGTTAAGTTCTTTCCCGATGATTTCAACGTAGTCGTCCACATCCTTTAAAAATGCTTCAGGACTGTCATAATTGGCATCTGTTAAATCCAGTTCTGACCACTCCTGACCAGATACCCAAGCATACCTTGATATGTAGTTACCTTGATCATCCATTTGAATAGAATGCTTAAATGGATTTAATAATATACTTAGTGAAATAACGGCTACAATAATTAGTAAAATAAATATTAGATCTTTTTTCTTCATAACTGCTTCCTTTCAAACTATGTCTACAATCATTTTATATAATAATAAAAGAACAAACTGCAAGTATGTACCAAAGCGCAATTTCTGAACATAAAAAAACCACATATCAATGTGGTTAATGAATCTTAACTTCTTTAGAGCCTCTGCATTTTCTGTTAAAAAACTCCATGGTATCAATCGCAAATCTATCCTCTTCAAAAACAATATTTTCTGCCTTTAAAAAGCCATCGTATAAATCACTTTGTCTCATGTAGATTTGAGTGATGCCTTGAAGCTGTAGACTGTTTAAGATGGCTCTGAATAAGGAGTCACCCAGTTTGTTTAATCTTTCATTTTTCTTGATGTATAGATGGTCTAAGTAAACCTCACCATCATATGAGTTGTAATAACCAAAACCTAAAACATCTAATCTATCTACCACTACAAACAAGGTATCTAAACAAAGTGATACTGTCTTGTAGTCAAGTCCTTCCATGGTCATCATTTTTTTAAGACCTTCTTGATACTTATCTGCCATTTTAGTAATTTCTATCATTACGCCTCCTTGAGGTAGTTGACTTCATCTTCAGTTAAATGTCTGAACTGACCCGCCTTTAAATCACCCAGTGTCAGACGGCCAATCTTGCTTCTCTTTAAAGTAATCACTGGAAATCCAATGGCCTCTAACATTTTTCTGACCTGACGGTTACGTCCTTCATGTATTTTTACTTCTACCAACCCCGGTTTGATGACCTTTAGGTTGGCAGGTGCTGTCATCTTATCTTCAATCAAAAGACCCGTTTCAAACTTTCTGATTAAATCTTCAGAAGGTGTTCCTTTGATCTTTGCTATATAAGTTTTCTTCATCTGGTGTTTAGGATGCATGATCTTATTGGCAAGGTCACCATCATTTGTTAAAAGCAGAAGTCCTGTTGTATTGTAATCTAGTCTTCCTATAGGATAGACCCTTTCAGGGACATCTATATAGTCCATGACTGTCTTTCTGCCAAACTGGTCTTCAGCTGTTGTTACACACTCCAAAGGCTTATTTAACATCAAATAGACCATGGTTTCTTCTAAAGTCACCACATGACCACTTACAGTCACCACATCTCCCTCAGAAACCATGGATCCCAAGCCAGCAGTTTCACCGTTTATTTTAACTAGGCCTTCTTTAACCATTTCCTCTGATTTTCTTCTAGAGGCTACACCGGCCTTGGCCATATACTTATGCACTCTCATTAAACTCTCCTGACAAGAAGACCTCAGAACCGACAAACTCTTCAATAGGTGGCAACTCTTTTAAAGTTTTTAAACCAAATGCCTTTAAGAATGATTCAGTCGTTCCATAAATAATAGGTCTGCCAATTTGCTCTAAACGCCCTTTTACACAAATAAGTTCTCTATCAATCAGTTGTTGGATAGGCTTATCAGATTTAACACCACGAATCGAATCTACCTGAAACTTGGTAATAGGCTGCTTATAGGCAATGATTGCAAGGACTTCTGCACCAACCTTCGTAAGGCCCTTAGAATGAGAATACTTACAAAGTCTTTGTACATACTCATAGTTTTGCTTAGAAGTTGCAAACTGATAGGAGTTGTTTACCTCAACAATGTAAATGCCCTTCTTATCTTCACTGTATTCTTCTAATAAGTCGGCCATGGCTTCTTTCACTTCATCGAGTGAAACCTCAAGTACATTGGCCATTTTCTTAGCACTCAGAGGTTCACCAAAAGCAAACATCATGGATTCAATGCTAGATTTTATATCTTGTAAAGTCATCTTTACTCCTGTTCTAATTTATATAGTACAATATCACTGTACTGTTTTTCCTGTTTGATACCGATATACTTAAGCTTTAGAAGTTCCAAAGTGGCCAAGAAGCAAACAATGACTTCTTCACGTATTGGATTTTCTGAAAAGGTATCGTTAAAGAGACACTTGTTTCTAGTTGCTAATATGCCACGTATGGATTCAATCTTTTCATCCACTGAATAAAGGTCTCTTTTAAGAGAATTAAAGAAAGTCTTTCTCTTCATGTCTTCCTTGTTAAGATTGGCTAAAACACGCTGCATGGCTTCCACCAAAAGCTTGGTATCAAGTCCGTCATTGATTTCATCTAATGTCGGTTCTTCAAAGTAAGCAAGCAGATCATCCTGAGCTTTAAATACCTTCCTTGAATGATTTCTTTCAAGTGATGCAAAGTACTCTGAAGCTTCTCTGTATTTTCTGTATTCTAATAATCTTGTTACCAGTTCTTTTCTCGGATCTGAATCAAATAGCTCAGCACTTATATCGTCCATTTCAGATGTTGGTAGTAACATTTTAGACTTTATCTCCAAAAGGGTTGCTGCCATGACAATAAACTCAGATGCTAGATCCATATCGATGGCCTGCATCTGTTCTAAATATGATAAGTATTGTTCTGTGATTTCATGTATTGGAATGTCGTATATGTCGACTTCGTTTTTCTCTATTAAATGAAATAGAAGATCGAAAGGACCTTCAAATATTTCTAAATTTATTTGATATGACATGTATTCTCCTTAATTACCCCTACTATTATACAACTAAGTCAGCAATTTTTCCAGTAAAAGAGACCAAATGCCTGCCCAAATCGTTTATATATATAGGCCTCCTAAAGTGCATTTTAAGGCATGAAAATAACATTATTAGGAAAATAAGTTTTAATCGATTTCTTTCATGATAAACTATTACTAGAAATGGAGGGAGAAAATGAAACGATTAAACTACTTATTATTATTACTCGCACTATCTCTTATTTTTGTCTCTTGCACAGACTCTAGTAAAAATGAGTCAATAGGTCAAGTTGAAGGTGTAAATGAAGAAGCATTAGCATCAGGAGATGATATTACTGAACCAGCTGACCAAGAGATAAAGCATGGACTTATCTATCTTGTTGGAGAAGCACATGGTGTTAAGAAAATACTAGATGCAGAACTAAAACTATGGGATGACTATTATACCAATCTTGACATGAGACATATGTTTATAGAATCACCCTACTATACAGGTGAGTTTTTAAACATGTGGATGAAGGCAGACAATGATGATATTTTAGATAAGATTTATAATGACTGGTCTGGTACACCAGCCCATAATCCTTATATCAAAGATTTTTATAAGACCATTAAAGAAAAGTATCCAGAAACCGTTTTTCATGGTACAGATGTCGGACATCAATATAAGACTACCGGCAAGAGATATCTTGAGTACTTAGAATCTGAAGGCCTTGAGGAAACAGAAGCATACAGACGTGCCAAGGAAGTCTCTAAGCAAGGTGAAATGTTTTATGGTAGTAGATCTTCATCATTCAGAGAAGAAAAGATGGTTGAAAACTTTATCTATGAATTTGACAAGCTAATTGGTGAAGATGTTTACGGTATTTATGGTAGTGCCCATACAGGTCTTAATGAAATGGATTTTAGCGGCAAAGTCCCTTCAATGGCAAATCAACTTAAAGAACATTATGGCGATATCATTTCCTCAGAAAACTTGTCATACATGCAAAAGGACATCGACCCTATACGCGTTGATGTGATTACATTAGAAGGCAAGCTTTATGATGCTTCTTATTTTGGTAAGGTTGAAAGATTTGGACAAAAGAACATTGATTACATTGATTTTTACAGGATAGAAAATGCATATGAAGACTTTAAAGATCATCCACTTAACAACAATGTCTTGCCTTACAGCAATTACCCCATGTTAATGGAGCAAGGGCAAGTCTACATGATTGAAGTCTTCTTAACAGATGGTAATGTAAGGATTTCATACTACCGCTCTGATGGTACCACATGGAACGATTTAGAAACAACCCTTGAGTTTATAGTAGAATAACCATAAAGAAAGCAGGCATATCGCCTGCTTATTTTAGTACTTTTCTACACCATCACATGTTACTTTTGCTTTGATCAATTGACTCTTTGCAACTTCAGTCTCTGAATACTCAAGTGCATCCAAAGTCATTTGAATAGCTTCATCTATCTTTTCAGCCTTATTGGTCATCAGTGTACCTAAGACCTCACCAGCTTCAACGTAGTCACCAATTTTCTTGTTAAAGTAGATACCTGCACCCATATCAAGCACATCATCCATGGTTTCTCTACCAGCACCTAGAATCATAGCCGCTATTCCGATATCATCTGATTGGATAGCCTTGATATATCCTGTTTTATCAGCTTTGATTTCTCTAACGATATCAGATGTAGGTAGTGTATCAGGATTTAAGATATTTTCCTTGTTACCGCCTTGAGCTGTAACAAACTCTACCATTTTCTCTAAAGCCTTGCCATTAGATAGGTTCTCAAGAACCATTTCTTTTGCAGCTTCAAAAGAATCAGCTCCGCCACCTAAGTGAACCATTGTAGATGCAAACTTGACACATAAGTCTCTTAAATCGTCAGGACCTTGTCCCTTTAGTACATCAATGGCTTCTCTAACTTCATTAGCATTACCAATAGCATAACCTAAAGGTTGTTCCATAGAAGTAATGATGGCAACTGTTTCTCTGCCCATATCTGTACCGATGTTCACCATCTCTTGAGCTAATTCAATAGCACCGTCTAACTCCTTAACAAATGCACCAGAACCCACTTTTACGTCTAATACAATTTTATCAGAACCAGCGGCAAGTTTTTTACTCATGATAGATGCAGCAATTAAACCAATGTTGTCTACAGTTGCTGTAACATCTCTTAGAGCATATAATTTCTTATCAGCTGGTGCTATATTTTTAGTTTGACCAATAACAGAAACCTTGTTCTTGTTTACTTGGTTGACAAACTCATCAATTTTTAAGTGAATATTGAAGCCTTCAATAGCCTCAAGCTTATCTAAAGTACCACCAGTATGGCCTAAACCTCTACCTGACATTTTTGCGACTGGTACACCGCAAGATGAAACAAGTGGTGCAAGTACAAGAGTTGTTGTATCACCAACACCACCTGATGAATGCTTGTCTACTTTGATACCTTCAATGTCACTTAAATCTATAACATCACCAGAATGCATGACTTTATGTGTAAGTGCTACTGTTTCTTCTCTTGATAAACCTTGGAAGTAAATAGCCATCAATAAAGCAGATACTTGGTATTCTGGGATTTCATCGTTGATATAACCATTGATGAAGAAATCAAATTCTTCATCTGTTAACTTTTCACCATGCTTTTTCTTAGCAATGATATCATACATTCTCATGTTTAGCCTTCTTTCTTCATGATGCCAAAGAAGCTTTCACCATTCTTAGGCGCATCTATTTCTAATACTTCTGCGATTGTTGCTGCAATATCTGCAAATGATTTTCTTGTACCTAAGTCTGTACCCGCCTTGATAGCATCACCAAATACCAACATAGGAATATATTCTCTAGTATGATCTGTACCAGTATAAGAAGGGTCATTACCATGATCTGCTGCAAGCATCAAGATGTCACCTGGCTTCATAGCAGCTTGGATTTCTGGTAAACGCTTGTCAAATTCTTCGATAGCATCTCTGTAACCTTCTATGTTTCTTCTATGACCAAACATAGCATCAAAATCTACTAGGTTTGAGAATATAAGACCATGGTTGTCAGCCTTCATATATTCTAAAGTCTTATCTACACCATCCATGTTTGACTTAGTATGAACAGATTCTGTAATACCTTCTCCATCAAAGATATCTACAATCTTACCAACTGCAATAACATCTTTACCAGCTTCTTTTAACTGGTCTAAGACAGTCTTGTCAAATGGCTTCAAGGAATAGTCATGTCTGTTAGAAGTTCTTGTAAAGTTACCTGGTGTACCTACAAAAGGTCTTGCAATAACTCTAGCCACTTGATGTTTACCCATTAACATTTCTCGAGCAATCTCACAATACTTGTAAAGCTCGTCAATAGGAACAATTTCTTCATGCGCTGCTATCTGGAAAACTGAATCAGCAGATGTATAAACAATCAAATCACCTGTTTCCATGTGGTGTTTACCAAATTCGTCTATCACAACTGTACCTGAAGCTGGCGCATTGCATACAACTTTTCTACCTGTCTTTTCTTCAAAAGGCTTGATGATTTCTTCTGGGAAGCCATCAGGGTATGTGTTAAAAGGCTCAGAGATATTTAAACCTGCAATTTCCCAGTGACCCATTGTTGTGTCTTTACCATTTGAAACTTCCATCGAACGACCATATGCACCGATGACATCATCACTCGACGGCACATGAGTGATACCTTCTAAATTACCAATACCCATCTTAATTAAGTTAGGGATTTCAAATCTGTCTACGTTTTTCGCAATGTTATTTAGAGTGTTTACACCTACATCCCCATACTTTTCTGAATCTGGTAATGCACCAACACCTAAAGAATCTAATATCATTAATATAACTCTTTTATTCATAATGTCCTCCTTCTGACATTTTAATACCCATTTATGGAAAAATAAATCTCCTATTGCATTATATCAAGATATCTTGCAATAAGAGAGACAAATCAATTATTTATATTTAACTTTTGTAATAGTTACACAACTAAGATCTTTTTCTTTTTCTATTCAGATCAAGATAGACTTGAACAGAGGCAACACTAGAATTTCCTAGTGTTTGTCTAAGAGCATCTTTTTCTATGCCGTTTTGAATCATATGGGTGGCAAAAGAATGTCTAAATGTTGAAGTTGTGATATTCTTTTTAATACCAGCCTGATCGCCGTACTTCTTTACAACCTTCCAGAATCCTTGTCTAGAAATCTGGTGACCATTGTAGCTTAAGAAAAGATACTCACAATCTGACTTATCCAAAGATAGTCTACTTTTTGAAAGATAAGACTCAATGGCTTCTAAGGCAATGGCACCTAATGGTAAAACCCTTGTCTTAGACTTAGAACGACACTTGATAACTTTTAACTTTAGATCTAAGTCTTCTAACTTAAGATTTATAAGTTCATTGACCTTCAATCCTGATGTATAAAGGGTCTCTAACATGGCCCTATCTCTTATACCAAGTACTGTGTCCTCGGGTTGAGATAAGAGTAGATCCATTTCTGAAACCGTTAGGATTTCTGGTAGTTCTTTGGCTTCTTTAGGTAGCTCTAGTTTCACCTCTGCTAAATTCTCATCAATATAAGACTCATGATATGCATATAACATAAGATTCTTAAGTACCGACGATGACCTAGATATACTTGACCCCTTTAAACCAAGGGACTTCATATGAAGCATATATGAGGTTAAAATACTCACATTGATATCTGAAAATAGATCAATATGGTACTTTTCAAAAGCAAATTTTCTAAACTTGTTCATATCAGTCTTGTAAGCTGACAAAGTCGCCTTAGAAACTTGTTTCTTTTCAGTCAAATACACACAATACTTATCTATAACATCTTTAAGATTACCACTTTGCATTTCTTCTTTTACCTTTCAATCTTTTATAACGTTGCTTGTTTTTATACATTTCTGTGTCTGCAAGCTCGATCAGTGTATCATGTGATATATTAAGTTTGTGGTTGTATTCTGCAAAGCCTACACTCACACTGATATCAAAAACTTCCTCTGAAGTCAAATTATATGTTTCGAATTTCTCTATAATTCTGTCCCAAGCCCTAACAGCTTGTTCTATGGTACAATTATCAAACAAAACCAGGAACTCATCACCACCCAGTCGTGACACCTCATCCCCTTCTCTTAAGCCATCTTTAATGATATTTGCAACAGAGATGATCAAACGGTCGCCAGCCTTATGACCATATTTATCATTGACGTCCTTAAGATTATTAACATCTATAAAGCAAATGGTCAAAGCAGACTTCTTGTGCTGAACATTTTGCATACGTTCTTTTAAATAATTGATACCTGCCTTACGGTTATAAACACCCGTAAGAGCATCTGTCTCTGACGACAGTTTTATTGATAAGTAATCACTTGACTTAAACAAGTAAACATTGGTTATGTAAATGACAAAAGCACTGGCTACATAAAGCATGGAGATACCAATAAATAATAAGTTATTCAGACTCTCTATACCTAAGACATCATTGTAAACTGTCGGTAAATACTCAATAAGTTCACACGACAAGAAGATGATCAAAACAATGTAAACCAAGTCTAGAAAAAAAACAGGTCTAGGATTGATCTTCTGAATCTTTATCTTCCTATTGATCAAGGAGTTAAAGACCTTAAAGGTATAAACAACAATGATGGAAATGGCAAACTTTAAAAGAATGACCTTATAATCATAGCCTTCTAAAACAAACCTATAGTCGATTAAAGACTTATAAGCGAATATTCCGAATACGATAGAAATAAGTGAAGAGATGGTATTTAAAAGATAGGCAAATACCACCGTTATAGAGGCCACATAAACATTGACTTTGTTGATCCAGAAGATGGACAGTATCAAGGTCGTAGAAAAGGCCAAGGTCCCCAATAAACTTTCTTTTAAGAAGAAAAAAGAGGCGACCCAAATGATCACATACATGATTAAGTTCTGGGTCCAATTATTCCTGGTGTTTTTAGGCAGAATCAGGTGGATCATACACAAATAAATAAGCGCCTCAAAACTTGAGAAAACGATTCGAGAAAACTCTATTTGCATGTTGATCCCCCCTCTCTATCTGTGTCTTACATTATCTACTATACCCAAAATAAATTCTTTGTTGGTTATCTTATTGTTAAACAACTCATGGTTAAAATAAGATTCTATAAATGCCACGGACCCTCTGGCAAGCGTTAAATCAATAGCATGTCTTATGGCTCTTTCAACGCTTGAAGGTGTCGTATCGTGTTTAGATGCGATATCCGGATACACTTCCTTTGTAATCTTTACAACAGTTGTATCGTTTTTAGCAACCATAGTAATAGCATGTTTTAAATAATGATAACCCTTAACATGTAGCGGCACACCCAGTTTATTAAGCTCGCTGGTGATGCGCTCATCTAACCTTAAGTTAATTTTATCACTTTTTATAACCTTATTACTTGGCTTTTCACCATGAAAAAGCTGATTCATCCTGTCAATAAATACAGGTACTTCAAAGGGTTTGATGATATAATACATTGCCCCTAAACTCATGGCACGTTTTGTGATGATATCATGACCTATTGCCGATAAGATGACAACTTCAGGTGCATGGATACCCTGTATTTTCTCTAAAACAGTTAAACCGTCTGCCTTAGGCATTACCATATCTAAAATGACAATGTCTGGTCTTTTCTCATGAATCAGAGATATGCCCTCTAATCCGTCCTTTGCCATACCAATTACATGAAAGCCCTCTTCCTTATCTAAATTCTCTTTTAAAAGAAAAGATAAGCTTTCGTTATCATCAACAATGATAACACTTTTACTTTTTAACATTATTACTCTCCATTTTTTGCATAGAAAGGCTAGCTTTTTCCAACATTTCCTTAGCATTTTGTCTTGAAGTATGGCTTGTAGACATACCACTTAGCATCCTTGCAATTTCAGACAATCTATCATCTTCATTTAATTCAACAACATCTGTCTGTCCCAAATCCTTTTGGATTAAAAAGTGACGCCTTCCCATCACTGCTATTTGAGGCAAGTGTGTAATACATAAAACTTGATAGTTTGAAGTGATTTCGTGAATTTTTTCACCAACTACAATGGCTGTATTACCACTAATACCTGTATCTACTTCATCGAACACCAATGTAGAAATTACATCGTGATTGGATAAAGCGATTTTAATTGCCAGCATGATTCTTGAAATCTCACCACCCGATGCCACCTTAGATAAAGGTTTGACAGGCATACCAGGATTAGTAGATATCATAAACTCAATTTCATCAAAGCCGTTAGGCGACAAACGGTATTCACCATCTGGCAATTTCTTTTCAACAAATGCAATTTCAAATTGACAAGTACCCATATTTAAAACAGACAACTCCTTAACCACCTGCGGTATAAAGAGGTCTTTAAGAGCATGTCTTGACTCTTGTAATTGCTTTGATTGATCTATATAAGCACGTTTTGCTTTTAGAATCTCTTGGTTGAGACCAGCTAGGATCTCATCTTGTCTTAAAGCTATGTCTAAACGCTGACTTAAGTCATCTCTCTTTTCTAATATATCATGAACTGTTTTGCCATATTTCAGCTTAAGTTCATTGACGGCATTCATTCTTTCTTCAGTCTCAAACATCTCTTGTTCGTCCACATCTAGACCGTCAAGGTAATGTCTGAACTCTGATTGTAAATCATCTATCATATAGACAACTTCATTCAGCTGGTTAGAATAGCCTTCTAACTTGTCATCGTATGAAGATATGTCTCCTAATAACCTAGTGGCAGTCTGAAGCATCTCTTTGACATTAGAACTGTTGTCTCCAGAAAGAATTTCTGATATGCCCTGTGTATTTTGAAAAATTTGCTCTAAATGCTTATAATACTCATATTTTTCTTCTAGATGCTTTTCATCGTCACCTGTCAGATTCAAAGCATCTATTTCTTGGAGTTGAAACTTTAAATAGTTAATATCACCGGATTCAGAACCCGCTAGCTTTTCGATTTCTGACTTTAAGCGCTTAATCTCTCCATATAAGGTCTGTACCTGTAAAATCAAGTCCTGATGGTCATAACCACCCATTAGATCTAAATATTTCAAATGATTTTTAGGATAGAGAAGTGACTGGTGCTCATGTTGACCATGGATATCTATCAACAAATCAGACAAGTCTTTTAGTGTACTGATTGTGATAACACGGTCATTTAACCTGATAACAGAACGATTAGATGGTAGTATCTCTCTTGTAATGATCAAAAGATCATCATCTAAGACAATACCCATATCGTCTAGTGAGCTTCTTATAGAAGGATCTTCTATAACAAAGACAAGTTGCACCACTGCTTTTTTCGCACCCACACGTATCAAATCTCCTGATACCTTACCACCAAGTCCAGCATTAATAGCCCCGATAATCATAGACTTACCGGCACCTGTTTCACCAGTAAAGACATTGAGACCTTTATCCAGACTTAGGTTGAGTGATTCGATTAAGATAAAGTTTTCGATTCGGATTTCAATTAACATTTAAAACCTCTACTTTTGGCTATTGAAGTAAACCTTCTAATTCTTTTATTGCTGCATCAATGTTTTCTTCATTTCTAATCAAAACAAAGATTGTATCATCACCTGCTAATGAACCAACCACATCTTTTAAATTTAAGGCATCTAAAGCAGCAGCCGCTGCATTGGCTGCACCAACAAGGGTCTTAATCACAATGATGTTTGACGCATAGTCTATTGAGATGACTGAATCTCTAAAAAGCTTCTTAAATCTTTCAGACATAGAAGTTTCATGTTGCTTTAAAGTCGCATACTTGTAACGACCTTCACGTGTCAGTACCTTGATTAGTCTTAATTCCTTGATGTCTCTTGAAACGGTCGCTTGAGTTACATTAAAACCACTGTCGCATAGTGTTTTAGCAAGTTCCTCTTGCGTTTCAATTTCATGCTTATTAATTAGTTCCAATATTTTAGAATGTCTAGAATACTTCACTTTTTCCCCCAATCTTATTTCTTCAGACTCTTATGTGCATCCTCTACGAGGGTCCTTAATGCTTGTGTGTCATAAAAATCTAAATCCTTAGTTAAATCTCTTTTAAATCCATAGCCTAAAAATTCAATATTACCTTTAGGACCTGTAATTGGAGAAAAAGAAACATTTTCTATTTGAAAGCCTGCATCATAAGCATACGATAAGACTTTTTCAATAACATCCATATGAACAGCAGGGTCTCTGACCACACCATTCTTTTTAACCTTCTCTCTACCAGCTTCAAATTGCGGCTTGATTAAAAATACAATTTGAGCCCCCTCTTTCATCAAAGAGGCTGCCACTGGTAAAACCAGCTTTAATGATATAAAGGATACATCTATGCTGACAAAATCAAGCATATCATCAATGTCTTCAGCTTTAACGTGACGGATATTGGTTCTTTCCATATTGATGACATTTTCAAGATTTCTAAGTTTCCAGTCAAGTTGCCCGTAGCCAACATCCACTGAATAAACCTTTGATGCACCATTTTGTAACATGCAGTCTGTAAAGCCACCTGTTGAAGCACCGATATCCATACAGACTTTATCTGTAAGACTGATTGGAAATGCCTTCATGGCCTTTTCAAGCTTTAAACCACCTCTAGAAACATACTGAAGTGTTTTGCCCTTGATTTCTATGGCCGCTTCCTTGTCGATGGTTGTACCTGGTTTATCAACACGTTGATTATCTACAAAGATGACACCTGACATAATCGCACGCTTTGCTTTTTCTCTTGATTCAAACAACCCCTGTTCTACCAAGAGAATATCTATTCTTTCTTTTTTAGCCATTTAAGCTCCTTATTTTAGTAACAATAGAATCAACGTCAAGACCATGTTTTGTAAATAGCTTATCTACCGTACCATGTTCTACAAACTCATTCGGCAGACCTATTTTTTCTACAGAACGATTAAGCACACCAGAAACATATTGGCCATAGCCACCCTTAATGGCATGATCTTCTAAAGTTACAATCTTATTTTTACTCAAGAGCAAATCTTTCAATTCATCCGTCATAGGCACCAACTGTCTTGGATTAATCAACTCACAAGATATCCCCTCATCTTCTAGTTTCTTAACCACATCAAGTCCTATGTCGACCATTTTACCAACTGCAACAAGTGAAATATCACCTTGAGATAAAACTTCTGCTTGAGTAGAGAAGTCGCTTCTGTTAATTTCAAGTGCAGTCCCTCTTGGGTATCTAATAGCTAAAGGACCTTCAAATGTATATGACGCCTCTAACATTTTTTCTAATTCGATTTTATCTTTTGGTGCCCATATGGTCATATTAGGAATATGGCTTAAATAAGCAATGTCAAACATACCATGATGGGTTTCACCATCTTCACCGACTAGGCCAGCCCTGTCGATACAGAAAGTAACATTCAAGTTTTGTAAACAAACATCATGTACAATTTGATCATAAGCACGCTGCAAAAATGTTGAGTAAATACAGACATAAGGCTTCATACCGGCCACAGCCATACCCGCTGCCATGGTGACAGCATTTTGCTCTGCAATACCAACATCTATAAATTGGTCTGGCAGTACTTTTGAAAACTCTGTTAAACCAGTCCCTGATGGCATAGCAGCCGTAAAGGCAAAAATATCTTTATGGTCTTTGGCCATAGATAGGAGCTTTTTACCCATTGTATCTTGGTATTTCTCTGTTGAAGACGGCAAGACGCCTTCTTCAAGATCAAATTTACCAACACCATGGTACTTCTCTGGCTCTTTTTCAGCAAAAGGATACCCCTTGCCTTTGGTCGTCGATACATGTAATAGAATAGGTCCTTTAACATCTTTGATATGTTCTAAGATATCAAGCATCTTAGTGATGTCATGACCGTCTACCACACCAAAATAAGTAAAACCTAATTCTTCAAAGAGCATACCTTTTACAAAAATCTGCTTGACGCTGTTTTTTAAAGCACGCAGAATATTTTCTATAGGTTTGCCTATCAGAGGTATCTTTCTTAAAACCTTAGTTAACTTCACTTTAAAGTGGTCATAAAATGTTGTTGTACGCGCCTTAGACAAGATGGTTGTCACAGCACCAACATTAGATGAAATAGACATTTCATTGTCATTTAAAACGACGATAATATTTTCTTCAGAATGACCAGCATAGTTTAAGGCTTCAAAGGCCATACCACCCGTTAGGGCGCCATCACCAATAACAGCAATCGCATGGTGGTCAAGTCCAGCACTTCTAAATGCTTTTGCATAACCAAGTGCTGCAGATATTGAAGTCGATGAATGACCAGCTTCAAAGGCATCATGTTCACTTTCACATGCCTTTAGAAAACCACTCATGCCTTCAAACTGACGAAGACCTTTAAAATCTTCTTGTCTTCCTGTTAAAATCTTGTGTACGTACCCCTGATGACCAACATCAAATATGATCTTGTCATTAGGGCTCTCAAAAACCTTGTGTAGGGCAAGTGTTAATTCCACAACGCCCAAGTTAGATGATAAATGTCCACCAGTTGATGAAACATTCTCTAACAAAAAAGATCTGATTTGAACAGCCAAATCCTTCAATTCACTAGTTTTAAGATTGTTAAGATCCTGTGGTGAATGAATATCTTTTAGTTCTATCATTTTTTCTCCATTATATATTTTTTATAAACTTGAAAGGTGTTTTCTCATTACAGACATACATAACCTTTCCAGCAAAATTGACAATTTCTTTGGTATAACCAAGGGCAATTTCCTTACCAATGGCTTTACCCCCAACAGTTAAACATGCCACTGTTGCAGACAAAAGAACGCTGATTAAGTACTGCTCGATCTTATCACCGTGTAAGGCAATAATCTTAACAACTATAACAGCACTGGCAGCTCCCGAAACGATTCCAGCAATATCCCCAATAACGTCATTTAAGAAGTTGGTTACCTTACTGGCATTTCTTAAAAGTAAAAGTGAATACTTGGCAGATGGTACTTTTGAAGCTGCCATTGAATGAAACGGCGCAGGCGAACCTGCTGCTACAGCTGTACCCACTGTATCAAATAAAACACCTATTAAAACAATAGACAAGACCACTATGATAGCAGATAAAAGTCCAGTGTTTCCCATCAGTCTGTCAGTGACAAAACTGATGACAATCGTTATAAAGAATGTAACCCCAGAGATCAAATAGATCCAGGAATTCAACTTCACTTTAATTTTTTTCATAAATCCTCTTTTTTTATATAAATGGGGCAGTAAAAAAAGTAAATTCTGCGACTTAGGTCTAGTAGGATTTCCCATACATCAACTGATTTGTCGCCAAATCAGCAGTTCCCTTTTAATCATGTATTAGCGCAGTTTCCTAACGCTAGACTAGACTACCACTTAGTTCACACTTCAATCCATTTAATACATTCAGCCTAGGAGTTTTCCTCAGCAGTCAAATAACTTCCTAGCCTCTTTTGCCAAATTGGTTTAGATGAGCAATAATCAAATCATATTGGCCGATACAATCTGATCTGGTCTACCGTCCACCATCTTCAGCTCAAGGCAGGCTACACTACACGTACCACAACTGTTAGGTTAAACAGAAGCAACACATTGTAGGTGTAATCTTGCATTGCAAGTCTCCACGGAAAGAGGGTCAACGCCCACATGCCATTGCGGATCGCCCCCTACTCCTTACTCCCAGCAATCACCCCAGACTGGGCGTCTAAAGCAAATACCAGGAACTTCATCGATGTGCCCTCTGACGAATTTTTAGGCCCGCCTTCAGAAATTAAAGTACTGACTAGGATACTGTGCCCCAATTATTTAGAAATAAAAATTTGCAACCAAAATACCGAGTATGGCACCACCGATAACTTCAAATGGTGTATGCCCAATAAGTTCTTTCAATTGCTCACCTTCTATATGTTTGTGCTCTGAAATATCATGAATCATTTGATTCAAAATAACGGCTTGTTTACCAACTGCTCGTCTTACCCCAGATGCATCATACATAACAATAAACGTAAAAACCAAACTCAAAGCATAAAAAGGTGTATCAAATCCCATATCTAAACCAATAGCAGTTGAGACACTCATTACACTTGATGTATGGGAACTTGGGAAGCCCCCCGACCCCCAAAATCTCCCTATATCCAATCTTTTTTCAAAGGCTAATGTCAAAATAACTTTCATAAACTGCGCAATGAACCAGGCCACAAAGGCAACCTTGAAAAATTCATTGGCAATTAACTCATTAAAAAACCTCACTCTATCTCCTAACTGTTTCTATAACACAAATAATCAACCAGCATCTTTAAGAAAGTGACATCCCCAGAAAAACCATCTAAAATATCATGTGCTTCCTGAGTTAATGATAACAACTTTTCTTTAGACGCTTCTAAACCATGTAATGAAGGATAAGTTAATTTCTTGTTCTTTTCATCACTACCGATTGGTTTTCCCAGCGTTTCTTCATCACTTTCAATGTCTAAGATATCATCTTTGATTTGAAAGGCGATGCCCACACATGCGCCTAAGCGCTCCAAATTCTTTATTACTTTATCATCAGCACCTGCTATATGACCACCTGCAAGCAAAGCACAAGTTAAAAGTGCCGATGTTTTATTCATTTGAATATAGTGAAGAATGTCTGCATCTCCACCTTGATCTTCAGACATAATATCTGCAACCTGTCCACCAATCATGCCTTGATGACCTGAGGCCTTAGAAACAGCTTTCATAGCATTTACATGATTCATAGAAATAGCTTTATCACTCATAAGCTCAAAAGCGTAATTCAACAAGCCATCACCCGCTAAAATGGCCATGGCTTCACCGTATACTATGTGATTGGTCTTTTTCCCTCTTCTTAAATCATCATCATCCATAGCAGGAAGATCATCGTGTATCAAAGAATAGGTATGAATCATTTCGATGGCGCAAGCATAGTCTATGACTTGAGATTCATGAGCACCAAACAAGCGTCCAATTTCTAAAGCTAATATAGGTCTAATTCTTTTACCACCTGATAAAAGACTGTATTTCATTGAATCATGAAGTTTCTTTTCGAATTCATTCTGATGTTCATTAAAAAAAGTAGCTAGATGTTTTTCTACGACTTGTGCTTTATTATGTAAACTCTCTTTAAAATTCATTTACTCTCCAAAATCATTAAATGAAACAGCCTCTTTTTCTCCTGTTTCCATATTATCTATTAAGATCTTTACCTGGTCTTCTGCACCCTCTAGAACCTGATGGCATGCATTGTAAAGACCGATCCCTTTTTCAAAGGCTGATAAAGCCTCAGATAGAGATAATTCACCAGCTTCAAGAGAAGCCACAATCTCATCTAATTTTTTAAGATCTTTTTCAAAATCTTTAAATTTATTCATTATGGGTCTTCCTTTCTTTTGAAATGACCTCAGTTTTAATTATACCATTTTTTAGTATAATATCAATTGAATCTGTTACCTGGACATCATCAACAGATGTAATGGTTTTGTGGTCTTTTTGTACAACAGCATAACCACGATTTAAAGTCGATAAAGGCGAGGCCCCATCTAAGCGTAAAGCCAGTTTTTCCAAGTGGTTGCCATAAGACATGGTTAAGAATTCCATGGCATTTCTAAGCCTGGTTCCAGACCATTCTAGCTGTGATTTTTCTGTTGATATGTCCCTTGAGATTAGTTGACATAACTTTTTCTTGTTACTTCTCTCTAAGAGAATTTTTTTGCTTTGTATTTCATTTGATACAGATTGTATGAGTCTTGACTTTTGCAAGCTTAAATGATCATAGTAAACACTCATATCTGATACAGCCATTTCTGCAGCTTCAGAAGGCGTTGCAGCCCTTTTGTCTGATACAAAGTCAGAAATGGTAAAGTCTGTTTCATGACCAACACCTGAAATAACAGGAATCTTAGAAGCATAGATAGCTTCAGCCACCATGAGTTCATTAAATGCCCACAACTCTTCTATAGAACCGCCACCTCTTGAAACAATAATGGTATCCACTGGATTGTCATTAAAGTAATCAATGGCAGATGCAATTTCAAACTTAGCCATCTCACCCTGAACATGAACCGGATAAATCTGAATCTCTACATAAGGGTTTCTTCTGGTCATGACTGTTATCATATCCCTAACAGCAGCACTGGTCGGTGATGTAATAAGACCAACCTTTGCAGGAAATCTAGGTATCTCATTTGACTTTAGAAAATACCCTTCCTTGTCCAAACGATCCTTTAAAAGGTTAAATGCTTTAAAAAGCTCACCTTTACCTACTTCAGTCATAGAAGTTACGTAAATCTGATACTTGCCTTCTCTTTCATAAACAGATACTCGGCCTGAGATTTCCGTTTTTTCACCATCAGCTGGCATATAATCAAGGTTTTCTGCATCAGACCGAAACATAACACACTGAATTTTAGAAGTTTCGTCCTTTAGAGTAAAGTAGATATGACCACTTGAATGTAATTTAAAATTTGATATTTCACCGACAACTCGTAGTTGACTTAGGATAGGATCAAATTGTAATTGTCTTTTTATGTAGCTGTTAAGTTCACTAACAGCCATGGCTCTTAATTTGATGATCTCACCACATTTCCATAATAGGCGTTGCCTACAGCATGATCTGTCGAATACTCGATGCTGGTAAACAAAACCTTGTCTGACAGAGAGGATACTTCTTCTCTAATCAGTTTGTTTGCTGAAACACCACCTGACATAATGATTCTGTCATAATTTGTTTCATCCAAAGCTTTTTTTAATACTTTACATAAGAGTTTGCCTATATATCTAAAGAGTGTGACAGAAACCTTTTCTATAGAACCCTCTTTGTCATAATAAGCCTTTAATTGATTCTCTATGCCGGATATGTTGAAGGACATATCCTTTATAGACATCTTAAGGGGATAGACTTCTGAGGATGTATAGATGTCCATGGCCTGACCACAAGGAAAATCCAGTCCCATGTAGACGCCCAGTCTGTCAATGAGTTTACCAAAACTCAAATCCAAAGTTTCTCCGATAATTGAAATAGACAAGTCAGAATCAACGGCTAGAATCTCGCTTGTACCACCTGATATATGAACGCCCACAAAGTTCCCCTGAACACCATGTTCCAAAAGTGTGGCATAAAGATGGTTTTCCTGATGAGACAGATAAAGCACCTGGGTATCAAGTGTATCACCTATAACTTCAGCAAAACGCATACCAGCTGTAAAAACAGGCATGTATGAACCTTCTAAAGGTCTCGGCCTATCAGAGACCACAATCCTATCAATCTCTCTTACATCTATTTTATAAACCATTTCCTTATAAAGTATAGGTAGATTCTGCACATGTTGAAAAAAAGCATCAGCTTGTCTAAGACCAACTGTGCCCTTTTTAACAGTCAATAACTTTCGACCTTCATATACAACATTTTTACCATCCATGACAACAAGTGACGTTGTATAACAAGATGTATCAATCCCTAAACTAAGCATTTTCGATTGATTTTAAAATAGATGCCAATACACCATTGATATACTTTGGTGCTTGATCGTCTGCAAACACTTTGGCAAGCTCTATGGCTTCGTTGATAGATACCTTTAGAGGAATATCATTTAAATACATCATCTCAGTCACAGCAAGTCTCATAATTGCAAGTTCAACTTTACCGATTCTATCAATGTCCCATTTCTTCAAATTGTTTGAAATTTCATTATCAATAAGAGTCTTATAATCAATAAATGACTTAACAACCGTCATAAAATATTGATCATTTACTGGTGTTGTATCTTCCATTAACTCATAAGCATCTGTAAAGAATGAAAAAATATAATTATTATGAACATCAGCTTGGTAAATTAACTTCATGATGTTCTCTCTCATTTTATTTCTATTCACTATGCGCTCCTTTTACAAAAGTTAAACTAACTCCAAAGAGTTAGTTTACTCATCTACCTTGTCATGGTCTTTATCTAAGTTAATGCCTTGAACATTAACATCAATGCTTGTTACTTTTAGGTCAGTCATGTTCTCAATAGCAGTTTTTACACTCTCTTGCACTTTCCAAGCAATTTCTGGTATAACAACACCAAAATCTACCACAATATTTAAGTCTACTTGTACTTCATCTTCATCGTTTATTTCTACGCGAACACCTTTAGTCATGTTCTTTCTTCCGAGAATCTCTGCAATGTCTCCTGCAAGTGTACCGGCAAGCTGTATGCCTTCTATCTCACTAGCAGCTATATTGGTGATGATGCCTATAACATCATCTGATATATTGACATGTCCAAATTCATGTGCTTGTATTTCTTTTTCAGACATAATTAATTCCTCCAATCCTCATAATTATACCAAAGGATGGTCTTATATTCAAGTTTACATAATTAAATTACTAATACCATTTTGTCACATTTTAATATAGGTGTTAGGTGTTACTATCTCAATTGGACTTAATTCAAAATCTTTAACATTTCTTGTAATGATTAAGTCAATCTTATGACGCACAGCTACGATAATAATTAAAGCATCTTCATAATCCTCTATACCTAAGCCCAAGGCATTTATACAATCTTCAGGAGTTACATCCAATATAGTAAACAAGTCTAAAATATTTTCGATTGCCTTTCTAGCAACTGATCTCGTTTTTGAATACTTGTTTAACAGATAAAATATATCAGTAATAGAGGATGCAGAAATGCAGCCTTGAATCTCATTATTTGCAATCCTAATAAAGATTTTTTCACCATCCACATGCCAAGGTTGTCTGGACGTCAACACGTCTATCACTACATTTGTATCTATCAAAACTTTTTTCATCACTACTCCAATCTCTCAGCTTTCACATCAATATTTTTTGCATGAGAAATTACACCAAATAATGCAGTAGCTTTATCTACTCTAGATTGCATTGGATTAGATAACTTGGCGATGATTTTTCCATTCTTAGTAATATAGATATCTTCTTCAAGAGACTTACTCAGATAGAATGAAAGATTATTTTTAAGATCAGTCACAGTAATTGACATAGAATCACTTCCTTTCACTTAATTATAACATTTTCGTACTATAAAATCAAAATTTCGTACCATTAAAGAAGAATATAGTACGTAGGTTAAAGAAGTTCCTGAATATCTTTAGCTGCTAGCTGATAATTCAAAATAGGTCTAACACCAAACTCTTTAAAGAGACTTTTATCTAAGTCTCCTATATCTAAATACAAGATGTCAGAATAGGTTCTTTTTAAATGATCCAAAGCAGAAGCTATTAAGATCTTTAATGGAACTGACTTATTTTTTTCAAGTACACACAAGGCATCTATGTATGCAGAAGTTGAACCTACAACCATATAAGAAATCAGACCACTATTGTTGTAAAAGCCCGTATACTGTTTGTTCCCATCTACTTTGACATCCTCTTCAATCAATCTTACAATAGATGCTACAACACTTGCTTCATATTCACCTTGACACTCAGAAATGATAGTAGAATAGGTTTCTATCATATGATCAGGCACCTTGTCATTAAACTCAACAATGGCTTGTTTTTGATATTTATCAACCATAGCCCGATCATAATTAATAGGAATCTGGTATCTACCTTTTCTTACAAGACACTTAAAACCCTTTTCTATATAAAACTCATAGTCTTCTCTATATTTACAGGAAGGATAGATCTTCACGTCACCCAATTTAGAAGCCTTCAACATACCACTTGAAAACAAGTAATCCTTTAGCTCTTTAAATCTATAAAAGCTACTTATATGATAACTATAAGTCACAAGAGATCCATCAATGTACAAGCTGTAAGATCCTATAATGTCATATGCATCATTTAAAAGATAATACTTGTTCTCAAAGTAATCTCTTTCCACCTTCATAAGGAGCATAAAATGATTAATGGATTCGATTCCCTTCTTGCCACCATCTATTCTTCTCAAATTGTCATAATCATAAATTTTTCTATAATCGTCTTCCACAAGCTTACTTGAGTCAAACTTAACCAAATTAAATTCATTGTCTAGTATATGAATACGCTCTATTTCTTTGTACATATGAGTTGCCCTCCACAATTCTTTTACTATATTTTACATAAAACTAACTCATAAAAAAAGTATTTCACAAAAAGAATACTGTATTAAAAAGTTTAATCACACCAATTAATGACTTGTTTTTCCAAATAGTATATAATCTAAGGTATTGAAAGGTATGGAGAAATTTATGAATAAGAGACTGCTCGAGTATCAACGACAATTTGAAGAATCTTCAATGTCCTACATCATTTTTGATAGAGATTTTAATGTTTTGTATGCCAACAGAAAAGCAAAAGAAATATCCTATAAGCTATTTGGAAAGACCATGCATAAGCATTCTTATATGCTTGATTTTGTAACAGATGGATTCTTACCGAACTTCAGAGAAGCTGTTTCAGAAACACATCAAGGCCAAGTCAAGGTTTTTGAAAAGTCAGTTAAATCTTTTGAAGATAACAACTATTGGTTTCATTATGAGTTTACACCCTTCTTTGTCGAAGAAACCGTTAATGGTACGATTTTAAGGTCGTTCGAGACATCTGAAAAGTACAGAGAAGATCCATCTTTTCAAAACTATACGGATCTCTTTAAGATTATTGATGAGCAAATTACCCTACTTGATCAAAACGGTCATGTCTTATGGTGTAACAGAAAACTGTGTCAATATGAAGACAACTTATGTTTTCAGGACTGTTTGATCACTGATTTCAAATCTCAAAATACAGTATCTCTAAAAGCTGCCCTTTTGCATGTAGACAAATACGATGAATGGAAAGGTGTTTTCAGCTTACAATCAAAGCCAAACCTCAGGGTCGTTGAGAAAAAGATTGTCAAGTTTGACAACAACAACTTTGAAGATACAAGATACATTGTTGTTTCTAAAGATATTACAGAACAAGAAACTTACAAAAGTAAAAGTGAAAGTCGCTTTAAATTTGACAATATCACTGGTATCTATAACAGAAACATCATGGAGTTGATGATTGATCAGAAAATTGCTGAAAAAGAAAAATTTTGCCTACTCAATTTAGACATTGATTCATTTGGAAGAATCAACAGGCTAAAGGGTTATGACTTCGGTGATGCTCTTTTAAACAATACCGTTAAGTTTATTTTAACCCAACTTCCGACATCAACAATATTTAGATCCCATGGTGACTCCTTCTTCATCCTTTTAGATGATGAAGAAGCACTTGTTAAAGCACAGCGTAAAAACCTAGGTACTTATATAGATTTTCAAAACATCAAATATGCTTTTTCTACAGGTATATCAAGGTATCCGAAAGATGCAAACAATACCCAGTCTTTAATTCTGACAGCAGAAACAGCCATGAAAATAGCTAAGCAAAAAAGCGGCATCTCTGCGTCATATTATCATGATGAGTTTAACCGTCAGTCTGACGTAGCTGCCCATATCAACAACACGCTCATACATCATGAATCATACAGTGATTTTTTAAGTTTAAACTATCAACCAATTTGTGATTGCCAACATGATACCATCATTGGTTTTGAGGCACTTATAAGATGGCATGATGACGAATACGGCAGCATATCTCCAGTTCACTTTATTCCACTGGCAGAGGAAAATGGCACCATTGCCAACATCACTAAGTTTGTTATTGATGAAGTCATTAACTTTTTAGATATCAACCAGTGTCAATTCAAAAAAAGGTTTATGTCAGTCAACATTTCCATCATTGATTTGATGAATGATGACCTACTCAATTATATAAAAGAAAAAATAAAGACATATCCTTGGATCAAAGACTGCATCAAACTTGAAATCACTGAAACTTCTATAGTTCAAGACCTAAAAATGTTCAACGATTCAGTCTCAGAACTTAGAGAGCTAGGATTTAAGATTGCTATAGATGACTTCGGTACAGGTTTTTCTTCAATAGATAAATTGGTTTCTGTGGAGTTTGATGTTTTAAAGATAGATAAGAAGTTTGTAGACTTAATCTTAACATCTCGTACAGATAGAATTGTTTTACAGACCATTGTCACACTTGCTAACCAGTTAAATCTTGAAATCATTGCAGAAGGTATAGAAGACATCAACCAGGTAAAGGCACTCAAAGAGCTTGGCATCACCAATATGCAGGGCTACTACTTCTATAAACCTATGAACAGTGAAAAAATAATAGAAACATTTTCAAACCAGCAGACATCTTAGATGTTTGCTTTTTAATTGAAAAAATGAGCCCATAAGACTCATTTTAATTTGGCTTGAACAACCAATCTGTATTCAGGATTCTTTTGACCAATAGGGTCACAAGTAATCAAGGTAATCTCTTTGAAGCCATGATCATCTGCAACATGAACTTCTGTCTGATGAACAATGGACACAGAATATACTAGATAAGTATAAACCTGCCCTTCTAAATCAGTAACACTAATAAGATCATCTACTAACACTTCATTTAATCTATTAAAGTGCCTGCCGTATGTCAATGACCTATGACCTGCAATAACATAGTTGCCCCCAGTCCACGGTTTTCCAGTGCCTTCAAGAGCACAAACAGATACATTCAAATATTCATCTGTAGCGCCCAATATTACAGGCATTTCAAGATCAATTGTATCTATAGTAAGCATGGCCTCAACAGGCCAAGCTGAAACAATATAATCGTTTCTTTCTTCTCTAGTATAAACCCGTTCCTCCCCAACTGGTTTTTCTGCAGGTGTCGGATCAAAATCAACCACTTCCTCTGAAGCATCATCAACTTCAATGGACGCCATGGCTTCTTCAAATGTCACACGTATGGTCTCCACTTGATAATCATGATATTTTTCTACTAAACCAGGTGTAAAGATGATCATTAAACCTATAATAATCATCAATACTGGTATAAATCTTTTCATTTATGACTTCTTTCTAAACAAGAAGACTGATCCCAATAAGACTAAAAAGCCACCAAACATGTAGTTAAACCACGGCATAGACTGACCAGTTTGTGGTAGAATGACCGCACCTTGTGGTGTTTCTTCAACGTCTATTTCGATGTAGATGATCTCTTCTTCACCTTCAGGTGTTGTCACTTTAATGGTAAAGGCATCGTCACCTTCATAGCCTTCATCAGGCGTATAAGTCCACTTGCCATTTTCATCAACTTCAACACTACCATGCTCAGGTTCAGTTTCTACTTCAAGATCTTCAGCCTCTTCAACTTCACCTGATACAGGCTCGTCTTCTTTGGTAACAACTTCTATAACCTCTTCTTCAGGTTCATCCACAGGAACTGGTTTGATTTCCTCTTCTGGTTGATCCTCTTCTGGTTCCTCAGTAGGCTCTTCTACAATCTCTTCTACAGGTTTTTCGACTGGTTTTTCTTCAGGCTTTTCTTCAGGTTCATCGTCATCATCGTCTGAAACTCTTGGTTTTTTCTTATTCTTAAAATCAACTTCAAAGACATCAGATGAATCATCTACAGTAATTTCTGCAAGATCCTCATTCAGGTAATAACCTGATGGCGGTTTAACTTCTTTGATTTTATAATCACCCTTAAGAAGTAAAATTTCAACCTTCCCTGTATGATCCGTTGTAAGAGTATCTACAAGCTGATCTGAGTCATCATAAATCTCAAACTCAGCACCACTTAATACATGTTCATTGATTTCATCTAACTTTGTGATAATCAGTTTTCTATATCTTTCATTTTCTATATCAAAAGTCATATTTGGACCATTTATGGTGAAGGTATAAGGCGTCGAATCAAGCTCATAGCCTTCTGGTGCCGTAATCTCTGTGAGCGAATGCTCTAAGTATAAAAGATTATCAACTGTAATTCGTCCATTCTCATCCGTTGTTAATTGTCCAAGAAGCTTATCACCGCGTCTTAGTTCAAATACAGCATCAGAAAGCTTTGTACCATCATCTTCATCTACTTTGGTCATTGTAAAGGCTCCAACTTCACCAGTACCATAACCAAAACCATCTATGGAAGAATAATCATAAGAAATATTATCTTGACGTGTACCAAAATTAATGGATTCACCAGTAAGAGATACTTGGTTACTTACAGCCTTGCCAATCACTTCTTCTTCTACAATGTTTGTTGTATATTCTATGTGGAAAAGATCGTCCACATACAAACCTTCTTTAATGGTCATTCTTACAATTGTAGGATCAGTTACCAAAGTTTTATCGTCTATTGTGACATCAAACAAGTCAGAAAAAGCATAAGACTGACCATCTATGTCTAAATTGCCTTCTGTAAACTTGAATGAATCCAAGTCTATTTCTAAACCTCGACTTAATGTATCCGTGACAACAAGCTTGCTTATTTTAGATCGTGACTGATTGACTTTTAACTTCCAGTCAATAGATGTCTTTCCATTTTGAGTACCCGTCTTTGAGATAAACTTATTGTAGTTATCATATTTGACCTTAGCAGTAAAAGATTCACCACTTTCTAGACTGGCTGTGTTGATGTATTCATCTTTTGAAACACCATCTAAATCAGTCTTGTAAGAAACCATATAAGGTCTATCATGTAAACCATCAAAGTCTAAGGTAAAAGATTTATGATCGTTCGCCTCATTAATTTGTATGTTGGTCATATCCGCTAGACCACCTACAGTAATAGCACCATCTGCATCAATAGAATAATCATATACTTGGATAGAACCTGACTTTAATAAAAGGCCTTCAGGTAAATTATCTGTTAACACCTCATCAGTCATATTCTTAGAAAAATAGTTGATGTAAACATCCCAATCAATGGACTTGTTAGAAAAATCTGCAGAACCTACCTTCTTACCATTCTTAACACCTTCACTCGTAAGAGTCGGCTTCTTTGATAATTCAGTCTCTCCATCAACGTCCCAAGTCAGTTTAGCAGTATTAGAATAATTCAAATTACCGCCATTATAAAAAACGTCATCATCCATTGTTGTATTATAAACTATGTTGTAAGTCTTATTGTTTAAGTCATCAGGAAATATAATCTTAAAACCTCTGATTATACCGTCAACTTCTACTTTTTCAGTCGTTGCCCCATCTGTGATGCTTATAGCATCAAACTGAGCTTGAGTCATGTATTGGTCAGTTGAAAAATCATCCACAACAACCAAACCATCTAGCTCATGTCTAAGAGGGTTTATGGATATGTTCCATGATAATATTTTAGTATTATAGTCTACATCTGTAGAAAACTTATTATATATATTTGAAATTATTAATTCTTCATCAAAGTCATCAGATAAACCACCAAAGCCGACTGTATTAGAATAGTCTCTAACATCGTACTTATCTGAATTAACAAGTGTTTTGTATCTGATATGGTAGGCTGCATCAATTTTGGGATTTATAGTTAAGACGAAGTTATCAATTAAATTGTCATCTATAGCTACTGCATCTCCTGTCTTGTAAACAACTGAAAAACCATTAAATTCTGTTTCATTTTTTATTTGTTCAAGCATTTCCTGAGCTGGATCAGAATTCACACCACCCAGATTGACATCATGCTCTATATCTAATTTATTTACTTCTATCGGAAATGACTTGTCTAAATGTAAGTTATCTAAAAAACTGTCTGTAATGACATTGTCACCACCCATATCTATTTCAGCCATATTGATGTAGAGATCCCATATGATAAACTTGGCATCATTATATGAGTTAGTACCAGTCCCTTTTTTATAGATAGCACGGCCTTGCTTTAAAGCAACAGTCTCATCGCCACCTAAGTCTAAATTTTCACCCTTTGAATGTTTCAACTTAGCAGAGTTAGTAAATGTGATGTTATCAGAATTTGAAAATCTAGAGTCATCAGCGATCGGAGTATCATACTTGATAATCAACTCCTCTGATACATTGGCTGTAAAGTCAATGGTCATCACAGTCTTTTCATCTACGCCAGCTGTAGAAATTGTATAGTCTACATCTTTCGTATAATCTGTACCATCAGTTGTCTTAATGGAAACACTTCCCAAGGTCAAACCTGATGGGATTGTATCAATCACTTGAACATTTGATAGATCGTATTCAGCATTATTTACATGAATGGTCCAATCAATAGAAGATGCATTGTAAACAGATGACAATGCAGACGACTTATCGATTAGAGTCCCTCTTGTAACAGTAACCGTATCCGACTGTGTATCATCACTATTTAACTCAATTGTATTTTCATAATCAAATGTCGTCCTTGATACATCAATTTTAGCCGGATCTATTGTTGTTGTATAAACAAGTCTATAAGCTTTGTTATAACCCTTGTCATAAGTATCTTTAGGATTAACATTTAACTTACCTTCTTGACCGGTCTCAACACCAACACCAGCATCTGTATAAGTGATATCAAACTGATCTGTCACATCATCACCTAAACCAGCTTCAGAACCATCTGCATTGATTAAAATCTCATGGATAGTCATATTGTCATCGTATTTTAGTAGACTTGAATATGAATCATCTAAATCGTAATCAGAAAGCTTCGTTAAACCTGTATTTACATTTATAGTCCAAGAAATAACATTAGGATCTCCTGTTAAGACACCATACTTTTCTAGCACTTGACCACCACTTGGTAAAACATCAAAACTTATCTTTTTAGTACCACCATTAATTGGCATTGAATACTCATAAGGCAGTTCTATAATCTGATTAAGCGTCTCAACGCTTACATTTACACCTGCAAAACCTGAAACATTGGACTTATTATCAGCCTCTGCATTAAAAGTAATTTTAAGTTCGTATGTGCCGTCTCCATTTTCATCTTGTACATCAAAGATACCGTAAATTGTACCATCATCACCTGGTAAATCTTGATTCAAAAGATCTGACCAATCTATTAGTTTAGGTAGATCAATGGACATAGTTTGACCCGCTACTATAGCTGTGTTATCCAAGGCCCAGTGAAACTTCATAGTAACAGAATCACCATCTTGTAAAGGTTCTGTTAGTGCATCAATAGATTTTGCTTGGCCACCTTCTGTATGTAGGATTTCTACATCAGTAAAGTAATAGCCGCCAGCTGCATAAGTAAAATTTTGTATTGGTAATGTAGAAAACAAGATAGCTATTACCAATAAAACATTAAAAAACTTCTTCATTCATACCTCCTCAATCTCCACCATTATAGCATAGTTTTATGTTCATATATTCAAAAAAAGTGAAATTCTCAAACACATGTTGAGAATTTCACTAAGATATATGATTGTTCTGTTTCTTATTTAATTTTGATAATGGTTCAGGTCTTTGATACAAGAAGCCCTGTACTTCAGTACAGCCCATTTCTCTTATTATTTTAAGCTGACTTTCATTCTCTACACCTTCAGCTACAACAGATACCTCAAAGTCATCTTTTAGACTTGTAATGGCTCTTAGTAGCTTTTGAACCTTCTTATTTTCTATGTTTAGAACAAAACGTCTGTCTAGTTTAATTTCATCTAAAGGCAAATGTAAAACATGATCTAAGAAGGAATACCCCTGTCCAATGTTATCAAGGGCAATCTTAACGCCTAGTTCTTTTAAGTTCTTTATTACACGTAAAACTTTTTCCTGACCAAAATCAAGAATGTTCTCTGTAATCTCTAATGAAATATGCTCAGGATTTACTTTATAGAGCATTAAAGCGTCTGAGAAATACTTGATAAAGCCCTTAGCAGAAATGTGCTCAGAAGAGATGTTTATACCAATTTTAATAGGACCGTACTTTTCTATCAACTTAGGATAATCTGACAGAACCTTACCGATAATCAAACGTTCAAATGACGGTGTCATTTGATACTTTTGTACAATTGGAATAAAGATCATAGGTGACACTTCACCTAATATATCAGACTGCCATCTAGCTAAAGCCTCTAGACCAGTAACCTTATTGGACTTTAAATCAAATTTTTCTTGATAATAAACATTAAAGGCTCTTTTTTCTATTGCATCTTCTATCAACTCTTTCAGCTGAGTTTCAGTTTGAAGATCTACATACATGGACTCTTTAAATCTGACAGGCTCATCTATATCGGCATATTTAGAATACTTGATGGCAGCGTTTAGTTTATCCACAAGGGTTAAGTAATCATTACCATCTTCATAAGCTCTAACAAAAGCCATCCTAAAATGCACCTTAGAGTAAGTAAAGAACTTTCTAGCACGAACGTTGTATTCTAAAATCATTCTGTTGAGTAGGTCTCTCATATGCAGTGAATCTAAGGATTCATACCAGAATAAGAACTCATTGCCTGAAATACGACAAGCATAGAGGTAGGGATCATTTAAGTCTCTTACAACCTCACCTACAAGTTTTAAAAGCCTATCCCCCATTTCCATACCATGGACAGAGTTTAAAATCTTAAAGTCTTTAATATCTAAAAGCATCATGGTACCATAATTGCCAGATGCGATTCTCGATGAAACAGTTTCTTTAAAGTTTACCTTGTTTGGTAAACCAGTAAGCTTATCATAGTAAGCCAACTCATATATTTCCAGTTTGGATTTTTTTACTTCTTCATGCTGTTCTAAAAGCTCAGCATAAATCATATCATTTTCTTGTATGTTATAGTTGAGTTCACGCATGTTGTCTACATAGGCACTTCTCAGACCGCCTATCATAACTCTAATGCCTAGAGCACTTGAAACAAATATAATGCATGAAATGATGTATGAAAACGAGTTAGTCGGATCATAAGAGACAACCATGCCAATAATAGAGACAATCATACAGAATAAAAAAGACTTTTTCTTTTCAAAAAAAGCAGCAACTGCATTTGGAATAATCAAGAGTAGCAAGCCACCACCTTCTAAACCATAAAGGTACAAAGACAAAAGTGACATGACTAAAAAAAGACCTCCTGCAAGTCTTACTCTAAATACTATTGACCATCTAGCCGAGAATATATTAGATAAGAGTAAAACGAGAGCAGCTAGTATATCTAGATACAAAAATGGATCTTTTGGAACGAATATCTGTCTGCAGACTGCAGCCAGTATCATAATGACCATACCTAGTGTATATACGGTATGGACACTGCCTTCTAGGCTATCTATCATTTTTTCATACAACGAATTGTTATCAAACATTATCAAACACCTCACACCATGTTTAATTATATTTTACTTACAACTAATATTCAACAAAATTCGACACATTTATTCACTTAATGCAAATTTTAACATAAAAAAAATACCGATTGCTCGGTATTATTCTTCTTCTGATTCTTCTTCTCTACAACCACATACACAATCACAAACATCATCATCTGTTACAGTGTACTCTTCACCACATTCAGGGCAAGCAATTTCAAGATTTCCGAATTCATCAAAGTCATCTTCATCAACAAAAAGGATTGTGCCGCACTTTGGACATTCAAACTCATCAAACTCATCAAACTCATCATCATAGAACTCTTCGTCATAAACGAAATCTTCTAGGTCAGATAAATCTTCATCAATGATTTCTACGAATTCATTTAGTTCTTCTACTTCTTCATCCAAATCTACAATAGCATCTGCAAAATCTTCTAAAGTTTCAACAATCTTAACCAGCATTTTGCCTTCTTTAGTTGTTTCGTCTAAATCAAGACCATCTGCTAAACCTTTAAGATATGCTACTTTTTCATATAAATAATCCATCATAACCTCCTTATTGTTATAGATAGGTTTCTATACTCTAGACAGGTAGTCACCAGTCCTAGTATCAATTTTAATTTTGTCACCTTCATTTACGAATAAAGGAACATTAATTTCTGCGCCAGTCTCAACTTTTGCCTTCTTAGTTACGTTAGTTGCAGTATCACCTTTAACACCCGGCTCACACTCAACAACTTCTAACTCAACAAAGTTAGGTGGCTCAACAATAAAACACTTGCCCTTGTAGAACTTAAGTGTTGCATTGTCATTTTCTTTTACATACTTAATTGCTTCTTCTACTAACTCAAGTTGTAATGGAATTTGATCATAAGTCTCATTATCCATGAAGTAGTATAAGTCACCATCATTGTATAAGTATTGCATTTGCTTAGTCTCAATATGAGCTTTCGGAAACTTTTCTGATGGGTTAAAAGCTTCTTCTCTAATTGTACCATTTAATAAAGACTTGTACTTAGTTCTAACGAATGCAGCACCTTTACCTGGCTTAACGTGTTGGAAATCGACGATTACAAATGGATTACCATCTTTCTCAAACGTCATACCTTTTCTAAAATCACCTGCTGAAATCATATCTTCCCTCCAATTATTAATCTTTTAAAAGATCTCTTAAAGCATATAATGCTAATATGTAACTACTTTCTTTAAAACCCGATATCTGACCTGTACAAGATCTTGCTATTACTGACTGAGAACGAAAAGATTCTCTTGCATGTATATTTGAAAGATGTACTTCAATCTTTGGTATACTCAGGATTTCTAAAGCATCACTAATGGCATAAGAATAATGCGTGTACGCCCCAGCATTGATGATCAAGCCATCATAGTCCATCCCCGAATGAATACAGTCTATGATTTCACCTTCACCATTGTACTGGACAAATGTTAAAGACATGTCCAGGTCTGATGCCAATGTCGTCATAGAATCACATATCATGTCTAAAGTAAGACGCCCATAATGCTCTTCTTTTCTTTTTCCCAGCATATTAAGATTTGGTCCATTGATTACTAGTATTTTCTTCATAATTACTCCATTTATAATATCATATTATCCTGAAAAATTATAGTCTATTTCGCTTAAGATTCCATAAATTTCTGAAACTATCTCCTCTGGAGACTTTCCGTCAATCTCAACCACATCATCACATGAAGTTTGATAGAGGATTTCACGAGTAGAAAGCAAATCAGAAACTTGGCTTCTAAGTGACGTCTCATCCAAAAGCGGCCTATTTTCAGTACCAGAAAGAAGACGCGATACAAGGGTATCAAGAGTCCCAGAAAGATAAATCACGTGTCCTAGACCCATCAAAGCAATGACATTGTCTTCTTGTAAGATCATACCACCACCTGTAGAGATGATTGTAGAATCACAAGATAAGTCTTCTAAAAATGATTTTTCTAAAGCACGGAAATAAGATTCGCCATGGGCAGAAAAAATTTCAGAAATACTCATACCTTCAGATTTTTCAATTTCACTGTCACAGTCTATGATACTGTAACCTGTTTTTTTAGATAGCAAATGGGATAAGGTAGATTTACCTGATCCCATCATGCCTATTAATACAATATTACTCACTTTTTACCTCATGCATTGGATTGGCAGATACAACAGAAATACCATCCAATACAGCTTTCATAATATTCGCTTCGTATTGTAAGCTCATCTCTTTAACCTGAGCAAACAACTCACCTTTTTCAGTTACCACATATTGAGGCTCTAAATTATTAAGAGCAATTGCCTTAATATCCATCAAGCATTTATCACACTTACAAATATCAGGAAAAGCCTTTAACAAGTTAGGCAATACATGATCCACTGCAAATTCCTTATAGTTCTTAAGTTCCATAAAGCCCTCCTAATCGATTTCTTGCCAAGAATCAATAATAATAGTATTTGAATCTATTATACTTGTACCATTAGGATTGGCATTAGAAACAAAATTTATTGAAATCTTATTGGAATCATCTGTATTATTTTCAATATTTACAGAGAAGTTTGGTTCTATAGAAGTCCCTGTACCAACACCTTGCGGAATAGATATGTCACGTCCATACTCTGTCATGTATACATCTACTAAATCTTGATTCTTATGAATCATACCATACGTAATTTGTTCATCAACCTTGAAGTTCTTTTCACCAGGTCCAAATAAGTAAATACTTTTTTCACTTATCATATTGCCTTTGAAATTTAATGTTTCTCCTGATGCAGCATATACGTAAATGTTGCCCTTACTTACGATTGTTCCTTCTAAGTTTTCTGTAACTGGATGAACACCTTTAATATGTATATGATCTTTCACACTATCTATAGGACTGCCATCACCATTATAATAAGAACTTGGGAAGTTTATATAAACATCCTTAGAAGACTCACCATTGTATAAGGCAAAAGAAGTTGAATCTCTATCCGGTATCACACTCGGTATCACATTACTATCTCCATCTAAAGATTTAATCCATTCACTAAATAATGTTTCTTCCCTATATAACTTCTTACCACCGGATTCATATTCAAAAGTATAGCCCAGTAAACTAATGTCTTTATCAACACCTTCATCATTTGCTGAAGAAGGGTCATCATAGAGTACATCTATAACTAACCCCTTATTATCATCACTAACTTCAGTTCTATTTACATTATAGACCTTACCATCAGATCCATCTTCTTTACTGAATGCAACAATACCATTTGTTTGTATACCATAAAACTGACCTGGATTAGAATCTGTTCCATCATGTTTTGGATTTCTGATTCGAAGAATCTTTTTATCCTCATCAGCAACTTTTTTATAGTAATTTTCATCTAAACCAAATTTACCAGGATTGTTTGCCATATAACCCATTGTAAAATAATGATTTGATCTATAAGCAACTTGATTAACACCTGCTAAAGCATCAAAGGAAATCATATCAAAATTCACACCTGATGAATTTGCAAACGAACTTAAGAATGCAAAAACACCATTTTGATAGATATTATCTGACATTAAAGTCTGATAATATTGAGCATTTTTATAAGTAGTAAATGACTCACCTGTTCTATATGCTGTTTTTTCATCACCTGAACCAGGTTCTCTTACTTCATAACCTTCAACATCGTATCTGATAACACCATTCAAGTTAAGACCATTTGCTTCAATAATTGGATTGACTGCACTCGATCCGATTATTAAAGATCCTGTCCTAGTATAAGCGTTATTCGCAGAGAAGTTCGTATCATGTAAACCCCAAATTACACCAGAGTTATACTTAAATAGGTTTCTATTGCCTGAAGGTGTTTCTGTATTACTTAATCCAACTTCTACTTTCGTATTTGTACCAGACACATACATATCAGCATACAACATCATATTATCATTTACTTTTATATCAGCTGCATCTGTGCCCGGTCGAACATAAAAAGCATTAGCATTAATATCATCAGTAACAATAAGTTTGGTTGCATCTGCTACTGAAGATGATTCTACCTTCACTGAATTTCTAGTTGAAATACTACCGGTGACAGTTAAATTACCTGAAACCTCATCAGTATAAAATGAATCCACCCTTGAATTTCCGTATACTCTTTCAGATGTAGAATCTTTATAACCAATAACCACACCGCCATAATTATCTCTTGGTAAATTGTAATCAACATCTACATGCCCATAACTAGAATCTGCTTTTTTATAGTTACCTAAAGCATATATATCACCAGTTACATCAACATCACCATCTAATACAACGATATTATCATTTGCAACCAAAGCATATGATGTCAATTTATTTTTATACATAATAAAGTTTTCTGTTAACATTGCAACTGAAAACTCATATTTTGGTGCAACAACATGTAATTTAGTTTGAAGCTTTTTATTATAATTATGAGCAGTACCATCTGTTGATAGAACCAATTCAAATCCATTGGTGCCGTCAACTATATTCCCATCATCATCCACATCAATATGCCTAAATGACTCTATCTTCACAGTTGGTTCTACAGACGCAGAGAAAAAGTCAGTTTCTTTTAAATCTGTTTGAATATCTGTTCTTAACTCTGTATCAGCTATAAGAGAAACACCTTGATAAGAATCATAATCTGAATATCGGTCCACAGGTGTTAGCCCAGACGGATTATAAAAGTCGTGTTCTGCATACGTACCCTGGTAAAGTTCATTATAGAAGGTTACTTCAAACTCTCCTTTTAAAGCACGAGCAATGATATCATTTGCGTGCTCTAATTCTAAACCACTTGTTGGGTCATTAACATCTTGATATATCCTAGATAAGAAATTAACCCATGTTGTATCATTTACAACAAAAGTATGCTCATTTAAGTGATTCCACGCTTTTACTTCAGCATCATAAACATATCTGTTCAAGTCAGTAAGTGCTTCTTCTAAAGATGAATCATTTAAATAAAAAGAGTCGTTGACTCTTCCACCTACTCTTGCCGTTTTAAGATTATAATAGGATATAAAGGTGACCGATCCAGTAAGAATCAAAAGAAGACCTATCACAACGATAGTGTATGTTAAAGTATATCCTTTTTTATTTAAATACTTTCTCATATCATCACTTCCCTATTATAGCTTCTATTCTTTCAAACTCTTCACCATTTCTAGAAACAGTCACTACAATTTCAAAGTAATGTTTTACCGAAGATGGTGTCCCAATTGCTACTGGAAAAGAGTTTCCTATATAAACGTTATTTGTTGAATCTCTATGCGACTTTATTATAATGTGGTCATTATCCGTATAAGGCTTTGCATCTATGGTCCAGTTAGACCTATTAATAATATGAAACGTATAGTTCGATGCAAGCGACTCATATCCTTCAATATTTAGAACAATCATATCATCATCGCCAAAGCCTGTAGTTGTAATGTTCTTACTTTCCATACCAGGAATGGTTACCAAACTTTCATCAACTGGTCTTATATGACTTAATGAATCATCTGTACTAGTAAAAAGTAAATAAACAGTATCATCACTGTCCTGATAAGTTGAACCGGCAACATTTTGGGTCCTATAAGTCACATCAGCTTGATCAGAGTTTATAAATACCTTTGCATTATAATCTCTTTCTTTAGTCAGATAACTTGTCGATCTGTTGTCGACTGTAACACCTACAATAACATCACCTGAACCATCATTATCTAAATCAATGTTTTCTCTAGTAATGTTTCTCATTTCAGTGACAACTGTAAAAGTTGTACCACCATTGTCTACTGTTTCTGTTCTAGTTTCACTCCATGCAGCATCATAAACACCTATAGAATCACCTGCATTCGTATCCATCTTAGTAAAATCATATCTTGGCATTCCTTTAAGTTCTTCTAAGGTGTTCTGCGCAAGATAAGCAGCGCTAATCTGTCGTCTCGAACGAAGATTAACGCGATTAGCTTCTATAAATGAATTGAAAATAGGAACGATCATTATGCTGATAACTGCCAGCGTAATGATCAATTCAACAAGTGTGTAACCCTTCTTATTTTTCATTCTAATTCCTTATTACTTCAAAGGCTCCTGCGTTAACAATGATGTTAAATCTAGGATTATTTGGATCATCATCAGAAACATAGATCATCACTTTTCTAGAAGATCTATTGTTTAGAACTAAAGTTAGTCCCGAATCATCATCTAGATTACTTCTAACAGACGAGTTTACCTTTACGACAATGTTATCTCCCTTTGGAGATAATACTTCATAAGCAGATCCACTTGGGTACGTCGCATTATCATTAGAATACTTAAATGATAAACTAGAACCCGATTCAGTGATATCCATGATATATTTTTCATTTCTATTTGAGTCCAACTCAAGTTTAGAGCCTGGAATGTTACTGTAAGTCAAAGATTGAGCAGCTAGATCAGAAGATGAATTTCTTATCGAAACTGTAAAATCAGCATTAACTGAAGTCACAGTGCTCGCTGGTCTATAATCAGAACTTGACGATGATGAACCTCTTGTTGAATTAGTAACTGATACATACTCAAATGGACCATGCTCTTCAAAGTCTTTTTCAGGCTCAAACTCATAATCAAAGAATATATCTTCTTTTTCTTCATTATCATAATAAAATGGTATAGCAACAGATAATGCAACGAAGACTTGATTATCATCCGGATTTCTAGCTTCATCATCATATTCAGACTTTGATAATGACAAGTTTGTTGGAATAACAGTAGAATCCAACAATGCTAGTGATGATAATGCATCTTTAAAGATATTATAATTAGCTGTAAAAGACATATTTACATTCATGTAGCCAAGTTGAGAATAATCATATGCTATAGTTTCTTCATTGAGTACTACCACACCTGATAAATCTTCTTCTGCTTCATATGATTCCATTATTTCTTCAACAGACATTACAGGTCTTAAGTTTTCAACTGCTAAACCATCTTGACTCTCAATTGACTCTACTTCAACTTGTTCACTCTCAACCAAATTGAACGTTACAGCATCCATGACGATCTCATATGAACCAAAATGGTTGTACATATCATCAATGATTTTTTCTAAATAAACTTGTGAAGGAAGTTTTGCATTTAACCTAGCTAGACGATCTCTATAATCTGCCATGATAGCTTCCATCTCATTATCGTCTTTTACTTGCGTTTTTACAATTCTATATTGAGACTCTACAGTATCGTATTCTGCCTTTACAGTCTTGTATTCTACATGAATTGGCTCTACAACAAAGAAATAAATAGCAACACAAATTAAGGCGATACCAAAAACAATGATCATGTTCTTTTCACGAGTAGATAATTTCATTACTCAACACCTCCACCAAATTTACATTCAAGTTGGAAGAGATAAGTAACATTACCATCTTCATCTTCATTTCTAACAATACCATTTGTAGTAACAGTATCAAAATATTTTGTACCATCTTCAAAAGATAGTAATTTCAATTGATTAATAGTATATGACACAGCCTCATGCGAAAGTGCAGATGCACTAACTGTTAGGCTCGTAGATGAATCTGCTGTCAAAGAAGTCAGATACACTTCTCCATTTAGTTTAGACTCAAACAAATCAATCATTTCACTCAATGATCTATTTGCAGTGAATACATAGTCCAACAAGAATTCTTTTAAAGCAATTCTTGTATCCAATGACATAATGATATTCTGCTTACTAATTGTATTCTGGTTTTTTGCAATTGCAGCTTTTTTGATAATTGTTTCTTCTTCTAAAGCTTTCGTATCGCGAATTACTGTATATTCATAGAATGCAAATGCACCTACAGCTACAATACATAATGCAACAAACATTAATATACCAGCTTTGATTCTAGCCCCACGGTGAAAATCAGGAGGCAGTAAGTTTACTTCTCTCTGCTTATAATCTTTCAAACTATAAACTTTAGATTTTCCTAGTTTCAAGATTTGCCTCCTATACATGCCCCAATTGATGGTATCATCAATTCATAACTCTCTTTATCTATTGAACCTGCGTACCCCTTATTTGGCAATACTTCACAAGGTACACCTAATGATTCATTTACTATTTCCGCAAAATCTGACAAGTATGCACCACCACCAAATACAAATATTTGGTCAACAAAAGTACCGTACTTACGAGTCTTAAAAAACTCAACCATTCTGTTAACTTCATTGATAATACTGTCGTATTCTCTATTACGAAGACTCAATAAGTCTGTATCGGATTCAGAAAGATTGGTATTGGCCTTTTGAATAGACTGAAGTTTCATCTGTAAGTCTTTTAAAGATGAATCCTCTTCTAAAGATACATGTTCCTCTTCTTCTCTCTTTATAGGTTCACCTAACTCACCGGTATAATTGTACATGTAATACTTAACATCATGTTCATTAAATCCATGGTGATCTACTAATCGTTCATACATACCATTGATACCACGTTCTGTTTTAATGTTTGCGAAGTAGTGATTACCTTCAAACATTGTCATATTAGTATATTTATTACCTATATCTACGAACAGAGTGTTCTTTTTATCTTCCAAGTAATGCTTGTTAAAGAATTTTGTTACAGCTTCTGTATAAACAGTTACTATTTTTAACTTCAACTTAAGTCTTGAAGCAAGTTCTATATATTGGTCTACAACATCTTTCGGAGCAGCTATGATCATGACATTAAAGAAAACCTGCTTGTCATCAGTTTCACCGATTTCTTTTTCATCCACTTCATCAAGTACCTTGTAATCAATGTAAAAAGCATCGATGTCATAAGGTAAAAAGGATTCTGCTTCAAAACGTACAATATCAAGCATCTCTTTAGGGCCAACACGCGGTAATTCACGTGTACGAATAATAACTTTTTCATTATTAATCGTTACATATAGTTCGCCATTTTTAACATTTAACCTACCCATCGCTTCTTTGATAGGCAGTTCCATGCGTAGTAAATCAATGTCTTCATCAATAGTATAGACGCCATCTAATGTATCAAAGACTTCATAGCCTGATAACCTAAATTCACTTTTACTGGCATTGCCGACAACTAATTTAGTCTTAGCAGTACCAATCTCCAAACCAATTCTCTTTGGCATTACTTCCCCCTATCAATTTCTCTTCGAATAAATGTAAGTATATGTATCATCTATTACATTGTCATTATTCGTATCAATCCCAAACTCTATCTCTAAACTTATAATCTCATTCAATTGCTCTGTCGTATAACCCGTCTTTTCAATCGCATCTCGATCTAATATATCTTCATATGTAATCATAGAAGGAATAGCAGATAAGACAAACTCATTTAAGACAACCTCTGTGGTCGTTTGTAATACAGTGTCGTTATAATCTTGATAAACATAACCATTTGAATTTAAAAAGAATATCTTGTCATCTACTCTAAGTACATTAGCTTGTGCAAGATGTGTACCTAAATCTTCTACAGCTGAAAAACCCTCTTTACGAATCTTCTCATTCAGAACTATAAAAGTCTGTTGAGTTGTCTGATCAGCATCTATTGTTCGTTGAATAGCAACTTCATTTCGCAAACCAGCAGTCATCAACATGCCAAAAGGAGTTAAAACGATTGCTGCAACAGAAATTACAATAATCATCTCGACTAAGGTGAAACCATATTTATTTTTGAAAAACTTCATAGCATCACCTACAATAAAACTGACAGATAAAAATTATACAAAACATCACCAAAATAGAATGTAACCCAAGTACCTATACATAAGAATGGTCCAAAAGGTACAAGCGACTTGTATTCTCCATATTTTTTCTTTTGATAGATTACAATCGGTAATAAAACAATTGCACCTATAACAAAAGATAAATAGTATGCCATAAAGACTTTAGGAAAACCTAAAAGCATACCAAAAGCAGACATAATTTTTATATCACCACCACCCATAGTTCCTATCATGGCAATAATAAAAAGTATACCTCCACCGATTAGAAATCCTAATAAAACATTTAACCATGATACATCACTAATAAATAAGTGATATCCTATAGCTAAAATAATCCCAAAGACAGTAAATCTGTCTAAAATTATATGATGATCAATATCTATAAATGTAACAATTATAACTATTGATGATAATATAATTCCTACTAAAGACATCCACGTATAACCAAACACCACATAGGTTATAGCGAATAGAGCGCCAGTCAATAACTCGACCAGCGCATATCTAGCACTATAAGAAGCTCCGCAATGACGACACTTACGACCAAAAATAAAGTACGACAAAACTGGGATCATATCTAAACCACCCAACACATGTCCACAAGCACCACAAGATGATCGAGGCGTCACCACCGACTTCCCAACAGGAAGACGATAGATACATACATTATAAAAACTACCTAATAATAAACCTAATATAAAATATATGACTATCAAACGCAACCTACTCTTAGTTAATTTCACCAGTATATTTTAATACACTTGTAATATCATCACCAAATTTAACTTCAATATGTTTTTTGTCCTCATCTGTATCATCCTTATCACCATCACCATTAATATCATAATCTGAGAATAAGGTAATAATCAATGCATCCTCAGCCAAAGTTGTTGATTGAATTTCTGGAGCTATATAATTATCTCTAGAAGTGTAATCTGTAGTTACAACTGAACTTGTGTCAGAAGCACCCAAGTCATCAATCACACCAGTTTGGACCATCACCTGTATCTCTCTAGCAATTGAAGCAGCAACTCTTTCATCAGATCTAATCTTGAACGAATCTGTAACACCTGACATCCTTGGAATAACAATAGCTGCTAATATTGCCATTACTGCTAAAACGATAATTAGTTCTACTAAAGTAAAACCTTTCTTGTTCATGTTTTTTTGAATCTTTTTAATCATACTATCTCTCCTTCTTCTCTAACATGAGTTGACTATATATGAAAACCTACAGTTATCTACACCATATGGTTATACATATCAAACATAGGTAAAGCTATTGCAATTAACACCGGTAAGATAAAAGCAACCATTACTAATAGAATCAATGGGTTTAATGCTTGAACCATATTAGTTGATGCTCTTTCTACTTCGTCATCATAAAACTCAGATGTTTTCAATAAAAGTTCATCTATAGTTCCAGTTTCTTCTCCAATCCTGATCATCGAAATAAGCATAGGTGGAAAAATGTTAATCGAGCTTAATGGATTAGCGATACCTTCACCTCTTTTTATGTTTTCTAACGTTCCAATCAATTCGCTTTCTACATACTTATTACCTATAACTTGAATCACTTGTTCCATAGCTTCTATAATCGGAATCCCTGATTTAAGCATTGCACCTAGCGTTCTTGAAAATCTAGACGTAGCAACTTTTCTTGTAAGCTGGCCAAATATTGGCAGTCCAAGCTTCCATTTATCCCAAGCTATTCTCCCTTCTACTGTAGAATTCAATCTTCTATAGAACAGGTATATCAAAACACATATTCCCACTGGAACATACCAATAAGTAGTAACTGTAGAACCAAAATTCATGAGTAGCTGAGTTATACCAGGTAGTTCTGCACCCATATCAGCAAACATTTGACCAAAGTTTGGCAATACGAAAATCAAAAGTATTGTAACTACAATAATAGTAACTCCAGCAAGTATTCTTGGATAAATTGTTGCACTCTTAATTTTTGCACTAATCCTATCTTCTTTTTCATAATGTTCTGTCATTCTGTGTAGGATGTCTGATAGTGCACCAGAGAATTCACCTGCTGCTACCATGTTTACTAGCATAGTTGGGAATGCTTTGGGATGACTCTTCATTGCAACTGAAAGTGCTAAACCCTTTTGCACTTCATTGTAGACATCATCAAGCGCTTCTTTGAGCATTTTATTTTCAGTCTGTTGCCTAAGGATATCTAGACTTTCTATGATAGAGATACCGGCATCTAGTGTAGCAGCAAACTGTCTACAGAAGATAATCAGTTCTCTATTTTTTACTTTTTTACGTCCGAAGGAAAGATTGATTTCTTTACTCGTTTCCTCTTTAGACTGTACTTTTATAGGAAAAATACCCTGTTTTCTAAGTTCAGAGACTGCTTGTGACTTAGAGTCTACATCCAGTTCTCCTTTAACTTTTCTACCATTGTAGTCTTTCCCTTCGTAAGTATAAATAGCCAAATTCTAATCCTTTACAACAGACGCTTGATAAACGTCTTATCTACGGAATGAGCCATAGCCTCATCTACAGTGATATAACCTTTCTTATATAATTCCACTAAAGATGTGTCCATTGACATCATACCAATCTTTCTTCCTGTTTGGATCGAAGACATTAATTGATGTGACTTACCTTCTCTAATCAGGTTTCTAACCGCTTGATTACAGATCATTATTTCAAAGGCACCGATTCTTCCTGAACCATCAGCACGTCTTACAAGTTGCTGTGAAATAACTCCTTGAAGTACTGAACCTAACTGAACTCTAACTTGCTGTTGTTGTTCAGCTGGGAATACGTCGATAACTCTATCTACTGTAGATACTGCACCAATCGTATGAAGCGTTGCTAGTACTAAGTGACCTGTTTCAGCAGCAGTAACTGCTATAGAAATGGTTTCTAAGTCTCTCATCTCACCGATAAGAATAACATCTGGATCCTGTCTTAAAGCAGCTCTTAAAGCCGTATTGTACGATCCTGTATCATAACCAATCTCCCTTTGGTTGATGATACTAGACTTATGTCTATGTAAATACTCTATTGGATCTTCTAAGGTAAGTACATGACAACGTCTTGTTTCGTTAATATGGTCAATCATGGTCGCTAAGGTTGTCGATTTACCTGAACCTGTAGGACCTGTAACCAATATTAAACCTCTTTTTCTATCCGCCAGTTGTGTTAAAATATCTGGCAATCCTAATTCCTGTGCACTAGGAATATCAAGTGGAATCGGTCTGATAGCTACTGAATACGATCCACGTTGTGAGTATACGTTTACTCTGAAACGTCCTACGCCACTGATAGCATATGAAAAGTCAATTTCTCCTTTATCCTTTAAAACCGCTATTTGCTTTTCAGTTAAAAGTTCATAAGCAATTTTTTCAGTGTCTTCTGGCATTAAGTTGTCCACATTATCTACATGAATCAACTTACCATTAACCCTGATAACTGGTGGAACCCCTACTGTAATGTGTACATCTGATGCCTTGTTTCTATGCGCCATTTTTAGAAGTTCTACTATTGACATAATTACGCCTCCAATGTGTATGAAATTCTCATAAGTTCGTCTACTGTTGTGTCACCCTTTAAAACAAGCTCTAGACAAGAATCTTGCAAAGTACGAATACCTTGACTTGATAAAAATCTTTTGATCTCGTTTGATGACTTCCCATCTGTAACCATTTGTCTAATATCAGAATCAAACTGTAAAATTTCAAAGATCGGTGTTCTACCCCTGTAACCAGTTTGCTTACAGTGTGGACAACCTGCCCCTTTGTAGAACTCTACATTTAAATCCAGATTTTTAAGACCCGCCATTTCAAGCTCAGCCTGAGATGGTATATAAGGCACCTTACATGATGGACATATTTTCTTAACTAACAACTGAGAAATGATTGCCACAATTGATGAAGATACTAGATAAGGCTTAATACCCATATCTACAAGTCTGTTAATTGTTGCAATAGCATTATTGGTATGTAGTGTAGACAAAACAACGTGACCAGTAATGGCAGCTCTTACGGCAATTTCAGCTGTTTCGGTATCACGAATCTCACCAACCATAATAACATCAGGGTCCTGACGTAACATGGATCTTAAACCTTCAGGAAATGAAAATCCTGCCTTAGGGTTTACTTGAGACTGTGTAATACCATCCATACGGTACTCAACCGGGTCTTCAACAGTCATGACATTACGTTTGAAGTCATTGAGTTCATTTAACATGGCATATAAAGACGTTGACTTACCTGAACCTGTCGGTCCAGTAACAAGTACAATACCGTTTCTTGCCTTAATGATTTCTTCAAATGCATGTTGGTTAACATCGTTTAGACCTAACTCATCGATTGGCTTTAGGAAAGTGGTTCTATCCTGCAAACGGATAACAACCTTCTCACCATGAATCGTTGGTATGGTCGAAACACGAAGATCCAAGTCTCTACCTTTAACATTTATCTCGATACGACCATCTTGAGGAATACGTCTTTCGGCGATATCCAGTTTGGCCATAATCTTGATCCTAGTAACAATGGCACCATGTGTTTGCTTGGCTGGTTTCATAACCTCTTGTAAATCACCATCAACTCTGAATCTTATTCTTAAATAGTCATCATGTGGTTCGATGTGAATATCGGAAGCTCTCGATTGAGCCGCCTGTACAATGATGGTATTAACCAGTCTTACAACCGGTGCTTTGTTGATCTCTTTTAAGAGTTCTTTATCAATATCATCTTGTTCCAACTTGTATTCTTTTGTAAACTCCTCAGCAGCTTCTTCTGCTGAACGTCTAGAATAAAATTGGTCGATGGCATTTCTAATATCTTTTTCTGTAGCAATCTTAGGTTCTACTTCAAGTCCTGTAATTATTTCAAGGTCATTGATGACTAAGATGTTCAGTGGGTCTACCATGCCTACAGCCAGTCTCATACCATCTCTCTTAATTGGAATCAGAAGATTGGTTCTAGCAAAAGATTCCGACACAAGATTGGGTACGTCTGGTTCTATGTAATACTTTTCTAAATCGACTTGAGGGATACCAAGTTGGAATTCTAGTACTTCAATGATATCTCTTTCAGATACGAAGTCTAACTCAATAAGGGTCTCGCCAAGTTTTCTCTTCTTATCCTTTTGTACCTGTAAGGCAAATTCCAGTTGATCTTCTTTGATTTTTCCTGCATTTACGAGTAAGTCTCCTAAACGCAGCGTGTTTCTCATCTTCATTGAGTTCCCCTTCTATATGATATGACTGGCTTTTAAAACTTCTATAACATCGTCTCTTGTCCACTTAGAGTGATCAAAGTCTACCCAATACCTTAAGGCATAGATGCCTTGGTAAATAAGCATATCCAAACCATTAAGCGTTCTTCTACCAGATTCACGTCCTTGACGTAAAAATTCGGTTTCTAGTGGATTGTAGATCAGATCATAGAAAATGGTTTCTTTATGACCTAAGTTCTCTACATGGATAACAGACTTACCTTCATTAGGATGCATACCCACTGGCGTGGTGTTTACAACAACATCATAAGGAAAAGTTTCATCTAATTGGTCATAAGTCATGGCTTTTAAGGAGTTATCAATTCTATCACAAAAAGAAGATGACTTATCATAAGATCTTGAAAAAATGTGAATTTCTCCTACACCTTGATAAAGCAAACCAACAACCACTGCTTTTGAAGCACCGCCTGTTCCAAGAACCGCTATTTTTTTGTTTTTAAAATCATAATGAAATGTTTTAAAGGATTCAATAAAACCATCGACGTCTGTGTTGTATCCCTTGAGTCTACCATTTTCATTGACAACTGTGTTAACAGCCCCAATGCGCTCGGCTTTAGGATCAATTTCGTCTAAGTGCTGCATGACAGCTTCTTTATGTGGGATAGTCACATTACATCCCAAGAAACCGAAGGCTCTCACCCCTTCTACAGCTTGTTCTATTGAACTTGGATGAACATCAAAAGCAAGATACTTTGCGTTTATACCAAGCTTCTGAAATGATGCATTGTGCATCATCGGAGAGAAAGAATGCTCCACTGGTGAACCCAGTAAGCACACTGTTTTAGTCTTCCCGTTTATCATTTTTTTCAACCTCGTAAACAACCGTATATTATTATATATTAAATTACTCTATTTGTTAATACTTTCTATAAACTTTTTTATAAAACTAATTTTGCTTTATGAGAAAATATAAGTTAAAATAGCTTTAGTGAACACTAGCTTACACATAATTATACATGAAAAAATATGCGAATACTATATTTATATAAAACTTTGAGTAAAAATATTAAAAAAGTATTAACGAGGTGACATGAACGAACTCATCAGATCTTTGAACGATAAAATCGTCATCAACGATTTAATTGTTAGACGTATGAAATATGAAATTAACATGCTCTTTTATGATAAACCCTCAAAAGAGCGTGCGAGAGAACTTGCTAAAAAAATAAACGAACAGATTGATAACTCCCTCGTTGGCGTCAATGAAGCGGATAAAGAATCCATCCGTAGACTTCTCATTGTGAATTCTTTTATGGTCATTCCAAACCCAACAAGTGACCATATCAACTACGGCCACGTCTTTACAACACTGACAAACTTTGATGACGATGACGATCATACAAAGGCTCGTCTGATGAGGTGGCTTGATTTAAACACGGAGTTTACATATGAAGAAGAATCATTAACCCAGTATATCAAATCTTATAAGATCAACTCATCTGGTAAAATCGTCAAAACAGCAGCGACGACTTATGAACCACCTGAAAGAACATATGAAAGACCAAGTAAAGAACCATCCTATGATGATGTTATTTATAAATATAAGCCAACCAAAAGAGCCATCATCATACCCATTGTCATTTTACTGGCTATTCTTTTATACAGCTTGTTTGTTATGGATACCCATGACCACCATGTTATGGACTTTATAGAGCCAGAAGCCTATCATGCAGACCTTGAACTTGTGGCAGGTGAATACATTGACCAAATGGATAAGGTTGATATCAAGATCATACCTGATGAATACTTTTATAAAGATATGAATCTTAAAGCAGTTTACGAATATCTAAATGAGAAAAATTCAAAGCTTGTTGAGGATGATTACTTAACAACCATCACTAGGTTGTCAAAAAAACATTATGTAAACCCATATCTTTTAATAGCCATTATTGGACAAGAACAGTCTTATGTGCCAAAAGATCATGAGTATGCAGATGAAATAATTAATAACCCATACAATGTATTTGGTTCATGGCAAGACTACAATACCAATTTTGAAGACGCCACTCAAATATGTTTAAATACCATTGATACAGCACTTCGAAACAGACCTGAAGACGTGGACCTTATTGAGTTCTTAAACAATAAATACTCTGAAGATGAAAACTGGTATATAGGTGTCAAAACTATCTATGCCAGCCTTAACAAACTGGAATAATCGAATTTATAATATAAAAAGATGGCCATATCAGAGATATGTAGCCATCTTTTATAGGTTTAAAAACTCATTTTCATGAGTAAATCTGCACTCGATGTGCGAAATTCTATTTGATTGGTATTTTTATAAGGTAATAGACACCTGATTCTATAGAACCTACATACTCAATGCTGCCTCCTAGCTTTTGGGTGACAGTAGTGAAAACAATGTACATACCAAGTCCCCCAGAACCGGAGTTACGTTTTGTTGTATAAAATAGATCGTACATCTTGTCTATAATTTCTTTAGACATACCAAGCCCATTGTCTCTGTAATGTATTTCTATAAAGTTATCATTACTTTCTACATCAATGATAATTTGACCATCCTTGTCTTTAAAGCCATGTTTGACTGAATTGATGATCAAGTGGCTGAAAACATTAGAAAGAGCAGATGGATAGGAGTTAATAAAGATTTCTTCTTGACACTTAATCATTACTTTATGATCTTTTATCTCACTCTTCATAGATATGATAAGGGCAGAAAAAACATCCACCAGTCTAAACTTATGTTTACTTTCCTTAGACGCATCCATAGAAATCATCTTAAAGTTACTTACAATAGTATTGGCATCTGTCAGACCTTCAATTAAGAGGCCCATAGATTCTTCTGAAGTCTTAATGATTCTTTCAAAGTCAGACCTTGTCATGGTACCGGTTGCGGCTTTTTCCTTGATTTCATTAAGATTTTTCTCTAAGTAGGTTGCCAGTGATAAACATGACCCTAGCGGCGTGTTAATTTCATGGGCAACACCTGTCACCATATAGCCAAGAGAGATTTGCTTTTCCTGTTCCAATAAAAGTTTATACTGAGATTCCAGCTCTAGATTTTTCTTTTCTATTTCCTCTTCTAATCTTGTATTAACTGACCTAAAAGTATCAGTAATAGACTGAAAGGCTTTAGAAAGGTCACCCATTTCATCAGATCTTAACAAGTACCTTTCAGGCACATTTTTTGTAAAGTCCCCTGCCGCTATATCAGAGCCTACTTCTACAAGGTGTACAAAAGGTTTGGTGGTAACTCTTATCTGAACATAAATCATAAAGACAGCTATGATCATGGCAGAAAAGAGAATAAACATAGGCAGTATAGACCGTCTGGTAATCAAAACATCTAGCCTTGTTTTATCAATTAAGGTAACAATCTTCCAATCTCTTTCATCTACCTTATGTGAAACCAAATAGTAGTCTCTATCATCTAAGTTGATTTCAAGCAGTGAACCGTCTCCCCTTATGATATGATCCTTATAATCATAAAGCTCATCATCTTTATCATAAATACCCCGGTTGATGATCATAGCTTCATTGGGATGATAAACATAAGATCCGTCACCAGTGATCAAATAAGAAAAATCTTCATCTCCCTGTTTCATCATATCTAGAATTTCAGGTACATCTTCTAATACAATATCAATGGCTACATAGCCATAAATTTTACCTTCATCGTATAGGGCCATTATAGACGAAATCACGACTTCTCTAGTTTCCCACTCCACATAAGGCGTGGTTAGACCAACACCAGCTGCATTATTGGCCACATCATACCAAGGTCTTTTTTTAACGTCGTAATCTTCACCTGAATAATAACCTAAAGAGTCAATGTAAAAGTTGGCCTCTTCATTGGCTACCCAAGCAAGGAAGTGTCGATCATTCAAGTTAATAACGTCTTCTAAGGCCTTATAAACACTTTGGGTATATTGGTTTGTAAAGATGTCTTCTCTTTGTTTGGTTGTTTTTAGATACATCTGAACACTGTTATGTAGACTTAAGTATTCAGTGGCAAGCTTTGCATTTTCAAAAATATTGGTGATATCTTTTGAAATGTTGCTGGCCTGCATGGATGAGGCTTCTTCTACATTGTCTCTGGTTATTTCAGAAATAAAGTCATAAAGAAACACACCTGTCAAAGAAAGTATAACAACAAGTGTTAATGAAATGATAATTGTGATTCTTTCTGATAATCTTAGTTTTCTCATAAGCATGCCTCATTAAGTGAATACCCAAAAAAGACATAAAAAAAACTAATATCCGGTGATATTAGTCTAAAATCGTTTTAATTTTTCCTACCATGATGTCTATGGCTACAGCATTGAAGCCACCTTCTGGAATAATGATATCAGCATATTTCTTTGAAGGTTCAATAAACTGCTCATGGGCAGGTTTAACTGTTGATAAGTACTGTTCGATAACCGACTCTAAAGAACGGCCTCTTTCGTTCATATCTCTTGTGATTCTTCTAATGATTCTTACATCTGTGTCTGTATCAACAAAGATCTTTATATCCATCAAGTCTCTTAGTCTCTTATCTTCTAAGATTAAGATACCTTCTAAGATGATGATCTCTCTAGAGAAAATCTTAGTTGTCTCATCACATCTGTTGTGATTAGAAAAATCATAAATCGGCATATCAATATCAGAACCCTTTTGTAGGTCTTCTAAATGATTTAATAAAAGTTCCGTATCAAATGCAAAAGGATGATCATAATTGGTTTCTGTTCTTTCTTCGAAAGACTTGTCCGACTGCTTCTTGTAGTAAGCATCTTGATGAATGATAGATACATTCTTAGAAGGCAGCGCCTTTAAAATCTCTCTCGCTACAGTCGTTTTTCCAGAGCCTGTGCCTCCACAGATACCAATAATTACAGGTTTATTCATCAAATTCATCCTTTCTCATTCTTAAAATATCAAAAGCTTTCACCGGCTGATTCATCTTCATAGTAAAGATTTGCTGAGCATGAGGTACACTTTCTACAGACACACCTTTATGGTCAATTAACTCCGTAACCTTTTGAGTAAAGCCCTTGTATCCAGGCTGCATAACCTCTAGCTCGTCACCGATTTCAATCTTATTTCTTTGTTCAATAGTTGCATAACCACTTTTCTCATCATAGTCTATCACAATTCCTGTAAAATTGTAATACCTATCATAAGAAGATGATGTATATAATTGATCCTCTTCTGTCGGTTTATTGTAATAAAAACCTGTTGTAAACTTTCTATGGCTGGCCTTTTGTATTTCTGTAAGCCACATCGGATCATAAGAGAACTTTTCTGGATTCTCATAGTACTTGTCGATGGCTTCTCTGTAAACACGCACAATATTTGCAACGTAGTAAACAGACTTCATACGACCTTCAATTTTTAAACTTGATAAACCAGAGTTAATAAGTTCAGGAATAAACTCAATCATACATAAGTCTTTAGAGTTAAAGAAGAATGTACCTTCTTCAGTTTCAACAACTGGATAAGCTTCATCTGGTCTCTTTTCCTCTACAAGCTTGTACTTCCATCTGCATGCATGGGCACAAGAACCACGATTGGCATCTCTGTCTGTCATATAGTTAGAAAGCAAACACCTACCTGAGTAAGAAATGCACATGGCACCATGGACGAAAGCTTCTAACTCAAGTGTTTCTGGAATATTGTCTGAAATCTCCTTGATTTCATCAAAAGACAATTCTCTAGCCAAGATGACTCTAGAAATGCCCTGGCCATGCCAAAACTTAGCAGACATGTAGTTTGTGTTGTTGGCTTGTGTTGACAAGTGGACTTCTAGTTCAGGTGCATACTCTTTGATATACATCAAAGTCCCTGGATCTGATACAATAACAGCATCAAAGCCAATGTCTTTTACATCCTTTAAATAAGATTCCAAATGCTTTAAGTCATCATTATGAGGAATGATGTTTAAAGTCATATAGACTTTTTTGCCACGTTCATGGGCAAAGGCTACCCCTTCTTTCATATCTTCTAAAGAGAAGTTTTTAGCCTTTTCTCTCATACCGAAGATTTGTCCACCAATGTATACAGCATCAGCCCCATAAATAATAGCAAACTTTAACTTTTGAAGGTCACCAGCAGGTGCTAAAAGTTCTATTTTATTCATCTTGTCCTCCATGCTTGTATGATAGTGCAACACCATCACTGATTGGTAGAAGTGTTGTTGTAAAATCCGGATGGTTTGATATATGGTCCAGATAGTTTCTCATACGCTTGACGATGGTTTTTTTTCTTCTGATGACATACTCATCAGAGGCAATCATACCTTGATAAAGCACATTATCAGAAACAATGACACCACCTGGATTCAATTTATCTAGACACTTGTCTAAAAAGACCTGGTAATGGCCCTTGGCAGCATCAACAAAGATAAGGTCATAAGTCCCATCAATGTCATCTAGCACTTCCATGGCATCACCTAATCTAAAGTCAAACTCAGTTTCGTAGCCTAGTTTTTCTACATTTTCTTTGGCCATATCATGGTAAGACTCTCTTCTTTCTATAGAAGTGATCTTGCCTTTACCATTCATGGCCCTAGCAAAGACAGAAGCAGAATAACCAATAGCTGTACCGATCTCTAATACAGAACGAACATTTGTAGACTTAACTACAAATGCCAGTAATGATTTAACTTCTTTATGAATGATGGGTACATGGTGTTCTTCTGCATAGTCTTCTAGTTGTAAAAAGTAATCTTCTGACTCATGAACCAAGCCTCTGATATACTTTTCTACATGTTCATTTACTATATTACTCATTATCTATTTTCTTCTTTCGCCTTATTGTGCTGAGACAATGTCTCGCTAAATACATGTGTACCATTGCCACCTTTTTTCACAACAAAATAGTAGTAGTTGTGGTCTTCTGGGAATAAAGCCGATTCAATGGCTAGCTTGCCAGGAGAGGCAATCGGTGCCGGTGGTAAACCTGCATTGATATAAGTGTTATATGGTGAATCTATGGCTATATCATCATATGTTAAACGTTCTTTTCTTTCACCTAAGATATATTGAACAGTTGCACATGATTGTAATAACATGCCGTCTTCAATTCTGTTATGGAAAACACCAGAAACAATAGGAAACTCTTCTTTAGCCTGTGCTTCTCTTTCCACGATAGATGCTAGGGTAATCAATTGATTCATATCCATGCCCAGTTCATCTAAACGTCCATAGTATTCTTCTTTAAAGATTTCATCAAATCTATCTAACATTCTAACAATGATCTCTTGCTCGCTTGCTCCAACCTTCATTTCATAAGTATCTGGGAACAAGAAGCCTTCTAGAGATTCTTGACCCTCTAAAAACTTATAGTCATAAGGTCTTAATAAAGCCTCGTTGAACTTGGCTTCATCTACTAGGCCCTCTGCTACTAGTCTAGCTGTGATGTCTTTAATCTCAAAGCCTTCTGGGATGGTGAAGGTAAAGGTATTGATAACAACATCACCTGCTACTAATTTAGCGATGATATCATCTGTAGACATTGACTTTGATAACTCATAGTCACCAGCCTGCATCTTACCGTCAGCACCCAGTTCTTTTGCTGCCATTTTAAAGACCATTTCACTTTGAATAAGTCCAGCTTCCATGAGACTTGCACCAATAGAAGTGGTGGTTGCACCTCTGTTTACTGTTAACAAGACAATCTCTGTATCTTCAGGATCCACAGGTGCTCTCATCTCATCTAAATTACAAGCTGTTAATGACAAAGCCAGAACGATCATTAAACTGAATAACAATAATCTTTTCATGATAATTACCTAATGTTCATGGCATCGCCAAGAACCTTAGAAACTTCTGCCATCATTTGGTTAAGTTTAAACTCAGCTTCAAAGTAAGCCTTTACATCTTCATTTTGATTCAATTCATCAAATAACTCTTGAGCATCTTTGATTTCATCTTCGTTAAGCTGCTCGCCTAACATTTGCATTCTTTGTAAGTTGGCTTGCTTTGCTTCAAATAGAGATAAAGAACCAACGATTTCTTCGTTCTTATAAAGTGCTTCCTTTAATGACTTATAGTTTGAAAACTCCTCTGAAGTTTTGATTGATTCTGCTAATGCTTTTGCTTGATCTAATACGTTCATAATATCCTCCTTCTATACTTCCATAATGATTGGTAAAATCATCGGACTTCTTCTAGTTTCTTGGTATAAGAATGTTCTTAATGTATCTCTTACAGTGGACTTAATTGAAGACCACTCTCTTACACCATCTTTTTCTAACTCATAAAGCGCATGTGTTAAAACTGATTTGGCATCTGACATCAATGTCTCAGCTTCTCTTACATAGACGAAACCTCTTGAAATAATATCAGGACCAGAGACTATTTTACCAGACTCTTTTTCAATTGCAAGTACAACAATCATTAAACCGTCTTGAGATAGGATTCTTCTGTCTCTTAAAACGATATTACCAACATCACCAACACCTAGACCATCTATTAAAGTACGGCCTGATGGTACCTTCTTGGTATATCTTGCACCGTCCTTGTCAATCTCTATACCATGACCATTTTCCATGATAAAAACATCACTTGATGATTTTCCTAAAGATTCCGCTAAAAATGCATGGTGAGAAAGATGTGTATACTCACCGTGAACTGGTGCAAAATATTTTGGTTTTACCAAAGAATGCATGAGTTTAAGTTCTTCTTCTTTGGCATGGCCAGATACATGAATATCAGCAAGTGATTCATAAATAACACTTGTACCAAGCTTAAGAATCTTATCAATCACACGTTTAACAGACTTTTCATTACCTGGAATCGGTGATGAAGAAAATACTACCAAGTCTCCCTGACGAAGTTGTAATTGTCTGTGTTCAGAATTGGCCATTCTAGAAAGTGCAGCCATTGGCTCACCTTGGGATCCAGTTGTTGCAATAACAATTTCATTGTCTGGATACTTATCAATTTCATTTAACTCAATGATCATACCATCTGGTACCTTTAAATAACCTAGTTCCATAGCAAGTTTTGATACATTGACCATTGATCTTCCTGAGAATGCCAACTTTCTGTTATAAGCATAACAAGAATGTACAACCTGCTGAATTCTATGAACATTGGATGCAAATGATGCTACAAAGATTCTCTTATCCTGGTTGTTGTGGAATATATCATCAAACGATGCACCAACCGTCGATTCACTCATGGTGTAACCTTTTCTATCCACATTTGTTGAGTCTGCTAGAAGTAAAAGCACGCCTTCTCTTCCAAGCTCTGCAAATCTATTTAAGTCGATCATTTCACTATCGATTGGATTGTAATCGATTTTAAAGTCACCTGTATGAACAATTGAACCATAAGGCGTTTTGATGTGTAGAGCGGAAGCATCTGGAATAGAGTGAGATACTCTGATAAACTCTACTGAGAAATGATTCGTTTTAATAACATCTCTTGGTTTTACAACATTTAAAGTTGTTCTATCCATTAAACCATGTTCTTCTAACTTAAGCTGTACAAGACCAAGTGTTAATTTGTAACCGTAAATTGGTGCTTCGAACTGCTTTAAGAAATAAGGAATGGCACCAATATGGTCCTCATGACCATGGGTAATAAAAATTCCTTTTATCTTATGTTGATTTTTCTTCAGATACGTAAAATCTGGAATAACAACATCTATACCTAACATTTCGTCGTCAGGAAACGACAAACCGCAATCGACGATGACTATTTCATCGTCATATTCGAAAACGGTCATATTTTTACCGATTTCATTTAACCCACCTAAGGGTATAACTTTTAATTTTTTACTCATTTTTACCTTCCTAACCGTAAAAAACACCTATAGAATTATAGGTTTTCTTTACAAGACTTACATAAACCAAAAAACTTCAGTTTATGATCTCTAATTTGAAATTCGTATTTCATTTCGATTTCTTTTTCTATACTTTCCAATAAATCTTCTTTTACCTCATCAATGCGTCCACATTGTGAGCATATTAAATGGTGATGGTGATGTTCATTACCATCATGGTCGTTCATTTCATATCTTACGAAACCATCATCTAGGTTGAGTTTTGATAGGATATCCAGTTCCACTAAAAGCTGAACTGTTCTATACACAGTTGCCAAACCAATTTCAGGATTTTTTACCTTTACCAAGTCATAGATTTCTTCAGACGACAAATGTTGTCCAACGCTATCAGAAACGACTTCTAATATAGCCTTTCTCTGAGGTGTAAACTTATATCCTTTTTTCTTCAGTTTTTCATTAACTGCAGTCATTTCCATATCTTAATCCTCTTCATCCATCAACTCTTCGTAAGCTTTTGCCACAAAATCAAACTCATCTTCATCTGATAAGTACTCAAGTACCGGCTCATCGTCACCTTGGTCTACTACCTTAAAAATAAGTGCTGAATCGTCATCTTCATCTACAGGTGTTAAAATTGCATACTCTTGATCATTTACTTCAAAGTCCGCTATAATCTCAAATGCTATTTCATCGCCATTTTCATCCAATAATACAATAATATTTTCGTCCATAATAACCTACCTTCTGCTGTCTAGATAACCTTGTAAAATATATACCGCTGCAAGCTTATCGATGATTTTCTTTCTCTTCTTTCTACTCATATCTGCTTCTAACATGGAGCGTTCCGCAGCAACAGAGGTCAGTCTTTCATCCCACATAACAACTTCAATTTCACGATTTTCCAAACGATCGCTATATTTAATCTTCTTTTGAAGCTTCTTAACAAAGTCCAAAGTTTTTTCTGCCTGAGGCCCAATGGTATTGTTCATATTCTTTGGTAACCCCACAACAATTATATTTATGTGATCAGTCACTATAAAATCCAGCAACTGGTCAATGTCTTTTTTAATTGATTCTCTTCTAATGGTTGTACGACCCTGAGCCGTCATTAAAAGTGCGTCACTTATGGCAACTCCAATTGTCTTATCGCCAACATCTAAACCCATTATTTTATTCATCAAACTACCTTTATGCAAAACTCAGGACAAACACTGCCACAATAACCACACTTGACACACTTGTCTTGTAAGATTATCGGTCTACCCTCACCCTTTAACAGGGCCTTTTGCCCACATCTTTCTACGCATTTAAAGCATCCTGTACACCAGTCAGCTATATGCAACTTTCTTACTTGTGTTCTTAAACGATTTTTCAAATCATCGCTTATCATTTCTTCAGTAAATCTTTTTATATTATAATCAACTTCATCAAAGTTTTGCATGCCTACTGCAACAGCATCCACCTTTTGTTTTAGGATAAAGTCAAAAGACTCTTCCACTCTATTTAATAGGTGTCCGCCACCTAAGGGTTTCATAGAGTAGATACCACCATTGTAATTTGAAATGGCTTCTAACATATCATCTCTAGTCCCATCTGTGATACCTAAACCCGATACATTGAGTATAGGATGGATGACTTCAATTTCATTTGAATATTTTATGGCCGCTTCTACACCAGCTACAGCATGTGTAGACAGACCAACTGCCCTGATAATGCCTTTTTCTTTTAATTTAAGAAAGGTCTCCAAAGCTTCAAAATGTCCTCTTATGGTGTGTTCACTTTCTTGTTCATGTAACATGAAAATATCTATATATTCCGTCCCCAATTTTTCAAGGGCTTCATACACACTAGAAAGAGCTGTCTTTTCATCATATGCATAAGACTTAGACGAGATGACAATATCCTCTCGCCTAAGACCTAGCATAGCTGATTTTATGTGTTCATAAGTATGATACAGCTGGGCTGTATCAATAAAGTTGACACCTTGATCAAAGGCATAACGAATGATCTTACCACCCTCACTCGGTGTCTTGTTCTTTTGTAAAGGACCGACGGTTAAGCCTCCAAAGCAAAGCTTTGAAACCTTAATCCCCGTCTTCCCTAATTCATTGTAAATCATTAACCCTCTAAATACGCTTTTAATAGAACCTCGATGATTTCATCACGTTCTACTTTTTTCATCAATTGTCTAGCATTGTTATAACTCGTGATATAAGTAGGATCACCACTTAATAAATAGCCAACCATTTGATTCACAGGATTATATCCCTTTTCCACTAAAGATTTTTGTACGCTTGTTAGAATATCTTTTACTTCTTCTTTTAGTTCCGCGTCAAAATCAAATTTCATTGTTGCATCTAACTTACTCATCTCACCACTCCAATCTTATATCTAATACTATTATACATGATTTGTCGTGTTTTATTTAACAAAAATCATTTATTTTATAATTCGTCTATAATTGTTAATACCCTAGAAAGAGCCTCTTCAATCTTAGAAGCATCTTTACCGCCTGCCTGAGCCATATTAGGACGGCCACCACCGCCACCGCCAGTGATTTTAGCTACTTCTTTAATGATGTTACCAGCGTGAGCACCTTTAGCAATTGCTGACTCTGACGCCATAGCAAGCAGTGCTACTTTTTCGCTATTGTCTGAAGCCAGTACAATAACACCATCTACTTTATTTGAAATCTTATCTGCAAGCTCTCTTAAGTTATTTGGCTGTACGCCAGCTAACTTAGCTGTCACGACCTTGATACCTGAGATTTCTTTTGCAGAAGAAATGATATCATCCAAGCCTGAAGCCGCTGCCTTTGACTTCATCTTTTCAATCTCTTTCTGAAGAGACTTCACTTCATTTGCTAGAGATTCTACCTTGGTATCCACATCTTCCATAGTACCTTTTACAAGTGCAGAAACATGCTTCATTTTATCTTCCACATGGCTTAGGTAGTTAAATACCTCAGAACCAGTAATGGCTTCTATACGTCTAACGCCTGCTGCAATACCTGACTCAGATAAGATTTTAAATAAGCCAATTTGAGAGGCATTAGAAACATGTGTACCACCACAAAGTTCCATCGAGAAGTCACCTACTGTAACTACTCTAACTGTATCGCCATATTTTTCACCAAAGAGTGCAGTAGCACCCTTTGCTTTAGCATCTGCTATAGCAAGCTCTTCAGTGTTTACTGGAAGTGCTTCAAATAATCTTTTATTAACTTCTTCTTCTATAGACTGGATCACCTTAAAATCAATACCTTCAAAGTGCGAGAAGTCAAAACGTAGTTTAGAAGGCTCTACCAAAGACCCCTTCTGCTCTACATGGTCACCTAAAGTTTCTTTTAAGACCTTGTGAAGGATGTGGGTTGCCGTATGGTTTCTAGCCGAAGCCATTCTTACAGCCTCATCTACTTCAGTTTTAGCATCTACGCCGACCTGAATCAAACCAGTCTTAACATAACCCTTATGCGTCACCCTGTCCATGATAGCCTTTTGAGTATCCGTTACAACAAAGATACCATCATGAGTCACGATTTCACCAAGATCACCTACTTGACCACCAGACTCTGCATAGAAAGTCGTTTGGTCCAGTACAAGTTCTGCTTTTGTATTTTCACCAATTGAGTCTACAAGTTCACCTTCAGAAACAATTGCCATAATTTTACCATGACCATCAAGAGAGCTATAACCCTTGAATTCAGTTGCAGGGATATCAGTATCTGCTAATGCATTTTTCTCCCAAGCAGACTGGTCACCACGTGCCGCTCTAGCACGCTCTTTTTGCTTTTTCATTTCTTCATTGAAAGCTTCTTCATCTACAGTTAAGTTGTCTTCAGCTAAAATCTCTTTCGTTAAGTCAATTGGGAAACCGTAAGTATCATAAAGTTTAAATGCCTTATCACCTGAAAGTACCTGACCTTCTAGTTCACTTACATAAGATTTTAAGATATCAAGACCTTGGTTGATTGTTTGTTGGAATCTTTCTTCTTCAAGCGCAATAACTTTCTTGATGTAATCTTTCTTTTCAACCAACTCAGGATAAGCTTCTTTAGAAACCTCTATAACAGTATCCACTAGTTCATTTAAGAAGATACCTTCAATACCTAATAACTTACCATGTCTGTATGCTCTTCTTAAGATCTTTCTTAAGACGTAGCCACGACCTTCATTGTTTGGCATAACGCCATCAAGTACCATAAAGGTTACGGCTCTTACATGGTCAGTAATGATTTTAACTGATACAGATTGCTTCTTATCAGCATTGTAAACAATACCTGCCTTAGCAACAACTGCATCCAACACATGCTTTAATGTGTCAATTTCAAAAATAGACTCTACATCTTGCATGATACAAGCAATTCTCTCAAGACCCATACCTGTATCAATATTTGGATTAGCAAGATCGTTGTAGTTGCCTTGTTCATCTTTATCAAACTGCGTAAATACATGGTTCCAGAATTCTACAAAACGGTCACATTCACAACCTGGCTTACAATCAGGGTTGTCACAGCCATACTTAGGACCTCTGTCGTAGTATATTTCAGAACATGGACCACAAGGGCCTGTACCTTTTTCCCAGAAGTTATCTTCTTTACCCAGTCTTACAATTCTGTTTTCATCTATACCAATAACATCTTTCCAAATGTCATAAGCTTCATCGTCTGTTAAGTAAACCGTTGCCCATAAATTATCAACAGGTAAACCTAACACCTCTGTAATGTACTCCCATCCCCACTGAAGTGATTCCACTTTAAAGTAATCACCAAAAGAGAAGTTACCTAACATTTCAAAGAAAGTCGCATGTCTTGATGTGTAACCAACATTATCTAAGTCTGCTGTACGCATACATCTTTGGCAGGTAGCCATCTTTGTGTTTGGTGGTGTTTCTTCACCTGTGAAATAAGTCTTTAGGGGTGCCATACCCGCGTTGATTAAAAGTAAACTCTTGTCACTTTGCGGTACAAGAGAAAAGCTTTTTCTAACATAATGATCCTTAGACTCAAAGAAATCTAAGAAAGATTGTCTAATCTCATTCAATCCTGTAATTTTCATGTAGCCTCCTCAAAAACAAAAAAAACTAAAGTGACATGATAGGGACGACAAAACCGCGGTACCACCCTAATTATCTTTCGATCACTTTAGATATACATCCTACATATAACGGCTGTTACCGTCAGTAATTTCTTACTGCAACTCCAGAGTAGCTTCATTCTTTGTTATCTCTCACCTTACGACAACTCGCTGTATAAGAACTACTTATCTCTTTCTTCGTCTTTTCTTCAAATAATTATATCATACTTTTTCATCAAGGGCTATAGAAATTCTAAACTCACTACCAAAATTCTCGTCAGTCTGACAGTCTATAGAACCTGCGAAAAACTGGACCACCAAATTGTAGGCAATCATAAGGCCATAGCCACTTGTATGCTCTGCATGATAGATGGGTCTAAGAACATTATCAAGTATGTCTTTATCAATGCCTATCCCATTGTCTTTAACGGTGATGTGAAGCTTATTGTTCCTCATAAAAATGTCTACAACCACCAAACCAGAAGACAATCCACTAAAGGCATGTTTGGCAGCATTGTCCAGTAGATGATGTAAAACTGATGACATCTTGGTCGCATCCAAATTAACATGAACGGGTTCATGACACAAGACCTCTACACCAACGTGAGAAGGGAACATAATAGAATCTATGACCACATGAGCAAGATGACCCATTTCAAAGTTAGATGTCATGGAATCCGTATAAGGATCTAGTGCCTTAAAGCTTTCAACTAAGCCACTCATCTGGTCTAGGTAGTCAAGTAAGACAACAAACTGCTCGTCAAACTCCATAAGGGTCTCAAGCAGATCTCTTTTAGTTAATGAAGCTTGGTCATACTTTTTAGCCAAGTGATTTCTAAGCTGATTGAGTCTATTATAAAGCTTTTCAAAATTGTCCATTGGCGTGAAGATTTCATAGGCCATCCTGGTCATCACAGCATTCATTGAGGCAATTTTTTCAGTTTCAATTAAAGCCTTTTGAGCCTCTTGCATCTCTTTTAACAGAGCCTCAAGTTTTTCATTCACATCTTTTAGCTCTTTGGTTTGTATGTCATTCTCAACTAGCGCCTCTTCTAAGTGTTTATGATTTTCTATTAAAGAAAAGGTTCTTTCTGATACCAAATCCTCTAACTTTCTTAGATGCGCTCTTATCTCATTTAAGTTATTTCTAATACCAATCCGCATAGACTCTACACTTTTAGATAGAGAGCCTGTTTCATCTTTCATATCTAAAAGCTTTCTAGGTAAACTCTCTTCATAGTTGCCTAGAGATATTTCCTCCACATGAGAGACCAAATGCTCAATGGGACGGGTAATCTGCTTGGATACATGATAACCTAAAATGAGTTCAACAACCATGATGCCAAAGGTGATAAAAGCAAGTACAATTTGCAACTCTCTATACCATGAAGTAATGGCCTTGTCTTCAACAGCCACTGCAAATTTCCAACCATTTTCTAAAGTTTCAAAGACCATGAACTTGTCTTCATCATTGAGCCACTTATAGGATACATATCCTCTATCTTTCTTGATCATTTCAAGGGTGATGTCTTCAAACCTACCATCAAAATCTCTCAGTAGACTAGAACCAACTTCTTCTGTTGGATGGACAATGATTTCGCCATACTCATTCATCAAAATAGCGTAACCGTCGTACATATCCAGTTTTGTGATTTCGTCAATCATTGTTGAAAAATGATAGTCAGAGCCTGCGACACCTATAAACTGATTGTTTATGACGACCGGTCTTGTATGAGACACGTAAATCACATGCTGGTCAAAGTCAACACTACCATGATAAGGTTTTGTCCAATAAGGCTCTAAAGTTCTTTTAGGTTCACTGTACCATTCATCCCCTTCTGATAAGTTCTCATAAAAGGACATTGGAAACTCTTCTTGCCTCATTAAGTTACCATTGTCATCTAAGTCGGTATACCAAACATCATGGGTCTGACCATCTAAAGATGGATCAAAGAAGATATATGCTGATTTGGTCAGCTTGCCTTCATCAGCAAGACTGTAGATAAGTGGTGCCAGTTCTTCTTCAAACTCTTCTAGATAACCTGGTTCATTCAACCTTTTTATATCCAGAAGATTTTCAATGATGATTTCTACCTTATGGGCTGTTTTCTTTACAAAGTTCAGTTGATCATCAAAATTCTTTGCATGGGTAACAACGGTTTCTCTTACTGCTTCAATGGCCAAATCATGAAAGGTTTGCTTGGATTTAAGCATAACAATAGAACTGATGATCAAAGAGATCAACAGTATGGAAGTGGTTATTAATAAAAACACTTTCATTCTTATTGTACGCATAATTTATCCTTTGGTAAGATCAGTTTAATCCTGGTACCTTGGTTCAAATTTGACTCTATAATAAATTTACCAGAAAACATAGACTCAACAATGTTGCTACTGATACTCAGTCCAAGTCCTTCTCGTTCAGGAAGGCTTGAATAAAATGGACTTAAAGCCAGGTTCTTAACCTGATCAGTCATGCCAATACCGTCATCTGTTACTGTAATAATAATCTCATCCTCAACAGCCAGATCAATGTGTACACGACCTCTAGAATGGAGTTTGGCATTTAAAACAAGCTCATTCATAACATATTCGAGTTTGTCTGTGTCAATTAAGACATGTGCTGTAGACTTAACACTAACAATTTCACCTAATAAATAAGTAAGATAGTGGCCCAAATCAACTTGCTTCTTGATGGATTTAGAAAACTCCTGGTCCAGCATTTTAAACTTATCAATCAAAACAATCATATCTTTTAAGGCATCTAAGCAATTTTGACTTTTACTTAGAAAATCAGCCTTAAATGCTTCAAAAGATATCATGTCATCCTTGATATCTTCTGACAGAGACTTAAGTTCTAATAGGTTGGATGAAAATGCCTTTAGGGGCTTGTGGAACTCTTTTGACAGGTTAAGGATCGTTGACATCAAGGAACCTGTTTTTTCACTTTGAATCACCCTATACTGCATATCTTTCATCTGATTCATGGTTTCATTTAGTTTTTTATTCAGATCAGTCAGCGTCTGGTTTTTTTCTTCATTGGCAGATAAGGCATTTTCTAAAATTTCTTGGCTCTGACTCAATTCTTTCGTATGATAATCTACCCTTTCTTCTAAGGAGTCCTTATAATGACTTATATCATCATAGGTTGTTTTTAAAGATAGAGAAAGTTTCTGTAAATCACTCGTCAGTCGATGAATCTCCTCACTGCTATTTAATAGAATATGTGATGGCACTTGATCATACTTGCCAGAAGACAAGTCACTGACATATTTGATCAAAGCCTTGATTGGTCTGATGAGCATGTTATTCATTATAAGTGAGGCGGTGATCAATACAAGACCTAGTATAATAAGTGTTGTCACTAAAAGAGCAATCACTTCACTAGAAATCTTCTCTGTCTGACTGGCATTCATTGAAAATACCATATGCCAGCCATTACTCAAAGTCACATACTTGATAAGCTTATGGCCGTATCTTTGTACACCGAGTTCACCGTTTCTGATCATCCTTTTGCTGTCAGTAAGGACATCTTGGTCCGTAATACCACCATCTATAACAAGTTCTAGCTCTTCATTCAAAACAAATCCAAAGGCATCATCACTCAACTGGGCCTGGTCTAGATAAACAATCATATTAGACAGATAAAATTCTGAACCTGCAACACCAATAAATACATCATCTACATAAACCGGTGTGGTAAATGAAACAAATATTTCATCCATGATGTAGTCCAGTGTACCAGAAAAAGGATCTGTCCAACCACTAAGGCCAGTTTCTTTTGGTCTATGATACCACTGCCTTTTATCCTTCTGTTCACTATAAAAATTAAAGTCTACTTCCTCTTGTCTTTCGATTGTGTCGCTCCTTGATAAATCAGATAGCCAAACATCATGTGTTTCATTAGAATCTACAGATGGATCAAAGTACATATAACCTGAATCAACCATCAGCTTTTCTTCTAACATCTTATAGATGATGTCTTCTAGAAAGAGCTCATAGTCTCTTAAATAGTCAGTGTTTCCTATTTGATCTGCATCAAAAGATGATTCAACGGCTATGCGGATGTTATAGGCGATTTCCTCAACGCTTTCCATGTTCCTGTTAAAAAGGAGGGCATTATTTTCACTGGTCTTATCCAGTAGAGCCATGGTCTCTTCTTGAATCCTTTTTTGTGAAGATATTAAAATCACAGATGAAATGACAATGGAAACGATGGCGATTGTTGATAATATCAACAAGACAATTCTTTTATTCAAACTCATGAGGCCACCCACTTACTTTTAGTTGACACCAAAAGACACTGCCCTTGTCAACTTCACTTTCACATTCTATATGACCATCAAAGACATTTTTAACTATATTATAAACTACACTCATACCAACACCAGAAGTTTTATAATGGATACCACCAGAATAAAATGGTACAAAGATGTCATTTTTAACGGCCTCAGTCATACCCTTACCATCATCTTCTACTCTCAACACCAGGTCATCATCCTGCCTTGAGGCATAAATCCTTACATGACCAGTATGACCATCGTAAGCATGGCGGGCTGCATTATCCAGTAAATGATAGACAATTTGAGAAAACTTACCATTGTCAATCAAAAGGATCAGGTCATCACTATGATTGATAAAACCGATTTTAGGATAATTAAGGGTTTTAATAATCATATCTATAAAGTCTTTAACATTGATTTGAACAGGTTTAACTTCGTGCATTTTATCCATTTCCGTCAGCTTAGAAATCAAATCTTCTAACTCGACAAGTGATTCATGAATGATGTAATGGGTCTTTTGAAACTGCTTGATAAATAGTGGCATGCCCTTCTCTTCTATATTTGATACTCTTTCTTTTAGAAAAGACAACATGGTAATATATGAACCGACTGGTGTATTAAACTCATGGGCCCATTTGGTTATAACATAAGACAGTGTAGATCTTTTTTCAATTTCAACAATTTTCTTTCTTGTGTCATGCATGGCCTCTATGGCATGTTCTAACTCATCATTTAAATCATTTAGCTCTCTACTTTTATCCTGTGAAGCTTGAACAGCTTCACTTAAAAGATAATTGTTCTCTTTAATAGAAAGTGACCGTTTTTCTATCATTTCTTCTAAAAGCAGGTTCTGGTCTTCCATGGTCTTAAAAAACTTTTTCTGAAGCTTTTGCATGTCGTCAATTTCTCGAGATAATAAACCAACTTCATCGTCTCTCATCAGAAGTCCTTCCGGAAGTGTCATTTGCTCATCATGATAGGCTTGACTTTCTAGCGGTTGAATCAGTTTTTTTGACGTATATCTAGCGTAAAGATAAAGAAAAATGACTATCAGAAGTCCAAGTAATAGAACATTGATGAGTAAGTGATGATACCATTCAAGCACTTGACCATCTTCATAAAGAACACCATAATACCAGCCATTCATCATTTCACTATATATAATGGTATAATCATGGTCTTTCATAACCTTACCTGACAGGTCTTGTCGTATGGCACTTAGGTCAATATCACTTGAAGCGGCGATCAACTGATAATGTTGGTCGACTAAAAATGCTTGACCAATCCCCTTGTAGTTCTCAATATGCTGGGTTACTTTTTCATAATTATAATCAGACCCAACCACGCCAATCACCTGGTCTTCAATAAGAACAGGACCACTGTTTGAAACAAATGTCATATGACTAGAAAACTCATTTTGTCCTGAAAAAGGCATAGACCAATAAAAGGATTTGGTTCTAAGCGGGACAAAATACCACTTCTTATGGTCATTTTCATCGGTAAAGTAGTCAAGATTTGTAGAAGGCTGTTTCTGAATCTTACCACTGTAATTTAAATCTGCATACCAAACATCATAAACCTGACCATTCATATAAGTCGGATCAAAATAGATGTAAGTAGAGCCCAGATCAGATGTTTCTAATGCCATTCTTTTAAAATAGGGATCGATTTCTTGAACAAAGTCATCCATGTAACTTTCGTCAGTCTTAAACTTTTCAACATCAAAAGAAGACTCGACAAAGGCAACCAAGGCTTTGGTAGTCGATTCCACATCGATCATATCCTCTTCAAAGACATAGGCCTGATGAATCACATCTTTTTCAGTTCTTTTACTGACTGATTCTAAATAAAAGGCTCTCATGCGTATCATGGAGAACAATGTAATCAAAACAAAGGCAATAATTACATTAAAGAGAATCATATTTGTTATTGTCTTTTGAATCTTCTTCATGTGCTCTCCTACAGTTTAAGTGTGATATTAAACTCTGTTCCTTGTCCAAGTTCCGACTTGCAAGAAATAGTCCCATAAAAATATTTTGTAACAATATTATAGACAATATTTAAACCTAGACCGCTTCCCTTTTCATTCAGACTTTCTGCAAAATAAGGTACAAAGATGTGATGGATTCTATCTTCAGTGATGCCTTTACCAAAATCCTTAACTACCAACTTCAAATACTCTCCACTTTCAACATAAATCTCTACCTTGGTATGGTCTTCATCATAAGCATGGAAATAAGCATTTTCTACAAGATTCATAATAATGGTAGAAAACTTAGCCACATCTGTTGTAACTACTAAATCTGACGGACAGTCCAAAACAACTTCAAGATCATCGCGGTACTTGCTGTTGGCAACTAAAAATACAATGTGGTCTTTTACATTAATGGTGGTATGAATGGCATGCTGGTTATATGAATCCAAATTAGAAAAACGTTCCACCAATTTTCTGATATTATTTAAGTTCTCATCTATCATAAGCTTGGTTTGATAACATTTGTCAAAGTAGGCTTCTAGATCAGCCTTGGTCATACGATTATCAGTAAGCTTTTGATGTAAGTCGTTGGATGTCTTCTTCATAAAGGTAATGAGTGTTAAAAAGCTACCGATTGGAGTATTGAAATCATGTGCCATTCTTGTCACTATCAAGCTAAGCGAAGCTGACTTTTCAGATTCAATTAAGTTGAGCTGTGTATTTTTCATCTTGTTAATGGCAAGTTCCATCTGTATATTTAAATCTACTAAAGATTCTTTTTTTCTTTGATTTTCTTCCAGTGAAATCTCTAGCTGTTCTTTAAGCTTAACCAGGTCTTCCGTTCTTTCAGTGACTTCTATCTCCATAGTTTCATTTTGCTCATTCAACCTCTTGAGTGACGTCTTTTGCTTTAGACGTAGCTTCTCTATAGACCTTGCTAGTTTACCGATTTCATTATTAAGGGTCAAAAGGCTCTTTTCAAGGGGCTTGTTGTATATACCATCACTGATTTGAGATACATTATTAGTAAGTCGTTTGATAGGATCAATAATGACGCTAGAAAGTCTCATGGTCATCAAAAGAATCACAACGAGTAAGATAATAGAAATCATTGATAGGAGTCTTCCTAGTTCTCTGTACCAATAATAAACATCTTCCATATAGTTGACTTCACCATAGATCCAGCCATTGGATAACTTTGAAAAACTGACATATTTGTCATCTAACACAATAAGCCCCGACTGATTAGAAATCAACTTTTGCCTATCACTATAGTCAAGAGACTCAGTAAAATCCTCCACAGTGTCTGAGATTAAGTTGCTTTGCTTATCCATTAAAAAGGCATAGCTGTCCTCATAAAAACTGAAGTCATCCACATCGTTTAAGAGTTGGTCAAAGTGATAGTCTGAGCCTACCACACCATAAAACTTACCACCTATAACAATGGGCCTCGTATGAGAAACAAAGGTGACATCTGCTGAAAATACTGTGTTACCAACATAAGGATGGGTCCAATATGGTTTGAGTGTCCTTCTAGGTACATTAAACCAATCCATTGAATCTGTCTCTATATCGTAAATAGAAACATCTGATTCCTGTTGAAGAGAAACTTCACCATCACCATACAAGTCTGCATACCAGACATTTCTTGATATGCCATCAGAATAGAAGTATATATAAGCAGATTGTGACAAAGACAATTCGCTGGCGATGTCTTTTATACTTGGTTTTAACCTGTCTAGAAAGTCATCCATATAACCTTCTTCAAGAAAACTTGTCTCGTCAAACAGCTTTTCGACCAGTAGGTGTAAAATAGAGGAGGTATTTTCTACGTCAGAAATTTCATCACTTATGACCCCTCCATTATTTCTGGTTCTAGCCACCAATGTCTTTTCAATTTCTTCAGTATAAACCTCCTCTGTTCTTTGCATGACAAAAAAGCTGACCACAGATCCTACAATCAGCATACATGTAATGACTAGAATTAAGATTTTTATACGTATACTCTTCATACTATTTTTTTACCCTAATATAAGAAAAAATAACAAGATAACTTGTTATTTCGAAAGTGGAATCCATATTTCAAAGACATAGTCTCTACTGGTTACATCTCCATCATAAAATACTTCCAGTTCGATCTTGCCTGAATGCTGAAAATCTGTTAATGGAAACCATTCTAAAAAGATGCGTTTCCACAGTTTAGGAAGTTCACTTATTAGTGGTCCTGTCCCTTTAAAAATACACCATCTAGACGCTTCAACACATATTGTATTTTCACCTTGTCCAAAGACACCAATTAAGGCGTCGTAATATTTCTGATCGGCCCTGTATCTACCCGCTCCAATTTTACAATTAGAAGAAGTCTGTCTTTTTAGTTCCTCAAGACTTGCTTCTTTTTCTTTCCAAAATTCAGAATAAGCATGTCCCTCTATAATGTCTTCAGCTGTAAATGTTCTTTTATATCCTTTTATATAAAAGGCGTCTTTTTCTACTAGCTCGTAGCTTAGAGGTGTTTCATGCTCATCTATATCAAGCTTGGGATAGGCCGTTAAAATAACATCCGATCTTTTCACTTGACTAGGCGATACGCCTAGGACTGCTTTAAAGGCCCTTGAGAAGGCTTCAGGACTGTCATATTGATATTTATAAGCCAAATCTATCACTTTTACGTCTCCGGACAAAAGCTCCTTAGAAGCAAGAGTCATCCGTCTCTTTCGTATATACTGATAAAGAGTCGTTCCTGTCATCATTTGAAAGAGTCTTTGATAGTGAAAAGATGAATAATAAACTCTTGATGATAACTGGTCAAATGTTATTTCTTCTGTTATATGATCCTCTATGTAATTTATGGAATCATAAATTGCCTCTTGAATCTTCATACCAGCCTCCTGATTCATTTTCTCACATAGAAAAAAATAATGCAAAAAAAAGAGCATGCAAGGCATACTCTTAAATCTTAATGTTCATGTGCGTCTTCTAAATCATCCGGATCAAATCCTTCAAGACCTGCATATGTTTTGTTGTGCTTCTTAGCGTAGTCATAGATAGCTACTTTGAAAGCTTGTTCAGCAAGTACTGAACAGTGAACCTTCACGACTGGTAAACCACCTAACTCATCTACAACATCCTTGTTTGTAATTGCTAATGCTTCTTCAACAGTCTTACCAATCAACATCTCTGTAGAGATTGATGAAGCTGCAATAGCAGAACCACATCCAAATGTTCTAAATTTACAATCTACAATCACATCATCTTCAATTTTTACATACATTCTCATGATGTCGCCACATTTAGCGTTACCTACTTCACCAACGCCATCAGCGTTTTCTATTTCTCCAGCATTTCTTGGGTTTAAGAAATGGTCCATTACTTTATCGTTATACATCATAGCCTCCTAATTGTTTCCTGGATACAACGGAGACATTTCTCTCAATCGTTGTACAATTGGTATTAATGCTTCAATAGCATAATCTATATCTTCTTCAGTTGTAAAATCACCTAAGCTTAGTCTCAATGAGCCATGAGCAACTTCGTGAGTTAATCCGATACCCATAAGTACATGTGATGGATCTAAAGAGCCAGATGTACAAGCAGAACCAGATGAACCAGCCACACCCTTATGATCTAACATAAGTAGTAAAGCCTCACCCTCTATAAACTCAAATGAGATGTTCACATTACCTGGATGACGAAGTGTTCTATGACCATTTAATCTAGAGTAATCGATTTTTGATAATAAACCATCGATTAAACGGTCTCTTAGGCCTGTCAATCTTTCGATATGATCTTCTAAGTTTTCATGAGCAATTTCTGCTGCCTTAGCAAAACCTACGATACCCGGAATGTTTTCAGTACCACCACGTTTTTTCTTTTCCTGTGCACCACCATCTATAAAGTTAGCCAGTAGTGTACCTTTTCTTATATAAAGGGCACCAATACCCTTTGGTCCATAAATCTTATGAGAAGACATACTTAACATATCAATGTGCATCTCTTCAACATCAATCTTTACATTACCATAGGCTTGTACAGCATCTGTATGGAAGTAAATATTGTGAGCCTTTGCAATTTCACCAATTTCTTTAATCGGCTGCATAGTACCAATCTCATTGTTCATAAACATGATTGAGATCAATGCTGTTTCATCTGTAATAGCAGCTTTTAAATCTTCTAATGAAATCAAACCATCTGAGTCAACAGGAAGTACTGTTAACTTATAGCCTTCTTTTTCTAGTGCTTCACCAGCATGTAAAATAGCATGATGTTCAATAGCACTGGTAATTATATGGTTGCCCTTTGGCTTAACTGACTTTAAAACACCCTTTAACGCCCAGTTGTCTGACTCAGTACCGCCTGCTGTGAAATAAATTTCATCTGTTTTTGCATTTAATGTCTTTGCAATTGTTTCTCTTGAAGAGATTAAAACTTTTTTAGCATCTCTACCAAATCCATGTGGACTTGATGCATTACCAAAAGTTTCAGTAAAATAAGGTAACATTGCGTCAACAACTTCTTTTTTTACAGGTGTTGTTGCTGCGTAATCCATATAAATTCTTTTTGTCATCTTTACACCCCTTTGTCTTCAAACAATTTAATCGATGTTACAATAGATCCTTTTTCCCGTTTATTATAATAGTCATCAATCATATCTTGTAAAGTAATATTATCAACAGTTTCTAATATACTGTCTAATATTTTTTGATATATAACACGTGTGACACAAAACTCTGAGCTATCACAGTCATGATCGTCTGTCACACACTTTACTGGTGCTAATTGCTCCAAAGCTCTCAGTACTTGACCGACAGAAATGTTTTTAGGTTCATCACTTAAAATATAACCGCCTTGAGCACCACGAATACTTTTTACAACACCCGCTTTTTTGAGTTGTGATATCAACTGCTCTAAATAACTGAGAGAGATATTTCTTCTATCAGCGATGTTTGACAAAGAGATGGGTTGTTCTCCATAAAATAAAGCTAAATCAAACATTGCCTTTAATCCATATCGCCCTTTAGTCGATAGTTTCATGTATACCTCCTAATTCCAACTTTTTTACTAGGATTTCGATATAATTATAGTATACCCTAGTAATTTAGTCAACATTAAACCGTTATATAATTAACATTATTTTTCACTCAATTCTAATCTTCTTCTAATTGTATTTATAATGTAAGTCTTATACAATGTTTATAAGGAGGAATTATTATGAAATCAAACAAAAATGTATTTGCTATAGCACTGATTGCCATTGGTGTTTTATTGACTATACAAGTATTCAATGTGCCCTTTTTATCTAGCTTCAACCTAGGTAACATCATCGGTGTCTTATGGCCACTCTTTATACTTATTCCAGGTATAAACATGCTTAAGAACAAGGTGGGCATCGGTGGTATCGTTCTGACCCTTATAGGTGGTTCATTTTTACTTGAAAACACCCTTGAACTTATTGGTGTATCTTATGAAGGTTCAGTCATCTTTAAGTTTTTCTGGCCTGTTGTCCTGATTTATGTAGGTTTTAGACTCTTAACCAACGACAAGAAAATTAAATTTGATGGTGACTTTGATGATGTCACTGACAATTATGATGGTGAGTCCAATTCAAAGACAACCAATATCACCTTTAACTCAAAAAAATACATCTTTAAATATGATGAAATGAATGATGGTTTTACATCTTTAAACCTAAACATTTCCTTCGGAGGTGCCGAAATTATAGTAGAAGACGATATTCAGGTTTTCCTAGTGGGTCAATATACATTAGGCGGTTATGAGTTCTTTGAACTAGATGGCGGTGGTTTCCAAAACGAAATCAAAGAAGTTCGTTATCCAGACAACCATGACCAATATGATAAGACATTAGTCATTAAGGCCAATATCGCTCTTGGAGGCTTAGAAATCAGAAGAAGATAAGGATTTGTATGAGTAATGACCAATTAGTGGAACAATTTAAACTTTTAAAGCGGGCAAAAAAATTAGAAGAAATGGGCAGTGCCGACAGAGCACTGGACTTGTATATTGAACTTCATGAAAAGTTCGAACCCAATACTTCCGATGCTTATGAGCGCCCGGCAGTTATATATGAAAGAAAAAGACAGTATGATAAAGCCCTTGAACTTTGTCATAAAGCCATAGAAGCCATTGAAAATGACAAGATGTCTGGTACTAAAGATAAGTTTCAAAGACGTATCGATGCCATCAACGAAAAACTCAAGGATGTACCTGTTAAGGAAAAAGTCATAACAGATGATTACCGCTTTCATATCATAGGCTTTCGATCTAAAAACAAGGGTAAAAGTCTAACAGCTGTTATCTTTTATATAATTTTTATCATCATGGGTGTTCTACTAAAATCCATATACCCTACTCTTTTACTTACAGGGATTGTATATCTTGTTACTTATTTTGTAGATGTTTTTCAATCAAAGTCTAAGAAGAAAGCTATTTTTATAGCACTGTTACTGTCACTGACAGTAACAGTATTTGCAGCCTTTAATTTACCTGAAGCCATCAATAGAGTTATTGAACTAGAATCAAGCGAAGGTAGTCTAGAAGGCGGCGAACAACTCTTTACCGAAAGTGAAGAAGATAGACCCGTCATTACAGAAAAACATAAGGAAGAAGCCATCAGCTTAATTTCTTCAGAAATCGAAGTTGAAGAAGCAACCATTATTGTAGCAGAAGATCAAATTGCCTTTGGACTCAAACTTCTAGCTGGTACAGATAAGAATCGTGCCATGGATTTATTAGAAGAATTTATTGAAATACTTGCACATAGGGTCAGCGGTGATGAAGACATTAAAGCACCTGATTTTAAATCACACGGCGAACTTTACGACTATTATGACCTCACTCTTGCAGGTGGTTCAGATGCGGGTGATATTGTTGCAAAAGGCTCTAAAAAGAAAACATCCAACTTCATATCTTGGACAGAATAAAAGGCTGATTTTACTCAGCCTTTAGTTTGTTTTCTACTTGTTTCTTAGTCTTTAGTTTTAAGATATCGTCTACACTTTCATTAGAATGATTGTTGACAATTGATCTAGCTTTTAAGATCATGTTAGGACTCATAGAAAGTTCATCCAAACCGATGTTTAAAAGGTATGGAATAAACTCAGGATAGCCTGCAACATTGCCACACATACCAACCTCTATCCCCTTTACATGACCGGCTTCAACAACTGATTTTATCAGTCGTAAGAAAGCTGGATGATAAGGTGAGTATAAATCAGAAATGGTGTTGTTCATTCTATCTACAGCAGTTGTATACTGGATCAAATCATTGGTACCAATTGAGAAGAAGTCTACTTCTTCTGCTAGAACATCTGCCATAATAGCTGCAGCTGGCACTTCAATCATAATACCAACCTGATATTCATGTATTTCTACGCCTTCTGAAATCAAGTCATCATGACATGCTTTTAGTATCTCTTTTGCTTCTATAATTTCTTCCAAAGAAGCAATCATTGGAAACATGATTCTTAATCTACCATAGGCAGAAGCTCTTAGTAAAGCCCTTAATTGCGTTTTAAAAAGCTCTGTATCCTTTAAACAGATCCTGATGGCCCTATAGCCTAAAAATGGATTCATTTCTTTTTCAAGACCCAGATAATCCAGTTCCTTGTCGCCACCAATATCCATGGTCCTAATAGTAACAGGTTTAGGATTCATCTTTTCTAAGACAGTCTTATAAGCGTCGAACTGCTCTTCTTCTGTCGGAAGTGAAGGTCTATTCATATATAAGAATTCTGATCTAAAGAGTCCGATACCATCACCACTTGCATCTAAGACAGCCTGGACATCTTCAACACTAGCGATATTTCCTGCCACTTCAATTTCTTTACCATCTAAGGTTATAGAAGCTTTATCTCTGTAGGCTTCTAGAAGAGACTGAGAAGCTTCAAAATCGCTTTTCTTCCTCTTATATTCATCCACTATGTCAACTGCAGGATTGATATAAATCACACCTTCTGAACCATCGATGATCAATTGATCACCTTGATTGATTGAGGCAATCTCTTTTCCAACTCCAACAACTGCTGGTATGTTAAGTGTTCTTGCTATGATGGCTGAATGAGAGGTTTCACCGCCTATTTCAGTAACAAAGCCCTTTGTTTTTTCCCTATCCAAGTTCACAGTTTCACTTGGTGTTAAATCAAAAGTGACAATAATCGCATCATCTGTTAAGACTGCTTGACTGTCATCAATTCCACATAGTATCTTTAAAACCCTTACTTTGATATCTTTTAAGTCAAGGGCTCTTTCTCTCATATAATCATTGTCTAATGACTGAAACATGGTGATGTACTTATCAATAACACTTTCAAATGCATAAGCTGAAGATACACCCTTTTCAATTTCAGTCTTGATTTCTCCGCCCATAACAGGATCCATCAAGAGTTGTTTATGTGCTTCAAAGACCTCTGCTTCTGATTCACCAACCGTTTCTAAAGTTTTCTTTTTAAGGTCATCTAAGGCCTTTACACCACTTTCAATAGCACCATCCATTTCAGCTTGAACGGCTGAAACTTCAAGACTGGTTTCTTTGATTACTTCAATTTTTTCTTCTTTAATCACATAAGCTATACCAATGGCAATACCATCTGACGCTTTTATGCCTTTAATCATATAGATGCCTCGATTATTTCTAATATTTTAACTTCAGCCGCTTCAGCATCATCGCCCTCAGCTTCAATTTTAAGTTCGTCACCTTTAACAATACCCATAGCCATGATATTCATGATAGATCTAGCATTGGCCTTGTTGCCGTCTTTTACTAAGAAAATATCTGAGCTGAAAGCACTGCACGCATTGACAATTAAACTGGCTGGTCTTGCATGTAGACCATTTTCTGATGTAATAACAATTGATTTCATTTTAAATCCTTTCTAAATATTAACGACACATACTTTGTCAGATTTATCACAAGAACCATATGTCACATCAAAATCTTTGTATTGGCTCTTATCCGTAAAAACAACAGGTGTAATTACTGACTTTTCCTTAGACTTTAGAAAATCTAAATCTACGTCTAATAGTAAATCTCCGGCTTTTACCTTGTCACCCGCTTTAATATAGGCTTCAAAACCCTCACCCTTCAATTCCACAGTATCGATACCGATATGCACTAAAATTTCAAGACCGCTGGCTGTTTTTAAACCAAAAGCATGTTTAGTTGGAAACAACTGAACAACCTCTGCATATACTGGTGCGTATACTTTACCATCACTTGGCATAATGGCAAAGCCATCACCTATCATCTTGCCTGAAAAAACAGCATCTGGCACTTCTTCTAATTTTAGAACTTGTCCAACCATAGGGGGGATTAATTGGACATTGTTCTTCTTAAATAAACCTTTTAACATATTGACCTCCAAATCACATTAAGTGATGTATTTTAAATCCTCAATTCTACCATGAGCACAATTCAAGATTTAAGATGGTATCTCCTAAAAAGGAGATACCATTATATTATAATGCTTTTTTTATCTCATCAGCAACAAATTCTGCTTTTGTACCGATAATAACCTGCATATTTTTCTTGTTAGGTCTTAAAACACCCGTAGCACCTAGAGCTTTTAGATCAGCATCTTCTACTGCAGCAGAGTCAGCTAATTCTAATCTTAGTCTAGTGATACAAGAATCAACAGAAACGATGTTTGACTTACCACCTAAAGCAGAAACATACTTTCTACCTAATTCAGTAACGTCCATGCTCTCTAACTTCTGGATAGCTTCTTCATCTATATCTTCACGACCTGGCGTCATGATGTTGAACTTCTTGATACAGAATAAGAATGAGAAGTAGTAGAGTGCTGCAAATGCTAAACCAATAACTATGATAAGTGCTGGTCTAGTTGCTTGATTCCAAAGTAAGAAGTAGTCAAATGCACCAGCTGAGAAACCGAAACCATGTAAAACACCAAAGGCATTTGTAACCACTAATGATAAACCTGTAAATACAGCATGTAAAACATAAAGTGGGAATGCTAAGAATACAAACATAAACTCAAACGGTTCTGTGATACCTGTTAAGAAAGATGTAAATGCTACTGAGAATAGTAAACCACCAACCATCTTCTTGTTTTCTTTTTTAGCTGCAGTGTACATAGCTAAAGCGCCTGCTGGAATACCAAACATCATGATAGGATAGAAACCTGCTTGGAATACACCTGCAGTTGGGTCGCCAGCTAAGAATCTTAATAAGTCACCATTTACAATTTCGCCAGCTGCGTTAGTAAATGAACCATGACCAAACCAGAATACTGAGTTAAGTACGTGATGAAGACCTACTGGAATTAACATTCTGTTACCGAAACCAAATGCAAATGAACCGATTGCACCTGCATCAACAACTGCTCTTGAGAATGCATCTAAACCATTTTGAATGACTGGCCAGATAAATCCAAATACAATACCTAATGCAACAGCTGCGAATGAAGTCACGATAGGAACAAAACGTCTACCCCCAAAGAATCCTAAGAAATCAGGAAGTTTGATATCGTGATATCTGTTGTACAAGTTACCTGCTACGATACCTATGATGATACCGCCAAATACACCTGTATCGATGTCAGCATTCATTACCAAGTATACATTCTTCATTACGAAGAAACCAACTGCACCGGCAAGTGCTGCTGCACCATTGTTGTCTTTAGCAAGACCAAAAGCAATACCAATTGCAAATAAAATCGCCATATTGTCAAATACACCAGCACCTGACTTTAAGAAAATCTCTGCAACCTTACCTTCAATACCAGGGATACCTGCACCTAATCTTAAAAAGATTGCTGCAACAGGAAGAACTGCAACTGGTACCATCAAGGATTTACCTAACTTTTGTAACTTACCGAAAAAATTACCCATAACCCTCTCCTTTTAATAAATATTTTATAATAACCTCATTTTGCTATGATCAGTAGCAAAACATATATCTAAGCGTTTATTCAAACGACTTATTCGTAAACAAAAACAGACATCAACCAACCCATAAAGGTTAGCTAATGCCTGATCTAATCAGTAACACGCTGTTTCTTTAATCGCATCAAACGGTCTATGTGGATTGTCAAGTAACCTTGTTCATCATCAGGTACCTTCAAATCCAATTTATTTTCTATGACTTCTTTTGCCTTTGAGGCAATTGACCAAGAATCTTTAAACTCAGTTTTTATGGTATCTAATAGAGGATTCTCTAGTGAAATGCCATTTTCAATTCTGTCGATACTGGCCCTAATATGAGTCAAAAGCCTTCTGTAAGTCAAAACATCCTCTGAAATATCCTTACCTATCTCATTTTCAAGAAGCGCCACGATTTCTTTTATGACCTTGGTATTTTTTAAGGTCTTCTTAACCGCCTTGTTCTTTCTTGCAGAATGAAGATGAAGTGCTATAAATGCTGCTTCTTCTTCTGGCAATTGAACATCAATGTGTTCATTGATTAACTCTATGGCTTTCATGCCAATTTTAAACTCATCTGAGTAAAGAATTTTTATTTCATGTAAAAATGGATTGGCTATTTCAATGTCTTGTCTTAATCTCTCAATGGCAAAGCCTATATGGTCTGTTAAAACAATATGTATGTTATCGTTAAGATCACCGATTTCTTTTTCTGCCATAAGAATAATTTCCTGACACAAACCCATAATCTCTAAATCCATTTGCTGTATCAACTCATAATATTCTTTTTTAACCGACTTGTTGATGTTGATAAAAGATCTTTCGATGATGTCTTCTGAGAAGAATACGGATGTGTCCTTTTTCTTACCAAAGCCTATGCCCTTTCCTAAGAGGACAACTTCATTTTTTGTTTTATGATTTTTCGCTAGAACAACATTGTTGTTCATAACTGTTATTATCGTATAATTCGGTTTCATATATCGTCTCCAAAATTCAAAAAAAGCATGACCCACTACTTGACGTACGGTTCATGCCTGATTTAACAGTAACACACCTTTATTATGAAATCGCTTTCCGTTTTCTAAATTTATGTTAACACAAGATTTTTTATTCTGTCAACTACAATTTTTCTTTATCAAACTTATCTGACCCCATTTTTGACGATGAAAAATATTTTCTGTCTTTCAACTCATCAGGTAAATACTGCTGTTCAACGTAATGACCTTCATAGCTGTGTGGGTATAAATAATTTTTTATTTCAGCCTTGTCTTGCATATTATACCTCTGTTTCATTTTGTTTGAAGTGGCATCTCTTAAATGAGATGGCACATCTCCCACAAGACCATTTTCCACATCTGTTAGGGCTTGGTTGATGCCCACATAAGCAGAGTTGGATTTTGGCGCCGTCGCCACATAAAGCGCTGCATGAGATAGGATGATTCTAGCCTCTGGCATACCGATGATATGGACAGCATCAAAGGCACTTTTAGCAACAACAAGGGCATTAGAATCTGCTAGACCCACATCCTCACTAGCGGCTATGATGATTCTTCTAGCAATGAACTTTACGTCTTCACCAGCATAAATCATACGTGCCAGATAATGTAGAGTTGCATCAGGATCTGACCCTCTCATTGACTTGATAAAAGCAGAAACGATGTCATAATGGTAATCGCCATCCTTGTCATATTGGACCTGTCTTTTTTGACTGCATTCACTCAGTATATGTTCATCAATTAAAATCCTACCATCACCAGAAGGTTTGGTTGTAAGGACGGCAAGTTCAAGTGCATTTAGTGCCTTTCTGGCATCACCATTAGCTTGACTTGATAGGTATTCCAGGCCAGCTTGAGTCACTTGTGGCATGAACATGCCTACACCCTTTTCTGTGTCATTTATAGCCTTTATAAGGATTTCCATCAAATCATCTGGTTCCAGTGCATTTAATCTAAAAACTGTTGATCTTGATATCAAGGCTGAGTTTACTTCAAAAAATGGATTTTCAGTTGTTGCACCTATTAAAGTGACCGTCCCATTTTCTACGTAAGGTAAAAGTGCATCTTGTTGAGATTTGTTAAAACGATGAATCTCGTCGATAAAGAGAATGGTATTTTTACCAAACATACCTCTTGCATCTTGAGCCTTTTTAATAACCTCTCTGATGTCTTTAACACCTGATGTGACTGCATTAAGGGTTTCAAACTCAGAATGCGTCGACTCTGCAATTACTTTTGCCACACTGGTCTTTCCTGTACCAGGTGGTCCATATAAAATGATGGACTGTATCTTATCAGCCTGAATCATTCTTCGTAAGAGTTTACCGGGTCCTAGTATATGCTGCTGACCCATTAAATCATCTATTGTTCTCGGTTTCATTCTTTCAGCAAGTGGTGCTGAAGTTTTATTGTCTTGTTCTTGCATGTAATTAAATAAATCCATTGTTCACCTCATTAACATTATAAGATGATACAATGGATTTTAAAAGCTTTATTCAGATTTATTTTAGACCTTGGATTTGAGTAACAATATCACCTTGATTTTCAGCGTACTTGTCAATTAACATCTTAAAGTTAATAGCGCCAAGTTTATCGCTGACATCTCTTTGTACACCACCTAAATAGTAGTGGACTGGACATACACTCGTTCTTTCTAAGTCACATAGACCACTGTCACCTAAACATTTGTTCATAACAATCGGTCCATCGATTACTTCTATAACCTCTTTAAGCGAAATATCTTCAGGTTCCTTAAGCAGTGCATAACCACCACTTTGCCCTCTAAAAGAACACACCAAACCAGCTATCTTTAATTTCCTTAATATCTTCAAAGTAAATCTAATTGGAATATTTTCATTCTCTGAAATCATTTTTGCGCCTGTCTTTTCTCCAACACCTCTAAGAGATAAAAAAAGAATGATTCGTACAGCACAACCAGATTCAACAGTTATTCTCATTGTATACCTCCCCAGTTCAATTAAAACAAGTATAACACATATTTGACATATGCTAAATACTCAATTTTAAGTTTCTTGGGATTTTGTTCTAATTACGATCATTACATAGTTAAAAAATGCGTATAAAGCGAGTCCCACAGCGATATAGAGGACAATCGAGGCAATTAAATGGTCGACATTCAAAAGGACCATACAAATGGCAATATAAAAAGAAACTGTGGCCATTTTTCCAAATTTGTTGGATGGAATGATGATTTGTGTCTTTGAGTAATAAAGTCTAATGCCGCCATAAACCATGATAAGTTCTTTTATTACCATGACTGTCAGTAACCAAAGCGGCACCATATTAGTAGATGCAAGACATATCAAAACTGACATTAGCATAAGCTTGTCTGCAAGAGGGTCTAGGACCTTGCCTGCATCTGTGATCATGTCAAAGCGTCTGGCGATATAGCCGTCCAAAATGTCTGTAATGCCTGCTAGGGCAAATACTATAAACGCATAGGTGTAATTACTTTCAATGTCAGAAAAGAATAAAAAAATAAATAGTGGAATCATTGCAATTCTAAGGGATGTTAAAATATTAGGTATCTTCATACAAACTCCTTTTTTTATATTTTATCATATAAGGAATAATAAGATAATAATAAGCAAGCACAATTAAATAATTGATATGATAAAATCTGGGTATATGTAAGATGAGGAGGCAAGTATGAAAGCTTACGTTATCACCACTTACGGTTTCACCTTATTATTCACTCTAACACTTCTTGTTCATATCACAAGAAAAGAAAACCGTTATAGAGGTACATATAGATATTATGTAAACCTAGTAGCTGCAACGGCGTTACTGACATTTATAGAACTGATTTCATGGTTATTTGAAGGCCTTTCAGGTTCTTCAGCTCTTTTCATGAACTACTCATTCAATGCATTATTGTACGCCCTAAGCGCTTTGCCGATTACCATGTGGTTTATCTATTCAGACTATAGAATTTACTTTTCAAGGAAAGTTTTAAAGAAAAGAAGGTACTTTTATTTAGCAATTAATTTGATTATGTTCTTGTTTGTTATTATTAATATTCAATACCCATTTTTATTCAAACTTAACACCAGTAATGAATTTGTTGGTCTTGGTGGCACCTTGTTAACCATGACCATTCAGTTGGTATATCTGGTAGTTTATTTGATTTCTACCTTCATAAAAAGAAATCAACTGAGTAGAAAATTTGTAATGAATATTTTCATAGCCTTAAGCTTGGTAATTGTTGCATCAGTCATCAAAGGTGCTACAGGCCTTCCAACCATTTGGCCTACAATGTCCTTTCTATGTTTCTTTATGTTTTTACATGTGGAAAGAATTGAAATGGCTAAAGATGCCCTCACAGGCTTATCACTAAGAAAGCAACTAGAATCAAGGCTCATTCAACTTTTCAAGAAAGAACAAAATTTTTCGCTTATTATGATTGACCTAGATAAGTTTAAACAAATCAATGATAGCTTCGGTCATGTAAGAGGCGATCAAGTCCTCAAGGACTTCGCAGAGATTTTAATAGGTGCCATCCATAAAAAAGATTCCGCCTATCGATATGCGGGGGATGAATTTATCATCCTTATTGAAAATACCAATAAAAAGACAATTGAAAAAATTACTGATCGAATTGCCATAGGTCTGGATGCTTATCATAGAATGCATGAAGATTTAAAGGACTTGGATTTCTCTTCAGGACTACTTGAGTTTAGACCATCTGAAACAACTACTTTAGAAGAAGTCATCGCAAAAGTCGACCAAGCCATGTATGAAGACAAGAAACAAAAGAACAACCCGTAAATGGATTGTTCTTTTTTGGTTTGAAAACTTGGTTTTCATAAGTAACGAAGCACTCGATGTGCTGAGTTCTTATTTAGAAATCAAATAATGATAACTGGTTTGTCGCAGACATTCCTTGTAAACAACCATGAGCATCCAATGTCTCAATGACTGTTTTAGTCACTTTGGCACGTTTTCTAAGGTCGTCTTTACTCATTATTTCAGATGTATCTCGAATTTCCATAATAGATCTTGCGGCGTTTTCACCGACCCCTTGAAGGGCTCTAAGCGGTGGCAACAGACCATCCTCTGTAACAATGAAATTATCAGAATGTGACTTATAAAGGTCTACTCTTCCAACCTTGAACCCTCTTGCATAGAATTCATAGACAACTTCAGCAATGGCAAGAATATCCTGTTCTTTCTTAGAAAGAATTCGGTCTTCCCCTTCTGTTTCCTCCATAAAGTTTTTAACATAATCAGCACCCTTAGAGAATAAGTCTGCATCAAAGTCATCTACTTTAGTTGAGAAGAAAGTCGCATAAAATGCCTTTGGATGGTGTACCTTAAAGTAAGCAATCCTGAAGGACATCATAACGTAGGCAACGGCATGTGCCTTAGGGAACATGTACTTGATGGTATTACAAGATTTGATATACCACTCAGGTACATTTTTTTCTCTCATCAGTTCTACGTACTCTTCTTTTAAGCCCTTACCCTTACGCACATCCTCCATGATTTTAAAGGCTGTACCATGAGGCAACTTCATATAAATCAAATAGTTCATAATGTCATCACGTGTTGAGATAACGTGTTTTAATTCTGTAATACCATCACGCACTAAGTCTTGTGCGTTATTGAGCCATACATCTGTACCATGTGATAGCCCAGAAATACGTACAAGCTCAGAGAAAGTAGATGGCTGCGTGTCTTTAAGCATCTGACGTACAAACTTTGTACCAAACTCTGGAATGGCCAATGAACCAATTTCTTCTGAATAATTCTTATCTACGATTTTCAAAGTTTTTGTTGATGTAAAGATAGCCACAGTATCAGGATCGTCTAATGGAATCTTCTCTACATCGACACCTGTTAAGTCTTCTAGCTGTCTGATAATGGTCGGCGTATCGTGACCCAGTATATCCAGCTTCAGTATACGACCTGAAATGGAATGGTAATCAAAGTGAGTCGTTTTTACACCACAAGTTGTATCGTTAGCGGGATATTGTATTGGACAGAAGTCTTCTACATCCTTGTAATCTGGTATTACCATGATACCACCAGGATGCTGACCTGAAGTCCTTTTTACACCTGTACAACCTTGTGCAAGCCTGAACACCTCACGCTTATTAACGTTGATTTCTCTTTCCTCAAAGTATTTTTTAACATAACCGAAGGCCGTTTTTTCTGCGATTGTACCAATTGTACCCGCTTTAAATGTTTTACCTTCACCGAACAGGACTTCACAGTATTTATGGGAATTACCTTGATAGACACCGGCGAAGTTAAGGTCGATGTCGGGCTCCTTATCACCGTGGAAACCAAGGAAAACCTCAAACGGTATGGCATGGCCATCTTTTCTATAAGGTATATCACACTTAGGGCACATCTTGTCAGGTAAGTCGACTCCAGAACCTAAATCAGATTCTAAGAAAAACTCAGACGTCTTACATTCGTCACAGATATAGTGTGGCGCAAGTGGATTTACCTCCGTTATATCACTCATTGTTGCAGCAAAAGATGAACCTACCGAACCTCTAGAACCAACCAGATAGCCGTCTTCTAAAGATTTTGTAACCAGTTTCTGAGCGATAATATACATGACTGAATAACCATTGGAAATGATAGAGTTCAGTTCTCTATCCAGTCTCGCTTGTACATATTCCGGTACTGGTGTACCATAAATTCTCGCTGCTTTTTCATTACACATATCACGAAGTTCTTGGTCAGATCCTTCAATAATCGGCGGGAATGTACCATCTGGAATCGGCAAGAAATTGTCCATTGCCTCTGCTATTTGATTAGGCACTTCTATGACGATTTCTCTTGCCTTTTTCTCTCCTAAATACTGAAACTCATTCAACATTTCCTGAGTTGTTCTAAAGTATAAAGGCGGTTGATTATCAGCATCAGAGAAACCTTTACCAGCCTGAAGGATACGTCTGTAAACTTCATCTTCTGGATCCATAAAGTGAACATCACCAGCTGCAACAACGGGTACACCTAATTGCTCCCCTAAGTTAACAATCTTTCTGTTGATGTCTCTTAGTTCTTCTTTAGATCTAACATAACCCTTGTCTATTAAGAACTGATTGTTACCGATTGGTTGTACCTCAAAGTAGTCATAAAATGAGGCTACTTTTAAAAGCTCATCCACAGGACGGTTATTAAGAACAGCCTGGTAAAGCTCTCCAGCCTCACAGGCTGATCCAATCAGTAAGTTTTCGCGATTTTCTTGAATCAATGATTTAGGCATCAAAGGCTTCGAATGATAATAGTCTATATTAGACTTAGAAATCATTTGATACATGGTCTTTAAGCCTACTAAGTTTTTAGCAAATAAAATCACATGATTTGAGTTTCTTCTACCAATCATCATATGCTCTTTGGCATACTCATTTAAACCACTTAAGGTCTTTATCTCCAAATCTTCTATCATCTGAATCATCTTTATAAAGATCTGGGCAGTCGCACCTGCATCATCAACCGCTCTATGGTGGTTAACCAAAGAAACATTCAAATACTTTGAAATTCTTTTTAAGTTGAAACGCTTAATCTCCGTTAAAAGAAGCTTAGCTAAAGTTAAGGTATCTAAGACAATAGGGTTGAAGTCCAACTGCTGGCGCATTGACTGCTCCTTAATAAAACCAATGTCAAACTTGGCATTATGAGCGACCATGGCAGATCCTTCACAGAACTTTAAAAACTCCGGTAAAACTTGATCTATGGTTCTTTCATTTGCAACCATATCGTTTGTGATACCTGTTAACTCCACAATCTTAAATGGAATGTCCATTTGAGGATTAACCAGCGATGAATAATGGTCAACAATGGACCCGTTTCTTACTTTAACAGCACCAATTTCTGTGATCATATCATGCTTTGCTGACAGACCAGTTGTCTCTATATCGAATACAACGAATTCTCTATTAAAATCTTCGTCAGTAGCATTAAATATTAGAGGCTCAGTATCATCTACTAAATAGGCCTCTACACCGTATAGAACCTTTATCTTGTCCCCAGCAGCATGCATGGCATCAGGAAAGGCCTGTACAACACCATGGTCTGTAATGGCAATAGCAGGATGGCCCCACTCAATAGCACGCTTAACAAGGGCTTTAACACCTGTAACCGCATCCATATCAGACATTGATGTATGACAATGTAATTCCACACGCTTTTCTTCTGATTTATCCATTCTACCTGGAATATCTGGAAGTGTATTTATAGCATTGGCAAAAATAACAAGTTCTTTTTCAAAAGTATCATTTCTAACAACACCTTCTACAATGTAACGTTTGCCATTTTTAAGTTTTTCTTGAACAGCAGCTGCTTCTTTTGGTTTTAAGAACATCTTAACGCCGATGGATTCTATACCATCAGATATAGCAAAAGTTAATAAGGTTTTACCACCTCTTAAAACCCTGTCTTCTAACATAAAGACTTCGCCAGCTAGAGTAACCAAACTCTCCTCTTCATTAGCATCTTTAACAGGTATGGGCTGACTCTTGATGGTTCTTCTATAAACAACATTTTCAGGAAGTTCCTTTGGTGCCTTCTCAAAGGATTTGGAACCACCATTAGACTTGTATTTAGGTTGATCATTACTTTCTTTATTAGGTCTAGATTGATTGCCATCACTAGGCGTGTAGTTCTTGCTGATTTCCATGGCTCTTTTAGCCGTCTCTTCTTTATGAATACGTTCGTACTCAACCAGCATATCATCAACACGGCTTTTGTCTACTTCAAAAACAACCTGAACAGGCATATCAAACATCCTAGAGTAATAATCACCTAGGTATTTATCTGTATTATTTTTTAGAAGCTTTGACTGTGTAAACTCATCCGGGAATGAAAAACTGAGTTTATGTTCTTCAAAGCCTATTTGAGCCTTCTTTAACATGGTCTGTGTATTGATGTTTTTTCTACCAATCAAAGCCAAGGTATTAGGCCAGATTTCTTTTAGAAAAGCTTCTGGTCTAATATAAGACGCATCGTATCTAAAAATGGAGTTCACACCAGATACCATTTTTAGATTGGTCATTACATCTTCTTCAAAGTTAGCAACAAGTTCATCTTTTACAACTGATTCAGAAGCAAGCAAAATCAATAACTTATTGTTGCCTTTTAACAACTTTAAACTTAGAAGTTCAATCTTTAAGCCATTAAAATGCTTGTCTAATAGTTGGTCTAAATTCATTTAAATACCTTTCTAAAATTCTTCTATCATCTTAACAAGTGTTGGCACAATTTCTTCTTCCGACACTTTTTTTATAATTTCACCTTTTTCAAAAATAAGGCCACTGCCTTTACCGCAGGCAACACCAAGATCAGCCTCTCTGGCTTCACCAGGACCATTAACCGCACAACCCATAATTGCAACTGAAACATCTTTGTTGATATGTGCGACCGCTTTTTCTACAGACTTTGCTATTTCAATCATTTGCGTCTGGGTACGACCGCAAGTCGGACAAGAAATAAACTTAATGCCAAATTGTCTAAGACCCAGTGTATTTAAGATTTCCTTACATACTGGAATCTCTTCAAGTGGATCTGCTGTTAAAGAAACCCTGATGGTATCTCCTAGACCGTTTAAGAGTAAAGCCCCTAAACCAATGGATGATTTAATGGTACCCTTAAAAGCTGTACCTGCTTCTGTAATCCCAATATGGAATGGATAATCAACCTTGTCAGAAAGCATTTTAAAGGCTTCTAAAGTCATCTCAATGTCGCTGGCCTTAATGGATATGATGATATCATAAAAATCAAAGGATTCTAAGATTCTTATATGTTTCATCGCACTTTCATAAAGACCTTTAGCAGACACACCAAACAAGCCTGCAATATCTGGATCCAAAGAACCACCATTAACACCTATACGAATAGGAATTTGTTTCTCCTTACAGGCATCTACAACGGCTTTGATGCGACTTTCATCACCGATATTACCTGGATTGATTCTTAACTTATCAATGCCGTTTTCTATGGCCTTTAAGGCAAGTCTGTAATCAAAGTGTATATCAGCAACCAGAGGTATGTGAATTCTAGACTTGATTTCTGATATGGCTTCTGCCGCCTGAGTATCATTGACAGTTACCCTTACCACTTCACAACCGAGTGCTTCTAACTTTAAGATCTGATCTACAGTCGCCTCAACATCTCCAGTCCTTGTATTGGTCATAGACTGAATAACAATCGGATGTTCTGAACCGATGGTAAGGTCGCCTACTTTAATTTGTCTTGTTTTTCTTCTATTCATTAAAATAATCCTAAATCTTTCACAATCAATACGCCCATTAAGCCAAACAGGAATACCATGCCAACAAAATGAACAAAGGCTTCCTTCTCCTTGGCTACAGGCTTTCTAAATACCATCTCATAGATGATGAAGACTGCTCTACCACCATCAAGTGCAGGAAATGGTAATAAGTTAAAAATACCTAAGTTTATCGATAATAGTGCAGTAAAATAAAGTACATTTTTAAAGTTGTTGGTCTCAGCAACCTGTGACACTTGCTGGTAAATACCAACTGGGCCCGACACTTGGTCTGGATCAATTTGTCTGGTAATCAATTTTACAAAGCCATCAAATATCATGGTAGACTTGTCTAAAAAGTCATTCCAACCATATTTAAAGGCAAGTGATGGACTTTTTACATATTTAGAACCAATACCGATTTTCATATAGCCGTCACTCATAACACCATTAATGGTATATGAAAGTGATTCACCATCTCTTAAAACAACCACGTCAAATGTAGACTGGTCGCTAAATGCGATATTATTCAGTACATCGTTCCAGTACTTAACCTTTTCACCATTGATTTCAATGATTTCATCGTCTACTTGAAGGCCTGCTTCATAAGCTGGCATATCTAGAGGTAAGTCACCGATAATGTTGGTTTGGATTTCTTCTGTCATAAAAATACCAACTATTAAAACATAAGCAAGAATGAAGTTCATGATAACGCCTGCAACGATAACCATTAGTCTTTGGTAAGGTTTTTTACTGGCAAAAGATCTTTCGTTTGTGGTGTCGTTTTCGTCTTCTCTTAAGTCTACAAAGCCACCTAATGGAAAAAGAGAAATGGCATAGGTTGTTTCCTTGCCCTCATATTTCAAGATTTTTGGACCGAATCCAAGTACAAACTGATAGACATACATGCCATTGAGTTTTGCGACTACAAAGTGTCCCAGTTCATGTATGAATACCAAGAGACCTATTACGAATATAAAGGTCACTACATTTCTTATTATTTCTATCATAACACTATCTCCTTAATGTAATTTCTCGTCATTTCGTCGTATGACAGAACATCATCTATGCTGGTTAACTGTGTCTTATCAAAGTGGTTCATGGCTTTTTCTACACACTTAGGTATGTCGTAGAAAGAGATTTCATCCTTTAAGTACTTATAGACCAATTCCTCGTTAGAAGCATTTAAAACAGTTGGTGACAAGCCACCTCTCTTTAAGGCTTCATAAGCCAAATCCAGACATGGAAAATCAGCCCTTCTAGGTTCTTCAAAGGTCAAGGCTCCCATCTTAACAAAATCAACGGTTTCAAAGTCAACCGGCTTTCTTTCCGGATATGAAAGCGCATAAAGTATGGGTAATTCCATGGTCGGAAGACTCATCTGAGCCATAATCGAATGGTCTCTGTATTCTACCATAGAGTGAATAATAGATTGAGGATGAACCACAACATCAATCTGGTCTGGGTCTAGGTCATAAAGCCACTTGGCTTCAATGACTTCAAGTCCCTTGTTCATCAAGGTAGCGGAATCAATGGAAATCTTTCTTCCCATGGCCCAATTGGGGTGTTTCAAGGCATCTTTTGCCTTCATACCGCCAATAAGCTTGCTTTCAGTATGCCTAAAAGGTCCACCTGAAGCCGTTAAGATAACTCGTCTAATCCACTTGTATTCATTTCCTTGTAATGCTTGAAATAAAGCCGAATGTTCACTGTCTATAGGTAGAATTTTTACACCATGCAGGTCAGCTTCTTTCATCAAAATATCACCTGCCGTTACCAAACACTCCTTATTGGCTATAGCAACATTTTTCTTAGCTCTTATGGCAGATAGCGTTGGTAAAAGACCTATGTTTCCAACAACAGAATTTAAAACAACATCAACAGAATCTAAAGAAGCCACTTCCTTTAAACCTTCTAAGCCAGATAAAACTTTTAAGTTTAATCCGTCAAAGCGATGTTTTTCTTTTTTATATGTCATTTCATTAAAAATAACCACATAGTCAGGTCTGATTTCTGTGGCCTGTTTTAAGAGTAAATCCATGTTTGTGTTACCAGTAATGGCAACAATCTTAAAGTCTTCAGGATACTTTGACAGTATATTAATGGCTTGTGTGCCAATAGAACCTGTCGATCCTAGTATTGCAATTTTTTTCATAATACCTTCTTTCATCACCTTTTATTATAGCAAATTTAGAAAGAGAATGATATTTAAAAAAGATAAAAAAGTACTGTTATAAAACAGCACTTATTTAATAATCACTATTAACTTAATTGCATAATAGATAAATGGTGTTACAAGGATAACACTGTCAAATCTATCTAAAACGCCACCATGGCCTGGCATAATATGGCCAAAGTCTTTGATACCCATTTCTCTTTTAATCTTAGATGCTGTCAAGTCACCTACTATTGAAATCAAACTACCTACCACACCTATGGCTATAGAATGATAAATCAGGCTTGGTTCAAAGTAAACCGATAATAAAGCACACAGTAGAGCTGCTGTGATGACACCGCCTACAGCCCCCTCTACAGTCTTTTTAGGACTGATGGTCGGTGCAAGCTTTCTCTTGCCAAAAAATCTTCCTGTAAAGTAAGCACCAGTATCTGCACCCCAAGATGCAATAAATATAAACCAAATCATATAAGCAGGTTGTATATGTGACAGTAATACGACATGGTATAAGAAGAATATGATATAAGCAGCCCCTAAAAAAGTGACCCCTATATCGGAAAAATGTCTTTCTTCATCAAATACGAAGATAAAACATAAAAGTGCTATATAAACTGTAATGGCACCACTTAACAAGGTAAAGTAGTTAAAGTGGTAGGCATAAGAAAACACAATCAGCATCAAATAAGATGGCATGGCTACAGGTTTGTAATTTACCTTTAGTGCATTAAATATTTCGTAAAGCGCAATCATGGATATAACCAGTACGCCAGCTTCTAAATAGAGACCACCCTTAAGTACAAAGAAAAACAAAAGCGGCAGTGCTACAATGGAACTTATGATTCTAACAAGCATTATACCTCCTATACTGCTCCAAAACGTCTTTGGCGGTTTGAGTATACTTTAACAGCTTCCATTAAAGCTTCCTCGCCAAAGTCTGGCCAGTAAACATCTGTAAAATAAAATTCAGAATATGCCAATTGCCACAGCATATAATTACTCAGTCTTAACTCACCACTGGTACGTATCATAAGATCAGGATCTGGCATATCAGCTGTATCAAGATGTTCTGCTATTAAGTCTTCGTTGATATCATCTAGATCAAGTGAACCATCCTTTAGCTTACTTCCAATTGCCTTTACAGCCAAGGTAATTTCATTTCTTGAACCGTAGTTTAGGGCAAGCACCAAGTTAAGACCCGTGTTGTTTTTTGTCACTTCTATAGAATCATCCAGAACCTGCTTTGTCTTTTTAGGCAAATGTGAAATATCACCTATGGTGCGAATTCTAACATGATTCTCATGGAGTTCTTTTAATTCACTCTTTAAAAAGAAAACAAGTAAGTCCATCAAACCTGATACTTCTTCTTCTGGACGTTTCCAGTTTTCAGTCGAAAAAGCATATAGAGTCAGGTATTTTACGCCCAGTTTGTCACAAGCTTTGGTGATGGTTTTTACATTTTCTCCACCGGCCTTATGACCCATATTTCTAGGCATATTTCTTTTTTTAGCCCATCTTCCATTACCATCCATGATGATTGCAATGTGTTCAGGCACATTTAATACATCCTCTTCTTTTGTTTTGTCTTTAAAAAATGATTTAATCATGCTTCCTCCATTACTAAGAAAAAAAGACCTCGGTATAACCCGAGGTCGAGTCTATCTATACTGCCATAATATCTTGTTCTTTTTCTGCGATTAACTCATCTATAACTTTAGTGTGTTTATCCATAGCATCTTGAACGTCTTTTTCAGCAGAACGAATATCATCATCTGTAAGCTCGTTAGCCTTGTGCATTTTCTTAAGGGCATCCATAGCTTGACGTCTTTCGTTTCTTAATGCAACCTTAGCATTTTCACCAGTTTTCTTAACAACTTTTGTTAACTCTTTTCTACGCTCTTCAGTTAGCATAGGAATGGCAATTCTAATCAACTTACCATCGTTAGACGGATTCATACCTAAATCAGCCATCATGATTGCTTTTTCGATATCAGTAATCATTGTAGCATCGTAAGGTTGAACAACAATCATTCTAGGCTCTGGAGCAGAAATACTAGCCATTTGATTTAAAGGTGTGTCAGCACCATAGTATTCTACTGATACCTTGTTTAAAACAGACGGGTTAGCTTTACCTGCTCTGATTGTCATAAACTCATCTTTTAAAACACTGATTGTTTTATCCATTTTTTCATTTAATTCGTTTAAAATTGTTTTTACCATCTTATCCTCCTACTTAATTAAGGTACCAATATTTTCACCTTCACAGGCTTTAATTATATTTTTTGGATCGTCTAAACCAAACACTAGAATCGGAATTGAGTTTTCAAAACATAATGTTGCTGCAGTTGTATCCATAACACCAAGCTTATTGTTAATAACATCATCATGAGTCATTGTTGTATACTTCTTAGCATTAGGGTTTTCGTTTGGATCGCTGTCGTATACCCCATCAACTTTTTTAGCCAATAAGATAACCTCTGCTTCGATTTCCGCTGCTCTTAAAGCTGCAGTTGTATCTGTTGAGAAGAATGGATTACCAATACCAGCAGCAAAGATAACCACACGACCTTTTTCTAAATGTCTAACTGCTCTCCTTTTGATATAAGGCTCTGCAATTTGTCTCATTTCAATAGCAGACATGACACGCGTATTTAATCCTTTTTGCTCACATGAGTCTTGTAGAGCTAAAGCATTGATAACTGTTGCCATCATGCCCATGTAGTCAGCTGTTGATCGGTCCATTTTTTCACTGGTACGACCTCTCCAGAAGTTACCGCCACCGATAACAACCGCAACCTCTACACCGTTGTCACTTAACTCTTTAATCTGATCTGTAACCACTGATACGATGGCTTCATCTATACCTGTGCCCTTTGGTCCCCCAAGCGCTTCACCACTCAATTTTAAAATGACTCTCTTAAATTCCGGTTTCAAAACGATTCCTCCTTGTTGTATTCCGTCATAGACTCTCTATTATTTTAACATAAAATAAGTTTTTTAATAAGAATTTCCTAAAAAAAAAGAACACTTCAAAAAGTGTTCTTTTATTAAATTCTTAACCTTTGATTTGCTTAGCTACTTCTTCAGCAAAGTTTTCTTCTTTTTTCTCGATACCTTCACCAGTTTCGAATCTAACTACGTTAGCAATCTTAGCGTTAGCATCAACAGACTTTAAGTAAGCAGCAACAGTCATATCGTCATCTTTAACGTATGGTTGGTCTAATAAGCAGATCTCTTTTAACATCTTTTGAATTCTACCTTTAACCATCTTCTCAACGATGTTAGCAGGCTTACCTTCGTTTAATGCTTGGTTAGTAAGTACTTCAGTCTCAGCTTCGATGTATTCAGCATCAACATCGTCTCTAGAAACATACTTAGGGTTAGTAGCAGCGATTTGCATAGCGATGTTTCTTGCAGCTTCAACTACAGCATCACCTTGAGCACCTTCTACTTCTACAACAACACCAATTTTACCAGCGCCGTGCATGTAAGTAGCAACTGCATTTTCACCAACGTTTAATACTTTGAATCTTCTAATGTTTAAGTTCTCACCAATTGTAGCAATTTGCTCAGTTTGGATAGTCTTAACGTCTTTAGAAGCGTCTAAGTGCCATGCTTCGTCCATGAATGCTTCGATTGTATCAGCATTAGTATTGATAGCTTGCTTAGCTACGTTCTCAACAAACGCTACGAAACCGTCGTTCTTAGCAACGAAGTCAGTCTCTGAGTTTACTTCTACGATAGCAGCTTTACCGTCAGCAACGATAGTTCTAACAAGACCCTCTGCAGCAACTCTGCCAGCCTTCTTAGCAGCTTTAGCCATACCTTTTTCTCTCATTAACTTGATAGCAGCATCCATGTCACCATCAGTTTCAACAAGAACCTTCTTACAGTCCATCATGCCTGCGCCAGTTCTTTGTCTTAATTCTTTTACCATTGAAGCTGTAATTGCCATAGTAATCACTCCTTATATTCTTATGCTTCAGTTTCAGCTGAAACTTCTTCTAACTCTTCACCTTGTCTACCTTCGATAACAGCGTCTGCCATTTTACCTGTAATTAATTTTACAGCTCTAATTGCATCATCGTTACCAGGAATTACGTAATCGATATCATCTGGGTTACAGTTTGTATCAACGATACCTACTACAGGAATATTTAATAACTTAGCTTCTGCGATAGCATTCTTTTCTTTCTTAGGGTCTACTACAAATACGATGTTTGGTAAACCAGGCATGTTCTTGATACCACCTAAGAACTTCTCTAATCTTTCTTTCTTAAGCTTAAGTTGGATAACTTCTTTCTTTGGAAGTACTTCGAAAGTACCGTTCTCTTCCATCTTCTCAAGTTCAAATAATAAGTTGATTCTCTTCTTGATAGTCTTGAAGTTAGTTAACATACCACCTAACCATCTTTGGTTAACGTAGTACATACCAGCTCTTGATGCTTCAGCTTTAACAGCTTCTTGAGCTTGCTTCTTAGTACCTACGAATAATACGTGACCACCAGCTTCTACAGTCTCTTTAACAGCTGCATAAGCGTTGTCGATTAAACCAACAGTTTGTTGTAAATCGATGATGTAGATACCATTTCTTTCTGTGAAGATGTATGGTGCCATTTTTGGATCCCATCTTCTAGTTTGGTGTCCGAAGTGAACACCAGCTTCTAATAATTGTTTCATTGAAATTACTGACATATTGTCCTCCTTAGTTTTTCCTCCGTAAGCATCATCCTTAAACTCACTTTTTCAAGCACTAAAGTTCTCAGTCCACTTACGTGTGTTTTTTTAACCTCACATAGTATATCATGATTTATTAAAATAAACAACATCATAATGACTATTTTATGAAATTCATTAACATTTTTATTTCTCTTATACCCTTGTTGAGTTTTCTGGCAATTTGCTGCTCATCATAACCGAGTGCAAGAAGCCTTTTAATCTCTTCTTTGACATCATTTGATGCATCCGTTTTAACACTTTCTCTTGAAGTAAGGGTTCTCTGATTTCTTACAGGACTCACAGGTTTAACCTCTTCTTGAGGATCAGATACTTCTTTAATAGAAGCAATTTCTTTGCCCTGATAAGAAAGCATGGTAGATAAGTCTTTTGTCAGTGCAGTGATATCACTTAGTTTATCATCCATCATGGACATTTCCTTTTCATGAACACTGTATTTGCCCTCTAGATCACTAGCAATGTCATAAAAGGACTGATTCATCTCATCGACTTTTTCTTCTAAAAGCTGTACTTGACGAACCAAATCCTCCGAAATATTATCAGAGGGTTTGATGTGCTTAAAGAAAGAAGCCTTCATGACTTCTCTTCTAATCATTATTAATGAAAAAACGACAATACAAAGACCGATGGATATACTATAAAATACAACCATTTTAACTCCTAAACTTTCATATCAAAAGTTGAACCATGGACCTTCATCTGAATCTTCTTTTCTTCCTCTTCCTCTTCCTTTTTTTTCTTGGATTTGGAAGGTGATTTTTCATGTCCTCGATTCTCTTTTTGATCATTTTTGATTTCACTTTTTTCCTTTTGTTCTAGGTTGCTGACTTTCTTCTGATTGTTCTGCAGAGTTTTTTCATCTTTCTCCTGCTGCTGATGTACAGCAACATCTTCTCTGACGTTTTTAACATTCTGAGGTTTAGCAGCTTTTTGAACATTTGGAAGAAGTACCTGCATATCCATAGGTTTAATAGGCATAGCACTCACTCCTATCTAATAAGTCGTTAAAATAATCTCACCATGATCCTTTATGATTTTTGCCATTGCCGTCTCTGATTTTACACTATAATGAGAATTTCCTATTTTCACTCTAACACCTGGATAAACTGTATCTGCTTTAACATATACACCCTTTAAGTTTTCAATAAGTTCGTTGATGTTCTTAAAGTCTACCATGGTCGTTTTCAGCTTTACATTGTAATCATCAAGTGATGCCTTAGTCGTTTCATACATTTGGTTGATTTTTGGATCATCTGGCTTCACTTTCTTTTGTTTAGATAAGATGTCATAAGCCTTTTTAAGCTTTGTTACATTGGCCTTGTAATCCTTTAAGTTAGCTGCAAGTTCTTGGAACTCAAGCATAATATCATTTGTAATGCCAAGCTGAAGTTTGGTGATTGTACCAATTTCAGTACCGATGGTCTTGGCAATGACATGATGTCTAGCAGTATACTCGCCACCTAAGATCAAACCTTTTCTGCCTTTTGCTGTAATCGACTCATCACAGACTACTTTACAGTGCATCAAAGAATCGGTAATAATATTGCCACCTGCAACCACTTCACAGTTGTTAAAGTAATTACTTCTAATATCGCCACCAGCTTTTATGATACAATCGTCATTTCCCTGTACACCACCAGAGATGATGATATCACCACCAGCTAGAATCTCTGCAGCTTCTACAACACCATAAATTTCAATGGAATCTGCTGTTTCCACCTTATAACCATTGGTCACATTACCACGAATAATGATTCTGCCAGAGAAGGATATATTCCCGGTTTTAACACCGACATCTGAGAAAATCTCTAAAACTTCTATAACAGAAACTTTTACACCATTCATCTTAATGGTACCATCACACGCGGCCAGTATCTGCATGCCAACTTCTGAAAGTTCAACATTTTTTCCAAACTTAAAGTTACCAAGCTTTCCATCTTTAGCTTTGATCGCCATACCTGTAACAGTTGTTCCTGTCTTACCTGGCGTAGCTTCAGTTTTATAAGCCAAGACCTGTCCTTTTTTTACAGTTTGCACAAAGTTTGTGGCCTTAAAATCTACCGTTCCATCTTCTTTTTCAGCAGCTTTAAAATCCTGAGATGTATCAATTTCGTAGATAATTTTAGAGTCTACACCATGTTCATGTTCAATACCTGTTGCAACTTCTATGTTATCAGCCTTATCAGGATTGTTGATGATGTATTCAATGGCATTAGGATTTAAACCAAATGTAACCTTTTTAGCAGCAAGTGCCTTTATGATTTCTTCTTTGGTCAATCTAAAATCAAAGTGATCTGCATCTACAGTTAAATATGCATGGTAATAATCACTTGATAATTTTACGTATAGCTTATATGGTTTATTTGATTCAGACATAATTCTACTCCATTAGATCTTCTATTTTTGCTTGCATTTTAGTGATAGCCTTTGTATGTAGTTGAGAAATTCTAGATTCAGAAATATTCATGATCTTTGAAATTTCCTTATAGGTTAACTCGGAATAATAGTAAAGCTCTATTATTCTTTGCTCTTTCTCAGGGAGCTTTTCTATCATTTCTTTCAATAAGCGTTTGGTTTCAACATTCATCAGCTCACCCTCAGGTGTTTCAGCTTTTGTATCTTCTTGAATGTTTACATTGCTATTTTCAGTAATTTTCTCATCCAAAGAAATGATTGAAAACGTCGATACCTCATGCATCAACTCACTTAATTGCTTAGGTGTCATGTTCATTTCTTTGGCCAAGTCTTCATCTCTAATATCAAGTCCATATATGTTTTGTAATTTGTTAACGGCCTTTTCAAGCTGTTTGTATTTCTGTCGTAAAGAACGCGGTATCCAATCCATGGATCTCAACTGGTCAACGATAGCCCCTCTGATTCTAATGTTGGCATAAGTTTCAAACTTATTACCCAACTTATAATCAAACTTTTCAATGGCATCTAATAAACCAAGTACGCCATACCCAACTAAATCATCATACTCCACATGTGCATTGTATGTATTGTACAATCTACCAGATATGGTTTTAACTAAAGAGACATATGATACAATCAACTCTTCTTTAGCCTTTAAATCGCCTGAATCTTTATAACGTTTCCATAACTCTATATTGGTCATATGCAGGCTCCTAATTATACTTCTTTTACACCATGCCCAATAGTCTTGATTAGTAATCTACCAGTATCCGAATAAAACTCAATGGTTCTACCAAAGTTCCCTCCGGTATCATCAGCTTTAATTGGAATTCTATTCTCTTTTAGTATTTCTCTAACAGCTTCAGCATTTCTAAGACCGATCTTCATCATATCATTGCCTGAGCTGAATTTGAACATCTGAGAACCACCTGCAATTTTACCAACCAATCTACTTTTATTGGCGCCTTGTTTTTTCATATCATCAATCAATTTTATAATAGCGGTATCTGCAAATTTCGCAACATTCTGATTGTTCTTGATTGTTTTACTAGAAGGCAACATGATGTGTGCCATTCCAATAACCTTTGTACTAGGATCATACAAACAGATACCGATACAAGAACCCAAACCTAATGTGGTTAAGGAACCAGGATGCTTAGCGACTTTTAAGTCAGCCATCCCTACTTTGATCATTCCATTCATATTTGTACTCCTAGATTTCTTAATAAAACATCGTATGAATCCACTTCAGGTATTAAAATGAAGTAGCCATTCACACTATCCATCTCAACCAATTCAATAAATTCATTTTCTATGATTAATATTTTGTCACCAATTAATCCAAAATGGATTGCAGGGACACTTAATATTGCACCAGCCATATCTAGAGCCAGAGAAGGCACTGATATTTTAATGTCTAGATTAGCCAGAGAAGATAATGATGAAATATATGAGCCTGCTAAGATATTTCCAATTTCCTGTAAAGCAGAAAAACAGAATTCGTTAAAGCCATCTGTAGAAATACCCGGCATTAAAAGTTCAATCAATTGCCCTGCTGAATGGGTATCAAGTACAAACATGATACTCCCCTCTAACTCACCTTCTAACTTGAAGAAGATCCCTACAACTTCCTTCTCAGGACCACCTAATATTTCAGGCACTTCAGAGAAGTCCATTACATTAACAAGCGGGACTTTCATATCTACTTTTTTACTGATCATTTTTGCCAGTGCAGTCGCTGCATTACCAGCACCTATATTACCGACTTCCTTCAGGACATCTAATACAATTGTATCAAAGTTTTCAAGAACTTTACTCATCATATACTCCTATAACTCTTCAATTTCCTCTAACTCTAATAATCTTTCCAAATCGATGATCATAATAATACGGCCATCCACTTTTCCGATTTCACTTACATATTCATCATCTGCTCCTGTTACCTTAGGAGCAGGCTCTATTTCATCTGGTTCGATCTGTAAAACTTCAGATGATGCATCTACCAATAAACCAACCTTAAGTTCGTTGTAGTTAACAATCATAATTCTAGAATCTTTATCGGCAGCTTTGGTCTCTAAGTTAAATCGACGTCTTACATTGATAACAGGAATGATGTTACCACGTAAGTTGATGATGCCTTGAATATACTTCTTTGTATATGGAACACGTGTTATGTTGGTGTGTTTCTCAATATTTTCAACAAAATCAATGTCTATACCATATGACTCATCTGCAAGTCTAAAAATTACCAATTCTTTTGTATCCATATTTGCCTCCTTTAGAACAATTGATTAGGATCCACAATAAGTGCTACACCACCATTACCAAGAATAGTTGCACCAGCAATTGCTGGAATGCCTTTTAAGTATGAACCTAAAGACTTAATAACGATTTCTTGTTGGCCAATTAATGAGTCAACCACTAAACCAGCCTCTTCTGTACCCTTACGTACAATAACAACCGTCAATTCTTTTACATCTTCTCGTTCAGAAGGATCTCTTAACTCAAGTACTTCTTTCATTCTAATAATTGGTAAAGTCTTGTTTCTGTATAAAACAACCTCTTGGTTCTGAAGCATTGAAATATCCTCAGATTTGATTGTTGTTATTTCAGAAATATTGTTTAAAGGTAAAGCATACTTCTCATCATCTAAGTATACCATTAAAGCTTGAATGATTGCGAGTGTTAATGGTAATCTGATAACAAACTTAGAACCTTCACCAACTTCTGATAGAATATCTACAGAACCGCCTAATGAAGCAATCTTGCTCTTAACAACATCTAGTCCAACACCTCTACCTGATAAATCAGTTACAACCTCAGCTGTTGAGAAGCCAGGCATAAAGAGTAAGTTCAACATTTCCTTTTCAGTCATACTTTCAACTTCTTTTTCTGTTAGAAGACCTTTAGATACTGCTTTAGCTGCAATTTTCTTAGGATCTATACCATTACCATCATCAACAACTTCGATAACAACGTTGTTGCCTTCTGGATAAGCTTTAAGATTTACTGTACCATGAGCACTCTTACCACGTTTTTCTCTTTCAGCAGGTGCTTCAATACCATGGTCAATTGAATTTCTAATCAAGTGAATAAGCGGATCTGCAATTTCATCAACTACCGTTCTATCCACTTCTGTTTCCTGACCTGACATAATAAGTTTGATCTTCTTGTCTAAATCTTTTGCCAAGTCTCTTACCATTCTTGGGAATCTGTTAAAGACTCTTTCAACTGGTACCATTCGAACTTTCATAACCGCATTATGAAGACTTGTCGTGATTCTTTCTAAATACTCAACCGCATCGTCCATTGAAGATTTACCTGCAGTAGAGTCATGGTCTTCCATAGTCGTCTTAACAATGATAAGCTCTGATACCAAGTTCATCAGGTTGTCTAGTCTATCGATGTCTACACGAACGGTCTTAGAAGTTTTAGACTTAGCAGAAGGTTTTGCCTGTGCACCTAAGTCGGTCTTAACTTCTTCAACTTTTTCTTCAAGAATTTCTTCTACAACTTCTTCAACCTTTTCTTCACCAATTTCTTCTGGCAGTTCATTAACTGCTTCGATATCAATACGGTCAATTTCAGAAATTGAATCAAACATGTTTCTAACTTCTACTTCTGAAGACTTAGTGATGTACAATACTTCGAATGCTTGATCGAAATTTTCATCTTCAATATCTTCGGCATTTGGATGTGAAAGCAATACTTCACCCATGTTCTCCAAAGCATTAAAGATGATAAAAGCTCTTGCTGCTTTTAGCATACACGATTCAGCTAGTGTTACACGAATCTTCATAATGGCATAACCATCTTCTACTGATTTTCTAAGTGCAGCAACAGATGTTTGGAAAACATCTACATGGAACTCGCCTGATGTTTCAACAACCTTCACTTCTTCTGTCACTTTTTCCTCAACTGGACCATCTCCCGGTTGATTAGATTTAGTTCTTACAATCTCTTTTAATTTATTAACAAGTGATACATTTTCCTCATCACTTTCTATACTATTTTCTTCGATATGAGTGATTTGACTCTCTAATGAGTCAAAACATTCAAATAAAATGTCAATGATATAAGAGTTTACTGCGATTTCCTGACTTCTTACCAGATGCAGCACATTTTCCATTTCATGTGTTAAATCAGCAACTTTAGTAAAACCCATTGTACCTGACATACCCTTAATGGTATGAGCTACTCTAAAGATTTCAGCTACATGTTGCACATCCGACATATTATTTTCAAGTTCCAAAAGCACTTCATTCATTGTTTGTAAATGCTCTTTAGACTCATCAATAAATATCTCCATATATTGGTTCATATCCATAATCTACACCCCCATCGCTTTCATGATTTCCTTAGTAATGTTGTTCAGTGGCACGACCACATCGACTGAATTATTCTTCACCGCAGACCCCGGCATGCCGTAGACAACACATGAGTCTTCATCTTGAGCAATAATCTTAACCTTGCCATTGCTTTTTAGTTTTAACAAGCCATCAGCACCATCTGAACCCATTCCAGTCATAATAACACCGATAGTATTTTTTATGTTCTCTTTAACAATTGAATAGAGCATGGCATCTACAGAAGGTCTATGACCAGATACAACTCTTGAATCATCCAGCTGTATCACATAATCGGACCCTCTTTTTTTGATTTCCATCTGATAACCACCAGGTGCAAGATAACCACAACCTGGTTTTAAGATATCACCATGTTCAGCTTCTTTGATATCAATGTCTGACATGGTATTTAACCTGTCAGCCAGAGATTTTGTAAAGCCAACCGGCATATGCTGTACAATCAGGACTGCAGCTGAGATATCACCTGGAATTTCAGTAACGACTGACTGTAAAGCTCTCGGTCCACCTGTAGATGTTCCAATTGCAACTATGTTCTTTATTTTATTAGATCGTTCAAAGACATGCTTTTCACGTTTAATAACTCGACTTGAAGTCAATCTAGATACTTTTGTTACAGATACCTTTGAAGCTTCTAAAATCTTGTCGACCAGTGAATTTTTTATTTCATCTGTGTTGATTTTAAAAATACTGGTCGGCTTGGTGATAAAATCAACGGCACCGATCTCTAAGGCTTCAATGGTCAAATCTGCCCCTGCTTGTGTCAAACTCGAAAGCATAACCACAGGTATCTTGTGTTCCTTAACAATATGTTTAAGAGCTGTAATACCGTCCATCACTGGCATTTCTACGTCTAATGTAACAATGTCAGGTTTTAAAACTTTAATCTGATCCAGTGCATCCTTGCCATTTTTGGCAGTTCCAACAACTTCTATTCGCGTATTATCAGATAGTATGTCTGTTAGAATTTTTCGCATGAATGCAGAGTCATCAACGATGAGTACCTTTACTTTTGGCATCAATCCAACTCCCTTCTTCTTGCTTGTTGCTGCGATTTGAACACATAAGAGGTGATTGCCCTTACATGTTCACTTTCTAAATCGACAAACTTGACACCTAAATCAAACTCGCCAATATTTTTGCTTGATTCTTGGCACCTTACTACAATGCCAGTTACTCGGATTGGGTTATTTAAGATTGGAAGTTCACCATAGATATAAGTGCCTACAGGGACTTCGAACCGCGATCTCAGTCCAACGCCACCGCCACTTAAATCTAGAATATCCACCTTAAAGTTAACTTGCTGCTCTTCTACAGCATCCGGGTCAAATATATAGTAATCTACAGGATGACCGAAGGTATCTACCATACAGTAAACACTCATGTCTTTAAACATGCGTACCCTGAAGAAATGTCTTCTTTGTTGTTTTTCTAATTTTGATGTAATACGACATCTAATAGTGAATACATTACCAATTTTCTCTCTTTTAAGGAGTTGCATCTTAAAATAAACAACGCCAAATTCTGCTCTTTTAGCAAAAGTTGTTACCTCAATGTTCATAGGTATCATATACAACTTACCACTGTGAAGAGGATTATGAATCAAAATTTCATCATCTGAAACCACATCATAAATCAGAGTTTCTAAAATCAAGTCTTGATTCAGAGAGTTAATATAATGCATTTCCAAATTATCCCCTGGTCGCATCACATTTATTACAGTTAAATCCATAGTTCCCTCTAGTTCTTACTTTTTGAATATCTTTTTAATGAATGACGAGAACCCACCATTTGGTGCTACATATTTAGAATTTCTATCTAGGTTTTCTGCAACCAACTCAACACCTCTAGATGCCAAAGAGTTAGGAAAACCAATTAAGAATGGCACTTGTTTTTTAACAGATTTCTTAACATTATAGTCCTCATATATGTAACCTATGTTTTCTAGTTCTAAATCCAAGAACTTCGATGATGCTGTGTTGAGTTTAGAGAAAACATCTTGACCTTCTCTATTAGACTCCACCCTGTTAACAACCACTTTTACCGACACATCCAATTCGCCGATGTTCTTGATAAGTGCATAAGCATCTGTTATGGAAGTCGGGTCTGAAGTAACTACAACGATCAACTCAGTCGCTGCCTGAATGAAAGAAAGAACAGAATGATTCAGACCTGCTCCTGTATCAATCAGGATATAATCTGACTCACTGTTTAGATACTCCAAACTTTCTATCAAACGACTCAACTCCGCTTGTGATAAGTTAACCATATCCATCACACCGGAACCACCAGATACAATTGAAACACCATTAGGTCCTTCAACAACAATCTCTGACAGTTTTTTCTCCATTTTCAGGACATGAGTCAATGTGTATCTAGGGACTAGCCCCAATAAAATATCAATATTAGCCAGTCCTAAATCAGCATCAATAATGGTGACTTTTTTACCCAGTTTGGAAAGTGCGATACCTAGATTGACGGTGAAGTTTGTTTTACCTACACCGCCCTTGCCACTTGAAATGGCAATGATCCTTGCATCCCCTATCTGAACTTTTTCAGGGCTATTCTCATTTATTAGTTCTCTTAGCTTGAATGCTTGATCTGTCATTACGCTTCACCCACAATATAATTAACTAATTTCTCCGATTCTGCAACTTCAATATCATCAGGTACCGATTGTCCCGTTGTAACGTATGACAACTGCTTTCCTGAATCAAACTTAACATTTAACATATTACTGTATGTGCTTGCTTCATCTAACTTGGTAAAAATTATTTTGTACTCATCGATGAACTGATATGCATCCAAGATACTAACAATATCCTTATACCCAGTTGTGAGGCTAATTACTAAGAAAATCTCCGGATTTTCTAAATTATTCATTAAATCTTGCAAATCACGAGAAAGTTCATCAGATTTATGGCTTCTTCCAGCTGTATCAAGCAGTATAACGTCCTTTTCCTTGTATTTATACATGACATCTGACAACTCAGAAGCTTCATAAACAACAGATAAAGGAATGCCCAATATCTCACTGTAAGTTTTCAACTGATCAACTGCTGCAATTCTATAAGTATCGGCCGTGATTAAACCAACTTTTTTATTGTCAATCAATGACAATTTTGCAGCGAGTTTGGCAAGTGTGGTTGTTTTACCAACACCTGTTGGTCCAACAAATAAGAAAACTCTTTGCTCACCTGTAAACTCGTCTATCACAAATGGTTCACCAATGTAGTCTTTAATAGCCTGACGCACTGCTGATTTCACCATAAGTTCATTTTGTTCTGTAAAAGACACCTGACGTTTAACGACAGTGATGATTTTTTCAATGATAGGCTCTTTAATTTCAAGGGCCTTTAAAAATTCTCTTGTGTCCTTTTCTATAGTATTTTCATCTACTACTTCCTCTTGAATAACAACTTCTTGAGGACCTGGTTTCTTTTCTACATATGTCTTTAATAACTGCTTAATCTCATCCATTTCAGATTTCAAACTCTCAATTTGAGGATCTTGATGGTAAGCATCTACTGGTACGACAGGCGGTTTAACAATAACCGGTTCAACCTTTTTTTCAATTACCGGTTCCTTAACCGGCTCTTTAACAGGCTCCTTAACTATCGTCTTTTCTTCAGGGAGTGCAGCTACAACTTCCACTACAGGCTTTTTAAACCAGCCCTTGATACCCTTTTGCTTGATTTTACGGGTATGTAGTATGATTGCATCTCTACCTAATTCATTCTTTATCATTATCATAGCTTCCTGCATATTAGAAGCAATATAACGTTTTACGTCCATTAAATGGTCACCATCCCTACTGATTGTACTTGTACATCCGGTTCAATTTCATTGTACGAAAGTACAATTAAATCCGGAATCATTTGTTCTGTCAAGCGTTTGAAATAGAATCTGACAATTGGTGCTGTCACCACAATTGGTTGTTCACCAAGTGAGAGTAGATTCTGAATCTGAACTGCTAAATTATTAAGGAGTGCTTGGCTGACATCTGGTGGTAAAGACATATAAGAACCACCATCGGTCTGCTGAATAGACTCCATTAAAGTCGCTTCTAGATTTTGATCTAAAGTTACTACACGTGCATAGTTGTCTGTTATATATGTACTTGTAATAAAACGACTTAAAGACTGTCTAACATACTCTGTAAGAATATTTACATCTCTGTTGTTCACTGCATTATCTGCCAGTGTTTCAATAATTGTTAAAAGATTCCTAATAGACACACCCTCTTTTAAAAGGTTGCCTAAGACCTTCTGAACATCCCCTATGGACATGATATTTGGAATCAGTTCATCCACAACGGTTGGATTGGTCTCTCTTAAGTTATCTATTAATGACTTAACTTCATCTCTACCCAGAAGTTCATGCACATGCTTCTTAAGTATTTCGGTTAAGTGAGTAGAAATAATCGATGAAGGATCAACAACTGTGTAACCATATATTTCAGCCTTTTCACGTTCTGTTTCATTGATCCAAAGCGCTGGTAGACCAAATGCAGGTTCTACAGTTTCTATACCTTTGATTTCACCTTCTACATTCCCCGGATTCATAGCCAGATAGTGGTCAAACATAATGGAACCACCTGCAACCTTTGAACCCTTAATTTTTACAATATACTCATTGGCATCTAACTGTATAAAGTCACGAAGTCTGATCATGGGTATGACCACACCAAGCTCTAATGCGATCTGGCGCCTGATCATAACAAGTCTGTCAAAGAGGTCGCCACCTTGATTTGGATCGGCAAGTGGAATAATACCATAACCAAACTCAAGCTCAATAGGGTCTACTTGTAGGAGTGGGATAATAGACTCAGGCTTTCTGATTTCTTCCATCTTGTCTTCCCCTTCTGCTTCTGCAGTTTCAGCCTCCCCAGGTTCAACTTTTCTAACACGCATCTGAAAGCCTAAAAATCCAAAGATAAGGGCCAGTGAAACCAGTGGTAAAGCCGGAAGTGGTGTTGCTAGACCCAGAACGGCCAAAGTACCACCTAATATGTATAAAACCTTCTGTTGCTTGAACATCTGGTTTAAAATGTCTGAACCTAAGTTACCTTCACTGGCACGTCTTGTTACAATGATACCTGTCGCCGTAGAAATCATGAGGGCAGGAATCTGACTCACAAGACCATCACCAATTGTTAAAAGTGTAAACCTTTCGAGGGATTCTCCCATAGAAAGTTCAAGTCTTGTCATACCAATAAAGAAACCTGCTGCGATATTGATGACCGTAATCAAAATACCTGCAATGGCATCACCTTTTACGAACTTACTGGCACTATCCATAGAACCATAGAAATCTGCTTCATTTTGGATTTTTAAACGTCTTTCCTTGGCTTGTGTTTCATCAATTAAACCTGAGTTTAAGTCTGCATCAATGGCCATCTGCTTACCAGGCATTGCGTCTAATGTAAATCTTGCAGCAACTTCTGAGACTCTCTCAGCACCCCTAGTGATTACCAAGAACTGAATGATGACAATAATGATGAATATGATAAAACCGACAACTGGATCTCCTCCGATAACCCACTGGGCAAAGGCATCAATTACATTACCTGCATAACCTTGTCCTAAGATTTGACGCGTTGTCGAAATATTTAGGGCCAGTCGGAACATGGTGGATATGAGTAGTATGGTGGGAAACACTGCGAAATCCAACGTTTCCTGTACGAAAATAGCTATCAATAGAATCAATAGCGAAAAAGCAATGTTCAATGATAAAAACAGGTCCACAAAGAAGAGTGGCACTGGTATGATGATCAATAATATGACCCCTATTATGAAGACTGCAATGTATATGTCAGAGAATTTCATCATCTACTCCAATTACTGTTTTTCTTTGATACTGTATACGTAAGCAAGCACTTCTGCGACCGCTTGGTATAAATCAACTGGAATAAAGTCTCCTACTTCAGCACTTGCAAAAAGAGCTCTTGCAAGAGGTTTATTCTCTACTATTATAACATTATTTTCTGTTGCAATACGCTTAATATTCTGAGCAATTAAGTTTTGGCCCTTGGCTAAAACCTTGGGTGAACCACCCTCGTTCATGTTATAGACTATTGCAACTGCATAATGGGTTGGATTGGTAATAACAACATCGGCATCCGGTACATCCTGCATCATTCTTGACATAGCCATAGAACGCTGCTTTTCACGGATTTTTCCCTTCAACATAGGGTCACCCTCTGTTTGTTTATACTCATCCTTTATTTCTTTTTTGGTCATTCTTAAATCTTTGTTGTGCTGCCAGCGTTTAAAGGCTAAATCAGCAAAGGCAACAATCAATAAGAAGATGGAACATCTTATGGTGATATTGATTACAAAATCCCACATTAAGACGACAAATTGAGTGATATCCAGCTTAAAGGACTCAATGATTAAGGCAATACGATCAAATAAGTAATCATATATGATGTAAACCAAAACAAGACCTTTGGCAATTGCCTTGGCCATTTCTACCAATGACTTAACAGAAAAGAGTCTTTTAAATCCTGATATAGGACTGAGTTTAGAAAACTTAGGTTTAATAACTTCCAAACTGAATAGAAAACCCACCTGTAGATAAGAAGATAATACACCCGCTACCAAAGCCACTGCCAAGATAGGCATGATGATCAAAAAAGATCTAAAAACAATCTCCGTTAAGAGTTCTTGTAGATTTGCAAAGTTATACAGGTCTCTTGTATTGGCAATTAAGTTGTTGCTCAGACGATAAATGGCAATCATTTGATCTGTAAACCAGCCACTTGTCAACTGGATAGTCAACATGACTAGAATCAAAATCAAGGCACTGCCAACATCCTTTGACTGGGCAACCTGACCTTTTTTTCTCGCATCCCTTTTCTTCTTGGGCGTCGCTTCTTCAGTTTTTTCTTCAGCAAAGTATTGCAGATTAAACTTAAGCATTAACCAATCCCTATCAGTCGATAAATATGTCTCATCATTTCATTAAATATCTCCATGATGAAGTCTGGATATAGTGGCATCAAAAGTGTAAATAGGAATAAACCAACTAAAATTTTCAGAGGCATACCTATCATGAACACGTTCATACCTGGCATAGCTTTTGACAGTAAACCAAGCAGTAAGTTGGCTATAAGAACCGTCAAAATAAATGGTGCCGCCATTTTAAAACCCATTTCAAAGGTATAATGAAGCAGGTCAACGTAATCAAATGTGATCAGTCTCAATATGGGCGAAGAACCAATTGGCATGGTCTCATAGCTCATGGCTATAGCCCTAATGAGTTCATGATGGACATTTGTTACAATAAAAATCATTAATGCAAATATGTAATACAAATTGGCTGATACCGGTAATTGTGATTCATCCTGAGCAGAAACAACAGATACCATGGCAAAACCAATGTTTCTATCCACTAAAGAACCCGCCAAGTAAAAGACATTCAAAATTATCAGCGTTATCAGGCCTATGGAAAAACCGATGATAGACTCATTGACTATCAAAGCGCCATACTCTAAAAAAGTATCTGCTTGAATGTCGAGATTGCCTATTTGCAAAGGTACAAAAATAAGACTGATAAAAAACACTAACCCAACTTTTGTGGTCATGGGTGTATTTCTAGCGCCGAAAATAGGAATAATGCTGAACATAGCAGCGATTCGTGTAAAGACTAATACAATGACAACAACATATTCATAGAAAAACATCAGAAACCTACTTAATTATGTTAGGGATGTCGTTGAATAAGTTTAAGGTGAAATCCATCAAGGTTCTTAAAAGCCAAGGCCCAGCAATCATAAGTACCAAGAAAATAGCCAGTACTTTAGGTACAAAGGATAGCGTTTGCTCTTGAATTTGTGTCGTCGCTTGAAAGATTGATATGACCAAACCTACTATAAGGGCAGCCAAAAGCATGGGTGCCGCTGTTATTAATATATGATATATTGCATTTGAAAATATATCTGCTACATAACTTTCCGTCATACCATCACCTTATTTTATCGACATCAACATTTGTTCTACCAACAGGTTCCAACCATCGACCATTATGAATAACAATACTTTGAATGGTAATGAAATCATTACCGGTGGCAACATCATCATCCCCAGAGACATCAGGGTTGAGGCGACAACCATATCAATCACTATGAATGGAATGAATAAGATAAAGCCAATTTCAAATCCAGTTTTAATTTCACTGATCAAAAAAGCAGGAATAACTGTGGTAATAGGAATCTCCTCTAGTGTTTCATACTGAGGACCTTCAGACATATCTACAAACAAAGCCAAATCCTCTTCACGCGTTTGTCTAAGCATGAACTCCTTCATAGGTGCAACAGCATTGTCTATAGCTTCTTCTTGCGAGATTTCTTGGTTTACATAGGGTTCATATGCATTATCGATGACATCAGAAAAAACAGGTGTCATTACAAAGAACGTCATAAATAGTGATAACGCAATGAGTACCTGATTAGGTGGTGTCGACTGTAATGAAATTGCCCTTCTTAAAAACGAAAAAACAATTATAAACCTAGTAAAAGACGTCATCATTATAAGAATTGATGGCGCCAAAGACAGAATTGTTATCAGCACAAGTATTTGGATACTTGATGCTACATTGTCACCGTCCTGACCAAAGTTCACTTCAATGCTTGGTATTACTGTATCCGTATCCGTTGCATAAGCAGTAGACGCAGTAAATAACAACATTAGAATCAAAATAAATGACAATGCGTATTTTCTTTTTCCCTTAAATAACACCATATTACTTATCCTTGTTCATCTTGCTAGAGAGTAAATCTGAAAACTTTGTTTGTGTCTGTTCTTGTATTGTTGGTGTAAAATTTTCAAGTTTATCCATCATCTTCATACCATTCTTATCATAAGACATAAAATAGTACTCGCTTCCAACCTGTACAATAAGAAGTATCTTATCAGAAGCCAAATAGAAACGTTCTATAACATGAATATTTCTACCCCTGCCAACATAACGTGAGCGCTTTAAAAGCACAGTCGTTATATAAGCAAGGGCAATAAACATAGCCAATGATAAAATGACAAGATAATAACTTGATCCTATATTTGGTGTTGAGATCATACTCAGAGTTAGAAAACTCATTATAAGTACTACCCGATAACCTTTTTGACAGCTTCTACAACACGATCCGCTTGGAAAGGCTTAACAATAAAGTCTCTTGCACCGGCTTGAATAGATTCAATAACCATTGCCTGCTGACCCATTGCAGAACACATGATAATCTTAGCATTACCATCTATCTTCTTAATCTCCTTAACGGCTTGAATACCGTCAACCTCAGGCATAGTAATGTCCATGATGACTAAGTCTGGATTTAATTCTTTGTATTTTTCTATAGCCTTTTGTCCATTTTCAGCTTCACCAAGAATTTCATAACCGTTTTTAGATAAAACATCCTTAATCATCATTCTCATAAAAGCTGCGTCATCAACAACTAATATACCATTAGCCATAATATTTCCTCCTTTAAACTATATGTTGCTTAATCTTTGTTCAGGTACAATTATATCTGTTATTTTGATACCATAGTTTTCATCAACAACAACAACCTCACCTGTAGCAATTTTCTTTCCATTTGCTAAAATATCTAAAGCTTCACCTACCAACTTATCCAACTCTATTACTGAGCCAGGAGCAAAGTCTAGAATCTCACTGATGCGTTTTGTTGTTCGGCCTAGTTCCACTGTAATTTCTAATGGGACATCTTTAATAATATTTATATTATTATTATACCCCGAAATCATATTATTTTCATCAAAAGATTCAAATTGGACCGGCTGAGCATTAACATTCTGCATCGGCGGTTGCTGATACTGCGGCTGCTGATATTGCGGTTGTTGATATTGTGGTTGCTGATACTGTGGTTGTTGGTACATTGGTGCTTGTTGTACCGGTTGTTGTGGAGGCGCTTGCTGTACCGGTTGCTGTACTGGTTCTTGTACAGGTTGCGGTTCAGGCTGCGGAGTAGGTTCAGGCTGTGGTTCAGGCTGAGTTTCTACTTCTTCTTCTCCAACGTTCATCAAGTTTTGTACCAATTGTTTAGCAACGTCTATAGGCATAACTTGGTTGATTTGAGAATCAATCAAATCACCTACAGTCATCCTAAATGCTATTCGAACAACATTGTTCTCTGAATTAATACCCACATCTTCAAAGTTTAAATCTCTCAAACTATTAAATTGTGGTTCAGGTGGAGAAATATCTACTTTTTCTCCTAACATTTCTGATAAAGAAGTAGAAGATGAACCAATCATTTGATTCATGGCTTCACCAATGGCACTTAAATGTAGATCTGTTAATTCATCAGATACATTTGTACCATCTCCCCCCATCATCAGGTCTGTAATTATTTTAACATCAGATTCTTGTAGTATCAAGATATTAACGCCCTCAATACCTTCTTTATACCTAACATTAATTATAACACATGGATCAACATACGAATCTACCAATTCATCATATGTGATTACTGAAACTTTTGGTGTTGTGATGGTAACCTTTTGATTTAGGAGCGTAAACAAAGTTGTTGCCGCTGTCCCCATACTGATATTACCGACTTCACCGAGTGCATCTATTTCTTCTGGAGAAAGCGATTCATCAATACCGCCACCATCGTCGTCGCCACCGCTCAATAGTGCATCTATTTCTTCTTGCGAAAGCATATCAACCATCTAAGTCCTCTCCTTCCTCAAATACTTCTGTTATTCTAACTGCAATGTTGTTGTTCTTCTTACCAGGTACACCAGTAAACTTAGGCCTGTCACCTACCTTAACAGTTAGACTATCCGACACCTTTTTATCTAACACAATCACATCACCTCTAGAAAGTTGTAACATCTCACCAACAGTAATCATACTGTTACCAAGTTCAACTTTCATATCGATGCGCGTCTTCTGTACTTGCTTTTCTAAATTTTCTTTTTCTTCATCTGTTAAATCTTTTTTGCCTGTGGTTGTAAACCACAACTTCGAACTAAGATTTGATAAGATTGGTTCCAACACATGATGCGGATAACATAAGTTGATCATACCTTCAGTTTCACCTATTTTTAAGCTTAAGGTAATCAGGGCTACTGATTCTGAAGGTGATATAACTTGTGCAAACTGTGAGTTGGTTTCTATCGTATCCAGTTTTGGTCTAAGTTCAATGATATTACTCCAAGGTTCCTTGAGTAGATTGATAAATTTCATAATGATGGTTCTGATTAAGGTCATTTCTATTTCTGTTAATGTCCTTTTTTCAGCCATTGTCGAGGCTGCAGCGCCACCAAGAACCCTTTCAATCATTGTAAATGCAACGTCTGATGAAACATCTATGATGACTTGACCTTCTAGTGGTGAAAAATCTACGATCCCAAGTATAGCAGGATTAGAAATCGCATTTGCAAACTCACTATAAATCAAAGACTCTGCATTTAATACTTCTATTTCAATAAAAGTTCTAAGGTAACCTGAGAGGAAGTTGTTAAGAAGTCTCGAGAAATTTTCATGAATAACTTCAAGCGTTCTCAGATGTTCTTTGGCAAATTTGTCAGGTCTTAAGAAGTCGTATTTTCTAACACGTTTTTCCTGTTTTTCTTCTTGTATCTCGGCGACGTCTACATCACCAGAATTCAAAGCGGACAATAGATCATCTATTTCACTTTGACTCATTACATCTGACATTTACCTCACCACCTTTCTTCATTACCTAATGATTATTGTATGATAAACTGAGGCATCAATACACCTTTGATGTTGTCAGCATTTGTTTCAAACATCTCTATTAATTGCTCAGTTATTTCTTCTTTTATTCTTTCTTTACCATTTTTTCTGTTAACAGTTGCTAGCGTTGTATCTCTAAAGTAACCATTTACAAAATCTTGAATCTGAGCATTGCTCTTAGTGAAAGTTTCTGTAAAGGTTTCATCAGTATAAACGATCTGCAACTGTATCTTTAAGATCTTATAATTTCCAGCTTCATCACCTACTGGAATATTGGTATACTGCTCACCTACATCATGGATGATCTCAGGCAATTCTTCAACCGATGGTTCAGAGTTGGCGAAAAACATAAAGTATGCACCAATACCGCCACCAATAAGTACCACAGCAACTATTGCAATTATGATGATCTTATTCATATTTACTCTCCTTCTGTTACAGGGGTTTCAGCACCATCCGTTGTGCTCCCTAAATCTATATTCTCTATTATGAATTCTACACGTCTGTTTTGAGCTCTGCCTTCAGGTGTATCATTTGTAGCTCTAGGTCTTGTGTCTGAATAACCCGCAATGACAAACCTATTTTCTGCAAAGGATAACTCATCTCTGAAAAATCTTAAGACGCTTGTTGCACGTGCTGTTGACAATTCCCAGTTAGATGGATATCTGAGTGTATTTATCGGTACATTGTCTGTATGACCATCAATTCTAAAGTTACCAAGTTCAAAGAGTTCATTTTTAAAGGTTTCACCAAGAATTGTTAAAACTTCATATGATTCTTCTTTTAGTTCAGCACTAGCAGGATCATATAAAACACTGTCATCTAAAATGATCTTTAAGGTATCTGCTTCTAATTCAAATTGAAGTTCACCAACCATTCCTTTCTTTTCAAATTCCTCTTCAATTTCTCCCTTGAGTTGATTCAAAATTTCATTGATGACTTCCAATTTTTCGGCTTCTGTCGTTTCGGGTGTTGTGTCGTTTTCTGGCGAAGCATCAAACACAAGCGGATCTTCTGAAATAGATTTACCACCTTCTAAAACACCAGCAGAACCTTGAAAGGATTGCATAACCGCTTCAAACTTTTGAGCGTCAATCTCTGAGAATGCAAATAGTAGTACGAAGAAACACATCAAAAGTGTTACAAGGTCACCATAGGTAACCATCCACTCGGGCGCGCCGCCTTTACATTCAGGACACTTTTTATCCATTATTCTTCACCCTCTTCTTGAGTTCCTATTGTCTTTCTAACAGATGGTGATAAGAATGCCTTCAATTTTTCTTCAATAATTCTAGGATTCTCACCAGCTTGTATTGATAAAAGACCTTCAATCATAACTTCTTTAACCAATGCTTCTTCATCAGACTTAATCTGTAATTTACCTGCAATAGGAATCCAAATTAGGTTGGCAAATAAAGAACCATAGAATGTTGTCAGTAAGGCTACGGCCATCTTAGGACCGATTGCAGATGGGTCAGATAAGGACTGAAGCATACCTACCAGACCTACTAAGGTACCGATCATACCGAAGGCTGGCATCAATGAACCAAGCGCTTCAAATATGCCTCTACCCTTAGCATGTCTATCAACCATGTTGGTTAACTCAGTTTCTAAGATGTTTTTAACCATTTCAGGATCTGTACCATCAACGATTAACATTACGCCCTTCTTAAGGAATTCATCGTTTACTTCGTCAACAGCCTCCTCAAGCGCCAATAAACCTTCACGTCTTGCAACGTTAGCCAGTTCAATTACTTTGTCAATAATCTGACCAGTATTGAACTCAGGATTCTTCAAAGCCTTCATAAAAATCTTCGATATACCTAACATATCAGCCAGTGGATACTGAACAAATGTCGCAGCTATACCACCACCGATTACGATTAGGATAGATCCTGTATCAATAAATGCGCTAAACGGTGTACCACCTGTTATGATACCGAATATAACCAGTCCCATACCAGCTATTATACCGGCTATTAAACCTATATCCATTACTATTCTCCCTTAATTAAATGACTAGTATCTCCAAGGAAAACTTTCCTTCTAAATGCAGTTATTTCTTCAATCAATTCTTCGATGCTTTCTTTGACAACCAATTTCTTTTCGTTATTCAAGGTAATGACCGTATCCGGGGTCTCCTCAATAAACTCTATGTGATCTTCATTTATGTAAAAATTGCTGCCGTTAAGCCTTGTTACTCGAATCATATTCATCTCATTTCATTATACTATACAACGTGTATCTAGGATAGTAGTTGTCAACAAATTGACAACTACCCACCTAGTTAATTTCATAGAAAACTATTATTTAACTTATATCCCATTTAAACTACGAGAAAACATTATTATCTCTTAAGGTTTACAAGTTCCTGTAACATTTCATCAGTTGTTGTAATAACTCTAGAATTAGCTTGGAAACCTCTTTGAGTTGTGATCATATCAGTAAACTCTTGTGATAAGTCAACATTTGACATTTCTAAAGCACCAGGTGCCAATTGACCAAATGATCCTGTACCTGGTACACCAAATTTAGGTGAACCTGAGTTAGGTGTATCCGTAAATAAGTTACCACCGATTTTCATTAAACCAGGTGCATTGTCAAAGTCAGCCAAACCAACAGTTGATAAAGTCGCTCTTTCACCATTTGTGTATGTTCCGAAGATTTCACCTGCTGATGAAATTGCAAATGAATCTAAAGCACCTGCCGAGTTACCATTTACAGGCGTCGCTTTCATATCAGTTGTTTGAGAATAATGCGTCACATTTTTAAATGTATCATTGTCGATTGCAATGTTAATTTCTTCAACACCCGCTTGTTGGATAATTAGATTTGCCACACCTGTTGTAGGTGCTGCAGGAGGTGTCACAATACCTGTTGTAACATTAATATCAGCAACATCTAATTCAATCAAACGCACAAAGTTACCATCTTTATCAAACTCGGCATACTTCATATTGTCTTGTAGACCACCTGGGTTTGTTGTTGCATCATAAGCAGTGTCATTACCTGGTTCTGATAAGCCACCATAACCACCACCAGATGCACCTGGTGCGTTAATCTTCACTTGTCGATAAGTTCTTGTATCTGCTGCTGCCGTACCAGGCGCGGTTGAGAACTTTTGACCAAACTGAATGCTTAGAGTTGTCTTATTACCAACAGAGTCATATACATCTGTTGTTGTTGTATAAATTGAATAGTCGTCCTGAACATCGTCAGAATCGTAATTGAAATTGATATTTGAAGTCAACTCTATCTCTGAAGTAGCAGTTGCTTCGATTGTGTCAGACTTGTTGATACGAATTGGTTTAAAGTCAGAATCTAATACTTTTAACCCTGATGGATTAACCAAGTAACCCAACTTATCTAAAGAGAAATTACCCGCTCTTGTATAAAACTTATTCGTACCTTCATCATCACTAGAAACGACAAAGAAACCATTACCATCAATCATAATATCTGTAGGATTTGATGTGATTTGAGTAGATCCCTTTGTGTGTTGAACGTTGATCGCTGATAAACCAACACCTAAACCAACTTGTTGAGGGTTAGTACCACCACGACCTTCTTGAGGTGCACCAGCACCTTTAATCGTTTGAGAAAAGACTTCTTGGAATGTTACTTTTGAACCTTTAAATCCAACCGTGTTAACATTCGCAATGTTGTTACCTATAATATCCATTTTTACCTGGTGTACTTGTAAACCTGAAACACCAGAGTACATTGATCTCATCATAATTTGACCTCCTGAAAATTATACTGTGTTGTGTATCATCATTCGGATGATTCACTAGGCTTCCATAAGGTCCAGCCTATACTATCACAGCGCCATCAATATTTGTAAAAACATTTTCCTTTAGTTGTTCATTTGTAGATGCAGTAATGATTGTCTTGTTTTTAATGTTAGCAACAAATGCCTTGTTGTCCATTAAGATTAATGCATCTTTAATCCCTTTTTTGTCTGCTTTATCAATAGCTTCATCGATTTTCTTCATATCAGCTTCAGTTAAAGAGATATTTCTTTGCTCTAGTCTTGCCTTTGCATGTTTTGAAAGTTTCACTTCATCGCTAGAAGATTTAACTTTAGATAAAACATCTTGGAAAGATTGTCCTTGAGGACGATTCTGCTTTATTTTATTTTGCTGATTTGGATTCAGTTTGGTTTTCTGAATCATTTGATTCATATCAACTTTAGTCATCGTCATCACCTATTCATAAGCTTCCTGTGCTTTAGAAGCATTCAACTTCTTTAGCTCTTCTAGTATTTGTTCGTTTAGCTCAATTGTTCTATCAGTTTTAGTAATCAGTGATTCAATTTCTGACTTTGAGTTACCAGAATCTGATTTTTCAATGAGAGATTGTAAACTTGCAATGATTTGCGTATTTTGCTCAACTTGCCTTGCTGACGCTTCAGTCATCATACCCATCTGCTCAACTGATGTAAATTCTGCCATTTGAGAAATCATCTGTTCATTGTTAAGCGGTTCTAATGGATCTTGATGGGCCAGTTGTGTCATCATAAGCTTTAAGAATGCATCTTTACCAAGTTGCTGATTTTCTAGCATGGCCTTGTTTTGAGCATCATTCTTATATTTTTCTAACATTTCCATGTTAGCTTCGGTTAGCATACCCGTTACAGCTGCTGCCATATTTTCACCTCCTAAGCGAGATAATCTATACCTTCCTGACTAGCTTTTTGTTGTAAGATTTTTTCTTCTACTTCTTCAAAACTTTCGAACTTTACAAATTGTTTTTTGTTTTGTCCTGTAAAGCCTTGTTGGCCTTCACCCGTATTTTCTTTGTTCACAGAAACATCTAAGTCGCCAATTTCGTAACCTTCCTGTTGTAAAGCAGATTTTAAATCATCTAAGTTCGATTCGATAATCCCTTTTACAGTTTGGTTTTCTACTTGAATCTGTGCTAAGAGTGTGCCTTTTTCAAATGCCATCTTAAGTGCAACATTACCTAAATTTTTAGGATTTAACTTGATAAGAATCTCTGAACCCTGGTCAGACATGTTGATACTCATCTTCGTGCCTTGAACCACTTGATTCATAACTGATCTAGATAACATGGCTTTTGGTGTTTCTTTTCCACCAGAGATTACCGACGATTCAGCCTTCATCATATTGATTTGTTCTTCAACGTTAAACTTTTGTTCTACTTCTTGTGATGAAACTTTGATTTCGGCATTCATCATAGGTTCAGCATTGCTTTTAGATGCATCTTGGTCTGTTTGCTGACTATCAGTTTGCACTTCCACTGGTTTTTCTACTGTTTCTGTTTCATTGACCTGTGGTGTTGTTTGTGTTTGCGTTTGAGTGGTAACTTCCTTGGCTGGTTCAGCAGCTACTTGAGCCTCTACTTCTTGTCCCTCTCCAGATCGTTTGATTACATTTTCTAAAACATCATCAAATTTCTGAACAGCTTCTTTAACATCCCCTTGAGGTAGTTTTTCAATTAAGTCTTCAACAACTTTTTCAAACTCAATTTTTTCACTAGCATCTAATTTGTTAAATACTTGTCTTAAAGCCTGTACCAATTGTTTGCTGTCAATCTCTTCGTTTTCTACTAAAGAAACCAATTCAGCTATTACCGCTTCTTTGTCACCTTCACTTGTTAGCTGCTCGACCAGTGCTTCTACACTGATGCCCATCAGCTGAGCAATTTCTTCTAGAATAGGTTGTTCTTCAACTATTCCCATCTCAGCCATAATCTGCTCTTCAAGTGCCTCGATCTTCTCTTCCAATTCTTTAAGACTCAGATCACCATCGCCATTTTCTTTTTCAAACTTGTTTTTCTTAATGGCTTCGTTGATCTTAGATGTAACTTCTTTTAGGTCTTTGTCACCTAACTTCTGTTCTGTCTTCTGCATAGCCTTTTTAACGACTTCATGAGACTTCTCAGATGTTTTTTCTTTTACATCCATCAACTTGGTGTCCTGAACATCTGAACACTTTACAGTTTTTTCTTTAAGAATATTTTCAAATTCACTTTTATTCTCGTTTAAAAACCAATCATTATTCAGTTGTCCTTGAGAATTGAAGAACTTAGGTGTTAATTTCAATTCCCCTACGTTCATTCATTCACCTCCTAATATCCTGGTACCGTTAGCTTCTTTGCAACTTCAGTCGCTAAGGTATTATTAAAGTTACCAATGATTTCTGCCTTTACCTTATCATCAAATTGAGCAAGTATCTTATAAGCAAGATCTTCTTCTGAAATAGTGATGACATCCCCACCGTCAAGTACATGTACTGTAGGTAGTGCACCATCTGTTAACATCTTACTGAGTACCTGCGAAACTTGCGTTGGTTGCATGGTTTTATATACATTGGTTAACTCTTTAATATTATCGTCAAAATCTTTATATATCTTTAGTGTTTTTAGAATATCTTTTGTAATTAAATCTTCCCCTACACTTAAGACCTCATTATTCTTCATTTGTGTGATCACATCACTCACTAAAGCATCGTCGTTAGAGATGGCTAGGATCTCTCCAGTCTTAACAACCCCAATCTCTTTATAGATAATGGCAAGCTCTTCTACAGAATAAGTAGAGGTGTTTCCTAAAAGCTCTACAAGCTCGTCTGCGTCCTTAGAAGCGTAGATTTCTGATAAAGAAATAATCTTTTGTGTATTAGCCATATCCTTGTTCTTCTCAAGCAAAATTTCACTTCTTGAAGCCATAGCCATAGCATCTAATACAGCTGTTTCATCTACATCGTCTAAAAGAGATAACATTTCATATGCCTTAACAACATCCATTTGCTCAAAAATTCTAGCCAAACGACTATAACCGTTCAGACCATCATTAAGAATCTTATAAAGCTCTCCTCTTAAAGAAGAAAAAGGCATAGACTGAAGTTCAGTTGCTATAGCAGCGAGTTCCTGGTTTCTTTCTTCAGTGATTTCATCTAAGACAGCTGAAACCGCATCACCCTTTAGCTGCTTAGAACGAATATCTTCTAGAATGATCTTGGTTGAGTTTGGATCAATCTGATACATGACCTTAACGATATCATCATACATGGTTTTGTCATCTGTACTAATAATAATCAATTTGTCCACGGCAGAATCTGCAGAAATATCTAAAAAATGCTCTGCAATAGACTTAATTTGCTCATTCTTTTCAGCCCTTGTTGGCAAAGAGTCAAAGTATGAACCTACTAATGGAAAATCTGTTAATGCAGCATTCATCCTATATTGGAAGGTTTCATTCATAAAATAAAAACCAGCAATTCCAAGGGCAGGTATAATAATCATAAAGATTAATAAAATTACGATACCCTTTACTAGGCCGCCACCTTTCTTTTCTTTTTTTTCTTCAGCCATACTTACTCACCTTTCGTTTTTGTACTTTGATACGTGACAATTTGGTCGACAGTCTTTGCTTCTTCCATCGCTTCATGTGCCTTGTACTTTTCTATTTCTTTTTCTTTAAGCTTTTCCATGATTTTTCTCTGTTTATTGGCTTCAATCAAATCCCCTTGAATGCGTTTTCGTTCATCCATTAGGATATTCAGCTCTCTTTTAAGCTGGTCCATCTTGTCAATCAAGAAAGACTTATTGGCTGCAACAGCCCTCATATCCCCAGCTCTTACGCCGGCCTTCATATTGGAGTTGAGTTGATTCAGGAAAGTTTCATATTGAAGGTGAACCCCCTTAAACTCCTCCTCCTTTTCAAGGATGCGCTTATTAACCTTACCCAATAAATTTCTTACTTCATTTTCCTTGTCAATTCTCACTTGAAGAATTTTTTCAAATCTGAACACAAATTTTTTCATTTATTTATCCTAGCAAAGCATTCATCTTGGCGATGGTTTCATCATAAGAAAAATGTTCTTTGGTCGTCTGTGTTAAGAAGTCTTTTATAGCATCCACCTTCTCAATGGCCTCATCAATTCTAGCATCCGTCCCAGGAATGTAAGCCCCTATGACAATTAAGTCTTCCGCTTCATTGTAAACTGCTAGAAGCTCTTTTATTTTTCTCGCTAAAACCACATGATCGTTATCTACTACCGCAGGCATAACTCTGGATACACTTTCTAAGACATCTATGGCAGGGTAATACCCTTTTGCTGCAAGCTTTCTTGACAAGACAATATGGCCATCTAAGATACCACGCACAGCATCTGCAATGGGTTCATTCATATCATCACCATCCACCAATACAGTGTAGAGGCCGGTAATAGAACCTTTGTCCGAGTTACCAGAACGTTCTAGTAGTCTAGGCAGAATGGCAAATACAGAAGGTGTATAACCCTTTGTTACAGGTGGTTCACCAACAGCTAAGCCAATTTCACGTTGAGCCATTGAAAAACGTGTTAAGGAGTCCATCATAAGCACTACATTTTTACCGTGATCTCTAAAGTACTCAGCAACAGCAGTTGCCAGCATAGCGCCTTTAACCCTAACAAGGGCAGGTTGGTCGGAAGTCGCGACAATAACAACAGACTTTTTCAAACCATCTTCGCCCAGTTCATTTTCTATAAACTCTCTTACCTCACGACCACGCTCACCTATAAGGGCGATTACATTGATATCAGCTGTTGAGTTCTTGGCAATCATCCCTAATAAAGTAGATTTACCGACACCAGAACCCGCAAAGATACCAACCCTCTGGCCTCGACCAGTGGTCAATAGGGAATCAATTGCTGTAATCCCTAGTGGTAAAACATCTTCAATCTTTTGCCTTGTTAAAGGATTAGGCGGTGCATTGTCCACTTCATATTTGGCATGTAATATAGGCGCCTTGTAGGCATCAATGGTCTTTCCCAGGCCATCTAAAACACGTCCTAAAAGATCTTCTCCTACTTCTACTGATAGATAAGATCCAGTCGCTACTACTTTTGAACCCGGACCGATACCGGTCATTTCACCAAAAGGCATAAGTACAACGACATTGTCTCTAAAGCCAATCACTTCAGCCGTAATGAAATTCTTACCCTTTAAAGGATAAATCTGACATACTTCACCTATTTCAACGGCAGGGCCATTCGCCTCGATCGTTAAACCGATGAGCTTTGAAACCCTGCCTGAGAATTTTATCATTTCGGTGTTGTCCACCAAATGTTTGTATTTATTTAATAAGTCTTTCATCCTTATCACTCACTTTGCAACAACTCTATAAATTTATTCTTTACATTTTCAAACTGTGTATGAATAGAAGAGTCCACACTTCCAGCATCTGTATCAATGATACAAGAGCCTTTTGGCAAAGCACTGTCCTGTTTGATCTCAATGTCTTCAATGTTTTCTGTAAGAGACAGAATGTACTTTTTCATTGAAACTGCTGAATCATAGTCTTCAGGGGCAACTCTAAGTGCTAAGTTGGTTGTAAAGGCACACTTTTCAAGGGCTTTTTCAACAATCCCTTTGATCAGATCGTAGTCCTCAGCAATATGCTTGTTTAAAATCGACTCTACAGTAGATATGATAACTTCAGTAATATCAGATTCATAATCCTCTTTTACCGATTCATACTTTCTGAAGTACTGGTCTTTTAAAGCAAGAGCTTCTTCTATAAAGCCCGTTGCTTCACCATAACCATTTGTAACACCTTCTTGAAAACCTTCTTCATATGCTTCTTGACGTGTTGTGCTTCTGATATTATCAGCCTGTTCATAAGCATCTCTCATGATTGCATCTTTTTCTTCTAAGGCTTGACTGAGCATAAGGTCCTTTTCAACCTTGACAGCTTCAAGCATATCCTCTTTCATACGCCTAAGCTCATCCGCATATTCATCAATATCTACCGACTCATCTGCAGTCTCTTCTTGAACAGGCTCTTCTTCAACCTCTTTTGGTACAAAGAGCTCATTGTTCAAGATGTACTTCTTTTTATCAATTATGATCTGTGAAGATTTCACCAGTTTAGACAATTAACTCATCTCCTCCACCACGTGCAATGATAATCTCGCCAGCTTCTTCAAGCTTTCTGATTACATTAACAATCTTCTGTTGAGCTTCCTCTACATCACGTAGACGGACAGGGCCCATGAACTCCATATCTTCTGCAAGCATTTCTGCCATACGTTTAGACATATTGGCATAAATAACTTCCTTAACTTCATCTGTAGAGGCCTTAAGAGCAACAGATAAGTCACTGTTGTCAATTTCTCTAATGAAACGCTGAATAGATACTGAATCCAGATTAACAATGTCTTCAAATACGAACATTCTCTTTCTGATTTCTTCTGCAAGATCAGCCTTCTGAATTTCAAGTGTTTCCATAATAAACTTCTCAGTACCACGGTCAACGGATAATAAGATCTCAACAATAGCCTGGATACCACCTGTCGAAGCGTAGTCCTGAGTCATCATAGAAGATAACTTTCTTTCTAGTACCTGTTCAACCTCTTTGATTACTTCAGGTGAGGTTCTATCCATAATGGCAATCCTTTGGGCAACATCAGCCTGCTTTTCCTGAGGCAGGGCCGATAATATAGACGCTGCCTGGTTTGGATTTAGATAAGATAGTATCAAAGCCAATGTTTGCGGATGTTCATTTTGTATAAAGTTTAAAAGCTGAGAAGCATCTGTTCTTCTTACAAAGTCAAATGGACGAACCTGTAATGACGCTGTAAGCTTGTTGATGATCTCAAGAGCTTTCTGTGAGCCCATTGCTTTTTCAAGTACATCCTTAGCATAAGAAATACCACCTTCTGAGATAAAGTCTTGAGCCAGACATATCTCATAAAATTCTTCTAGTATCTCTTCCTTTTCTTCAGTTGTAACTCTTTGCATATTGGCAATTTCAAGAGTCAGTTCTTCTATTTCATCATCCTGTAGATGTGAAAATATCTTAGCGGATTTTTCAGACCCTAAGGCAATCAGCAAAATAGCCGCTTTTTGTTTTCCTGTACGTTCACTTTTCTTAGCCATTTTACACCTACATTTCCATCATCCATGATCTTAACAATGCAGCAACCGCTTCTGGTTTGGCATCGATAAACTTCTCAATCTGATATTTAGGACTTGATTTATCTTCAACATTGGTTTGAATTTCTTCAAGTTCTTCTTGACGTTTCGCTTCTTCTTCAGCTTGTACACGTGCAATCTCTTCTTCACGTTCTCTAGCATTTCTTCTACGTCCAAGTACAAAGAATATAATAACAACAAGGGCAATAACACCAACAATCAGACCCACCAACCATAGTGGAATGCCAGGTGAAATAAGTTCATCACCTGATTCATAAGTGACATAACCCATCTCATTGTCTGTGAACTTAGTTGCCATGACATTAACTTTTCTGGTTTCAATACCAGCAGCAGTCGTCACAAGTTCAATTAAATCCTGTTCCTGCTCTTCTGTCATATTGTTGTTTTCTAAAACATCTGTATTGACCAATAGGGCTACCTGAATATCAGTAATAGTTCCCTTGGCTCTTGTCAACATTCTGTTGATTTCATTGATTTCGTAATTAATAGTCTCTGATGCACTTTCAATGTCACTACCTGACGATGTGCCTGTTGGATAAGTCGTATCATCGGTATTCGAATCCGTTCCCGGTACACCTTCAGCACCCGTTGCAGTAACCGACTCAGAAACTTTGGATGCAGACCTTATGATCCCTGTTGTTTCACCTTCTACAGGTGGAACAAAGGTTCTTGAGGTTGTTGTATCATCATCAAAGAATAAAGTTGCATCTACCATCACTCGAACATTGGGTTGTCCATAAACAGCACCTAGGAACTTGACAAGTTTGTCCTCTAGCTGCATTTCAATAGAAACCTTCTGTTCCTGCATGGTTGAAGCCATAAAAGCATCTGAATCCTCACTGAATTTATTTAAAGGCATACCAGTTTGATCGATAATTGAGATATTTTCCTTAGGTAGGTTCTCGATGGAATCCTTAATAAAACTGACAATACCACTAATCTGGTCTCTAGATAGACCATCTTCATTAGTTAAAGTTAAGATAACACTGGCTCTTGATTCTTGTGGATCAGACAAAACAAAAGAACTCTTTTGAGCAATATGCAATTGAACGGTCGCTGTAGAAACACCTTCTAGCGATGAAAGTGCATCACCCAACTGATTGGCCATAATCAGGGTTTTCTGCGATTCCTGAATGGTGGAATTGGTCGTCAAGCTTGATGCATTAAACATATCCGTCCAAGTATAATTTGGCTGCGAAATACCAACATCTACTGCCATGGCCATTCTTGCCTTGGTATAATCATTTTTATCAACCATGAGTGTATTACCGCCATCATCTCTATAGGTGATAGATTTTTCAGTAAGCATGGTTGTTATTCTACTCATTTCATCAAATTCTAAACCAGATGCAAGGACGACATAAGTCGGTCTGGTCAAGAATAAAATTAATGCTACTATAGCAACGACAAAAAGGCCTCCTGCCGCAAGCCAAATTCTTCTTCTCCTATCTAGGGACTGGAAGAAGGTCGTTATTTGGGTTCTAATCCTTTGGATAAGTTCCGCCATTTATACACCTCTTTCTAACTACATCTGAATTCTCATAATCTCTTTATAAGCTTCGAGAACCTTATTACGAACTTCAACGGCAAAACTTAGGGACAACTCAGCCTTTTGTGATGCAATCATAACATCATGGATATTGCTGACCTCTCCTAACATAAACTTTTGATCCATTTCTTCTGCATAAAGTTGGTCCTTGTTGACCTCCTCTAAGGCATTGACTAAAAGCTCTTTAAAATCTACATTTGATACATTCTTAGTTGTATTATCTGCTTTGATGATGTTGCCAGATTGAACCTTACTAATTAAATCCATTTAAGCCCCCATTATCTTCCTATTTCCAGTGCCTTCATGGCCATACTTTTAGAAGTGTTTAAAGCTGTTACATTGGCTTCGTAAGACCTAGATGCCGACATCATATTGATCATTTCTGTTACAACATCTACATTAGGCATCAATACATAACCTTCATCATCCGCATCTGGATGACCTGGATTGTAGACACGCTTAAAATCGGATTGATCTTCTACAATTTCAGATACTTCCACACCGTTTCCTATCAACTTCTCTCCTTTTGCCTTGGCAAGGATGCTAGCAAAGTTATTCTCAGGACCTTGTTCTTTAAAAACTGCCATCTGTCTTCTGTAAGGTGTACCTGCTAGTGTTCTAGTCGTGTTTGCATTTGCGATGTTCTTAGAGATAACATCCATTCTCAAACGTTCTGCAGTTAAACCGGTCGCACTTACATTTAATGATTTAAATATTGACATGATTCACCTACCCTTGACTAATTGACATTCTCAATCTTTTCAGAGTTGAGTTAAGTTGTCTTGTAATTGTTTCATATTTTATCTGATTTTCAGCCATTTCAGCCATTTCAGTATCTATATTCACACTGTTGCCATCTCTTCTAAAACTCACCTGGTCGTCTTTTACAATTCGAGGTGTCACATCTGTAACAAGCGGCATATGCTTTTCATGAGTTCTTGCAATAGGCATGGTAGATGAACCCATGGCCTTTTTAAGAACCTCTTCAAACTCTACTGTCTCTCTTTTATAACCAGGTGTTTCTGCATTGGCTATATTGTTGGCTATTGCATCGTTTTTTAACCATGATGCATCTAGCGCCTTATTATATAAGTTTATATTATTAAACGAATTCTTTAACATAATTCCCTCCTACTAATATAGTCGGCAAAACTTCATGTTTTGTTAAGTATTTTTATAAAAAACCTTTTCTATTTAATCAACTTATATTATACCATATATATGATGTTTTTTTTAGATTTTCTACAAGATATAGTGTTTTAACAAAAATAAAAAAAGTCCTGCGAATAGTCACAGAACTTAAATAGTTTTAGAATTTTTTCTTCATTGCATCTAATTCAGGCATTAACTCTTCATTTAGGATTCGGATGTGTGTACCCTTCATACCAAGAGATCTTGATTCGATAACACCAGCAGACTCAAACTTTCTTAATGCATTTACAATAACAGATCTTGTGATACCCACTCTATCAGCTACCTTTGAAGCAACCAATAAACCTTCGTCACCTTCTAATTCATTAAAGATATGCTCAATAGCCTCTAACTCAGAGAAAGATAACGATTCAATTGCCATCTTAACGATAGATTTTTTTCTGTCTAATGCTTCTTTTTGTAACTTTCTAGCTCTTGTAATCTCCATAGAAATTACTGTTGCAGCATTTTCAGCTAGGATCATATCAGCATCATCAAATTCTTCACCAACTCTAGCTAATACAAATGTACCAATTCTTTGACCTTTAGACTTAATAGGTACAATCGAAATATGCTTGTGGTAAGACTCAGTATCACCTTTAAATGTATCAGCGATTTGATCAGCTGTTAAATTAGGTACTGTATCTGTAATCTTTAACATGTTTTCATTGTGCTCAACTGAGAAGAACATTTCACCAGATTCAGGATCTGCTAAGATAGAAGATGTGTTTGTGTCAACCATCTTAGAACCTAAGATCTTACCTTTTGCGTTGATCACATAAACATTTACCTCTAAAATATCAGCAATTGTATCACATAACTCATTGAATGATACTTTTTCATCACCTCTATCTTGTAAAATTTGATTTAACTTTCTTGATTTTTCTAGTAAATTTTTTAACATTTTTACCTCCTAATTTTCAGATATTTCTTCGCTGTACCCACATTCTTTATCAGTACATTTATATTCGTGTTTCTTTTTTGTCTTATACTCAATCATAGTCTTAGAACATTTTGGACATTTCTTGTCCACTGGCTTATGCCATGACATGAAATTACAGTTAGGGAATTCAGAACATCCATAGAATGTTTTGAACTTCTTAGTCTTTCTTTCTACAATATCACCAACACCACATTCCGGACACGTTACACCGATTTTCTTTAAAATAGGCTTTGTGTTTTTACAGTCTGGATAGTTTGAACAAGCCAAGAACTTGCCGAATCTACCATGCTTGATATTCATCATGTTGCCACAAAGCTCACATGGAATATCTGTTGGCTCAGTTAAATCAACTTTCTCAATATCCTCTTCAGCCTTTTCAATTAGAGATTCAAAAGGACCGTAGAATGTTTTAATAACTGATTTCCATGGCATTTCACCATCTTCTACCTGGTCAAACTGCATTTCCATATCAGCAGTGAAGTTGACTTCAATGATTCTTTCAAAGTAGTTTTCCATTATCTCATTGATAATATTACCTAGCTCTGTTGGGTACAGATGTTTCTTTTCTCTGCCAACATAACCTCTACTGATAACCGTACTTATTGTCGGAGCATAAGTAGATGGTCTACCAATACCCTTTTCTTCCATTTCTCTAACAAGTGTTGCTTCAGTATATCTTGCTGGTGGTTGAGTAAAATGTTGCTCTGGTAATATTTTCTCTAAAGATAATGCTTCGCCTTCAGATAATTTAGGCAGGATCTTATCAGTACTTGTACCAAAAGAATAAACTTTTAAATAACCATCAAATACTTGCGTTGAACCAGTTGATCTGATCAAATGGTCACCATTTTCTATGTCTACTGTTAAGGCTTCAAATTTAGCAGGGGCCATTAATGAAGCGACAAAACGTTCCCATATTAACTTGTATAACTTGTTTTGGTCTTTTGTTAAATAACCTTCTATAGACTCAGGTGTTCTCATAACATCTGTTGCTCTTATGGCCTCATGGGCATCTTGAGCATTCTTGTTATTTTTCACCTTCACTTCAGGTCCAAGATAGTTTTCACCAAACTCCTCTTTAACAAAGTCTTGTACCGCAGCCACAGCTGTATCAGCGATACGCGTTGAGTCTGTTCTCATATAAGTGATCAGACCCACACTGCCAACCCTAGGCAATTTAATACCTTCATATAGTTGCTGGGCTACTATCATGGTCTTTTTAGTTGAGAAACCTAACTTGTTAGATGCTTCCTGTTGCAGTCTTGAAGTCGTAAAACAAGCCTGTGGCTTTCTAGACTTTTCTTTTGTTTGTATAGACTTTACAGTATAAGCGCTCTTATCTAAGTCATCCATCACCTTTTGAACATCAGATTCAGACTTAAAAACTGCCTTTTCACCCTTTTGTCCAATATAAGATGCCTTAAAAGAAAGTTTATCTTGATTTTGAAAGTTAAAATCTAAAGACCAATACTCTTCTTTTTCAAATGCATTGATCAGGTTTTCACGGTCACAAATCATCTTAGTAGCAACCGATTGAACACGACCAGCACTTAAACCTTTTCTTACTTTTCTCCATAAGAGTGGAGAAATCGAATAACCAACCAATCTGTCTAGTACACGTCTTGCTTGTTGTGCATCCACTAAGTCAGTTTTTATAGTAGTAGGATGCTTAATGGCTTCCTTTACTGTCGCTTTTGTAATTTCATTAAATGTTACTCTACATGGTTCATCTAAATCAATACCTAAGATAAACGCTAAATGCCAGGCAATGGCTTCACCTTCTCTATCGGGGTCCGTTGCGAGAAAGACTTTGTCTGCTTTTTTTGCATATTTTCTTAACTCTTTTAATACAGGACCTTTACCTCTTATATTAATATAAGCAGGTTCAAACTCATTTTCTATATCAATACCCATTTTACTTTTCGGTAAATCTCTAACATGACCGACAGAAGCTAGTACCGTATAATTCTTGCCTAAAAATTTTTCTATTGTTTTAGCCTTAGCAGGCGATTCCACAATCACTAAGTATTTTGACATGAATACCCTCCGTTGAAATTTGTAATGTAATTATTAAAACATTACTTTTATAGTAAATCTGATTATGCTCTAAATGTCAAATGTTTTTTCAGAATTATCAGAAAAAAGTTTTTTATTATGATAATTAGCACACTTCTACTATTATAGCGACAAATCTTTTCTTTGCAAGAACTTTTATAGACAATTTAGGATTTTTTTATTAATATTTTTAAATATTTAGACAATTCCAAGTTCATCGAAGACATCTTCTATAGAAGAAAGGAGTCTTGCACCCTGGCCAATTAACATATTTGTCCCTTCAGAAAGTTTGGAATCTATCGGTCCTGGGACAGCCATTATGGTCTTGCCTTGGTCAAGTCCATAATTAACTGTAATCATGGTCCCACTCTTCTTCTTAGCTTCTACAACAATAAGCACGTCACACAAAGCAGAGATCAATCTGTTTCTAAATGGAAACTGATGCTTTAAGGGTTTCTGATAAAAACCGTATTCCGACAGAATCAAACCTTTTTCTAAAATACGATCGTACTCAGGCTGATGAGCTTTGGGATAACAGTTTAAGATACCCGAACCAAGAACAGCAACAGTAGAACCTCCTGCGTCAAGCGCACCTCTGTGTGCTTCAATATCCACCCCATAGGCCAAACCACTTATTATCTGAATATCTTTCTTGGCTAAATGGTAGGCAAGCTCATAGGCGATTTTTCTGCCATATGGTGTACACTTTCTTGCACCTATTATAGAAACAGCATTATTAGATAAAGTGCCATCACCTCTCGCCCATAAATATTTAGGTGACCTAAAGATATCCAATCCCGGTTCTATGAGTCTTAAACCATGTTCCTTCATTATATCCTTATAGCCATTTAAATCAGATTTATTCAACTTGTCTGTTAAGAGCCTTTCTCCTGCCATGATTTTGCAAGTGGTCATACCCGTCATAGTGGAGTTGGATAAAAGCATAAATTTTTCTTTTTCAGTCATACAACCTCCTAATTTTTACCATTAGTATAACCAAAATAAAAAGACCTTTCAATATAAAAGGCCTTAATTAACTATTTCTTATAAGTTTTCTTGATATAATCATGAACTTCAAGTTTCTTGTTAGACTGATTTAAACGAATCAAATCCGCTGCCATTTGCTCATAATTTTCAATTCTTGGCTTGATGGTAAATAAGATGCCATTGTCATCTGCTAGCACAATCCACTTCTTGTTTCTTCTTGTGATTGTCATGTACTTGATGTCTCTGTACTTGATTTCCTTAACAACCTTGTCCTTATTACGAACAATCATACGGTCACCAGCAAGTTCAAATGTTGCACGCAACTCTGATACAGCATCCTTTAAAATTAAAAGCGCTATCAGACCAACAACAATCATATACCAAGTTTCTGTCGCGATATAAAAACCAAGAATCAGGAGCAAACCGGCAAATATGAAGTTGAAGATAATTGTTCTTTTTGAATACTTGTACATAAAAAAAATCCCCCTTATGACTATTCTAATGAAAAGGAAGATAAAAATACAGTTCTATTTAATAAAAATCATTGTTTTTTTAAATTTATTTATAAGCATGCTCTTTTTGATCCATCTGGGCAATAAAAGTTAAGACCTTTGCCACCACATGGTAAAGTTCCTCTGGAATGGTATCTCCTATCGAAAGATTATAGAGCTGCTGGCTCAGAAGCTCGTCTTCATATGTTTTAACACCCGCTTCTTCAGCAACTTTAATGATGTTTTCAGCAACAACACCCTTCCCCTTTGCAACAAGTTCTGGTGCAATTTGCTTTTCCGAGTCATACTTTAAAGCCGTCGCAATTTTTTTCTTATCCATAATCACACCTTCACATTAATAAAGTGACTGCTCTCTTCTCCCACAAACTCTGTTAAAGAGATTTTTTCACGATTTTCCACATGAACATGAACCTGATACATATCAAAGTAGTCCACCAAAAGAGACATTTGACTCTCTATAAGGTCTTTTACAGAGTCATGGCTAACTTTAAATCCGATATCCAGGTTTTTCCCCTTCACTTCAACAAGGGCCTGAACCAAGTCCAAATAATCAGTATTTAAGGCTATTAAAATCTTGGCATTGTCTTTTGTCATGGCCTTACCTGATTGCTTGTCCTGTTTAAAATAGATATCCACACTTTGAAGGTTCTGATTCATCTGCATGGGTATTTGAATCCAGGCAAGATTGTCTTGGTCCGATTCAAGAAATTGAATGGATTCAAGCAAGTTTTCTGATGAGGCCTTTAATCTAGATTTTGGCATCTCTTCTACCAATTTAGAAAGTTCCGCATTCAACTCGTTAAAATACTCTTTAACAAGGGCCTTATCTGACAGTTTATTTAAATCAAATCCCTTGAGAAGGGCTAAGAGTTTTTCAGGTTCTTTTATATCTGATGTTTTTACCAGGTCTTCAATCACTTCTTTAACCTGCTCACCTATCTTGGTCGCATCAAAGCTAAGCTTATCTAAACTCGTCATCTGCTTAAAAGTAAGGGGTTTGTCAAGTTTCATAAGCTGACCCAATTTTTCCATGGTGTCCTCTACTACCACCTGGTCCACATCATCACGTATCAGACCGAAAAGATTTTTTACAATCTCCTTAGGCACATTTTTTTCAGGAAGTTCTTGTTGACCAGGCAAGTCCAAAGACTTAATGACCACTTCTTTAAAAGTAGCTTCCTTAAATTCTTTAACAGACTCAAAACCAAGGGTCTTAGAAAACTTTTCTAATACTTGTTCCTTTAACTCCGGCTGGATGATCTGTTCCATCCTCACAGGTTCTTTAACCAAGTGGTCAACAGACTTGTTAAAGGTCGATAGAAACTTAAAATTGTCCGTCAATGTTTTGATGGAATCCTTGGTGATGTTCAAGTCAAGTGCCTTCAAGACTTCATAGGCCTTTACAGATTCTTCACTTGGTCTAATATCTACCTGAGAAAGGACACTTTTGATTTGCTTGGACACTTCCTCACCTGTCATAATAGCCAGTTTAGGAAGTTCCCCTTCAGGTGTATCTAAAACCTTAAAATCAAGCACGTCTCCTTCATTAAACCTTTCAGGCTGGTCAACAATTGCACGCAAACTAGAGCCGTCTTGAAGTTGAATCAAGATAGCTTCAGTTTGGACCGCCAGCACCTTTCCAAGTACATTGGTCCCTGCTTTTAAGTTCACCTGATCCTTGCCCCTTGTCGCAAGGTCTTTCAGCTGAATCTGCAATTGTTGAGGTGTTATTCTCATACAAAATCCTTTACAAATGTCTTTCTATGAATAGGCGAAATACCAACGGCATTTAAGCCATCATAATGGGCTCTTGTACCATAACCTTTATTAGATGCAAAATCATAGTGAGGATAGGTTTTATCATAGCCTATCATCATCCTATCTCTTGTCACTTTTGCCAGTATAGAAGCAGCGGCAATAGAGACTGATTTTTCATCTCCCTTTATAATAGAAGTCTGGTCTATATCTATATCGTCAAGTTTAACGGCATCAATTAGTAAATGATCCGGTTTTCTTTTAAGACCTTCAATAGCACGCTTCATAGCAAGCTTCGTTGCGTTTAAAATATTCAGTTCATCTATTTCTTCATTTGTAGCTATACCGTATGATACTTCTACAGCAGACTCAGTGATCTCATCAAAGAGCCTTTCTCGATTTTTTAGGCTGACCTTCTTAGAGTCGTTGATGCCTTCATAAAACAAGTCATTCAGTACAACCGCACATGTGACCACAGGACCTGCTAGTGGACCCCTGCCAACTTCATCTAGACCTGCAATGATACAAGGTCCTCTTGATAAGAGTTCCTCTTCATAAACCATCATCCCCTTAACACGGTCAAGTTCTTTTTGGTGTTTTAAGGCTTTTTTATGAACGGATTCAATAAGCTTTAAAACACCCTTTCTGTCGTCCTTTATCTCAGAAACATAAGCCACTTGGTCTTCTATTGACAGAAGGCTCAGGGCTTCTTTGTATTCACTAATTTTCTTCATAACCACGTGCCTCTAATTCATCAGGTGTTTCAAGTGTGATATGCCCTAGTCTACCCGCTCTAAAGTCATTGATCACAAGCTTGGCAACCCTGTTGTAGTCTACATCCTTAGATCGGTCATAGAAGTTCTTAAAATCAGCAATGGCATCTACAACTTCGATGGTATCCACTTGATCAAAGTCCATGTCTAGTTGATATCTCTTCTTAATAGTATCCGGATACTTAAGCATCATTCGACCTACAAGATGGTAACCTACATCCTCAATGATTAAAGTCTCATCGTTAATGGCACCTGTAAAGGCTAAATTAAGGCCAGATTCCTGGTCGTCAATTTTAGGCCATAAAATACCTGGGGTATCAAACAACTCTATATCATCACGCACTCTAACCCACTGCTTACCTTTTGTTACGCCAGGCTTATTACCCGTTTTAGCCGCCTTTTTACCAACCAGCTTATTGATTAGAGACGACTTACCTACATTAGGAATACCTACAATCATCATTCTAATGGCTCTAGGAACTCTACCCTGTGCTTTCATCTTGTCTACGAGTGGCTTTGTTTCGATTTTAATCTGCTTTAATAAATCCTTAACCCCATCACCTGTGATTGAGTTGATAGGAATGGCAACAATACCTTTGGCCTTATAGTAAGCAATCCAGTCCTTTAAAATTCTTTGATCACATAAATCATACTTATTTAATAGGACAACCCTAGGCTTATGACCTACCAACTCATCAATTTGCGGATTTCTTGATGAAATTGGAATTCTTGCGTCCAATAACTCAACAACAACATCCACAAGTTTTAAATTTTTCTGTATCAATTCCTTGGTCTTTTTCATATGACCAGGATACCAGTTAATATGCATTTCACACCTCTTCTATATATATTCTACTTCAATTATAATTAAATCCTTAATAAAATGAAAGAGCGATGAATCTCATCGCTCCTTAAATCATTATTTTGCTCTTCTTGGCTTAACTTTAGCAGCTTTACCAACTCTGTCTCTTAAGTAGTTGATCTTAGCTCTTCTAACTTTACCAAGTCTAACAACTTCAATTTTCTCAACTTTTGGAGAATGAAGTGGTAATGTTTTTTCAACACCTACACCAGAAGAAATCTTTCTTACTGTGAAAGTTTCTCTAGCACCGCCACCTTGTCTCTTCATTACGATACCTTCGAAGATCTGAATTCTTTCTCTCTTACCCTCGATGATTCTTAAGTGAACCTTTACAGTATCACCAACTTGGAAATGTGGTCTTTCTGTATTAAGCTGAGCTTGCTCAATACTCTTAATAATATTGTTCATTGGAATTTCCTCCCTAATACTCGTTACGTTCTTAAGGAACCTTTTCCCCCAGAGGAACGCACGTTATAAAAGTGTATCTAGCGACACACTCATATAATTATACAATCATCTTATTCATTTGTCTAGATATTTTTTTAAGATTTTCATCTCTTTTTTAGATAAATCTCTCTTTGCATACTTTTTAATCATATCTGGTCTTCTTGAAGCCGTCAGCTTGATGGATTCCTCTAACCTGAAGTCTTCAATCTTCTGATGGTTGCCAGAAAGTAAAACATCCGGCACCTTCATACCTTCATAGTCAGCAGGTCTTGTATAATGAGGATACTCTAAAAGACCATTGTAGTGGCTTTCATCCTCATAAGATACATTTTGTCCTAGAACACCATCTTTTAATCTAGCTACTGCATCCATCATAACCATGGCTGGCAGTTCACCACCTGTTAAAACAAAATCACCAATAGAAACCTCATCGGTTACATACTTATCAATGACACGTTGGTCAACGCCTTCATAGTGACCACATAAAAATACGATTTCTTCTTCTAAAGCCAACTCTTTGGCAAAAACTTGGTCAAAAACACGGCCTTTAGGCGTCATATAGATGACCCTGCCTGAAGTCGTCTCTAAAGCATCTGCTATGGGTTGAACCTGCATAACCATGCCAGCGCCGCCCCCATAAGGATAGTCGTCCACTTTCTTGTGTTTATTGGTTGAGAAATCTCTAATATTGATGACGTTAAGTGAAATCAAAGACTGGTCTTGAGCACGTTTCATGATGCTGTGATTCATAGTTTCAAACATTTCAGGAAAAAGTGTCAATACATGAAATTTCATTACAAAAGACCCTCAATTAAAGTCACATGAATGATGCCCTCTTCTAGATCAATTTCTTCTACAAAATCATCCACAACAGGAATCAAGACTTCCTTGCCTTCATTTGTCTTCACCAAATACAAGTCATGAGCTGGATTTTGAAGAACATCTTCTAGTATACCAATCTCACCCTTTTTATGGTCCACGATCTTTAAGCCGATGATGTCTTCAACATAAACTCTGTCCTCAAGTTCTAACTTTTCTGTATAGACAATTCTATTTTTATATTTCTCTATATCATTAATATGGTCATAGCCTTTAAACTTCACAATAGCTAAGTTTTTCTTGTATCTAACCTTTTCAATGATGAACTTTTCATCTAATCCTTCCACATAAACATAGTCGAGTTCTTCAAAACGTTCTACATAATCTGTGTCTGGATAAATTCTAACATCACCCTTCAAGCCTTGTGTATTGACTATTTTACCAATTCTTATTAAGTCCATTCTTACTCCTTACATCATTGTCCTGCATTTAAAAAATCTATCATATTATAAACCAATTTCTCAGGAAAAGCCACACGAATCTTAGATTTCAGCCACTTATCTAGAGATTGGTCAGAATGGTATAAAGAAAGTAAGTCTATTTCATCTACTATAGCCACGATTTGGGCAATCTCAGGGATCTCTTCATGTTTAAGTCCATATGGAAATCCAGAACCATCATAAGCTTCATGGTGATACAAGATACCTTTGGCAGTATCCACATGCACACCAAGTTCTACGGCTATTTCGTAACCCTTGGCCGTATGATTTTCATACATGCGCTTTTCTAAGTCTGTATCAAAACTAAGCTCATAAGCCTCCATATTCGGCATGGCCGTCAAAGCTATATCGTGTAAAAGTGCCGCATTGTAAATATTTCTAACCATTTTTTCAGGATAGTCCATAAACCTTGCATAAGCTTCAGCCATTTTTGCACATCTTAAACCATGTTCGGCAACTGCCGGCATCTGCATACAGAAGTTAGAATACAAGACATTGGTGATGGCGTCTTGAGAACTTAAGTTATATTTTAAACGCTTGGCATATAAATCTTCCTCAGCCTTTTTATAAATTTCATATAAAAGAGATCTAGAATCACCTCTTAAGGCATAACCAAAGTGGATGTCTACTAAAAAACCATCTCTTTCTCTACAGATGTCCATGACGGTATTGATACGGTCTTTAAGTTCAGACTCAATCAGGCCGACTTGCATGACAGCAAACTGACTACCATCCATTCTTGCGATTGTAGAATTCTTAAAGACTTCATCAATGATCAAAGTCACTTCCTGTAAAATCTCATCTCCATACTCATAACCAAATGAATTGTTGATCTGTTTAAGACCCGATATAACCATAACAACAACAGACATGGTTTCATCATCTTCATCAAATGTCTTTATATGACGGATAAAGTATTCCCTGGTATACATACCAGTTAAGGCGTCATATGCAAAGGTCAGATTTGGTTTTTCCTCACTATCCACCAACTTAGTAACATTGTTCTGAAACAGCTTGGCTTCATATAAAAAGTCATCTGGTACATAGTTGACAAAGAAAAAACCAACCATAATGGTGTACATGACACCAGACATAATCATATTCTCTATCAAGGTGCCCAAAATCACATTAGAAAAGACAACAATCACATAGACCACCAAGGCTAGAAGATTGGTTCTAAAAACATGCTGGTACTTTTGGTCGCATGACAACCTTAATTTCTGATTGATGATAAACATTTCTAAAACTAAGACCAACTGATAAACCAAAACACCTATTACAACGGAATAATGAAAAGCGCCAATGATTTCATCCTCGTAGCCGCCTCCTGTTAGATGCTGAAGCAAACTTAAAGCCATCATAAACAAATAGATGTAAGGCACCACTCGTACAAATATAGATATAGGTGCATTTTTCTCATCTCTGTTAATGGAACGATGAAATTCAACAAAAATATTTCTCCAAATAAAGAGACCTACAACAGGCACTAGATTTTCAAAGGCTATAACAATCATTTCCCTACTAAAAAACCCCTGGCTTAACAAGACCATATTGTAGATCAAGACTGAAAGAATAGAATACTTAAACTTCATCACATACTCTTTTTTCAGATAAAAGCCCAGTAGGCCTGTAAGACCTAAAGCAAAAGTCATCACACTCAACAAAATTACAAACTCGATTTTATACATACATCCCCCTAAGAGATATTATACTAAAAAAAGCTAGATTCCTCTAGCTTTCAAGATTAAAAATAAATTGATAGTAGTCTCTTCCCCTATCCTTAAATTTTATAAAACGACCACCTAGCAAGTTTTCTACAATGGTCTGTATGATATAAAGATCGTAGGAGTCTACAAGACTATCGGATGAAGATTCTGTTTCCGTTGTTGTTTTAAAGTCTCCAACACCAATGGTCACAATATTGGATTCAGTAGACACTTCCATGTCAAAGCCATTTCTCTCTGCATTGATAAGAAGCTTCTTACTGACAAGATCAATGCACTTTTCAAATAAAGAGGTGTTGATATAAAGTGTTGTTTCTGCATGACAGATGATGCCTATATCTTCAATGCCTTTATAACGCTTATAAGATGCTTTGATTTCTTCTAGATAAGTCTTGACATCCACATGCTTGACTTCCTCACTGTCATTGGTCCTATAAAGTTTTAAAGTATCTACAAAGCCAATTACCTTGTTCATGCTTTCTTCATAAAGAGACAAGGATTTCTTAATTTCAGTCATATGATTGATAAAGTCATTTTTGGTCAGCTTGCCCTCTTCAAACTTTTTCTTTGTTTTGTCATTGACATTTTTCAAATGACTGGTTGAAGTATTCATAACACCTAAAGGTGTGTTCATATGATTGGCAATGTTTATAAACATAGAATCTAAGACATTTCTCTTTTCAGCCACCAAAAGCTTTTCCTGTGTTGAGTTTAAAGATTCCATGGTCGCTTCTAACTCTTGGTTTTTTGCCATCAACTCCTGCTGGACTTCATGAGACTTAGCAATTGTCTTTTTTAAAAATGTATTGGTGTTTCTCAGTTTATCTGCCATGATTTCATGGTCAATCATGCCCATGTCATCATCATCTCTTCTGATTTCACTGGTTAAGAGACCTGAATAATATTCCATGTTCTGCTGTATTTCCAAGTCTTTAAGGATTTCATGATAAAAGAGGGCATCCTCGTACTTACCAACGGCCTTGTTGTACTTGTACATGGTCATACAAAACTGCAAATACATATTTTGATTTTCAGTCACCACATCATAATTCATGACCTTTTTTAAGGTCCTTTTGGCCAGGTCAAACTGATAAGTAGAAACATAAACATCAGCGAGTTCAATCATGGCCATCACACCATTGGTAATATAGGTATTTTCAAAATCAAACTCAATACCTTCTTTGATAAACTTAATGGCATTATCATAATCATGAAGCCTTGCATAAGCAGAACCAATATTATGAACAAGTCTTAAACCGGGTTTATAATGAATAGACTTGGTAAGCTCGTAATTGTCCAAATAGATCTTCAATGTTTCATCATGCCTATCTAACTTAGAAAGAACAATGCCTTTGACGTTTTGAAGTTCTATATATAAACCATCTAAAGTATCATCACTGTATTTATCTATGATCTCTAAAGCCTTTTCAGGCGCACCATAAAGGCCATGGGCCAAGGCATAGTACTTCACGTAAGTCAGTTTGTTTTCACGGTCACGACTTAAAGAAATGATTCTTTTCATAGTATCTAAAAGTAGAATCCTTCTGCTAAAGCCTTCTATGACATTTGAGGCCTTATAAAACACATTAGGAATTTCACATACTAAATCATTGTCCTCATAATAATCAAGGGCCTTTAACAAGAGTCTTAAAGACTCATCAAGATGTCCTTTTAAGATTTTTTCATTTACTTCTGCCATCTGTTCTAAAAATATTTGATTCATACACATAGTCTCCCTAATCTACATTTACCCAGAAACAAAAGAAAAAATCAGAGACAAACTCTGATTTAATGATTTCCTATTACTTTTGTATAGAGTCTGCCTGTTCTGTAGAACAATGATATGATGAAACTTTCTACAAATATTGATAAGGTGATAGCAATCCATACACCGACAATACCCATCTTAAAGACAGATGTTAAAAGCAACGAAGCCGACAATTTAACAATGACATTTGCCACAAGAGCAGCCACCATAGGTGGATAAGTATCTCCAGCTCCTGCAAAAGCTCCCCTATAAATAAAGACATGTCCAAGTACAATAAAGCCTATGAAGACGATTCTTATGTAGCTGACACCGTAGGAAAGAACCAAGGGATTTGGATTGAAGATATTGAAAAGATTTTCTGTAAAAACAAGGTAGGAAATCGAAAAAACAAGTAAATTGATAAAGGAGTAGATGATCCCTTCTTTTACAATCCCTTTTGCTTCATCAGCAACCTCCTGGATACTCGTGACATTCAGTCGTGAGAGGAAAGGAGGTTATTGGTGAGAAACTTGAGTAATTATAGCCATCTGCCTTCTGGACCAACTCACAATACTTATGATTGATGCCTTGCACTGTTCCGTGTTTTGTTTTGATATTGAAATAACCACTTGTTCTACAAGACACAGTACCATAATGAGTGCCCTTTTTCTTACCTTTTGGTACATTCGCTTTGACTAAGTCGCCAGTCTTGTATCCATGATGATATTTCTGTCTCGGTTTGTAAGCTCTTGGAAAACCATACTTATCGAGTAGTGTCCTAGAATGAGAACCTCTACCACATGCACTTATTTTTAGGACCTTCAAATCCTTAGGTATATCAAAAGACTCAGGTATCTCACCAACACATAAAGCATCATTATAATGTGTCTTTTCAAGACCCATCATACTTCTGTTAAACTTGGTTCTACCACCACTTGACACTTCTAAGTGCTCAGTTTTTCTGCTAAGCATTTGATAGGTCGTTTTCCTAGATGTATTCATTCTAGCAGCATCTCTATAGGATACCTGTCTTCCTTTTGATAGAATCTTTTCTATATGCTTAACTCTGATTTGATCAATTTTCTTATGACTGATTTTCAACCTTTGAAACCACTCTTCTAGATTCCATGAAGTTTTTTCTTGATTACACGTCCTACAAGCAATTGTCAGATTAGACACTCTATTCGTACCACCATTATTTCTTGATACCATATGTTCTACTTCTAAGATGGGATCTTGACTTGCACCATTACAATACTGACAAGTATGACTAGAAGTATAAAGTAAATATTCTCTGACCTCATGCCCAAATAAGGTTCCTTGTTGATATTCTATTCCTGAAATATCAGGATTGTCCATTAACTGAGTATCAAAACGAACTGTCTCCATACTAATAGCCTTAATAGGACATAACTTATGTAAGCGATCTGTCATGGTTTCTATGTTGTCTACATTGGATTGTACAGAAGGTGGTAACCAACCTTCTTTTCTAGTCCTATTTAGGAACCTCGGTTTTCTATACCGAGTCTTACGATTCCTTCTGTTTCTTCTTAAACTCCTACGATCATCTAGGTTTGATTTAATAACTTCTGATCGATGATTGAGTTCTCCAAGAAAAACAACTTTTGCTTCTGCTTTGGTATCTTCAACAATAGCAATACCTGTTGTTTTTGCACCTGGGTCAAACTTAAGGATATAATCCTTTGTTTCAGGATCAACGATTAATTGTTTTAGCCTAATCGTAAAAGGCTCTCTTTTGTGTACTACCGCATAACCCTTATTCAATAACCATCTTGCTTTTGCAGGATGACAAGGGTTAAGCGGTGTTTTGTTCTTGTTTAATACAAAAACCATAAAGTAATTTCCTTTCTCTTAGAGCAAGCTCTAAGGTATCGCGAGTAAACTCGCCTGCCTCGCCAATGTTATCTACACTTGTTAAGCTACACTCACCGTCCGCACCCCTACAAACTGTTTAAAATGTAACGCTAGAGCTGCAAGCTGGCAGAGCACCTGCAGGTAGC
>NZ_VANV01000102.1 GCF_022496765.1 Acidaminobacter sp. JC074 | reverse complement strand
AAAAGTGTTTGCTGTTCTGCAGTAGACGTTGTTCACGAGTCGTCTCAACACAACCGCTATGTGTCTCCTGGTGGCTATATGCGTCTAGGCTTCTTCTTCTTTGCGGAGAGGAAGTTAGTTGACGATAGTCTTGATGATCGTGGTTCGGTTTCGGCCGAGCCAAGGCGCCAAAAACACATAAGCACCTTTTCATATTTGAATCAGTACACTGATTGCCAAAAGTCTTCACGGACATGCGGTGATTTGTTGTTGAGATTTGCATCTCGATAATACGTACTAGCTTCAGCGATGGATCGGTTGCATCGAGTATCGATGAAGAACGCAGCTTGCTGCGTTACTTACCACGAATTGCAGACGCTTAGAGTGGTGAAATTTCGAACGCATAGCACCAACTGGGCCTCCAGTTGGTACGTCTGGTTCAGGGTTGTTTAACTCAATGCCTTAGGCTTCTCTTCGGAGAGTCTTCGGCTTGTCGGGCAACATTAGTGAGCTGAGATTCGCGTCTCGGCATACTGATCTTGTCCTAGTCCAGAAGCATCACAAGTCAAGACAGAGCTTCACCGTTCTGTCTTGTAATGTGACGCGCTACT
>NZ_VANV01000098.1 GCF_022496765.1 Acidaminobacter sp. JC074 | reverse complement strand
TTTATAGAATTTATAGAATATAGGATGAATCCCCGAKATAAGTAGAAATAKWAAGAGTAARTAYRATTTGMAATTCYTTTKTMTGTACAACTCMAAAGTAASAAAGATTCGAATTSGATTAATMTGAGTGGATTATTTGTCAATCATTCATTKAATGATAAATCACTACAAGTGACGGAGATAGCCGATTTAAATAACGGAAAATCCAATATTTWAAAATTGTATCTAGAATAACTGGAAAGGTAGAAACAAGACCAGATATAATTTGATCGTTATGAACAAATCCAAAATCTTGGTAAACGGAACCAATCATTAGTTCCCASCCATGGGGGGAATGAAATCCGATACATAAATCAGTTAATAAAAGAATAGAAAAAGCTTTTATTGTATCGCTTAGGTTATATAAGAATTCTTGAGCCCAAGAGTTAAGAATAACGAGTTCTTCATTACCCAGAATAGAATAACCACTTAGAATAATGAAAGAGAYTATATTTGTCGAGAAATGCAAAATCGTATGGATAAAATCCTCGTTGTATATCTTGATTAATTGGATCGTTTCTTTGTGCATTCCTATACGAAGCTTTTGTATATGTGTCTCCGAGT
>NZ_VANV01000097.1 GCF_022496765.1 Acidaminobacter sp. JC074 | reverse complement strand
AAAAAAACCAGAGGTTATGTGTATTCCTCGGAAACCACCGCCCACATCACCATTCAAGATTTCTTGACCCACTATTGGCCAAACCACTTGGGCACTAGGCCYAATGTGAGTAGGATCGCTTAAMSATGCTTCAYMGTTGGAAAAACGAGSACCATGGMAAKACATGCCACTCAACCWAAGAAAGATGATGGAGAGTTGCCCAAAMTGGGCACTAAATACTTTTCGRGAAATCTCCTCCMAATCACCGGTATGGCTATCGAAATCGTGAGCATCRGCATGTAGGTTCCAGATCCAAGTGGTAGTCTCAGGGCCTTTAGCTATTGTTCTTGAGAAATGACCCGGTTTGGCCCATTCCTCAAAAGMAGTTTTTATGGGATCCCTATCTACCAAAATTTTTAMTTCTGGTTMCGGCGAACGAATAATCATTGAGTCCTCCTCTTTCCGGACAACACATACAAAGAGACTTGCCAACTAAATAATTAGTGAACCYCTGAGATATTTTTTTTTATATAAATTTTTTCTATAGTCCTCCTCTTTCCGGACAACACATACAAAGAGACTTGCCAACTAAATAATTAGTGAACCCCTGAGATATTTTTTTTTATATAAATTTTTTCTAT
>NZ_VANV01000095.1 GCF_022496765.1 Acidaminobacter sp. JC074 | reverse complement strand
AACGTTGATACAGAACTAATGGAATGCTTATAATATCTCCATTACCTGATAAAAYAATCTTGTCAGTATCGGTATAAATGATCTTTCCCTCATGTTCGGCTATAGAAAGAGCCCCTGAATCTAAAGCCGCTTGACGTTCYAGCCCAGTYCCAACAATGCACTTCTCGGAYCGAGAAAGCGGAACTGCTTGCCGTTGCATATTAGAACTCATTAAAGCCCGATTCGCATCATTATGCTCGATAAAAGGAATGAGGGAAGCTCCAATCGAAAAATATTGGAAGGGRAAAATACTTCGAAGGTGAGCCTGTTCCCAGGCAACAGTCAARAATTCTTGACGGTATCGAGCTGGAACAACCTGTTCTTCCTGAATGCCCCGATTCAACGCCAACGAATTTCCTGCCGCCACCATATAGTATTCATCTCTACCTGGTGATAAATAAAGCATCCGTACCTTTTTYGATTTCTCAKAAATTTCATAAAGTGGACTTTCTAGAAAKCCCCAATGACCAATCCTGGCATGAATTGCTAAGGATCCAATAAGYCCAACATTGATTCCTTCCGATGTGTCAATTGGGCAAATACGTCCATAGTGGCTAGGATGGATATCCCGTATCCGAAAACTAGCAGTTCGCGCTGTCAATCCTCCAGGG
>NZ_VANV01000011.1 GCF_022496765.1 Acidaminobacter sp. JC074 | reverse complement strand
GTTTCATCAGTAATTTGTTTTAATTTCTCATTCTTGTTATAATTCATTTGAAGCCTCCTTCTTAATAAGCTCTGGTTAGTTTAGTCACTACCATTATAACCTATTAAGTTGTGAGGTTTCTTTATTTAACTATATCGCAAGAAGCTCCAATCTTTTTCCTATTCCATTATAACCACTAATTTTAGATAGATACATACTTTTACATGAAATAACCTTTATAGAACATGAATGTTTCTAAGTTCACTAAATGGGTAGAAGTAAACTGAGGTGATAAAAATGACATTTAGTGTAAATATAATAGGGCTCATTATTGGAATGATCCTCAATATGGTTTTAGGTATGTTATGGTACTCTCCGCTTCTTTTCGCTAAGCCATGGATGAAAGAATCTGGCGTGACTCAGGAGGATGTAGATAATCCAGAAGGTATGGGCAAGGTCTATGGTATGACTGGCTTAACAGCCCTGATTACTTCCTATGTTATCGGTTTTCTAATTACCAACCTAAATATTACATCCATTTTTACTGGTATCTTGTTCGCCATCATCTTATGGTTAGGTACAGACCTTTCAAGCCTCGTTAAAAACTGGGGCTTCGAGAACAGAACCATCAAACTTGGCATCATCAATCATGGCTATGATCTTGCTGTATACATCCTAATTACTATTGTTTTTGTTCTCTTTAAGTAATGATTTAAAACGCCACAGCCATGTGGTGTTTTAAATGTATTAATATACCATTAAATAAAATATTATTTTCCCTATATTTAACAGAAAACGGTATTTATGTGCTAATATTTTATTAGATAGGGGGCTTCAATGTTTGATAATCTTGATGTAAAAAAGTATCTCAAAACACATTCAATACTGATTTTTTTCTTTGTCATGGTTATTATAGGATTTTTACTTACAGACAAAAACCTTGGTTTTCTTGTAAAGGATATGTCTAATCTCTTGATCATGACACTTCTTTTAAGTCTTGCCTTAATCATGCCAATCAAGGCTGGCATGGGTTTTAACTTTGCCATCATCACCGGATGTATAGCTGGTCAATTAGGTCTTATATTTGCGATAAACGCAGAACTTACCGGAATGGGCTTAATGATAGTCACACTTCTGATGACATGTCTTTTTACTTTGCTCTTAGGCCTATTAAATGGTTTTATACTCAGTAAGGCTGATGACCATACCATGATTGCTTCTTATTTTTTAGGAACAGCTTCTGGCATATTTTATAGCTTTATTGTCTTCGGTCTACTTGGGACAATCATAAGAGTATCACCAGACTTATTGTTTCCAGACGATCAAAACATTCGCTCAACTCTTGATATAAAAAATCTTTTTCCAGGTAACTACGTTCTTATCATGCTGGTATTTGCAATAGCCGTAATGGCTATAATACACTTTACTGAAAAGTCAAATAGACTTGATCAGTTTATATCAAGCAAATCAACTACTTATATAAAAACATCTGCTTTTACCCTTTCAATTTTTATTGCAGCCTTGGGTCAGATTTTTTACTTGATGAACTCAAAATATATCATCATTTCCTATCCAAACACTGGCCTATGGAGTATGGGGGCACTCTCTATAATAATTGGAGGCGGCACTTATAAGAAAGCCAATTTAAGCCACGTTCTTATAGGCAGTATCTTAATCGTTGTCTATAGAGTCGTGACCATACCTGCTCTAACTGCTTTCTTTTCCAATCAAGTGATTAACGTTATAGGCAATCTTATAACAAGCTTGGTACTCTTAAGCGTTTTTATACACAAGGACACATCCAAAAACAGACTAGTAGAAAAGGAGACTTCATAAGAAGCCTCCTATTTTTTGCGTCTATTCATAACCCTTGCTGCCACATTCATACCGAATCTTACCACGGGTATATTAAGATCCTTATGGGCATTTTTAAGCTCGTCTCTGATCTTGATGGTTTGAGGACAGTGATGTTCACACTTACCGCAATCAGTACACAGATCAGCACCTACTTTTTCTCCACTCGTAACCCCTGCAGCTCTTGCTATATACATAAACTGTCCTTGTCTACCACCAAAGAAATACTTGTCATTGTAAGATGCAAAAGTCCCTGGTATATCCACACCAAATGGACAAGGCATACAGTAGTTACAGCCTGTACAAGGTACCTTCATCAGAGATCTATAAATCTCTTTAACGTCATCTACAACCTTGATTTCCTCATCAGACATAGAGTTTGGATGGGTTTCACTCGCTACCCTAATGTTCTCTTTTATGTGTTCGTCTACATTCATACCACTTAAGACAACTGATACTTTTTCATGGTTCCAAATCCATCTAAGAGCCCAGTAGGCTGCAGACCTGCTTTTATCAAACTCATGGAAACGCTCTATAGCCTTATCGGGTGCCTTAGCAGCCAGGTTACCACCTCTTAAAGGCTCCATAACAACAACGCCAATACCAAGTTCATCTGCCCTGTTAAGACCTTCTAAACCTGCTTGATTGTACTCGTCTAAATAATTAAATTGAATCTGACAGAAATCCCATGGATAATCTTCTAAGATCTTGATAAACTCCTCTTGTTTGCCGTGAAAAGAAAAACCAATATGTCTGATCTGACCACTTTTTTTCTTCTCTTCAATAAAATCTAATATACCTAGTTTCTTAAGTTTTTCCCAAGACTCCATAGTTTCTAACATATGCATCAAATAATAATCGATGTAATGTGTATCTAGTCTCTCTAGTTGAGTATAAAAATACTTTTCGATTTGTTCTTGTCTGTTGACTAAAAATGCTGGTAGCTTATCTGCTATGTAAACCTTGTCCCTTATGTTGTTTTTCTTGATAAACTTACCTAATACAACTTCACTTCTTCCTCCATGATAAGGATAAGCAGTGTCGTAGTAATTAACACCTTCATTGTAAGCATAAAGCATTTGCTCTAAAGCTTTTTCCTCATCGATTCGATTCCCTTTTGTAGGAAATCTCATACATCCATAACCTAATACTGATAATTCTTCACTGCCCTTAATTAAACTTCTATATTGCATACAGACCTCACTTATATAAATAACACTGTGTTTCTTATATAAGTTTAATACTTAAATGACACTATGTCAATTAAATATCAAAACTTTATTCATTAATAAGATACCTTCAATAAAGTGCGTAAATCAAAAAATTCCTGTAAGTATGCTAGAATAACTTGAAAGAAGCTAAAATCTATGTTAAAGTATGAAAAAATGATGCTTTGAAGAGGCCATAATAAAGTCACTTTGTTTAGAGAGTCAGCGCTTGGTGAAAGCTGTCCAAATACTTTATGATCTACCTCTGAGCTTGTAATTAACCTTACACGTTTCACATTCGTTATCATGTGACTAGAGTGGATACATTGTATCAATTTGGGTGGCAACGCGAATCTTTCGTCCCATTGTGGGAGAGGGATTTTTTTGATTTTTGAAAGGAGTATGACATGATTGATATTAATTTAATTAGACATGAAGCTGATCGAGTTAAAGAAAACATGAAAAAGAAATTCCAAGATGACAAACTAGGTTTGGTAGACGACATCTTAGAACTTGACGTAAAAAGAAGAGAGACCATCACACAGGTAGATGATTTAAGAGCAAGCAGAAATTCTCTTTCTAAGCAAATTGGTAAGCTTATGGGTCAAGGTAAAAAAGAAGAAGCTGAAGAAGTTAAAAAGCAAGTTGCAGCAAACGCTAAGAAGTTAGCTGAGTTAGAAGCACTTGGTAAAGAATACGATGAAAAAGTAAATGAAATCATGATGAAGATCCCTAACATCATCGATGATTCAGTGCCAATTGGTAAAGACGATACAGAAAACGTAGAGCTTGAAAAATATGGTGAGCCAGTTGTACCAGCATATGAAATTCCTTACCACATTGACATTATGAAGTCATTTGATGGTGTGGACTTAGAAGCTTCTGGTAAAGTATCGGGTAATGGTTTCTACTACTTGATGGGCGATGTGGCTAGACTTCATTCTGCGTTATTATCTTATGCAAGAGACTTTATGATCGACAGAGGTTTTACGTATGTTATCCCTCCATATATGATCAGAAGTGATGTTGTTAAGGGTGTTATGTCATTTGCAGAAATGGATGCTATGATGTACAAAATCGAAGGTGAAGACTTATACCTAATCGGTACAAGTGAGCACTCAATGATCGGTAAATACATTGACTCTATTGTACAGGAAGAAACTTTACCACATACATTAACTTCTTACTCTCCATGTTTCAGAAAAGAAAAAGGTGCACACGGTATCGAGGAGAGAGGTGTTTATAGAATCCACCAATTCGAAAAACAAGAAATGGTTGTTTTATGTATGCCTGAGGAAGCTATGGATTGGTACAACAAGTTATGGCAAAACACTGTAGACTTCTTTGTTTCATTAGAGGTACCAGTTAGAACATTAGAATGTTGTTCTGGTGACTTAGCAGACTTAAAAGTAAAGTCTGTAGACATTGAAGCATGGTCTCCTAGACAACAAAAGTACTTTGAAGTTGGTTCATGTTCTAACTTAGGTGATGCACAAGCCAGAAGACTTAAGATTCGTCGTAAGGGTGATTCAGGTAAAGGTTTTGTTCATACACTTAACAACACAGTGGTTGCACCACCTAGAATGCTGATTGCTTTCTTAGAAAACCATTTACAAGCTGATGGTTCTGTAACAATTCCAAAAGCTTTACAACCTTATATGGGCTTTAAAGAAGCTATGTTACCTAAATAAAAATATATACCGACTGTAAAACAGTCGGTATTTTTTATCCAAATCTTTCAATTTCTTTTTTTATATCACCGATGTTTTTCCAGGATAAAACATGGTGGTTGTCATCAAAGTAGACGGCCGCATTGCCATAATGCCATGTAAAAGGCTCTCTTTCAAAAATACTTGTTGGTGAACCCAGTCTATTTAAAACAACTTCTTCACTGGCTCCTATGATGACGTCTTCACATTCCTTGTGCCCTCTTTTCATGCCTCTATCAAAGTCATGGAACATATTCCTCCATTCTATAACATGGCCCATTTTAAAGAGTATATGAGATGATTTGTAATGCCATAAGTCTGGTGCCAGTTCTGAAATAGTATCAGGACTACCAAATATATCTAAGACCTGGTCTTTGGTCATGCCAATTCTAACAAAATCCTTATACAAGGGTTTTTTCATGCCTAAATCGATTTGTCCAAACATGTTCTTCCACTCTACCAGAAGGTGGTTCTTAAACTTTAGATGAGAGGACTCATACTTCCAAACATCTTTGTTGGAAGCCAAAATAGACGTCGGAGAACCTAATAAGGCAAGTACTTCTTTTTCAGTCATGCCAATTTGTAGATAATCATCACTCTCTTCAGGTTTTTTCATGCCATGGTCCATCTGATTATATAGGTTTTTCCATTCTATAACCAAGTCATCTCTAAACTTGATATAAGAACCCTGGTAGTGCCATATATCAGGATTTATGGCAAGGATCACAGTCGGTGAACCAAGTGCCTTTAAGACAGCTTCTTTTGTCAAACCAAGTCTTACAAAGTCCACCCCATCAAGAGGTGGGATCATCCCATGATCCATCTGGTTATAAAGGTTTTTCCACTCTATAACAATGCCATCTCTAAACTTTATATGAGAAGCCTCATAACGCCATTCTGGTTGTCTAGAATGAATGACAGTTGTTGGTGAGCCCATGGCTTCTAGAACTTGATCCATGGTTGAACCTAAGAAGAAAGTCTTATCATTTGGCATATAAAGCCTCATACCATCATTAAGTTCACCAAACATGTTTTTCCATGCTACAACCTTTTGATCAGCATCTAGCTTAAAATAAGACGTCCCATAAGTCCACATGTTGGCGTCTATTCTAGACGGCTGACCTAAAAGTCTTTGTAAAACACTTTTATCTGAACCTATATGAATATAGTCTTTCATTAAAATCCCTCCTCATTAACTATATACCCAGATATTCAATCCTAAATATTAAACAAAAAAATAAAAACTACCTGTTGGTTAGGTAGTCTTTGGGGCTAGTATTAGAGAGGCTTTCTCTAATGAGGTATGAAGGGGTCATTCATAACTTGTTTATATTCTAACACCTCTGTGCAGATAAAACATAAAAAAGCTCTTTATTTTATCTATTCTTGATATATTATGAGAATCTAAAATAATATGTACATATATAAAGAAAATATAAATCACCAAATATTCTGATAAGTCTTGTTATCTTCAGCATTTTCAACTATTATATTAAAAAAGATGTGGAGGTAATTATGACAAGAGAACAAGGCTTAGAACTATTAAAACAACATGTAGAAACAGATAGAGTGATGAGACACTCTTTGGCCGTAGAAGCAGCTATGAGGGCTTATGCAAAACATTTTAATGAAGATGTAGAAAGATGGGGACTGCTCGGTCTTTTACACGACATAGATTTTGAAAAGTATCCGGAAGTTCATCCACACAAGGCACCAGAACTTTTAAAGGACTTCACAGACGATCAGACCTTTGTTGATGCCATCCTATCTCATGGTGATGATATGGGTATCCCTAGAGACAACAATGAAAAGAAATGTTTACATGCCGTAGATGAAATGGCAAGCTTTATTATTGCAATCGCTCTTATGCGCCCTACTCGACTTGAAGGCTTAAAGGGCAAGTCTGTTAAGAAGAAAATGAAAGATAAGGCCTTTGCTAAAGCTGTTAACCGTGAAGAACTAACTTCTTCAAGAGAAGACTTGGGCATTGAGTTTAACGACCATATAGACATTATTGTTGGTGGTTTGGTTGAACATGAAGCTTTCTTAAATGAATCAGGCATTTCCATGTTAAGTTAACCTATTGTTTTCAATAGGTTTTTTTTATACTTAAGAAGTCTAGTATCGATATTTACTATTTCTCTACTAAACAAGTCTAGTATATACTCTTGCTAGGAGGAAGTTATGAAAAAAATATTATTACTAGTTTTATTAACATTAACACTTATGGGTTGTCAACCTAAAGAAGAAGCAACATTAATTATTGGCGGTATCCCAGATCAGAACACTTCTACATTAACAGAACGTTTTGATGAACTTGCCAAGTATATTGAAAAAGAAACAGGTATTAAAACGGAATATGTACCTTCTGCAGACTATGCAGCTTTGGTTACAGGCTTTAGCCGTGAAGAAGTCCACCTAGGATGGTTTGGTGGTTTAACTGGTGTTCAAGCCAGAAGTCAAGTTGAAGGTTCTGAAGCAATTGCACATAGACCAAGAGATGCTGAGTTTGAATCAGTATTCATTTATAATACTGCCAATACAATCGAAAATCTAAATGATTTAAAAGATAAATCCTTTACATTCGGTAGTGAAAGTTCAACGTCTGGTCATTTAATGCCAAGATTTTTCTTGATGGAAGTAGGTCTTACACCAGAGGAAACATTCTCAGACATCCCGAACTATTCAGGCTCTCATGACAAGACTTGGAAACTGGTTGAATCAGGTACATTTGATGCAGGTGCCTTAAACATTGCAGTCTGGGAATCGGCTGTTGATGAAGGTAAAGTGGATACAGACAAAGTCAAAGTATTTTATACCACACCACATTACTTCGATTATAACTGGTCAATCACAGATGTAGACAAAACATTTGGTCAAGGTTCAAAAGATAAAATCAAATCAGCACTACTTAAGTTCGGTGCAGATAATCCAGAGATTATGGCCCTCTTCCAAGATACAGGTTTTGTTGAAACCAACAATGATAATTACCAAGCAATATTAGATGTTGCAAAATCACTAGATATTATAGAATAACGGAGTCATTATGATTAAAGTCAGAAATCTGAATTGTGTAAAGGATAACCAGACAATTCTGAAAGACATTAATTTGACCATTGAAAAAAATGAAAAAGTTGCAATAATTGGACCGAGTGGGGCTGGAAAGACCACTCTTTTCAATATTTTATCTAAACTTGATGAAAGCTATAGTGGACAAATCATCATCAATGGCCATGCCATAGAGTCATACAAGGATAATAAGAGTTTTGCCAGTCAAATTGGTGTCATTTCTCAAGGCATTCACTTGATAGACAACCTTAAGGTCATTCACAATGTCTTGTCCGGCAAGTTAAAAGACTGGTCATTCATCCAATCGATGATTTCACTAGTAAAACCATTTGAAAAAGAAGTTGCTCTAGAAGCCCTACAAAAGGTTTCAATGGCTGAACATGTCAACAAGAAAACAGCCCATCTTTCTGGCGGTGAAAAGCAAAGAGTAGCCATTGCAAAGCTCATCGTTCAAAATCCAAACATTATATTGGCCGACGAACCCATTGCTGCCTTAGATCCCAAACTGGCTAAGGAAGCTATTCAACTTTTAATTCATCATTTAGATAGCAAGACAATTATAGCCATACTTCACCAGGTGGATTATGCCAAAGAATATTTTGACCGTATCATCGGTATAAAAGACGGTTGCCTTGTATTCGATATTCAGTCTACTCAGCTCACAGAAAAAATGATTGGTGATCTTTATGCGTAAACATGTACTTATATGGGCAATTCTTGTGCTTATTCTAATCTCCTTGATATTTACACCAATATCATTTAACGCAAATGGTTTAACAAATGCTAAGGAAATGATTCAAGCTGCTTTTACACCATCACTAAAGCAGCTACCTGGAGCTTTCGAGGCTGCTATTATAACTTTAAGTTATGCTTTTTCAGCTATAGGTATAGCTCTAATTTTTTCATTTATATTGAGTCTTTATGCATCAGAACTCCTTAAGTCAAACAGGACTATTAGGAAAATCATTCATGGTATATTTTCAGGATCAAGGGCTGTTCACGAACTCATTTGGGCACTCTTTTTAGTGACCATATTCGGATTAAAACCAATGCCAGGCATCTTAGCCCTTGCCATTCCCTATACGGGCATGCTTGGTAAAGTTTTTACTGATATCTTTAGACAACTAGACACACAGTCTATTGTACGTTTAAAACAGGCAGGGGCTTCAAAGGGTCAACTTATACTTTATGGCTATATACCTCAGGCCCTTCCCCAACTCATGAGCTATACATTTTATCGTCTTGAATGTGCCTTTAGGTCTTCTGCTGTACTCGGTTTTGTAGGTATTTCTGGCATTGGCTTGAAAATACAACTGATGTTAAATGATTTAAGATTTAATGATATGTTTACCTACATCTATGTACTCATATTTTTTGTCATCTTAATAGAAGCATGGACTGCTCAGTACAGAAGAAGAACTCATGAAAAGACCAGTCTTGCAATCTTTTTTTCCATGATTGTTATTTCATTCTTTTATATAGGTTTTGGCCAGGGTGCAATCTATGATGACATGCTTACCAGCAAGAATCTAGGTTTTGCCTTTCAGTTAATAAAAGATTTGCTAGGCTTTACAAATCAAAACCCAGCATTTACAGATATATTAGAAATCCAGCAAGTTTTATTTCTAACACTTAAAACCATTCAAATGAGCTTCGTCGCAATTTCTATTGCAACAACAGCCATGTTACTGACCTTGGTATTAGGAACAAAACGCTTTAGCCATCCCATAGCCTACGGTTTAACACGACTAGTCTACATCATCACAAGAGCAGTACCTGAACTTATCTGGGCTATGATACTGGTATTTATCTTCAAACCAGGTATCTGGGTTGGTGCTTTGGCTCTGGGTCTTCACAACTATGGCATTATTTCAAAATTATGTGCAGACGTTATAGAAAGTCTGCCGGATGAGCCTTTACAACACCTAAGATTTACTGGCGCATCTAGACCACAGTTACTTATTTACGGTGTTATCCCTAGCGTCATAAAACGTTTTGTCTCATATATTATCTACAGGTGGGAAATTATTCTCAGAACAACGATCGTAGTGGGTATTGCAGGAGCAGGTGGACTAGGTTACTACTTCAAATTTCACTTCAGCTTATTCCATTATACACATATAACCTTGGTTATCATTGTCTTTATGCTTTTAGTTAAATTAGCTGATACAACTTCAAACAAACTGCTTAAATTTGTTCAATAAAAAATCACATCGAAAGATGTGATTTTTAAGTCTTATAATTTAACAAGTGATAGGATTTCACCTTCAGTTTTGATTGCAGCAGCTTCTAGTTCATTGACTTCAGCAGTCATATCTTCAACGAACTTTTCATCTTTAATTGAACCTAAGTTGATCTTTACATTCATTAAAGCAGATAATACAGCTGTTCTAGCCATCATAGCAGATACAGCACCATCTGTTACTGCATTTGTGTTACCTTTTTCAACTACAATCTTAGAGTACTCCATGATTGAGAAAGCAACTTTAGCAGTTTGAAGTGGTACACTTGCAGCATACTTAGTACCTTCTTGAATAGCATTTGTTCTAGCAGCTTTTTCTTCGTCAGTTTCCTTAGGAAGCTTGAATGCCTTCATAACATCATCAAATGAGTTGGCATCTTTATCGATTAATTCAATCAGTTCTTGACGCTTTACTTCTAAAGCTTCAACAATACCTTTCATTTCTGATTCTACTTCTACGTACTTCTTCTTACCAATTGTAAGGTTTGCAACCATCTCTGCTAGAGCAGCAGCTAAAGCACCTGAAAGTGCTGCAATAGAACCACCACCTGGTACTGGCTCATTTGATGCAGTAGTTGCAACAAAATCTGTAATATTTTTATTAATTAACATTTGTCCTCCTATTTAACGAATGCTACTTGACCATTTTTTATAACAAGTTCAACTGTAGACACACCAATATGATATGGTAAGAACTTATATGATGGGAACTCATGAACAATGACGTCCGCTTTTTTACCTACATCTAAAGATCCTACTGTATCTGCTCTACCAACTGCAGCAGCACCATTGATTGTAAGCGCTGTAATCGTTTCTTCAGTTGTTAAGCCCATATATAAAGTTGATAATGCAATAGCTAGTGGAATTGACTCTGTATGACAAGAACCTGGATTGAAGTCCGTTGCTACTGCTACAGCACAACCTTGATCTACCATATATCTTGCTCTAGCATAATGCTCTTTTAATGAGAAGGCTGTACATGGTAAACAAGTCGCAACAACACCAGCCTCAGCCATAGCCTTGATACCTTCATCAGAAGCTTGTAACAAGTGGTCTGCTGACGTAGCACCTATTTCAGCAGCCAATTCAGAACCACCTAATTGTACAATTTCATCCGCATGAATTTTTGACTTAAGACCAAGCTCTTGAGCTTTAAGTAATAATTTTCTTGATTCTTCTACAGAGAATACCTTATCTTCACAGAAGATATCACAGAACTCTGCTAACTTATTTTCTGCTACAACAGGTAGCACTTCTTCGATTGTATAATCAATGAAGTCCATACCTCTACCCTTGTACTCTTTTGGTACTGAGTGAGCACCTAAGAAAGTCTTTACAACATCGAGCTCATGTCTTTCATCACAGATCTTTAAAGCTTCTAACTGCTTAAGTTCTGTATCCTTATAAAGACCATAGCCTGACTTACCTTCTACAGTTGTTACACCAAATGAAAGCATGCTGTCTAGTCTCTTAAGACCTAAGTCTACAAGCTCTTCTAATGAAGCGTCTTCTGTACCTTTTACAGAGTTGATGATACCACCACCACGCTCCATAATTTCTACGTAAGAAAGACCTCTAAGTCTCCAGTCATACTCATCTGCTCTGTAACCACCAAAGATAAAGTGGGTATGAGAATCTACAAAGCCTGGTGTAACAGCTTTACCAGCTGCATCAATAACACCATACTCATCAGCATTGATCTGAGACATAACTTCCTCAGTCGTGCCAACATGTGTGATGATACCATCCTCCATAGCGATGGCACCATTTTCAATCACACCTAAATCGTTCATAGCTTCTACACCAAATTTGGCAGCAGAGCCTGAACAAGTTACTAATTCATTAGCATTTATTATCAGTAATTTTTCCATAATTACTCCATTAAACTTGTTTCAAGAACTTTATCCATATCAAATCCGTAAAGTCCTAAGTAGTAAGCAGCAGCGTCAATTAATGCTTCCATTGGTACTAAACCAACAACTTCAGAACCAGTTACATTAACACCGTATCTTCTAGCTTCCATCTTAACTGCTTCAAATGCTCTGTAAATTGAAGTCTTTGTATAGTCAGTTAAGTTCATTGTTACTTGGCAGATGTTTCTCTCAGGAATCTCTACACCACCTGCTTTAATAAATCTGTAACCACCACCAGAGTGACGAATCGCCTTAGCAATCTTGTTAGCGATTTCTACATTAGTTGTATCTAAATCAATGTTGTAAGCTACTAATGGCTTTCTAGCTGCAACAGCAGTAACACCAGCAGTTGGGTGAATTTCTGGCTTACCAAAATCAGGTGCCCAGTTAGGGTCCTTTAACTTCTCAGGCATACCTTCGAATTGACCTTTTCTTACTTTTGCTAAGTTCTTTCTATCAGCTTTTGTAGCAGCATCTTCATATAAGAATACAGGAATATCATAAGCTTCATTGATAGCCTTACCCATTTCAGAAGCTAACTCTACAGCTTCATCCATAGACATATTTCTAATTGGAATAAATGGTACAACGTCAGTAGCACCCATTCTAGAGTGTTGACCTTCGTGCTTAGTCATGTCAATTAATTCTCTAGCCACACCAATTGCTTCTAAAACCGCAGCCTTAACAGCTTGAGGCTCACCAATTACTGTAACAACCATTCTGTTGTAATCTTTGTCTGGCTCATAACTTAACAAGTTAACGCCTTCTTTACCTCTTAAAGGTGCAACGATCTTTTCTACAACATCTAAGTCTCTACCTTCACTAAAGTTTGGTACACATTGTACAATTTTTCTTTTTTGAGTCATAACATCCTCCATGTAATTTTTATTATATGACAATATCCTGAACAGTGTTCAGGATATATGTTTTATTATTTTTTGTAAGTCTTAGAAACTAAGTTCTTAACTAAGTCAGCATCCGCAACAAATGGGATTGTGATGTGATCATCTGTACGAATATCATTGTACTCAGCACATGTTGTAATCGCATTTTCATTTCTTGCCCATGCTCTTCTAGCAACACCAACCATAGTATCCCATGGAATAGCTCTCTTAAGAATTGTATCAACTCTTTCAGATCCATCAAGAACCATACCAAAACCACCGTTGATTGATTTACCAATACCAACACCACCACCATTGTGAAGTGCTACCATTGTCATACCTCTAGAAGTGTTACCAGCGAAACATTGTGTTGCCATTTCAGCCATCACATTTGAACCATCTTTTATGTTAGAAGTTTCTCTGAATGGAGAATCTGTACCACCTGTATCATGGTGATCTCTACCTAACATAACAGGACCGATTTCGCCTTTTCTTACCATATCGTTAAACTTAAGTGCAATGTCTCTTCTACCTAAAGCATCTTGGTAAAGAATTCTTGCTTGTGTACCTACAACTAATTTATTTTCTTCTGCATCTCTAACCCATACATAGTTGTCTCTATCTTGACCTCTTCTGTTTGGATCGATAACGCCCATAGCAGCCTTATCAGTCTTTCTTAAATCTTCTGGATCACCTGATAAACATACCCATCTGAATGGTCCATAACCATAGTCAAATAACATAGGACCCATGATGTCTTCTACATATGAAGGCCAAATGAAACCATCTGTTTCATCGTTACCATTCTTACAGATTTCTTGAACACCTGCATCGTAGATAGCCTTCATGAATGAGTTACCATAGTCAAAGAAGTAAGAACCGTTTGCTACTAACTTCTTGATGATATCATAGTGCTTAACTAAAGAAGCATCTACTAATTTTCTAAAGGCATTCTTGTCTGTACCTAATAACTCTGTTCTTTCTTCGAAAGTTAAGCCAGCAGGACAGTAACCACCAGAATAAGGTGCATGACAAGAAGTTTGATCTGATAATAAGTGGATATCAATGTTGTTTTCAACAGCATACTCTAATAGATCTACTACGTTACCATGGAATGCAATCGCACGGCCTTCTTTTTTGTCCATATATTCTTTAGCCAGTTCGTAACACTTAGCTGGATCATCAGAATACTCATCTACCCAACCTTGTTCGTATCTAGTCATAACTCTTGAGTGGTCAACTTCTGCAATGATACCAACACCATTTGCAATCTTAACCGCTTTACCTTGAGCACCTGACATACCGCCTAAACCAGAAGTTACATATAATAAACCACCTAAATCACCATCATCAGGAACATTGTACTTGATTCTACCTGCATTCATAACAGTGTTGAAAGTACCGTGAACAATACCTTGTGGTCCAATGTACATCCAACCACCAGCAGTCATCTGACCATAGTTTGCAACACCTAGTGCAGCAGCCTTGTGCCATGCTTCTGGGTTGTCATACATACCGATCATTAAAGCGTTTGTCATTACTGCTCTTGGCGCTTCCGGATGTGATAAAAATAAACCTAGTGGATGACCAGACATAACTGCTAAAGTTTGATCTTCAGTCATTTCTTCTAAGTACTTCATGATCAGTCTGTATTGCATCCAGTTTTGACATACTTGACCAGTCTCACCGTATGTAACGAGTTCGTATGGATATAGTGCAATGTCAAAATCTAAGTTGTTGTCGATCATAACTTGGATTGCTTGAGCAGCCACACACTTACCTTTGTACTCCTGGATTGGTCTACCTTTAATGTTACCTTGTGGTCTAAATCTGTAACCATAAATTCTACCATGTGTATAAAGTTCGTCTAAGAACTCAGGTGCTAAGATTTCATGGAATTCTTCGTCTACGTATCTTAATGCATTTTTAAGAGCCAATTCAGTTTGCTCTTGTGTTAAAGTAAACTCTCTTTTAGGTGCTCTTCTGATACCCTCTTCAAATGTAGGATACTCAGGTAAAACCTTATCGAGTTTAATTGTCATTGTTTCCCCAATGTTTAAGTTGTTTAACATGTGTTTTCCCCTTTCTTATTTTACTAATGTTAGTCTATTACTCGGTCGTCCGAAAAACGTCAAATTAAAGATTTTTCAGATTTTGACGATATAAATATAAAGAATGTACATATAAGGAGGTATTGCTATGAGAATTGTCGACACAGCTCAAATCGAAGCATATAAGTCTCAGATTAAGGTACAAAAAAATGATGGTTCCAAGAAGGTTAAAATTGAAGGCGAGTCAACTTATGCCAAGGTATCTGTTGAAAGAACCATCACCGACAAAGCAGAATCTATGGAACCAAAAGATCAAATTGATATTTCGCTTCTTAGAGAGGAAGCTGAAAAAGCACATGCACATCTAAGACAGATTGTAGAAGACTTATTACGTAGACAAGGTATCGAAGTTGAAAAACTAGCTGATCTGAAACCAGAGGATATTCAAGTAGACCAGCAAGCCAGAGATGAAGCAAAGCAGATGATTGACGAAGGTGGTCCACTTAGCCCTGAGGCTGTCAGTGATAGAATTGTCGATTTTGCAAAAGCCATTTCTAATGGAGACAAGAGTAAATTAGAATTATTAAGAGAGGCCATTGATGAAGGTTTTGAACAAGCTAAAAACTTCATGGGTGGCGAACTACCAGAAATTACAGATAAAACTTATGAATTAATTCAAGAAAAATTAGATGCATGGGAAGAAGAACAGTGATGTTCTTTTTTTCGTTTAGGTGTATACTTAAATAAAAACATTAGGAGAAATTATGACATCACACACACTCGAAACAATTCTAAAAATTTTTATCGCATGTATACTGGGTGGCTTTATTGGACTAGAAAGAGAATCCGTTAACAGACCAGCAGGCTTTAGGACCCATATCCTTGTCAGCGTTGGTGCAACCATTGTTATGATTACAAACATAGATCTTGTAGAGATTATGGTGGGTTCTGCTGAAGTGCAACCCGGTAGATTTGGTGCTGCAGTTATCAGCGGCATCGGTTTTCTAGGTGCAGGTACCATTATCAAGAATAAGAATACCGTTAAAGGTTTAACCACTGCAGCTTCTTTATGGACAACAGCCTGCATTGGCCTTGCATTAGGAAGTGGTTTATACGAAATTGCCATTCCAGCGACCATCTTTGTTTTCTTAACACTTGAAGTTTTTCCTATTATAGAAAGAAAGCTGTCTTCAAATAAATACTCTAAAATTAGAATCACAAGTGTCAACACCGTAGGTCAACTCTCTTTAATCAGCAAGACATTTGAGGAAATGCATGTGAATGTGATTGGTATCAAAACTGCTCATGATGTATCAGAAGATGAAGACATTGTCATTACCTTTAAGATCAAATGTCCTGACAATCATAAGAAGTTGATTGTAGTCGATAGAATCAGTGCCCTGACTGGCGTATTAGAAGTGGAACTTAATCCAGAATAGAGGTCATATGTTTAAAAAAGTCATTCAATTGTTTTTAGGTTTCCTTTTAATCGCTTTAGGCGTTATCTTGATGAGGTATGCTTCACTTGGTCTTAATCCTTGGGGAACCTTTCATGATGGTCTATCCAAAATACTGGATATTCAATTTGGTACTGCCAGTCAACTAACAGGTCTTTTAATCATACTTTTATCACTTGTCCTTAAGATTTATCCAGGTATCGGGACCATCTTAAATATGTATTTCTGCGGCTTTTTTATCAACTTGATTGATAACCTTGAAATCATTCCAATGCCAAGTCATATTGTATCAAAAGTTTTATACCTTGTGCTTAGCATCTGGATACTGTCTTATGGTATCTACCTTTATATAAGTGTGGGTTATGGCGCAGGTCCAAGAGACGGTCTTATGGTAGGACTTATCAAACTGACAGGTGGCAAAACTTCTCTTATAAGAACCATGATAGAAACAACCGCCTTGATCCTAGGTTTTCTTATGGGCGGAAAAGTAGGCATAGGAACAATCATCTCTGCCTTTGCCATAGGCCATACCATCCAATACATCTTTAAGATCCACAACTTTAATCCTAAAGAAGTTAAGCATTTATCGATTATTGATTCTTTTTCAATAATATTTAAATAGTATTACATAAGACATTGTGGTAAACTAAAATAGTGATTATTAAAAGGTGGTAAAATGGAAGATAAAAATAAAAGGATTTATATTATGTTATCCTTTACGGGAACCATTTTAAGTCGAATTGTAAAAGTGGTGACACTGAGAGAGTACTCTCATGTATCAGTTGCCCTTGACTTAGAGTTTAACTCCCTGTACAGTTTTGGCAGAATTAATCCAAGAAACCCGTTTTCGGGAGGATTTGTTAAAGAAGAAATAGATAGTGGTACCTACAAAGTTTTCAAAAATACAGTTTGTAAAGTATATTCATTAGACGTAACAGAAGTGCAGTATTCAAAACTAAAAGCATTCATTGATGATTTTTATAAAGACAAGGAACGTTATGGTTTCAATGTCATAGGTCTTTTCGGTCCAATGATCAACATTCCTTTGAACAGACAGCACCATTACTTCTGTTCTCAGTTTGTTGGCAAAGCACTTTTAAAGTCTGATATCTATGATTTTCAAAAGGATGTTGGTCTTATCAAACCCATTGAGTTTGCAACCATACCAAATCTAAAGGTGGTCTACGAAGGTAAACTTCAAGATTATCCAAATTTTCTAAAAACATTAAAGAACGACTAAAAACTCCAAGGGAGTTTTTTTTATGTTAAGCTACAAAAAACTAAAAAACACCTCATGGCGTTTTATAGTTTATCATCTCATCCAAAATTATACTCTTTCCAAAAAACTTGAGAGAACCATCTCTCCCCCAAATGCGTTAAAGAGAAGCACTACTAAGATACCTAATAATGCGACTGCTATGACCCATTTCATTAAGTGTTTGGTTTCATAACTCATTTTTACCTCCGGCAGCCTGGCAGTCATAGTTAACCGTAGACCCATAGCTTTGCGACCTCCCGTTTCCAAGAGTTTGCTTTTGTCATTAATACTATAACATAGTCTACTAGTCTGGTCTTTTATTTTGTCTATTTAGCCATATAGGTAAGTATTTAGCCAAAAAAAATCCTGCATAATGCAGGATTTCATTAGAATTCAGCTTGTTTAGTTGTTCTTGGGAATGGAATAACGTCTCTGATGTTCTTCATACCAGTTAAGTACATAATTGCTCTTTCGAAACCTAATCCGAAACCAGCATGCTTTGTTCCACCGTATCTTCTCATATCAAGATACCACCAGTAATCTTCTTCGTTTAAGCCCATTTCCTTGATTCTATCAATAAGGACATCGTATCTTTCCTCTCTTTGAGAACCACCGATTAACTCACCAACACCAGGTACCAATAAGTCTGTTGCAGCAACAGTCTTACCGTCATCGTTCATTCTCATGTAGAAAGCCTTGATATCTTTAGGATAGTCTGTTACAAATACTGGACGCTTATAAACTTCTTCAGTTAAGTAACGCTCATGTTCTGTTTGTAAGTCTACACCCCAAGATACTGGGTATTCAAATTCTTTGTCACACTTCTCTAGTATTTCTACAGCTTCTGTGTATGTTACTCTAGCAAAGTCTGAAGTTGCAACCAGCTTAAGTCTTTCTAAAAGACCCTTGTCAATTCTTTGGTCAAAGAATTCAAGTTCAGCTGGACATTCCTGCATCACATAGTTGATTAAGTACTTAAGCATATCTTCAGCTAAGTTCATATCATCTTCTAAGTCAGCAAATGCAATTTCAGGTTCTACCATCCAGAACTCAGCAGCATGTCTTGCTGTGTTTGAGTTTTCTGCTCTAAATGTAGGACCAAATGTATAAACGTTTCTAAATGCCATACAGTGCGTTTCTACTGCTAACTGACCTGAAACTGTTAAGTTTGTCTCTTTACCAAAGAAGTCTCTCTTGTAATCAATATCGCCTTCTTTAGTCATTGGTACTTTATCTAAATCAAAAGTTGTTACTTTAAACATTTCACCAGCACCTTCGGCATCAGAACCTGTGATGATTGGCGTATGCGTGTAAACAAAACCTCTCTCGTTAAAAAACTTGTGAAGTGCAAAAGCAGCTACTGATCTTACTCTGAATACAGCGTTGAAAGTGTTTGCTCTTGGTCTAAGGTGAGCGATTGATCTCATGTACTCAAATGTATGACGCTTCTTTTGTAATGGATAATCTGGATCAGATCCACCTTCTAATGTTACTGATGTCGCCTTGATTTCAAATGCTTGCTTTGCATCTGGTGTCATAACTAATTCACCTTCAACAATGATTGATGAAGCAATTGAAAATTTCGCTACTTCAGCAAAGTTTTCCATATCTTGTTCAAATACAATTTGAATGTTTCTATAATGTGTACCATCGTTTAACTCGATGAAACCAAACGCCTTTGAAGCTCTTAATGTACGAATCCAACCAGCTACTTTAATAGACTTACCAGTAAATGATTCTGGAGATTTGTAAATATCTCTAAATAATGCATAACTCATTTTTCTTTCCTCCTTCAAAAAATTAAAAAAACCCTTCGATATAGGGACGAATAACCGCGGTACCACCCTACTTATCAAAAGATTGATCTCTCACTATGAGCTAACACTCAACATCGATGTAACGGTCGATACCCGTCTAAGCCTACTCTTTTCATTTCGGTTAGAAGCTCTGAGATGTTATTCACTACTGCTATCTTATCGGGCTTACACCATCCCCAACTCGCTTTTAGCATCACAGCTAGTTACTTCTTCTCTTCCTTGCTTATCTTCTTTGATTATTTGTATTATAATACATGATAATTCACTTGTAAAGTATAAATTTTACTTTTAAAAGCCACCATTATTGGGTAGAATTAATTATAGTGACAGAAGGAGTATTACATGGTAACACAAATTGTACAATTAGAATTGTTTATATTAATCATCATGCTTTCCACCATTGTCATGGTGGGTGCTTATTTCAAAAAAGAAAAAGATGTTTTACAACGTATCCTGGTCAATTCATCTATCTTTTTATTTATGATTATTTTGAGCAACAGTATCAAAACCATTGATTCTGGATTATATTGGCAACTTTCATATTTCCTATTTGCAGTTATTACATTTATTATTATTCAGACACCAGTCACCTCCTTAGGACTTATCATTGTCAACTTAGTCATCAGTATCATCATCGCCTTTATACCCGTAGAAGAAATCATAGCCATCAACCTAACATTTATTCTCTTAATCGTGAATACGGCCCTTTATCTTCTTATGATTTCTCAATTTAGAAAGAGTCAACCAAGACTCGTTAACTTAATAGGCATACTGGCCATCGGCATCATTACGTCCTATTTCTTAGATCCAATCTATCATATGTCATTAATGACAATTGTTATATCCTTTATAGCATGGTATGTCTTAGATCAAGTGATTACAGAAAATATCAAGTACGATGAAGCCCTTCAGGACAAACTGAAAAAACTTGAAAATGAGTTTAACTATGAGCTTAGGAAAGAAGTCAACAAACATACCTTCCACCTTAAAGAAGTTCAAGAAAAGATGTCTCATATCAACAAGATTGACAACTTAACAAAAGCCTACAACAAAAAGGCCATCTTCAATATTGTTGAAGAACTGACTTTAGATAGAAGAGTTGAAAAGTTTACAATTATCATGTTTGACTTAGATAAGTTTAAAAACTTAAATGATACATTAGGTCATGTACAAGGTGATTTGTGTTTAAAGTCACTTGCAGCCATAGCAAGAGAATCCATCCGGGACAGTGATTCTTTAGGAAGATATGGTGGTGATGAGTTCTTAATCGTTTTACCTAAGGCAAGTTTGAGTACAGCAGTATCCATAGCAGAACGTTTTAGAAAGAAGATCGATACGGAAACTCAGCCTCACTTTACCATTTCATGTGGTTTGGCGTCCTATCCTGAAGATGGTAAAACCCTGAAAGAACTCTTAGACATAGCTGATAAGGGTCTATACCGTTCAAAGGAAAAAGGTAGAAATGCTGTTTCCTATGACAATCCAAATAACGACAAAAAATATTAGCGATCACAGTGTGATCGCTATATTAAATCCCTTTTTATAGAAAGTTCATTTAATCGTCTCATTTCATAACAGTCTTTGAAATTCCTTAAATGATAAATCCCTTTTTCTATATAATCCTCTCCACCAGCTTCTATAAACTTAGCCAGTTTCATTGAGAAGATGTTGCCCTCAAGTAGAATATTTTCAAGCTCAGCCTTGATTCTACAAACTACTGCCTGTTCATAAGGATTGTTCATTTTAGCAGAATAAAGATCTGCCATTTTAAAGAGCTCTAAAGCCTTGTCATCATTGCCTTTTTTAACGTGAAGTAGACCTAAGAAACCATAGGCAATTGACCTTCTCCAAGGAAAATCAAGTTGTTCATAAAGTTTAATGGCAGATTCAAAGTATCTTTGAGCAAGAATAAAGTCACCTAGGTTGTAGGCTGAATGACCTGCATTGGTATAAAAGACTGTCAACCTGCCAAGTAAATCATTGTTTTCACAGATTTCAATGGCCTTTTCATAATACCTAATAGACTCCTCAAAGTCACCCTTAAACCTATTGGAATCCCCCATATAATAGTAGGCTGCAGCAATGTTTAAGGTATACTTATCTTTTTCCTTAAACTTCTTCATAATGTCAATAGACCTAAGTAGGAACTCTTCGCCCTTCTTAAATTGAGATTTAAGTACAAAGTACAAACCCTTTAATCTTAGAAGTATACCAATTTCAAATCGCATCTCTTCCTTATGGGCTATTCTTAAGGCCGTACTTAAGTTTTCAGCCATAAAGGACATGTTATGTGTATTGATGGAATAAAAGATATTTTGTAAGTAACCTTTGATCAAGTACTTTTTATTGTCAATTTCAGTCGAAATATCAATGACTTCTCTTATAGCCTGAAGACCCTTCTCATAAAGTCCATTGTTGATATAATGTCTACCAATCATATGCTTAAACTTTAGCTTTAAATCTATTAAATGATCATGTACATAGTCTCTTCTTAGCTCTTCAAAGAGTTCTTCAATCTTTTCAAATTCATGATCTATTTCTTCCTCAGTAAAGAAGATACTTTCATGGTTAAAGACATCCCTTTCCTTGATAAGAGGAAAAACTTCATGACTTGATTGTAAATACTCATATAAGTTTTTAATTCTGTATTCTAAAACTTTAATATGATTATTGGCCTGTCCATAATGGAATATAAGTTTTGAATAGCCATTTCTGTCGTACTTATAGAGCATCTGCTCTTCTATGCGTTTAGCTATACGCGTATGAAGAATTTTTTGCTTTGATAAAGATAAATCTTTATAAATAAACTCTTTTATCTTACTGTGAGTAAAAGCATAAACTGCATCACCTTGGTCATTGAGCTCTTCTTTTATCAAATACATGGATTCTAGTTCTTCAATTAGATCAAGGACAACAAATTCATTCTTTTCACTGATCTTAATAATGTCTTCAACTGAGAATCTCTTTAAATAAACCGATGCCAGTTGAATGACCTGAAGACTCTCTTTTGAAATGTTTAAGAGTCTATGTTTAAGCGCATCTTGAATTTTAGGACTCAGTGCACTGTAGTCCTCATGTTCCAATGAACTTAGAAGCTCGGTGATAAAAAGGGCATTTCCTTCGGTTTCCGGATAAATGACAGCTTCTAGTTTTTCATCCACATGACCTAAATAGGCTTCTACAAATGATAAAGTTTCTTCTTCGCTGAATCTTTCAAGCTGTATTCTTCTGATAATCTCTCTAGAAGAGAACTCAGAAATAAATCTTTCGATGGTATCATTATGAGCATTTCTACAAGTGATATAGACAACCGGATTGTCTGCATATCTTTCGTTGATCAGCTTTTTAAGCATAATCTGACTAGGTTCATCCAACCACTGGATATCCTCAAATATCAGAAGTAGTTTAACAGACTTAGTCACAATCTTAATCAACTCATAAATGGCATTTTCAACCGTTCTTTTTCTAAAGACATGTTCATCTGTTTTTCTGTTGCTTGGTACACTGCCTCTTTTTTCAAATGATGGGAAAGTAGATACAATAGCCAGTTTCACAAACTCTGGGATCTCAATATTATGAGCGTCAACTATGCCACCAAGTTTTTCAATCAAATCATCCCAAGCCTTTAAGTTAAAGCCTTCAATGGCTTGATAGCAAAACACCCTTACCACTTCAACATCGTCATTTTTTAGCTGGTGAATCAAGGTATTCATCAGAGCCGTCTTACCAACACCTAACTCCCCTTGAATCAGATAGTGGGTGTATTCTCTGTTTTGAAGGTAGTTATGATAGTTCTTAACCAGTCGATCCAGTTCTTTACGTCTACCGTAGAAAAATACATCGGTTTCTTTTTTCGCCTTTTTCTTAGCCTGAGATCTTTTTTGAACAATAACATTGTATAGATTGGTTGTCTGTTCATCTGGACTAATGGACAGTTCATCGTCTAATAGCCTAACCAAATCATCATAAAGGGTCATGGATTTATCATAACGACCAGATTCAAAATAAGATTTCATCAGCATACGATAAATTTCTTCATCAAAAGGATCGATTTTAATCAACTTCTTACAGTACTTACCTACTAGGTTGTACTGCTTTTCATCAAAGTACTTATGGGCTAAATCCAAAGTCTTTTGAATGTATAAACCTTCATAAAACTGCCTCTGTGACAAAAGCCAATTTTCAAAATTTTCACAACCTTTTAGATTTAGACCTTCAATCAGACCACCACGGTAAGCATCCACATCACCAGGCTCAGCCATAAAATTCTCTACATCTAAATTAAGATCTAACTTGCTGTTTAATTCTATCATAGAACGTTGAGGTGATATGAATACCTCAACGTTTAATGTTTTCTTGATGATATAAATGGCATTTCTTAAGTTTTTCTTTGCAACATTCTCTTCCGAATCAGACCAAAATAAATTGACCAAATGATCCCTTGTTGTTCTTTTTACCAAAAGCAAGTAATAGAATAATGCATCTGCCTTTTTAAAAGGAAACTTAACTTCCACATCGTCATATCTTACTTCTGGTATGCCAAATAATTTAACTTCTAATTTTGCCATTTAACACCTCTTATGTTAAGTACAATTTATTGTTTCGTATAACCATCGATTAACCACTTGCCATCAATCTTCTTTAAAGAATAAATCCAATTGTATTTGGCAACTGTCGTAGAACCGTCTTTCGTTTTTTGAATTTCTTCATAAACCTTAGCAGTCGCATATGAACCTGATACATTAACTTGGTTGATCTTCATCACTAAGAACTTCTCCGTTAAACCTGTACGGTTGAAGTTCTTAGCATTTTTATAAGCCACACCATTTGATGTAATTAAGTCAAAGTAAGCCTGATTGTCATTGTTTACATATTCTATCCAAGCATCATTAAATTCTACTAAAGCATTTCTGACAGCCTGTTCTTCGTCCTTTTTATCATCTTCTTGAGAAGTGTCACTTGTTGTATCTGAATCTCCAGTTTCACTTGAACCAGTATCTGTTGCATCAGTATCTGTCGTGTCTGTTTCTGAATCAGTCTCTGTTTCTGTTGCATCTGTTTCTTCATTGTCTACTGGCTCATCTGTTTCAGTATCAGCTGACTTTAAATAGCCTGAACCTGAACCATAAAGACCATAACCTTGTGAAAAGTTTTTACCATCAATTTCTACCAACTTTGTAAATGCAATCACACCGAAGTTTTCCATGATTTTACGCGTCTCAGAGTAACCGGTCTTCTTATCAACATAAGTTACCTTATAGATGTTACCACGCTCGTCCTCGTCAACTTGGATGATTTCGCCTTCTAGTGTTACCTTTTTACCTTCTTGGTTCTTAACCTGTTCCGTCCACTTTGTGCCTTTTTCAAGTGGCGCCTTGATGATGGTCAACTCATCATATTCAGAATCCAACATCATAGGTGCTGTTTTTGTCTGTATAACAGAATCACCCATTATTTTATAGAAAAGGCTGATTGTATAATCCGTTGCTTGTTCACCGCTAACAACATCTTCAACTTCACCTTCCACTTTATAGATAATTTCTTTTTCATCTTCAGTGATAGACTTTAAATCCATTTCATGATAGTACTCAGCTGCACCCCTATAAGCCCATCTAAAACCTTCATTAGGCATTAATTTCATCAATTCTTTATTCAATGGTAGATCATTAGCAGCTTCATCGTTAGAACATGCTGCAAATGTCAATAATACCAAAGACATCATCAACAGTAATATTACTTTTTTCTTCATAAGTCCTCCCCACAATCTCTGACTCTATCATACCTTTTATCGACATAACAAACAACTGTTCCAATTGAAAAAAGTCAATAAATTAAGAACAGTTGTTATTTTTTTTGACTTTATTGAATTGCCTTAAGAACATTTTGTAAAAATACCCATGTTCTTTCAACAGATTCAATGTCTAACTCTTCATAAGGTGTATGAACATTGGCCATATTTGGCCCTAAAGAAATCATATCTAAATCAGAACCATCTGTATCTGTTAACTTCTCAGCAAAGAAACCACATTCCAAGCCAGCATGAATAGCTGCAATCTCTGCCTCTTTACCAGTTGTTTCCTTGTAAACAGACTTAAACAAATCCTGTAACATGGACTTATTGTTATAAGCCCACTCAGGGTAGTCAGAAACCGTCTCTAGATGCCCTCTTACCAGTTTAGAAAGAACTTCAATACGATTTAAAATCTCATACTTTAATGATTTCACAGAAGACCTTATAGCAGATTCAAACACCAAAGAACCTTCTCTTTCAGCTAACACACCAATATTCAGTGATGATTCTACCAAGCCTTCAATTGCGAAGCTCATGGTTTGAACACCACATGGTATCATTAAAAGTGTTTGAATGATGCGTTCCTTTAACTCATTTGAGTAACAAGATGCTTCTTGATCGACAGGCAACACCTCAATATTTAAGTGATCGGTTTGAACAAGTTCCTTGTTAAAGACGCCTTCTAGCTCTTTGACTTTGTCCTTTAATGCTTCGATGTCTTTTGTAGAAATAACTGCATAAGCTTCTCTAGGAATTGCATTTGGTTTAGAACCACCGAAAATTTCAACTAGATTGTAGTTATCAATACCATCTAATAATCTACCTAATAACTTAATGGCATTACCTCTACCATCTTTGATATTTAAACCAGAATGGCCACCTTTTAAGTCTTTGATCATGATCTTGTAACAAGGCATTTCATTGGCTTCTTTTTCAATATCTAGTAAGATATTTGCTCTAACGCCACCTGCACACGATGCAAAGAAAACACCTTCTTCTTCAGAGTCAATGTTGATCAAAAGCTTACCTGACACATTCTCCTTCTTGAAACCAATTACACCGCCCATGCCTGTTTCTTCTTCAACAGTCACTATTACCTCAAGTGGTGGATGTGATATATCATCAGAATCAAGAATAGCCATGGCGTAAGCCACTGCAATACCGTTATCTGCTCCAAGCGTTGTGCCCTCAGCCTTAAGTAAATTACCGTCTATGTAAAGTTTTAATGGATCCTTTGTAAAATCATGAACAGTGTCCTCATTCTTTTCACACACCATGTCCATATGTCCCTGTAAAATAACAACCGGTGCTTGTTCATAACCTTTTGTTCCAGGCTTTTTAATGATAATATTCATAACATCATCTTGAATGGTCTCAAGTCCTAGAGATTTACCAAACTCATACAAGTAATCTGATACCTCTTTTTCATTGCCTGAACCTCTTGGGATCTGACTTAACTGCTCAAAATAACGGAATACTTTTTCCGGTTTCAAACCTTTTGTCACATAATCTAAGTTTTCAAATCTATTCATAGGATTCTCCTTTCTTTTCCTCCTCTATTTTAACATAATTAGAGGCAAAATTTATACTGAAAAAAAGATTTGAAATGCTATTGACATACGAATATTAAATTGTTAGAATATTTAAATAATACGGCGTTGAAAGAGACACGTTTATTCACAAAAATGATCCAAGAGAGCTGATGTTTGGTGGGAATCAGTATCATTTGAATAAATTCATCCCTCTTGAGCTTTTACTCCGAAGTCAGTAAGAGTAAACGATTAGCCTCGTTAAAGGCTTAGGTTTGATAGAACTGAAGTGAGCGATTTGTTTTTATACAAATAATTAAGGTGGTAACGCGGGTAAACTCGTCCTTTTATTAGGAGGAGTTTTTTTGTATTTAATTGATACATCCATTGGTACACCTCATTTCTTTTCTACAGTTATGAAGGAGGAAAAATGAAGCACTTAGAGCAATTAGAAAAAGCACAAAATGTACTAAAAGATGTTTTACTGGATACATCACTTATTTACAGTCCAGCGTTCAGCCAGGAATACAAAAACGAGATTTATATCAAACCAGAGTGTTTGCAAAAAACTGGCGCATTTAAGATTCGAGGCGCATATAACAAAATAGCCAATTTGACAGATGAAGAAAAATCGCTAGGCCTTATATGTTCGTCTGCTGGCAATCATGCACAGGGTGTCGCTTATGCGGCTAAAGAGCTTGGCGTTAAAGCAACCATCGTTATGCCCAAAACAACACCACTCATTAAGGTAGAAGCGACTAAAAAATACGGGGCTAATGTGGTTCTCCATGGCGATGTATATGACGATGCCTACAATGAAGCAAGAAGACTTGAAAAAGAAAAACAGCTTACCTTTATCCATCCTTTTGATGATTTAGATATCATCTACGGTCAAGGGACAATAGGTTTGGAAATACTTGATGAACTCAAGGATGTAGACTACGTCTTGGTACCAATTGGTGGTGGTGGTCTTATATCAGGTATTGCCATGGCCATTAAGGAAAAGAACCCAAGTGTTAAAGTAGTAGGTGTTGAACCTAGAGGTGCAATGGCTATGAAGCAGTCTATAAGAATGAACGAAAGAGTCTGTCTTAATAAAGTCGACACCATAGCTGATGGTGTTGCAGTTAAGGTACCAGGTGAACTTACCTTCGAGCTCATAAAGAAATATGTGGATGATATCATCGTCGTAGATGATTATGACTTGATGGAAGCCTTTTTAATGCTTGTAGAAAAACATAAGATTGTTGCAGAAAACGCTGGCCTTCTATCACTGGCAGCCCTTAAGAAACTTAAGACAAAAGACAAGAAGATTGTCTCTTTACTAAGCGGTGGCAACATAGACGTACTGACAATTTCTTCACTCATTAATAAGGGTTTGGTTTCTAGAGGTAGAATCTACTGCTTCTCAGTAGACCTTCCAGATACGCCAGGTCAGTTGCTTCAGATTTCACAAATCTTAAGTGATAACAAGGCAAATGTTGTTAAACTTGATCACAATCAATTTAGAACCACTGACAGGTTCCATCATGTTAACTTGCAAGTAACCATTGAGACAAATGGCCATGAACACCTAAAAGTCATTGTTGATGCACTTGAAAAGCATGGTTTCCATGTAGAAGAAGTCAACTAATCACAGCTTTCTTATGAAAACTAATTTTATACAAAAGAACCCTAGATCACCGATCTAGGGTTTTATATTCAATCAAAGAATAAGACCTTGTCGTCTTCAAACTAATTTCAAGCCTTCCACATGTATCTATACTTTTCACTTGATTCATAAACACTTCTTCACCTATAAGACTCCTTAATAAAATGTCCTTTGAAGCAAGATTTTCTAGATGATAATTGAAGCTTTCTTGGTCATGCATTTCTCTAAATACCAATAAATAACCACTGTCATCGTCAACTTGAATATCAAAGCCAGTATAAGAGATGCCGTTGGGCATATCACCAATAGGCTTAATATTTGCTCCCTGAAACTTATGTCTAACCCGCTTATACTTGTCTATAGTATCTTTAAGTAGCTCTATGTCTTGAGATTCTAATGACGATAACTCCATCCAGAAAAGTGGATTCGTTACCATGGTAACAGCAAACAGATAATCCATATCATACTTGTCTGGTGAAAGTGGGTCCTCATAATGACTTATGTTACGCTTGTTATTTAGAAGCTCCATTTGAAGTCTTTGACTTGGTATAAGTTCAGACAAAACCCATATATTTCTTAGGGTATAATGGGGGTAATAAGATCCCCAATCGGTATACCTGTTCTCTACAAACAAGGTAGCATGCTCTTTTTCATACAAGTAACCAAACCTTTTTTCAGCAGTTATATCCATGTTAAAGACAATATCATTTTGACTTTTCAACTTAACCATTTCTAAAAAACTAATAAAATTATACTCACCGAGCTTACTTCTTATCTTGATGCCGTCTAACTTAAAATATTTAATCCCATACTTCTTATATAAGTCTAAAACTGTTTTCAGATCCTTTTGCCAATTGGCAAAATCATTTGATGAATCCGGTGAAAACCACAAAGCAAGTTCTATCTTTTTAGAAGAAGCATAGTCAACTAAACTTGCCAAGCCATGTGGAAACTTATCATGATTAACCTTCCAAAAATCACTTCTATGACTGTAGTATCCTTCCCATACCCCACCAGATTGAATAGCTGAGTTTGCAGTTATACCTTCTTGCCATCCATCATCAATTTGAACAAGATCAAGTCCCAAATCGGATGCGACATCTATTTCCTTTTTTACAAATGACTCATTGATGCACTTATCCTGATTTCTGTCTCCCCAGGTATTAGACATCATAAAAAGATCCGTTTTTTGCATCAGGGCATGGTAATACTTTTTATAGGCCTCTGTTATATCACCATCTGAGACACCAATCGTAGCACCATACGATGGGATCCATCCATTAAATTCTTGATTATCATGAATAAAACCGGAACCTACAAGACTGATATACTCACCTGGTACAATATGAAAATCATTTTCTCTTCTGTTCAGTCCACCATACTGAGTAGGGCCGTCTTTAATAAGCATAAGTTTTTCTTTTTCTAAATAAGCATCAAGAACCATTATGTTGCCTTCATAAGTGACAAGTCTAGCACCAGGTTTATAATATAAGTATTCTTGTGTCTTCTGTATAAGATTATTATGACGATCAGTCATATCTTGAAACCTATAACAAGTCGCCTCCACATGTTTATCTGAATAAGGAATGGTATCAATTGCATCAAAAGGAAGGTCAGGCAGACTATCATTAACTTTCTCAATACCGCTTACTTCTTGACTTTCTTCTAGGCTACTTTCCTCTTCTACTTTAAATGACCTTCGATACAACTGCGTCTTAATAAATGAGCTATTAGGCCTGATTTCAACTTGCAAATAAGCCCTTACAAAGTTCTTCATTTTGAATAGAACTTTAACAGAAATAAAGCCATCCTCTTCAATTTGTAAATCAATGTCATCAAATACTATATCTGAAGCTTTTCCAAACATGGTCAAAGGTTTATTTTCCCATACCTTACCTGTTTTTTTATTGACCACCAGATCAGAAATCATGTTTCCATTTTCAAGTTTCCATCGACGTTCTATTAGACTATTGCCTATTAAAAGATTATCATCTTGTCTTTTTACATAAGAGTCTAAATGTTTTTTAAGCATTTTCATTCCTTTCTGATGACCAAGTCATCTGCTTTAGTTTTGATGGATTTCTGATATTCTCTTGGTGTCATGGCTACCGACAACTTGAACTGCCTTGAAAAATATTGAACGGTATTATAACCAAGCTTTTCTGATATTTCAGTGACAGAATAGGTCTTCATGTTCAAGAGACGTTTTGCTTCATTCATCTTAACTTTCCTTACAAAATCGCTGAATGTGGTATGCAATTCATTTCTAAAATAATTCTGGACACTCCTCTTGCTCATACACAAATCCTTCGCTAACTGACTTAAATTATACTTAAGAGAAATATTTTCAAGAATGATGTCCTCAATCTCTTCATAGAAAGAATAACCATAAGTTTCCTTGATAACTCTACCTTTCTCACTCGACTGCCTGTAGAGCCTAATAAGGATGGTTTCTAAATGGATTTTCATCATTTGTACACAGGCAAAAGGTGCAGCCTGCTGCTTTTGATACTTCTTACTACCTAGATGACTGACTGGGCATGAAATGAAGCAGGACTTAGCCTCACTTTCAATCCCCATTAAACTGGCTTGAATAAGCCTATCAGATGAAAAAACATTTTCATGTATGGTCATCAAATCATCACTTTCACACATGAAACCCACAACAAATATATGTGCATTGATCTGACCTTCAGTTTTAATATCATGAAACTCATTCGGTGCATGGAGAATTAAATCACCAGCTTTTAGGACAAGTTCACTTTCGTTTTTCTTTACCCTCACGCTGCCTTGATCAACATACAAGAGTTCCCAGTGACTGTGACTTTCTCCTGAAAAAACATACTCTGAAGATAAATCATAATACAAAATTGCATTAAAATCATAAACCTCTATAACACTTAACATTCAGCACCTCAACTTCATTATAAATGGTCATTTCATTACAAATAAGAAATTGTAACTATTATGCGTAATCTTATAACTATTTATACCACAAAAAAATAAAAAACTCCCATTAAGGGAGTTTAATACGGATTCACATGTACCATACAGTGTTTTACCAGTGGTACCTCATCTTCTACAACAAGATGCACCTTTTCTGCTATTGCATGAGCTTTCCAAAGGGTTAAATCACCGTTGACACCTATTTCAAGATCTACATAAATTACAGATGCATGTTGTCTTGTTAATAGCATGTCTATGGCTACCACACCATCTACAGATTGAACAGCCGTTCTAATCTTTTGAATGGTTTCCTCATCTGCTGACTTATCCATAACCTCATCAATGGATTTCAAGTATATTTCTACACCTACCTTGATGATGATTACTGCGATCACAACTGCAGCTAGAGGATCAAAGAATTTAAATCCTAAAAGCGCACCTCCGACACCAATTAAAGAACCTATTGATGAAAATGCATCGGTTCTATGGTGCCATGCATCTGCCTTTAAAGCAGAAGAATTGATTTTATCAGCGGCTTTTTTAGTGTAGCGGTACATCCATTCTTTGACAACAATTGAAAGACCCGCTGCCAATAAGTTAAGCTGACTTGGTGTTTCTAAGTTGGGATTAAAAATGTTTTTAATACCGCTATAGCCAATCATCAATGCTGTGACAATTAATACAGTCGCCAATATCTTACTCATTACAGGCTCGAACTTTTCGTGACCATATTGATGATCATCATCTGCCTTTTTAGCCGACATATTCACGCCCACATAAGCAATGACTGTTGTAAAAACATCTGACATTGAATGGATACCATCGGCTACAATGGCACTTGAGTGGCCAAAAAATCCAATGACAATCTTAATCACAGAGAGTATGGTATTCCATACAACTGTAATGATACTTACTCTTTTTGCTATTTGTACTCTGTCCATATTGTATCCTTATAAATACTGAAGTGCTGTACTCACAATGATGTACAGTAAACTTATAATACCACAAATAGCCCCAAACATCATAAACTTTTCTTTCTTCTGATGCTTTCTATATTCTTCGAGTTCATAAGCCCATACAGACTTGCTATCGTCTTCTACTGGCTTTCTCTGAGTCAAGGCAAGAATTTCCTGCTTGTTTCTCTCAAACTCATAATCTTCTTTTGAATACTTTCCCATGTACCCTCACTATAATTGATACATTTTCACCTGCTCTAGTGATTTGACTTGTTCAGCAAACCACTCATGACATGTGAAGACAAATACTTGTCTTTCCTTACTTATTGTTTCTATGATCTTAAGTGTTTGGTTCAAACGCCCTTCGTCCCAGTTCACCAGTAACTCATCGAAACAAACAGGTAATTTTTCTCGACCCTTGTCTAAATGGTCTATTAAAGATAATCTAAGTGATAAGTAAATTTGATTTAAAGTACCCATACTGAAGGACTCGTCTACCATCACTTTTGTACCATCTCTACTGACCATAATACCATATTTGCTCTTAGATTTGTCAATAAGTTCAACAACTTCTAAATCATTATATCGACCATCTGTTATATCATTAAGATATTTGCTGGCTTGTAGGTATACCTTTGGTTGATTTTCAGTTCTGAATCTTTCATCCGTTTCTTTAATCAATTGGTGCATTAAGAGCAAGCGGTCATACTTAAGTTTTTCCTCTTGAAGTCTTGAAACTACATACTTTAGTTCACTCTCTATAGAAGCTATATCTGATTGCTCCAATAAAACTTCTCTGTCCTTTTCAAGTCCTGCCTTTTTTATCAAGAGTTCATTAGATTCATTGTTATGTGCTTCTATGGTCTCCCTGATATAATTAAGGTCATGATAAGTATCTTCAACATAATTTTTTCTAAAGCCTTCAAGTATCTCTTCACTGTAGTCAATCGTGCTTAGACGTCTGACAATCTCATCTCTTCTTAATAAATCACCCGTTTTAGAATTGAGTTGTTTGAGACCACTTTCAATGTCACCACCAATAATTTTAAGATCACTTTCTGTTTCTTGAATCCAAGTTTCCGTTTCGTTTAATTCTTTCTCTTGGTCTTGAAGTTGCTGGTTCATCACATCTAGCTGACCATTGATCACTTCAACTCGGTTCTGCATTTTTCTGTATTCTTTGATACTGTCCATCAACTCATCAAAATGCTTAGCCTTATTTTCTATTTCACCAACATGTTCTTTCAAGTAAAGATTGACTGTTTCTTTTAAGGTAATTAGTTTCTTATACTTGCCGTCATAAATGGTTTTGTCAGCGACAAACTGCTCTGCCAAATGTTTGAGGTTGGTCACCTGTGACAAGAACTCCTGACCAATGTATTCCTCTGTAATGGCAGACAATCGAATACCGTTTAACTCAGAAATCAAACGTGCTTTCAGTTCATCTCTATCTAGGTAAAGATCTTCTTCATCTAATCTCTTATTCTTACCCTTAATAAGTATATGAATACTGTTTGTAATAGAAAAACCAATAAAACCAGCTGAAACATAGTTTAGTACTGGGTGGATGTTAAAATAAATGCTGACACCACCTAGAATCGCTAGTACAACCATAAAGGCTATTTGACCTTTAATGCTTGTTCCAGTTGTAGAACGTTTATTTCTTTTAACGATTTTTATTTCTTCATAAATCTCTTCAAGTTCAGCAACGAGTGACTTGATATTAAGATAGTTTAAATTCAAAACTTCGTCGTAATGCTTGATATCATAGTCTTCATCAAAAGTCTCTTCAAAAGCCTTTTTAAAAGCAGCCTCTTTAACAGTCAGTGATTTCTCTAAATCTTCTTTTTCTAGCGCCAGCTCTTCTGCCTGCATGTGCTTCTGAATCATATCCTTAAGCTCATTTTCTGTCACATTGATGGCAGAGGCTTTTTCCTGTAATCGCCTTTTCTCAGAAACCAAACGTGTCACTTCTGAAGAAATATCTTCTAACTTGACATAAAGCTTTTTAAGCTGTGATTTTTTTTCTTTGTATTGAGACTCATCCACATCTTTAAGACTCTTAAACTTGTCCAGTTTTTCATCTAATATCTTCTTCTCATCAATTAGCTTCATAACTGGCAAATAAACTTCAATCTGGTCTCTTAAATGCTCTAAAGACAGCTTCTGCTGTTTAACATCACCAATTTTTCTTTCTATGATCAAGACTTTTTCGTAGAGTTCATCACTTCTAGACAAGTTAGCCTGTAAGTCTTTTTTTTGCTTAAAGAGTTTCCTTCTTTGTTCCTCTAGGGATTTAATGATGGAGTTACCTCTATCACTTTGCTTTTTAATCTTTTTCATTTCAGCTTCTAAGGCTTCAATGACACTTTGTGGTGAATTAAAAACATCACCTGAATACTGCTGCATCAAAAGCTCTTCTATGTCTTTCCATGCCTGGTCTTTGAAGGCTGTTAAACCATTTAAGTCTAAAGCATAGACCCCTTCATAGGTATGTCTGTCTACATGAGAGCAAAATGGCAGTGTCTCATTTTGTAATGTCTCTAGAGCCCCCTTATGACTTAAAGACAGTTTTGCCTTTGAAGCCAGTATTCTCTCTACATGATACATGTCGTCACGACTCTTGATTTCAGCACCGATCTGTAATTTTCCAGTCTCTTGATTCACCTGTAGATTTTTCTCTTTGTTTTGAACCTTAAAGCCAAATAAAACATTTGAAATCATCTTAAAAACAGTTGATTTTCCAGCCTCATTCTTACCAATAAAAACATTGATGGATGGACTTAAATCATCCCACTTGGCACTATTAAATTTTCCAAATCCTTCTGTAAACAGGCTATTAATCTTCATCATAACCCTCCAAAAAATAATCCATTACTTGATCTTTTAGGCCATCTTTGATTTCCATAAGCAACTCCTCGTCACTTAAATAATCAAGTGACGGCAACTTTTCCATATTGTCTATGGTTCTTAAGACTTCACCTAAAACACTATTTTGCTTTTCATACGCTTCTAGATCAAAGTGTGTTTTTACCTTGTTTCTAATCTTTAAGTCAAACAAGTGGTGATAGTCTAATAAGAGCTCTCTCAAATCACTGATTTCATGTGGATTCGACAGTTTTCTATAAAGCTTGGTACGCCCTGTTAAAATCAGTTCTAGACTGACATTTTCCAAATCGCCTTCATAGTCATTAAGAGTGTTTTGAAGCATGTCCAGGAGTTTTTCCATATGATCAAGACCAGAGATATCTACCGTTAATTTATCAAAGAGTACTTGAGCAAGTGGTACAAACTGAACATGACTGCTACCATCATTTATAGTCACTAGATTGCCACCCTTTAAACCCGTTTCATTGGAATGAAGTCCCTGTAAAGAACCAGAGTAATAAATGGTTTCATGTTTGTCTATCGGTCCATTTTGATGGATATGTCCAAGACCAAAATACAAATAGCCCTTTGACGAAATCGTCTCAATGGTAGATGGCAAATAGTCCCCTTCATCACCTATGGTCAGCGAAGACTGAACCATGCTATGACAAAGCCCTATGTGCTTGCCTATAGGAAAATTCTCTATTAAATTTCTTGTCTCATGTTGGATCATATGACCACAACCAACAACCTTGTAAATCTGTCCCGTTGATTTGTCTTTTAAGTCATAAGCATCTACATGATCATCAAAAAAAGTTTTAACATTCTCAGGATAATTCATATGCCGTATTTTTGAATCATAGTGAGTATAGTCATGATTGCCTGAAGCATAAAAGACTTGTATATGTGCTTTATTCAACTGCTCAAAACCATCACGTACAATCTCACCATCTTTTAAGGATATATGTTGTCCATCAAACAGGTCACCTGCAATCATCAGAGCATCTAAGTCTTGAGTGATACAGTAGTGCACAGCATTCTGAAAAGACTTTATGACAGAACGCTGCAATTTATGTCTTAGAACTTCATCTTTTGTTGCAAAACTCTTGTTAATATGGACATCACCAATGTGTAAAAATCGTATCATAGACTCACCTCATTCATTTTTATAACTTATAAATATTTTATCAGTTTGATTACAAAAAAGGTAGAAAAACTAAGGGTTTGTAATCTCATATTCATTTATTCTGGAAAAAACGAACATTTTTTAGTAAATTAGCAGTTTTTTTCACTTTTCTCTATTCTTAATTGATACATTATATAGTATAATTATCTTGTGAAAGTGTAGATTTTTACATATATGTAGTAGTATAAGCAGTTTACACTTTAGAAGCGTTAAAACACTTTCACATTTCCATTAGATTAAACAACATTTTATATAGATACCGATCCGTAGGAGGTTAGGAATGAATCCATCTTATAATCAGTTATTTGATGAAAAAGACCTGCTCGAAGAAAATAAATTTCAAACAATTTACAAGGGTTGCTTTAAAGACCAGCCACAGAAGCGTGTTTTAATCCATAAGTTCAAAATGGATGCTCGCTTTGATGAAGGATTCAAGGATTTCATCGACAATACCCTTCAGAATAAATTGCATGTTGAAATTATAAATGACGAGATAATACTAGTTTCAAATTACATAGAAGGCGATAACATCAGTTTGCATTTGAATTTCTCAGATGTAAGTGATCAAGAAAGAATTGATTACTTATACGAGTATTTACACCAGGCAACTGCTTATATAGGTTACGACAATTACTTACTTAATATTTTAATAGGTTCAAGCCAGGTTGTTTTTAAAGACCACAAGCTATATCTAAAAGAACATATCAATCTTGATAGACGCATCAATGAGGATATGCCTTTTACCATGGTCGCGAAAAACATGGGGCAAGTCATGCAGAGAGTCTTAATCACCAATTACAACGAGCTTAAGACTTCTGCAGCTTATGACGAGTTACACCGTTTTACTGAATCTCTTATTCAGCGAGAGAAGGATTACAAGTGTTTTGACGATCTGTTTACAGACTTCAAAGCCATCTACTTTAAAAAGCAGCACAGCAAAACTCAATCATTAATGGGCAATGCCCATCCAAATAATATTTTCATGGAATTTGTTGATGTCAACGAATACGATGAAAGAAACAAAAACGAAATAGAAACTAAAGCTGTTACTGGCGAAGAACGTGCCATTTTAATGGGCATGGATGTATCAGAAGATACAAAACCTGAACTTCCGGTTCCGGAAATTGAGGATCCTGAGCCAGAAATTGAGGATTACCAACCTGAAGAAGATTATGAACCAGAACCAATTGACTGGTCTAAGGGTCCTATTGAGGAAAGCATTGATTTAAGCAAATTAGAAGATGCCAATTCATTAGAAGAACTCTTTGTGAAAGAGAAAAAACAAAAGAAAACTGAACCAGCTCCTAAAGAACCACTTAAAGAAGCTGAACCTGTTATAGAAGAACCAAAGGTTAAGAAAAAGATTGATTTGGATGAACCTGTTTATGGTATTCCAAAACATTTCAAAGAAACTAATACGCTTGTAGAAGAAGAGGAAGAGGAAGAAGAAAAGAAAGCATTCAACTTCTTAATTCCAGCAACTATCTTCGCAGCCTTACTACTGGTTATACTAGGCTTTATGTGGATACCGTCACTCTTTGAAAAAGACGTAGCACCGATTCCACCAGAGGCAAGTTTTGAAGTTAAAATCCAAGGCAATAAACTTATATGTGAAAATACCAGCAAGGCATTTGGTGAAGGCACAATCGTTGAAAGTTACTGGGAAGTCAGTAAGGATGATAAGGTTTTAGCCAGTGAAACTGGTAAGAAAAATGCCAACTTTGAAGCTGAAGGTTTGACGCCTGGTACATATAAAATCAAGTTGACAGTCATTGATTCAAACAATCTTTTCAGTGACCCACATGTGATTGAAAAAGAATATCAGAGTCCTGAAAGCAAGGCTTTAGAAAATCAAATACAGACACAAAATGAACTGGCATCCAATCAAGCTTTTAAATCTGCTGCTTCTGATGAGGAGCAGTTAGACCAGTTTGATATGTCCACGACCATTAATGTTGTTGAAGATACTTCAATTTACAATAAAGGTACTAAATCTTTGAAAATGGAGTTTGAAGGCAGCGAAAACTCTGCTTCTCTCTCATTTGATTCTGTCCTTATACCAAAAGGATCAACGATTTCTTTTATGATCATGTCTAATAAGGCAGTGCCTATTAAGGTACAAGTATTAGGCTATAACAACAACTCTAACGTTTATAACAAGGAAATTGTATCAGACAAGGGTACGGTCTTAGATTGGTCGATCGTGTCACTTCAAATGAGTGGGGATAAGAATCTTGATAAGTTGGTCATCAGATTAGAAGCTGAAGACACAATTGTTTGGTTCGATGAATTATCTATTAGAACTTTCAAATAAGCGCAGAGCGCTTATTTTTATGTTTTAGGGCATAGAAAAAGCCACAATAACAGTTGTATTCAACTCCTAATGCGGCTTATGTTTCTTCTTGAATTTCTTCTATAACTAGTATGGTGGAATCTCCTCCTTAATCGTTAAGTTACGTCCTTAAGTAATTATCTAACTAAATTGGCGGAACCATCTCCTTTCAAACTAGTAAGTGTCTTCCTTAAGTAAACTTTCTCTTTTTGGTGGAATCATCTCCTTAATTATTAAGTTACATCCTATAGTAAATTAATCTACTTTGCAATTGCTTTCTTTATGTCTTATATAAGATTAATTAATTATAACATCAATTTTCAGAAAATTCAATAATTTATTTTACATTTTGACAAAAAATGTTTATGTTTTCTGCCATCCTTTGAGCTTTTTTCTCAATCCCCTCTATTTCCAATACTTTCAGTGGATCATTGGCAGTTGCCATAATGACAAAATTCGGCGGTAATTGAAAACCCTTGTTGATATTGAGGGCCCCAATAAGCTGTTTAGCAACTGTGTCTGAACCAGAATTGCCTGATACAATAACAGCATAACAAGCCTTATCATGAAATGACATTTGCCTGTAGAGTACTGTCAAACGATTGATTACCGCCATCATATTGGCAGATATAGCATCGTTGTAGTTAGGACAAACCCAAACCAAGGCATCACTTGTTTCAATGGCAGGCAATACTTCTTCTACCATAATACCACCATAAAAACACGAATGGTTTTTACCATAGTGGATACATGTTTGAAACTGACAACCAATACAATCAACGACAGTACCATTTTCTATATGTATTTCCCTGATATCCAGACCCGTCACATATTTTCTTACCATATGCCAAAGAGTCAGTGTATTGGATGTTTTACGAGAGCTGGCATGGAGTGCTATTAGGTTATTAAGTTTACCAGTCTCAAATGCCCTTAGTCTCTCAAGAAGGTCCTTCCCTTGATTCATAGCAATGGTCTCAAGACTTAGGTCTATTGTTTTTTGCCATGTCTTAAAGTTTTCATAATCCTTGACGATTTCCAGAACTGAATGTCCTATAAAGGTCATCCCTAACTTGTTTGCAAGCAAGATAACATCCTGTGCAAATGACTTCGTATGATAAGGTGTGGGACTGGTCACAATAAGACTGCCCACAGAACCTCTAAAAGACTTTTCAGGCAAAGTCTTTAACCAGCCTAATATGTTCAGATCATAACCGATTTCATCTAGGTGGATGACAAATACGATGCGTTTGTCTGATAATTCTTGATCTGTGTATTTTACTGTATTACTTGTTATCTTTTGAATCAAAGACTCATAAGTCTTTGATTCACTCATCTGTACATGTAAAACATTAGAATTCAAATGATTTCAACTCCTCATAGGTTGCTGTCAATCTTTCTAAAAGTTGTTCAGGCAGATCATTCTTTTCTGTATGAACATAAACTAAGTTGTCTACTCTATTTTTACATCCAAAATAAACCCCATCTACATAAACTGTAGAATAATGCGGTTTTCCTTCTAGATAAGCCAGTATGGACATGGCTGCCGAAGATAAGGCCGGTGCTATAAAAGGCTTATAGCCCACTGCCCTTACATCTAGGTTAGCCTTGACTGTCTTGTCAGTTAAGAATAGTGATTTTTTCTGGTTGTAATTGTCTATGGAGTCAGCAATAATTAAATGCTTGCCATGTGGACCAAAGGCTCTTCCTTGGTCCTTATAATAATCCATATCATGTCTTTCGCTGTAGTAACAAGCCCTGGCATGCATAACACCAAGTCCAAAACCTTTAATCTGTTCTGGTCTAAGTCCATGTGATAATACCGCTCTACAAAGCAAATCTACAGGGTCTGATACAACAATAAACTGTCCCTGGAAGTTTCTCTCTTTAGCCATTTTGGCATAAATTGAGATGATCTTTGTGTTGGCTTCTAACTGATACATTCTCACATCTTTTACATCAGAACCGACTTCTGGTATTCTAGATGATGCAGTAAATACAAATGCATCACATTCAAAGAGGTCATCCATACTTACACCATATACAGGCGGATATGGTCCCCTATCAATGGTCATGATCTGATTAAGTTCATAGCACCACCTCTTGACCTTGTTTTCATCCAAGTCAAATATACCAATGGCCTCTAGGCAATCTCCCCCTATCAATCTTAAGGCTGAAAGCATCATACCACCAACATCACCTAAACCTAAAACATGAAGTCTATAAGGCTTTTTCTTTAACGTTTCTGGTAAAGAGACCTTCTTTAAGTTAATGCCAATAACCTCTTTATTGGCAGGTTGACAAAGTTTGCCTATTAAAGATTCTCTATGTGTCTTGTAAAAAGCATCATCTTCGATTCTATGGATACCCATAGCTTCTTTGTGATCATCTTCATATAGGTAATAAACAACATCTTGAGTCAGTTCTTTTATGGGTGTGTAAGTCTTATCCAGTTGAAGATCTGACATAATCTCCAACTGGTCTTTTCTATAATAGTTCATAAATCTCCTATAAGGTTACAGATTCCTTGTTTACATACTTCTTTAGTCTTCTTAATTGTTCTAAATCATTTTTCAAATAGTCGGATGATTTCTGGCTCATATCATAACTGATACGTTCTCCCCTATCTGGGAATCTTGGCGAAACCAATACTTCACCTAAGTGAGAAAGGGTTAAACTGTTTTCATTTAAGAACTGATATTCATCCTCTAGGGTTCTAACGATATCTATGGCGTTTTCAATGCATACTTCCGACAGTTCATAAATGGCTTTCATAGAAGAACCTGATATGAAGTTAGGCGATGTATAAGGCAGTATCTGATTAATAGACGGAATGATATTTCTCGTTGGAATAACACCACGCCATAAGGTATCGCCACCTAAAAACGGATACATCAATGATTCATTAAACCAGACTTTCATTCTTGGTATAAAGTAGGCTGAGTCCACCTTAATGTCTTGTCTTTCTAGTATAGACTTACCTCTACCAGACATAATGCCAACCAGCACTTTTTCTATTTCTATGTCCTCTGCAGAAATCAAGGGTTCTATGGCTCTGATTCTATAGCCCTTATTAAGGAGGTCATCCACTAATATAACAGGTCTATCAAAAGACTTGATGCGCTTAACTTGGTTATTAATGTCTAAGTAATATGGATAAGCCTGTATGTCGTAGTTCTCCACATCCGGACTAAAGAAACGTTCCGTATGAAGTGATTTTGTGACTGTATTGGGTAATATCCATCTTTTAAAGATGGCACCAAAAGGTACACACATAGCAGAACCAAGCCTTCTAGGTGTTGTTGGAATGGTTGAAACACCATTACAATCTGCAATTTTCTTGATTAAGTTTTCATAGAGCATAGTCCTGTCAAAGGACAATACAAGTTGGCCTGGATAAAGCTTTGAAATAGCCTTCTGCAGTTTTTTTCTAGAACGAATAACAGCATCATGTACATTGGTATTTGAACGTAGTGGTTCTTTTAGAACCGTTCTCGCATCTAAATTCAAGGTACATGGTGATGACATTTCCACTGCATAGATGACGTGGCCCGTCACTTTTTCATCAACCTTTATAAAACCATGTAAGTCTAATAGATCATGCATAGCATCTGATAAAGGACAGCCCTTGATAACATTGACAACTGAGTATGAGTAATCTTTTGATAAACAGAATGCCAAAGTCTCTGTTAAAATCATCTGCTCAGGATCTGAGAAGGAGTAGCGTTTGTTAACAGCTATAGCGTCAACAATCAGGATTCTTCCCACCGAATTCTTTAATATATACTCTGCTACATGCTCATCTGCAAACTCGACATAAACATTGGAAGAACGTAACCAATGGAAGATTGAAAAAGCAATTATCCTGTTATGATCATTGATGGACCTAAGTACAATGGCTCTTGGATTTCTCCTTTTAATCAAGTCTTCTAAAACTGCTCTATCGGGTCTTGTAGACTCATGTACATGGTTTGTTAACTCTTCTAAGAGTTCGTCTGATATGGTATCGACTATCTCAACCTTAACAGACTTGGTTGTGATCATTTCTTTAAACTGCGGTTCTCTTTGGTAAAGTCCTCTGGCATAAATGTACTTCTGCGCTAAAGGATCAATTAAATCAGATATATCTCTATTCTGGTCAATGTAGTTTCTGATCTGAGTAGATGATATCTGCTCAAACTGAGGTGGTAAAACCAATCGAACCACTTCCTTTTGAAGGGCATCTACATTTTCCTGCAGGCGTTTTTTCTCAACACTCGAGTAGACTTGTGCATGTCTTTCAAAAATAACATGTGACAGATTATGAATCGAATAAGGCTCGACGGGCTTCTTATAAGCAGACGCATTTAAAATAACATCTGAACCAATCACAATATGAACATCCGAATCTTCAAAAGTTTCACAGAGCACCTTTAAATCTATAGGATTGGCTATGTTTATAGAGATATCTCTAGGGAATACATAAAGATTAAACTCATCTGCTATAGACATTTTCATAATATCACGTCTGATTAAGTTAGGTTGTGTTCTCTTAGACCATGAAAACTCATCTACTGACAGATATACTTCAAATCCTAAATCACGGATACCCTTGGCAATTTCTTTGTGACTAAGTGAAAATGGGTCGAAAGCACCTGGGAAAAAGGCTACCTTTCTTCTTTCATCTAAGGTCAAATCACCCTTTTCAAATGTATATTCAGATATAAAGTTATATATATGGTTAAGACCGGCACAGTTGTTCAGATAAACAAGTTCTTTAGATTCATCTGTATTAGCCATTAAAGAAATAATCTTCTTGATCATCTTTTTAAAAATGATGGCTTGGTCATCTATGTTTAGCTTCTTAGAATCAAAGAGGTGTTTACCAATAACATTGATGGCCACATGATTAACCTTGGTATCAAAATTAACAAATCCCTTTAAAAGAATACCCAGAAGCTTGTCACGCATCCAGTCAAAGTGCTCTTCTCCAATCATATCGATGCGCATATGCTCAATAACATGACCCACAGTAGATAAGACCAACTTGACGATTTGTGCATTGGCACGCTCCACTTTCTCAGAGAATGAATCTACAATCTCTAAGAATTCCTGGACCTCCAACTTTGTCATAAGTGTACCTAGGTATTCACAGATATACTTGGTATACTGGTAATTTTCCATTTCTAGGGCTCTTAGAAGCTCGATAACAATATCGTTGATCTGTCCCTTTGACAGGTAGGCAGATAATTCTATAAGCCCCCTACCCGCTGCATTTCTAACAGACTCATGTGAAGATACTTTCAAGAGGTTACAAAGATGCATAGAAAGATAAAAAGAATCTTCTTTCTTGTATTTCACAACAAATCTTAGTAAGAGCTCTATCTGCAGCTTTTTACATACCCATGATGTGGCTGATTTTAAATTTGATAAATAAACTTCTGAATGGCCATCTACTTTTTCTATACAAGACTGCCTGTATTTTTCAAGTTCATTATTTTTATAACCAGTCAGCTTAAGCAGTTTAAAGCGTATATAGGTTTCTGCAGATGATATTTCATCCATATCGTCTGTATGATGAACTGTACGAATGTACTTGACTTGATAAGGTGTTAAAGATGGTATCATATCACATAAAACATCATAAGCATGAATTCTTAATATCGGTTCTTCCGTATAAGCGACATTGTTGACATATGTAATGATTTTAACAACCAAATCTTCGTCAATTCTCTGGAATGGCAAACCTCTTATGGCTTCAAGCATATAAGGGGCTAGTTCTGTCTGTACCACATTTCTCTTAAAGGTCTGAATCAAGATTTTTAAATAAATCTGACATTTATCATCAGGCGAATGTTCTAGTAGGGCTTCAATCATATTGGCCATACTCAACCTGATCCATTCCTTGTGTTTGCCTATAATCCTTAGGTTAGGAAACATACACTTAGACAGATAGTTCTCAAAGAGTTTAAAGGAGTCTATTTCAACGACTTTCTTTCTAGCACCCTTAGGCAGTTCTTTTCTTTCGATCTCATCAAAGTTGGCTATTAGAAGACCAATCAAAGCAGCTGTTTGCTTTCTAATATCTTCAGCAGGCAGCATCAATCTTTCATATAAGAACTTAAGAGCAATCAACTTTTGCTTTTGTGTTAAATAATCAGAGTACTCTTCAAGTATGTATTGATAAGACCTGAGAGAATCTACATTGTTAAGACCTCTGGCCTTTTCAAGCATCACATTTAATGAGTTCTCATCTCTTAAACGGTTCATGATACCTATATTATGAACAATAGATAAAAACTTGGCATTTTCAACAATGTCATCACCCTGCATGATGGAATAATGTTTACGCTCTGTTACGTGTCCTTGTGAAATACAATCTTCTGAATCAGGATCTAAGTTGACACCTTTTTCAATCATGTAGTTTTCGAAGTCTTTTAACCTGTTATATACACGTCTGTATCTTTTTTCTTTGGCTAAATCCACATTATCCAGTTTAGATAAAATGACATCGAAAGCATCGTCTAAACTGTAGAATTTCATCGGATAACGACTTGAACGATTTTCATTGGCCTTTACTCTAAAGTCACAATAAATCAGTACCAGTGATTCTAGTGATAAGTTGGCAATCTCTAGATCCCAAGTCGAATGGTTAAAGGCAACATTTCTGATGTAAACAATTTCTCTATCATTAAACCACTCAGCTGTATAATAATAGTGGTAATAGGCAACCTTTCTACTCTCCTCAGGTTTACAGCCATACTTACCAATATCATGACCATAGGCAGCACCTGATACACGACCTAAATCAATTGGTAATCCAAGATGATTGAGCTGTCTACCAATCTTTACAGCTAAATGATGAACACCACAAATATGATCTAGTGTTGAGTAACCAATTAGATCTTGGTTCATTTTCATCATTTCATAAACATATTCATCTTTTAGATACTTTGTAAATCTTAAATACTCATCATCCTCTAAGACAGCTGTTTCCTCATTTGTCAGTAGGTCCAGAGAATATCTAGCGACCCAAGAATCATGATCAAACTCCTTTTGCAGTTCAAAGAACTCTCTTAAGATTTTAAGTGTCATAACAGCAAGTTGATTGCGGTTTTCATCAAGCTTAATTTGAGCAGCCTCCTTAAATGACAAGGATAAGGCATACTGGTAGCTGTACTCTTCAACAGCTTCTAGTGTTTCAAAGGTCATAAAATTATTTGTGACCACTTTATAGCAATCATAAAAAAGTTGTAGTATATCTTGAGTTTTAAAATGATTTTCCTCTATGAGAAACATCATTTCTGATTCGAAGTTGTCACTTATAAGGCATTCCTCTATTTTACCTATTAAGTGTGCTTTCTCCTGACTCAAAAGATAATCTACAAACATTTGATGGATATCTTCGCGTATTTTTATCATTCTTACATACATAGTAACCTCACTCTTCTCTCTACTTTCATTATACTATAGGAGACCCTACTTGTAAGCTTAAAATGGAAATATCACAATACTTGAAGTCACAAAAAGACGAGATAAATCCCGTCTTAATTACGACACCATAAACTGGGTGGTATACATGTCATGATAATGACCATTTAGGCTCATCAAATCCTTATGATTGCCTTTTTCTATGATTTTACCATCGTCCATTACATATATTTGATCAGCCGATTTTATGGTAGACAATCTATGGGCGATAACAAAAGAAGTCCTTCCCTTCATAAGGTTTAATAAACCCTCTTGAATGTGTTTTTCAGTCCTTGTATCTACACTAGAAGTCGCTTCATCAAGTATTAAAATCTTAGGATCTGCAAGTATAGCCCTCGCTATGGCAATCAACTGTCTTTGACCCTGTGAGATGCCAAAGCCTTCACCAGATAAAACCGTTGAATACCCTTCTGGCAGTCTATGAATAAATTTATGAGCATTGGACAATTTTGAAGCCCTATAGATATCTTCATCACTTGCGTCTGGATTACCATAACGAATGTTATCCATAACCGTTCCCTTAAAGAGATAAGTATCCTGCAGTACAATACCCAGCTGTCTTCTCAGTTCATTAAGACCGATATCCGAAATCAGCTTGTCATCAATCTTTATTTGACCCCTATCTACATCATAAAATCTAGTCAGAAGATTGATGATGGTTGTTTTACCAGCACCGGTCGGTCCAACAATGGCAATCATCTCTCCCTTTGAAGCCTTCATGTTGATGTCCTTTAAAATAGGCTTGTCTTCTTCATAAGAAAAATCTAAACTCTCAATATGGACATGCCCCTCAATAGAAGCCTGGTCTCCTTCATAAAGTTCTTCTGGCTTGTCTAGTATTTCAAAGACACGTTCCGCGCCTGCTATGGCAGATTGAATGGTATTGTAAAGGGTTGCAATTTGATTGATAGGTCTTGAAAACTGTCTTGAATAATTGATAAAGATAACTACTACACCAACAGAGGTCATTTTATTGACTACCATATAACCACCTACTAAGGCTATAAGTGCATAGATGATGTTATTGGTGAAATTCATGATAGGTCCCATGATAGAGGTTAAAGTCTCTGCTTTTATAGCAGACTTTCTATACTTGTCATTTTTTATCATGAACTCTTTGATGACATCTTCTTCCTGACCATAAGCCAGTACAACCTTCTGTCCAGATATGTTCTCCTCTGTAAAAGCATTTAGATTCCCCAAATCAACCATCTTATCTTTGAAATATCTTCTGGTAAAGCTTGCAATGGTTTGGGTTAAGATGATTACAAATGGTATAGATAATATTGAAACCAGTGTCAATCTGATATCTAGAAAAACCATCATAACAAATACAGCAACAAGGGTCACCAGACTTGAAATCAATTGAGTCAAACTTTGATTCAAGGTATTAGATATATTATCAACATCGTTTGTCAATCTAGAAACCAAATCACCGTCATTGTGACTGTCAAAGAACTTGACTGGAAGGACTTGTAATTTTGAAAACAAATCCTTTCTAATGTCTTTTACTGTCCTTTGAGACACACCTACAACCAAATAAGAAGTGATCCAGTTAAGCAGTGCGCCCGAAATGTAAACACAGGCCAGTAGTATTAAAAGATTTGAAAATCCATTTAAGTTCTTCGGATACAAATACTCATCCACTGCACGCCCAATAAAATAAGGGCCTAATACATTAAGTATTGAAGAAAAGATGACCAAGCCAGTCACAAAGAGCATGGTATACTTGGCCTTTTTCATATAAGTTAAAAGCCTTTTTAATGTTTGTCTTATATTGGTTGCTTTCTGAGCTTTTTTCTCAAACCGCCCTCTTCCCATGCCTGGTCTCATGATATCACCTGCCCCATCTGAGATTCATAGATATCTCTATAAATAAGATTTTCTTTTAAAAGTTTTTCATGTGTACCTGATCCAACAACTCTTCCATCATCTATAATTAAAATCTTATCGGCATTCATAACAGAAGAAATTTTTTGCGCAACGAGTACAATGGTTGTATCCTTATAGGATGTCTCTAAAGCTTCTTTCAAATGCTTTTCTGTCTTTACATCCAAGGCAGATGTTGAATCATCCAAAAGAAGAATACTCGGTTTATTGGCAAGACCTCTCGCTATGGTCAGTCTCTGCTTTTGACCACCTGACAAGTTGCTTCCCCCTTGCATGATTTTCGACTCAATACCTTCTTTAACAATCATAATATTGTCTGCCTGTGCATGGCTGATGACCGATTCATCCACTGCCTTATTAAAGAATACATTTGATCTGATCGTACCTGAAAACAGAAACGACTTTTGTTGTACATAAGAAATTTGCTCTCTTAAAGAGTCTTTAGAATAGGTCTTTAAGTCCTGACCATCAATTAAGATTTGTCCTGAATTCAGGTCATAAAACCTCGGGATTAGTTGTAATAAACTTGATTTTCCAGCACCTGTTGAACCCATAATCGCAAGTGTTTGTCCCTGTTCAATTTGAAAACTAATGTCTTCAAGTACACAGTCTTCTGATTCCTGGTCATACTTAAAAGAGACATTTCTAAACTCTATCTTGCCTTGGATTTCCTTGTAATCATCACCATAGAATAAGTCTGATTTTTTATCAAGAACTTCATTGATACGATCTGCAGATGCCATAGATTTAGACACTCTAAAGAAGATCATACCAGTCATAAGAAGTGCAAATAAAAGTCGTGTTGTATAATTGATCACAGCTACAATTTGTCCTACAGTCATGGTACTTTCAACGACTTCAATACCACCAAACCAAAGTACTGCAACAATGACTAGGTTAATTGTCAGCATGATAATCGGCAAAATAATGGCGAATTTCCTTGAAGCTTTTATCTGTATAGTCATTAAACCTTGGTTTTCATCATTAAACTTTTCGTTCTCATAATCTTGTCTTACAAAAGCTTTAACGACTCGTATGCCTTTTACATTTTCAAGTAAAACACCATTAACGGAATCAACTGAGTCCTGTACTTTCTTGAATAAAGGCTTCGCCTGCTTAATCACTATTAACACTATGATCAGTAAGAGAACAATAAACGATACTAAAATCAAACCAAACTTCATACTGATATAAAAAGTCAGAATAACAGATCCTATTAACATAAAAGGTGCTCTTACCATAATACGCATCAACTGCTGAAAGAACTGTTGTATCTGAACAACATCATTTGTTAAACGGGTAATCAAGGATTCTGCCTTAAAGCTATCAAGATTCTTAAATGACAAAGATTGTACCTTGGTAAATAGATCATCCCTAATATCAGCACCTGCACTTTGTGATGCATATACAGCAACAATACCGGATATGACAGCACCAGTCATACCAATAAAAGATAAACCTATCATATATAAGGCATACTCTTGTATAAAAGCCATGTCATTGTTCTTGATACCAATGTCTATAATTTTTTGCATCAGCATGGGTTGATTGAGATCAATCAGAACTTCAATAAACATAAGTAGTGGCGATAATAAGGCAAACATCCAGTACTTCATTAAGTACTTAATCATTCTTTTCATGATCATACTCCAATACGTTTAATTTAACTTTCTCTAAAACGGATTTCATCTGCAAGAGTTCTTCTTGACTGATGCCATCAAAGATGATTTCTGCGTATGACTTCTTAAAGGAAATCAAATCATTATGAACCTCTCTTCCCTTGTCTGTTAACTTAACAAGGGTTCTTCTCTTGTCAGAAGCATCCTGGAAAGTAGAGACAAAACCATTCTTCTCAAGCCTTTCAATGGTTTTGGTCACAGTAGGCATAGCCAGTTTGAATCTCTCAGCGATGTCTTTTTTCGACAGAGCTTCATGATGAGATAATAGTCCTAGTATTTTAGGTTGTCCCTTATAGAGACCATATGGTTCTAAATTTTTATGCAAAAGTTTATGGTTGTGTCTCATAACTTCTTGTAATAATACAAATAAATCGTACATAAATCCTCCTTACTTAGTCGGCTAAGTAAATCATATCAAGAAAATATTACTTAGTCAACTAAGTAATAGAAAATCACTTTGATAAACTAGAATAAATGTTGACTTTAACCTAGTTCAAAAAAAACGACTTGAATCAATCCAAGTCGTTTTCATTAATTACTTTTATATCATTTGCCATCAAACGTTTTGCCATGATGCCAGAGCCTTTGACAAGTTTTCTTGTAAAAGAGCCATCATAAATCTCGTAAGTCCCACAAGAAGGACTTTTTGATTTTAGAATAGCCTTTTCTATATTTTGGAGCTTCACCAGTTTCATGACTTCATCCACACCTCTTACAAAAGCTTTTGTTACATCATTTTCTTCTGTACAAATTTTAAGTGGTTGAAATGAAACAATTTCTGCTGGCGGTCTAGGTGTAGTAAGACCACCCATCTGCTCAGGACATATTGGCATAAAGGCCTTGTCCTTTAAGTAGTTTATAACCCTTTCATCTGCCTTTTCTTTGCCGTCATATCGACACGACAAGCCAAGTAAACAAGAAGATACTAATATCATTTGGCCACCTTTATAATCGTTACACCTGCGCCACCTTCACCATATTCACCTTCTCTATAAGATGAAACATGAGGATGTTTCGAGAAATAACCCTTTAGCTTACTTTTGAGTACACCAGTACCCACACCATGAATGATGGTAACCTGATCAAGACCAGACATGGCTACATCGTCTAGATATCTGTCTAGTTCATAAATTGCATCTTCGAAGTTTGACCCTCTTAAATCAATAGATGTAGAAATATTTGCAGACCTAGATTTAAATAATCTACTAGATGTAAAAGACTTCTTCTTTTCTGCATTGGTTCTTCTGACCTGTTTGATGTTTACTTTCATCTTCATAATACCAACACGTACTGTCAAATCACCCTTGTTATCAGGCTTTGAAGCAACCTCACCCTTTTGGTCTAAGTTGATGATATAAACAGGTTCACCAACCTTAAGATTCTTAGGAATGTCTGATTCATCCACTAGGACTTGATTGATTTTACCAGAAGTATCATCAATACCATCTTTAAGTTTCTTACGCATTTCTTCAATACGTTTATTTTGCTCTTTGGTCCCCTTAGTCTTTAAGCCTCTCAGCTCTTTGATGATTTCATCTGCTTCTTGTTTAGCCTTCTTAAGAATAGCATTGGCCTCTTCTTTGGCTTTTGTAATCATCTTATCTTGACGCTTCTCTATATGATTTCTCTTATCTTGAAGCTGGTTCTTTAATTTTTCTGCATCCAGTCTTAACTTAATGGCTTCATCACGTTCAGTTTCGGCATCCTTACGACTGGTTTCAATAGATGATAAAACATCTTCAAATTCAATGTTGTTGTTATCAACAAGCGCTCTGGCATTGTCTATTACATAATCACTTAGACCAAGCTTTTTAGAGATTTCAAAGGCATTTGATTTTCCTGGCACGCCTATTAAAAGCTTGTAAGTTGGTGAAAGTGTTTCTACATCAAATTCTACACATGCATTTTCAATACCTGGCTTTGTAAAAGCAAAGTGTTTAAGCTCACTGTAGTGAGTGGTTGCAAGTGTTCTAATACGTCTATGATAAAGTTCAGACAAAATGGCCATAGCCAGCGCAGCACCCTCAGTCGGATCTGTACCAGCACCCAGTTCATCAAATAAAACAAGGGCATCTTCATCCACTTCATGCAAAATAGAAACAATATTAGTCATATGACTTGAGAAAGTCGACAAAGACTGTTCAATACTCTGCTCATCACCTATATCGGCAAATACATTAGAAAAGACAGACATCTCTGTACCATGATCCACAGGAATATGCAAACCTGACTGGGTCATTAACACAAGTAAACCGACGGTCTTTAATGTAACAGTCTTACCACCCGTATTAGGTCCTGTAATAAGAAGAGTGGTAAAGTCCTTACCCAACCAAACATTTGAAGGTACAACTTCTTTTGGATCTATAAATGGATGACGAGCATTTCTTAGCTTAATACGCCTCTCATCAATAAGTGCAGGTGCCATACCTCTCATATCTACTGATAGCTTACCTTTTGCTACTGCAAAGTCTATCTTCTGAAGTAAGCTTTGATTTAACTTAATGCCTTCTTCAGCTACAAATACTTGAGCTGTTATCTCAGTTAATATTTTCTCTATTTCAGCTTTTTCTTTAAGTCTTAACTCTTTTAAATCATTGTTGAGTTCAACAACCGCCATCGGCTCGATGTACAAGGTATTACCAGAACCTGACCTATCGTGAACAATCCCCTTTAAGTGGGTTTTATGTTCAGCCCTTACCGGTACTACAAAACGGTCATCTCTAATAGTAACTAAAGAATCTTGTAAAAACTTCTGCATGGTATCAGAAGTAATAATCGAATTCAGTTTGTTTCTAATGGCTTGATTCTTTTTTTCAATCTGTCTTCTGATACTTGCAAGGGCAGGTGATGCCTGATCAGAAAGTTCATTCTCTCCGATTATAGAGATATTGATCCTATCTTCTATATCCTTGTAAGTAGAAATCAAATCACCATAAGCTTCGAATATAGGATACTTAAGGTCTGGCATATTTGATTTTCTAATATGCTGCTTAACACGTCTAGCCGTGCGAAGTGTATCAGATACTTCAATTAATTCACCTGGATACAGAAAAGATCCTATTGCTGCTCTTTTAAGGTAGATATCCATCTCTACAAATGGCCCTATTGGAAAAGAGCCATTTGATATGATCATACTATTTATTTCACTGGTTTCATCTAACCATTCTTTTATTTCATCAAAAGACGTTGAAGGCTCCAAGTCATCTACTAGCTTTTGGCCGAGAGATGAAGATGTTTTCTTCTTCAACAAGTCTTTAATCTTGTTAAACTCTAATACTCTTAATGCTTTTTCGTTCATTTTGGAACTCCTTTCACACTAATTATAGCATGATTTTTCCATTCTTATTTTACAATCATATTTCACTCAACGCCTTTAAGATAATGACCCAAGGATTGATTTGAAAAATGCAGTCTACCTTTGTTGCCTTTTACGACTCTTAAATAAGCTTCAGTAATTTCACGTACTTCCTCAGGAGATTCCGTTGTGAAATCCAATCTGAAATACCTGATGTTAGTGCGCATCAAATCATCCATTTCAGAAATCAGATTCAATCGCTTGCTATTCAAAAGCTCTAATCTCTGACCATTTCTAATCATGGTATAAGCTTCACCAAAACGGTCTAAAAGTACCGGATGATTTTTACACGGCTGACTACATGACTTACAATGAGTCGGTGCTTTTGTAATTGGACAATAAGCCATGATCATAACTGGCGTATAACCATAAACAATGTATTCAAGAGACTGATCTTTATTAGGCTTTAACTCCCTTAACTCTTCTCTGTTTAGTTCATATGAAAGCGTGACACGCTTAACTTGCATATCATGATAAGCATTGATGGTATGCTGATTAAAGATATTTAGTGAGTAATCTGCATAAACCTCATCAAAGTAGTTCAAATGACCATAAGCGCCAGCAAGAACTGTCTGATTTTTATCAAAATCTGAATACATCTCTGTCGTCGAAACCCTAGGCACAGACTTATAGATTTCTACTTCTAAATCCTTAATGGCCTCTGCTTGCTCTGTATACCTAACCGATACAGTCAGTTCTGAAAACCTGTCTTCAACAAGCTCGTAAGCCTGATCATTCACGATTAACTCACGGTCATATCTTTTTGCTCTTAAAGCATCTAGTTCATCTGTACACAATCTTCTTAAATCGTTGATGGCACTTGATGGCAAAGATAAGCCGTCGTCTAAAAATACATCGATATGGCCGAGTTCATAAGCCGTCGAACCGAGCTTTTTAAGCTGCTTGATCAATCGTTCATGATTGATGGCTACCTTCTCAGCTTTTTCAGGTAATACATCACTTGAGTGCACCACTTCATTTTTGCCATCAGAAACCTTCAATACCACTTCTTCTAAGGTACATAAAAGTGCCATCTCTACAGTGATTCTTTTGGTCTCCTTATGATAAGACTGTTTAGCCTCATGCATGATTTCAGTATCATAAGTTCTGTAAACAACTTCGCCCTCTTTTGCAGGGTATTTAAACTCTACTGTAACACCATCTTTATAGTCATAATTTTTAACTCTTTGATTGCCAACAAAGAATAAATCACATCTCGCACCCACTGAAGAGTCTTTTCTTCTTATTTGAATTTCATCACCCTTGTTGAGTGGTTTTTCTAGGTTCAAATGTAGTCTCTTTGATTTTGCATCATATGATGCAACTGTACCGATTCTTTCACCACGATTACCTGGGGCGTCAGACCTTATGATATTTTCATTGTATAAATAACCCTTGGTATAAGACCTGTTAAACAAGCGGTGTAAATCTGTCTCATACTTCTTAAAATCAATCATTTGACGGTAGGCTGAAACAATAGAAGCTGCGTATTCAGGTCCCTTCATTCTACCTTCAATCTTTAATGAATCTGCACCTGCTTCAATAACTTCATCGATGTCATCTATAACGTTTAGATCCCCCGGACTAATGGCATAAGATGTTTCATCTTCAAAAGTATAAAGCTGTCTACATGGCTGGGCACATCTGCCTCTGTTGCCAGAACGGCCGCCAATCATACTCGACATCAGACATTGTCCTGAATAGCTGACACATAAAGCACCATGGACAAAAACTTCTAATTCAACATCTATTTGAGATTTCACTTGTTTAATCTCTTCTAAACCCATTTCTCTAGCCACAACAACTCTAGAAAAACCGAAGTCTTTTAAAAACCTAACATCCTCTAAAGAATGTGCCGACATTTGTGTAGAGGCATGCATCTCTAAATCAGGATAGGTCCTTCTTATATGGTCTGCTAAACCAAGATCCTGTACAATAACAGCATCTACATCATTGATATATAGAAAATCAATGTACTTTTTAACATCCTCAAACTCCGATTCCTTAATAAGTGTGTTCACGGTAACATAGACACTTACATCTCGAATATGAGCGTATTTAATGGCTTCTATTAAAGCCTGGTCATCAAAGTTCTTGGCAAAAGCTCTTGCACCAAAAGAGCCGCCTGATAAATACACGGCATCTGCACCATTTTGAATGGCAGCAATTAAAGATTCCTCTCCACCAACAGGTGCTAATAATTCAGTCATAATTCCTCCTAATATGTTAAAATAACATGAGTCTTCTCAATAGAAATAAAACAGAGAAGTATGATTACTCCTCTAAGTCTTCTTCGTATATGATTTCTTCTTCAAAACCGTAATCATCATATTCTGTCATTGATTCTTGTAGTTTTTCATTTTCGAGTTCATCAAACACTTTTATATATTCTGCAATTTCACTTTCTCTAAGTAAAAGCTTCTCTTCTAAATCTGCAATTCTCGCTGTGGCTCTTGAAAGTGCTTCATCACTGTCTACCATCTCACCACACATGTTCTCAAGCTTTTCAGCCAACTCTCTTAACTGAGCTTCTTGTTGACCTCTTGAGGATCTGACAAGTTCAAACTCATTTAAGATGTTGTCATATAAACTTTCAGCTTCTGACACATGTCGTGTCAAAGAAGATATCTGCTTTTTAGTCTCTTCTATATCATCGCTTGATGTAGATTGATTTGGTAAAAGCTCTTCAAGTTGATGTCTCGCTTTTGTTAAATCATCTGCTAAATTCAAAGCAGTCAAAATGGCTATCTTAGTATAGCTTAAAGATGAGTTCGACTTCAATATGGCCTGCATCCTATCGTCAACCAATCTTGCTACTTTTTCTACGTATTCTTGATTATCTGTACTTACCAGATAATGATCCTGATCTAATATTCTTACTGAAATTTTATTTTTATTTGCCATATTTACACCCCACATATATTACTATATCAATCATACTATAAATATAACCAACAAGAAAGCTTTCAAACTAAGAAGTCCATAACTTTTTATAAAGTGCTTCAAATTCTTCTAAATGTTCCATCAGACGGTCTACAATGACCTGATCAAAGTGAGAACCTGCATCCTTTTTAAGGATGTCAATGGCCTGCTCAAAGTCAAATGCTTTTTTATAAGGTCTTTCACTTGTTAAGGCGTCAAATACATCGACCAGTGCAACAATTCTTGCTGCAAGTGGAATAGCATCTCCCTCAAGGCCTTCAGGGTAACCCATACCATTAATTTTTTCATGATGGTACTTAGCAATATCAGCTGCCATTTTAAACTCAACATCACCTACTGAACCTAAAAGTTCTTCTAGAACTTCAGCACCATGAAGACTGTGTGTTTTCATGATGGTCATTTCATCATCGTCAAGTCTTCCAGGCTTATTTAAAATGTTGTCAGGAATACTGACTTTACCGATATCGTGAAGGGGACTCAGTCTTTTAATTCTTCTTATAAAGTCATCGTCGATTTCCTCAAAATCCCCTACAAGTTTTTTGGCTACAAAGCCACTGTAATAAGAGATTCTGTCAATGTGATTGCCTGTAACATTGTCCTTAGATTCTACCATTTTTGCAAAAGATCTAACAGTAGAAATCATCATATTTTCATAAACAAAAGAGTTTTCCATAGAAGTGCCTAAAGCATTGGCAATATTGATTAGAAATCTTTTGTGTTCTTCTAAATAAACATCTTTTGCCGTTGAAGAAAAGAAGACAACACCAACCGCTTTTTCCTCGTGAAATAGCGGCAAGGTCATAGATGCTTTCATATTCTCTTCAATCATCAATCTAGTAGATTCACTTTTTGGATGCTTGATTAAGTAGTCATCCAAATCATTGATGATTCTTATATCATGATCTTCAATGACTTTCATCAAACTTGTTTTGCTAAAGTCTAACTTATATCCTCTTCCTAAGACAATCTCATTTGAAGACCTGGCCTTGATGGCTTCTACTGCCATACCATCAGGGGTAATGACTGCTATACCGATTCTATCATAGGGTATAAAAGGTTTTAGGTTATCATAAATAAAATCAAAGATATCATCAAATCTTTGTCTAGAATAAATTTTCTCATTGATGGTAGAAACCAGCATGTTCTTCTTAACAAGGCGGTTATAACCATCTATTAGATACTTAAACTCATTTCTAGAGTTAATCGATTCTATTTCATTGATGACCAATTTTTCATGTTGGGCGTTGATTGATTTAGTCACATGTTTAAGCGGAATGATCACTTCTCTATAGATGATGATTGCTGTTAATGACATGATACAAATCATAATCACCACCATCAACATAAAGACATTTCTAGAACTTGTTGCATGGTCTCTAATTGCCTTTATGAGTGCATCTTTTACCAAACTATTTTTCATCAATAAATCTTCAAAATCATAGCTTAGGGCATTCTGGTTTTCTATAGACTGATGAAGTTGATTCAACTGATAGCCGTAATCATCGATTACTTTTACATCAACAAACTCCGGAAACACAAGCGTATAGTCATCGTAATTGTCATTTAAACCAGCCATTAACTCTACTACAGAAGTGTCTTCTATCTCATAGAGTGCATTGTAATATGTTAACTTTTCGATACTTTCGATTAGACGTTCCGATTTCAGCGTTAATGAGATTTGCTTATTAATATATGTTTCTCTTTGTTCGATTTCCTGATAATTTACAAATGTAACTACAAAGCCTGAAATCAGTAATGCAACTAAGAACAACATTCTAAATCGAATGGAATGATATTTTTTCATACATAACTCCTTAATTCACTTTATTATAACATATTGAGAAAATATAGTTGTGAATTTTCTGTATCATTTGTGATATTCTATACCACATTCGTCAATAAAAAATCCCTTCTAGGATGAAGGGAAAATCAATCTTTCTTGTCATATATAATACAGTATCATTTAAAACTCTCAAGGAAAGCCTCTATTTGGTCATCATTCATTACTTTATCCACTAAGATAAGATCATTAAAATCGATGCCTTCATTGTTGCTTAGGGCATATTGATCTGATGATTTTGAAATAAGCGTCCCGTCTATCAGCTGAAAATAAACCTTTTGATATGCTTGTTTATTCAGTGGTTCTGAGCCTATTATATATACATCCATATTGTCTTTCATAATATTTGCAAAATAAAGTGACGCAGATGCACTGGATTCATTCACTAAAATAGTAACCTCATAATCTCTTCTATTTGAATTCTGCTCTAGTTGATAGGTCTGTAAAGAAACTAATTCATCACCAACCTTATAAGTTAAGTTCATTGATATATTCTTTAAGAAAACACTTAGAAGCTTACTTGAACTTGATATCCAGCCTCCTCTATTATTTCTTAGATCCACTATAAGTCGTGTTGTTTCTTCATCTAGGTCAGATAAGAAATGATTTATTCTAGATTCAAACATCAACTCATCTATAAAAAAACTGTCTATATCTAAATACATGGTCTCATGATTCAGCTTCTTATAGGTTACCTGAGGATCATCAGAAGTAAACAACTTCACGTACTTATAATAATTACTCTGCTTTATAAAAGCAGGATAGCCTAAATCACTTAATCTATCTGTAGAAAGGTCTTCAACAGGAAAAACATAAGCGTGGTAATCATCTCTTATATCTAAGATCTTGAGAAGCTCATAATAATATTGATTATAATCGGTTACCTCACCTACAGCTCCGCCTGTATTTGAAATAAGCATCATCTGTTTTAAGCCTTGCATGTATTGGTTGTTAGACTTAATATCCTTAAAAAACGCTTCTTCTTTAACAAGATCATTGATTCTATTTTTGTCATAAAGTACATACTTATAATCATCTTTCTTTAGAAGATAAAGATCACCATTATAGATGAAAGTTCTTATGGCTTCTAAAGGCAAATAAATAGTATCTCCAATCTTATGATACTTAAAGACCCCCTCACTAAAATCCAAGTTGGTTGAATAGTCTTTTCCATCTACAGACCTATTTTTTAGATTAAAGCCTACAGAAACCATAGCAAGTATCATGTCATCTTTTACATTGGCATCAGCTCTATAAGTAATGGCTAGCCTATGATTCCCTTTATCATAATCACCCTTTTTTAAGTTCTTTATAAGCTTTAAGTCTTCGTTCATCAAATTAGATAAGTCAACAAAATCACTTAGTGAAAGATACTGAAGACCTTCATTTTCAAATACCTGACCACTCATAAGGAGTTGACCATCTTTATCTAAAACTTCTATGGCTATAAGCTCTTTGTCTAACGCTTGAGAGCTACAAGCACATAAAAGCAATACCAACATTGCTATCCATATTTTTTTCATAAAACCTTCTTTCAATGGTCTCATTATAACATGAAAAATAAAAAATACCCCTTCATAATGAAGGGATATATATTATCTTAATTCAGCATCTAGTTTTTCTTCTAAGTTCTTTAGAATTTTATCCATAGCCTTATTTACTTCTTCGTCTACCAGTGTACGATCTTTTGCTCTGAAGATTAATGCATATGCCATAGACTTATGACCCGCCTTAATTTGAGCACCTTTATACACATCGAAGATCTCAACTGATTCTAGAAGCTTACCACCTTTATCATGGATGATGTCTAAAACCATTTGGTTTGAAACTTCATCTTTTACTAGGATAGCTAAGTCTCTTGTAGAAGCAGGGTATTTTGGTACACCTTGATACTTCTTATCAATTGCTGTAACTTGCATAAGCATATTGAAGTCGATTTCAGCAGTTAATACTGGTACTTCAATGTCATAGTTATCTGCTACAAGTGGGTGAACTTCACCTAATGTACCTAGAATGTGGTTATCACCAAAGACGATGTTTGCACATCTACCTGGATGGTATGTTGCATGCTCAGTCTCAGCTTCATACTTATAACCAGAAACACCTAATGATTCAAATAATTCCTCTACAACACCCTTTAGAGTAAAGAAGTCTTTGCCTTCACCGTACATACCCATAACAAGTGATTTCTTCTCGATAGGTAATTCAACGATTGGTTGTTGTTTAGGGAAGAATAAGTTTCCAACTTCAAAGGCTGAAGCTTCTTTTACACTTCTCTTGAAGTTTCTACCTAGAACCTCTAATAAGTTCGGTAAAAGTGTTGTTCTCATGATTGAATATTCTTCACCAAGTGGATTTATTAACTTAACTGCATTTCTTAGAATTGAATGTTCAGACGCATTGATTAAGTCTAAAGACTTAGGACTAACAAACGAATAAGTTGTAATTTCATTTAAACCAGAAGCAACCAGTGATTCACGTGTTAACTTTTGGATATTCTGACCATTAGTAAGTGCACCCCATTCATTACCTCTAAATAGAGTTGATGGAATAACATCATAACCATAAAGTCTAGCAACCTCTTCTACAAAGTCGATTTCTTTTAGCAAATCAAGTCTTTGATGAGGTGGTGTACAAACAAGGTTGTCACCTTCAAGCTGAACCTGAATTTCAAGTCTTTCAAGAATCTCTTTCATAGCATCTACTGTTAGATTTAAGCCAAGTAAGCCATTCACTCTTGAGCTTCTTACAGTTATAGGCTCAATCACACGCTTTTTAGGATATACATCTACAATGCCACCAACAACTTTACCAGCACCTAACTTTTCGATTAAGTGGCATACTCTGTTAGTCGCAGCAATTACTAAATCTTCTGAAACACCCTTTTCATATCTAGAAGAAGCTTCTGATCTTAACATTAAGTCTCTAGAAGTTTTTCTAATCGACTTCTTGTTGAAGTTGGCAACTTCAATTAACAAAGATTTTGTCTTGTCAGATACTTCAGTTTCAGCACCACCCATAACACCTGCTAGTGCAATTGGACCAGATGGATCTGCAATAACTAGCATCTCTTCAGTCAATTCTCTTTCTTGATCATCAAGCGTTACAAGCTTTTCACCTTTTTTCGCTGATCTGATGATCACTTTCTTTTCTTTGATTGTCTCTAAATCGAATGCATGAATAGGTTGACCATACTCTAAAAGTACAAAGTTGGTAATATCAACGATGTTCGAAATTGGCTTCATGCCAGCTTTCATAAGTCTTAACTGCATCCATAAAGGTGATGGTTCGATTTTTACATCTGTAACCACTCTACCTGTATATCTAGGACAAAGGTCTGCATCTTCAATTTCAATTGAGATATAGTCATTAACATCACCCGATTCATTCTCAATTGTTTCTTCTGGATACTTCACTTTTAAGTCTAAAGTTGCAGCAGTTTCTCTTGCCATACCAAGAATGGATAAACAATCTGGTCTATTTGGTGTAATTTCAAACTCAATTACTGCATCCTTTAAGTCCTCGATTTCACCAATTGGAGTACCTAATGGATATTCACCAGGTAGTAACCAAACACCATCAATAAACTTCTTAGGAATAACAGAGTTTTCAAAGCCTAGCTCTTGGAAAGAACATAACATACCAAAAGATTCAACGCCTCTTAACTTACCTTTTTTGATTTTCGTCTTATCCGCTAAAACAGAGTTAACCTTACAAACTGGTAAATAAGCATCTTCAACTACATTAGTTGCACCTGTAACGATTTGAACTGTTTCGTCACCGAGGTCTACTTCAAGAACTTTTAACTTATCAGCATCTGGATGCTGGTCAATTTTTAATATCTTACCTACCACAATGTTAACAACATTCGGTAGCGTTTCTTCAACAGTTTCGGTATTAGAACCTGACATGATCAACTTTTCTTCTAATACTTTAACGTCAATGTCTTTTATATCTACATATTCAGACAACCATTTAACTGGTACTAACATAATTTCCTCCTTAGAATTGGTCGATCATTCTCATATCATTTTCAAATAAATATCTGATATCTTCAATTTCATACTTAAGCATTGTGATTCTATCTACACCCATACCAAATGCGAAACCAGAATACTTTTCAGAATCGATACCACATTCTTCTAATACTTCAGGGTGAACCATACCGCAGCCAAGGATTTCTATCCAACCTGTACCGCCACAAACTTTACAGCCTACACCGCCACACTTGAAGCATGTAACATCTACTTCTGCACTCGGCTCAGTAAATGGGAAGTGGTGTGGTCTGAACTTAGTTTTGATGTTTGAACCGAAGAATCTCTTTACAAACAAGTCTAAGGCACCTTTTAAGTCAGCCATCGTTACATTCTCATCCACAACAAGACCTTCTAACTGGTGGAACATTGGAGAATGCGTTGCATCTAACTCATCAAATCTAAAACATCTACCAGGAGAAATAACCTTAATAGGCGGCTTTTGATTTTGCATTGTTCTGATTTGAACACTTGAAGTATGTGGTCTTAAACAGATATCAGGTGCAAAGTAGAATGTATCTGATGTTGATCTAGATGGATGATCATCAGGTGAGTTAAGTGCATCAAAGGCATTGTAAACCGTTTCAACTTCTGGACCTTCAGCGATCTTGTAACCCATACCTAAGAAGATATCTTGTAATTCATCAAATACTTTCATAAGTGGGTGCTTGTTACCAACATTAACTTTTGATGCAGGTAATGTAACATCAATTACCTCACTCTTAAGCTTTGCGTTTAATGCTTCTTTTTCTAATGTCTCCTTGATATTAGAAAGCATTGTTTCAATGTGACTTCTTACTTCGTTTGAAACCTTGCCCATCTCTGGTCTTTCTTCCTTCGAAAGTTTACCCATACCTTTTAGGATGTCAGTTAATTCACCTTTTTTTCCTAAAAACTTTATACGTAAATCTTCCAACTCTTTTAAAGACGATGATGATTCAATCATTTCAGTTGCCGTTTCTCGAATCTTCAACAAACGTTCTTTCATGACACTCTCCTCTCATACTTACGTAACTCTATTCATTAAGAATGGTATACGACATATTCTACAATAAAAAAACTTCCTCCCTAAAATAGGGACGAAGTAATATCCGTGGTACCACCCAAATTGCCATAAGGCCACTCGATATCCGTAACGTGGATGAAACGATAGAACCTACTGAATTCAGCCCTACAGCTCGAAAGTGAACTTCATAGATTTCATCATGAGAATTCTCACCAACCATTCTCTCTCTTAAAATCATCCATCTACTACTCTCTTTGTCTTTGCTTTTAATGCTAGTATTATAACATATGCCTTTAAGATACACAAGCAGCAATTTCAAACATTAAAATACCACCTGCTATAGAAGCATTTAAAGACTCTACATCCCCCTTCATAGGTATGTAGATACGCTCATGACAGATATCCAATACTTCATCTGTAATACCATTGCCTTCATTACCAATAATCAATAAAGTCTTAACGTCATACGTAAAATCCCTATAAGGCTTGCCGCCTTCTAAAGCTGCACCATATATCTTATAGTCTAGTTTCATTAGATCATCTATATCTCTGCCCATAAGAACAGGAATGGAAACAATCGAACCCATAGAAGATCTGATAGACTTTTGACTGTAAGGGTCTGTACAGCCCTTTCTTAGGATCACGCCACCAAAACCAGCGGCTTCAGCTGTTCTAATCAGGGTTCCCAGATTGCCTGGGTCTTGAATCTTATCTAAAAACAAGACTGGCCCCTCTCTTAAAGGGACTTCTTCAATCTTTACAATTGCAAGAATCCCCTGAGGTGTCTCTGTCTCTACCAATGTCTTCATAATGGCGTCACTGGTTACAACGATATTGTTAAAATCTAAATCATGGCTCTTATAAAAGTCTTCCGTCATGATAATAGATGATATGGCTATATCATTTTCTAAAGCATGTTTAACAATTCTATAACCATCAAGTATAAACTCATTTGCCTTTAGACGTCCTTTTTTAGTTTTCAGTTTTAAGACCGATTTTATAAAGGCATTGTCTTTTGACGTAATTAACTTCACTATCTAGTACCACTTTCAACTTTTCTGATATCGTCATTATGACCGATTACTACAAGGATATCATGCTCGCTGATAGACTCTTCTGGTCCAACATTGATGTTGATGCTTTCATTAGACTTAATAGCGATAACGTTGATACCATATTGTGCCCTTACGTTCAGTTCGATTAATGATTTACCGATCCATGCTTTTAAAGGTGTAACCTCAGCAATTGTATATTCTTCTGATAACTCAATGTAATCTAAAATTTTGTTAGACACTAAGTTCTTAGCTACTCTAACACCCATTTCTCTCTCAGGGAACACAACCCTGTCTGCACCAATTTTATATAGTACCTTTGCATGCATTTCATTTTGCGCTTTGGCAACGATATGTTTAATACCCAGTTCTTTTACCATAAGTGTTACCATAATAGAAGCCTGGATATTGGCACCAATTGTAATCACAGCAACGTCAAAGTTTCTAATACCAATGGCCTTTAGGGCATTTTCATCTGTTGCATCTGCCTGCACCGCGTGTGTTACTGAGTCTGCTATATTTTGAATGGTTTCCTCAGAAGAATCAACGGCCATAACCTCACTACCTAACTCATGAAGCTTTCTAGCCACACTTGATCCAAATCTACCGCAACCAATAATTACGAATTGCTTATTCATATTGCCTCCTTCTATCCAACACTGACTTTTGATTCTGGATATCTAATCAATGCTTTGTTATCTGATTGGGCCAGAGCAAATACTATTGTTAATGCTCCAACACGTCCTGCGAACATTGTAAAAATTATTATTATTTGACCGAGTGCTGATAGACTCGATGTGTAACCTAATGATAGTCCTACTGTTCCTAAAGCGGATATAGCTTCAAACAATAGGGTGATAAAATCTGCACCTTTTTCAGTCATTGTCAGTAAAAAGACAACTAAAAATCCTAAACTTATACCAACACCTACAACTGTTAGGGCTCTGTTGACATTGTCTCTAGAAATACGTCTTCTAGAGAACTCCACATCATCTCTACCTTTTACAACAGATATGATTAAGAGAATCACAAGAGCAACAGTTGTTGTCTTCATACCACCGGCTGTTGAACCTGGTGAACCACCGATAAACATGAGAAGTACTGTTAATAGCTTTGACGAATCATGCATCTGAGCAAGATCAATGGTGTTAAAGCCAGCTGTTCTCGTTGTAACCGACTGGAACATGGCTGCAGTTAACTTACCCTTTAATGATAAATCTTTCATGGTATCTGGATTGTTAAACTCCATAACAAAGAATAAAACAAAGCCAACTAAGATAAGGGTAACTGTCATCATCACAACAATCTTAGAGTGAAGGGTTAACTTCTTATAAGATCTTGAGCGAATCAAATCAATGATCACTGTAAAACCCAAACCACCTAAAATAATCAAACTCATTACTATAAAGTTAACAGACAAGTTCTCTGTGTAAGGTGTTAAAGATCTACCACCACCTATAATATCAAAACCTGCATTACAGAAGGCTGATATAGAGTGGAAAATACCAAAGAAAATACCCTTAGGCACACCGTAATCCGGTATAAAATTCATGGCTAGGAAAAAAGCGCCTATACCTTCTATGACAAAGGTCGTTATAATGATGTATTTTGTCAGTCTTACAACACCTTGTATTGTAAACTGATTAAGAGCTTCCTGCATAATCAAACGGCTTCTCAGAGAAATCTTTCGTCCAATAATGAGTGCAACAGAAGTCGCCATGGTCATGATACCCAGTCCACCAATCTGAATTAAAATCAAAATGATGATTTGACCAGCCATATTCCAATGAGTGCCTGTATCTACTACTACAAGTCCAGTTACACAGACCGCGGAAGTTGATGTAAAGAGCGCTTTTAGAAAACCTGTAGACTCACCTGTTTGTGTTACAAAAGGTGTTGAAAGTAAAATACCCCCAACCAATATAATCAAAGCAAAGCCAAGTACTAAGATTTGCGCGGGATTTAAATTTTGTTGTTTTAATTTGTCTTTTAGCATATTGCCTCCATTTACTCCTTATTATTATAACACATTTAATTCCAAAACAAACTCCAAAAAAATTAGCCCTAATGGGCTAATTAAACTTTGAAGAATTCTATCTTTTGATTCAACTCACTCGACAGTGCATTCAAGCGGTCTGCATTCTCTGCAACTTGCTCTACTGCTTTCGTTTGCTCGTCCATTGAACGCTCAACTTCTTCAGTCGCAGCAGCTGTTTCCTCTGAAATCGCCGATATATTATTAACAGAAGCAACCAGCTGGTTTTTACTATCATTTAGAGCATCAAGTTCAGTTGTAACAATCTCTATTTGAGATGAAATACCATCTACAGAACTAAATATTTTATCGAAGGCAACATTTACATCACCTAAGGCTTCATTTTGCTGCTCATTCATTTCTGTTACTTCATTCATAACAGATACAGTCTCCTGGCTCACGCCTTGAATATCTACAATAATGGTTCTAATCTCTTCAGCCGCTTCACTTGATGACTCTGCAAGCTTTCTGATCTCATCTGCAACAACTGCAAAACCTCTACCAGCTTCACCTGCTCTAGCAGCCTCAATAGATGCGTTTAGTGCAAGTAAATTAGTTTGTTCAGCTATAGATGTAATGGCCTGGATAATGTCTGTAATTTCATTGGCCTTCTTATCCAAATTATCTACAGCATCTTTAACTCTCTCATTAGAAGAGTTCGCCTGTGAAGACTTCTCTTTCAAAGTATCGAGAGCCTTTAAACCAGTCTTATTCATCTCGATAGCCACTTCAGCATTTTCTTTCATAGCAGTAGAGTTATCCATTAAGGTTACAAATTGATTGTTGATATTTGCTGCAATTTCAGCACCAGTTTCAGCATCACCAGCAGTTTCTTGAGTACCTTTTGCAATCTCTTGGATTGTGACAGCAACTTGGTCTACAGTCGCATTTGTTTCTTCACTCATGGCCGCCAAGTTAGAGGCTGAATCCACCATATCTCTCGAAACGTGTTTGGTTTCAACGATTAAATCTCTTACAGAAGCAGACATATCATTTAAACCATCTGCTAACAACTTAGTTTCATCTTTAGATTTAACCTCAACAACAGTTGTAAAATCACCATTTTTAATATGTTCTATAGATTCAACAATCCTACGGATTGGTCTTGTAATGGAGTTACCCATCCATAGAGATACAAGGATTGCTACTATAACAAATACAACCAAAACAACAACAATGGTTATTAGAACAACAGTAACCATAGCCATAACTTCATTTGCAGGAATACTAGAAGCCACTATCCAACCATTATTGAGATGACCAAAAGCTGCAATTACTGGCGAACCATCATCTCTGTCATAGGCTACAAAGCCTGCATCTCTAGAGTTCATTTCATCTAATAAAAATTGATAATCTCCAACTTCTAGCATATTCCATGGTTCAGGCGTACCGTCTCCATCTCTATCTTCCCAAGGTAGTCTCGGATGTATAATCGTTCTACCATCTGGATGCATCAAGTATAAATAACCAGTATCATACAAAGTAGTCTCTTCTAACAGTTTTTCTACATCATCTAAGTATAAGTCCATACCAACCATGGCAATTGCCTCACCATCTACAATAACTGGTGTTACATAAGATGTAATCAGACCACCTGCAGATGATTCATATGGAAATGTCCATAATGTATTTTTATTGTCAATGGGTTCACTGTACCATGCATTGTAGTCTAGGTAATAATCATAACCAAATGCCCCTTGCAGTTCATAAGAACCATCGTCTTGACGTAACATCCATACATCTACTTCTTGGTCAAACTTAACCGTATTAAAGTAGACGTAAATAGATCTTGTTAAATCTGTATTCTCCCCTAAAGTTTCAAGACGTTTTACAATATCTTTTTTATAGTCTTGTAAATACGATTTGTCTCTTAATGCCTTATCTACATCGACATCAGCCCTAATATCATTAACAATAACACTTACTGCTGATTCAATGTCTGAAAAGTAAAGTTCAAAGGCATTGATACTTTCTGCAATCTGTGTTTCAGCACCATCTTTCGATTGGTCTCCGACCCGGCTATTTACAGTCATACCTACTACCACACCAATGACAACCAATGAAACAACATTCACTAATAAAATTGCTCGCATTATTTTTGCCGATATTTTTCTGAGTTTTACTTTGCTCATACCCAACCTCCTCATAAGAGATTACTACCCTAATATAAGCAAAACATTCAAAAAAAATAAGTTTAACAACAAAACTTTGTTTTGTCGTTAAACCTATAATATATACTACTGATTCCAGCGTTCTAATTTAGGAATACCCCTGGTAGCTAGCCAAGCTACAAAGCCATTCATACCAGACTTTTTCATCTGGTTTATACAGAAGTCCTGCATCTTTTTAGGTGTGTCAACTTCTTTAGGTGTCAGAAACTCACCATCTTTGTAACACATATAACAGTATTTCTTGTTGATACTGCCATCTTTTTCACTGCCACCACCATTTGGATCTTTTTTCATTGGAAAGCCACATGACTGACAATACTTATACGTTTTCATACAATCACCTCCGGTATCATTACACTGATACCACAAATCATCATGTACAAACTACAAAGATGCTACAATTGTATTTAACTGCTTGTTAAAAGACTTTTCTACCTTCTTATAGGCCCTAGTAGAAAAATGACTTCCTTCTGAAATCCTCTTATAAACAGCCTTTGAAATATAGGATTTACTCCTCATAAGGGCTTCAAAAATAAGTAGTTGAATGCTTTCATGTGTTAACTCTCTTAAGGCGACTTGAGCCTTTGTGTTTTGCTCATAGTGGTTATCAATAAAGTGATCTATGAGATTAAGCATCTTATGTAAGATGGTATCTAAATGTCCTAAAGTCCCCTGAATGTTCATGATTGTAAAGTGTTCTTCTTTTAAATCAACTTCTAGATCCTGCAAATCATCTGCAAGTTGCAGGATAACACCATACATATAGGCAAACAACTCCTCCTCACGACTTAAAACTCCCTTAACCAAATAAGCATCAGCAAGCACGGAAGAGCCACCCTTATAAAAGGTTAATGACAGCAAGTCTTTATCAAACAAGGACTTCATACCATGCTGGTGGAGGGAGGCATTTTGTCCATCTAGTATAGCCAACAAACCTTCAAATACCCTTGGATGATCAAAGCGGTTCCAATCCTTTTCAATCAAGTCGATCATCTCAAAACACTTGCATTCAGCTTCATTACGACCTTGACCATGGCCCGATTTAATTTTTTCTCTAAAACGCATGTTGAAATCCATCTTATCAGCTTTTGAAATACCTGGATCATCAAGATAATTGTCCGTTAGAGGATAAAGCATGGAATAGGCAAAAACAGAATCTGTAATTTCTACCTCTTGTCCAAGATACATCTGCATAGAATGCATGACCCATACATTTCTAAGAGCTTGAAATATGCCTTCTCTATCAATCTCAGGCTCAACTTGTCTGGCACGTTCTATAAAGGTCTTACTATGCTCAAAATAGTCTTTCTTAAAAATTTCATCGACAGCTGATTGTGACATGCCAATTGTTCTTACAGCAAACGTTTGAACCTCATCAACCAAGGCGTCAGCAATCTCATCATCTAATTTATTGATATCTAGACGCTTCAAACCAGCTTTTAACTTTTTATTAAGTCTGTGTAAGTCAGCATCCTTTTTCTTGCTGTAACGCTTCTTATACTTATCATATTTTGAAGGCATAGAATACCAAACTTTTAATACGTCCTTATTTATTTCATCAAAATACTTTATCTCCATCAAATCACCTCGATAATATCTTATTATATAAATTAAAATAAAACATTAGAGCCAGATTAAAAATAAGAACCTTCTGCACCCAGCTAAAGATTCTAATAGGTTTCAAAAATCTAAATAAAAAAAATCAGAGGTCTCCCTCTGATTCATATATTAGATATTAGCTTTAGCTAATGCTACTAATTTAGCAAAACCTTCAGCGTCGTGGATAGCAATCTCAGATAACATTTTTCTGTTGATCTCTACGTTTGCTTTCTTAAGACCGTTGATGAATCTGCTGTATGACATATCATGCATTCTTGTAGCTGCATTGATTCTAGCAATCCATAACTTTCTGAAATCTCTTTTTCTAGTCTTTCTACCTACGTAAGAAGATCTTAAAGCTCTCATTACAGCTGGGTTAGCAGCCTTAAAGATCTTTGATTTCATTCCGTAGTAACCTTTAGCTAATTTTAATACTTTTTTATGCTTTTTCTTTGCGTTTACAGCGCCTTTTACTCTAGCCATTATTCAAACCTCCTCTTAAACCTTACTTGTAAGGTAGTAATTGCTTAACTCTCTTCATATCACCTGCAGAAATTAATGTTGCTTTTCTTAAATTTCTTTTTCTCTTTGGTGACTTCTTAGTAAGAATATGACTTGTGTAAGCTTGTCCTCTTTTCCATTTACCAGTGCCTGTCACCTTAATTCTCTTAGCAGCACCTCTATGTGTCTTCATTTTAGGCATATTCACGCCCTCCTTTCACTACTTTTTAATTGGCGTAAACATGGTAGTCATTGAACGACCTTCCATCTTTGGACGCGAATCCATTGTGCCAAATTCTTCTATTTCTTTTGCAAATTTTTCAAATACAGCATAACCTAGGTTAGTGTGACCTAATTGTCTACCTCTAAAACGTAAACTAACTTTTAACTTGTCGCCACCAGATAAGAATTTAGCTGCATTCTTAGCCTTAGTCTTGATATCGTTCTCTTCGATATTTAAGCTTAAACGGATTTCTTTAACCTGTTGCGTCTTTTGCTTCTTACGAGCTTCCTTATCACGCTTAGCTTGTTCATACTTATGCTTTCCGTAATCCATAATTTTGCAAACTGGCGGTTTAGCACCTGGCGCAATCTTAACTAAATCTCTCTCGCGTTCATTGGCAAGTTCCATCGCCTTATCGATTGATACAATTCCTAATTGATCACCATTTTCATCAATTAATCTTACTTCTCTGTCTCTAATTTCTTCATTGATTTCTGTCTTCTTGATAACGCTACACCTCCTGGTTTATTGTTTTGCTTTTCATTATGGATCCATAGAATAAAAAAATAGCGGATGTAAATATCCGCTATAAAAATCATAGTCATTCTCTAATTTTTCGCTACCAGGCTAGCGCTAGCTGCCGTGGTGAGAAGCGGATACTTCTACTTGGAAAAGCAATATTCATTTCTAACATAACTATCCTAACACGGCACATACTACATGTCAACAACTTTTTATACTTTTAGCACATTAAAATCAAACTTATCAATTGGGCCTTTAAATCTAGGGTACTTGTCCAAATCCTTTGAAGCATCCGTTATTTGTATAGAAGCTTTTGGACACGATTGATAACATCTCATACATGCAATACAGTGATTTGAAAAAGTAATCTTGTCGGTTAGTTTTATGTTTTCAACAGGACATAGTTTAACACACATGCCACACTTTGTGCAAGTGTTATCTGCATAAATTGATTCATTAACCTTTTCAATGTAGGTATCCATATGTTTTCTCTGAGTATCCCCCAGCCAATTTTGAATATCATTAACAGATTTTACCGCAGCCTCACCTTGTCTAATTTGACCTGCAAACTCTATGATTTTTTCATGAGCCTTCTCATTTCTTCTATTGATTTTTTCTCGATTTCCAACTTTGAATGCTCTTACAAAAACAGGTACATAAAAGTTATTGGACATCTTTAATTCTAATGTTTGCATCAAGTGATAACCCTTCTTTAAAAAAACATCTGACAAGTAATTGGCACCATCACCCGACATAAATGCCTGTGTGCAAAAAACTGCCAAAGGTTTGGTAACCTTCATAGTCGGTAAATCATTGATAAAGGTCTGCATAATTCTAGGTGCTTCCGAACCATAAATGGGATAACCTATGATGATTTGATCAGAAGCTTCAATTATGCTTTCTAAGTTATCCTTTAAATAGTCGTTTTCAATTGAGTAACATGATACATGATTTTTGCCTAAAGCCAACTTCAACTTTTGAGCTGCATACCATGTATTACCTGTCCCACTAAAATAAAATATAGAATAGTTCATAAAACCTCCTGTCCAATCGGTCAGTTTTTTATCTAAAAAAATAATCTCTTATTTTTTTAGTTTCTCAAGTTTATCTATAAGCATATCTACTTGAATAGCCCATAGACGTTTGTAATATGTAACATTTAAATCTGTTAAGAAATGACAGCCAAAACCATCAGCTATAACAGCCACAAGTTGACAGTAATCATCTAAGTCCTCATAAATGTCCCCGTTTAAGGTTATGATAGCGTCTTTTAATGATTCTCCATAAGCAAGCTTGATATCCATAATTAAATCATTGTACCTTTCATCATGAAAGGCTTCATTATATAGTACGAAAAAAGATCTATAGAAGTTAACGTGTTCTTCATTGTCCTTAAATATTTCATCACCTATATAGATAAGCAGGTCTCTGAAAGAAGATACCTGATCCACATTATTTAAGGCAATCAAGTCACTCGCTATCATTTTCATGGCCTCTATAGGTAGTATATCCACTGACTCAAAGTGATGAAAAACATTGGATTTTGAGACACCTGCTAGTTTGGCTATTTTAGATGCACTGATATTTTTTAAACCATGGTCTGATAAATAGTGTAATGTAGCGTATATTATTTTTTTCTTTGTTTCCTGCCCTTTTAAAGTTCTTCCATCCATACGTGTCTCCTTAAGTCCATTATATAACAAACTGTCCAAACGGTCAATTTTATTTCTAACCAAATACTACTCCAAGTCATATTTCAAAATCATCCACTTATTCCAATTGACCTAGATAAAAAAGCATGGTATATTTACCATGAAATGAATATACAGGGGAGCTGATGACTCGGCTGAGAGGAAGTTTGGACTTCGACCCTTTAACCTGATTTGGATAATGCCAACGTAGGAAGTCACTTGTAAACTTTTCTGGAATGTTCTTATTGGGCATTCCATTTTTTATTACTTACTATTTATTTGAAAGACGGTGATCACATGAATTTATCAGCATTACTTAAAAATGTAAAAACTGCACCACCACTCGTACATAACATCACGAACTACGTAACTGTAAACGACTGCGCCAATATCCTTCTTGCCATTGGTGCTGCACCAATCATGGCAGACGCCATTGAAGAAGTTGATGAAATCACAAGCATTTGTTCAGGCTTAAACATTAATATTGGTACTCTTAATGCCCGTACCATTGAATCTATGATTCAAGCTGGCAAAACAAGCAACACACTAAACCACCCTGTTGTCCTAGATCCAGTAGGTGCAGGTGCTTCTAAACTCAGAACTCAAACTGCAAAAACACTATTAGATCAAGTAAACTTTTCAGTCATAAGAGGTAACATCTCTGAGATCAAAACGCTAGCTATGGGTTCTACTACAACTCAAGGTGTTGATGCCAATGCAATTGATACAGTTACAGAAGACAACTTAAATGAAACCATAGAATTTTTAAAAGCTTTTTCAGAAAAAAACAATGCCATCATCGCAATAACTGGCGCCATTGATATTGTAGCAAGTAAAGATCAGGCCATCGTTATTAGAAACGGCCATCCAGAAATGTCAAGAGTAACAGGCACAGGGTGCATGTTGTCAGCTCTTATCACTGCATTTGTCTCGGCTAATCCAGACAATCACATACAAGCGACAGCTGCTGCAATCATGTCTATGGGCTTAGCAGGCGAGCAGGCTTATGAAACGCTAGTGAAAAACAATGCTGGCAGTTCTAGCTATAGAAACTACATCATAGATGAAATCTACAAGTTAAATGAAGAGAGTCTAAATAAAGGAGCAAAGTATGAAATTCGATAATAAACATGCCATGGCCTTGTACGCTGTTACAGACAGGGCCTGGTCAACAAAAGAAACTTTTATAGATCATATAGAAGAAAGTCTAAAAGGCGGTGTTACCTGTCTACAGTTAAGAGAAAAAAATCTAGATGAGGATAGTTTCTTACAAGAAGCCATAGAGCTAAAAAAGCTTTGCAACAAGTATAAGGTACCTTTTATCATCAATGACAATGTAGATATCGCCATCAAGTCTGGTGCCGATGGCATTCATGTAGGCCAATCAGATATGTCACTTTTAGACGTTAGAGAAAAAGTCGGCGACAAGATCATTGGTGTTTCAGTACAGACATTAGAACAGGCCCTTGAAGCAGAAAAAAATGGTGCAGATTATCTGGGTGTTGGCGCTGTATTTACAACAAGTACCAAACTGGATGCTTCCGAGGTATCACACGAGACATTAAAAGAAATCTGTCAAACAGTAAATATTCCAGTAGTAGCTATTGGTGGCATTACAAAAGAAAACATCAAGGACCTTCATGGTTCTGAAGTAGACGGTATTGCTGTTGTGTCTGCTATCTACTCTAAAGAAGATATTAAAATGGCAAGCCTTGAACTTCTAACAGAGGTTAACAACCACCTTATTCAAGATAAGATGAAATCAGTCCTTACCATAGCAGGTTCTGACTGTTCTGGAGGTGCTGGTATTCAGGCGGACCTGAAAACAATGACAGTCCATGACGTATATGGCATGTCTTGTATAACTGCCCTTACAGCTCAAAATACAACTGGTGTTTATGGCGTTGTAGAAATCTCACCGGACTTCATTGAACAACAGCTTGATACTATTTTCAAAGATATTTATCCAGATGCCATTAAAATAGGCATGGTTGCCAACTCTGAAATCATAAGTGTCATCGTTAAAAAGTTAAAAGAATACAATGCAAGAAATATTGTTGTAGACCCAGTCATGGTTGCAACTAGTGGTGATCCACTAATTTCAAACGAGGCTATGGATGCCTTGATTCAAGAACTCTTACCACTTGGTTCTGTTATAACACCAAATATTCCTGAAGCTGAAAAGCTCAGTGGTATGATCATCGATTCTGAAGAAAAGATGATTGAGGCAGCTAAAATCATCTCTAAGAACTTAAACGGCAGCCTCCTTATCAAAGGTGGTCATTTTGGTCAAAAAGCCAATGATTTACTTTATACAAAGGGACAGTGCTATTGGTACTCAAGTGAAAGATATATAAATAAAAATACACACGGTACAGGCTGTACTCTCTCTTCTGCTATTGCCTCAAACTTGGCAAAGAACTTCAGCGTGGAAGAATCTATCAAAAAATCAAAAGACTATATTTCAGGCGCTATAAAAGCAGACTTAAATATAGGAAAAGGTAGAGGTCCTTTAAATCACATGTATTAAAAAAATCACCGAAAGGTGATTTTTTAGTCCCAATAACTTCTAATTTGATTTTCTTCTATCACAGATTGTACACGATATTTTTTCATATGAACAATCAAGTCCTTCTTATATTCATATTCATAAAAATCTAGATACATGAGGATATCCTCAGAAAATCTCACCCTATAAGCAAAGGTCTTATTTCCAAACTTATCATATTCATAATACGACTTAAAGCTAGTACCATCCACAGTCTCTGATACACTTCTTATCATCAAATTTTCTTCAAAAGTGTTAACCGTATGACTCGACTGAACATCATTTTTATCATAGCTTACAAAATCTATGATGTTGCCATCTTCATCAACAAAACCTTCATTGTAGTGAGAAATGCTTCCATCCGTATCATAAAAAGTGATTTTTCTTTTATCCTCTTCATACTCAAACTCTGTGATTAAATTCCCAGCGTCCGAAACAAAGGTCTGTTTAACTTTTCTTCCATCATCATATTCATAATAGACATGGTTTGTCATATGAGGTGAGATTCTTTTTTCTTCCACAAGTAAATCATTGTCATAATAAAATTCACTAGTACTTGTCTCATCATTAAATTTTAAAACCGTCTTAGCGACTTGATCTTTAACATTGTACTCATAAGTCATTTCTAGTACAGATTGTACATCATAATATATCCCATCAAATTCTATTTGATTGTCTTTAACAACAATTTCGGAATACTTTTCTCCATCTTGACAAGATACTAAAAAAATTATTATTAGTAAACTTAAAATTACTTTCTTCATCATATCACCCCTTTTCTTTATTTTAGGATATATGAAGTGCCTATTCTCTTTTTACACATGAATATGTCTTTACTTTTCGTAAAAATGCGCCATACCCTAAAGGTATGACGCTTTAATCATTCTTGCCGTTTCATAATCATAGTTTTCCAAGCATGAAGACCTAAAGATACACCGATAACACCATATGCTACGAATGTTCTAAAGTATTCACCCAACTGAGCGTCACCAAATAGGTTTAGACCAGCCTTTGGAGATACGATAAAGAGTGTATGGAATAATAATACACCTAGGAAAGCTTGACCAATAGTTGCTTTAGAAACAGATGCACCACCAATTAGTAGAGCTGCAACTGCGAATAAGGCAATTTGCTTATGCGAACCATAAGTATTTAAGATACCTAAGTTCTGAATAAAGATAATTTGTCCCCAAGCAGCAAACAATGTTGATAACATAATAGCTAAGACTCTTATCTTATTAACCTTTATACCTGATACTTCAGCAATATGCTTGTCTTGACCAACAGTCTTAAGCGTTTGACCAAGTTTTGTATTTAGTATAATAACATTGAATGCTGCAAACAATCCAACTACAATTGCTGTGAATACCGACATTTTAACGTTTTTAAGTAAACCATATTTATGCGGTAGAATTGACGTATATTGAACCAAAATTGAGAACACTGTCAATAGAACACCCAGTACAACACCACCGATTTTTTTATTCTTATCCATGCCTTCAGGCTTATCTTTGTTTAACTTCCATAGGTAGTATGCAATTATTGCAATACCAAAGAAAATAGTTACAAAGAAGAAATCCAGCTCAATGATCTTATCCATTGATTTACCCATACCGTTGTCTTTCATTAAGTCAATGGTATTTCTTAGACCCATACCATTTGAAAGTACAAAGTCACCTGTCATAGGTATAATGGTACCAGCCATGAATAAGAAAATCATTTGATAAATACCATCTGCAAAGAAACCTGTGATCATAGATGCAATCATCTCTTGACCACGTGTTCTATTAAGTAGTTTACCTATATACATACCTAAGATTAAGGCAATTGGCGTAGACACTAAAAATGCTACTGATAAACCACCAACTGATGGAATTTTAAAGTATGCTACAAAGATAATAGCTATCTGAGCAGCCATGGCACCAATGGTAATGGAGAAGTTAAGTCCCATACCTGCAACAACCGGAATCAAAAGAGCCAATACTAAGAAGGTATTTCTTGTCATTCTTTCAAGTAGCATAGATACCAATATAAAAGGTTGTTCTTTTGATGCTATAACACCTAAAATACAGATGATAACAAATAATAAGGTAACACTGTTATCAATGATAAAACGTAATATCTTTTTTGATCTTGATTGATCAGTTTGAACCATTGTGTTCTCAGCCATTATTCGCCACCTCCTTGTGCTAATGCATACAAGATGATACCGTTCTGAACGATCATTCTGATAACCTCAGAGATGTTACCACCTTCGAAGAAACTACTTGCTACAGGTAATGAAATAGTCAATAGACCTTGGAACAAGATAGTACCAATGATTACAAAAGAAATATTGGCTTTTTTAGCTGTTGCACCACCGATTAGGATTGCTGCTACTGCAGGGAATGCCATCATTAATGGTGCTGTATAAAGCTGAATATAACCAAATGACTGTGCAAATACAACCATACCGATAGCACCCAGTACAGTCGATAAAATGGTTCCTAAAATTCTATAACGATCAACGTTTAAACCAGTTGCTGCTGCAAACTTAGGATTATCACCTACTGTTTTCATAGCAATACCAACTCTGGTTTGTGAGAATATGTAATAAACCAAACATACAAATCCACCAAACAGGATTAAACCTGTAGGGAAAACAAATCCATTTGAGAACTCTATAGCCCAGAATCTATTTAAGATACCACCAAATGTCGATTCTAAAGAAACAACGGTTCTTAAACCTTCACCAATTGGCCATCTCATTTCATCTGATGTAAAAGGTAATACAATCCATGCTATACAGAAGAGAGATACGATAGAGAAACCGACATAGGTCGATACCAGCATTTCTGATCCCTTGATCTTATTAAGCATGATCCCATATATCCATCCAAATGCTACTGATAATGGAATAGCGATTGCTAAAGAATACAAGAAGCCCAAAATACCTATAATCTCAAACTCTATGGCCATTACACCACCTAAGATACCACAAATGATACCAATAGGAAGGGCAAAGTTAAGGCCTATACCTGAACGTATTGCAGGCACCATGGCAAGTACCATAATCAAGTTCATACCAATTCTTACCAAAGAATCTTTCATTAAAATAGGTATAGGTAATGCTTTTACACCTGCTACAACCCAAAGGAAAATAAAGAATGCAATGATTATGATACGAGGTAAACCAAGACGTTTAACTAAATTCATGAGTTACCTCCTTTATATTTATGATATTCACCAGACATCATCAAACCAAACTCAACATCTTCTGCTGACGGTAAAAGAATTCCTTCCAGTCTACCTTCTGCTATAATGGCGATTCTGTCACAAACAGCTCTAAGCTCAGCAAGTTCTGAAGAAGTCACAACAACAGTTACGTTATGTTCTTTTGCAAGCATGGTCAAATAGTCTAGTACAAGTTTTTTGGCACCAATATCAATACCACGAGTTGGCTCTGATACAAAGAGTAACTCCGGCTCTTGAGTAAGTGCTCTTGCAAGACATACCTTTTGTTGGTTACCACCAGATAATCTTCTAGTTGGTTGGGTTGGACCCGTACATCTGATATCTAACTGTTCAATCATATCCATAGCATGTTTTCTAACTTTAGGCTTATTTATCAAACCCAGTCCATTTAAGAACTGTCTTTTAACCTGCATAGAAGTGATCATAATGTTATCTTCTATGGAGCCATCTAAAAGTAGACCAACACCCTTTCTATCTTCTGATACAAAGGCAATATTTCTAGCCAACGAAGCTTTGGTATTCTCAATTGCAAGGCTTTCACCTTTAAACTTAACTTGGCCTGATGCACTGTGTAAACCCATAATACCGTTAGCAACACCAATCTTACCATGACCAGCAAGGCCTGCTATACCAAGAATTTCACCTTTTTTTACATCAAGATCAATACCCTTAACTTCTTCCCCAGGCATATGTACTTTAAGGTCTCTTACTTCTAAAACTGTTTCTAGCGCTGCAATTTCAGCTTCAGATTTCATGTCTTCATTTTGACTAATTGAAATTTGTCTACCAACCATTAAACCTGCAATTTCTTCTACACTCACTTCTGAGGTAGGTACAGTTTTAATGTGTTCACCGTCACGGATAATGGTAATATTATCAGTAACAGCTTTTACTTCATCTAATCTATGTGTAATGAATAAAATACCAATACCCTTGTCCGCTAAAGCCTTCATTGCCTTTAGAAGATTGTCTGCTTCAGACTCTGTTAACACAGCAGTAGGCTCATCAAATACCAATAACTTGATGCCTTCCTTATCAATCTCTCTAGCGATTTCAATAAACTGCTTATGACCGATTGGTAGTATTGCGACTTTAGTTGTCTCCTTGATATCCATCCCAAGAGTATCCAGTGCAACTTTCGCTTCTTCATTCATTAATTTACGATTTAAAAACTCCAAACTTCCACTATTAAAAGTTTTACTCACAAAGTTTGGCTTAGTGATCTCTCTATTTAATTTTATGTTTTCTGCTATAGTAAAATCAGGAATTAACATAAATTCTTGATGTACCATGCCAACACCCAATTGCATAACTTCTTCCGATGATTTGGCAACAACCGTTTCACCATCTATGATGACTTCACCTTCAAACCCACCCGTATCATGAATCACTCTCATACCGAATAGGATATTCATCAGTGTCGATTTACCTGCGCCATTTTCCCCAACAATGGCATGAATCTCACCGGGTTTTATATTCAAATTAATACCTTTTAATACCTTGTTACCATAGTATTCTTTTTGAATATCTTTCATCTGCAATACATATTCGTTTTGCACGCTTTCACCACCCTAGTATTCTAAATTGCTTAATTTTTCACATTCAACTTCAAAGATTAAGGCTGCCCGAGGGCAACCTTAATTCAATATTTACTTTATCTTTTTTCTAGAAGTCTAAGTATCCTAAAAGAACCATTAAGTAGTTAGGGTATTCAGTACCTTCTTCAACTAATGTATTAACTTCGATATCAACGCCAGCATAAGCCTTGAAGTATTCTTTAACCTTATCTAAGTTAAGTTTTTCTTCAAACTCACCATCGATCCAAGCTTTAGAATAGTCAGCACCAGCTTCGATGAACATCATAGAACATGGTACAGGCCAAGTTGACATTCTACCAGTCATATCTTTTTCAGCCATTTTAGCTTTGATTTGATCTGTTAAGAAAGCGATGTCGCCTTGCTTGTCTTCAGGAATCTCAATACCTAATGCAGCTGGGAAGCCATGGTATGGAGATGGACAACATGGTTGAGGATAAATCGCTCCACCTTCGTAAACTGACTTGATAAGTGGAATTTGAAGACCACAGTTAGTTGAGAAAAATGCAGTGTCTTTACCATATTTTTCAATCATTCTTGGTGTATCTTCAAGAATAAATTGTTGAGCGCCAGATAAACCAGCATCACCAGTTGGATCTAAAGCTGTAGCATCAACAAACTCGATACCTCTAGCTTCAGCGTTTTCTTTTAATAAGTCTCTTCTTGCAGATAATAATGCATAAGACATATGTCTTGGGAATGAATAGTGAACAAATACTTTAGCGCCTTGCTTTTCAGCTTGCTCTACCATAGTTCTACCCATTGTTAACTCGTCAAGTGTAAATACGATGTCAGCTCTAGAAGCGATATCCTGAGGGTTCTCACCAGGAACACCTGCAATGATTAATAAATCAGGATTGATTTCTCTAGCTTTATCGATTGCAGCAGAAGAACCAGGAACAGCTTGAATTAATAATAAAGCTTTCATGTTCTCTTCAGCAGCCATAGATGCTACGTTAGCAATTGTAGTTTCTTGCTCGTCCATGAACTTGTCAGGATAAGTCATAACAACAACGTGTTCTTCACCATACTTCTCAACAACTGCTTGAGCAGCTCTGTACTCTTCTTCGTTTTGAGATACAGTACCAGTTAAAATACCGATTTTCCAATCGTCAGTTGCTTCAGTTTCACCACTTTGACATCCGGCAAACATACCTAATACCAATGTAGCAATAAGAAGTAAAGTCGTAATTTTCTTCAACATTTTAGCCTCCTTGTTTCGGTTAAATGTTTTAGACCCCCCTAAAACATTATAGTTTACAAGTTGTATAACAACTTTCTTCATAAGTATACTATAAAAATTTTAAATTTGTCTCGTAAATATTAAAAAAAGTTAACATTTAAACTAGGAAACCGTTTCTTTTTAGTAAAAAAAAGTAGTCAAAAGCTCCATTTCATAAGCTTTTGACTACTTTTAAATTCTTTTCGTCTATTTGTTAACAAAACCTCGATTTTGTAACAATTAATTCACATTTTGAAAAACATGCGTCGAATTATCTTACTTTTAACATTCAAATGCAACTTACTTGCATTTTCTATTTCAAGTAGGCATCCATCCACTCTGTAATTTCTTTTAATCTTCTAACACGATGCTTTGGTTTACCACCTCTAGAAAGCTCATGGTTTTCACCTTTAAATACAACCATTTTAGAATCTACACTAAAGAACTTTAAAGCTGTAAACATTTGATAAGCATCAGGCGTCCAGCATCTGTAGTCTTCATGAGAATGAATAATCAAGGTTGGTGTCTTGAAGTTTTCTGCATACTTAATTGGTGACTGCTTCCACATAAGGTCATGATTAGACCACGGTGTTGCCGCATTTTGATCTTCACCGAAGAAATAACCTATATCAGAAGTACCAAAGAATGATACCCAGTTTGAAATAGAACGCTGTGTTGCAGCAGCTTTAAATCTATTTGTATGTCCTATGATCCAGTTGGTCATGAATCCACCATAAGAACCACCTGTAACACCCATTTTTTCAGAATCAATGACAGGATACTTTTCTATAGCCGCATCTACAAAATCCATGATATCTTCATAATCAATGGTACCGTATTTGCCTCTGATGTCTGCAAATGCATTGTCTCTACCATCAGAACCTCTAGGATTGGTAAAGATAACCACATAGCCTTCATTTGCCCAGTACTGCATCTCATGATACAAGATATCACCATAAACAGTTTTAGGTCCACCATGGATATCTAAGATTGTAGGCATTTTATCACTAGGATTTTCAGGAATGATGATAAATCCATCCATATCCATACCAGCTCTGTTTGTATAATTAAAGTGTTCTACAGGTAACCAAGAATGATTGTCTATAACTTCATTGTTGTATTCTGATAAACATGTCATATCTGTTAAATCATAAAGTTCTGAAAGGTTTTTACCAAATAAACCAATACCGTAAAAACGACCATTCACACAAACATACTCATCTAAAGAACCCGGTAAAGATAATACACATTCAGTTTTTTCTGATAGACAGTGTATTTCACTTCTAAAGCCATTAAGTATTGGATAATAAATACCCTTCTCATCTTTATATAGCGGACTCATTCCTGTACCATATCTTAAATCAGTACCAACAGAGTTGGACATGGCAAGTTTTAAATCAGGTGTTAATAGGTCTAGTTTACCATCAGACAGCTTGTAGAACTTAGGATTTTCATTTAAACCATACGTCTTATGGTCTGTTCCTGTAACAATCAATTGGTCTTTGTCTGTCTGGATGATACGTCTAAAACCAAACTCACCTTCATATAACTTCTTCAGACCATCTTGGTATAAGTAAATCTCATTGGTAATCTCTCTCATACCTTCAAAGGCCTTTCCAATCACAAATAACTGATTGAAGTTTTCATCTATGTAGATATCGGCTACATCAAATGGCGATTCAGTCAATTCTTTGATATCACCACTCTTTAGATCATAAGAAACTAAGATGCGTCTACCACCTTTTGTGAAAGTTCCCCCATTTGACCAAAATGGAATCTCAGTAATAACATCGTAATCATCTTCTTCTTTTAGAGCTTTGATATAATCTTCTTTTTCATGACCTTCTAATTCATGTACCTTTTTAGCATCTTCATGATAACCTGCTATACAGTATAGGATGCCTTCGTTTACAAGCATTTTAGAAACTCTGTATGGTATAGTGATGTACTGCTCAGCTTCACCACCATGAATGTTGATCTTATAAAGTGTCGTTTCTACAATTTTATCCTTAGGCTTGTTTCTAGAAGAAACAAATAGGATCTCTTCATCATTTAACCATATGTAATTACCATCTTTTGTACCAGTCGTTAAACGTCTATGTGTCTTTTTAAATAGATCATATAAATAAATGCTAGACGTATATTCATTAGTTGACATAACCGCTTCTGAAACCACATAAGATAAATAGTTGTCACGGTGCTTTAACTTAGAGAGAAACTTACTTTTACTAAATAGTTCAATATCTACTTTCTTCATTTAATGCCTCCTTATATACAAAAACTGATTTTTATCTACTTAAAGTTTAGATGAAAACTATCAGCATATCAAGGTATATTTCGAGTATAGAAAGAAAAGAGACAATCATTTCCGACTATCTCTTAATACCGAACCAATATATGGTCTTATATCTCTTAAATCCACACTTATCAGCAAGCTTAAAAGACGGCTTATTGCTGACTTCAATGTGAATAAAAGGTATTTGATTTTTATTTATTAGTTTACCAATTAAGTCCATGGAAAGTTCAAAGGCAATGTTTTTTCCCCTATACGCTTCTTTGGTATACATAATCCCCATTGAGTTATCTCTATGAAGCATGACCCATGAAACAGCCTCACCATCAACCCTATAAAAAGAAGACGGACGATTTTTTAAATCATCATAAATAAAGTCATAGGATGTTTCATCCTTATAGGTATAATGGTCATCAACAGTCACTGCATCCCCTACACAGCCATCTGTCAGTTCTAAGTTTGACTTGTAAGGCCTATGACCTTTAGGGTCATAATAAAGGAGTTCACATACTTCATCCCAGTCCAAGTCTTCTCCTTCTAACAAGATGTCATAGACGCGTTTATCAACAGCGTTAAAACCAAACTCATCTAGTTCATTAAAGAAGTTTTCTTTAACATGATAGATAAAGTCGTCATCTTTTGCATAAACATAATACCAATAATCATGCTCTCTTAGAATGACACCTCTTGGAGATGCTAGGTCGTCTACATACATCCTGAGTCGGTCGTTAGGATTGTTATAGATACCATATTCTATGTTTTGAATAGCACCAATCATATTTAAGTTAGAGATTTCATCTTCTTTTCTAAGAAAATCAATGACCCATTCTTTATCGAAGACTTCAATCATGAAAGAGCTTCCTCCACGTATTTAACAAAAATCATACCTGCATCATTATCCTCAAAGACACCTTGGGCAACCTTCATGCTGCCGCCACCTTTACCGCCAAAATCTCTAATTTTCTTGAAAATCTCATTACACTTGACATCCTTTGTTCCATCATGAGATAACATCACTTTTTTCTCTGACTTGGAATATATCAAGATTACAGTGTTCATCTTATCAGAAACCTGTTTGATAACATAGTTCATATCTTGACCAGAAAGGACATCAAATACCATACGTTGGTAAGATTTTTCTGTGTCTAGTTGATCTTCAATATTGAGATCAATCTGCTTTCTGTTTAAGGCGATATAGGCCTTCTTTAAGTCTTCTGACTTTGCCTTATCAGCATAATATCTGTCAAGAAGGCTTTCATCATCTGATGAAAACTCTTGGTTAAAAACCTTTATAATATCTGTTTTTCTTCTTAAATCTCTTAAAGCTCTCTTGCCGCACTTAAAAAAGATTCTATGCATGCCCTTGTTCTTTTCAACCTTATAAAGTTTAATGATGCCAACTTCACCCGTTCTATGAGGATGGGTACCACAGCATGCAACACAGTCTATTTCAGGTATGGTTACTATACGAATATTTTCATCTACAGTAACATCCTTTCTTACAGGTAAATCAACACCAGATAGGTCATCAGCATAGGTAAAGTCCAGTTCAATGTTCTTATAGATGGCTTCATTGGCCTTGTCTTCAATTTCCACTAGCATATCGCCAGTGATTTTAATGTCCATGTCAATGGTCACATAGTCTTTTCCTATATGAAAGCCCTTATTATTGCCGTCATAAAGAAGCTTGATTACCCCCGAAAGGATATGTTCACCACAATGCTGCTGCATCTCATCAAATCTTTTTTCCCAGTCTATTGAAAGCTCAACTTGGTCTTCTGTAATCATCTCTTTGACATAATGATAAATTACACCAGCCTTTTCTTTTACATCAATTACTTCAACACCGTTGATTGTCCCCTTATCTGCATACTGGCCACCACCAGTTGGAAAAAAGATGGTCTGATCAAGTATAACAGCCTGGTCAGTTCTCTCAATAATATTGGCATGACAAGTCGTCATATATACATCTTCATCAAATAATCGTTTGGTCATTAGTCCCTCCATGTTCATATTTTCCATCATGATATCTATCCATAAAATACTCAAAATACATATTCAAGGCATCTGCTTCTTTAATAGCGCCAACCTCATCTAATAAGGCTACAGCCACCTCTACTGTACATAAGTGTCCTTGATCCTTATTTCTTCTTAAATCATAAGATGTTTGACTCTTAGGATTTAGTGCAATGATTGGTAAGTCCGCAAGGTAGGGACTTTTTCTTAACATTTTTCTGGCTTCCTTCCATGTACCATCTAGTATGATAAAGACTGTTTTCTTTTCGGAAGGCTCATAACTTTTAACACGTTTTTTCTCCTCATCCCTGTCATCTGCAAATACAAGATAAACATCATAATCATCCATAAGAGCAATCATCTGAGACGGCGTTTCTGTTCTTGACCATGCAAATACCCTGGTTGAAGCGATGGCATATTCTATAAGCCTACCTGTGTTATTGGTTCTTGAAAACTCATTTTCATGGGTTAAAAGCCAAAACTCAACAGGGGCATTAATATCAATTTCATAATCACAAATACAGCGGCCTTTTACAAGTCCACACGTCTCGCACTGAATGGTATTTTTAGATACTTTCTTTTGAAATGTTCTTTTCAAGTTTTTTCTCCATATAGGCAACGTTAAATTCATTACCCCTATATTTTTTTATCTTATCCACTTTATAACCCAACGCTTCATACCATTTATAAAGCTTTTGATTTTCATATATCATACCTAAAACAAGTTTTTCATTCGCCTGAGTCTCTGCAAAATCCATAAGGACTTTTCCAATGCCTTTATTTCTGTATTCAGGTAAAACAGATAACATTTTAATTTTACATCTTACATGACTCTTCTCCATAAGACCTATACAGGCTATAAGGTCAGGATCATAATAACCATAAAGTATCAAGCCCTTTGAAACCTGTTTCTCCAGTTGAGATAAGGTCAAATACCCACTATTTCCAGGACAGTTCTCTTTGGTGATACCAAGTGACTTATTAACATCTAAAAAACTCTCAACAATCAACTGATGACAAACCTTTAAATCATCCACCTTACGAATCATATGGCCTCCCATTCAAAGTTTAAAAGCATGCCTTTCTCCTTTAGAAACTTTTCTTTACTTTTATAATCTGGCATGATTTCATGTACGCGTTTCCAGTAAGACTTAGAATGATTCATATGCTCCATATGAGTCATTTCATGCACAACTATATAATCAATGACAGATAAGGGTGCCATCAAAAGTCTATAATTAAAGCTCAAAGTTCCTGAAGATGAACAAGACCCCCATCTTGTTTTCTGATCTCTAATGGTTATCTTTTTAGGACGCACTTTAAAATGATTTTGATAATGGTGGATACGTTCTTTAATAAGAGGACTCAGCATCTTCTTATAAAGAGCGATCAGCATTTGCTTGATATGGTCTGAAGTATAATCTTCTGGAATAATGAGAACAAACTCGCCTTGTACAAAGGAAATCTTACCCTTGTCCGTTTTTCTTCTAGTAATCTTAAGAGGTACCTTTTCCCCCAAATAATAGACCATAGTACCGGTCTCAAAGTCTCTTGACTTAAAAGCCTTTTCGACGACACCTAGTTTCTCTTCTATCCACTTGAGCCTTTTTTCAATGACATCCTCAATAATATGGTCAGGTGTTTTTTTAGGTACCTTAAAGACCACCTTTCCACCCGCTTCAATTCGGATTTCTATAGATTTTCTATTACTGTATTTTACTTCATATTCAAAACATTTATCATCATAACTATAAAACATTTATTACCTTCAACTGTTCTTTTACATAAGACTCCCAAGTCTCTCTGTCTTTTCCTACAACTTCAATCATATGATAATCAGCATCAACTTTTTTAATAATCTCATTTAATCGAGGATCCATCAAGGGTACATGCTTGTCCATACTAGAAATATGTTCATAAATCACCATAAAGTTTTCTTTAGGGTCTTCTTTAAATTCTTTGTATTTATCAAGATGATTCTTCTGCATATAATCAAATGAATCTGTCCCATTGATATGAAGACCTTTTATCCATTTGATGGCATCACCTAAATGATCAAGTCTATCTAAAATATAAGCTAAACCATCTGCTTCATTTTCCAAGTAGCCCTTTAAGATCATATGAGACAGATCAAGCATTATGCCCTTGTTCTCATATTTTACACCATCTAAAAAAGTTTCTAGTAAGTCTCTATTGTCTAAGGTCAAACCTGGCCACCATAAGTTTTCAAATAATAGTCTTGGCCCCTTGCCTTTAAAGACATCATTTACAATCTTTAAAGTATGGTCTAGTACTTCTTTGTCACTGTAGGTAAACTCAAAAGAAAAGGCATCTTTTAACCTTACATGAGAGACATGATAAACCATATAGTCTACGTCCAGTTTTTTAGCTATCTCAAAATCTCTTTTAAAACGATCATGTAAAGAGAGTGGATTTGTGCCTCCAAAGGTTCTTATAAGAGATTCATCGTCTGGAAAGTCCAGTTCATAGGCTTCTCCCTTATAAAACTCTAACCATGTAGGAAAATAAGATAAATGAAGACCCTTTACAAGGCCCTTAGGAATATGGTCTACGTCTTCATTACCGTGAAGCAGGAGTTCTATACCGTCCATTTTATTTTTATCTATAAACTCAGTTAAACCATCCCAACCATCTTTGTACCAATTTAGATGGTAGTTGGTATTAGAAAAATTACATAATATCATAAACACCTCTTTTTTTATATTACATGATTTTTCACATGAAAAAAAGCCTTAAAGATTATTCATCTTTAAAGGCTTCTACATACATCATATCTACTTCTAAAATGTGGTGTTTTATCCAGTTATTCATGTAATTGTAAAGCCACATCACATCCATTGCCGTCGGTTCTCTTTCAATGACACGTTTACATTCCATGTAGATATCTTTTTTTATGTTTTCATGCTCTGCATGATGATTTGCTAAATCCGGGTAATTGATCTTCGTTAACAAATCTTCTTCTGATTTAAAATGTAAGGTCGCATACTCTACAATTTCATTTAAAAGCCTAGGTAACTCATCTAAAAAAGTATCATGTGTCGTTAAATCCTCCAGTTTGTTAATCAAGGAAAAGAACATCTGATGTTGCTGATCTAGTTTTTCTACGCCAACTGAATACCTTTTATCCCATACAATCATTTTATACTCCTTCAAGCAGTTGATTAATTATCACAAGATAACCTCTTAATTCGCCTAAAGTAATTCTACCCACCAATAGCCTGTCATAATCTATAATATTATTTTCATGTAAAATTTTTATTGCTTCTACAGCCCAGAAAGCTCTTATATTCACTTGATGGTCATTCGATAAGACATAATCATCATAGAATGCTTGTTTAAGAACCACATAAGTTTCTTCGTGTGTAGCATAATCATCTGGCCTAAAATAGTCTTGATCACTGATTATCCCAAGTGTTCTTGCCTTTCTGACAGATAGGTCATCACAGTCCAAATACGCTTGACCCGGAACCACTTTATCAGACACAAGCGCCATGACTTCTTGAATCATCTCAAGCCTTGTAACCTTATTCATATTTTCATTTAAAAAGAGTCTTGGTCTACCCTCATACTTTAAGACCATGCCACCATATTCATCATAAAAAGCCTTGGCATAGACTTGATCTTCAAAATCTCTGACATATCTTCCATCCAGATACCATTTGTAATCAAAATAACCTACCCTATTGCCTTCTTTCATGGCTATCAAAGGTACATGTTTCACTTGATCATATGCCCTATTAACGACAGAAGTCGTAACAGGGAGTGTTTGCTTCCAGTGGACCGTCTCTACAGTCAAAGAGGGTTTTAAAGTGTTCATGGCAACAAAATCAGTTGAATAGCCAGATGAAGATGTATAACGACTAGATGCCACCATGTCATAACCTGTTTCAAGCGCTATTTTATAAGCCAAGTTAGAGGCATGTTTATTATGATTGTCAGAAAGCATCCACTTATCATAATAGATGACTTCCCCCTTTGAATGAAAGCTTAAATAATTTCTAAAATCATAATCTAAAAAATAATCCATCATCAATTTGGTCTCAACTTCAGAACCTGCATGGGTGCCAAAGTAAAAGGCGCCCCCCGGTCGATAAGACGTGTACTCATTGTGAATCATATTCCAAATATCACGCCATCTTTCCAGGTCTACATCATAATAATAACCTGGAAAATTCCTGTTTAAATCCACCCCACGGATGTTGGATTTATAGTTTCTAAAGTCTTGATCTCTAAAAGATAAGAGTAGGTTTTGATTTTCCTTCGAGATGGTATAAAGGCCTCTGTTAGAAAGGTTGTAACCATCTGGATTGGATAAAGGAATAATATGAAGGACATTTGAACTTAAGAGTTCCTTTAAGTTGTAATCTTCAATCACAGAGTCATCGTAGTAGTCTTTCGCATAGTCTTCTATCATCTTAACCATTAAGTTTGGACCAGGATTTTCCCTAGAATGAATGCCCGATTCAACTAAGAAGTGCATCTTTTCTACATAACCCTCACTTACTCTCATGGTAATATGTACATTTTCTGTCATGACGACAGCATAAATAGGTCGTCCGTCAGTAGACTGGCCTAAATGGACGACCTTAATTATTTCTGGATATTTATTTTCTAAACTGATTACTTGATCATACAAGGTCTCAGCTGTATAGAGTTTGTCTATGTCTTCAGCAAATGTCACAGAAGATAACACGAGTAGAAATATTGCTATAATTTTTCTCATCTTCTTCACCTGTCTCTATATTTTCGGAAACTTTACACCCTCCACGCCAATTGTCTTAAATAACCAAAATCCTCTTAAAACAAAATTGATTTTATCAGCACCTTCTAAAGCCATCTTTTGGATGTAAATTGTTATGCCATCTTGTTCAAATTTCTCAAAGCCTTTTGATACCTCCGGTACCTTATATGCCACTTCTGGCACTTGAATGATACCGCATCAGCCACCGCCTGTGCTTCTTAGAAAAAGCGTTAATGTCGTATGATTTTTACTTCTCAAATAATCAACAGCTTTTTGATCTATATGAATTGTCATCTATCCTCCTATATGCCTATGTCTCGATAAAACTTATAATCGCCGTCTTCTACTTTCCATTCTACAATATATTTGCCTTCATAGCGATTGCCATTTTCAATGGTTAATGTATAAGCACCTTTTTCATAAATTTCACCACTTACCAGATATAGATCAATGGTCTCTATTGTAAAAGTAGACGGTCCTATTCTTGTCATAAACTCTTGTAAATACTCTTTTACAGCCTGTCTGCCTTCAATTACTTTTCCGTCTGCACCTAAAATGGCACCATCTGTGTGAAAATAAGATGCTAACTTTTCATAGTCTTGATCTTTAAATGCTTGAATCCAAATACCGTTGCCTTTATCTACTGCTTTTCTGATATTTTCCATAGGACACCTCCTCTACATTATAAATACCCATATTCATGCAAAATATGCCACAAAATATCATCAAATCATACATTTAGAGTGTTTTAATGTCTTTATTTCGGGCATCTATATATAAAGGAGAATATTATGCGAGCTATACCGACTAAATATGTAAGAGAAGGCAGTGTTTTAGGAGAAAACCTATATACAGCATCTGGTCAAGTACTTCTAAAAGCCAATACTGTCCTGTCAGCAAATCTCATTTACAAGATCAATGATAACAAGATATATACCATCTATGTAAAAGATGAGCACAGCGATTATGAAGTCAATAGACTCCTAGAACAATCTTTTAGAGTAAAAGGCATGCTTCTCATCAAAGAATTATTCACCATTGCACAAGACGACAAACATGTCCTGGATCTACACGACAAGCTGTCTGAGTATGCAGATGATGTCTTATATGAGCTCAAGTCATCTCAAGACCAGTTCATTGAATACATTGATGTAAAAAATGTAGACATTTATATCTATTCATCATCTTTAAATGTTGCTTTACTGTCTTCATTGATTGCATGGAAACTAGGTTATAATGATGAAATGGTCAAGCATGTTTTTTTAGGAGCCATATACCATGATATAGGTATAGCCCTTTTACCTAATGATGTCATCAATAAAACAACAGAGCTTACAAGAGATGAAAAACTCATGATACTTAATCACCCAAACAGGGGCTATCAATTTGTAAAGGACAAGACTTACTTGTCTGCTTATATCAAGCAAATTGTTCTTCAGCATCACGAGTGTATTGATGGCAGTGGATATCCACAAAGATTATCAGGTGAAGATATATCAGAAATTGCTCAGATAGTTGGCATAGCAGACATATACGATGCTATGACCTCTGATAGGCCGTACAAACGTGCAGTGGCTCCCAATGAAGCTTTAGAGTATATATTAGGTTCGAATACCAAGTTCAACCCTAAGGTTGTAGAAGCTTTTATAAAACACATCGTGCCTTATCCAAAAGGCGCTTTAGTAGAATTGTCAAATGGTGAAATCGGTGTAATAGATGAAATACACCCTCACCTTCCACTCAGACCAAAGATTAGGGTTATTCACAAGGTTAAAAAAGGATATGACTATGAGAAGGTTGATCTAGAATTTAAGAACAATCTGGTCATTAACAGACTGTATTATGACATGATTTAAGGCCGTCAATGACGGCCTTTTAAAATGGTGCGAATCCTTGCTCACTCCACCAATCTTCTTGCAAATTGTTGTACTCTTTATTAAATACATCGTAATGGGCTCTTTCCCATGCTTCTAAAATCTTAAATAGTTCTTTAGCAGACTTTTCTTCCACTTCTTCAGAAGCCTTCTTATAAAACTCAAACGATGCTTTTTCAAGCTGAAGTGCTATACCGAAAACACTTAAGATGGTCTTAGGGTCTTCCCTATCAAGTTTGTCCCACTTAAATATCTCAGGTGATGGTGGTGCATCAACTGTCATCAGATCAAAATCACTGCCAGAATCGATAGACTTATGTAAATCCTGTAGCCAAACCACATGTTTTCTTTCTTCTTCAGCCAGCTCTAAGTATGTTTCTTTCATCTGAACATCACGCGTTTGTCCAGCTGCCATCCTGTAGAATTCATAACCTTCGATTTCACTGATTATGGCTTGTTTGATATAAGCTAAAGTCATCATTAGTAGTTCATTTCTTTCTTCTCGAAGTAGCCTTGAGGATGTTGACATGTTGGACATTCTTTAGGTGCATTTGGACCTTCATGAACATGACCACATTTTCTACACTTCCATCTAGTTGGTTCAGGCTTAGTAAAGACTTCATCATTTTCAATGTTTTTAGCTAACTTAAGGTATCTAGCTTCATGCTCTTTTTCAACCTTAGCAATATTTCTAAATGCTCTAGCGATAGCAGGGAAACCTTCTTCTTCTGCAACATTAGCAAACTCAGGATAAAGCTCAGTCCATTCTTCGTTTTCACCAGCAGCTGCTGCTTTAAGGTTTTCTACAGTTGACTTAATGATACCTGCAGGATACATAGCTGTAATTTCTACCGCTTCACCTGACTCCATAAACTTAAAGAATGTTTTGGCATGTTGCTCTTCATTAAGTGCTGTTTCCATAAAGAGTGCAGAAATCTGCTCAAAGCCTTCTTTTTTAGCTTGCTTAGCATAAAAAGTATAACGATTCTTCGCTTGAGATTCACCTGCAAATGCTTTTAATAAATTCTTTTCTGTTTTAGTTCCAATTACTGACATACTTACCTCCCTTAAATTTTAAACATCTTTACCTTTATACCTATTATATGCCATATTTAATCAGAAAACACAAAATTTAATGTAATACTATATTAACTTTATTATTTCCTCATCCATATGATATAATCAATTATGGTATTAATTAGGGGGAGGGGTATTATGCATGATACATTAACACCGAATGTCTTAAAAGTTGAATTTTCGAGAAAAGTCATTCAAATAAGAGCTTTAGTTGCTCTGGGTAATAATCTTATAAAAAACAACCCAGAGAAAAGATATGAACTGATGCTTGTTACAGCAGCAGGACAAATAAGCGGATCATATTGTGAGCTATACTGTAGTGATGATTTAGCTTGTCCATGTAACGATCAAGAATTTGATATTTCTAAAGTAGATGAATTAGCCAATAAGGTACTTATTGACGCTGAAAATGAGTTAGTTAACATTAAGTTGGTTGATAATGCAGAGTTTATCAAACTTACAAATGCTAAAATAGTTCAAGGTGGTCAAACCACTAAAGTAGAACAATTAAACATCTATGCCGATCAAATTATTGGTTTTTCTTTAGTAGAAATCTAAAACACGTGAAAACGTGTTTTTTTATTTTCCCATTTATATTTCACAAAAATCCCATAAGCGTATGAATTTAAGACATGATGCCATAGTCCATGTATTTTCTGGATGCTAAAATGAAGAAAATTTAGAAAGGAACTCTTATGGATAAGAAACTTACTTTAAAAGATCAAGCATCTTTACTGATGGGAAAAGATTTTTGGTCTACCCATCAAACAGATGGATTACCGTCCATCATGATGTGTGACGGTCCTCACGGACTCAGAAAACAAGCAGGAAAAACAGACCACCTAGGCAAGAATGAAAGTATACCTGCCACCTGTTTTCCAACAGCATCTGCCTTGGCCTCATCGTGGAATACAGATTTACTTTATGAAGTTGGTCTTGCTCTTGGAAGAGAATGTCAAGCGCACGATGTTTCAGTCCTACTGGGCCCCGGCATCAACGTCAAACGGTCTCCCCTATGTGGTAGAAATTTCGAATATTTTTCAGAAGATCCTCTTGTTTCAGGTAAACTGGGTGCTGCTATGATTAATGGCCTTCAATCCATAGGCGTGGGTGCATCCTTAAAACACTTTGCCGTCAACAATCAAGAGTACAGACGCATGTCCATAGACGCTGTTGTAGACGAAAGAGCTTTAAGAGAAATTTATCTACCTGCATTTGAAATTGCCATAAAAGAAGCAAATCCTTGGACTGTCATGTCCGCTTATAACAAAGTTAATGGTTCTTATTGCAGCGAAAATAAATACTTGCTGACAGACATACTCAGAAAGCAGTGGCATTATGACGGACTTATTGTAAGTGACTGGGGTGCTGTGTCTGATAGAATAGCCTCTTTAAAAGCAGGGCTTGATTTAGAAATGCCTTTTTCGAGTCACAAACATACAGAAGAACTTATAAAAAATAAAGACCAGCCTTCTTTTGATCAATCTGTTAACCGTGTTCTAAAGTTAATCAACAAGACCAAGCACCATAAAAAATCCCTTAAAGTGGATTACGACAAACATCATCAACTTGCTAAAAAAGCCTTGGTAGAATCAGCAGTGCTGTTAAAAAATCAAGGTGCACTGCCCTTAAAAAAACAAGAAACTCTTGCATATATAGGTCCTTTTTTTGAGAATCCACGTTTTCAAGGTTCAGGCAGTTCACATGTTAACCCTAAAAACTTGATTTCATTGAAACAAGCCTTAGACCAAGAAGATGTCAACTACATCCATTTGACTCAGGTAGCAGGTTCAGAAGACTTGATTAAAAACGTAGATAAGGTAGTTATATGTATCGGCTTACCTGATATATACGAATCTGAAGGATTTGACAGACAAGACCTCAATCTACCGCCTGACCATAATTCACTCGTTGATCAGATAGCTGAAATCAACCCAAACATAGTTGTCGTCTTATCTAATGGTTCACCAGTTCTTATGCCTTGGCTCGATCATGTTTCCGCCCTACTTTCAATCCACCTTGGCGGACAGGCACTTGGTCAAGCGACATATGATTTACTTTATGGATTTGAATCACCTAGTGGTAAGCTAACTGAAACCTATCCCCTATATCTTGAAGATACACCTTGTTATAAGTTTTTCGGGATGGGACCTCAAACTGTAGAATATAGAGAAGGCATTTATGTTGGTTACCGTTACTACGATACCTTTGAAAAAGAAGTCCTATTTCCTATGGGATATGGTTTATCTTATTCATCATTTGAATACAGCAACTTAAAGCTTATCAAGCACAAGGAAAGCTTTCACGTTTCAGTGGATATTAAAAACACTGGCTCTATGACAGCATCTGAAACAGTCCAGCTTTATATAGCACCACTTAAAAGTCATATTCATAGGCCTCTTCAGGAACTGAGGGCATTTGAAAAAGTACGTTTATTAGCTAAGGAGAAAAAAACTTTAGACTTTTACCTAGATAAAAGAGACTTTTCTCTTTATCATACCGGTATCAATGATTTTTATGCACCATCTGGCGACTACGAGATTAGAATTGGCAGTCATTCGAGAAATATCCTTTTAAAAGATCTTGTTCAAATAGAAAACAAAGACGATTTGCAAGTAGATTATCACGAAACGCAAAGAGAGTTTTATATGAAAGACATTGATATTTCAGATGAAACCTTTGAAAACATGATGGCTAAACCTGTTACTAAAAATGCACCTTTAAAAAAAGGCATGTTCGACATCAATTCTACCTTAGGGGATATCAAACATACCCTGATTGGTAAACATTTATATAGAAAAGCATATAAGGAAATGAAAACATCTGGCAGCCCTGTCGAAAAGGCCAATCTTGAAAGAGCAACAAATGAAACACCCCTTCAAGCTTATATTTTGATGACAGGCGGCCAAACTTCTCCTGATAAGATGAAAGCCTATATGGATATCATCAATGGGGCCTATATAAAAGGATTTAAGAAGCTACTAAAAAACCGTATCACTTAGATACGGTCTTTTTGACATATTCAACAAAATCATCATAACCTAAAGGTTTACTGTACAAGTAACCCTGTAGTTCCTCACAGTCTCTTGATTCAATGTAAGACAGTTGTTCCTCTGTCTCAACACCTTCTGCAACAACGCTTAGATTAAGGTTATGAGCAAGTCCTATAATAGCCGATACGAGCTTCTGACTCATGATATCATCTATGGCATTGATAAATGAACGGTCAATTTTAAGCTTTGACAGTGGTAGGTCCTTGATATAAGAAAGAGATGAATAACCTGTCCCGAAGTCGTCTACAGATATAGATATACCTAAAGACCTTAACTCATTTAAAACTCTAAGAGTCGTCTGTAAGTCGTTGATAAAGAGGCCTTCTGTAATCTCAACGGTTACTTTTTTAGCATCTATGCCGCAATCTTCAATGGCCTTTTTCACTTCACCAATAAAGCCTGCATCTAAAAACTGCATTACTGAGACGTTGACTGCAATATTTAGATGGTCTAATCCTTCATCATGCATGCGCTTGGCTTCTCTAAGAGCTCTTTTTAAGATCCAAATACCTAATGAAATAATCAAGTCTGTTTTTTCAGCTAAAGGAATAAAGACTGCAGGCGAAACATGTCCAAGTGTATCATTTTCCCATCTTAACAAGGCTTCCATACCTGTAACTTCCTTAGTCATAACCGATACAATCGGTTGATATAATAGGGTCAACTCATCATTTTCTATAGCATTTCTCAGTTCATTGATGATGATCATACGCATTCTTGCAGAGTCATTCATCTCTGCACTGTAGAACTCATACCTGCCTTTGTTCACTTCTTTACAGTGAATCATGGCATTAGTAGCAAACTTAAAAAGCTCTGTTGGTTCTGATGTATCAAATGGAAATGATGAAATACCAACACTTGAGCCAATCAAGATCTCATAATCACCAATCTTATAAGGTTCTTTAAAGGTTTGGTTCACATCCTCTACAGTGTTGATCAAGTTTTTTAGTTTGTTGTCTCTAAAGATAAAAGCAAACTCATCACCACTTAACTTAAAGAGCATACACTCATTAGGCAGAACTTGTCTGAGTCTCTCAGAAATAGCCTTTATAAGCTTATCACCAAAAGTCCACGAATAGGCTTCATTAACCTTTCTAAACTCGTCTAATCCTATGACAACAAGTGAAACAAACTGCTCTTTAACATCCTTTAACTCTTTTAAAATATTAAGGAGTGCCTTTTTATTAGGTAAATCAGTTCCAGAATCAAAGTTTTCCAGATAATCTATAATCCGATCTCTTTTGATTCTTTCATCGATTTCTGCTTGTAATCTTTCGTTATGTGTTTCCATTTGATGAAAAGAGGTTTTGATCTCTGCTATCATCTCTCTAAATGCAGATGCAAGTACACCGACTTCATCAATGGTATCCACTTTAATCTCAACATCATATTTTTTTTGTTTAACAGCATCAGCTGCCTTTGATAAGGTTACAAGTTCTCTAGTCACAATTGTATTAGACTTATAGATCAAAAATAAGATAATAATGGCAAGTACAAAAGTGATGATAAAGACATTCAATGTTAAAACAGACACTTCTGAGTTGATCTCTTCTTCTATTTCATAATACATATGGAATACTTCATCTCTTGGCACTAGAAAACCAATTTGCCATGACTCTTCAAAAAAGCTTTTTTCTGGTAGCCACGATTGGTAAGAATAAAGTTTTTTAGATGCAAACATATAATCCTCACCGTCAATGGAGATGGTTTGAATCTTTAACTCGTCATCATTATTCATGTCAAGATTTTGAATGGCTTCATGCTTTGAATCTTCTAATTTTCTATCTAACCTGTTAAAACCTTCATCAGAAGTGGTTGTAGATAAACTATCAGAGCTTAAACCTAGTACCTCTAAACCATCTTGGTTAACAGAAAATACATTACCACTAGATTGGGTCACAAAGGCAAAACCTGTTTCTGATATGGATATATCTTCAATCATAGAAGTGATTTTTCCAATAGATACATCATATGAAATGGTACCTTCAAAGTTATCCTTGCCTTCATTGGCTATAGGTTGAGAAAGGGTTAATACCAAGTCACCAGAAAGACCATCTTGAACTGGTGGTGTTACTCTTAAAAGCTGAGTGATTTCATCAATGTCAGAGTTTGTAATACGCTCACGCCACTCACCTGCTAAACCTGGATTAAAAGTCTCCCATATCGGTTGATTAAATAATTCAGGATAAACAGCTATGGTATCTTGTCCTAAATTGGTCCAAGGTGCCAACCTGAAGACTTCTCGGTTTTGACCACCTTGAAAATATATCTGCAGTTTCTCAACGCCGTGTTCCATAAAGGCCGGCATTAAAAGATCCAGTATTCTTGTATCATCAATGAGTTTTACAACTTCTTCATCAATAATGCCATCTTTAAAAAGATAAGATGGTACAGAGACAACAGTCGGTTCATCATCCATGTTCTGCATATAATTGGAATATTCATCTAGATTATCACGAAAATAAGAAGATGTTCTCATGGCATCTATCCACTCAGTTAATTCACTCCGATTAGAAAAGACCCTTTGCAAGGCACTAGAAAGTATGTGAAGTTCATTAAAGAGATTATCCATTTGACCATTAACATGTACATAAACAGATTCTGCATAATTACCATAATACTCTTCAACTAACTGATTCAACTCAGTTTCAGTAACATCTAGCGTTTCAGTTTTCATATGTCCAATAGAGTTAAAATTTAGTGTAGATACAATCACAACATATATCAACAGACATACGGTTGTCATCCACAATAATTTAAGATTTATACTAGAATTTATATATTTTAATAAACTTTTTTTCTTCATAAAGTCACCACCAATTAAAATATACCCTAATTCTCTATTCGTAAATCATGTTTCTTACCTAATATATGCCAAAAGTTTTTCTTTGATTTCGTCAGACGTAAAGGCGGCCTGAACACTATACTCATAGATTTTATGATAATCGCTTAAGTCTAAGTTAAAGGTCTCCATAACACGCTTAACTTCTTTTGTCATGCTTGTGTTAGATACCGTTCTATTGTCTGTGTTTATGGTGACTAAAATACCTGCATCCATAAAGTCTTTTATAGGGTGGTTCTCCATTGAAGTTACTGCTTTAGTCTGTACGTTACTTGAAGGACATGTCTCTAAAACAATCTTATGTTTCTTTACTATGTCAAAGGCCTTTTGATGACTATGAATGTGGATACCATGTCCAATCCTATCTGCACCAATGGTCACTGCATCAAAAACATTTTTGCCAACACCTGTTTCGCCAGCATGAATGGTTATCTTATAGCCCAAAGCTTTTGCCTTCTCCACAAATGGTTTAAATGTATCACAAAAGCCTGCTACTTCGCTTGAAGCCAAGTCAAATCCTACTAGGCCTTTATCCAAATACTTTGAACCAGTTTCAATCAAGTCATCCAGCCTATCTGTCGGCATGGTCCTTAAAGCAGCAATGATGATACCACCCTCTATATCATATTTTTCTTTGGCATCATTCATGCCCTTTAGAACACTCGAAATAATTTCATCAAGATTAAGCCCCTTGTTCATGTGTAAAAGCGGACCAAATCTAACTTCCAAATACTTAACATTTTCATACGAAGCATCTTCAAATATTTCATATGCGATTCTTTCTAGTGAAGCTTTGTCCTGCATCACTTGAACAGCTAATTCAAATCTCTTTAGATACTCGTCTAAAGACGGACAAGATTCTGGTGCAATCAATGAGGATCTTAAGCTTTCAATATCTGCGACTTGTAAGTTTCTCTCTACGGCCAACTCACGAAGTGTTTCAGGTCTTGCAGAGCCGTCTAAGTGACAATGCAAGTCAATCTTTGGTAATGCTTTGTAATTCATTTTATTTCCTTTCACGCTTAACAGAATGCTTACTATGATCAAGTATTTTTATATGTAACAAAAAAAAATTCCTGACCACAAAGAAAGCATTGCTACTTTCTTCGTAATCAAGAATTATTGGTTCTTGGTAGAGACTCCCAAACCTTATTATTGGGATTATACGAATATAACATTGTTAAAGATATTAACACAGTTATCATAAGATGTGAACCCCTTAAATTATGAATTTGCATGACTTTATAAAATATTTACAAGAGATCACTAAATACTTTCATGATAAGACAAGTCTTTTTCTCTTTTATCTAACCTGTCTATAATACATATAAAAAGGACCAAGCCAGAAAAACTGTATAAGTATGATGGCATTTCATGGAGATAGAACTTATGATAACTTAACAAAAGCACCAAATTAACCACCAGTACCACTGGTGTGATGGACTTCTTCAACTTGCGCTTGAACATACATAAAAATAAAGATAAGGCCATGCTCATCACTACTAAAAGCATGTTATGGAGTAGGCTAAGGCCTATCAGTACATTAAAGAGAAAAATGACAACAGACAAAGAAACAATATACAAACATTTTTGAAATTTCATATCAAACCATCCACGATGTCAACAAGTATGTATAATAAGTCACAAGCTTATCCATACGCTTATAGTAATCAGAATAGTAGTAAGTCTCTGAATGACACCCCTGACCAATGATATCAAGACTGGCTACAGGTCTTTCACCAAACATATAAATATCACTATAAATATGCTCATCTATCTGCGACTTATCTTCTAAATAAACATAAAACTTCAAATAGCCCATTCTCGACATGACTTTTGTTTCTCTTATAGACTCATGACCATTTTCCAAGTCATTAACAAAACTTGCTACATCTTCTGAATAATAAGGCACTTTCACAATAGATAAAATGACAAGTCCTAATAGTATTAATAATGACACCAAAGCAAAATTTCTCATAACTCCTCCAAAAAAAACGTTCTAATAATAGAACGCTTTAATATGAGATTTCTTACACCTTTTTTTTAATTTATTCAATTTTTTTAATGTTTTCTGCGATCTTAATGACTTCTTCAGATGATAAGTTCGAAACCAAAAGAAATAAAGTATCTTCATTTGCAAAAGAAATCTTAACAGTCCCCTTCTTATAGATATGCATGGCTTCATAATCATTGATAAGTATATAAGTTACTTCAGCATCCTCAGTATCTACAAGAGTGGTTGTAGAAGCCTCTAGAGGTGATGTTGTTAAAGTCACAAAATCTTCACCTCTTTCAAAGTGATAGAGTTCAATCACATTACCAAGATGACTTTTTTCAAGATTAAAACCCTCAGGCATATAGATTGGATAATAGGAACCAGCATATTTTTCATTGAGACTCTCGGTATCATTTTCATCTATAGGACTGGGGATTATTTTAGTATATTCCCCTTCATCAGAAATCAGAAGATTAAAGAACTTGATTCTCAAGGCTTCCACATTAAAAGTAATCACAGATGCTGCCACTGTTAAAGTAACCAAGATACTTGCAGCATACTTCATGGTCCTAAAGTGTCTTTTTCTTTTATGAGCTTTTGCCTCTTTTTCTTTTAAACCCTGGCTAAATCTTTTAAACCACCCATCAAGCGTGGCTGGCACTTCTAAGTCTTTATATAGATCTAGGAGACGGTCTGTTTCTTTACATATTTGATCAGAGTAATCATAACCTATTTCATAAAGCAAGGTTTCGTTGAGTCTTATATTTTTATCCTTTTCTTCTCTAGTAAGCTCTGTCAAAAGACTTCCCCCTTTCATTAGAAATTTTCTTTAAAGACTCTAAGCCTCTTTTAATACGAACACTGACATTGTTTTTACTAATACCTAAGACTTGTGATATTTCATCAATGGTCAAATCATCATAGTACCTTAACTTGATTATTTCTTTATAAGTCGGGTGTAATGTCTCGACTAGATCGTTTAAATCAGTCGTTTTTTCACGACCAATGATTTCATCTTCAATCAAGGAAGTAAGTAGATCACTTGTGATAACTTCTTCAATATGACTATCTGTTAAATGTTCCTTCTTACTGCGTCTCATATAGTCAATACAAAGGTTCCTTACTATAATAACGAGATAGGACCTTGTTTTCTTACACTTTATCTCAGATATTTTATCTAAAAAAGGATGAATCTTTAAAATCGTCGTCTGTACCATGTCTTCAGCTAATTCATGACGCTTTAAAATTGAGTAAGCTGTGATATACAAATCTCTCTTATAGGTTAAATATATTTCTTCAAGTTTACTTCTTTTGGCTTGATCTTCAATCAAGGTTAAAAACAACATAGATGACCTCCATTTTCATTTCATATCCATCATAGCACAAGAAATGGAAAATTATAAAAAAAATAAGCAGAAACAACATTCTGCTTATTAATCACCATTAACCTCAATAAAGTCAACTATATTTTCATCCTAAAAAGTAATCGCAAACTTCTAAATATTTTTTGTAGCATTCTTTAACAGTTTATGAAAACCTGTTGGCAAGGCATAATCTTTAAGTTCTTCATAACTTACCCAAATAGTTTTAGGCAAATCTACCTCAACTTGCTGTTCAGTCGACATTTCAACAAGTATCATATCCCAAACCAGATGGGTATAGACATGTTTAGTTGTTGAGATTTCTTTGAAATCATCAACCTTTAAATCATAGTCCTCTTTCAAATGATCTTTAATCAAACTTATATAATCATCTGTATAGGTTACAATAGGAAAAGCCCAAAGTCCAGCTAGAAGACCTTCTGAAGGTCTTTTCATAAGCATGATTTTATCATTGCATTTGATGTAACATGCTGCTATTTTTTCATGTCTCTTCTTGATCTTTTTAGTCTTTACAGGACGAATATCCTGTAGTCCTTGTTTTTTAGCCTGGCAGTCCTTATGAATAGGACATTGATTACACTGATAGTTTTTCGGCGTACATATTCTGGCACCTAGTTCCATCAGAGCCTGGTTAAAATGTCTTCTGTCCTCAGGTAAAGTCTCCATGACCTTTTCTTCAAAGACTTTTTTACTGGATGCTACAGATATATCATTAGCCATATCAAAGTATCTGGAATAAACTCTCATGACATTGCCATCAACTGCAGGCACCTTAACATTATAGGCAATACTTAAAACCGCACCAGCTGTATAAGAGCCTACACCAGGCAGCTTGATGATTTCATTATAAGTATTTGGAAAATGGCCATCATAGACTTCCACAACCATTTTAGCACATGGTATCAAACGTCTTGCTCTTGAGTAATAGCCTAGACCTTCCCACATCTTTAAGACTTGGTCTTCTTCTGCCTGGGCTAAATCGTATACTGTCGGGAAATTACTTATGAAACGATTAAAATAAGCTACAACTGTAGCGACTTGAGTTTGTTGTAACATAATCTCTGATAACCAAATCTTATAGGGATCACTACTTTCTATCCAAGGTAATTTTCTATGATTTTTATGATACCAATCTAGTAATTCTTTTTGCATATTTCTCCTAAAAAAACTATGAACAATGTCATAGTTTTTATCATTTATTCATTGGATTGTTTTCTTAGTTCATTTGAGTCTACTTGTATTGTATCAGATTTCTTCTTAAAATCTACCTCAATGATTAAAATTGCTGCAAAGATAAGTAGACATCCCATAATCATCAGAGGTGTCATAACTTCATTTAAAAGCAAGACGCCAAAGACAGCTGCAAATACCGACTCTAAAGACATGATAATCGATGCATGTGACGATGATGTATACTTCTGAGCAGCGGTTTGAACTGTGTAACATAAAAATGTTGAGAAGACAGCTAAATAAACAATCGATGATATTTCTGCCCCTGTAAGATTAAATACCAGTGGTTCAAATAAAAGGGCTGATACAACAAATAAAAGTGCTGCAACTGAGAGTTGTAGAAATGTCAACTTTAAAACATCTACTGATTTTGTATAATATTCTAATGCAATGATATGTGCTGCAAAGAAAAGAGCACAAAGTAAAGTTAAAGCATCACCTGGATTAAAATCAAGTGATTTATTAAGTGAAACCATGGCTATGCCTGCAATGGTTAAAACACTCCCTAAAATAGCCTTATTCTTTGGTCTCTTTTTATAGAACAACCAATACAGTATCGGTACCATAACCACGTATGTTGCCGTTAAAAAACCTTGTTTAGAAGCTGTAGTATATTGGAGTCCAAATGTTTGTGTCGCAAAAGCCAGATATAATATCGACCCTACAACAGCCCCAACCTTTAGATCTTCTTTACTGATTTTACCTATCTTCTTATGAAAAAATAAATAAACAATTGATGATGCCAGTACAAATCTGTATGCCATTAATAAAAATGGTGTCATAGTATCTAAGGCACCCTTAACAGCTACAAATCCGCCACCCCATACGGCAGCTACAAAAAATAAGCTGATGTCTGATAGATACTGTTTTTTCTTGCTTGATAACTTATCCATTAATGCCCCCTTTTAATCTATTAATGTCACTATACCAAAGAAAGTGATATTTTGCATCAAATTTCTAAAAGCAATCAAAAAAATTTAAGAGGCACTCAAAAAAATTGAAGTGAAATTAAAAAAGTCTGCTTACGCAGACTCAAATGTTTTATGCTAATTCAAAATCTTCTTTACCAACGCCGCATAAAGGACATACCCAATCCTCTGGAATATCTTCAAATGCAGTGCCTGGAGCAATACCGCTATCAGGATCGCCTACTTCAGGATCATAAACATAACCACATACTGTACATACATATTTTTTCATAATTGTCCTCCCATATAAAATATTCTAAGTTTCTACTCTTTCAGAATATACCATAATTTACTTCTCTTCAATCATTTTATTTAGAATACGATTGAACTTTCTAAATAATGGTATATACATAAGGGAGGTTATGATGATTGATAGAAAAAATAAAGACGAGAAATTCCTAGAATATATCTTAAAAGAAAACTTCAATCTTATATTGGTATTTTGTTCTTTGTACACAGTTTATATTTTACTCAGCATTGCCTTTGGAGATTTTGATGATTCTTTTATTTCAAATGCAACCGTTATACTGATCATGTTTTTACTTTTAACCCTATCTGGCATATGGGTACAACACAAACACAATCATCAGATAAGATACTATAAACTTTTGATAGGTGCCTTCTACATGTGCACTATCATTGCAATCATCTTAAGTGATATAGGAGAAACATCCTCTTATCTGTTCATATTTTCCGGTTTGATGTTACTACTGATGTTTTCTGGGTATTTATATATCTCGATAGTTTTACGTACACCTTTATTGATTAGCATCTTGGGCTCATGTATATTTTTAACTATAAAAATGTCTCAAAGTAATCTTTATATTGTGGTTTCTATAGTGATTTTATTTTATAGTTTACTTGTGTCTCATCAAAGATATCAAAGCATAAACGAAAGATACAATAATCGCATACAGATCAAAGAGATGAAAGAAAGATTAGAAATCTTATCCTACAAGGATATTCTAACCGATCTCTATAACAACCATTACATCCATGAACAACTCGACCATGAGATAAATCGGAGTGTCAGGTATCAAACACCCCTATGTCTACTTATATTAGACATAGACAACTTTGAAAGATACAATCAAGAACACGGCCAGCTTGCAGGAGATGATGCCTTATCCATTATAGGCAATATACTTCTAGCCAACTGCAGGTCGACAGATATCATAGGCAGATACAGTGGCGAGGAGTTTATCGCCGTATTACCAAATACATCACTTGATGAATCAATCCTACTGGCAGAACGACTAAGACTTCTGATACATAAATATGATTATGGTCATGCATCCGACTTAACAGTATCAGTCGGTATAAAAGAATACATTGATGAAACAAGTTCACAGCTTGTCAAAGCAACAATAAAAAACGTCCAGTTAGCCAAGAAGCTTGGTTATAATAACATCTATTATGACAAACTAGGAGGAGAAATTGTTTAAGAGAAAAAAGAAAACAAATGAAGAACCTATAATTCAAAAGGAAGTGGTTCAGGAGGTCCAAGTACTTGAAGATAACCACACAATAGAATACTTACAAAAAATAAATAGCATCTTAAAATTTGTTACTGAACTCGATTACATAAAAGATATGCTTTTAGGTGTTGATAAACAAGCTGAAATGGTTGATAATGTGGCTGCTAGTTCAGAAGAGATGACAGCAGCCATAGAAGATATTTCTAACTTTGTTCAAGATTCTTCTGAGAGAACAAACAACTCAATTACTGTTGCCAACACATCTTTACAAGGCATTGAGACAGCATTTAGAGACGTTATAAAAAGCTTCGAAGCTTCAAAAAAAGTACAGACAACCATGGAACGTGTATCAAGTGAAGCACAGAAAATCAATGAAATGGTAACCATCATCAAAAGTGTTGCTGACCAAACCAATCTCTTAGCTCTAAATGCATCTATAGAAGCAGCTAGAGCTGGTGAACACGGTCGAGGCTTCGCTGTTGTTGCTGACGAAATCAAGAAGCTTGCTGAAAACACCAAAGAACAAGTGGAATACATCAATGAAACAGTTGGCAAGCTAACAGAAGAAATCAACTTTACCAATCAGGCACTTAATGATTCCAATAAGAGTTTTGAAAACAGTAAAACTATGATGCAAGAAGCTGTAGGTTCTCTTGATACCATGCACGATGATTTAACTGAAATCAACAATGCATTTATTGAAATTTCAGCTAGTATTGAAGAACAAAATGCAGCCTCACAAGAAACCACATCTTCTGTTATGATCGTAAATGAAGTGACTCAAGAATTACAAAAGGAAACAAGTAAAACAGGTCGTGCTGTCAATTCTATTTCACAACTCATCAGCGATCTAAGAACAGAACTACTTGCTCAAACACCGGATTTAGACATCAATACTCAAATAGAAATTTGTATGACAGACCATTTGATCTGGAGATGGAAAGTTTACAACATGATCCTAGGTTATGAAGACTTAACAGAAGCTGAAGTAGGGACTCACCACACATGTCGATTAGGTAAATGGTGCGACAATACTCATTTCGAAAATCCTAATATGTGCAGTGCTATTGATGAAATGGAATCACCACATGCCAAGCTTCATGAAGTCGCTAAGAAGTCTATACGAGAATACAACAGGGGCAACACCTTAGGTGCTGAAGAATACTTAAAAGAGCTGGACTTACTATCAGCGGATGTTATCAAGCAACTTAAGCAAATGAAACGTATCATTAGAAAAGAGCAAAAAAATAAGTAATCTCTCAATCGAGAGATTACTTTTTTTTTTATTTCAATTGACCATCTGGTGTAATTGTTCTTTCTAAGTAAGGAATCGCCTTACCTGATTGTTCCATAGCTCTTTTAACACCTGTTACAATACCTGTACAACATGGTACTGACATTCTTGCAACAGTAATTGAGTTGATGTTGTGCTTTTTAAAGATCATTGTTAACTTCTCGATATACTCATCCATCTTGTCAAGTTTTGGACAACCAATCAATGTTACCTTACCTTTAATGAATTCTTGATGGAAATTAGCATAAGCATATGCTGTACAATCTGCAGCTACTAAGATGTTACAATCGTCAAAGAATGTAGAATCAACATTTACTAATGAAATTTGTACTGGCCATTGTCTTAATTGAGACGGTGCAATACCATTTGCATTTGTTTGAACATTTAATGGTGCATTTGGTTTAAAGCCTGGTGTAGGGAAAGTCTGCTCATGTGCAGAACCACAACCACAAGCTGGCTCATCTTTTTTAAGTGTAATACCATCATTTTCTTTTACATTAAAAGGATTTGCTGGTGCAGCATTTACGCTAAATGGATTAGCAGGCTTGTCATCTACATTGAATGTCATTTCTTTAGTAGAACCACAGCCCTTAGATTTTTCACCCTCTTTAAGTGCAAAACCTTTTCTGTCTTGGTCAAACTCTTCTGCTTCTTTTTCAGTTAGTTTAATGGCATCCACTGGACATGCTGGTAAACACATACCTAAGCCATCACAGTAAGTCGTGCTCATTAATTTAGCCTTACCATCTACCATTTGAATAGCACCTTGCTCACAGGCACTCGCACATAAACCACAACCTACACATTTATCTTCATTGATTTCAATAATTGTTCTTTTCATTTTTTTCCTCCTCATTACGTTTATCTTGATTATATTCTACCAAAGTTCTATGATAAATACAGTAACCTGTGTTACAATTACACTATAATTTATACTATTTTTGTGCATTTTAAAGGAGATTTATGAAATATAATCAAATATATGAAGGCAAATTCATTAAACGTGTTAATAGATTTATTGCTCATGTTGATATAAATGGACAAGTTGAAGTTGTTCATGTAAAAAACACAGGCAGATGTAAGGAACTCTTTATAGAAGGCAGAAAAGTTTTTCTTCAGAAATCGGATAATCCAAACAGAAAGACCAAGTATTCTCTAATAGCCATCTATAAAGACGAAAAACTCATTAACATAGATTCTCAAGTACCCAATCAAGTCATTTATGAAGCCATAGAAAATGGTCAGATTCACGGCTTTGATCAACTTAAATACATCAAGCGAGAGCAAACATATGGTAACTCTAGATTTGATATCTATTATGAAACTGAATCTCATAAGGGTTACATTGAAGTAAAAGGTGTTACCTTAGAAAACGACGGTATCGCCATGTTCCCAGATGCCCCTACTGTTAGAGGCACCAAACATGTCAGAGAACTTATTAAAGGTCAAAAGGAAGGCTATAAGAACTACATCATGCTTTTGATTCAAATGAAGGAAGTCCATTACTTTAAACCCAATCATATTACAGATCCTGACTTTGCAAGCGCCCTTAAAGAGGCAAAAGAAGCTGGTGTAACAATCAAGTGTTATACATCGACCATTACTGAAGACTCTATAGAAATCCTAAAAGAAATAGAGCATGATTACATGCTCTAATTACTTGACACTGCCTGATGTTAAACCACCTATAATATATTTTTGACACAGTATAAACACCAGTATCATTGGTATAAGTGCCACAGTCGCTCCTGCCAGTATCAAGTGATCCTGAGCGAAGCCCGCTTCATCAATGAAGTTTGTTAAACCAACTGTTAATGTATAGAGCTCTGGTTTTGTTACAAAGATTAGGGGTGCTTCGTAATCGTTCCATCGCCATACAAAGTTAAGAATGGTTACTGTGGCTAAAGCTGGTTTAGCAAGTGGTAAAATCAGCTTCCAGAATATTTTAAACTCACCTGCACCATCAATCCTTCCCGCTTCTATTACAGAATCCGGTATTTGAACGAAAAACTGCCTCATCAGGAAAGTTGAAAGCGGTGAAAAGAGTCTAGGTAATATAAGTGCCCATCTAGTATTAAAAATGCCTAGGTACTTAAATAAAATAAACTGAGGTACCATCAAGACTTGAAAAGGTATCATCATGGTAGCCAGATACAAAACAAACAACTGGTCTCTGTACTTAAAATCTAATTTGGCAAAAGCATAACCTGCAATGGATGATGTTAAAAGTGTACCAATTACAGAAATTACAGTAACAACTGTAGAGTTACCTAAGTAAGTCATAAAAGATGGATCTTGTTCAAATAAAACGACCTTATAATTATCCAATGACATGTTTTCAGAAAACAACTTTGGCGGAAACTCACTGAGTTCACCAAGGGGTTTTAAAGATGACACCAGCATCCATATGAATGGATAGATAATCATAATGCAAACCAAAGCTAAAACAAGTGTTAATAACCATTTCTTCAAATTCTTTTTATCCATAGCTGCCTCCTACATGGTCTCTTCAAATTTCTTCTGTATCTTCCACTGTGACAAGGTAACGACAAAGATGATCAGTAGAAGAATCCAAGCCATAGCTGAAGCATAACCCATCTTATGATACCTAAAACCTGTTACATATATATAGTGGGCCAAAACGGTTGTTGCCTTTCCAGGTCCACCGTCAGTCATGATATTGACGGTTCCAAAGACTTGAAAAGATGCTATGATATTGGTTATTACTAAGAAGAAACTTGTGTTTTTTAGCATGGGTAAAGTGATTTTAAAGAAAGTTTGAATGCCACCTGCACCATCTATATCTGCTGCTTCATAAATAGACTTATCTATACCTTGTAGGGCTGACATATAAATCGTTGTATTGTAACCCAGTCCCATCCAAACCGCTATGATCATTAAAGCCGGTAAAGCCCAGTCTAAAGATCCTAACCAACCTGGCACATTTTCTATACCTATGGCCATAAGCGCTTGATTGATCACACCATTTGATGGGTTATAAAGTATCGACCAGACCGCTGCTACTGCAACCACACTTGATATATAAGGTATAAATATAATGGCTCTCATCAAGGTTTTACCATGGACTTTATCATTTAAGACAGTTGCTAGAACTGCTGATAAAAAGATCATAGAAGGTATGGTAACAAGGGCAAACAATAGATTGTTCCAAAAGGCTGCCTTGAACCATTCATCTGAAAAGATATTCATAAAGTTCTTCAAGCCGATAAAACTTGTGCCTTCTAAGCCTTTAAATATATTGAAATCTGTAAATGCAATTAGTAAAGAGAATAATACTGGTATTAAGATGAATACTAAAAAGCCAATAAAATTCGGTGCAATAAACAAATAAGGTGTCCATCTATTCGGTTTAATGCTTTTTTTCACTATTTTCTCCTTTCAAAAAGCTGGGTTACCCCAGCTTGTGTAGTCTTTATTGTTCTGCCTTAATAGCGTCATCAGCACGAGATTTAAGATTCTTTAGGTAATCATCTTTTGTTGTTTCACCTAAGAAGAATAACTCACTCTCCTCTTTGTATATTTCAACAATCTGAGGATAAGCTGTTGTAATTGTATCTACGATATAAGCATTATCAGGATTCATTACAACACGTGCATAACTTTCAGCATTAAATAGTGTATCAGCATTGTCTCCTAGTATTTTCTCACTAACCAAAGCTGTATCTGCCTTTGACCATGCTGGAATCTTGCCGGCCTTTAGCATGTACTCAGAACCTTCAGTGATCCAGTACTGCATAAACTCCCAAGCTGCTTCTTTGTTTTCTGACTTTGAGTTCATACAAATATTATTATTCAAGTAGGCTCTAAAGTTGTTATCAACACCAGCTTCCGTTGTTGGGAATGCAGCGAATGTCACCTTAAAGTCATGTGGGAAGTTTTCTAAATCTTTTACGTATCTTAACATCCAAGTTGAGAAAGGCATAATTGCAACTTCTTCATTTAAAAATGCTGGATGTGCATACATTTCTAACTTCTGGGCAAATACTTCTTCAAACGGCATAGCATAACCTTCAGCCATCAACTCCTGAATTCTTGCATTGGCTGCAAACTCTTTTGAATCAAAGTTAGACTCATTGCCGTCATTCTTATAATATGAATCGCCACCTAATACAGTTAAAGCAAAGTTAAGTGGTAAACCACCACTGTAAGGGTGTACACCATAAATAGTCTGGTCACCTGTAGTATCTGTTAAGGCTTTTGCCACTTCAACAAACTCATCTACAGTCCAATCATCAGAGATCTCAACGCCTTTTTCTAAAAGCATGTCTTCATTGATCATAAAGCCAAAGAACTCTTTAACAGTTGGAAGTGCATAATACTTGTCATCAATCATTGAAACATGATCTGTATTAGTCGTGATGTTTTCTTTAATAAAGTCTACAACACCATAAGATTCCAAAGGCTCTACCATACCACCATTTACACGTTTTTTAAGTAAGTCCGTCGAATAGGTAAAGAAGACATCAATCTGCTCACCTGACATGATGGCAGTATCAAGTTTGGTATTACCTGTGTCATCATTTACAAAACGATTGTACTCAACTTGAATATCTGTATGACTTGCATTAAATGCATCCACTAGGTCTTGAGGTCCTGACTCACCAGGTACACCGCCCCATACAACCAGCTTTGTAACTGCTTGTTCTTCGGAACCAGATCCTTCTGTCGCTTGTTCATTTGTACCGCTACAAGCCATTAAAGAAAGACCCATAGTCAAACATAATAATAGTGCTAATAATTTTTTCTTCATTTTGTTTCCCCCTTCACATATAAGTATAGATAACGTTTTCCTCATAAGCCATGAAGGGATATTTGAGGAATTTTCAAAATTCTTTGATACTTTTTCATCCATCCAAAAATAATGAAAAAAGTTCAAAGAATAATGCATTCTCTATTACAAGTTTTTCTTATATGTATTCGGAGAAAGGCCTTCATTGGATTTAAATATCCTTGAAAAATAAGACTCACTTGAGTAACCAACATCAAATGCAATCTCATAGATAGCCTTATCAGTATGTTCTAACATGTATTTAGCAGCCTTGATTCTTGTATGGTTGAGATAATCACTAAAAGATGTACCTGTAGACTGCTTAAAGAGTGAAGACAAATAGGATTCATTCATGCCAATATGTTTGGCTACATCTGATAATTTCAGACTCTCCTTATAGTGGTCTTCAATATATGTTATGGCTTTAGAGATATCCTTTCCATATTTCATCTGCTCATTTGATTTGATTTTTTCTGACACCAACAAGGCAACTTCATGAATACGATCCGTCATGACTTGTATGGAATGACTCTTGTCTAAATAATCATAACAAGACATACCCTCTATAGTGAGATCTGTCATATATGAACCCGAGATCTTTAACTGCCTGTTAAAGAAAGCATATATATCTACCCAGTCATGAAAAGCTTCAAGAGATTCAACTCTACTCGTTATGGTGGAAAGGTGGTCTTTTAAGAGTTTTTCATGCCCCTTCAATGCTTTTTCTAATTCACGCTCATCTTCAATAAAATAGTGGGTTGTCATGACTTTTTTATGATCAGCTTCTGAAGTCAACTGAACGGACTGTAAAAGTGAAGTAATGTTTTCTTTAAGGCCATTAGGACTTATAGACAGTTTCGGAATGTAATCTAATGCCCTGTTAAACTTCATAGCCTCTCTAATGGCTTCTACGTCGTTTATGCAGGATAAAACAACGACAGCAATCTTGTCAAATGATTCATGGACAATCTTAATAAGCTCTAAACCATCCATCTTAGGCATAACAATATCAGTAATCATCAGATCAATATTATGATTTTTAATAACTTCTAAGGCCTCAAGGCCATTACCAGCTTCGTAGACTTTTTCAAAACCAATAGACTGCCAGTCAATGCCCATCACAAGTCCTTTTCTAACAAGGACCTCATCTTCAACAATTAATAGTTTCATTTAAACCTCCAAGTAATCTCTGATTCTAAGTGTTATCTGAGTGCCTGTATGAGAAGAATCTATGATCAAATGACATGTTTCATCATAATATAATGAAATTCTTTCATCAACACTTCTGATGCCTATACGAGTGGCGTTTTGAATATTTTTCTTATAGAGTTCCAACATCTCAGGGTCCATACCAAGACCATTGTCTATAACTTGCAAGTAAACATAGTCCTTGTCAGAATAAGCTTTGATGGTAATGATGCCCTTTTTGTCCATGCCTGTAAAGCCATGTAAGATAGAATTTTCTACAAGAGGTTGTAGAATAAGTGCTGGCACCAAGACATGATTTAAAGACTTGTCCACATCAAAGATTAGTTCAAAGCTTTCTCCATACCTATATGACTGAATGTCTCCATAGTATCTTAAAGTCTGTAGTTCATCTTCCAAAGTAATAATTGATTTGTTCTTACCTAAAGTTCTTTCTAGTAATGTACCAAGTGCCATAAGCATGGATTCAGCCTTTTGATTATCCTTCATAACCACAAGCCATTTGATGCCATTTAAAGTGTTGAGTAAAAAATGCGGATTGATTTGAGCTTGTAAGGCTTCAAAGTGCTTTTCTTCTTTGGCTTTGGTTTCTACCTCCACCTTCTTGATCAAAGTCTCAATTCTTTCTACCATACCATTGAAGTTATCACTTAATGCTTCAATTTCTTCACTGCCTGTTACTGCTGCCCTAACCTTTAAATCGCCTTCTGAAACCTTGGACATGACCTGACTAAGTTCTACAATAGCCTTGGTGATGACTTTCGACATAAAAAATGAAGCCACCAAAACTACTATGATAAAGACACCATTCATAACAATGGTCAAGTTTCTATACGACTTAAGATCATAAGTTATGGCATCATAAGACTGAACTTGGTAGATGGTCCAATTTGTTAATTCTATATCTGTTTTAGTTACAACTGATTTAACATCATCTACATAAATAATAGCAGAATCCTGATTTTTCATATTTTCATAAATACCACTTGCACTCCCGACAGGATTAAGTCTATCATTTAAGATCATCTGTCCTTTATCATCAAGAATAAAAATATGATTGACATTGTCATCAACGACATTTAAAGATACCAGACGGTCATTCTTAGACGGTTTTACCATAATGCCAATAAGCCCGATACTGTTATAAAACTCATCTTTGATGGATCTTATAAGTACCAGGCTATGGTCACTTTCACTTTCAGTCCAATCATTTTGCCATATAAAATGTTCAGATCCGTCAAGTATCTTTTGGAAGGACTCTGAAGTACCTATGACCTCTTTACTGATAGGTGTATAATAGTTTGTATTGTAAATGTTACCAAATGAATCTGCAATCACAGTTTCTACATCATAGGTATACCAATTGGTCGTTTGCATGGAATGAATCTTAGATTCTATGTTCTTTGAAACTTCAAGCGGCTTTTTAATGTAGATGTCTCTATTGGCCAAGTAATTTTGAACTTCACTGTCAAAGGAAAAGCTGTTAGACCCGACAATGATGTCATCCATCACTTCATCAAAGGCCTTGCCATAACGCTTGACTTGCTGAAGTGATAGATTGATCACCTTTTCTCTAATAACATTTGTGGTATAGGCATAACCTATAATCGGTACGATGATTAAAGGTATTAAAGCCACTAAAATGATGGCTAAACTGTATTTTTTCTGAATTGATAGTTTCATATGTTCTCTCCTACTTTCAGTTTAGCACACTCATTTTTACTTTGTATAGTAGGCAAGTCTGCCAATAGGTACTTGAATCTCTTTTTCACATGGGCCCTCTACGATAGAACCATCATCTCCAGTCCATCTTCCTTGAGGAAAATAAACTGTTTTTTTATACTGTTTACTTGAAACAACAGGTGCTACCAGAAGATTATCTCCCAGCATAAACTGTTCATTAAGATGCTCATAATTATTTTCAGGATACATGAGAGCCATATGCCTCATCAGTGGTAAATTGTCTTTTATAGACTGATGAACAGACTCAATGATATAGTCTCCAAACTTTTGATGTATCTTTGCAGCTTGTAAACAGAGGTCATTATTTTCCTTTGATAACACTCTCCAAGGCGAAACAGAAAACTGCATGATTGGAAATAGAGCTGCAATTTGTGCGTATCTAACAACCAGTTCTTCATCTAAGTCTAGACTAGAAGCTATAAAGTTAAGATACTCTCCACCACCAATCATATCAGGACAATTGTAATCAAAGCCCATCATGGACTGTAAGATGCCATCTGGCAAAAGACCACCAACTCCATCAGATTCCCAGTTATGATGTTTATCACATAGTCTTTGTGTCAAAGGCAGGCCTGCAGTTTTAAAGCCAGTACGGAGCTCGTTATATTCATATTCTGAACAAAACTCACTGTAGAGCTTCACTTGATCCAAGGGACTGATTTTCTTGTAAGTGATATCATCTTCTTTGTAGTTCCATAAATCACCAGCATCAAACTTAAAACCAACAACGCCATAGTCATCCATTAGGCCATCTAACTTTTCTTTGAACCATTTATAGGCTTCAGGATTTGTAAAATCCAATACAGCAGAATAACCATTCCACCACTCCCTGATAGCTGTTGTGCCATCAGCATTTTTTATAAAGTAATCCTTATCTCTCAGTTGTCTAAATGTCAATGAATCAGGGCTGACAAAAGGACACACCCATAACATCACCTTGAATCCCATTTTCTTCATTTTGTCTATCATGCCTTTAGGGTCTCTAAAACGACTGCCTGAAAATTCCCAAACACCATAGTCTTCTTGCCAATTATCATCAATCATTAATATACCAGGATCATAACCCTCATCAAGTATAGACTGGGCATACTTTAAAAGTTCATCTTCAGACTGATTGTACATAAGTTCAATCCAAGAGTTATACTGTGGTACCTTAAAAAGTGTTTCATCCAGGGTAAAATCTACAGAACTTTTATACTTTTTAGACTCTCTATAAGCAGTCATCAAGTTACCTCTAGTATCTGTTAATTCTATTTCTGTATGGCTTTCAAAAGACATCTTGCCACCACTAGTATTTAATCTAAAACCACTATCTGACCATATGACCCTCCCCTTACTTGACAACATCAAGGGCATGACCTGATTATGGGTTGCATGATTGTATAAATCTACGTCATAATTTGATTTATTATCCAGTGGCATTTGACTACCATGACTGATACATCCACACCACCACTTTTCATTTTCAAGCATTTGAATTTCTTTATTTATCATCATTTTCTCCTTTTTCTTGACATTTCCCTACTTAAATCTTACGATAATTAGTAAGAAAGCTAAATAGACTAGCGTTACACATTTACCGTCAAAATGTGACATGATTATGATTAATATTAGATTATCCGGTGAAGCCATCGAAAAGCAAATAAAGATCTACCATGCAGGCTATGAAGACTGTAAGTCTGGCTATGCATTTGGTCCCTTTATTAGGGATCATTACCTTATTCATTTTGTTATAAAAGGGACCGGTATTTTTAAGCTAGACAGTGAAGTCTATCACATTGAAAAAGACCAGGCCTTTTTAATCAGACCTGATCAAACCACCTACTATCAAGCTGATCAAAATCAGCCTTGGTCATATTACTGGGTGGGTTTTCATGGTGATTATATCAATGATCTTTTAAAGGAAACAGAGTTTGAAAAAAGTCCAGTCATTCACTTCAAAAAAAATGACGCCCTCTATCAAATACTGGCACGCCTTCTGGCACTAAATCCTAAACTTATCAGTCATCAGATCAAGCAAACCAGTCTTTTGTACGACATATTTTCTAGACTATCTGAGCTTAAGTATTCCAAACACGATACAATGAGTCCTGAATGGTATGGCGAGCAGGCTATTATGTTTATGCAAAAGAACTATTCACTTGGCGTTGGCATCAAGGAGATAGCAGAATATCTCAACTTAGACAGGTCTTATTTCTCAAGAATATTTAAGCAGGTTTACGGTGTATCGGCCCAGGCTTACTTAATAGATTACAGGATAGAAAAGGCCAAGTACCTCTTGTTAAAAAGTGACCTCAAAATAGTAGAAGTTGCCTCTTCCGTTGGTTATAAAGACGCATACACCTTCTCAAAGGCATTTAAAAAACAAGTCGGTAAAACACCAACTTGTTTCAGACAAAGTATGGATTTATTAGAAATATAGTAATGGGGCATTCGAGAAATAGCATTTTCTGAATGCCCCTTTATTATATAGCTCTCATAATTAAACAAAATCTAAATAGACTAACAGAACGATTATGCTAAATCACACCATTTTTTACATTGTTCAACTCTCATACCATCATCACCTTCTTGTTCATCATAAGAGAATTTATTAAGCAAATCACAGGGAAAATCACCGCACATACCACAATTATCAAGATTCTTTTTTTCACAGCATGCCTTTACATCACATGTTCCCCAAAATGGATTTTCAATACTTATACATCCACCACAATTCATTTTCTCTTTATACTCACAATCAGAACATACAATACCACATCTTGATTCTATCATTTTCCCCTCCATCATTTCTTTACTTATATCTTTAAAATAAATATAACCTAAAAAATTAGCTGAATCAAGTTATCATTCATAGGCTCATGGCTTCCACCTATACTAGTACTACGGCCGGCACATATCAAAAAAGATACCTGAAATTATCAAGTATCTTTCCATATCAAATCAACAATATTTCAGTCGTTCCTACTTTATAGATCTATTTCAATGTGGTCCCAATATGACTTCCACATGTACTGTAACTTGGTCGCAGATACTTATTTCTCGTATATATCTCTCCTATGTCCAACCTCTACGACTGTAATCACAACAATATCATCTTCAATCTTAGCAAGTATTCGATAGTCTCCAACTCTATATCGCCATTTATCATTTAAATTACCTTTCAGCGCTTTACCATATCTTCTTGGATTATCACAATCAACTAATTTATCTTCGATGTAAGCAACAATAAAACTTGCAATTTTTTTATCTATTTTCTTTAGCTGGCTTAAGGCAGTTTTAGTATACTCGACTTTATATATCATAATCCCAGTTCTTTCTTAACGTCTTCATGTGAAATTCTTTCTTGATCTTTTTCTTCTTCCCAGACTTTGTTGAAAAGAGTCAAATCGTATTCTTCTTCGATTTTCTCTATTACAGCTTGTCTGATAAATGTTGATAAATCCATATTATGTAGCTCAGCATATTTCCTTATTAATGTATCATCCTTTTTATTTAAACGTAATGAAACAGTACTCATTTCTCTCACCTCCATCGAGTAATACTTTGTATTACACTTTAATTATAAACCTCTTTTATCATAATGTCAAAACTTGGTTCTGCATCACATTTTCATTTACAACGCTAGTTTGAGCTATACAACCTTCTCAACGTGTGTGAAGTGTCTCCCTTACATATTAAAACTTTGTTTTCAAAACACTAATAAAAGCAGACTCATTTTTAAGTCTGCTTTTACTATTATTTCATTCTATAAATCGATTTACCATTAACCGTTTCTAAGATGGCGGTTAACACTGAATCAGGCAGGTAAGACTCTATGTAATAAGATCCTAAAATAGTAGCATCTTCCAAGAAAGTCTCTCTGATATCCCATAAATCTCTTTTTCTATTAGAGTCTATATAAGCACTTAATAATACCTTATCAAGATCTTCTTTTCTTCTTTTATAAGCATTTTTACTCTGCTGACAAGTTACTTCAAATGTACAACCTTCTGAAGTTGAGACTTGTCTCTTTTCTATGATTATTGTCTCTTCGATGCCTAAAATCTCAAATGTAAAATCTCTTGTTTCAGGAATAAGCTTGTTAGGATCTGAAACAGGTAAAACTTTTACAGTCAGTTTACTGCCATCATAGGTTTGTTCAAATCTTGTAACAACACCTGACCCCTTTAAATAATCTTTACTATCGCCATCATCTTCATAAAGCTCATAAGAACCACTTCCTGCAAAGATCTTTACATGCATCTCTTTTGGATTATCAATACCACCCCAAGGAACTTCATGACCGAGTGGTACAATGGTACCTGATTTTGCAAAGACAGGCATATCACATAGGTCACCGTAGACGCCATAGTGTTCACTGCCTGCATAATAATGACCAGTAAAGAAATCATACCAGTCGCCTTCAGGTAACCATACACTTTGTCTTGATAACTTGGTATGTTCATCCGCTTTTTTTACAAAAGGACTTACAATTAAGTCACCAAAATAATATTGGTTGCCGTAGTGATAAGCTTCATCTTGATCTGGATGTTCATAATACATTGGTAAAAATCCAGGAATACCTGTCTTGTAGTTTTTATACGACAATGTATAAAGATAAGGAATCAGCTGGTGACGCAGTTTCATAAACTTACTTGCACAGATTTCAGCTTCCTTTTTATAATCCCACGGCAATCTTTTTTCAAAGATGTTATTTGTTGAATGCAGTCTCATCATAGGTGAAAAAACACCGAACTGTACCCATCTAGCATATAACTCACCATCATCAAAACTATGGTGATGACCACCGATATCATGACTCCACCAGCCGTATGCCACATTGGCAGCTGTTGCAGTTAAATATGGTTGGAAAGCTAAGGTCTCCCAAGTCGCTGCAGCATCACCAGAAAAACCAATAGGATATCTATGATTACCAAGACCACCCCATCTTGAAAATATAAATGGTCTCTTATTGTCTCTTCCCATATCTAAGAAATGAAGATGATTTAAGACAAATAATGGATCTATATCTGAATACTTGGTCTTAGTGCCTTGCTGCCAATCCATCCACCAAAAGTCTACACCCATGTCTTCATGTGGATGATGCATGATATCAAAGTAGCCTTCAGCAAATCTCTTATCTGTTATGTTAAAGTGGATTGGCTTTAAAGCTTTAGAATCTTGTCCCATAAAGTCAGCCATTTCATTATACATGCTTTCATGAGGCCATAAACCATCTGCTGGATGAAGATTTAATGCTGTTTTTAAACCTCTTTGTCTAAGCTCTTTGAAGAATCTATCTGGCTGTGGGAAATACTTTTCTTCCCATGTATAACCTGTCCACCCCAAGAAATTACTTGAAGCAGGTGCTGTACCAGACTTATTGACATCTGTAATGTGCCAGTCCATATCTACGATGCATACCGATAAGGGAATTTCTTTTTCTTTAAACTGATCCATTAAGTCGATAAGTTCATCTTGTGTGTATCTCCAGTATCTTGACCACCAATTACCCATGGTCCACCTTGGAAGCATAGGTACTTGACCAGCAACCTTTGTAAAGTCTACAAGGCACGCTTTGTAATCGATACCATATCCAAATAGATACAAGTCTTCGTATGAACCTGATTCAAAGTGCTCTTGCTTCATCCAGTGATCTTCAGTAAAGATAAATGAGCTTGTATCGTCTACTAAGGCATAGCCATCTCTTGACATAAGACCATCGTCTAATCTTTGAGCACCGTCCGTCCCATCTAAAGTTCTAATGGTCCCTTTTAAGTTTGAACCCTCACGGCTATAAGTCCATGTTTTACCAGTTGCTTTTACTTCTACGCTTAAGGTATCAATTGTAAAACCAATTTCATTGATGCGGTAGTTTAGAAGCAAAGCACCCGTATCGATGGTGATATGGTCTTCGGTTTGAGTCAACTTGAAGTCAACCTTACCCAAATCTCTATGAATAAATGTCTGAGTGGATAGGTCTCTAAATTGTCCCTTTCTACTGTGTTCCATTCTAATAAGTCTGTCTGTGATAACTGTAAATCTTACCTGACCAGCTCTAATAACATTCTCAGGATTGGCTACCGGCTGGTGTTTAAACTCTATTCTTTTATTAAACATAACTTGTCCTCCTAAGTCTATTTTAGACCTTATTATTCAGCTTTACTTTTCTTTATTTTACCTACTTTTGTCCTTATTTTACCTTTGTTCGTGATATACTTATCTAGAGGTGACCTATGAGTAATAATATACAATTTGGCAACATGACCTACTTTTTTCATTCTAGAGACAGGCTAAAAGCCTTTCGTAATAATGAACATTATCACAGCCATCACTACTTTGAAATATCAATGATCAGGCAAGGTAAAGGGGTCTATATTATAAACGGTAAAGAGTATCCTGCAGAGCCTGGAGATATCTTCATCTTTAATAACAGAGACACACATGGTCTTACAGTTCCTTACGATAACGAGGTCATCAATGAGGTTATTCACTTTGAACCAACTTTGATTTACGAGTCTATTGATCAAGATTTCGATAAAAACTATCTGTCAATTTTTTTAAACCGCCATGAGGATTTTGAAAATAGGATTTCATCCCATGTCAATGATCATATAAAAAAGATACTGGATGATATCCATGAAGAGTTCATGAATAAAGAGTCTGGCTATCAATTGATGATCAAGGCAAGATTTATGGAAATCTTGGTCCTACTCGGTAGACACTGTAAGACCTTGAACCAAAATGGCGAGCCCATATCAGCAAAGTCCATTCATGGTTCCCATAAGGTCATTGAGTATATGAAGTCTCACTACTTCGATAATATTTCTTTAGATGATCTGGCTGGCATCATGCATATGAATCCATCCTACTTCTCAAGGTTCTTTAAAAAGTATTATGGTCTATCACCCATGGCTTATCTTACCCATATAAGAATAAAAAAAGCCTGTACTTTACTGATTACAACAGACTTAACAATCACAGAAATCTCTTCAAGGTGTGGATTTAATCAGGTTTCTACCTTTAACAAGTCCTTTAAAAAGATTCATAACATAACACCAAAAGAGTATATCAAGATAAAAATATAACCTTGTCTAAGACAAGGTTATGAGTTTATTATGACACTTTTCAGTTCATCAATTTTATTATTAAGTTGTTTGATTTGGTCTTCTTTTTCCTTGATGATCCTCTTAAGTTCTTCATTGTTTTCAATACCGTCATAAGATTCATCAGATTCATGAGATAACTTGAAATCATCTCTATAGGCAGATGGTGACACACCACTTAGATTTTTAAATATCTTTGAAAAATGAAATGGATTTGAATAACCTACAGAGTGTGCAATATTGGATATGGACAAGGTAGAATTCTCAAGTAGATTTCTAGCCATGGTCATACGGTAGTTGATCAAGTATTCTTGAGGAGATTCTCCTACATGTTTCTTAAATATACTGTACAAATACTTTCTATCTAGACCTACGTGTTTTGAAAGGTTTTCAATGGTAAGTTTAGATTGATAATTCATTTCTATAAACTCAAGTGCTCTTCTTAAATAGAGCTCAACAGATTCTTTAAACTCACCCTCTTGCTGCTCACTGGCAATATCTAAAAGTTTAGACATCATGCTATAAAGAATGGACATCATCCTACAGTATCTGTTATAACCTCTTTTAGATACCTCTATCATTTCTTTAAAATGATCTAAGAAGAAATCATCCGCATGGTAGTCAAAAATAGGGGTTGTTTCACTGAGACCTGCTCTTAGTAAATAAAGCTCAGCTAAAAAGCCATAAAAACCTACCCAAACCAACTTCAAAGGGTTATTCTCATCTGATTTATAACTGGTCAGTGCATTTTTAGGTATTAAAAATCCCTGTCCTTTTTTTACATCAAAAGTCTTATCTTTTACAGTAATGGTCCCCGATCCCTCGTAGACATAATAAAGCACAAAGTGATCAAGTACCTTAGGACCCCAGACCGCGCCAGGTTTAGTTTCTTCAGAACCACAATAGTATATGCAAAGGGAGATATTTATGGTCGAACGTGTACTGATGATGATGTGATTGTTTCCTAACATCAAGTATCCTTTCCCATCTTCTATTAAACTATCTATAGTTTCATCATAACATCGTTCTGACTTCATATCAAATTGTGCCCCCTACAAAGATTTTTCTAGTTTATCTATTAAATCAAGTAATTCCAGTGGTTCTACTATTGTATAATCAGGTTTTTCACTTTGGTCGACTGGCTCTTTAGGATAACGGTCTGTCCAGGACATAAAGACGCTTGTAATTCCCATTTCATTGGCACCCTTAACATCCCTTGAAAGGTTGTTACCGACCATGATAATTTTTTTTACATCATTTTCTGTCAAGTTACAAACATCAAGTGCCGCTTGAAACATACGCTTGTCAGGTTTATGGACACCAACATCTTCTGAATAGATATGACCATCATACAAATCATAAATCCCATGTTGTGTATGAACATTGATAAATGACTGTCTTAAGCCATCTGCAACCATAATAACAGGATTGCCTCTTTTTTTAAGCCTTTCAATAAGCTCTTTGGCACCAGGCCTTAAATCTGCAGATAAAACCAGTTCTGTCTGGCCTTCATAAACTTCTGTTTTTTCTTCTACCAAAGTGTCTCCACTATCGATAAAAACAATTATCTTTTCCACTATATAATACCTCTCAATTTCAGTTCCTTTGCTCTATGACATGCTACAAAATGATTTTCCTCTAACTCAACAAGAGGTACTGTATCAGTTTTACATTTATCCACACAATAGTTGCAACGTGTATGGAACAAACACCCACTAGGAGGATTGGATGGATTCGGTACATCGCCTTCTAGAGGTATTCTTTTAAATTCAATATTTGGATCAGCAATAGGTACAGCTGATAGTAAAGCTTCTGTATAAGGATGTTTAGGTGAGTTAAAGAGCTTTTCAGTTGTTGTATGCTCCATAATCTGACCAAGGTACATCACGATAATCTTATCTGAAATATACTCCACAACAGATAAGTCATGACTGATAAATATATAAGTTAAATCCAGTTCAGTCTGAAGTTTCTTTAGTAGGTTAATAACCTGTGCCTGAACAGATACATCTAGTGCAGAAACGGATTCATCACATACAATAAGCTGCGGATAAAGCACTAGGGCTCTTGCTATACCAATTCTCTGTCTTTGACCCCCAGAAAAGGCATGAGGATATCTTTTTAAATAAGAAGTGTTTAAACCTACTTTACCTGCCATTTCTGTTACACGAGACTCTATCTCTTCTTTGGTAAACTTACCATTGGCTCTTAGCGGCTCTGAGATTATATCAAAAACAGTCAATCTTGGATTTAAAGACGAGTAAGGATCTTGAAATATAAACTGGATTTCTTTTCTTAAACTCTTTAAGGCCTTCTTGTCTAAAACAGCCAAATTATGTTCTATACCTGTTGTTGCCTTATAGTGAATATCACCTGCTGTCGGCTGGTGGGCGTTAACAATACACCTGCCTAAGGTCGATTTTCCGCAACCCGATTCTCCTACAACACCAACGGTTTCACCTTTTTTCACTTGAAAACTGACACCATTAACGGCCTTAACGGATGTTTTTTTGCCTTCAAATATTTTGACTAAATCTTTAACATTTAAAATCACATCTGACATTTTATCACCTACTTATCCTTCATCTGTTCTGCCACATAACAAGCAACAAAATGATCTTTTCTAACTTCTACTAAGGCCGGTTCTTTACCTGAACACATTTTTTCATCACGACTGGTACATCTGTCATAGAATGAACATTTGTCCTCAAGATTCATCGCCAGAGGTACCGTCCCCTCAATGGAGAACAGTTCTTCTTTAGCAGAACCGATCTTATGAACAGAACCAATAAGTCCTCTTGTGTATGGGTGTAAAGGATTGTTAAAGATGTCTTTACACGATGCAGTTTCTACAATTCGTCCTAGATACATGACAGCAACTCTGTCACACACAGCAGCTACTGTACCCAGGTCATGTGTGATGTATAAAATAGACATCTTATACTCCACTTGTAGCTCTTTCATAAGTTCTAGAATCTGAGCTTGTATGGTCACATCTAAAGCAGTTGTCGGCTCATCAGCAATTAAGAGTCTTGGATTACATATAAGAGAAGTTGCAATCAAAGCTCTTTGAAGCATACCGCCAGAAAACTCATGAGGATACTGGTCAAAACGCTTGTCAGCATCTGCAATACCAACACGTTCCATCATTTTAACTGAAAGCTCTCTCGCTTGTTTCCTATCCTTTGTAATATGAAGCCTAACTGCTTCAGAAATTTGATTACCCACTGTAAAAAGTGGTGAGAAAGATGTCATAGGCTCTTGGAAGATCATTGATACTTCCTTCCCTCTAATGGCTCTTAAGGCCTTACTAGTACGCTTAAAAGCAAGTAAATCAATGGTCTCATCTTTATCATTTGTATAAAGAATCTGACCCGATCTGACAATCTTCTTACTGTTAATACCCAGTATGGACTTTGAGGTCAAAGATTTACCGCAGCCCGATTCACCTACCAGGCCTAATGTTTCTTCTTCTCCTATGGAAAAGCTCACGCCCCTTACAGGTGTCAAAAGGCCCTCATCTAATTTTATTTCAACTGCCAGGTTCTTAATGTCAAGAACCGGCTTTTTAACTTTACTCATGATTTGCTCCTTACTTATATGGGTCAGCCGAATCTCTAAGACCATCACCTAAAAAGTTGAATGCTAAAACTGTTACGATAACAAATAAAACAGGAATCAGCTTCCATGGATGGTTGGCGATATTCGGAATAGATTGACATTCCTGTAATAGTACACCCCAAGACGTAGCAGGCGCACGCATACCTAAACCTAAAAATGACATAGATGTTTCACCAAGAATCATAGTTGGTATATTTAATGTCAACTGGACAATTAAGTAAGACATAAAGCCAGGAATCAAATGACGTACGATGATTTTAAAATCACTGACACCAAATAGTGTTGCAGCAAGTACATAGTCATCATTCTTTAGTGATAAGAATTTAGATCTAACAGTTCTTGCAAGCCAAGGCCAAGAAACCAAGGACATAATAATTGTAATCATAAAGTAGACCTGGCTGATAGGAAGACCTGCTGGAATTGCAGCTGATAAGGCCATCCATAATGGCAAGGTTGGAAAAGAAATCAAGACTTCAATGATTCTTTGAATGACTGTATCAATTTTGCCACCGTAGTAACCCGATATACCACCAATAACAAGTGCAAGCACAAAGGAAATCATGGTTCCCACTAGTGGTACTGTTAAAGACACTTGAGAACCTAAAAGTATTCTAGAAAACAAGTCTCTTCCAAGTTGGTCTGCACCAAATAAGAACAGGGCTACTGGATCCTGACCTTCTTCTAAGTCAGAATTGTCCACACCAAATAGATGAACATCACTCTTTATAAAGCCTAAAATCTTATATTCTACCCCCTTAACAAAGAAGTCTATCTTGTAAGGCTTAGAAGTATCTTCTTCAAAGTACTTCATTTCATACTCGTCATAAGCAATCTTAGAACCATAAACAAATGGACCGATAAACTCTCCTTCATGAACAAAATGAAGTTTTGAAGGCTCAGCATTAGAATAAGTCGCTGAAAAATCCTCTAATCCTTGAGGCGCTATAAAACCTGCGAATATAACACCTAAGTACATGATGGCCAAAACAATCATACTCATCACAGCAAGCTTATGTTTTAGAAGTTTTCTCCCCATTAACTGCCATTGTGAGGCCAAGTAGTATTTTTCTTCTTTGATACGCTTTTTTTCTTCTTTTTTCTGTTTTCTTAATTCTGAATCAAATACTTGATTAATAGATATCATTACTTTTCATCCTCCATTTGCTTAATTCTCGGATCAAGGACAACTAATAGAATATCTGAAAGTAATGTACCTAACACAACCAATGTAGCTGATATTAAAAGGATACCACCAGATAACATAACGTCTTGTGATTGAAGTGCTTTTAAAAGTACAGGTCCATTCGTTGGAAGCATTAAAACAATGGCAACAATAGTAGAACCTGTGAAGATTTTAGAAATCATAGGTCCTAGACCTGAAACAATTGGATTTAATACCGATCTCATTGCGTACTTGTAAGTGATGACATTTTCACTAACACCTTTTGCTCTTGTGGCTAAAACGTAAGGTTTTTCTTGTTCATCCAGCATCTGTGCTCTGATAGAACGGATCAAACCGCAAGTACCACCTAAACCAATTACTATAATCGGAATAGACAATGACTTAATAAATAAACCTAATGACTCAAAGTCTGTAACCGGCACATCTGGAAAGCCCATAATCGGTTTTCCAAACCATTTATAAGAAGCATACATAAGGAGTATGGCAAAGAGAAAACTCGGAATTGCCATACCAATGAAGCCTATAAATGTAAAGATATAATCGCCAATCGAATATTGATGCTTGGCAGCATAAATAGCAATTGGAATAGATACGATATAGGTAAAAAGCATTGTAAAGAATGACAACATAATAGTATTGCCTAGCGTTAAAGAAATCTGCTTTAAAACACCTTGATTATAGTGGAATGAAGTTCCCCAGTCTCCTTGTAAAATACCTGATATCCAGTGAAAATACTGAACATATACAGGTCTGTTTAAACCGTAGTTCTCTTTTAACAACAAGACATCTGCTTCTGTCACCTGTTCACCTTCTGCAATCATGTTGGTTACCATGGTATCAACAAAGTCACCTGGTGGTAACTGGATGATAACAAATACAACAAATGATATTAGAAACAAGGTCACAACTGACATCAACAACCTTTTAAATATAAATTTTGCCATTCTAAACACCTTCTGCCTAATCTTCTTATACAAATGAATTAGCTAACCTAGGTCAGCTAATCCATTCTTAGTTATTATTTACTTACTTTATACCATTGTTCTGGTCTAAAGATATTTACCCATCTATACTCATCATTGAAAGCCATGTTATCTGGGAAGTTCTTTAAATCATTTGCTACTAAGAACCTTCTCTTAGGAGCTGATAAGAAACCAATTACCCATACATTGTCTTTATGAAGTTCATAAATCTTGTTAACATTTTCTTCTACAATAGCAGTTCTTTCAGGACCAGCTGCAGCTCTGATTGCATCGTATGCTTCAACTAAGGCTAACATGTCGCCACTTGGTTCAACGCCACCGTTTTCAGTAGATTTATTGTCCTCATACCATTTACCGTATGCACCATACCAACCCATGTAGTTTCTCATTGGAAGCATTGAGTCTGGTCTAAGTGCAGGTGATACACTTGATGGTCTATCTAATGTAACTTCATGTTCGTTTGCAAGGATTAACTGTGCAACATCTGATTGAACTTGATCAATTACTTTAATACCAATTTGCTTATAAGCTGAAGTTAACAAGCCAATATAGTCACCATTTAACTCCATTTCTCTTTCAGAGATTGTAATCGCAAGCTCAACGTCTTTATCAGTACCCTTCATTTTTCTATAAGTACCTTCAGTTTTATCCCAGGCTTCCGTTAAGCCATCTAAGATCGAGTTAGCCTTAGCTACATCGTACTCAGTCCACTTACTTGCCCAATCAGCATCATAACCCAACATACCTTCAGCAGGTGATAACTGTCTTGGGTCTGCTTGATTGTTTCTTAAAGTTGCATTTAAAAGTTCTCTATCTACAGCAATTGATAATGCTTGTCTAAAGTCTTTTGATTGGAATAAAGCTCTCTTGTCTTCATCTTTAACAGTCTGATTTAATGAAAGTACAAAGTCTCCCCACTCAGCACTGTTATTTGAAGAAATCCTATGTGTATCTTTTGTTGATGATGCAATTGTAGAGAAGTCAGCAGGTTGAATTTCATAAACGTCTAACTCGCCAGCAATCGCTTTAAGAACAACTTGATCTTGTTCATTGATTACAGCTACATTGATAGCATCTAAATAAGGTAGTTGTCTACCTTCACTGTCTGTTTTAAAGAAATATGGATTTCTTACTAATTTATAAGTTTCACCAACCTTGTTCCAGTTGTTTTCTGTCGCTATAAATGATCTTAATTGAGGAATTTGATAATGATCCCAGTTGTAATAACCTGTTTTCTTACCCATGGTTGAATATGAATCATATTCTTTTCCTAAGATGCTATTTGCATTTGCCACAGCCTCTTCTTCAGTAATAAATGGGAAAGACGCATCATCTGTTACACCATCTTTTCTAGAAACGATTTGTTTGAAGAAATGCTTTGGAGCAACTGCCCACTTATTATCGATAGCAACTGATTCAGGGAAATCAGGCTTAGGTGCGGCAAATGTCATCGTGTATTTGTAATCGTCAATCTTTTCAAACTCAGCCCAGTAGTTAACACCATCAATCGTTACATAGTATGCTCTATAAGGCTTAGAAGTAAATGCATTGTAATAAGCTTCATCATCTGAACTTAATGGTGAACGATCTTCATTTAATGCAGGTACTGACATATGGTTGTAGTAAAACTCAAAGTCATCTGCTGTTAATGGTTGACCATCTGACCATTTCATGCCTTCACGAAGTTCAATGGTCCATACAGTTGAATCTTCATTTGGATAGAAAGCCTTACATACATTGGCTTCTACTTGACCAGAACCATCAGATTTAAATCTAAATAAAGACTGTTCAGTTAAAGGACCCCAATCCCAGTGACCACTGTCTCTATAAGTCATTTCAACAGAACCACCATATTCACCCAAAGATTGAACATCTGTTTCAACCATTGCATCTACAGGTAAACGTTTTTCTAGTGCAGGTAATTCACCCTTTTCAACTAAGTCAGTTAACATAGGTGCTTCTTTAACCATTAACACTTCTTCTGTTAACTCTACAGCTTCTTCACTGCCAGCATTTGTAGAATTACCACCAGCATCACCAGTGTTTGTTTCATTATTATTGCTACATGATATCATACTAAACGTTAACGCAAATACTAGCGTTAAGATTAATAGTTGTTTCATTAACTTCATAAACCCTCCTTAATATTATCATGTTATAGTCATAAGTATTCTATATCGATATAATGCATATGTTACTTAACATACTATAATAGTACCGATTTGAAGGTAGTAAGTAAATATTGTCATGTCTCAGGCACATATCTTTATGTCGTTTTTATCTTAACCTTCAGAATATTTCTACTCATTTTCTTTCAAGTTTATGGTAGTTTTTTTTCATTTAGTTTTGATAAACTCAGATATAAAAACAAGTTCCATATAAGATAACATTCTAAATCCATTGAAAATACTACATTTTAGAATTATGATAATTCCTCAAATATTTCAGAATATTTATAACTTATACAATATTATTGTATTTATCAAAACATCCTAATAAGTTGACCATGACTTTACCTATCCTAAAGTCATATACTTTTTACCCAAAAGAAAAGAATCCTATCAACTAGGATTCTTTCAAATATGTATCTATTCTTTTTGCAGCTGTTATAACATTTTCTTTGGATCTAAGCGCACCAATCTCTAAAACCTTAATAGGGATTTTCTTGATAAATGGCAAATACATATCTATATAGTCGCCAAACTCATAAGGGGCATAATGGTCGTTTACACCAATGACATCATGGATATGGATACCTATGGTACGTGACAGTATCTTCTGTAAACCATCCATGTTGTTGAACATGCCTAGGTTTTCCATCATAACACCGTGACCAATATCATACCAAAACCGAACCGGTGCATCCTCTAGTCTCGAAAGTATGTATTCAGCCTCATAAAAATCAGGAATTTGGTGACACATAGCCCTGTTTTCAATGCCTATTTTTACATCATAGTTCTTTTTAAGTATATAGTCAGAAAGGACTTCAAGACTGTCAGCCGTTCTCCTTACAAAGCTCGGGCTGAAATGGTCTCTATGTTCAATCATCTCTTTATAAAGATTTTTATAGTCTTTGCTGTTTTTCTTGCCCTCACGGTATAAGTTTTTAAGTAAAACATCATAATGATGATTTTCATAATCAATGGGTACTTCACTTGGATGAATAACAACAGCTTTTGCGCCTAAAAGATGAGCATAGTCAATAGACTGCTTGGTCATGTCTATGGCCTTGTTTCTCAGTATTTTGTCTTCAAAACCTAACATCTGAGAATCTGTGTCAAAGAGCTTTTCACTATGTTTTGGAAAAGGATGGTGGACACTAGAAATCTCAACTTGACCTTTATCAACCATAGGTAGTATTTCTTCTATCATCTCTTTTGTGATGGCATAGTTAAGCTCAATTTTGTTAAAACCCATTTCTTTATAGGCAGAAACAATTTCTTTTCCTGACTTAAACTTGTCGCCACACCATGATGTGGACATAGATAACTCATTAAACACAAACAACCTCTTTTCTCATCATTAAGTGATAATCTATAATTGCCAGCTCTTCTTTTATTAGGAGTGGTATTTCATGTTGAAGATAAGTCCAAGGCATAAATAACACCTCAGGGATATCCACGGCATGATAAGTTTCAGAGAGTTTAAACTTAAACTTCTGCATATACCATTTCACTTTTTCATCAATTTCATGATTTGTAGACATAATGTTTTCTAGAATAGGTGTCACTAAGAAACCATCTTTACCGACAGTTTCACTGGTACAAGACCTATAATTATGCCAGTTCTCATAAACATCTAGTGATGGTGCAAGTGCATGTTTACCTGCCTGACAATATAAGAAAAGTCCATTGTCATCATAATTATTTAAAGTCAGTCCATTGATAACCTGTCCATGAAAACTCACTTCGCACTTGACCACTTGATAGCTGTGGTCTAGATAAAGCCAAATATGTTCTAAATCATATAGGTGTTCAATGTCATAGTTCCAGTAAAGGGCATACTCTATAACCATTGAAGTATCTAAATCTACTTGAATCCTTCTATCAAACGAAGGTGACCGTTTTGATTCCTCAAATACCGTATAACCAATGCCAAGCATTTCAAATGGCTCAGAGGCATTCATTTTTATGGTTGGAAAATAATCTATAATTCTATTATGAGATAGCTTTTTCATTTAATCGCTTCCTTCTTTTTTTTGTTGAATGTCTTTCTAGCTTTTTAAGTATAAATAAAGAAAACATAACGATAATCACTGCTGTGAGGGTTATAAAATACATACCAGCACCAATGGCAAGTCCAATACAAGCGACTATCCAAACAGAGGCTGCCGTGGTTAGACCTTTAACTTGACCCTTGTCTCTAATGATGGTGCCTGCACCAAGAAAGCCCACACCAGTTATGACTTGACCGGCCATTCTACCAAGATCAAGTTTGATGGCTTGTGTATCGAAAGTTCCTGACTGCAAGAGGGTAATCAAATTATGCATCATCTCTTCTTGCATGACCATAACCAAGGCTGCTCCAACACAGACTAAGATATGGGTTCTAAAGCCTGCTGGCCTATTTTTTACAGTTCTCTCGTAGCCAATTATGCCTCCAATTAGTGTTGCAAGTAATAACCTAACAATGATTTCTCTATATAACATAATGTTCTCCTTTGTAAAATAGTATCACCAATATTCATCAGAAAACATCATCCTTTGTCGTCAATACATATGCTTATGTCGTATATTTACTTTGGCATTCATCTCAGTCACTCTAGCAAAATCTTCTCAAAGGCTTGAAAAATGGACACTAAAAAAAACATATCCTCAGATATGTTTTAAATTCAAATATTTCTCATAAATTCCCATACTTTTATGTCGTCACAAACTACTTGTGCTCATTTTCATCTGTAGAAAAAACAGAAGCAAAGATCGTTTTTCTAAAGTAGTTTTCACCTTCGATTTTTTTAGTATACTTGTTCAAAAGATTTTCAAGTTCCTTTTTCAGTTCATCGTAAGAAGCTTCGTCTAAATAAACTTCAGTAGCCCTAACAACCGACTCCTTTTCACCTGGCTTAAAGTCGCGTTCATCAAGATTTTTTGAGTTGATGAAGTTTAGAAACATATCCCTATGGTTGTTAAAAAGATTGCCAATCATATCTGAATAGGCACTCTTAATCTCATCATCTTGTTCGTCTAATTGATTGTTTTTATGGCTGGATGACATTTCATCAAAGGCAAGTTTATAATATTTGGCAACTATGCCGTTGATTTTCTCAGTTTTTATAAGCTCCACAGCACCAATATCTATCATCTTTTTCACATGATAATAAACTTTTCCATGAGGTTCATCCATTTCTCGAGCAATGTCCTTAACCGTCATCGATTCAGGTTCGTTTCTTTGAAAGATTCTCAGGATCTCTAATCTATATGGATCTGTCATGGTTCTTATATCTTTAATTGTTTTTAATTCTAGTATTCTTTTCATAATAAGCTCCTAGAACCATTCTATCATAGTTTCTACTAGAAAACTATGCTGCCTCGTTGGCCGAAAGCCCCTTGTTCTCCTTAAGCGTAAAGAACGGAATCAAGACTGCAAACATAATCATTGAACCAAAGATGATGATCATCATAGAAAGCGGCATGATGACAGCAAAGATTCCTGCTAGAAATGCCCCAAGCGGTGATGCACACATCATGAACATAGACATAACACCACCAACTCTTGCAAGCTTGTCTTTTTCAATATTGGTCATTAAGAAGGTTCTTAAACCAGCACCTGCAAGTGAAGCCATAGCCGCTAAAAGTGCAGCGTCAACACCTATAACAAGTAGTGATGAAAAGAACGGTACATAGTTTGGCAAACCTAATACGACATAGAAGACTGATAATAAGGCTAGACCTGATACGATTAATCCTTTTGGACCTACCTTTTTACCAATGGCACCCGCTAATATGCCACCCAGGATACCACCAATTGAAAGTGCTACCGAAATAAAACTGATGCCTTCAGGACCCATTTTTAGAACTTCATCTATATAAGCCGGTAGAAGTGCATTGAATGGTGATAAGAAAAAGTTTATAAGAGCAGCCGACACAATCAAGCCTAAGATAGACTTATGCTTTAGAACATAAGTAACACCTTCTTTGTATGATGCTCTGTAAGAATCCATGGTAAATTGCTTTTTCTCTTCATGTGGAAATGCAACGGTTAAAATAATCAAACCAGATGCTAAAAATGTAGCTGCATCAATAAACATAACCCCTTCTATGCCAAGCGCGACAATCAAACCACCTGCTATACCAAGACCCAAAAGCTCAACGATGCCTTGAATGGATTGGAATGTTGAATTGACTTGTAAATAATAATCCTCATCTATCAGTTTAGGAATGGTTGCAAACTTACATGGCGATACAAATGACTCAATCGTAGAATTTAGAAAAGTCATCACATATAAGTGCCAAGTTTCTAATAGACCAGCCCTGTATAAGAAAGCTGCACCAAGAACTATGCTGGCTCTGAGTAAATCACCAAGTATAATGATTTTCTTCTTTGAATAAAAATCTACAACTGCACCAGCAAAGGTAGAAAATAATATATTTGGAATCACATTGACAATAAATATAGAAGCTAATAAAAGCTTTGAACCCGTTAACTGAAATACTAAGTAAGCAAAAGCTATAGCATCTACAGAGTCACCAAATCTAGAAATCACATTTGCCAAATACAATCTTAAAAATCTTTTAAACTTAAATATACCCTTCATCATATTCTCCCTTCAACTTGTCAAAATTATTTTGACGTTGTAATCATTATAGGCCCTATTTCAAAACTTGTCAAATTATTTTTGACGTCAAGTAAAAAAAAGCCATACAGATGTATGACTAAATGATAAAATATACTTTTGAATTTAAGATCTTCTTAACAATAAAGAAGCCTAAAATATTGATAAATACTGTTGAACACATAGATGCCAGTGCTGCACCATCGATGCCCATAATCGGAATAAGTAAGTAGTTGAGCGTTACATTTAAAACAGCTGAAACCAAAACACCTATAAATCGAATTCTAGGATGACCTGTCATCAAGACAATGTACCATACAGAACCCACACTTGCATTGACAAGTTGGCCTATCCCCCTATAAATTAAAACCATTTTTGATGCTGTATATACTGGTCCATACAGAGATAAAAGTGGTCTCCAAAATAGCATAATGGCTATAATGACGACAGAGGATACTAAGAACAAGTACCTTGTCAGTTTCTCATACATCCTTCTCACTTCATCCACCTTGCCTTCATGATAAAGCTTTGAAATCAAAGGTGGAAAAACTGTGTTGACAACTGTTAAGAATATGGATGGTAGTTGGGCTAGGTCTGTACCAACCTTATAAAGGGCCACATCTTTACTTGTCATCATGGCTTCTATCATAACAATATCAATGTAATTGATCAGAAGAGACATCACAGAACCTAAAATAATGGCCATGGAATAAGTGATGAACTCTCTTCTAAGTTTAATAGAAGAAAACATGTCTTTACATAGCAAGAAGTAGACACTTATTGATAAAATCGCTGACATATAAGCCGCTAATATGATATTGATGTCTCTGGCACCTGAAAACATATAGAAAATATACGAAATCACAATGATGCCACCGATACCAAGAAGTGATTTTATAATAAAAAACTGCTTGATATGATGTCTTGCCCTAAATATACTGAAGAACAACTGTTCAGCAGATAACAACCAGATAAGTCCTAGGTAAGGATGTACCTTAGCAGGCATCATGATATATAGTATGATGATGGTCATACCACTTGTTATTAGATTAACCATAAAAGCAGCAGAAACATACTTCTTACCTGTTTTCGGTATAAAGTATAAAAGGCCCGTATCCATACCTAAGTTGGCTAAAAACATGGCAATAGAAACAATGGTCATACCATAAACATAGTTACCATAAACTTCTACACCATAGATTCTAGAAAGAACCATTGGCAATACTAAGTTTAAGCCAAACATAGACAGGTTGCCAATAAGGGATTCAAATAATTTATTTTTAAATTTAGAAATTTCCATAACATCACTCCAAAACATTATCATCATAACGAAAAAAAATCGCTATGTAAAGCGATTTTATCTCATACATTGAAATGATACACTTGTCCATCTTCTGTAACGGCAGTTATAACAAGACATAAGTACTGTATCAACCTGTTCATCTTCGTCGTCTTCAGAAAAGTTTTGACATCCTGATGCTGCTATTCTAGATTCTTTATAGTTTTCTTTTCCGTAGAGAAAAAGCTTTTTCTTGTCTTTTAAATCAAACATCAATAAATCCTCAAATGCTCTTTCAAACAATTCTTATAACCTTCTTCCGATAAGTAAACAGGTAAAACTCTTTTATGGTCAATTAGAACACTCTTAACTTTTCCCGATACATAAACGCTGCCTTCAAGTAGATAGGACTTTGTATGGTGATTCATGATTTCATCCACCTTCAACATGGCCTTTAAATCTTCTACTGGATAAAAACCTTCATCAATCTTGTGTTTGCCTTTGAAACGACCATCATTACCTGTCAAACGAAGACCAACACCTGCAAGAGCACCAATAACACCATCACCTGTGCCACCAAACTCATTTAGGTAAATATTGTTTTCTTTTGCAAAATCATAAGCCATCTTCTTAGTTAGAACTTTTACTTTAGCGCTTCTACCAAAATCAATCAAAGGATCATGTTTATCCTTAAAAGTATAAATACATAAACCAGGATCAGATAAGGGTGATGATTCAGCTTTAAGATAATCCGAAGCTAAAGACACCAACTTGTTATAATCACCTTTCAGTTTAAATTCAAAACACATAGATGAATTATGTGATGTATAAGGAATATCTTCATGGACATAAAGCTGATGTCTTGATATAGCAGATGCCTTTCCTAAGTCATTGTCTTCAAGAAGCCCGGCTATCTCTTCAGCTATTTCTCCTGTTCCCTTTGAATCCAAATCATCTGTATCATCTATACATATGTAAAGTAACATCATCTTTCATCCTTTCTGATACGCATACCATCTCCGTTAAGAATCTCTTCAATCATTTGATCTGACACATCCACATCAAAGAAAGTCTTATAGAAATATTTCATTTCACTTTCAATGTCAAAGTCTTCGAACAAGTCTGGATAAACCTTTTCACCTGCAAACATCATAGCAAAAGGAATCTCCAGCGAGTTGGGATGTCCCCACCTTGAAATACCAACCGGCAACATGTATACTTGACCAGTTTGTACTGCGTCTAGCGACTGCCACTTGGAGTCCGTCAAAATATATTCATCTACGCCATTTTCATTTGCAAAGATAACCTCAGGATTCCATTCAAGGATTTGCTCTAAAGAAGCATAGTAATCACCTGAAATAAACTTGAGTTCATCAGAAGTCGAAACCAAGTACATGCCTGTCTTATTAAACCACTCTTCAACTATAGAGCCCTTCGGATCAGTTCTTGTCGCCTCGTTAACAGAATGATAGACATTAACTGGCTTTTCAATACCAGCTGTAATTTCAGAAATTTCATCTATTTTTTCGTTACAGTAAGTGATATAAGCTTCCGCTTCTTCTAACTTACCATAAACTTTACCAATCATTCTAACCATATCCTGCTGACCCTGAATAGAGTCAAATGCTACAGCCAAATACGGAATGTTAAATTTATCTAGTTTAGCTGTTTCTGCCTCATTAAGTGCAATGTCCGATGCTACAAATATTACATCTGGTTTATTGATAAGAAGCTCTTCTATATTTATTGAGCCGCCATTTTTAGGCTCTGTCGCCTCTTCTAACGTCGGTACAAGAGTCATCATCATCACATCTCTTTTTAAACCTGATGTCACTGATACAATCTTTTCTCCCTCACCAAGTAGTGCTGTAATATGACCTGATATGGCATAAATACAACCTACCTTATTTACTTCAACAGGTACCTGTACAGACCTGCCAAGACCGTCTATAATTTCATGTGTCTCAACATCAGCTACTTGAACATTCTGACAGCCGATCATAAGTATACACATAAAAACAATTATAATCTTCTTCATGACTTACTTCCTTTTGTATATAAAGGCACCACATGCTTGAGTTGATCATGTCTGAGTACCTTAGATTCTATTTGATATATTTGTTCGAGATTTTCTTCTGTTAAAACATCACTAGGCTTACCCATAAATTGAATCTTACCATCATTTAAAAAAGCGACTTTGGTATCAAGACCATGATTTTCAAAGTAATAAGCATGGTTTGGATAATGGGTTGCCATAAAAATGGTATGGCCTTTGTCTAAAAGCATCCTAATGGCTTCTAAGATGACCAGCTCATTTCTATAGTCTAGATGAGCTGTAGGTTCATCTAATACAATGCACTGACTTTCTTGTGTAAGGGCCCTCGCAATCATAACCAGCTGAGATTCACCACCACTAAGTTCTGTAAAAGGTCTATGAACAAAGTCTTTCATACCTAGATAGTCTAAAGAAGACTTGGCTATATCATAATCTTTCTTTTTAGGACTAGCCAAGGTCTTTAGATGACAGGTTCTTCCCATCACCACCATGTCTAGAACACTGTATGGAAAAGATGACATTTGCTTTTGTGGTACATAAGACACCTTCTTTGCAAGTCCCTTGTAATCGTATGTATGAATGTTCTTGTCATGAATCACGATGTCACCGTGGGTCTCTTTGTGTATGCCAAGCAAACATTTAAGAAGGGTAGTTTTACCAGACCCATTTGGACCCAACAGACAAAGAATTTCGCCCTTTTTTGCATGTAAAGACACATCATCAAGAACAGGTTTACTTGAATAAGAAAAGACCAAGTTTTTAATTTTAATCAAGACCAAACACCTGCCTTTGTTTTCTTTAATAGATAGATATAAAATGGACCACCGATTAAGGCAGTTAGGATATTGAGGGGGAGTTCACCACCTGTAATGACTCTTCCAATCACATCAATAATCAAAAGCATCAAGCCACCTAATGCAAAACTAACAGGCAGCAAATCTTTGTTGTTATTGCCAACCAGCATACGGCCAATATGAGGAATGACAAGGCCAATCCAAGAAATGATACCGCATACAGCCACAGCACCTGCTGTTGCAAGTGACGTACACAGGATAATCAAGAGTTGAAAGAACCTAGCATTTAAGCCAAGTGACTGAGCTTCCAGTTCACCCATACTTAGAACATTGATACGCCAGCGCATCAAAAGAAGACCACTAACGCCAATGACCATGGGTAGACCTGAAATTATGATTTCCTTGTAACTGGCATTAGAAAGCGATCCCATCATCCAAAACACAATAGAAGGCAGTTCATTGTAAGGATCTGCTACGTACTTTAAGAGTGATATCATGGATGAAAATATGGACGACACAATAACACCACCTAAAACCAGCAAAATAGTGGTCGACTGACTTTTGATTCTCCCTACCCTAACAGAAACAAAGACTGCCAACATTGAGAATATGAACGCTGATAGATAAATAAAAAATGTACTTGAAAATAATATGATCGCCAGTGCTGCACCGAATCCAGCACCTGAAGATACACCAAGTATGCCTGAATCTACCAGGGGATTTCTAAAGAGTCCTTGAAGGGCTGCACCACTGATACCTAGAGAGCCACCTACTAGAATGGACAGTATGGCCCTTGGCATCCTGATATCCCAAATCAAAGAATAATCATTATAAGAAATCGACTGATCACCCATGCCTGTTAAAACAGTAATGACTTGTCTAAAAGTGATTGGATACCTTCCTATAAAGAGTGCCATCATTAAGCCAATTAGAGGCAGTATATAAAGAAGATATTTACGCTTTTGCATGTTTTTTCTTCATTGTCGCTGCAAGAATGACGATTAATGCGACAGCACCAATAATCAGTATATTGACCATCGAAAATCCTGAACCACCTTCAGTATGGAAATTGATAACAATATCTTCAGCTATAGAAGAATCATTTTTTGAAGTAAAGCCTGCCTTAATAACCAGTTGATAAGACTCTCCTTCATTTAATGGTGCTTGTGGCTTTACGGTTACAATCCTTTTTAACTCAGGTGATACCTGGTCATCTGCCATAATCACGTCTATTGAGACTTGACCACCCTTTTTATCAAGCATCTCAATCATAGTCATATTTTGATCTCTAACTGTCATGTTAATAACATTGTTAGAAAACTCTAACTCGAACTCTGGTTGTAAAACAACATCTGTCGCACCATCTTCTATTGAAGAAGAAACAAGACCAAGTTGTTTGCCGCCTGCAAATACATTTGTTGTCATCAACAACACCATTAGTACTACAATAACCTTTTTCATTTTTACCCCCTAAACCAAAAAAACTTCCTTTATGGAAGTTCGACAAAAATAAGCCTTCTTTCCACACTGGGAGGCACAGAAATTTCTCTCTGTACCCATCGGCTTAAGAACCATAGCATCCTTTAGGTCCTTAAGCTCGAAGTACTGTACTATTTCACTTTACACAATAGTAAAAATTCTGTCAATAAGCCTCTATATAAGTTTACACTTATAATGAAAAAAAGCAGATTACTCTGCTTTTGGTAGTTTCTTATTAATGATCTGAATAAGTGGTGCAACTTGTAAAATGGTTGGTGCCCCCTTCATCCATATTTGCTGCTGAATCACTTCAAGAAGTTCTTCTCTAGAAGCACCTGAGTCAATGGCTTTTCTCATTTCTAACTTGGCACGTTGTTCGTTGTCATCAAAGATTGCAGTCGCCATCGCTATCATATATCTATACTTTAGGGGAATCACACCCTCATCCCAAATTTGCTTGTGATAGGATTGAATTGTTTCTTGGAACTCATCACCAAAGTTTTCTGCTACCATAATCCCTGGAGGTACAAATCCTTGTTTTGTTTGGAAGTATTCTTTATCTTTATTATCTAACATATTATTTTCTCCTTTTCTCTTCTTTTGATAATTCTATTATACACTATTTAAGTATACTTACAGTAACCTGTGTTACATTTCCCACTAAAATACAAGGAAATAACATTTTTTATTATCAGAATTTTCGCAAATCTAAATATTGATGTATAATATAATTAGTAGCTTATAAAATAACTGATTGATAAATAATCTATGATAAAAATGGGTAAAGATATGTTAAAGGAGAGTCCCATGAAAAGAACACATCAACTAAAGGACATTAGAAATATAGGCATCGTGGCTCATATTGATGCAGGCAAAACGACCACTACAGAACGTATCCTCTATTATACAGGTCTTACATATAAAATTGGTGAAGTACATGATGGTTCAGCAGTTATGGACTGGATGGAACAAGAACAGGAAAGAGGCATCACCATAACTTCTGCTGTAACAACATGTGAGTGGCAAAACAAACGTATAAACATCATTGATACACCAGGTCACGTCGACTTTACTGTAGAAGTAGAAAGGTCTTTAAGAATACTCGACGGTGCTGTTGTTATACTGGATGCAAAAGGTGGTGTTGAGCCACAAACCGAAGCTGTCTGGCACCAGGCGGACCATTATCATGTACCTAGAATTGTCTTTATTAATAAGATGGATCTTGTCGGTGCTGACTTTAAAAGGTCTATTAAGATGATTGTGGACAGACTAAAAGCCAATCCAGTGGCCATTCAAATTCCCATGGGACACGAAAGTGACTTTGAGGGGGTTATTTCTCTAATTGATATGAAAGCCATCTATAATATAGGAGAAAATGGTGAAGAACTTGAAATCACCGAGATTCCTGAAGCCTATAAAAAAGAAGCTCTTGACTATAGACAAAAGTTGTTAGAGACCATCGCTGAAACAGACGATGACATTATGATGGCTTACTTAGAGGGTGAAAGTATAAAGTCAAAGGACCTTTTGAATGCTCTGAGAAATGCTACCCTAAGAAATGAAATTGTACCAGTATTATGCGGTGCCGCTTATAAAAACAAGGGCGTGCAAATGCTTCTAGATGCAGTTAATGACTTTTTACCATCACCTATAGATGTTAAAGATATTGTCGGTCATACGCCAACCGGTCAGGAGACATCTAGAAAAGCCAGTGATGACAGTCCATTTTCAGCACTTGTTTTTAAGATTATGACCGACCCATATGTAGGTAAGTTGTCTTATATGAGAGTTTATTCAGGCACCCTTGAAGCAGGTAAACAAACGTACAATGCATCTAAAGATAAAAAAGAAAAAATAGGCAAGATGCTTTTAATGCATTCCAATAAAAGAGAAGAACTTGGGAAGATTCATACCAGTGATATCATCGCAGCAGTAGGATTGAAGTTTTCAACTACCGGAGACACCCTATGTGATAAGTCACACCCTATCATTTTAGAATCCATGGACTTTCCTATTCCAGTTATCTCTGTTGCCGTAGAACCTAAGACACCAGGTGACTTGGATAAAATGACATCATCTTTAAATAAACTTTCTGAGGAAGACCCGACATTTAAGTTTGATAAACATCCAGAAACAGGTCAACTCCTGATTTCTGGTATGGGGGAACTCCATCTTGAAATCATTTTAGACAGAATGATCAATGAGTACGGCGTCAATGCCAATGTGGGTAAGCCTCAAGTCTCATACAGAGAAACCATCACCACTGAAACAATTACTGAACATGAACTTTCTAGGCAAGTAGGCACCCAAGGCATCTATGGATATGTCAAACTTAAAGTCAGTCCAAATGAAAGAGGCTCTGGTCATTCATTTACAAATAACCTAACTACAGATTGTCCTAAGGTCTATTTTGAAGCTTGTAAAGAAGCCGCCATGGCCTCATTAAAATCTGGTGTTATAGCAGGTTATGAAGTTGTCGATGTTCATGTAGAGCTTCTAGACATTAAGTTTGATGATGATTCATCTGAAGTAGGATTTAAGTCAACTACAGCCTTCGCCTTACTAGAAGCCTTAAAAACTGGTCACTCTATTTTGCTAGAACCAATCTTCAAGGTAGAAATTGTCGTTCCTGAAGAATACGTTGGTGATGTCATCGGTGACATAGCATCAAGAAATGGATCGTTAGACGGTATGGAGTTAGTCTCTGGTAAAAACCTTCTAAGAGCAACCATTCCTTTATCTAATATGTTTGGCTATGCGACAGATCTTAGGTCTAAAACTCAAGGACGAGGCTATTACAGCATGATTTTTGATCACTTCAGTCAAGTACCACAGTCTGTACTCGATAAATTTATTTACTAAAAAACTTCCTGGCAATTACTATTGCTGGGAAGTTTTCAACTTTATTTCCTACTTATTATTATAATATGCTATAAGTTCAGACAACACTTCTTATATTTTTTCCCACTTCCACAAAGACATGGATCATTCCTGCCAACTTTAACTTCTTTAGGAAGTTCAACTTCAGAACCAACAACATCTAAATGTAAACCACCATCAACAGCTCCCTTAACAATTGTATCCATAATCATCCTGTTGTCATTTTTATGATACATAAGTTTCATATCTCTAAACTTGTTAATTAAGTAAGTCAATTCTTCCTTATCATCATTTCCTTCTTCTAGCTCAAGATCCTCCAATACTTTATTAAAACTATCTGTATGGCCTGTTTGCTCCATAATAGCTGCGTTCCATCCAATTGCCGCTTGTTTAACAAGCGCTTCAACCTCGCTTAAATCATTATAATAAGGATCAATCATTTCCAGTATAATCTCAGACATTTTTCTCATAGCTACTCGCTTTCTTTTACCAGAGGTGGATAACCTTCTCCTTTTTATGCCATTCACTCAGTTCTATACGCCATAATGGTGCCCATCTCTTATAGCCTTTATGATCTGGATGTTTATCATCTAACATAACTTTTCTAAACTCAATAAAACCACCTACACCGCCTACATTTTCTGGTGGTGTTTGTCCTGAAGCTTCAAGGAGATAAGGAAGTTCTTTATCATAAGCTTCTAATACGTTAGTAAGTTCAATTTTATGTTGCCAACAATCCCCCAAATCATAGGTATAAATAACTTCCTTATTATTAGAAAAAATCTCTGACAACTTATGTCTTTTGTGTATATTCATGAGTTCATAATAACCCAGTTCATATTGGTCTTCTTTATCCACGAAAAGCATTGGAGGATAGAATTCTCCATTCGCAATGGCAAACTCAAATAGATGTTCGTCATTCCACTTATACACATTTTGTATAACTTGATGTAAAGTAAAGAAATCCATCTCAGCAGGTACAATAATTTTTCTTATAGCTTTATACACTTCTAGGTCAAGGGTCACTGTCAACTCATAAGCTTTATTCTTATATGGCTTATGACCTGTCAACTCCGATAATGCATCGGCCATGGCTTTGTAAGGCATAAACTCACCGCTTCCTGAAGTAAAATTAACATACATATAATTGTTGTTTCTTGCAATCATATCATCATAAACATTATCTACGCCATTATAAGTTCTGCCGATATATGCAGTTAACTCTTGTCCAGATTTACTCACCCAAGATGAAGCTTTTCTATCACTGTTTTTAACGAAAGTGATTTGACCGGCTTGATCCATATACTTATCAACCATATCCGGATTAAAACTCATACTCAAAAGAGTGTTTTTAATGGCCTTCATGATTATTGCTTCTACATCTTTTAAGTTTTTTCTTTTAACTTCATACACTGCTACTGTAAAGCGTGTTTTATTGTTTACAAGAACCAGCATATCATTTGCTGATCTATTTGACCAAACACATATCCAGTTAGCTGTCCATGTAAAAATCGGATCAATAGTTTCATCTGCTGCTGGAGGTTTTAACTTTAAACCATCAGCCAGTTTCTTTGTTAAAGCTATTTGCATATCTTTTCTCCTAATATAAATAATTGAACTAACCTCAATCCTCTAATACCATAAATCCATTATACATGAACCTTGCATTATTGATAAGCTTTTCACCATTTTAACGTTTAATCAAAACAAAGAAAAGAGCATGCTTTCGCATACTCATAGGTGGGGACTATTTCTTTTTAATGAATTTTCTATTATCGATTGCTACTGCAGAGATGATAATTAAACCTTTGATGATGAACTGCCAATATGGGTTGACACCAATAAAAGTTAAACCATATGCAATAACTTGGAATATTAAAACACCTGTTACAATGCCTGGTACTGTACCTCTACCACCTGAGAAGGACAGACCACCAACAATACATGCACTGATGGCATCTAACTCATAGTTCATACCGGTATTATTTGTTGCAGAACCGATTCTCGCAGCTTCTAAAGCTCCACCAAAACCATATAATAAACCTGCAAACATGTAAACGAGTAGCAAGTATTTAACAACATTAACACCCGATACAATGGCAGCTTCCTGGTTACCACCGATGGCAAATATGTTTTTACCGAACTTAGTCTTATTCCATAAGACCCAGACCAGGACGGTGACAATGGTTGCATAGATCATCAGAAGTGGTATGTTTAGTCCAAATATTTCTACTGAGTCCTGGGCAAATCTTGTAAATCTCTCATCTAAACCACCAATCGGTTGAGCCCCATAAGGCGGTCTATCAAAGTATATAGAGTTGACACCATATACAATAACCATCATACCTAATGTTGCAATAAAGGGATCTACCTTAAACTTAGCTACTACAATACCATTGATGAGTGAGAAACCTGCTGTAATTAACATAACAAGTATAATCGGTACTATGATTGGTAATACGGGTAAGTCTGGATACATCTTATATGCATAATCAGCCTTTTGCAAAAGTGAAGCAGATACAACAGCCGCTAAACCAACTTGTCTACCAAGTGATAGGTCTGTTCCTTTTGCAACAATGATACCACCAACACCAAGTGCCATAATGATTCTTGTAGATGATTGTGACAGTATATTTTTAAAGTTATTAATCGATATAAAATCAGGATCTATGATAACAATTGCTACTAGGAGACCAAGTAAAACTATAAAAATAGCTTTTTGCATCATGTAATCCATAACATCTGAGAAAGTTAGATTTTTAAGTCTATCCCTTCTTGATATCATATTTTTTTGTAATCTAGTCATCTCGACCTCCTATTACAGATACTTCGCTGATAATCTTAAAATTTCTTCCTGAGTCGTTTCAGCGGTATTAACAATACCCGCCATACGACCATTACTCATAACTAGAATTCTATCGGTTACCCCTAGCAGTTCAGGCATTTCCGATGAAACCATCATGACTGCCTTTTTTCTTTCTGCCAGTTCAATCATTAACTGATAGATCTCAAACTTGGCACCAACATCAATACCTCTTGTCGGTTCATCAAGTAATAGTATTTCTGGTTCTGTTAAAAGCCATCTACCAATAATTACTTTCTGCTGGTTACCACCAGAGAGTGATTCAATTCTGGTTTTCTGATGTGGCGTTTTAACATTCATGCTCTCTATAACCCACTGGGTATCTTGTTGAATCATTCTTTCATTGATCCACTGGTACCATGGGATATACTTGTCTATATTGGCTATGACGGAGTTAAACTGTATGTCCAGTTCCGCAAAGATACCTGTTGCTCTTCTTTCTTCTGTTACAAGAGCAAAACCATTTTTTATGGCATAGTAAGGTGATTTATTATCAATTTCTTTGCCATGCAGAATAAGTTTGCCTTCGGTTTTCTTTCTTTCACCAAATATAGTTTCTACTAGCTCTGTTCTTCTTGCACCAACTAAGCCTGCAACACCAAGAATTTCACCCTGTCTAAGTTCAAAAGACACATCAATAATAGATGGTTGATACTTAGCCGTTAAGCCTTCCACCTTTAAGATGGATTCACCTGGCGTATTGGTTTTGTGTGGAAAACGATGGGTCAAATCACGACCGACCATTAAGTTAATGATTTCATCCGTGGTGATATTATTAACCGATTCTGTTGCAATCCATTTACCGTCTCTCATAATGGTGACTTCATCAGCAATCTGATCAATTTCCTCCATCTTATGAGAAATGTAAATAACAGCAACGCCTTGTTCTTTTAGAGACTTTATAATTCTAAATAAATGCTGGACTTCATTTTCTGTTAAAGAAGATGTTGGTTCGTCCATAACAATGATCTTAGAATTATAAGAAACCGCCTTAGCAATTTCAACCATCTGACTTTCTGAAACAGGTAGAGTTTCTACCTTTTGTCTAGGATCTAGCTTAATCTCTAAAGACCTAAATATTTCTCTAGTATCTTGATATATTTTATTTTCATCAATGAACAAGCCTTTATGAGGAAATCTTCCTAACCAGATATTGTCCATGATTCTAGTTGTTTGTACTTGATTCAACTCCTGATGAACCATAGATACACCATGATCTAATGCATCTCTTGAAGAAGTAAACTTAATTTCTTGTCCATCCAACAGTATGCGACCGTTGTCTTTTCTATAAATACCAAATAAGCACTTCATCAAGGTTGATTTACCAGCACCATTTTCACCCATTAAGGCATGTACCGTACCCGGCTTTACACGTAAACAGACTTCATCGAGTGCCTTTACACCAGGAAATTCCTTTGTGATGTCAATCATTTCTAGAATGTAGTCATTCATAAAGTTACCTCCATTAGACTTGTAAAATCGAGATGCATAAGCATCTCGATATAAATACTACTTGTATGCTTCTTCAGCAAAATCAATGTTATCAATTGTTACTGCAACGTATGGAACACGAACAGCCTTGTTACCGTCTAATTCCCAATCAGTACCTTCTAGTGGCTCTTTACCCATTGCTACATTGTATGCTAATTCAAATGTTGCTTTACCTTGGTTTTTAGCATCGTTTAATACTGTACCAGCCATGTAGTTTGATTTGATTTGCTCTAAAGCATCTGGAATCGCATCAACACCAACTACTGGCATGTAAGTACCGTCACCGAAGTAACCATTACCTTTAAGAGATTCTATAGCACCTAAAGCCATACCATCATTGTTACAAATAACAAACTCAATTTCGTCGCCATGCTTAGCTAACCAAGCATCCATTAACTCTTTACCTTTTACAGAGTCCCACATACCTGTTTGTAATTCTAACTCATTCATTTCGATTCCAGCTTCTTTAACGACGTCTACAGCGTACTTAGTTCTAGCTTCTGCATCTGGATGACCTGGTTCACCTTTCATTAATACATAATTTAAGACACCGTCACCATTTCTATCCCACTCAGGATTTGCTTTCCACATTTCAGCAATCATTTCACCTTGGATGATACCAGCTTCACTTGATGCAGTACCTACATACCATGCTTTGTCATAGCTCTTAAGTACAGATGCTTCAGGCTCCTTGTTAAAGAAGATTACTGGTAAACCAGCTTGTTCAGCTTTTGTGATGATTGTTGGAGCAGCTTGAGGATCAACTAAGTTGATAGCTAAAGACTTAACACCTTTAGAAATCATCATATCTACTTGATCATTTTGAGTTGCCTGTGAGTTGTTTGAGTCATTTAAGATAAGTTCTGCAGAACCTTCTGCTGCAGTACCGATTGCTCTTCTTACAAATGACATAAAGTTATCATCAAACTTATAGATTGTTACACCAATTTTTACAGCTTCGTCTTTAGCTTCAGTAGTTGTTTCACTGGCTTCATTTGAACCACCACATGCAACCATAGAGAATACCATTACTAACGATAGTAATAAAACGAATAATTTTTTCATCATACCCCTCCTGTATGTAAACGCTTTCCTTCGCCTGATTAAAGATTATCAAATTTAAAGAAAATTAAGAATTCGATAATTTGACAGAAATCTTAGAAATTTTGACCAAATGTATTTTCTATAAATAATGCTTGTTTTAGGCAATAAAAAATACCCCATCATATGAGGTATAAGTAATATCACTAAGTTGATTAAAATATGAGTTGATTGAATTTGAAAGTATTATGACTTAGTAAATCCGTTTATTTTTTTATTTTTAGTAATTCCTCAATCCCTTTGACATCTTTCTTTAGAACCAATCTCATTACTTGATCTGCTAAATCCAAATCGTTTATAACTTCTATAAGTGGTATTAAACCCTTCGCTTCTGGTATGATACTATTTAATATCATTATGATATTATGCACTCTTTCTTCTAATCGTCCTTGTTTCAATGCTTTCTCTTTTATAGCCTCTTCATTGCTACGCTTATCCATCAAATACTTTTCTCTGAGTTCAGCAAGGCGTTTAGTTTCAGGATTACCAGAAATTTCTTTTAGTTGATCATAGGCTTCCTTGATGTTTTCATCTTTACCTGCGAGCATTTCAAACACCTCCTCCTTATGAGACTTTAAAAATTGTAACCATAAACTTTTATGCGAATCCGATTCTTCTAACTTTGACAACTGAATAAAATGAAATCTCAATAAATCATAAGCAGGTAAGGTCCTCCCCTTCTGATCTACTAATCTTAAACTAGCATGATAGTCATCAAACTCATTTAGACTCTGTCCAAGTATGAAAATAGAGATTAATTGTCTTACATGTTTATAAGTCTGACCAGCTTCTATGTCACTCTGCAGCTTTTCAGCATAAAAGATCGCTCTTTTGTAAATATTATACTCCCAATACATTTGCATTTCAATGTTTACGATTTCTTTGCTTTCTAAAACAGCCTTGATATCAATTATGCCTAGCTTATCATCTGCATAAACTCTTTTTAAGTACTCATCTGATCGTATCTCAATAACTTTAATCTTTCTATCTAAAACTGCCGATAAAAAAGCTTCCAACAAATGTTTGTTCTTTTTGTCACCAAATATCGACTTAAAAACAAAGTCATTGGTCATTTTTAAAAGTTCCATATATTACCTCCTCATTTAACTTATCACAACTCTAAACAAATTACAATATATGGAAAATAAGATAACGCCGATTAATCGACGTTAAATGGAAAGACCAACTTTTGATTTTCTTTTAGAAACATATTGTCTGGTGTAATAACAAAGGTATCTATCTTATTGTCTTTATCGAGATAGTCATCATCGTCTAAGACTGCATACTTGGTACCAAGATAACCCATACCATAAGGATTTTGAACAATGGTTTTATCTAAAAAGCCCTGATCCATCAAGGTCACTTCTTCATTGGTTGAATCAAAGCCAAGGCCAAAAGCGATGTCATTGTTACTAATAGCTCTTCCAACACCAGTGGCTGCAATTGCATTCAAACCAACAATGGCGTCTACTTCCTTGTCTAAATAAACCATGGCCAGAGTTTCTGCTAGCTCAATACTGGACATACAGTACATGGTATCAATAATTTCTATATTGGTGTCTTGCAAAACAGACTTTAAGCCTCTTTCTCTTTGGATGGCATTTTCTGAACCTTTAACAAAGCTGACGATACCGATTCTACCATCATTTCCAACCAGTTCTAATATAGCCTCCCCTGCTTGTACACCAGCATCGAAGTTGTCTGTTGAAAAACTCTTATAGTACTTTTGTGTATTAACATGCGAATCTATAAGGATAACACGTATGCCATAGTCTGTGGCTTTTTCTACAACAGGCACCAATGCTTCATAGTCGCTCGCCGCAAGTACAATAGCATCTACAGAGTCATTGATGTATTTTTCAACAAGTTCTATCTGACCTTCTATGTCATCTTCTTCATTAGGTGCATCATATACAAGGTTAAAGCCAAATTCCTTTTCAGCAGCTTCCGCTCCCTTTACAACCGTTTCCCAATAATCACCGTCTCTCATCTTAGTAATTAAAACAACGGTCTTCTGCTTGTCGTCTAGTTTGCTCACAGGTGGGTTTATCTCTTGAAACCATAAGAAGCCAAGTACTATTGAAAAGATGGTGAGTATGATTATAATGATCACTCGCTTCATGATTTCACCTCATTTCTTGGTAACTTAAAGATAATCTTTGTCCCTTCTTCTATTTCACTTTCAATTTCAAGACCGTATGTTTTACCATACATCAGTTGGATACGTTCATGAACATTGTTAAGACCAACCCCTTGTTCATCTGATTTCTCATATAAGACGCTTTGAAGGACAGAATCTGTCATGCCAAGCCCATCATCTTCAACTTCAAAGTAAAGATAGTCGTCTTTTAAATAGCCTCGAATGATGATTTGTCCTTCATCTACCATATGTCTGATGCCATGATAAATGGCATTTTCTATAATAGGCTGTAAAATCAACTTAAGTACCTCGTACTTATAAATCTCTTGATCAATCTCAAACTCAAAAGAAAACTTATCTTTATATCGCATTTTTTGTATGGTCAAATAATGTTTGGCATGATCAATTTCTTTACTTACAGGTATGATCATCTGGCCCTTTGAGATAGAAATTCTAAATAAAGATGCTAGAGACGAAGTCATCAGGATAACGTCTTCGTGTTTTTCATGTTCTGCCATCCAAACAATGGAATCTAAGGTATTGTATAAAAAGTGAGGGTTGATTTGAGCCTGTAAGGAAGAGAGTTCAGACTTTCTCTTAGCCTCTTGTTCAATAACAACCTGATCCATTAAATTTCGGATTTTTCTAATCATAACATTGTATGACTTGGTCAGCTGGACAAGCTCATACTCACCTTTTGTTTCTAGTTGTATATCAAAGTTACCTTCCTGAACCACTTCCATGGAAGCTTCAAGTTCCTTGATAGGCTGGGTAATCCTTGAGGACATGAAAAATGAAAAGAAAACAAATATAACAACACCTGTTAAGATAACAATCTGAATGTAGTTTCTGATGCTTTCTTGGGAATCAGCAATATCACTGACAAAGTAGACACCAACCAATTTCCAGTTGACGTTGTTAAGCACCTTAGTCGTCAGATATCTTTCCTCATCCTTTTGCAGAAAACTTTCATTGTAGGCTTCAGACACGCCTTCTAGGTTTTCTTCTTTGATACCAGCATAGATCAGTTGCTGTTGGGTATGATAAACCAAATTATCGGTTTCATCTACAATAAACACATAACCTTGGTCGGCTAAGTTAACAGATTCCAGTAGATCTTCTATAACTGAAAAGTTCATGTCTATCAGAAGAATACCATCTCTGAACTCACCCCCTTGACGGTATGTGACCTTTCTTGAAACGGATAAGACCCATGGATACTCTCCCACATAGAGCTGCTGAACATGGGGTTCAGAGATATGAAGATAATGTCTATCCACTTTGATTTTCTCAAACCACTCTTGAGATGTAATAACAGATTGGTCTTGCATGACCTTGTCGTCTATAGAGCTCATCTGATGGCCTTCGTCATCAAAAAGGGCTATGGTTATAACATCTCTTCTAGTTCCTATTGTAGACTCAATTACAGAATCCAGTGTCTTCGGATCAAAATCGGTTTTACCGGACATCTTGATGGTTAAAAGATCGGATAGGTCAATCATATTGTATAGGTAGTTATCTAGGTTGATTTTTACCTGTTCTAAGATTTCCTCACTGTTTTCTGTCGTGTTTTTTACAAGTGTCTTGTTAAACTCATTACTCAGAGCAACACCTACAAACATCATGGCAGATACGGCGATGACTGCAAAAGCAAGACTCAGTATAAATCTTAGAGAGGATATTCTAAAATTCTCTTTTATTCTTTTTATCATAAGGATCCTTTGATAGATTTTCTATATTTTGATGGTGATATACCGTATCTCTTTTTAAAAACATAAGAGAAATAGTTAGGCTCATTGTAGCCCACTTTTTCTGCCACTTCAAAATTCTTTAACTGTGTATCTTCAATAAGTCTCTTAGCAGCTTCTAAGCGTAGTGTGGTCAAGTAGTGAATAAAGGTCTTTGTGGTCTCCTTCTTAAAAAGTCTGCTTAAGTATTCAGGTGATATGTGAAGATAGTCTGCAACAGATTCAAGGGATATCTCCTCTGAGAAATGTTTTTCTAAATAATCAATTGCTGTATCAATCATGACCTTTATATTGGTCTTTCTAGTATCACCAATGGCTTCAATCATTTGACTACCGATGTCTCTAATTAAAGATTTAAGAGCATCTATATCCTTATAATCCTGAAGCGCCTTATACAAGTCCTGATTATCCATGAACCACTTTAGCTGAATTTGATACTCATGGTAGAGTCTCAACAAGAAAAGTAAAAGCTCCATCATAAACATGCTGAGTGATTCTAATGTCATCTTACTGTTAACAACTTCATTAAACATGGAATCAACAAGCATATCAAAACCAGCTTGATCGCATGAGCGAATGATCTGGTTGAAGTCATTTTCATAGTCAATAAAAGACATGACCTTTAATCGGTTGGGTTCTAGATCCTTAATCCAGATGACTTTGTTGTCACCCTCTATGAGTTTATAACCTAAAGCCTGAACTGCACCTTGATAGGAGTGGTGAAGTTGGTCGATAGTCTGAACTCTTTCTCCTAGGCCTATGGTGACAGTTTGTAAATGCGTCTTTTCTACAACCGCCCTTATTTCTTCTAATGTATGCATCCACTCTGAAGCATGAGTATTTGGAATAATTAAAACTGTGTCACCTGCATGGTTGTGAAAGTTGCTGATCAACTTGTCTTCAACTAAAGTCTTACAGGTTTCATAGATACCATATGCATATATATCAAAAACCTCGTCTTGAATGGCCTTGGATTGATCGGGTCTTACAATAGCTACTATATAGGGTTCCTTTCCAATGGAGATATTATACTTGGAAAGCTTCTCATTTAAATTTTTTATACCATGTTTCTCAAGGACCAAGGCATTTAAGAATCTTTCACGTATGATAGGTAAAGACTCTAAATAATGTTTCTCCAAGTGCATCAAATCTCTTTTTTTCGATTTTTCCTCATCCAGCTTTAACTTGGTGCTTTGTAATAATTCTACAATATCATTTGAAGACACTGGTTTTAGTACATAATCCATCACATTATAACGAATGGCTTGTCTTGCAAACTCAAAATCATCAAAACCTGAAAGTATAATCACCTTAAGTGCAGGATAATTTTTATGAATTTCTCTTGCAAGTTCCAGCCCGTCCATATAGGGCATCTTAATATCAATGATAGCTAAATCAGGATTTTCAGCCTCTATGACCTCTAAAGCTTCAACGCCATTTTCTGCTTCTCCAACAAACTCATAGCCCAGTTTGTTGAAATCAAGCTTATTTATCATACCTTTTCTTACATCTATTTCGTCATCAACAATTATGATTTTATACATAGTTCCCCCTCAATTCATTATAGACATAGGAGGCTAGACTATGCAAATAAGACTTGAAAATTAGTAAATATACCACAATGTATTTCCGAACAATTTTATTGTTAATCAAAATAACATACGGTATACTTTTGTTGTATACGAATATTTTTATAATAAACACTAAGAACATTCGCTTATATAGTTCCGATAATATGGGTCGGACGTCTCTACCGGATTACCTTAAATAATCTGACTATAAGCCAGAGGAGGAAGAAATGCATTACGATGTTGTTATAGTTGGTGCTGGACCAGCTGGAATCTTTACCGCTTTAGAGATGATTAGAAAAGACAGCAAGAAGAAGATACTCATCATTGAAAAAGGTGCCCCTGTAGACAAGAGACATTGCCCTAAAGAAGAAACTAAAGTCTGTGTAAACTGTAAGCCTTATTGCCATATTACAACAGGTTTTTCTGGCGCAGGTGCTTTTTCTGATGGCAAGTTATCTTTAAGCTATGAAGTTGGTGGCGACCTACCAGAAATGATCGGTAAAAATAAGGCTCAAGACTACATTGACTATACCGATAAGATTTACCTGGAATTTGGTGCTGACGAACATGTTGAGGGCCTAGAAAACACTGGTGCTATTAAGGATATCAGAAAACATGCTATTCAAGGTGGTTTGAAACTTGTTGATTGCCCTATCAGACATTTGGGTACTGAAAAAGCACAGGAGATTTATTTTAAGATCCAAGAATACATTCTTGAACATGGGGTAGAAATCAGATTTCACTGCAAGGCAAAAGATTTATTAATTGAAGACAACAAAGTTAAGGCCGTTGAATTTGAAGATATGAAAACAAAAGAGCAAATGACGGTATCAGCTGATGATATTGTCATCGCAGCAGGAAGAAAAGGTGCAGATTGGTTAAAATCTCTTTGTACAAAACACGACATTAACCATAGAGCTGGTACAGTGGATATTGGTGTAAGAGTAGAAGTACGTAACGAAGTTATGGAAGAAGTGAATAATGTATTATATGAATCAAAGTTAATCGGTTATGTAGAACCATATAGAGATAAAGTTCGTACTTTCTGTCAAAATCCTGGTGGATTTGTAAGTCAAGAAAATTACGACAATGACCTGGCTGTTGTTAATGGTCATTCCTATAAAGAGAGAAAATCAAACAATACAAACTTGGCCATTCTTTCTTCACACAACTTCTGTGCACCATTTAATCAACCAATTGAATATGGTAAAAAAGTCTCAGAACTTGTAAATATGCTGGGAAATGGTAAAATATTAGTGCAGCGTTATGGAGATATTTTAAACGGCAAGCGTACATGGGATAAGGAATTATCAAGATCAAACGTTGAACCATCACTCGTTGATGCAGTGGCAGGTGATTTAACTGCAGCCATTCCTTATAGACCAATGACTAATATTTTAAATTTCATTGCTGCTTTAGACTCAGTTGTACCTGGCTTTGCCAGTCCAGAAACACTACTTTATGGACCAGAAGTCAAATTCTACAGCAACAAGATTATTCTTGATGAACATTTTGAAACAAGTGTTAAAAACCTTTACTGCTTAGGAGATTCTAGTGGTTGGACAAGAGGTTTGATGATGGCATCCTTAATGGGTGTTATTATGGGACAACACTTATCTTAGGAGAAACATGAAAAAGAAGTTACTATGGTTAATTCCAATTATAATCGTACTCTTATTGTATCAATTTATATTCAACAGCTCTTATAAGCCGACCATTGAGGCAATGGCTACCATGCGTGAAGGCATCTTAGAGGATGGCTATGTTTCGTTCATCCCACCTGACGCTGATCAAATTGGTATCATCATATACCCAGGTGGTAAGGTCTCTTATGAAGCTTATGCGCCTTTTGCCAAAGATCTATCAGAACAAGGCTATGCAACCTTTGTCGTTGAAATGCCGCTAGATCTAGCCATTTTCGGCTCTGACAATGCAAGTAAGGTGATTGAAAGTAATCCAACCATTACAGAGTGGTATATATTAGGACACTCTCTTGGTGGCGTTATGGCAGCTGAATATGCATATGAGAATGATATAAAGGGTTTGGTATTACTGGCTTCTTATCCTCAAGATAAACACGACTTTAAAGATAAAGATATAAAGGTACTTTCCATCATCGGGTCAAATGATGGTTTAGTCGATAAAAATACATTCAACCAATCTAAGATGATCATGCCACTTGATGCAATGTATAAAACAATACCAGGTGGTAATCATGCACAGATGGGTTCTTATGGCAAACAAAAAAATGACTTGGATGCAACTATTACAGAAGAAGAACAGCGTTATCAAGTCATCGAAACAATTGTAAAATGGTTAAACGATTAGGAGCTTATGCTCCTTTTTTTGTAGTCTGAAGGTGTCATCAGCATATGTTTTTTAAAGTATTTGGTATATTGGCTTGGACTGTTATAACCAACCATATGGGCAATTTCTGAAAGCCTTATGCCATCTTTAATAAGCGAAAGACTCCTGTCTATCCTATACTTTATCAAATAGTCATAGGCAGTGACCTTTAAAATAGATTTAAAAATACGGTTACACTCTGAAACACTGGTAAAACCTGCACCTGCTATATCATTTATAGATATTGTTTTAGAAAAGTTCACATGTATATAATCCAAATACTTCATCAATGTATCCCCCTTTTCTTTTCTTGACTTATGAATATAGAGTTCTTCTAAGTCAAGACTCTCAACAAACAAGGCCCACACTTTATGAAGAGACGACAATAATAAGTGATCATTCCCAGCTTTTGAAACAGATGATACTTGTTCTAAAGCTTCTAATATAAGCTGTTCATCTTTACCTATGTGTACAACATCTAAGAGAGGATTATCGGTATAAAGACGCATGTCTTCATAGAGTTTTTCATAAGACTTGGGTACTAAGAGTTCATCAGGAAATAGGTAGCCTTTACATACACACCGACCACCCGTTTTGAGTATATGGAGTTTGTTCTTAGGAATAAATACACCCTCCCCCTCTTTAACCACGACTTCCGACATGGTTGTTTGAATATGAAGTTCATGTTTTTCTACAATAATAAACTCAATTTCCTCATGTTTATGTAAGAGTGGAAAGACAGACCTATAAGGTCTTATGGAATTACCATCAATATGTATTTCTAAAAAAGGTAAAACGGATTTTGATACTATTTCCTCACCAACTAAATAAGTCATAGGACCTCCTGACGATATTGTTATAGATTATACGGCATTATGCTTATTATCTGCTATTTCCAATCTAGATCTCATGATATTATTCTAGTGTAATATGACAAACAAATCAAGAAGTGAGGTGTTTATGAATATCAACAAGAAAATCGATCATACCATTCTAAAGGCAAATGCTACTGAGAAAGAACTGAAACAGTATTGCAAGGAAGCCATTGAATATGGTTTTGCATCTGTTGTCGTTAACAGCTACAATATCCCTATTATAACTGGAGAACTTGAAGGTACAGATGTGAGTCCTGTGGCAGTTGTAGGTTTTCCTCTAGGCGCAACATTGACTCAAGTAAAGGCCTTTGAAGCTAAAGAAGCTGTCAGAATGGGCGCAAAGGAAATTGATATGGTCATCAATATCGGCAAACTAAAAGAAGGCGACTATAAAGCCGTTCATGATGATATCAAGGCTGTTGTACAAGCATCGAAGCCTGCTATCGTCAAAGTTATCATCGAAACATCTGAACTTACAGACACAGAGAAAATAGTTGCAAGTGAACTGACAGTTAAAGCAGGTGGTCACTATGTAAAAACATCTACAGGCTTTTCTAGATCAGGCGCATGTAGTCACGATGTTAGACTCATGACAATCGCAGTAGCCGGCAAAGCTAAGATTAAGGCCAGTGGTGGCATAAGAAGATTAGGAGACGCTATGGTGCTGATTAAGGCCGGAGCTGACAGACTAGGTGTAGGTGATGGCAAGCTATTAAGTAATGATATATATTAGAATCTTTATCGTCTTCTTTAAATGTGGTCTTTTTGCCATTGGCGGTGGTTCGGCTTCTGTACCACTCATTGAAAACGAGGTCGTTAATAATTTTAAACTCATGACCTTTGAGGAATATACGGCTGCATATGGACTTGGTCAAACACTACCAGGACCAATTGCAACCAAGTTATCAGCCCTCGCAGGTTATGAAATCGGTGGCGTAATAGGAATGGTACTGGCTGTTCTAGGATTGGTGTTACCATCCTCAATCGGCATCATTCTATTATACAGGTTCTATTCTAACAATCATGAAGCCAAGTGGCTTCAAACAATTATGAAATCCATCCAACCAATTGTATGCGCACTTATAATGAATCTCCTCTTAAAGACAATTGCCTTCACTGCAAAAAACATAAACAGCGATATAGAAAAACTATTCTCGCTGTCGATTTTCATTATAGGTTGTTATTTGATATCCATTGTTAAAATGAACCCATTAATAGTGATGTTATTAGCTGTTACATTAGGCTTTATAGTATAAAGAGGTCTTTGACCTCTTTAGCCACCACCTCTTATACGAACCACCTTTAACCTATCCAAAGGTCTTAAGATATAAGAAAACTCATCTAACATCAAATGTTTGCCATTTAGCCATACTGCTTTATGTTCAACGTCTTCATAAGAAGATACAACTTCTAAAATAGACACACCTTCATCAATCTGTATTTTTTCATTATTATAATAGATTTCCATAAGATCCTCCTAATAAAATAATACCCAAAAAAGAAGAAAAACACCAATATGGTGTTAGTCATTAAAGTTATCTAAAAAGGAATGTCTACCTTCATCGTCCTTCCATCCTAAAATGGCATCTGTGTGGACACAGTTGGCAGAGTTGAAGATATTCTTCTCTACATTATCAAAGGTCTCTCCTAATTTTTCAATCAACTCTTTTACTTCTCTACGCTTAGACGAAGTTTTCTTTGCAGCAACTATACAGCCGCAGTCCATTGGATTTAAGCCATTGTATGATGAAAACTTCTTAATGTCCGCTTCTCTAATTAGATACATTGGACGAATCAATTCCATGTTGTCAAAATTGGTTGATTTTAACTTTGGCATCATTGTCTTGTATTGGCCTGAACATAATACATTCATCATGATTGTTTCGATTGTATCATCAAAGTGATGACCAAGTGCGATTTTGTTACAACCATGTTCTTGAGCGAAATTGTAAAGTGCCCCTCTACGCATTCTGGCACATAAATAACATGGGTAATCATTGGCAATCTCATCTACCACTTTGAAGACCTGCTTATCAAAGATTTTAATTGGAATATTTAAATGCTCACAATTCTTTTCTAACTGGACTCTATTGGCTTCATTAAAACCAGGATCCATACACATAAACTCTAAGTCAAAGTTCTTTAACCCATGCTTTTGAAGCTCCTGAAAAAGCTTGGCTAATATTAAACTGTCTTTACCACCTGATATGGCTACAGCTATTTTGTCTCCCGACTGAATTAAATCGTACTTTTTTATGGCTTTTACAAATGGAGACCATAACTGCTTTCTATACTTTTTTATAAGATTCTTTTCGATTTCTTTTAATGGTTTTAGATCATTTTCAGGAATGAAAATCTCGCAACCACTGCCTGATAAACCTGACATTCTACACCTCTTTCGTATGCATTCCTTACTAATATATCATAGTTAGGAAAAAAATCAAGAAAAGAAGTGCAGATGCACTTCTTAGATCTTAAACTTTTCAATTTCTGTACTTAATTGATGTGACAATCGACTAAGCTCGTCAGCAGCAGAAGCAACAGCTTCTACAGCAGCATTTTGCTGTTCCATGTTAGCAGAAACCTGCTCACTCGATGCAGCAGTCTCTTCACTAACAGCTGATATATTAGATATAGATGCAACAATCTGATCCTTATCATCGATGATTTCATTGATGAAACTATCGATGTTTTGAATCTGTACTGTAATACCTTCAATGGCCTGAGAAATAGATCTGAAACTCATATCCATTTCACCAACTGAATCATATTGTTCTTTGGCATTGACTTTAACATCATCCATGATAGATACAGCATTTTTAGTTGTTCCTTGAATGACTTTGACTATATCAGAAATTTGATCTGCAGAGTTTGCAGATTCCTCAGCAAGCTTACGAATCTCTTCAGCAACTACTGCAAAACCTCTTCCATGTTCTCCAGCACGAGCAGCCTCAATGGATGCATTTAGTGCCAGCAAGTTGGTTTGCTCTGCTATAGAAGAAATGGTTACCAAGATATTATCTATATTGGCTGTCTTTTGTTCCAGATCAATCACTGCTTCGGCTATACGTTCAGTAGATTGACTATTCTTATCAGTAGCCTCTCTTAAGTTATTTAAGATGATTTCTCCTTGATTATTAACCTCTTTAACATTATCAGCATTACCTGAGATATCTTGTGAATTCTCATGTAGTTGTGTTAGTTTATGGTCTAGTTGAGCTGTCAATTGTGACGCGTTTTCAGCATCATTAGCTTGCTCTCCAGCACCAGAAGCAATTTCATCCACAGTCCTAGATACCTCATCAGCACTTGCAGATGTCTCCTCAGCTGATGCAGCCAAGTTTTGTGCAGCATCTGCCACTTGTACTGTTACGTCTGCAGCATTACCTAATAGGACATTAACATTTGAAACCATTTGATTAAAGCTCTTTGCCAATTGTCCAGTCTCATCTCTAGTTCTAATATCACTCTTAACAGTCATATCACCATTTTCGACAAGTTTCATTGATGCAACAATTGAATTTATGGGTTTTGTAATTCTACTTGCAAAAATCAATGCAAAGAAAACACCTACAGCGATTGCTATTGCACCAATGACGAAGGTATTCATCCAAATGCCAGTAGTCTTTTCTTCTATATCATCTGTATAAATTGAAGTCATAATGTACCATCTAGTCTCTGGTAAATAAATATACTCAGCTATCTTTTCTCTCTCATCCCATTCATAGTATACAACACCTTGTTCCTTGCCTAATGCAATTTCAGCTTGAATTTCTTCCACTGGCAGAATATTACCAATTTCATTTGGGTCAGGGTGAAAAACAACTGTTCCATTACTATCTAGTACAAATACATAACCCGTCTTACCTACCTTAATCTTGCCTATTTCTTCTGACATATGCGACAAATCTAGACTTGTTGCAACAGCACCAATAAACTCGCCATCTTTAATGACGGGAGCATAACCAGAAATAGAATTATTACCTGTAACTGCATCAGTATACATATCAGTCCATCCAGATGTCATATTTTCTTTTGCACCAATATACCATCCACGTTTGGTATTATCATATGAATCCGGGAAGTCAAAATGTGGTTCTATAAACATATCTCTATTTTTAGTACCTAAATACATCTGGAAAGCAGATGGATACTTCGTTACATAATTTTTTAGTAAGCTTCTTAAAAAAGGTTCATACTCAGGCTTTTCAATTATATCTGTAGCATCCACATTGATAGCAACAGCTTCTACTCCATGAATATAACCATTAAGTTCTTTTCTAATACCATCTGCGATCTTATTATTAAGTTCAGCAGTGTTTTCTTCAAATGTCACTTCTAGTACTTCTACAGATTTTGAATATGTAGAAAAAGCAAGTACAGTCACCGCAACTAAAATTAAGATACTTATCATGCTCGTCACTTTAAGTTTTATGCTCATATTTTCCTCCCTAATCACGATTATCGTCTTATTGATTATACCCGTCATTAATACGAATAAACTTAAAGCTCCACAAAATTAGTATGTAAAAAAAAAGACTGCTGAGCAGTCTAAGTTCTAATCCAACCAACACCAATGGTCTTAGGTCCAGTATGAACACTAATTACTGGTGACAATGGGTCAATGCCAATATTTAAATTAGGATATATCTTAAGTATTTCTGACTTTACTGCTTCTGCATATTCAATGCCATCAGCATGAGCAATCATTAATAGATCATCATCAGAAAGATTGGCTTCTTTGGCTAAGTCAATTAAAGCTTGATGCGCTTTTTTAGCACTTCTTACCTTCTTAAACAACTCAATTTTACCATCAGCAAACTGTAAAATAGGCTTTATCTTAAGCATTGAACCAATCTGAGCCGATGTTGTACTGACTCGACCAGTTCTAGATAAATGCTTTAAATCATCTACAACTAGATAAATTTCAGCCTTATTTCTATAAGCCTCTAAATGAGAAACAATTTCCTCAACTGATTTACCTTCATCTATAAACTTAAGTGTATCCAAAGTCATTAACTTCTGAATAATAGATGTACCCAGTGTATCAAATACGGTAATTCTATTTTCATCCACAAGATTTCTAGCCATCATACCAGAGTCGAATGTACCACTGATTCCTGACGAAATCGTCAAATAAATAATATGATCATAAATTTCTAATAAGTCCGTAAACATCTTTTCTACTTCACCAATCGAAGGTTGAGAAGTAGTCGGCAATTCGGTTTTAGTTTTTAGTAAGTTAAAGAATGTTTCCTGTGTTAAGTCAATGCCATCTTCATAGCTTTCGTGCTCAAATATAATTTTTAGTGGTACTGAATATAAGTGGTCATGTGTTACATTACCCATAACGGCTGTACTATCTGCAATTACTGCTATTTTCATGATTACCTCCTTTCTACATTTATTATACACGATTTTTGAATATAAACCAGTTGATATCAATTATTCGGTTTAAAAGATGCAATAATGCCGTATATATATAATAGGCTTACATTTTAAGGAGGACACCATGAAACATCTGAGAGATTCAAAAGGCTACATCATGGTCGGTGTCATTTTCACATTAGCATTTGCAGCATTATTCGGCCTCTTAGCTTTACACATTTACTCTACCAATAAAAATGAAACCATACGGTCAGAAAGCAAGATACAGGCCCACTATATTGCAGAATCTGGTGCACGTATGGTTTCTAAATATCTGATAGACAACCCGACAGAACTAGAAAATATTTTGGGAGAGAGTGAGTCTTTTCAACTAGATTCGAATCCCAATAATACCTGTATCGTCACAGTATCGCAAGATGCTCAATATATCTACATTAAGGCAAAGGGTTCTGTTGAAAAAGATAGAACCTATGAAGAAGAAGTAGAACTTGTAATGGAAAAACCTAGTAACTTTGGTTTTGATAGTGCTATATATGTAAAAGAATCTCTACTAGCCAAAAATGAAATGAAAATCTATGGCTATATCTCTACCGAAGGTGCAGCTGATACCGCAGAAATTGTTGATGACAATCAAGAAGTTCCTGAAGATATGGTCATACCAGACAAACCACTTATAACTGAATATGCTACTATTCCAGAAATTCAAGCTGTTTTTGTAGAATCTCCAGATACACCAACAATTAATCCTATGAGTTATTTAGACTCTAGCGGAGATTATGAAATAAAAGAAGATTATATGATTATCGGTGGTACACATTCATTCAATTATTCAGGTGGTGATTTCCATGCAGTATTCAATCAATTACAAATAGAGAATGCAACTATTACCTTTGACCTTGATGAAGGTAGAAAGGCTTATCTATATGTAGGTGATAAGAACTCATTCAAGTTCAGTGGCGTTGATTTCAACATGGATGGGGAGCACAGTGATGTAGTTATCTATTATACTTCAACTGACAAGGAGCTTCTGATTCAAAATGAATCAAATGTAAAGGCTGACATCCATATACAAGATGCTTCAAAGGTCACTATCCAAAGTGCAAATACCACTTATGATGGACACCTTGTTTATGAGGGCGAAAATGAAATGGACATTCAGAATGGTACAAGTTGGACTAACGGACTTTTGTACGCACCAAAGTCAAAAGTGAACTTTAAGAATAATGGTGTTATGTACGGTGTTATGATAGCTTATGAAATCATAGCAGATGGAAATGAAGGTAGTTTTATAGAATATCAAGCCATTGAAGAAAGCACCATTATTAGTGGCAGTGGCGGTAAACCAAAACTTTATCAATGGAGAAAGTAGTGATTTTATGAATAAAGATGGATTCACTTTAATAGAAGTCATTGTGTCAATTGCACTCTTATCAATAGTGGTATTAGGTGGTATAAGTGTTTTAACCAACTCTTATGTTACAACAATACTTATTGGTGATAGCAACACAACTTTTTACCAAGCAGAATCTGCTGCAGAAACCTTGTTTAACGGTGGTTCTGTCACCGATTCTGTTGAGATAGAAGATAGCATTTTCATTGTATTTCCTGATAAAACGATTCAAATAGAAGGTAGAAGTATTGAAATTAGAATTCCTTCTGTAGAACTGCATGGAAAAAACACTTCAAATATTAGAATTTTTATCCCAGATTAGGATGTGTTTGTATGAATAAAAAAGGTATAACTATTTATGAAGTGATTATTGTAACAGCATTGCTATCCATTATTGTATTACTGACATTTTCATTAATCTTATATGTTTCTAGATCTATTGGTAATGTCCAAGACCAATACGAAACTCAGACTGATGCTAGATTGGTACTTGATACCACTGTAGATAAAATAAGACTAGCCACCTCTATGGAAATAATAACAGTGGATCAAGCTGAAGCAGATATCATAGCGAAAGAAGCTTTCGATTATATCTATGTCAAAGAGGATACACTTTATTACTATGAGTACAACAGCACAAAAGATGATAAGTATGATATAATGCTCATTCCCTTTTATCATGATGATACCAACAAAGTATTTACTGAAGCTGATGTCAGGGAACTTAAAATTACAATAACCACCAGTCGCAATGCTACCAGTCAAATGAATGAGGTCATCATTCACTTAAAGAACCTTGAAATCACAGAAACCAAAGGCACAATCAATGATACAAGTGACGGTACTGGTTACAATGCAATTAGGTTTACCAAACCATAAGAATAACCACTTGGATTTCCAAGTGGTCTATTTTAATGAAGCAAGACACCTATTACTGATCCTAGTATCATACTCATCATAATCATATAAAGTATTATTCTGTTCTTCTTTTGTGTCTTGTTCATATTTACTCCTACTGCACTTCAATGCGCTTTTTAGTATCCACTAACTCAACTTTTGGTAAAATTACTTTTAAAATGCCATTTTCTAGTTTTGCTTGGATATTTTCTGGATCTACATCTTTAAATCTAAGAACTCTCTCCATTGAGTACATTTTTCTTTCACGATGAACATAATTCTTCTCTTCTACATTTTCTTCAGATGTTTGTTCAACAGAAATCTTAAGTAGGTTGTTTTCGAAATCTATATTAATGTTATCTCTTTGAATACCTGGTAATTCACCTTCTACAACAAATTCCTTATCATTTTCTAAAACATCTAATCTAAAGCCACGCTTCATTTCCTTTTGCGGTACACTGTTAAAGAACTCATCCATCATATTAAACATATTGTTCATTTCATCGTTTCTATAAGTAACCAATTTCATAACTAAGCTCCTCTCAATCTATATCAATATATTTGTTAGCACTCATAACTAACGAGTGCTAATTACAACTTAATAATATACCTCTACAAGATATTTGTAAAGGTTCTTTATAATTGTTTAAGTGTCTTTTATACTTTCTTAATAAAAGAAAATAGCGACGCCTCATGACGTCGCCCAAATCTAGTCAACTAATCTATCATTTATATAAGAAAGGAAATAAATGATCTCAGCTCTTGTTGCTGGTGCTGTAGGTGTTTGAATCCCCACAGATTCATAACCAAAGTTCTCACTGATTTCACTGGCTACATCAGCCCATGTAATCTCAGAACCTAATAAGTTGTTACCTAAGAATCCAAGTTCTTCATAAGATATGTTATTATAAGGTCTTAAAGTATTGTCTTCATATCCAAATAGATAACCTGAATTGTATCCTTTTAATAAAGCTTTCTTTTCAATATCAGATAAAGCATCGATGGTATCATAATCTGCAAAAGACTGAAGTTCTACAAAGTCATCTTGAAGTTCCCATCTAAATACTAAATCCAGTAGTAAAACAGTTTCAAGTCTAGTCATCGGTTCATCCGGTCTAGCATTACCAGATTCATCTCCAATGATGTAACCATTTCTACCAAAGAAGTTAATCACCTCTTCAGCCCAATGTCCAGCTGTATCGTTAAAACCTTCGAATGGTTCATTATAAAAAGCAACATCTGTACCTGTATAGAAGTAATTAGGATCAAATAGATAAGAAAAGTCTTCACGAGTAAATGGATCTTCCTTATCATAATAAACATCATTATACCATTCAAATAGAGTTACATCTGATGCATATTCGTTGTTCACTCTAACAAATGCTATAGTTACACTACCAGTTATGTTATCTGGATTAATTGTCTGTTCTTCCACATCGCTCTCTTGTTCGCCAACTCTTTCCAAATTGAAACCCTTAACATATATGTTATGATCAAATCTCCAAAACGAACTTATTAAGTTAATTATATCTGCATATGTTCCATTAACATCAACTGTCATAGTCATTTCATCGTAATCTAAAGCTGATAACAAAATATTATTAAAATCAGAAAAATTTAATGCATCAACTTCAACATTGGATCTAACCAGAATCTCATTAACCAACAATATTAGTTCTTCTTGTTCTATATCTTGTAGAAAATCCCTATAAAACTCACTTAAAGATAGTTCTAAGTCTTCTTTCTGACTTCTAACGTTTTTTAAATTCGCCTTTGCCAAACGATGAGCCTGTATTGCTGATTCATTAGCAGCAATTTGACTATCATAAGAATCTAAATCATCTAATTGATGTTGCATAAAGAAATAATAAAATCCAAATATAACGACTACTATAAACAATACTACTAAAAACCCTTTTTCTCTATTCGTCATTTGGCTCACCTCCTTGAGTCATCTCAAGCATGAAATCCTCTAAGGTTATTTCAATGGTGAAGACATAATGCTCACTTTCATCATTGTAACTAACAGAAGGTACAAAAACATTATCAAACATACTTAAGTCACGAAGATTGTTTTCTAACTCAGCAACGTCAACTCGCTCTATAGCCTCTCCTGATATTGTTATATTCCTCTCATTAATTACATATGAAGTGAAAAATACATTTCTTGGAACAGAATTTAGAAGTGCACTAGTCATTTCTTCAGTTACCCGATAATCAAGCTGAAGGATTAAATCAAATAGTTCTATTTCCTCACCTAGTAAATTTAAATAGGTAACTTCTTCTCCAAGCACCTCTAACTCTTGCTTTGTCTTAACAACCTCATCAGAGTTTAAGAACGATTCTTGTTCTGCTATTAAATCTTCTTTTTCAGATAATTTCCACTCTAAGTAAAAGAAACTTCCAAGAACACCTGCAACAACAATAATCAAAAGTATAGGCACAATCAATTTTTTTGGTCTTAGCTTGCTTTCTGTATAGACATACTCACTAAAAAAATTATAGTCTCTCATCGTAACACCTCCTACAGCCTAACCATTGCACCGAGTACTGGAAAATAACTCGCTACATCAGTCGTTATCGGGGTATTAGTAATTATATTTTCTAATGATTCAAACTCAAAAGTTGGCAAATCTAACCTTTCAATAAGTAAATCTTTAATTTCAGGTTGATTTATGATTCCACCTGTAATATAAATATTATCAACACTATTTGAGCTATCCCTAGACAAGTGATATCTAATGACATTTGATATTTCATCAACAAGAGGCGTAAGTACATCATTAATCCTGTGAGAAAATTGCTCCCCATCTTTTATAATCAATCGTCTAATCTGTCCATTCTCGAAATCTACATTGAACTCTTCTTTTAACATATGTTCCATAGAGTTAGATCCAAGCATTATAGTACGACTCATATTAAAAGTTCCGCCAGAAATAATTGATATATCAGAACTATTATATCCTATATCGATAACAGCAACTGTATTCTCCATAGCAACAACATTATCGTTATATAATCTAAAAAATTTGTTAATCGAGTTGAAGTGTACATCTAAAGCATAAGGTTTCAAATGTAAAGATTTTAGTAAGTTATAATAAGTGTCTACTAGTTCACGATTAACAGCGGTGACTAATACTTTCATCATTTTAACTTTTTCATCATAATACTCATCAATAATTTGATACTGAGTAACATACTCATCTAGTTTAATTGTCAAAAATTGTTTCATCTCATAATGAATAATCCTATCTAACGCACTTAAATCGTCATTATAAGGTAGTGATAGCTCACGGTTTATAATACCTGAACTCTTAATCGTCACTACTGTGTATTTTCCTTTCAATTTATAATCATGGACTATCTTACTTAATACTTCCTTTATAGCATTTAGATCTCGAATATAACCATTTGATAAACACTTCTCAGGTGTTTGAACAGCAATCATTTCCTTTACAATTATTTTTCCACCTTGTCTTTTCCCTACAACTACTTTGATATTACTAGTACCAATATCAAGTGTAACAAGGATCTTTTTCTTAACTCTCTTATCATTTTTCATAACAACCTCACTTGGTCTCATCTAAACTATAACTCGCCCTGAATACGTAGTATTTGTTCTTCTATAATCAAAATGTACCGTATAGAATACGTCATCTTTGTTATTATCAATAGTAACTCTAATGGTGTAAGTGACATTGTTGCTCTTGGTACCAATGTTTACATAGGGATAGGGGATTTATCTCTATAACTACTCATTATAATATAATAGTAAATATGCTCACTGTAGATGCAATAATCAACAATAAAACACCTACAATCTAGCTCCTATTGATAGGTTATTAACTTAAACTGAGTAACTATTACAATTACACCAAAAGACATTTCCATATCTATTTCAATATACTATTTATCTCTCTTTCAGTCACATCCAGAAAATGAATCAACTCGTATACAACAACTCTACAGTAGATCTAACAACATAATTAGACTGTATATTATCATCCTGCTACACTACAAGTTTTGAATCTATAACAGATAGAGTAAACAATTCAAATGTAAACACTGACATTAGAATCACTACAAAGATAACCCCTACTAAAGTAGAACCTTTCTTATCCATAAAACCTCTCTTCACACAATAAGTTTTATTATGTGAAGAGAAGGCTGAACCAAATGGCTCAGCTAATTATTACTTAATTTGTCCCGCTGTTGTTGTGTCAAACTTAAACTCCACACCTTCCGAAACTGTCACTGTATCATTATCATATGTTCCTCCATTAACAACCCAAGTCACTTGGTAATTTGTACCATCATAAGTTAAATTATATGCATCATCATCAGCACTTTGAGGATGATCTGGTACTACCATATAATCACCATCTAGTGCATTATTAGGTAAATCTACACCAGTTCCATCTGTAACAGCAGTCCCTGTGTCAGCATGTTGTACTCTTGCAGCATTAATTATCTCAGCTGCAGTAGTTGCATCAGCTTTTATTGTTGATCTATCTTGAATACCTGCAAATCTAGGTATTGCAACAGCTGCAATAATTGCTAAGATAGCGATTACTACGATTAACTCTATTAAAGAGAATCCTTTTTTGTTTAGTTTTTTTCTCATAAATTTCATTTCAATCCTTCCTTTCTAAACCACATTTGCCATTTCAAACATTGGAATAACCATCGATAGAACTACTGTACCTACAACCACCCCCATTACTAAAATCATCAATGGTTCAAACAATTGTGTCATTCTCTTGATGGTGTGTTCCAACTCATCATCGAAATAACTAGTTGTTTTGATTAATATATCATCTAAAGATCCCGATTCTTCACCAATATTAATCATAGAATCTACCATTCTAGGAAAGACTTTCATCTTTTTAATTGGTGTGGCTAAATCAGAACCACGACGCACTTCTTTGGTTACTTCCACAATCTTCTCGCTAACTATAATATTCCCTACAGATCTTGATATGTTCTCTAAAGACTGTAAAAGCGGTACACCACTAAATAACATAGTAGCAAGAGTTCTTGTAAATCTAGTGGTAATTAGGAGTTGATTATACTTTTTAAATCCAGGTATGTTAAGTTTTACTTTATCCATCCATCTTCTAATTGATGGCTCTCTCCTAAGGAGTTTTACTACAGCAGCAATTGCTATTACAACAATTAAGTAAACATACCAGAAACTCTTTATTGATTCACTAAGACCTATCACTTGCCTTGTTAACCAAGGCAAATCTACACCTGCATTATCAAACATGTATATGAATCTAGGTAAAATAAATACCATCATAAACACTACCAATGCAATAGTTGCTAGAATTAAGAGTGCTGGATAAACCAGTGCACTGTTTATCTTGTTTCTAATCTTGGCTTCATTTTCAAAGTCAATTGCTAACCTATCTAATATTGTATCGATTGCACCAGACATTTCTCCAGCTTCTATAAGAAATATCATATTCTCAGGAAAAATGTCTCTACGCCGAGCTAAGGCTTCTGAAAATGTAAGTCCCTTTTGCAAGTCCTCAAAGATTTTATGAAGGGCTCTTTTTATTCTAGAGTTTACTGTTTGATCCCTTAGAATATCTATGGCTGTAACAATAGGCAAACCTGAATCTATCATGGCATGTAGTTTTCTACAAAATATGGATAAATCCTTTGCCCTAACCTTACTCTTTACATTGACATTAAAAATATCAGTTTGCTTAGCAGGCTTTATTTCAATGATGAAATATTCCTTTTCCTTAAGGTAACCCTGTACTTCATATTCAGATTTTCTGTTTAACTCACCAGTGATGGTTTCACCACTTGGCTTCATTACTTTGTACTTATAAATAGCCAATGGTTACCTCCTAATCTACCTTAAATGTAATTCTTAATAGTTCATCTAAAGATGTGATACCTGCTAGAACCAATCTTTTTGCATCCTCTCTAAGGGTGATCATGCCTTCTTCAATGGCTTCTGTCTTAATGTCATCTGAAGTCTTTCGCTCATTTACAAGTGTTCTGATTTTCTTGGTTATAGGAAGCACTTCATGTACTGCTGTTCTACCCAGATAGCCCGTATAGTTGCAGTGTGGGCATCCCTTAGAATGATAAAGCGCATGTCCAACTTCTATACCTAAAAGTTCAGCTTCTGTAATATTGGCTTTGTATTCATATCTACATTTTGTGCAGAGCTTCTTAACCAATCTTTGAGCGATTACACCAATCAGTGAACTTGATAACAAGAAGGGTTCTATTCCCATATCTACTAGTCTTGCAACAGTACTAGAGGTATCATTGGTATGGACAGTTGAGAATACCAAGTGACCTGTAATTGCTGCTCTTACAGCAATTTCAGCAGTTTCATTATCACGTATCTCACCTATCATAATCACGTCAGGGTCTTGTCTAAGAATAGATCTTAAACCAGATGCAAAAGTCACCCCAGCCTTGTTATTAATCTGAGTCTGATTAATGCCTCGCATCCTGTACTCAACTGGATCCTCTATGGTAATGATATTCTTAGAAATTTCATTTATACTCATCAAGGCTGCATAGAGTGTTGTTGTTTTACCAGAACCAGTAGGTCCTGTCATCAAGATAATACCGTTTGGATATTTTAAGAGCTTATCAAACACACTAATGTTGTACTCTGAAAAACCAATATCATCTTTCTTGTGGACTCTTGAAGATCTATCTAATAGTCTGATTACAACTTTCTCACCATGGATGGTTGATATGATTGAAATACGAAGGTCTACAATCCTACCATCTACTTCTATTTCAACCTTGCCATCTTGTGGCACTCTCTTCTCAGCTATATTAAGCTTAGCCATAATCTTAATCCTAGTTACTATAGCCGAGTGGACTCTCTTAGAAGGTGTCAGCATTTCTATCAAGTCACCATCCACTCTGTACCTAACTCTAATTTGGCTCTCAAAAGGTTCTATGTGAATATCACTAGCTTTTAGTTTGACTGCTTGTTCCAAGATTGAGTTTAAGAGTTTTACAACTGGCGCATTGTTGATCTCTGCTAAAGATGATTCATCAATGTCATCACTGTAATGATCAAGATTGTAGTTTTCATTCAGTTCTTCATAGAGTTCTTCTGAAACGCTACTAGCATAAAACTTGTCTATTGCATTGACCACTTCGTGTCTAAGTGACATAACGGGCTGGATTTCATACCCAGTAATCAGTCCGATATCTTCTCTTGCAAAAAAATTAATCGGGTCTGTCATTGCAATAGTCAAGACAGACCCGTCAAGTTTGATGGGAATAAGTTCGTATCTTCGTGCGATTTTTTCTGTGATTAAATTTGGAATATCTGGTGTGATGTCTAGTTCGGAAATCTTAACATACTCAATATTTAACTGTTTCTCCAAAACTTTTAAAATGTCTAATTCTGTAACGTATCCTTTGTTGATTAAAACCTCGCCAAGCCGCTTTTTTTCTTCCATTTGGATTCTTAAAGCTTCATCTAACTCATGTTGGCTAAGGAGATTATTCTCTAAAAGGATATTACCTAGTCTTTTATATTGTGTATTCATTTTCTTTCTCCTTATAGACATACTACCCATATTTTCAAGAAAACAACAAAAATATAAAAAAATGCTATGTGTAATTTTACATAACATTAAATCTTATTTAATCTATACCACCTAAAAAAAGAATTAATCACAATCGATTAATTCTTTTATATGATACCTTAGCTATTCTATTACGCCGCCACCTAACAAAAGGTCTCCATCATAGAATACAACGGATTGTCCAGGTGTTACAGCTCTCTGCGGTTGATCAAAGACTGCTTTGATTCTATCACCTTCTAAAGGATAAATAGTACATGGTGCTGTCTTTGATGAGTATCTTACCTTACCATCACACTGAAGCGGTTCAGTTAATTCTTTTTTAGTGATGATATTGAACTCTTTTGCTGTTAGTTCTGTCTTAAAGACATCATCATTATCACCTAAAACCACTTCATTGGTTTTTGGTCTTATTTCTACAACATACATTGGTTTTCCAAAGGTTACACCTAGACCTTTTCTCTGTCCGATGGTGTAATGGATAATACCCTTATGGTCACCTAAAACATTGCCTTCTAGGTCTACAAACTTACCTTTTGGAATTTTCTTTTTAGAATGCTCTTTTACAAATCTAGCATAGTCATCATCTATAACAAAACAAATCTCCTGAGAATCATTCTTTCTAGCAACTATTAAATCTTCTCTTTCAGCAATTTGTCTTACTTCTTCTTTTGATTCAAATACACCTAATGGCATTAATGTGTGTTTGATTTGGTCTTGTGATAAAGAATACATCATATAGGTCTGGTCTTTTCTAAGCTCTTTTGACTTAGAAATGGTATATCTGTCTAAGTCTTCATTATAGCCGATGATACCATAATGACCTGTAGCCACATAATAAGCACCTAAACCATGAGCCGTCTTTAATAGCTCATCAAATTTGATGTACTTGTTACATCTGATACATGGACTCGGTGTATGACCATTTAAATACTCATCAATAAAGTTATCAACAACGGTCTCAATAAAACGCTCATTGTAGTTGATGACGTAAAAAGGAATATCTAACTTTTCACATACCAGTCTGGCGTCTTCTACTGATGACAAAGAACAACAACCACCATAATCTTCTGCATAGTTTTCTTCATCTTCTTCCCAAAGCTTCATGGTAATACCGATTACCTCATAGCCTTGTTCCTTTAAGACATAAGCAGCTACAGCACTATCAACGCCACCACTCATGCCAACAACGACTTTCTTTTTGTCTAACATAGTTACCTCAATCTTGTAATAATCTCCGTCATCTTTTCAATGACATAGTCAAGCTCTTCATAGCTTGTGCTATCTCCTACTGTCATCCTAAGCGATGCTTTTGCTTCTTGAGTTGAAAGTCCAATACTCAAAAGCACATGCGAAGGATTAACTGAACCTGAAGAACAAGCCGAACCAGATGATACAGCTATACCTGCTAAATCCAGATTCATTAGAAGTGTATCACCTTTGACGTGATTAAACAAGATGTTTAAAGAGCCAGGATGTCTATTTTCTGAACCATTTAAACGGATATCTAAATCTTTTAAACCTTCGTAGAGATAATCTCTCTTCTTCTTTAGCTCAAATGTGATATTTTCTAGATCATCGTATCTTATACTAGCTGCCTTAGAAAAGCCGACAGCCCCAGAAACATTAGAGGTACCAGCCCTTCTTTTTCTTTCCTGAGCCCCACCATCAATAATGGGTTTAATCTTAATACCTTTTCTTATATAAAGACCACCTATACCAATTGGTCCATAAATTTTGTGGGCAGACAGGCTCATCATATCGATGTTCATTTCTTTTACATCAATATCCAAATAACCAAAGGCTTGTACAGCGTCAGTATGGAAAATTACATCATTTTCTCTACAGATACTGCCGATAGTTTTTACATCCTGTATGGTGCCAATTTCATTGTTGACAAACATAATACTAACAAGAATGGTATCCTTTTTAATAGCCTTCTTTACATCCTCAGGCTTAATATGGCCTTGACTGTCAGGCTTAATATAAGTGACTTCATAGCCCTTCTTTTCTAAAGCTTTAGCAGCATTTAAAACAGCTGGATGTTCAAACTCTGATATAATGATGTGTTTGCCCTTATCTGAATAAGATTCAGCAATACCTTTTAATGCCCAGTTGTCTGACTCAGTACCGCCGCCTGTGAAATAAAACTCATCGTAAGAAGCACCTATCAACTTAGCAAGGTTTCTTCTCGACTGATCAAGCCCCTTATGCATATTTCTACCAAAGGCATGGATACTCGATGCATTACCAAAAGTCTGAGTCATATATGGAAGCATTTCATCTAAAACTTCTTTTTTCAGTGGCGTAGATGCCGCATAATCTAAATAAACTTGCATGATTCCCTCTTTCTATACAATATTAGTAGTATAATAGTTTTTACGACTATATTCAAGTTCTATTATACTTATTTAAGTCGAACACATATCCAAAACAAGATTTCCATATATTGTAAAATCGGATTTTACTTGATATAATATCCTTACTGAGATTCGGTTGGTTCTATACAACACTTGCTTTTACAAATTATTGTTTTAGGTGGTGGTGCATATGAACATTTTCATTCTAACCTTGTTGGCAACAGTTCTGGGTACAATCCTAGCAACATTTGCTATTAGATACATCGACAAAATGAAAAACAACCGCTAAACTTTTCCCAAAAGACCACGGTTGTTTTTACCAAAGCAAGTGTTGTCCGAGTAGGACCACATCTCAGTTATAGTTATGAGTCTAACTTGTTAGGCTCATTTCTATTATACTACATTCAAAAGTACATTAAAAGTAAAATTATGTAAGAAAAGTAGAGCATCACTGCTCTACTTCTAGGGGGTCTAAGCTTTTTTAGAACGCATATTTCTTGTTTTTACATCAAATACAACTGCTGCTACCAGCACAAGCGCTCTGATGATATATTGATACGATACACCTACGTTCATAAGGTCCATACCCTTCGTTAATGATGCCATTACTAAAGCACCGATAATTGATCCTGTTACTTTACCTACACCACCTGAAGCCGATACACCACCAACATAAGCTGCTGCGATTGCATCTAGTTCAAATAAGGTACCTGCAGTCGGTGTTGCAGACTGAAGTCTTGCTGTAAATAGGATACCCGATAAGGCTGATAACATGGTCATAGAACCAAATACGATATAAGTGATTTTATGAACACTGATACCCGAAAGTTCTGCTGCTTCTGGATTACCACCAACAGCATATATATGACGACCTAGAGTCGTTTGTGTCGTAACAAAATGATATACAATGACTACAATACCAACGATTAAAAGAGTCCATGAGAAACCTTTAAAGCTTGCTAATTGGTATACGAAGTATGAGATAATGCCAGATACAAATACAAGCTTTGCAATAAATAAGCCCATTGAAGATACATGTAAACCATAAGATGCTTGTTTGTTTCTATTTCTCACTTCATTAACAATATAAAGCACAATACCCACTAGACCCAGTAAAAGGGTTAAAACATGTAAGCCTTCTATATTCATGAAGTCAGGTATATAACCATTACCGATTGCATTGAATGTATCATTACCTGTAAAGATTGTTTCTGAGTTGGTGATTCTTATAAGAGCACCTCTAAATAGAAGCATACCAGCTAAAGTAACAACGAATGCAGGTACACCCATATTGGCTACTAAGAAACCATTCCAAGTACCGATTGAGATACCAATTAACATAACAATAGGTATGATTAAAAAGACTGGCATACCTAGTTTTGATGACAGTATAGCTGCTACTGCACCTAAAAATCCCGCTACAAAACCTACCGATAAGTCAATGTGTCTGATAACAATTACCAGGGTCATACCAACAGCAAGTACCGCTATATAACCTGTCATGTCAATCAAGTCAGATATTACTCTAGGTGTTAAAAAGAGTCCATCTGTTAATGTGTTAAATATCAAGATGATAAGACCAAGTGCCATAAACATACCGTAATCTCTGATGTTTTCTTTTAATGCACCTGGAATCATATTTTTAGTATTCATAATTCCCCCTATACCGTTGCCATTTCCATGATTTTTTCTTGTGTCGCCTCTTCAATTGGCAGTTCACCAACCATTTTGCCTTCCGCCATTACATAAACCCTATCACTCATACCAAGTACTTCTGGCAGTTCTGAGGAAATCATAATAACACTGAGTCCCTGTTTGATAAGATCATTCATAATGGTATAAATCTCATATTTTGCACCAACATCAATACCTCTTGTCGGTTCATCCAATATTAGAATATTTGGTTCAACAAAGAGCCATTTGGCAATAGCAACCTTTTGCTGATTACCACCACTTAGATTTTTCACCTTCTGTTCTATAGACGGCGTTTTAATGTTAAGTGATTGTTTGTAGTGTTCTGCAATCTTAATTTCTTCTTGTTTGTTGACAACTGAAGACTCAGCTATTTTACTAAGATTGGCTAAGGTGATGTTTTGCTTGATGTCTTGATCAAGTATCAGACCATTACCTTTTCTATCTTCAGATACATAAGCAAGTCCAGCTTGAATGGCATGACTAGGTGATTTAAACTTAACCTTCTTACCCTTGATAAAGATCTCACCAGACAACTGATAACCTTTATAGTTGCCAAATACACTGTGGGCAAACTCCGTTCTGCCTGCACCCATTAGACCAGCTATACCAACTATTTCACCCGCTCTGACATTGAAATCAACGTTCTTAACAACATCTCTTCCTAACTTCTTGTCAAAGGCAGTTAAGTTCTTAACTTCTAATAAAATATCTCCAATATTCTTTTCTAATCTCTTAGGGAAAATATCATCGATTTCTCTACCAACCATATGCTTGATAATGTCTTTTTCATTGATTTCATTTTTCTCTTTATCCAAAGAGCATATTGTTTGACCATCCCTTAAAATGGTTACAGTATCAGCTACCTTGAGGACTTCCTTCAACTTATGAGAAATCATAATACAAGTCACACCAAGTTTTTTTAGCTCTAAAAGCAGGTCCAGCAAGTTATCACTGTCGTCTTCATTTAAGGCTGCAGTCGGTTCATCTAGAATCAAAAGCTTTACTTCTTTACTTAAGGCTTTTGCAATTTCTACAAGTTGCTGTTTACCAACACCTAAGTCAATGACTTTTGTATTTGGGTGTACATCCAGCTTTACTTTTTTAAGCATCTCAACAGCTTCTACTCTTGTTTTATGCCAGTCAATCACACCACCTGACTCTATTTCATGACCCAGATAAATGTTTTCATACACTGACATTTCAGGAATAAGTGCAAGTTCTTGATAAATAATTGAAATACCCTTGTTTTCACTATCATTTATCCTAGAAAACTTTTGTACCTCTCCTTCGAATACGATATCACCAGAATAATGACCATCCCCATAAACACCACCCAGCACCTTCATCAGCGTTGATTTTCCAGCACCGTTTTCGCCCACTAGACAGTGTATTTCACCTTCTTTTACTTGGAAATTAACTTGATCTAATGCTTTTACGCCTGGAAATTCCTTGGTGATATTTCTCATCTCTAAAATGTTCTTCATGATTAACTCCTAAACATAAGTGATTAACACGACCAGCTAACTGGTCGTGTTAAATGTATGATTATTCTAAACCTGTGAATTCTTTAGCATCATAGTAACCAGACTCGATAATTGTGTTTTTAACGTTGTCTTGAGTTACAGTAATAACTTGAATATCTTTAGCTTTAACATCTACAGAACCATTGTTGTAAGAACCATTTGTTTCAACAGCTTTACCTTCAAGTGTATCTACAGCTGCACCAATTGCACCCTTAACTAGGTCTCTAACATCCTTAAGAACTGTCATTGATTGTTTACCATCGATTACATATTGTATTGAAGGCATTTCAGCATCTTGACCTGTAATGAAGATTGTTAAACCTTCTTCTTTAGCAAATTGATCAAAGATTGATCTTGCAGTACCATCGTTTGGTGCTAATACAAATGTGTTACCAGCAGGAGGTGCTGCAGTAATGTGTGATTCAGCTTTAGACTTAGCAACTTCTGGTTTCCAGTCAGTTGTAATTTGCTCGATGATTTCACCCATTTCTTCTCTTGATAATGTTGCTTTGTTCATGTATTCAACAGCCTTTGAAGAGTTTTGAACTTCAAATGTACCGTCAGCAATCTTCGGTTGTAATACGTTCCATGCACCTTCAAAGAATAAGAATGCATTGTTATCAGTAGCAGCACCAGCATATAAGTATAACTTGTTACCAGTACCTTCAGCATTGTCTACTAAGTATTGACCTTGAGCAGCACCAACTGAAACTGAGTTGAATGTTACATAGTAATCTACAGCATCTGTATTAGTTACTAATCTGTCGTAAGAAATTACTGTGATGCCTTCTTCTTTAGCTGCTTCTACTGCTGCTGCAGCTGCTGCACCATCATGTGGTGTGATGATTAAAACTTTGATTCCTTTAGCAATTAAAGTTTCAACATTTTGCTTTTCTCTAGCAGAGTCACCTTGTGAGAATAAGATTTCTACATTGTGATCAGAATCTTTTAAAGCATCCTTGAATCTTGTTTCATCTTGAACCCATCTAGGTTCTTCCTTTGTAGGTAATACAATACCAATTTCTACTGATGAAGAGCTCTTAGAACCACCCTCATCTGATGAGTTTTGACAACCAGCAAAGATTCCTACTACCATAACAAGAATCAATAGCATTGATAATAATTTTTTCATGTTTCCCCTCCGTTTTTCTTATCTTAATTACAAACCTAGTATATGAAAAAAAACGTTTTCACTCCATGGAATAAAAAATGACCTAATAGGACATTTTTAAGACAATTCGGGAAAACGTTTCTTTACTAGTAGAATTTTAAGATTAAAAAAATACTAGCAGATTTATCTGCTAGTCTAAATAAGTTACTCTATCTTCTTCATATCTGTCGATATAAGTTTGCTCTTTGTCTGTATAGCCAAAAGGCACTACAGCAAAAGGCATACCTTCTTTTAAGCTAAGTGTTTCTTTTACATACTGCATTCTGTCATCTTGACTTGCAACACCTAGCCATACACCACCCATACCTTGTTCTACGATTTCAAGTAAAAGGTTTTGTGTACAGGCTCCCATATCTTGCGTCCAGAATTCTTCAAACATTAAGTCCTTTTCTTTTCCTAAAAGGACAATTGCCACTGGTGCACTTGCAACCATCTTAGAATAAGGACTCATTTCAGATAACTTTTGTAGAAGGGTCTTATTTCTAACAACTACAAATTCCCATGGTCTTTGGTTACCAGCTGATGGTGCTTGCATAGCTGCTCTTAAGATTTTTTCAATCTTCTCTTGTTCTACAGGTTTATCTAAATAAGATCTAACACTTCTTCTATTGTCTATAATTTTCATAATATACCTCCGTCAATGTGAAATATACACCTTATATACTCATATGTCAATATGGTAATATGACTTTATTCTCGGAAAACGTCTTCATATTTATGAAAACCATCTTTAACAACCGTTTCCAAGATATTGTCTTCTGTTACAGAAATAACATCTAATTTTACATAAGGGACGTCATAACCATTATAAATGGTGTCATGACTTTCTATGGATTGACCTGTGGCCAAACGGATGGCAATATCTACTGCCTCTGAAGCAATGGTATCAATAGGCTTATAAATGGTCACATGTTGGGTGCCTTCTACGATTCTTTGACAGGCAGAAACATCAGCATCATGACCTGCTACAAAGACTTTACCAGCAAGACCTCTTTCAGATAAGGCCCTGATAGCAGCATCTGCCAAATGATCATTGGCACCTATAATGGCATCCACCTCAGTTCCCTCGTTAAGTACATCTACAACCGCTTCATAAGCTGGTGCTTCACGCCAGTCATCGGCCCATACCTCTTTGACGACATTTACCTCATTTGAGTCAATAAAAGGCTGAAGGGTTTCTATATAGCCATCTCTAAACATAGATGAATTGTTGTCCTCAGGCGACCCGTTTATAATGATATAATTGCCTTTGGTTTCTGATAAAAGCTCAGAAGCCATGGACTCACCAACCTTATAGTTGTCAAAAGATAAATAGACATCTACAGGGGCATTAGAAATGAGCCGGTCATAAGATATAACCTTGATGCCCTTATCAATAGCTGTGTTCACAACATCTGATATACCATCCTTATCATAAGGAATGATGACTAGTACATCAACGTCATCTTCTATTAAACTCTTAATTTGTGAGACCTGTGTATCATTGTTTTCATTGGCATTATGGAAAATAACCTGAATGCCTTCAGCCTCGGCTTTTTGTTTAAAAAGCTCACGGTCTCTTTTCCATCTTTCAATAACTAAAGTATCTGCTGAGTAACCTACTTTGATGATACCATCATCTTTTTTAGGTAAGTTCATTAGTATAAAGCCAGCCACTATAATAATTAATAGAACCATTGAAACATAGATTTTGATAGATCCTTTTTTCATATAACACTCCATTACTTAAACTCCGTAGGTGATACGCCGACTAACTTTTTAAACAAACGGCTAAAATAATTGGGATCATTATAGCCAACTTTATAACATATTTCCTTTACAGAAAACTTTTTATCTCTTAATAATTCTTTAGCTACTTCCACACGTTTGTTTCTTAAATACTCAATAAAGTTTAATCCCAGTTCTTCTTTAAAGATAGTTGAGAAATACTGAGGACTGATAGAAACTTCCTTAGAAACATCGTTTAAACCAATATCCTTGTCAAAATTTTCATCAATATAAGTCTTGGCCTTTAAAATAACATTGGATACATGACTGGTCTTACTGCTTTGTATGGTTTCTGCTACCAGGATGATTTTTCTATAAGACCAAGAAGTCAATTGATTCTGACTCGTAATACGCCTAAACTCTGAGATATAGGTAGAATATCCGACTTCTGCTTCACTCAGTTCATGTTTATAGGATGTAGATAAAACCATTACAATCAGTTCCATCAAGACATTTCTAAAAGATACCTCATCAAAGTTTCTTGAGATTTTATCAAAGAATACATGAAGTTGTTCTCTCAGTTTATCAATCTGACCTGATTCCACCAATAAAAGAATAGCCTCCTGGTCGTCTTTAACTTCCATATAGGAGTAGTCACTTGACGTGGACACCATAACATCGTTATGGTGAAGTACAGCTTCCGTAGCCATTTTTGACAGGGCATAACTAGCCTGCTCTAAAGAATGTCTTAACCTTTCTAGCTTGAGACATGCGCCAACACCAATTTTCACTTGAACATCCGACTTTTCAAGTGAAGCTGTAATCGATTCAGCCAGTGATACCGCCTCTACCCTTTGGTCATACTCATCAGACAAGGCACCTGAAAAAACAACCACGGTCACCCTGTTGATGATCAAAGGACCTACAGCACACTTACATTTATATTTAATGGTATCTTGAATTTTCTTGTATAAGGCATCCCCTTGTATACTGATGGCTTCTTCTGAATCCTTTATTTCAAGAGTCATCACATAAGCATCTTCATTATGAATTTCCATGATGTCACAGTACTTTTTAACCTCATGTTTAAAGTTACCGTGCATCAAGAGAGAGTAAATAAAACCTTTTTCTAGTACAGGCATCATCTTCTCAAGTTTTTCACGATTTTTAATCAGCCTAGACCTTTGCTCTCTTTCTTCAAGAATCTTGTCCATGGCCTTATTTAAAACTTCTACAAGCTTGTTTTGATTAATGGGCTTTAAAATATAATCAACCACCCCTAGCTCTACGGCTTGCTTGGCATAATCAAACTGCTCGTAAGCTGAAATAATGACAAACTTTGTTTGGCTAAAGCGGCCTCTTATGGTTTGAATGGCTTCTATACCATTGATACCAGGCATCTTGATATCCATTAGAATGATATCTGGATGTTTAGCCGCATTCATTTCAATGGCTTCACGTCCAGAAGACACCATGCCTACAATCTCAATATTGTCAAAGTGATTTTCAAGGGTAACTTTTATACCTTCCTGAACCAGCCACTCATCATCTACAATCATTATTTTAAACATGTAACACCTCTATAGGTAGTCTAATGGTCACAGTTACCCCTTCCTTACTCGTAATGGTCATAAGATTCTCCAAATGATAGAAAAGTTCTAATCTATCCTTTACATTCTTCATGCCAATGTTTTCTGAATCCTCACTATTTAAAATCTTTTCTATGGTTGATGCGTCCATACCAATACCATTATCCGAAACGGCGATATCAATAAACCCTTCTCTTCTTATACATGATATGAAGATGGTACCACCAGCCTCAAGACTTGATAGGCCATGAATATATGAGTTCTCAACCAGAGGTTGCAAGATCATTGGCGGCATAGACAAGGTCAGCAAATCCTCATCTACATCAAATTCAAACTTAATACGGTCTCTAAATCTCACCTTTAAAAGCTCGTAATAGTCTTTTATGTTCTGGAGCTCATCTTTAAGTGTACAGTGGTCTTGCTGCATTTTCATATTGTATCTAAAAAGTCTAGACATGGTCTCTAAAAACTCACCAGTCTTAGAAGCATTTTCAATAACCGACAATTGAACACCTGCATTGATGGTGTTAAAAAGAAAATGAGGATTGATCTGAGACTGTAAAGCGCTCAACTTGGCATTATCTAAAAGATAGGCCATCTTAAGGTTTTTCATCTGTTCATCTTGTAATCTAGCCTCAATTTCAGCCTGAAGCTTAACATCATCAATGTGCTTTACAATGTTATTTTTCATCTGATTAAAGGCCTCAGCTAGCATCCTATATTCATCATTTGATTCAATGATAACATCTTGAGTTTCAAAGTTACCTGATGATATTTCCTCAGCCGATTGGTACAAGGCATTGATTGGTCGAATCATCTTTAAAATAAGCATATAAACAATCAAAGTTGAAAAGACAATCAAGTCAACTATTATAACATTTGTAATAATCTGAAGAATCTGAGTCTGCTTTAAAAGTACTGTATAAGCCACAGAGTTGGTTTCAATTTGCTGCCTGTTTAATCTATCAATATACTCGAATATAAAACCCTTGATCTTGTTTGATTTTTCATAGTGCTTGTAATACTCTATAACATTTCTCTGTCTCTTATAGGTTATAGCAAGATCCGATTCTGTCTTGTACTGCTGTATCAAGTTGGTGACGTTTTTCATCATCAACTCATTATGAGAAATACCCTTCTTATAAAAATCATCTAGGGTTTCATCAAGTGCATCTAGACCTATTAAAAAGTCGTTCAGCCTTGTTGAAGACTTGGTACTCAAATAACCTAGGAGATTTTCATCTAATGTGGTCATCTTCTCTTCAATGTCGTTTAGGTATATATGATTTTCAAACATGGTAGACACTTGGTCCTTGTACCTATTCATAATACCTAATGAGTAGAGACTCAGTAAAGTCATAAGGACAATAATAGAAGCTGAAAATAAAATAAGAGACCTTTTTATGGAAGCCCTAGTTTTCATCATCGACCTCCAATTCTCTTATGTAGGCATCTAAATTAGACTGATCAATCATCATAATGGATGGTAGGAAGTCTGATTTGGCAATGCCTGTTTCTACATAATCGTGAAAAGCGACAATGGATGCAATACCAACAGCCTCATTATCCGTCACAATGGTGCCTTTTATAACACCACTTCTTATATACTGGAGTATTTCATCATCATCACCAAAACCGATAACAGTAAAATCATTCACTCGGTTTCTGTCAATTAAGACCTGGACAATACCTAAAGTAGACTTGCTGTCACTGCAGTAGATACCATCTATTTCAGGATAATCATCAAGGATTTCAGTGGCGATGGTCTCTGCACTTAAAACCCCTTGCTCGGTTTGTCTTATAAGCCCTATTTTTAAATCACTATAGTTATCAAAGACTTCGTTCATGCCAAGAGATAACAAGCTTTCTGCACCAGAAGAAAAAGAATAATCCAGTCTGTTGATAACGGCAATACGGCCCCTACCACTTGTTATATCTGCAATCGTTTTCCCAACATTTAAACCGATAGAGTATCTATTATTACCTGCAAAAGAAATTCTTTTTGTCTCACCAAGATTTTCATTTAAGGTGATGACAGGTATGTTCATTTCACTTGCTTGGTTGATTTTATCGATGATGTCCTGGTTGTTGTAGGCGTGTACAATGATGCCATCTACTCTTGCATACATGGCCATGTCCATTCGGTCCACCACTTCTTTGAGGTATTCATCTTCACCAATGAGTATGGTTTCAACCGAAATATGGTTGGTGGATGCTGCAGTTTCAACGCCAGCATAAAAAGACTCTGAATAAGTTTCATCATCCTCATTTAAAATCATCATGATATGGTACTTTATGTCTTCATTATTTATCTGATTCATGCTTTCTGACCGGTTCTTAATATCATTGGCTGTGTATAAACCTATGCCTAATGAGCCAATTAAGAGAAGTCCAGAAAGAATGGTTAAAATCATTATATATTTTGGTGTTTTCATATTATGCCTCTATTTTTCTATCTACACTTTAATTTTACACGATATGTGTATGACTTTCTTAAGATATCATAGCATTATTTTAAGATTACCCTCATTATATCATTATATTCCTCATGACACATGAAAAAGAAAGTTTGGTGTAAAAACAGTTATTGCAATCAATGCAAGGCCAATGATTCTATCATATTTTTTTGGGTATATTCTTAAGTAGAGGAAAGGGATATACTATGAGACATGTCAAAGACTATAAGAGACTTGGTGAAATTCCAGGACTAACAGAGCTAAAAAAAGAACTGACTAAGCTGGTGAAAAAAGAAAATAAGTTCGCCTTATTTTACATCAACATTGACGACTTTGCCCAGATTAACGAATCTCTTGGTTACGATGTTGGTGATAAAGTCTTGATTGAAATTGTCAACAGGATCAGAAAGAACATGAGACTTCATGATTTCTTATCACGCCAAAAAGGAGATGAATTTACACTTTTGATTACTGAACTGGATACATTTGATTACTTGGGTCAAATCGTAGAACGCTTTATGGCTCTCTTTAAATCACCTGTTCAAGTCAATGGCCATGTCATAGAAGTATCCATAAGTATTGGTGTTTCCCTCTACCCCGACCATAGTGATAACCCTGACGACTTATTGCAGTATGCCAATATCGCCATGTATTTTTCTAAATCTACAGGTAAAAGAACCTGTACAACCTTTAATCAACATATGGATTCAAGTCTCAATGTCAAACAGGATCTAATAAAAGAAATTAGAAATGCCATCAATGAAAAGCAGTTTAGAATCTATTATCAACCACATGTCAACTCTGATACAGGGGGTATTATCGGCGCTGAAGCCCTTTTAAGATGGCACCATCCAAATAAGGTTATGGTACTTCCAAATGACTATCTACAAGTGGCGGAGGAAACAGGTCTAATAGTCGAAATTGAAAACTGGATTATTTCTGAAGTCTTTCAGCAAATCCATTTATGGAAGACCATGATGAATTGGGACATACCTATTTCAATCAACTTATCCATCAGTCATCTTAGACGTATAGATTTTATAGCCAAACTTGAAAAAATGATGGAACTCTATGATATCAGACCAATTCTAGTGGTCTTTGAGATTCCAGAAAATGCCCTATATTCTCTTAACAAGCAGATACATGTGTCTATCAGTAAGTTGGTAGAACTCGGTTTTTCTATATGTATTGACAACTTTTCAGTTGCACCTTCAGCCCTCAAGTATATCAAGGAAAATACAGTTAACCAAATAAAAATCAATCGGAACATCATTAATGGTATCTTTTCAAATCATAAAGACGAAGCCATCATAAATTCTATGATGACTCTGAGTAATGAACTCGGTATCAGTCTAATCGCCAAAGGGGTTGAACATGAAGACCAAATCAACTACCTGGCTGAAATTGGCTGCCATGTCATTCAAGGCTACTACTACTCTAAGCCTCTTGATATCGGTGATTTTGAAAACTATGTAAAAAAATAACCAGTTGATTTTATCAACTGGTTTGCTTTTTATTTAAAAGAGCTGTTCATTCTTTACCGAGTTCTACCTCTGATATAACAAGTTTATCAAGTGTATCCTCATTGTCATGAAGTGATGTGATTTCATTTTTGATCTCTAACATTCTCTCATCTAAAATAGAGATCATATTGGCACACACCTTTAGTCTGTCTGTAATAGATGATGGTGCTTCATTTCTATACTTGTAATAGATTTTATGTTCAAGGCTTGCCCAGAAATCCATGGCAATGGTTCTGATTTGTATTTCAATTCTAGTCGGGACAACACCAGATGATAAGTATACTGGTATGTCTACGAGTAAGTGAAGACTCTTGTAACCATTGGCCTTTGGATTTTCAATATAATCCTTAATCTGTACAATATTTATGTCATCTTGTTTCTTTAGTAAATCAAATACCTTATAAATATCTGTCGTAAATGAACATATAATGCGTATGCCAGCTATATCAGATAAGTGTTTTCTGGCATTTTCAATGGTCGGCTCATAGCCAAGTCTAATCAGCTTTTCAGTGATACTGTTAGGCTTTTTTACACGATATCTAATATGTTCTATAGGATTGTAATCGTGAATATTGCGAAACTCTTCGTCTAGTATTTGTAACTTAGTCTTAATTTCATTAACCGCGAAGTTATGAACCAGTAGCAAGTCTCTCCACGGCTTCATCTCTTCGGTCATTAGGGCTTCGTACATTGATCCTCCTTAATCATCATATTAAGTATATCATTTTTTTTATCAATTCATGAGTTTTCTAACAAATCTTTAGAATTAATTAGTATTCTTTAATTTTGCATAAGTTTCTTCCCGATTCTTTTGCAAGATAAAGCTGCTGGTCTGCTTCATCTAAGACAGACATTAGGGGATGTTTGTCTAAATGTGTTATTACAGCACCTATACTGACGGTTATGAATTTTTCACCTTCTGAGTAATAAACTTTCTTTAGAGACTGACATTTTTCTCGTATGAGCTCTAAAGTATTTCTAGCCTCATCTATATCATCAGCTTTAAAATAACAGATAAACTCTTCGCCGCCATATCTACCGACAGCAAAATCTTCAAAGTTATGGCTAGATATGCAGTTTACCATATCTACCAAACAGGCATCACCTTTTAAATGTCCCCATGAATCATTGTATTTCTTGAAATAATCGATGTCTAATATCAAAAGCACATCCTTTTTATCAGTCTTTTCAACTTCTTCTAGATACTTGAACATACCTCTTCTATTGTATACCTTAGTCAGTTCATCGTATAAACTGACTTCTAAGAGCGCCTTATTTTCAAGTTTAATGGCTTCAAGTTCTTCTTTTACAGACTCAATTTCTCTTTTCAGTCGACGACCCATGAGCTTTAAGTCTTCACCTTCATCCTTTTGTCTCGAGGCGTTTAATTCTATGGACATGATCTCTAATCTAACCGATAGATTGGAGGCTTCTATTTCTTTATCCTTTAGATGATAGGCCTTCATATAAGCAAATGCTTCTCTAAAGTCATTGTTTCTTTCATAATACTCAGACAGTAGTTTATAGATGGTACATACCTTGTTTTCAAGCTTGGTCTGTATCGAGCAGTTCAAGGCTTCAATGAGATATTTTCTAGGTGGCTTGCCCTTAGCTTCTAATAAAGCCGCATAGTTAATTAAAAGATCAATCAGATAATACTTATTGTTTACTTTGTTAAACTTTTCAAGTGCTGATTTATAATATTTTTCGGCTAAGTCATACTTTCTATTTCTAAACATAGACCTTCCAAGCTTGGTTTCAGCTTCACCTTGAACAACAAGATCACCATGCAAAACTCCAAGTTCATAAGCTCTTTGTACAAAGTCATCTGACTTTTCATTTTCAGTGATATAATAGACTTCTCCAATATTAAGGCTGATTGCAGCAACATGGTCCATCAGCTTATTTTTATCTGATATGTCCATGGCTTCATGAAAGTAATCTAGAGCCTTGTCATGGTTGCCTGCTTCTCTATAGACTTCACCTATATTATTTAAAACAGATGATAAGAGTTTTGCATCCATCAAGTCTCTATGGACCAAGATCTTAGAAAAATACTCAAGAGCCGTCTTGTAGTTGCCATAATAAAAGTAAACGATACCAATGATGTTTCTGGTCCTTAAGATCCAGTATTCATCACTGGCTTTCTCAAATAGATCCAAAGCATACATAGCATGTTTAAGACCTTCCGTATAGTTTGACATGACTCTGCAAGCATAGGCCATATGAAAGTAACACCTAGCAACTTCATGGTCATTTACTGTAAGAGCCAGTGAGCTTTTTGCAATTTCATATGATTTTTCTGGATTCCTTAGTGATAGCTTCTTGGCTTCTAATAATTTATCATCTACAATTTTATTCATAATTATTCTCCCGTACTTTAATTATACTGGAAGATACTTTTGAATCAAACTAATTCTCCTTTTATTTAGATAAAATCATCCAACACATTTCCATAAATGACCTTAATTTATACCCCATTATGCAGTTTCTAAACTGCATAATGCCAATTTAGTTTAACCATAAAATCATTGGGTAGTATAGTCATATAACTATGTTTATTAGGACATTCTTTCCCTATGAGGCTTCAAATTTGATTGAAATGATTGGGAAGTGATTTTTGTGACTCGAAATAAGAATAAGATTAGGAAAAATCTATTCATCACCTATTTTCTAATTTTGAGTTTGATATTTGCAGCCTCAGTATATGGACTACAAGTCTCAGACACTGAAGTGTTCTTTCAAATGAACACCAGTTACGTCGAATTGACATATGGCGAAAGCTTTAACTTTGATGTAAAGGTCAAAGGATTAAGCTGCTGCGATGTGTATTGGACACTCGATGATGATAGATATTTGTCAGTAAGTAGTGAGGGTATTGTAAAAGTTAAAGATGATATTGCTGGTAGTGGATATGGTGAAAAAGTGGTCACTCTTACTGCTACATCGGTATTAGGAGACTATAGCGATGAAGCTAAGATTTTATTAATTGAACCACCTAAAAGTGCTATTCTACCATGGTCTGACAGATCTTTTAACACAGCTGTTCACATTGAGTTAAACTCAAACTATGTGACACTTGCTGTAAATGAAACATTTGATTTCAATGCTAAGGTTAAAGGATTAGAATGCTGTGATTTATATTGGTCTTTAAGTGATAACAGTTTATTAACTGTAAACGACAAGGGTTTAGTGTCTTTCAGAGAAGACATTGACAAGGCTAAGATCAACGAAACAATCGTTACCTTAACAGCTCGTTCAGAACTAGGTAATTATTTTGATACTGCATCCATTGAGATAAGCCAGGTACCACTGGGCCAGGTGAATGTCTTTAGTAAACATTTAATGGACAAGCTTAGAACAATCGATACAATGGAAAAGTTTGTAGTAAGTAAGTACGATAAGCATCAAAGGATTTACGATAAGCTTAGATTTATCGATATCTACGAGGCACCTAGTGTACCTACAGATTTTAAATATCAAAGACTCTATGACAAACTAAGAGATATTGATATCAATGAAGCACCTTATGTGCCTGTAAATCCTAAAGATCAATGGCTTTACAACAAACTTAAAGAGATCGATATTAATGAAGCACCTGTAGTTCCTGTTGATATAAAAGACCAAAGAATTTATGACAAACTAAGAGATATAGACATCAATGAAGCACCTTATGTACCTGTAAGTTTTTATGTTAAACCTCTTCAGGAAAAGCTCAAGGTATATGATTTTCTTTAATTATAACTAAGAGACCTCATAGCTTAAGAATTGTCCTATAGGCCAGCATGTGCTGGCTTTTTTTATTTAATAACTCCATATAGACAGACTTACATATATACTTATTATAACTATATGTCATGAATATAAAGATAGTATAGTGCATACCAAAATGAAAAGTGCTCCTTGAGGAAAATCTACAAGAAGCACTTTATATTTATTCATGAATGACTGTATATTTTTCAAGACCATGATCTTTAGCCATTTCATCTGGTGTCATGTTGAAGTACTTATTTCTGATAGGCACGACATTTGACCAAAATGACTCATCTGAGTTAATGCTTCTAAACCATTCAGGACTTTCTACGTCGTTCCATGTTGCATCAAACTCTCGCCATTTACCATTTATCTTGACCCTTGACCATGCATGGTTGATATCACTGTTCTCTACATATTCGGCTTCAAGATCTGCCATGCCAGCTAGTGCATTTAATGTATGAGCATAACCAGCACAAACCATTTTCTTTGTTGATACTAAACCATATGGGGAATACGAAGAAGGATGATTCGATGATGTATTAGCATAGAAATTATCGTAATCATACTCAACAGTATCAATCAAGTACTCATTTAAAACTGTTATCTTATTTAAATCACTCATTGAACTGTTTGTCTTACTATCTACTACTTTTCTCATTTCTTTATAGGCAATTATTAGATTGTTTAAGTCAATATCATAAATAAAGTTAAAAGTATCTAAATCAAGTCCTTCTAATTTATCAAAATCATGAATGTTGTATTCATATAACGCCAAGTACTTTAAATTACTAAGCCCAGCTAAAGCTTCTATGCTGTTGATACTATTGCCACTTAAAAGGAGTTCGTCTAGATGACTTAACTGTGATAAGACTGAAATATCCTTTACTTGTGTATCAATCAAGTTAAACTCTTCTAACTTAGATAAATGAGACAATACATTGATATCCTTAACAGGTGAACGTCTTATGTGTAATATCTTAAGATTCTCAAAGTACTTCAAATCCTCTAAATCACCACTAATCAAATCTTCTAAATAAAGTCTATCATAACTTGATAAAATAGCTTGAGTTATTATATCATTAGGATCTGATAAGTTTTGTCTTACATAAGCCTCAATATCCTTGTTCTTAAAAGCAATCTCTATCTTATCATTTGGATCTTCACTTGGTTTTGTAACCTTTACATCTGCAAATATTTCAGGATTAAAAGCATCTGCTTCATCTACTAGTTTAAAAGAAATCTGTGACATATAATCACCAGAAAGTACATAATAAAATGCAACTGTTTTATCTTGGCCATATTCTTCTCTAGCTTTTTCGGTGATATGAAAAGAAGCACTGTTAAACTCTTTTTGCGTCATCTCGAATTCTTTTACATCCAACGTAGTAACCTGATCTGCATTTAAGGATGTCCAAATCTTTTGAAAACCCTTAACACTTTCATCAATTGCCGGTGGCGTAACAACAACTTCAACAGGCTTTTCAGGTGTAGTTATACCTTCATGTTCGTCTATAATAGCCAATTGCTTCTCAAGGTAGTTTTCTCCTTCACTATAAGTTAACATAACTCTAACGACATTCTTACCCGATTTCTTATCTATACTAAGTCCATGAAATTGGTTCATTTGTGTTACAAACTCTCTATCAAAATAAAGCTTATGAAATGCCTCAGTTACTTCATCAACAGTCATAGAATCTCTTCCAATATTAAGATATGCATCCCTATTTAAGAAAGCTTTTCTCAACCTTTCTGCAAAGTCGTTGACAATCTCATTTCTTGTCTTTTCTTTAACTTCTACAGAATCTAAGACAATAAATTTTTCTTGCTCGCCTTCATTGTATAAGTCTATTTCTAAAGGCATTGTAGCAGTAGAGCTGGTTACTAAGCCGTATTTATCTTCAAAGGCTTCTATCAGCTGAAAGTGATCTTCTAAAAATTCTAAGTCATTTTCTTTACCATAATGAACTTTGATAACATAGCCATAGTCCTCATCTCTTTTTACATACTCAAGTTCAAAGTCACGCCCCAATGCTTGCATAAAATTTTTCTCATAGTACAAAGATCTATAAATACTTCTCATGCTCTTAATTGACATGGGATTGTCAGTAAAGTCAAACGTTTCAACGCCTGATAACAAACCTTCTCTAAAATACTTATGAAAGTAAAACTGACTCGGTACCCCAATATTAGCATACTCATCACCATGGATAAGGTAATCCAATCTGTCATAAACAAGCCTACTTGGTACGTCTACATCATCAAAAAAGGCAGCACAATTTAAGTTTTCTTTCATACCCAATTCCTCATTGGACATAATATTTTTTATAATCGTCAAGGCTTGTTCAACTGTTGCTTGTCCTTGAGGATTGAACATATCTTGACCAACACCACCAATAATCCCATTTGCCTTTGCCTTGTAGACATATTTTCTTGCCCAGTAGCTGATTTCTGAATGGTCATTAAAGACATAAGAATCAGCTTCCTTAAGTGGTACACGTGATAATTCTAATGTTTTTACGATAAATGTAGCCAATTGTTCACGAGTCAACAGTTGATCAGGTCCAAATTTACCTTCTTCGACTCCCTTCGTTATACCAAGTCTGGCACCTTTTATAGCATATGAATCGTCTGTATCAATAAACTCAATATCATTTAGCTGCCCATTAGCCATTCCTGTTGTTAGCTCATAAAGCCTTACTGCAAGATAAATAAAATTTTCTCTAGTGATTGGTTCTTTATAATCTCCAAAAGCTTCTTGTCTGAACTTTTCTGATTCTTTCAGTAGATTCAAACCCTCTTCAGCCCAACCAGATGGTTCATCTTCACCTGCAAACACACTTAAACTTGTCATCAACAAAACAAGCGATATAAGCATAAATGATCTAAACCATTCAAATATTCTTAATTTCATACATCCCCCTTCTCCTCAACCTGATAAATTAACCACAAATACTCAAATTATAATCCATAACTAAAAAGATGTTTCGTCTAATTTGAAACATCTTCTAAGTCAACAATATACTAAAACGCATTCCTAAAAAATTGTTCTATAACAATATCTTAGTTTTCAAATCTTGCATCTTCTAAGATTAAACCACTCGAAGCTGCACCAGATCCACTTACAACTAATTTAACAAATGTTGCACCCTTTACGTCTACTGCAATATCTTCAGCTAATGTTTTGGAATTTATTTCTTTACTATAAACTTCTACATCATCTGCATAAATCTTAAAATTAGTATCATATTTCGAGTGTCGCACAGCCAAGTTAGCCTTGAATGTATCATACTGTCCTTGAAGTACATATGTGATTTGACCTGAAGTTACATAATTACCATTGCTTACACAAGTCATTTTAATGCCACTGGTATACTCATTTCCAATAATGTCCTCAACAGGAGTTGTAACTATCTCTACAAGACTAGATGATCCCTTTAATACAGCAATTGGTGAATCTTCAGGAACATTATATTCATCAGAGACAAATATTGCATCTTTATCTGTAGTAGGAATCTTAATAGAATGCTTCTTCAATAAATCTTTTAAATCATCATTCTCTGCTTCTAACTTCTTATTATTCTCAGTCATTAAATCTAGCATTTCTGAGGCAAGTGGATCACCAGAATTTTCACCTTCAGAAGAAAGTTCAATGGCCCTTAATTCATTGTTCCAATTAACTTCTAATTCTAATGCTTCACTAATTGCTTTTACAGGTAGATATGATGAGCCATCAATGATTACAATTTCCTTATCAACTCTGTCTCCATTTAGAAATAGCTTAATATCTGATATAACAGCTGTTAAACCACTTTCTGCAAATACAAAGTTTGTTGCAAATACCATGACTACAAGAATTGCAATCACTTTGATTCTTTTGTTTTTCATTCCATTCTCCTTTAGATTCAAATACCAAACAACAAACTCTTTATGAATAAAACATCAGATCCAACCAAAGATGTTAGATGATTATCATGAGTTTCATTGACTATAAAGAGTATATTTAGTTTATCATTAACTTAAATTCAAAAACAAAAAAATATTCCTATTAAATAGAAATATTCTACTAACATTACTAAAATCGTATCAATAGATTTCATCTTTATGTAATCCTATAGTTTGACCTAAACTCCCTAGGGGTTTCATCGTATTTTTCCTTAAACTTCATTGTAAAATAAGAGGTATCACTAAAGCCACATTCATAGGCTATCCTATGTATTTTCATTTGATCACTTAATAGAAGTCTCTTTGCTCTTTCTAACCTTATAGCATTTAAGTAGTCCATAGGAGAAGTTTCAAGTTCATCCTTAAATATTTTTGAAAATCTTGATACCGATAAATTTACATCTTCTGCTAGTTCATTTAAAGTTATCTTCTGATGCATATGGTGATACATATACTGAATAGCTTGTTCTATTTCTTTTCTAACTGTTATAGACAGCTTCTTTTCAACTTTACCTAAAACACTTCTTAAAATCTTGTTGATGATGATAGTCTCTAAAGATTTACATATTTCATCATAACCAAACACTTTCTCTTCATATTCATTAACGTACTTACTTACAAGATCAGGCAAGTCACTAATTAACTCTGTGTACTGTCCCCTAAAAATGGGCGTAACTTGTCCTGTCACCTTTTTGTACAACTCATCAAAGTAATTCGATCTTATATTAATGCATACATACCTTGACTGCTGAACAGTGGGTACTTCATAATGTTCTACATAAGGAGATACAGATAGTAAACCGCCTGGTTTTAATGGAATCAACTCATGGTCTATACACACATAAGCACGTTCATGATAGGTATAAGTAAACAAATAAGAAGGTAACACATGCGGGTCCAGTGCAAAATCAAACACACCTCCATTAGGTATGACAATCTGCATATTATCTCCCGTATAGATATCAACGAACTTCAATGCTTCCTTAGGAATTGGTCCAGAATAATCCAAATAGTTTTCTTTCATTATTTCCCCCTATCACAACTCACACCTAAAACAATGAGCTCAGTATTCTACCTATTTAATTCTACCAAATCTATCCACATTAAAGTATAAAAATCTTACTTTTTAATATGATAATCTACCTAATTGAACCATCGCTTTATCCAATATTAAAATCCATATCCAATAATTGGGAGCGAACTCAATTATAGAACATGGAAAACAGCAACAATCTAACATGCACCTAAAAAGAGAAGTTATTCACTGCTCCAAAATACAATCACAATTACTATAATATATTGGATCACATCATCAAAACTACATGCAAGCAATTTCGATTTCTTCAGCTATCAATGATTTTTTACTTAAAGGAAACCTTATGTCTATTGAACTTTCTATCACAGAATTGCTTTCTGGTGATTCAGATCTAAATTTACCATACAACACCTCTTCATAGTTATCCAGTTTTAATTCTGCAACTAAGTCACCTTTTCACCATATCAATTTTTGCTAGTAGGTTCAAGAACTCCACTATGTCAATGCCTTTTTTTTCATTATTAATAGCAACTTGAGTTTCACTACATTTGGTAGTAACTACCAGTGACTAGATTTTCACCAGTATGACTAATGCCATGTCTGGCACAACTGATAAAAGCACACCGAAAACGGTGTGCCTTAAAGTGGTTTATATTCATTGGTGCATGAGTCGGCTAAACTCAGGCCCAACAAAAATCTAAGAAACTTTTTCTAATGGTTGGTCTGACGTCATTTTATTTCTTACTGACTTTAAGACCATGGCAGCTAATAATAGAATACCTACATAACCATTAATGACATAAACGACATTTACAAGCTTGTTAAATGGAATCTCTAAACCTACATAAATACCGATCAATGCTAATACTACTGTTAAAATTCTAAACTTCGTCGTCTTTTCTTCTGTAAATCTAGCAGATACCGACCAAAGAAGTGGTACAGATGTTGTGTATATACCCAGTACAACTATGACTGAAAACACTGTTGCCACAATAGGGTGGATATTTCCTGCTAAAAGTAAAGTTGGAACCATGGCTTTTGAAACCTGCTCAATATTGGCAAGCATGCCAAGAGCCACGATTAATACTGCTAAAGAAAAGCCTGTTGCACCTAATATAGCCCCTCTAGATGCTTCTTTTTTACTGTTTGCTCTTTTGCCTAAGGCAGCCATAAACGACGCCAGCCAGAGCATACAGAAGCCGACATAAGAACCCGCTGCAAACAACCAGTTGCTAGATGCCTTCATTATATCTAACTCTGGAATCAGACTGCCTGCTTCCTTTAAACCTGTGGGATTCATTATAAGGGCTGACAAGCCAAGTCCAATGGATAAAACAACAATAACAGGACCTATTTTACCTATGACATCAACGATTTTTCCAAGTCCAAATATAACTGTCGTCATGGCAAGGATGCCCATAAGGATCCCACCCACTTGTACTGGTAAATGGTACTGTTCTGATACCGTTGCACCTGCACCTGCTATCATTACGACAAATGACATATAGATGAAAACAATTGAGAAATAGTCAAAGAATGTCCCAAGTAGATTGCCACAATAATATTTAAAGATATCACTGGACTTTTCAAACTTTTGTGAAAAACCTACGGTGATAAAGTTTACGCCTACATATAGGAAAAGACCGAAAATAACGACAATCCCCAAAATACCCAGATAGCCATATGAGCAGAAATACTGGAGTACTTCTTGACCTGTGGCAAATCCTGAACCTATTAAGAAGGCAATAAATGCTCCTGCATATTGTATTACATTTTTATTATCAACAACTTGCTTCATAACACTCACTTTCTATAGAAAAGGGGTGCCTTTTAGGCACTTAAGCTTCAAAAACGGTCTGTTCTGTAATGTCAGTTTGAAGCGCCTTAAAAGCACGCTCTACAAGAGATCTTCTCAACTTCTTCTCAGCATGAATGTCTAAGTTTGGATTGCCAAGTGGATATGGAATACCTACAGCTGGGATGATTCTATTAGCACCTACTGTTAAGGCAATTGGTACCACTGTTGCTATATGAGCGACTGGAATACCAGCTCTTTCAATTTCTTTTACCATCGTTGCACCGCAACGTGTACAAGTGCCTCATGTAGAAGTTAGGATAACTGCATCTACACCATCAGCTAAAAGCTTTTTAGAGAATGTTTCACCGAAGGCTCTTGCATTACCTACTGATGTACCCGTACCAGTTGTTGTTACAAAATAGTTTTCCAAAGACCCTATCATACCTTCTTTTTCCATGTCTCTAAGTACGTCTAAAGGTAAGACTCTGTTAATATCTTCTAAAGCATAAGTTCTGTCATAACCACCATGAATGGATGTAAACATTTCCGCTGGCATACTGTCTAAACCCTCTATATCATAAACACCATACTTAGTTGCACTTGATGATTCAATTCTATCAGGATTATCTGTAGGTACAATACCCCCAGATGTCACCATAGCAACTTTTATTTTTGATAAATCCTTAATTGCTGGATTAGGAGCCACATTACCAAAGTCTGGCATGGCATACTCTGTTGTATAATCTAGACCGCCAATCTTCTTTAATAGCATGTCTACAGCTCTTTCTGAGCCACGTTTGTCATTGAAGTAGTTTGTACGAATACCTCTTACATGATAACCTTCTAAATCAGGTCCAAAGATTTCATCTTTTCTTGCCATCTTTAGGAGTAGCTTTGTCATCTTTGGAATAGAGTTTCTCATATCAGATGCTGAGTTACCAGTCTTAATGATATGTAAATCTTTCTTATACATATCTACGCCAGGATTTTCTTCATACATGCCTGTTATAACAGGAATGTTCAGTCTTTCCTCTACAGCCTTAGAAATAGCACCACAAGCCACACCGTATCTACCTGCATTAAAAGCAGGGCCTGCTACAAATAAGTCTGGTTGATGTTTTTCAATCATTGTAAGTAATTCTTCAGTTGCATCACCCAGGTTCTCACCAAAATATGAGTCACCACAAATAACTGTAGCTACTATTTCCGCCTGGTCACCTAAAGCCTTATCTAAAGCTAAACCAGGACCTACTGCCTTTAAAGTTTCCTGTGGTGGTATATCCGCTTTTTCTTCCCCACCAATTCCTGCAAAGAAATTATTTATATAATGAACGACTCTTAACTTCGACATAATATCCTCCTTAGTACATTCTTGCTGATAACTTGTTACAACCAAATGCTGATGTTGCTGAAATGATGATTTGAATCTCTGCTTCGATGCTGCCATCTGCTTTTAAAGATCCATCATAACCACCAATCATGGTTTCAATATCTTCTAAAGTCCCAATAACCTTATCCATAGGAGGCATTGTGATAACAAGGTTACCTTGTCCACATGATACCAAGGCATCTGCTTCTTTAACTGCATCTGCAAGTGACTCACTCTTACCATCTCTACCTGGGAACTCATCTGTGATCAGTACAGTTCTTATACCTTCTTGCTCAACCTTCTTACAGTTCATCATCAAGTCTGTATCAGGGTTACCATAACCTTCTTCAGAAATAATAACACCATCTAAACACATCATTTTAGCCAGTTTAGCAACAGCATCAGAACATCTTTCCTTGTCTGCTAAAAAGACATTTTCGTTGGTAATGATGACACCCATAAAGTTTAATTCTTTACCGTGCTTCTTATATAAATCTTCAATAATTGGGTCATTCTGATGTAGATAAGTAGGAATCTTGTCACACGATGCCACACAGTTACCAGAGATGACTGCACCATCCATAAACTCTGTTGGACTCATGATTGTTGGAATAATGTTTTTAGCATCAACACCATAAACATAAGTATCATGTAAAAGACCTTGAGATTGAAGCATACATACATAGCCTACCTTTGGAAGGTCTGGATACTGATTTGCTTGATCAATAAAGCCTTTTGTCTCAAAAGTTTCTAGTGTATCAGGACTTAAGTTTCTAGCAGTTTCACCGATGTAATTGGTTACCTTTAAACCTGCTTCTCTTGCAGCAGTTTCATAAGCATGTGGCTCAATGTTATCTATTGGCTCTAAAACAAGACACACGTTAAGTGTTTTAGAAAATGGCGTGTATTCAGATCCAATGCCACTCATATCGATGATGCCTTCTTGGAAGCCCATAATCTTACCAACAGTTACAACAGCAGTATTTTCTAATACATGCGTTCTGCCTTTACCAACCTGCTTAACCTTGTTACCAATCACACCTGGGAAGTTAGTACCATGGCCGGAAACCTTTACTCTAGGCTGCAATACATCTTTAACAGGTGTGATTCTTACAGATTCACCTGGTCTTGCTAGTTCAATTTTAGCCGACTTAATACGCTCATCTTCAAGTACAATACTTGTAAGTTCATCATTGTTTACATAAAGTACTTTGTCTTTAACTTCTGTGATATCACCATACCTGATATCATCAATCATGATTTTTCCTAATTCTAATTTCATGTTTTCCTCCACTAATTTTTTAAACCACTTGTAATAATTGTCTTGTCTACATACATGAAGTCATTTAATAAGTCATCCGTATACTGAGGCAGTGACTTATTGTTAAGAAACTTCTTACATGTCTCAATTGCATTTTCAATGATCATCACTTGTTTGATATTCAGTTCCCCTCTCCCCCTAGTGATAATAATTGACTTATAAGGATTCTCATTCGGCTTTAAAGAGCCTGATAAAGGATGTGATATCAACTGATGGCCCTGATGCAAATAGTCTCTTACACGAAGTAGGACCGGCATCATACCAAGTTCCTTTACATTGATCTTGCCGAAGTCTAAAAGGCAATCACTTATAACAATTGGGTTGTTTGTTACAATTAATCTTGAAATAGCTATCCCCCCTTTATTTCAACCTACTATAGAGCAAGAGGCGTGCCAAAATATATTCTTCAAGTGATAAATTGTGAAAAACTTGTCATTCCAACACTTGTAGAGGTCATGTATTATTTTTAGAACTCACTCTTGTTTAAACAAACTTACGATATTATATTCGTTATACGAATGACCATTCGCTTTAAAAATTCTTTTGTGCTATCATTAGGTGACAATTGGTAGTGGAAAGTAATCTATGAAAAAAGTAGGGATCGATGGATAAGCAGATTTTAATCTTTTCAGTCATCGTTTTTGAAATATATACACAAAAATAGCCACTCTAGCGCCTACAGTGGTAGTTAAATCTATGAAATTGGATATTAG
>NZ_VANV01000002.1 GCF_022496765.1 Acidaminobacter sp. JC074 | reverse complement strand
TGCGCTTGTAAATAACCACATCTATAATGATCTTTAAACTTATCATAAAACTGGTTCTGTGTAAGATAATTTTTTTGATGGTATTCATACAAAGTCATATTATAGAACTTGCCCATATGAATACTGGTTTGATAAATCGTTTCATCAAATCTAGACTCAATTTCTACATGAAATGAATAAGCTAATTTTAAAGACTTTGCTTTCTTTTTCTTAACACGTTTCGTTCCCATTATTTACCTCCTCTTAACTATAATTATACATCATAACCTTAAATGAAGCAAACGTTTGTTCGGTGTTGTTTTATTACACATAGTATGCCTTTTCAAAGTTGATTTTATATCAATAAGAGCATTTGTAATATCTTTCCACCACAATAATAATGAGTATTTGCAAGGCATACTATCATGTTTAGAAATTTTAGATCAATGCAATCTCCTAAGCAATAAAAAAACTCCACCCCTAAAAAGGGACGAAGTTATCCGCGTTACCACCCTAAGTTACGCTCAATGAGCATCACTCGATATTTTAACGGTATTACCGTTCAGATATACTTAGTTTCCATCTGAAAGCTCATAGACTGGTTCAGTATAAAGTGGACCAAGTGTTTACACCAACCACACTCTCTCTTAGATCATATATACTTACTATTTCTACTCATCGCTGATATGTAATTCTTTTCATATCATAATTCATTTATGATAACTAGTCAAGTCCTATTAGCAATTACTTTTTTCTTTCCATCATAATGACATAAGGATAAAAGTCAAATTTCCTATAGAAATCTAATACTACTTCATTACCGACTGCTACACCTAACTCAATTTTCTCAGCACCCGAATTTTCCATCCAAGTAAGAGAAGCTTCCATAAGTTTCTCACCTATATTTAAACCACGATAATGGGGCTTGAGATATAGAGAAAACAACTCCCCTGTACCATTTTTAATTGTTGAAATGACATAGCCGATAGACATATGACCATCCTGAGCAATAATGATATTAACATCCTTATCATCACGCATCATAGCATTTTTTCTATATTCAAAAGTCAAGTTTTTAAACTTGTCTTTAAAATAAAGAGACTTTTCCTCATGATAATCACACTGCATATTCCACAACTCTTCTATGGCATCTATAATTTCCATGCCACCACTTACATAATTAATCTCCATAATCCCCCCTATCACTCTATACTCATTTTACCATATAATTAAAATATCTATCATAAAATAAATACTCATCGTATAATGGATTTATAAAAGGAGAACCTATGAAAAAGCTATTTATGATCACCATTGGTGGCAAAACAGATAAGTCAAACATTGAAGTTCATGATATTAGATTTGTAGCCAGTCAATCTATTGAAGGCACTTACGAATCTTTAAAATCCACTTGGTTCGGTACAGAAAAATCACTCCATATAGACAGGTATCAAATCATTAACCAAGTTGATGGTTATGACATCTCCCTCTCAGACAAGGCATCTGATATAAAACTTTACATGGTAAATTTAGGAGGCAATGAAAAAGCTTCTTACCTGGAATGGCACAAGAACTTATTAATCGCTAGTAGATCAAAATCTGAAGCCATCGATCTTGCAACAAAAGCTTACAAGGACATAAAAGATCTTCATCTCGATAACATAGTAGACATCAATGATGTTTTACAAGGTCAAGAAAAGATACATCTTAAGCCTAGTGAGACTGTCACGTTAAACAAAGAATTTATTGGTTATATGAAAATAAGATGACCCAGTCATCTTATCTTTTAAACCTTTCTTTAAAAACATCCAAGGCAAACCTGTAAAGGTCTTTCTGTCTGTCTTTTCTTGATGGATTTTGCAGTCTTCTATAAAACCACTCCATATGAATGGCTTGGATCCAATCAGGTGCTCTTTGAACCTTACCAGTCAAAGCATCAAAGCCTCCGCCAACATCCATAGCCACTTTGACATTTAAGTCATCTCTTCTAGAATCAAACCATATATGAGACCTAGGTGAACCCATCCCCATAATTAAAATATCCGTCTGTGAACCCTTAACCATCTCCACAATTTCTTTGTCCTTATTGATATCAAAGAAACCATTTCTATAACCCGCTACTTGGAGTTTTGGATATTTATCAGCAACAACATCTTTAAAAGCTGTCATGGTTTCTTCATCAGCACCTAAAAAGAAGATACGGTGTTTTTCACTTTGACAATGTTCTAATAGAGCAACCAATAGTTCCACACCTGTGATACGTTCTCTTATTTGGCCACCTAAGATTTTAGACCCATAAACTATACCAATCCCATCAGGCGTAATCATCCCCACTCTAGAAGATGCACTTTCAGGTATTTCCCCCCTGTTTATCTGCATCACAATCTCTGGATTTGCTGTTATAACATGAAAGGGTTTGTTACTATTTTTAACAACCTCATCTATTTTATCAATACACCCCTTTAAATCTAAAGTGGTGAAGTCTACACCTAATATTTTTTCAGTTTTCAATGCGTCATCCTTTCATATATTACGAGCCATTCTATTTCATTTTTTTCGTTAATCTTATATTCATATATACCATAACCACTTGCATGTCCATCTTCAAAGAAACCAATTGCAAGTGAGTTGGTCAATACTCTGACATCTGTAAAAAACATGTCCCATGGACTATCCTCATGAAGTACTATTATATCACTTTTTTCTAGAAGATTCGACTCTATAATCATAGTCGCATTCTTACCAAGGGAATTATCCATACGGTCATAATAGTCAAATACTTCATAATAAGAAAGATCTTCTTCTAGATTTTTAGACCTCGCTTCAAGATCCTCCACCAATGTCTTGTAATCGTCTACTATATCTTCATAGGTCTTAAGGTTTTTACCAAGTTCCTCATTTAAATCAACGGAACGATCCAACTCTTTTTCAAGAGACTCAATCATAAGACCTTGTAAGTCTACAACTCGATTTAATGTAGAGAGTCTAAGACCAAAACCTATTAATATAATCAAACTAACTATTACAAATCCAATAAAATATTGCTTTTTTATCATTCTCTTCACCTCTTCATTCCTAAATAAGAATACCACATGAAGCTTGTTAACTTAAATATCTTCTTCATATTTAAGACAATATTTAGAAAAAAATGACCCCTGATTATCAGAGGTCACTATCTTATGCAATTTTTTTACTTTTTAACTTTAAGTCATCGAAGAAGACTCTGGTCTCATTCACAACCACACCACTTAAACCGATAATGGCGATTAAGTTCGGGATTGCCATCAAGCCATTTACGATGTCTGCGATTGTCCATACAAGATTTAGCTTCAAGAAAGGTCCAACTGCTACCAATACAATGAAAATGTACTTATAGATTTTTATACCCTTTACACCAAATAGGTACTCTGTACAACGTTCACCATAATAGTTCCAACCAAGGATTGTTGTAAAGGCAAAGAATATAAGACCAATTGTAACGATCAACTCACCTACGATAGGAAAAGCAGGTAAAGATGATCTGAAGGCTTGAGTTGTTGCAGCCGCTCCTTCGTATGCAGGATTACTCCAAACGCCAGAAAGAATCAATGTCACACCTGTCATGGTACATATAATGATTGTATCAAAGAATGTACCTGTCATTTGAACAAGACCCTGTCTTACACACGAGTTTGTCTTTGCTGCCGCCGCTGCAATTGGCGCTGAACCTAAGCCAGATTCATTTGAGAAAACACCTCTAGATACACCAGACTTTAATGCTAAGGCAACTGATGCTCCTAAGAAACCACCTGCAGCTGCAGTTGGTGTAAAGGCCGCCTTAATAATTAAGGCAAATGTTGCTGGCAGTTGAGATGCATTTAGAATCAAGATGACTACTGTACATAAAACATATGAAACAGCCATGAAAGGCACGACGATTTCTGAAACTTTTGAAATTGACTTGATACCGCCTAAGGTTACCATGGCAACAGCTACTGTTAAGATAACGCCTGTAATAACAACTGGTACATTAAAAGCAATTTCAACTGCAGAAGTAATAGAATTAACTTGTGCAAAAGTACCTATTCCAAAGAATGCAACACCAATACCAAAGATTGCAAACATCTTTGCTAAGAACTTATTGTTTAAGCCTCTTTCAATGTAGTACATAGGACCACCTGACATTTGGCCGTTGTCATCTACAACTCTGTATTTAACAGCTAGAAGTGCTTCAGCATATTTAGTTGCCATGCCAAAGAATGCTGCCATCCACATCCAGAATAATGCACCTGGACCGCCAAGTCTGATTGCAGTTGCAACACCAACTATATTACCAGTACCAATTGTAGCTGATAAAGCTGTACATACCGATGCAAAAGCTGAGATATCCCCCTTTGCCTTATCAGATGTCATTTCTGGATCTTTAGTAAATAAATATTTTAATGCTAGAGGTAACTTAAAAATTTGTAATAAACCTAATCGAATAGTTAGATAAATCCCAGTCCCTACTAACAATATTAGTAGAGGTGGTCCCCATACCAAACCATTAATTTTTTGAAAAAATATGTTTGCCTGCTCCATAAAACCTCCTAGATGAATAAGTATAATGACATAACCAAAACGCGTTTTACGGTTACATAGTAACTTAATAAAATCTTATTGTCAATATTTTAACAATGTATTTTTTGGTATTATTTTGTCTTGTTTCAAGTCGAACTCTAGACACCTTGATAACACTCACATGCAATTGTTGTATTTGTCACAAAAAAATATACATTTAAATCAACTCATTATAGAAAAACGTTATCCTCGTTATTAAATTAACAAATGCATCTAAATAAAAGAGTAGAAAATCTACTCTACATAGTCATTAATGACATCAACAAGCATATCATTAAGCTGTTCTACTTCATAATAGCCTATTGTTGGTGTCAAATGGCTGTTGCCTACGCCTGAATGGTCAGTTAAAAAGATGTACTCTCCACCAGTATCAAGGGCAATAAATCTCAATAAAAACTCTGTTTCCTTGTCTATACCTGAAGATGCAATTGGAATAATCCTTATCCCCTTCTCATTTGCCTCTCTCATCAAAGCATGAATCCCCTCAATATTTTCATCATTATGATGTGGTGGTGCATCAAGTACTAAGAATAATAGTTTAGCACGTGCTTTACTTGACCACTTATGTTTATAAATCGCATCGCTTAGGGCTTCTACGACTGCTTCCTCATAATCGCCACCACCATCTGCTATCTGGATAGACATCTGATCTAGAACCTTTTCTATATTGGATGTAAAGTCGTAAGATCTAACAACATATTGGTCACCATGATCTCTATAGTAGTTACCACTCATTCTAAGATTCAATTGATTGGCGTTTTCTTTTTTTACACGTTCAATCACATCAAGTAATTCTACTTTTAGATATTCCAACTCATCTGACATGGATCCTGTTGTATCTACAACAAACATGATGTCAACATTCTGAGGCTTGTCATCTTTTACATCTAAGGTAACAACATACTCTTCTTCCTCTAAATCGAGTATCTCAAAAAGTCTTTGATTGTACTCAATAGATGCTTTTAATACTTTCATTTGGTCATTCATAAGAGGGTATATGGTTACCCTTCCCTTGTTATCAGTGATACCAACAGCTTGATTTTGACCTTGATCGGACTTGAGTGTCACTTTTGCACCAACTAAAGGATTTTGATGACTGTCCACTATTTCAAATGAATATCTCGTAAAATCTTCAAAACCCCAGTAGGCCTGCATACTGTACCAATTGTTGTCTCTTAGTACATTCATAAAGTAATCAAATTCTTCATTGTCATTCCATCTACCTGCTGTTAACAGACCTGCTTGACTTTGTTGATTGCCATAAGATGACTCCGTTCTGACGGTCACTTTTACAAAAGACTTATCTGTTGCAGCCACAGACTCTAAAGATGTACTTTCTTCAACGGATGTGCCTGTAAATGTTGCAACACTGTCTACAAGAGGACTATCTGCAACACTTATCTCAGCACTTTCACCTGCGCTTTCAGTACTTGTTTCTACATGAATACTTGAAGTCTCTGTGACCACATCATCTGATACCATGTCTTGACTACCACATCCAACTAAAATCAAACCTATCATAAATATACTTAATAGTTTTTTCATACTAAAACCTCCCCTATATAAAGATATGACGCAGTATTCTGATAATTTGTTCCAAAAAAATAACCGCTAAGCGGTTATTCTTCAATTCTTCTTAAAAGCTCTTCAGCCTGAGTCTGTGGTTTTGTAATGTATTCAAGGTTATAAGTTCCACCCGAAATAATACTACCATCAGGTCTAGTTATATCATAGTTTGTTGTTGATACTAGGGATCCGATAGGTATAAATACCATCTCACCATTCAATAATAACAAGGAATAATCTTTAATGAACTTTACTTCTCCACTGGCAAAAGTTTGAATCACTTTAGTTGAAATCTGAATGGTTTCTGATTGATGTTCTGGTATGTCACAAAGTCCAGGGACCATATAAACTTGATCTGCAACAGGTATCGAATAATTGTATGCTTCTAATCTCGTTCTTCTGACCTGCATTTCAGAATTTTCACAGTAGGCTGTTGCAAGTTTATTAGAGTCTAAACATATTAAAACTTCTACATGTGAATCATCAATGGCCTTTGGCACTGTTCCAGGCAAGAATATTTCAGAATAGACTTGGGAACCCGCCGGGTCTCTTGAAGATAAGGAAGATGGTCTTTTACCAGACACTCGGTCCACACTTGCTCTAACAAGCCCTTCCGGTTCTACAAAGTTTTTATCCTCAAAGTCTACATGTATTCTTTCCATAACCAATTGCCAAAATTCTGCTGCTGCGCCTGATCCTTGGTCCATTTTTAGTCTTATGTCATTTCCAAACCATATGGCAGCTGTATAATAAGGTGAATAGCCAATAAATAAGGCATCTCTCTTATCTGATGTGGTCCCTGTTTTTCCTGCAATAGGTATACCTTCATTCCCCGGCCTGATTTGGGCTTTTCTTGCATAGCCTCTCGATACAGCTGTACGCATCATATCTTGTATAATAAAGGCAACTTGTTCTTCTAATACACGTTTAGGTTGAGGCGTGTTGTCGATGATGACACGACCGTTTAAATCTGTTATCTTTGTAAAAGAAATAGGTTTGATGTAAACACCTTCATTAGCATAAGTCGCATAAGCCGCTGTCATTTCTATAGGACTGATACCATAAGTCATACCACCTAAGGCCATGGCAGCTAGATTGACATCTGAACCATCCTCTTCCTGTATAGTCGTTACACCGATTGCCTTCAACTGATCAACAATATTTTTAACGCCCACTTGATTGGCTAGTTTTGCCGTCACAACATTTAATGAGTCTTCTACCCCCTGTCTCAGGTTCTTTCTCCCCCTGTATTTATAAGAGGATTCCTCATACCAGTTAATCGGCCATCTCTTACCTGGATCATCCTTATTAAGGTATGCCGGCAAATCGTCAATAACACTGGCAGCTGTCCATTTTCTTGATTCAATGGCAACTGTATAGGTACCAATGGGTTTTATAGATGATCCAGGCTGGTGTGGCACCAAGGCTCTGTTATAAATATTTTCACCATAGGATTTTCTACCACCTACAACCGCTTTGATTTCACCAGTATGATGGTCAAGTACCACAAAGGCAGACTGAGGTTGAATTTCCCCTCTCCAGTTAATGATAAAATCTCTTTCATCGACTAATAATGTACCTTGATCATCTATACTAAAGAAGTCAGGATTTTCTTTAAGGAAGTCCTTATGAATGACTAAATTGCCATCTACTTTTTCCTTATAATTGTCATCTATCAAAACATCCCTGCCTTCATAGATGTACAAGCCAGATATAGCTGTAAAATGCTTCTTGTCTATATATTTTGGGATTTCGCTATGTTCATCATAAGTGAATAGGTTTTTTACAACTACCTGAACCCGGTCGTCTTGTTGATAAAACTCAAGATTACCATCCTTTAAGAGAATCAAATTATCATAGGCATCGAAATAATAGTCATCTTTTTTTATCATAAGCTGGTTATTTTCATTGATGACATTGTCAAATTTGCACATGAGCACTTTTCTGGTCTCATCGTTGATGATGTTTTTATTCTCATCAAACATGGCAACAACCTGAGGAAACAGGGCTTCATTTGTTAAAAAGCCCAAGTGGTTAAAGGCCTCTTTTATAATCAAAATATCATCGTGTTCTTGAAAACGAGAATAGGTTTCTTTTGTTAAAGTCATAGGTACAAGTTCATTTAAAAGACCAAGTGTTTCTCTTCCTAAAACACCATCTACGACTAAATCATATTGCCGCTGAAAGTTCTTGACTGCTGCATACAAATTGTCATCATAAAGATTGTCAATGACAACATCATTATAAACGCTTTCTAATACCTGCTGCATTTCAAAGTCAATGGTTGAATAGATGATATAACCCCTGTTATAAATCAAGTCTGCAGCAGCTTCTAGACTGATGTTCTCACTTTCTGCAATGGCTTTAATGGCATCGTCTTTTACCATATCACCAAAATAAGATGTGATCTCATTGGTCTTATCCACTGTAGGCTTAAGATACTGAGATATATCTTTTGATGATGCAAAGTCATACTCCTGTTCAGTAATCATTTCATTGTAGTACATTTGATTGATGACAGCCGTATACCTGTCCTGAGCTATGGGATTAAAAATCAAGGTATAAACCTGGTCACTTTCATCAATCACAATATGGTCTGGACCAACATCTTCTTTTCTAATTCTTTTTAAAGGAGAAAATCTACTTGGAGCTTTAGGTATCCCCGCAATAATTGCCGACTCAATCAGGTCTAAATCCTTTGCATCTTTTGAGAAATACATCTGTGCAGCTGATGCCACACCATTCGTTTGCATACCCAGATTTATCTTGTTTAGGTATGCTTCCAAAATTTGCTCTTTGGTTAATGTACGTTCTAATAAAATCGCATAATAAGCCTCTTTGACCTTACGTTCAATGGCACGTTCATTACTTAAGTAGATATTTTTTGCAAGTTGTTGTGTGATGGTCGAAGTGCCTTTGATATCATTCCCACTTTCATAGGATTCTACAACGGCACCTACTAGTCGTATATAGTTAAACCCCTTATGATCAAAGAAGGTCTTATCTTCTATGGCAACAATTGCATCAATCATATCCTGACCAATATCGTCATAAGCAATATTTTTTCTAATACCGGCATCTCCATATAAGGTTTCTAAGAGTCTGCCGTTTTGATCAACTATGATGGAGTTTTCTGTAAGCCCCTCCTGAATGGTATAAGGATCAATTTCAGGCACATCATATACAATAGCTAATAAATATGTACAGGCAAGGTACGTAAGAATCATAACGAGTAGAATAATAATCAAAAAACTTTCCTTTAAGAAAGTCCATATGCCGTGTATAAGAGAGCCGACAGCATGAAAAAAGCCTCTCTTTTTCTTTACTTCTTCTACTTTTGGCGAGTTGATATTTTCTATTTTGATTTTTTTATTCATCTAATCGCCTCCCTTATTTTAATAGTACCCAAGTTTAAAAAAATGTCACAGGATTCTAGCATTTTTTGGTAGATATTTTACATAAATAACACTTTGACATCTGACCAAAGATTCTCAAAGAGTCATCAAATCTAGATCAATAAAAAAGATGTATTTTGATTATCATCAAAATACATCTTTATAATCTCTTCTAAACCCATTTTTCATTTGGGATATGACTTTGTAAAAAAGAAGTGAATTTTTCAGAATCTATCTTACTCATAAATGACAGATTAACAATCAGTTCTTTACCATCTTTGGTTAATATCCTTACTTTCTGACCTAAAATAGTTATGATTCTTACACCTTCAAGTTTAACCGACATCAATTTTCTAAATATGCCCCTATATAGATACAAGGTCTTGTCATCATATCTTAAATACATAAATCGATGATAATTAAAGTAAAGCAGACTGAGGCCACCAAAGAAGAAGGCCATCACCATGTCAAACAAAGTAATCTTATCCAATAAGAATAAGGCTGTTAACAAGGCTAGTACTGCAAATACAAGACCTGTTATAGAATGCTCTTTTAATTTTTTGAAGTATATAGACATATTCACTCCTTTTCTTTGATCAAATCAGGTGTCACAGCTCCTAAGGATATGACTGTCTTAAGTGCTTCCTCTACTGGCATATCTAGGACCTTATACTGGTCTTTTCTTAGAAAAACTAAAAAACCGTTGGTTAGATTAGGCGTAGTAGGAATAAAAACCCCTGTCATATCTTCATCTGCTATGTTGGTTTGTTCTTTTGTAACAAAACCAATACTGTAAGAACCTTCACATGGATATGTAACCAATACAACTTGCTTAAAATTATTTGAATCCTTGTTAGAAAAATTGTTGGTAATATCTTTTAGCGGTGTATAAATTGCCTTTATCACAGGCAGCTTTTCTAGTTGATCTTGAACCCACCTGTATATTCTGTCACCTATGTAATGACTTGCAAAATTACCTACAAGAATGATTAAAGTGATTGTTATTAGAAGACCTAAACCAGGAATCCTATAACCAATAAAATCTTTAAGATATCTACCAAATAATAGATCTAAAAAGTTCAGTATCTTAAAGACAATCCACAAAGTGATACCAATCGGTAAGATAATCAATAATCCTTGCAGGAACTTGTTTCGAATTTTTTTAAAATAATCCACTGAATCCTCATTTCTTTCTTTCATTATATCGTGTCATAAGAAAATTTCAACAAGATTATCCTAGAAAAATACATCTAAACTTCATTATTCAAAATCAATCAAACAATCTCTGACTTCTGCTAGGGTGTTTACAACTGCAAATATCATGACAGCAGCTAAGTTAGATGTGACCTTATCATGGTCAAAACGCGGCGATACTTCTGCTATGTCAAAACTCATGACCTTTCGGGTCCTTATCAGATGTTTAAGCATCTGCAAAACACTTTCCGGATTCAGACCTAATGTTTGTGGTGCACTCACACCAGGTGCAAAAGCTGCTGCAAACACATCTGAACATATGGTCACATACAATTTGTCATGTGCTCTTGCAAAAGCATCCATATGACTATATGGCAGTTCTTTTACAATATCTTTTGCAAATACATATTTAGCTCCCATCGCCTTTGCATCCTTAAACAACAATATGGTATTGGACCTTCTTTGAACGCCCAAGCACATATAGCCATAGATGTTTTTTTCTGCTATACAATCGTCATAAATCTGCCTAAACATGGTACCAGAAGAACCACCATTTGGATACGGACGAATGTCCAAATGGGCATCAAAGTTAACGATACCAAGCTTGTTTCTTTTTAAACTCTTTCTTAAGCCTTTATAGTGACCGTAAGCAATTTCATGACCCCCGCCTAGAACGACAGGAAACATATTCAGCGAAAGAATTTTTTCTATTAAATCAGAAAGATTCTCCTGAGCCTCTTCTAGGGTCAAATGTCTTGTCATCAGATTACCTGCATCAAATAGTTTAACTTCCTCAGTAAACTGACATGGTAAGTTTGCAAGTTCTCTTCTTATACTGTCAGGACCACTTGAAGCACCGATTCTCCCCTTGTTTCTTTGCACACCTTGATCACACTCAAAGCCAATAAAACATATATTTAAGGGACCATCAAGTCTTACTTTCATTTCTTCTAAATCTACGGCCTGTACCCATTGATGCCACCTAAATGCTTCGTAATTCTCTTCATCATCTATTCTACCTTGCCAGATTTTGCTTCCGACCGGTAATAAGTATTTATACATATCCTTTACCTCCTCAGCTAATCTAACAAGTTTAAGACAAACAAAGGTCAAATTTATGTCTTAAATGACTTTTATGACATAAATTTAACAGAAAAAAGACTGTCATTACAACAGTCTTCTTTCTAAAATATGTCTAATTTGTCTCGTTGAGAACGTGTCTCCTAATCATATCACCAATTTATTGATCCGATTTTTTTGTCGGTGCTTCTAATTGTTTTACAACCATTAAAACAATAAAAAACATGACAACCATCAATAAAATTAGCATTTGTTCCTCCTACCAAACTCCCGGTATGTCTTCGTCTCCGTCACATGTAACAATAGGTGGCACTGCCCATACGCCTGGGATATCTTCATCCCCAGCAACAAGGACTACTTCTTCACTCGCTACTAAAATACCTTCTAAATCATCTTCACCTGCGTAAGCATCAAACTGCATATTAAAGGCAGAAACCATGATAGCTAACAGTAGAAATAATGATGTAAGGCTTAGTAATTTCTTCTTCATACTAACTCCTTTCGCTATTTCTAATACTATGATAAAATAAAACTCACAGGTTGTGACCACTTATGGATAAGGGGTAAGTATGAAATTATACAATTTAAAGTCATTTGGTAATGAATTAAGACATATTAGAGAAAGCAATCACCTGACCCAGTCAAAGGTCAGCGGCATTTTAGGCATAGGTCAAGATACCTTGAGACGTTTAGAAAATGGTAAGAGTATCCCTAAACTTGAGACCCTGGATTACCTTTCATTGGTCTACAAAACAAACATTCACATGGTACTGGCTAAATCAAGACTGACCTATTCCTTTGTATTTAAGAAAGATATTGATTTACTTAATGAAATGATTATTTCTAAAGACTATTCAAGAATTGATCAAGCCATTGACAACATCAATGACATCTTTAACAAAGAAGATTTAAAGCCTTCTTATCATATGATGATAGACAAACTTTCACAGTTCAAAAAAATGGCTGGTCTGTTTGCAGAATTTGATCTTCAAAAGAATGATGAAGACTTATTAAAAGATTATTATAAAGCCATCATAAAAACCATCCAGATGTCAGTAAGTGATTTTTCACTAGAGAAGTTAAATGATTGTACTTACGATTACATTGAAATGCGTTTACTTTTACTATTATGTGAAATATCGAGACAACTCAATCAGTTAGACGATTGTATCATCATCCTAGATGCCTTAGAAGAAAATGTTTCAAGGTTTTCAAACTTCACAGACGAGTTTGATGAAATACTTTTGAAGACATATTTTCACAAGGCCTATATCTATCACCGCTTAGACGATTTTGAGGCTATATTACACTACTCTGACAAGGGCATAGAATATTCTAGAAAAACAAAGGATTATTCTATTATACATCTTTTCTTCTTCAGAAAAGCTGCCGCCCTACACAGTCTTAATAATTTAGTTGAGGCTGACATCTACTTCAAAAGATGTTTAAATGCTATTGATCTTATGGGCAATGAAAAACTCTACCAACAATTTAAAGGTATAATAAAGACCAAATACAACTAGTATTTGGTCTAATTTATAATATCATTCACATGTATTTCAAGTGATTTATACAAGCCTGATTTGATGACTTCGCCGGCCATAAATATTTGAGTGCCTTTCATCAAATAGTTTTCAAATGCATAGACCATAACCATTCTTGTATCAGCATCAATGATCCAGTACTCCCTAATGCCTGTGTTCATATAGAGGTCCATCTTCTTAACCATGTCCTTAGACCTAGTGTCAGAAGTTATTACTTCAACAACCAGCTTTGGAGGATGAATGTAGACTTCATCTGATAAGGTCATATCCTCAAGTACAAATAAGTCTGGTTGAACAAAAGAAAACTCGTCTTTATCCTTTCTCTGGAGTCTTACCTTCAAAGGTCCTAGAAAAGACTTATCAGTCATGCCCTTTAAAGCCATATAAAACTCACTAGACAAGGCAGTTAAACAGTTTTGATGACCAATGGTTGGCAGAGTCATGTCATACTTTTGTCCATCAATCCACTCAAAATAAGATGGGTCATAAGAATCCTCTGTCTTTGATTCATAAACTTCTTCAGGCGCTTGTATGCTACTGATATTATCAAAGTCCCTTAATATTTCATCAAAAGTACGACTGTAGCCTGTATGGTCAAATACATAAAGTTTATCTTTAGCACGAGAAATTCCTACATAAAACAATCGCCTATCCTCTTCTAATCTTTCAATGTCAAAGTTCTTATACCAATCATGGGTATGAAAATAATAGACATTATCAAACTCTAAGCCCTTAGCAGAATGAATGGTTGATAAAACAACCCTAGGTTTTTTTCCTTTATGCATGTCAATGACTGGATCAAGTATCAAGTTGATGACAAAATTATCTAACGATGAATAGGTCGACATCAATTCCCTGATCAATTTAAAGTCATCTCTAATTTCATCCTGACTGTAAACCGTTGATTCCACATGCTCATAAATGTCAAAGTAAAAATTGCATATTCTTTGAAAAAGGATTTCCTTTTCTTCTCGACATTCAAGAATTTCTTTTATTTTCTCTAGTTCATGACGTTTGGATAATGGGACTGATTTAAGATCTTTCAGCCTAGTATCAATAAGCTTTCTAGCAGTTTTGGGTCCAATACCCGGCAAGAGGGTTAGGATTCTGTTAAAGCTTACAACATCTAAATTATTCAGATAAACCATCAGAAAAGCCATCACATCCTTGATGTGTTTTCTTTCCAAAAGTCTAATACCACCATAAACAGAATACTCAATGCCTTCTTCTATAAAAGCCTTTTCATAAGCAGTTCTATTTTTATTGTATCTGTAAATAAGCGCATGGGTCTTCTTTGGATTCTCTTTGATTTGATTTAAGATAAATAGCTTGTGTTCTTCTAAAGATTTACCTGCTACAACTTCAGCCAAGCCCTTGTCCTTTTTTACTACTCTAAACTGCTTATGATAGCCAAGTGTTGATCTTTCAACGGTTTTGTTGACATAGTCGACAACTTCACCAGATGAACGGTAGTTGTCTTTTAACTTGATCATTTGGGCGTCTTTAAAGTCATTTATAAAGTTGAGTATGATCCTATGGTCTGCACCTCTAAAAGCATAAATACCTTGAAAATCATCGCCGATGGCCATAACGTTGTCAATATTCAATCGTTTGATAAAATCAAGTTGCATCTTATTGGTATCTTGATATTCATCAACCATCAAGTAATCAAACGAGGCTGTGACTTTTTTGCTGCCATTTTTCTCTAGATACCTAGAAACCAAACGAATCATATCATCATAAGATGCAAGTAAGTGTCTTGCCTTATAGGATTGGTATTTTTCCTTGTAAGCCTCAATGTTTTCAATATCCGGTTTTAAATTGTGTAAATCAAACTGATGGATATATTCTTCCACAGTCAGCATGGTGTTATCGCAATAAGATAAGATCTTTTGTAATCTTGATGCCGCTATTTTCTTGTTAAAGTTCTTAAAATCAGCCATTACAAGCTTATGTACTTGAATATCGTCTTCAGAATCCAAAAGCCTAAAACCTGATATAGGTGATGAGTTCCCTAGTTTTGATGAAATATGATGAGAAAATGCATGAAATGTCCCAACAAAGCCTAAAGAGGTGTTGGGTAAAAGATAGTTGATTCTATCTTTTAGTTCTTTACCTGCTTTTCTAGTAAAAGTTATCACAACCAAAGACAAGGGATCAATTCCTTGTTTAACCAAATAAACGACTCTATAAGCCAAGGTATGGGTCTTGCCTGAACCCGGACCTGCTATGACCAGATAGTTGCCTTCTTTTCTTGTTGCAGCTACACGCTGTTCATGATTTAAATTATTTAAAAAGCTATCCTTGTAAACCAAATCCATATCACTGATATCTCTTTTTGATAATTCTGCAATAGCCTTATTTATATCTTGTATATTTTCCATAATACCTTCCTAGCAAACGTTTGTTCTAATTCATTTTATCAAATATTTAGGAGACTTTCAAACCAAAAAAATAGAAGTCCTAGACTTCTATAACGACATAATCATTTTCTTTACGTCTGTTAAATCTTTTTTTCTTAAGAGCGTTCTTAAGGTTTCTATTAACTCAGCATTGTTGATCTTTCTAGAATGAGCGATAATCGCTTCTAAATCCGGATCCTCATGGTAGACTAAGTTTAAAATATCATCCAACAACTCAATTTGCCCTTCTAACCTTGCCTGATCTAATTTTTCTCTCATAATGTTCACCTCTTACTAGATACATACCCCGATCATAAAATAATCAATCATCTACTATTTGTAAGAACTCGTCATCCATCATGATATGTATATTTCTAGAAAATGCCCGATCTAGCTTAGACCCAGGCCGCTGACCCATGACCAAAACAGTTGTTTTACCAGTTATGTTGGAAGTGATGCTTGCCCCATGTTTAATTGCAAGCTTTTGCATATTGATTCTTGTGTACTTACTTTTTCCTGTGAAGCAGATCACTTCACCCTTTAAATTAAATCTCATAAGGCTATTATAGTTATTATAAGTATCCAATTCAAGTCCTAAGTATGACTAAGTTCCTTTGCATATAGGTCACATAGGGTATTTTCAAAGTGATCAGAATGGGCCTTCACCCACTCAAACTCTAAATATTTACCTTTTGAAAGTTCGTTGAAGCGTTTCCAGTAGTCTATATTCTTAACTTTTTCACCATTAACCGTCATCCAGTCGTTAAGTTCCCAGTAGATAATCCATTCTGTTAAACCTTTTCTGACATACTGACTATCTGTTACAATCCTAATTTTTTCTACATCACTTAAGACTTCAAGACCTCTGATAGCGGCAATTAACTCCAGAAGATTGCTGCTTTCACCTTGAACAGCTTCATGGTAAAGTGTGTATTTGCCATCTGTATTTTCATGTATAAAGACGATGCCGCCTCTACCGTATTTTTCATTGTAGGATGCATCAGTATAAAGTTTATCAATTGATTTCACACCCTTAGCAAGAACATAGTTCTTATTTGGGACTTGTCTCTTATCTAAAACAAGTATCTTACCCCGGTCGTTATAGGCAGCAATATCTTTACCGGAAGTAAATACAAAAGTCAGTTTAAAACCGACAAAATAAGTATCTAGCCTCTTGTTATGCAGCATCTTTCTAAGCTGATATTCATTGTTTTTAAAGGTCATGATAAAACCCTCATTTTCCACAAATTCGAGCTTTTTTTCTCTTGGTTCAAATCTTACATGACAGCATTCTCTATGGTCACTTAATTTGATAAGGTAGCCTTCTTTGTTATGATCTATTATTTCCATTTGGTATATTTTATGTTCCATTTCACCCTCCATCCTCATCATAACACAAAGAACCGCAATACTGCGGTCCTATAGTAGGTTCTCTAACAAATTTATTTGAGCCTTAAGTTTATCTTGGTCTTCTTCCGAAACATCCATCATAAAGCCTGATAAAACTTGCATATAATTATCCAGCACAGAAACAATTCTTTTCTCCGTCATAGAATCTACAGTTTCCTCCATGGTAACATAGATCTTTAGCATCTCCACGGTTTCATTGGTCTTAACGATAAACCTATATATATCATTAGAATCTCGTCCTGATAGAATCTCTATCTGGAGCTTTTCAACAATGGTATGTATTTTTTTTCTAATGACCTGACTTTCAACCAAGTCCTTTAAATCTATAAATGTTGATCTGTGGTCAAGAAAGTCTCTTTTCATGACTTCATCCATATCCATCAAGTTTAAGTTATGTTCTAGATCACCTTCATATTGTAACATGGATAAAATAGAAGCATCCGGATAAAGTTGTAAGGACTTTGGCTGATAGTTATCAAAGAAAGAACGTTTTTCAAAACCATCTAATTGTGTATTGTCGTGGATCGTGACTGCTGGTCTTCTTTCATAAGATGAGATGTTTAAAGTATCAAAGACTTCTCTATCCTCATTCTTTAGTCGTCCCCTTAAAAGTTTATTATGGCTGACCGTCAAGTGACCACCAAGTTTGATACATACCTCGTTGTCTAAACATTTGCCTCTCTTGCTTCTTGGATTATCATAAAGATTACCATGTATTAAAATATCCTCACAACCTCTGATATGAAGTTTACTGTTGTTTAGGTTATTGTGTGTTATATGGCATAGTTTAGCTGATCTTATTTCAATCAACTGATTGGAAGGCGTAAAGAAGTTGCCAGTTACTTTAAGGTCACCCGTCGACTTGCCACCATTTAAAATCACAGCAAGCTTGTTGTTGTCAAAATAGTTTTCCTCAACAGTGACATGTTTGATGTTTTGATCATCCATAAATAGTGCCTTATCATTATCGATAAAAATATTGTTTTTAACTACAAGTTCAGCTTTTAACTTGTTTATTTGCATCACTGCAGTCATGTTTATGGCTCTCTTTTTACAGTGTCTGAAATCATTGTTAATAAATAGTGTTTCTAGATTATTACCGTCATTCAAGACACTGACACCATGGTCCACACTCTTGATGGTATTGCCTTCTAGTCTAATCTTATCAATGGTTGAAAGTCTAACAGCCTCTTCATTCATAACCTTATTATCAATTTTATTAGCTTTTAGATACAAGTGATAGGCACCCTCTACAAGGATTTGTTTGACGTCTTCATTGGAAGACAAACGAAGATGTTTGCTTCTAATGGCAGAAAATCGTCTAAAACTAGATGCATTTACCGACACCTCACCACATTGATTGGCAATGATTTTACCATCACTCATTTTATTACCACCGAAGTTAACTGTCCCTTTGATCTTGTCAAACTTGATGGCACTGATCAGGTCATCACCAGAGTTAATTGTATTATCATTAAAAAATAAAACGCGACCAGCTTCATAAGAATTTTGAATTAAGAAATTTAAAGTCTTTTCTGTATGAAAGACATTACCGCTGATTAAGGATTCTTGTCCACTTTCAATACCATCCAGTATAAAAAATCTCGGTTTAGATACCCTAGGTTCCTTAGCCAGTGTGAACTCATTCTTTTCGATTTTATAGTTGTGTATTTTAGTCATTCTTAGAAAGTTAACAGGACACGTTACCTTGTTTTCTATAAGCTCAACGTTTTTTACACCATGCATTTCTAAAGCCAGAATGCACATGTTTATAGTAAGGTCATTATTAATCAGACTCAGCCTATGACCATGCATATGTTTAATTAAGCCAGCATCTGAAGTGATTTTATTGTCTTTTAAGGCTAAACTTGAGTCTTCAGACCATATAGCTGCATATAGGTCTTTCGACTGTTTTTTAATATCAAAGTTACATCCTTCAAACGATACCTGGCTTTTCTTTAATAGGATATTTGCATCAAAGTCTGTTTCACCGATTGATATCTTTAACTTGGATAAATTGACCTCAGCATTTTCTATAATCAGCTTTTTTTCACTTAAAATAAGGACACTATTTACTAAACCGACTATATCAATAGACTTATTGATATAGATGGTTTCATCATACACTTGATTCTCTAATGTAAGTCTATCGCCATGGTTCATGTGATTGATGGCATCTTGTATTGAAGTATAATTTTTTATATCTAGTATTTTATTATCCATAATTATCTCCTTGTCATAATCATAGCAAGTTTTATTTTTAAACTCAAATGGCCATTTTTGTATTATAATAAGATTAAGACAAGTCTATAAGTATTGAAAATAGCCACTTGCCTGATATTACTTCAATATTTTTTTAACATCTTGGAAGGATATTTTTAATGTGTTTCTAAGAATTCTTTAATATATAGGCCCTATAATAGAGTTAGAACAAGAAATTACAGATTGGAGTGTCGTATGAATAATCACGAAACAGTTATACAACTTACAGAAAATGATCAGTTAAGTCGTCAATTAAATAGACTTAAGCCAGAAGAGATGGAACGTATAAATGAAATTCGTTCTACAATCACACCTGATAATCCAGCACATATCATCCAATATGGTATGAAAGCTCAAACTAAAATCTCAAATTTTGCAGATACTGTAATCTCTGAATATAAAAACAAAGATACAGGTTACGTAGGTGAAATCGTTAAACGATTGATGATCCAAGTCAAAAACGTAGATATGGATGAATTAGAGCCTAAGAAAAAAGGTCTTTTCTTTAAAGGTAAAAATAAGGTAAGAAACTTTGTTGCAAACTTCGAAGGCATCTCTAATCAAATAGACAACATCGTTAAAGAGATGGAAGATGCAAGACTTAAGCTAATGAAAGATATATCTATGTTAGATGTCTTATACGATAAGAATAAATCCTATATAAAAGAACTAGATATGTACATCATCGCAGGTGATATGGAAATTAAAGCTCTAGATGAACAAACAATTCCACAGCTTAAACAAGAAGTCATGTTAACAGATGATTTATTTGAAGCCCAAGCCTTACAGGAAACCATAGAATATAGAAACCAATTTGAAAAGAAGCTACATGATTTGAAACTGACACGTCAAATCTCTATCCAAGCTTTGCCTCAGGTTAGATTGATTTCTATGACCAATCAAGAGCTTGTCAACTCTATTCAGTCTTCTGTTATCAACACGATTCCACTTTGGAAAAACGCTGTGGTCAATGCAGTTACTTTAACTAGACAGAAAAAAGCCCTTGAGATGCAAAAGTCTATCAATGATATGACCAATGAGCTTTTACTACAAAACTCTAAACTTCTTAAAGAAAATACCCTTGGTGCTGCAAGAGAAGTACAAAGAGGTGTTGTGGATATAGAAACTTTAAAACAAGTCAACTCAGACTTAATTTCAACTATAGAAGGCGTACAAAAGATTTGTGCTGAAGGTCAAGAAAAACGTCGTGTTGCAGAACTGGAACTTGTTGAAATGGAGCAAAACCTGAAACAAAAGATACTATCAGCATCCAACTAAAAAAAGCCATTACTGGCTTTTTTTCATGTCTTTCATATGAAATATTATTGCTGCTTGAAAAGATTCTTCAGTAGTCCTTACATGATCATCTATCCTATCCATCAAAGTTTGACTGCCGTTATATTTAACAGGCTTCCTACCATCAATCCTATCAAGCATTTTCATTATTTCAAACTCTTCCTTTACCTCTTTCGCATCAGAGCAGTTAGAGCAAATAGTATAATAACGGTTGTTAGTAGCAAATAAATGCAAACTTGGAATTAGAAATGTTCTGAACCTTAGCAAATAATGGTCTACTTCTTGACCACAAAAGCCACATGTCATTGTTTTTATATTTTTATAGTAACTGTAATGACCAGTTCTATACTCTGTTCCCATGTACATAAAAACCTCCTACGAAGATGCTGCAACAGCTGTTGATGCAGAAACAGCTGCAATCATGGCAGCTTGTTGAGCGGCTATAATGGATTGGATTGATACTTGTAAACTAGTAGTCATAAGACTTGTTTCTTTTTCTTTTACATATTCACTGGCTATCAAGGCAGATGCAATCATCACATTCATGCCTTTACCTAACCACTTGTAACCCTTTTGAGATCTTAAGGTATTTGAAGTCTCAACTAAGGCATTTAAAAGTTCATCATTTTCGTCATCTAGTAAAGTCATCAAACCAATTGCAGGATAATAATCCGAAGTTATGTTTAACTTGTTTTCTTTTAAAGTTCTTTTTATTTGAACACATCTTTTAACAGTTGACTGAACATCTCTTTCACTAAAAGATAGTATATGAGATAACATCTGTAGACCATTGGCTTTAGAAAAGCCCTCTGAACTCATAGCACTGTAGTACCTCTCTAAGACTTGAGGATCACGACCCGAGTTAGCTAAGAGTATGGCCAAGGCATAATCATCACCACTGGTTAAGAAAGGATGATTTTTCTTCATATCATCATAAACGCCTTTTGCTCTTTCAGCTAGCATGTTGGGACTCATTTCATCACACTTCAATAAAGCGTATAATGCAGTTGGCAAGTATGTAGATTGTTTAAATCCTACAGACTTCAGTGTATCTTGATATCTTAACATGGTCTCTAATTGACTAGAAGGGTCATCATATTCAGCTGTTAGAAGACCAGCAATTGCAAACTGCATGTTACCCCTAAAAGGTGAAAACATGCCTGTCCTCTCTTTTATCTCTTTATTAAAAGCCTTGATATATTCTGAATCAACCTCTTTGTCTTGAATTACATAATTTAGGGCAACTAGATGTTTACTTAGATCCAACTCCCATTTAAAATCTTTTTTAAGCTGTTCATAGTTTTTCGTAATATCTTCTATTTTTAAATCGTATCTCTTCTCCATACTAACCTCCTTTGTTCTCTATCCATATTATAGCCTATAATAGAAAACTTTTGATGCTTCAGGCTTGAAAATGCAAGACAAGAACATAAAAATACAAAAGAAGCATAAAATATGCTTCTAAAGACTTTTTACTGACTGACCTTCTTTGAATTTTACTTCATGTTTTATAACAGAAATGAAGTCCTTATTTAAAAGTTCTAATAAGAGCTCCCCTGTCTTTATTCCAAAAGCAAGAGGATTCTGTTCTATAACCGTTAAAGAAGGTTTAATTAAATGTGGTGTTGATATATCGCCATATGCAACCAAGGAAATATCATCAGGTATCTTTAAACCGGCTTCAAATATTGCTCGCATAGCACCTTCAGCCATTTTGTTATTGGATGCAAATAAAAGACTTGGATAATCTTTTTGAAGAAGTTTACCTACTGCTTCAAAAGCAATCTCTGCATGATAACCACCTTCTATGACATAGTCATCTTTTAAAGGAAGTCCATGTTTACTTAATGTTGCAGCAAAAGCAGCCATTCTTGTTCTGGCTGTTTCCATAGCGTGAACACCCTTGATAATGCCAAGAGAACGATGGCCTTTGCTGATACAGTATTCTATTAAGTCAACTGTATTTTTAAAGTTTTCTTCTCCTACAAAACTGACATCTAGGCCTTCTATTTTTGAGTCAATCATGATAATTTTTAAACCATCATCTATAAACTCTTTAATGGACTTACCAGACGATTGACAGGTTGCCAGTATAACCGCATCCACTCGTTTGTTGTGGAGGGTTTGTAATACCTTGTCTTCCTTTTCGGGATCATCCTCAGTAGAACATATCATCAAGGTATAGCCCTTAGAGGTAATGATGTTTTCTATCCCTTTGGCTATTTCCATAAAATAAGAATTCGAGATATCAGGTACAACAAGACCAATCATAAATGTCTTGTTCATTTTTAAACTTTTAGCTATTGCATTGCCCTTATAACCAGTTTTCTTAACGGCAGCCATGACTTTTTCATATGCGTCTTTGCTGACCGGATAATTACCATTTAATACTCTTGAAACTGTTGCAGTTGATACACCTGCTTCTTTTGCGACTTTCTTTATTGTTGACATAATCTCTCCTCTTTAAGATTATACCACGAAACTCATATTTGTTTAGATGTTAGCAACATCCTTTTTTCAAAATTATATTTGCATATAAAGCAGGTTCTGATGTCGCAATGACTGCATAAGCTTCCTTGGCAATATCATAAAACTTGAATCTATCCACACATTCATAAGTAAAATCATAAGATCCTAAAATATTAAAGTAGTCTTTCCATATAGGGGGTTTTACTTCAGAATCGTTATCCATTAATATAACCGGCACTTGTGCTGTATCTAAAGGATAAAGCTTCAAGATAGCTTCTAGCAATGAAGATACATTATGACCATCCGCTCTGATAACACGGTGGTGGACACTAGCAGAAGGAAAATTACCATCTGCAATAACAATGTTATCACCATGCCCCATTTCCATTAAAACCTTCAATAAATCTGGCGAAAGAATTTTAGGTATACCTTTTAACATAAGTCACCTCCAGTAAGCGCTTTAACATCTTCAGAATTCGGCAATGATGGAATGGCACCATTTTTAGTTACAGAAAGTGCTGCTGCACCGTTTGCATATCTAACAGCTTCTTCTATAGACAAGCCCTTTGTTGTTGCTGCAGCAAAAGCACCATTAAAACAATCACCAGCAGCTACAGTATCTATAGCTTCAACTGGATACCCTTTAATGACTTTTACCATATCTTTATTTACTATTAAAGCCCCCTTAGAGCCAAGTGTTACAATAACATTTTTTACACCCTTGCAGATAAGTTCTTTAGAAGCATCCACAACATCTTGAGTGGTCTTACATGTGCGACCTGTTAAAATTTCAATCTCAGTTTCATTAGGTGTTAAAAAATCAACTCTTGAAAGCAGCCTATCATTTAAAACAGACGCAGGTGCAGGATTAAGTAGAAATGGCACTTGATTGTCATAACACTTATCTGCAACAGCCATAACAGTTTCATAAGGAATCTCCAGTTGACACATAACCATATCAACATCACGTAATTGGGTATCTAGATGTTCTAGTTCTTCTTTTTGATAGGTCATGTTTGCTCCTGGGACTACAACAATTCTGTTTTGACCGCTAGAGTCTATTGTAATAGATCCTACACCTGTCGTCATATTTTTTTCTATATATGTATGACTGATATCAACATGTTCTTCTTTCATCGTATCAATCATCATCTTACCATTTGCATCATCGCCAACTTTCCCTGACATAGATACCTTAGCACCCAGTCTAGAAGCGGCAACTGCTTGATTGGCACCTTTACCTCCTGGATATACACTAAAAGTGTTACCTAGTACCGTTTCACCAGGATAAGGCATTTTTTCTGTTGTTACAACTAAGTCTGTCACATATGATCCTACAACTAAGATATCCATTATGCCTCCTTAAGTTCATCTTCTAATTGACTACCTAAAGAACCACCTGGATGATAAAGTAAGAAGTTCTCTTTTTTGAAGCCCCTCATCTCAGATAAGGTAACAGCTAAAGCATCACCTATTACTAAAGACAATAACGAACTCACTGTTGGTGCCAGATTAAGATGGTCAGCTTCTGAAGAATATGAGTATGCCAAGACAGCATCACATGCATTACCTACAGTCGATGTTTTCTTAGATGATATAAGTATTTTTTTACAACCTATTCTTTCTAATGACGGCAACATGTTTTTTACTTCGCTCGTTTCACCACTATTTGTAATTAAAACGACAACATCATCATGATTTACCATACCTAAGTCACCATGTAAACCTTCATCAGAATGCAAGAAAAATGCTGGTGTACCTGTACTTGCAAATGTTGCTGCAAGTTTTTTTCCAATATGACCTGATTTACCAACTCCAGAAAATATTACTTTCCCATCACAAGCCTTTAAAATATCAAGTGCTCTGACATAATCATCATCTACTGATTTGTGCAACTCGCTAACTGCAAGCATTTCAGAGTTTATTGCTCTTTTTATCAAATCTTTTTTATCCATCTTTAACCTCCATAGTAATCGTTTACTAGTAATCGATTACTATGATACATCTCTTATTTAATTTTGTCAAATCTAAAAAGATAAAAAATTCAGTTCAATAAGAAACCATCAGCGAACGCTTACTAATGAAAACTACTTTAAAACGAAAAAAACGTTCATTACGAACGTTTCTTAGACTTTTCTTTTTCTATATACATATCTTCATCAGCTTCTTTAATAATGGTTTCTACATCCTTAATATCTCCAGCTTCGTAAATGGATTTTCCGATAGAAAGACCAAGTTTTTTACCAGTTGGAATATCCACTTCTCGCCCTAACCATTCCTCTAAAAGCGGTTTAAAATGCTTCTCAGTTTCAAGTGCATCCTGGATGGTTTTTATGATCCTAGGTAGTACACCATGCTTAGCACTTGGTAAAAGGATGATAAACTCATCACCGCCATACCTACCAATAAAATCAGATGCCCTAACCTGTCTTCTCAGAAATTGAATCACTTCTATTAAAATCAAATCACCAATATCATGACCAAAAGTATCATTGTAGTATTTAAAATTGTTTAAGTCTATAAAAAGTACAGCAACACTGGCGTTTTTATAGTCTTTAATGTTGAAGATAATGGACTCTAATTCTGAAACTATCTGCATGCGGTTCATAGACCCTGTTAAAGAATCGGTAGTAGCAAGATTGTAAAGTCTGTCATTGGCATCCTTTAGATCTTTCGTTCTTTCCTCAACTTGTCTTTCTAAATCCTCTGACTGTGCTTTCAAATCAGAGATCATTTCATTGTATGTTTTAAATAATCGTGTGACTTCATCATTTCTTTTTTCTACTGTTTTACTAATAAGAGCAATCTCTTTTTTCTCACTTGCATTTGTTAAGTCTATGATAGGCTTGACGATTAGATTAACAACTAGTCTTGACAAACCAACGGTCACAGCAAATATCAAGATAAAAAGAATGAATATCAACATTTTAAAGTCTTCGTATAGTTCTTCGTAGTCCTCTTCTTCCATAGTGATAACAACAAACCAACCTGGTGTATTGTCTACTTGAGCATAGGTCAGTTTATAATCTACGTCTTCATATTCAAACATGTAAGCACCAAAGTCATCAGTCTTCATCAAGTGTAACCATTCATCTATTTCTGTTGATAAAATACTGTCATATTCTCTTACATTTTCTAATTCTTCAATAAGATAATCACTTGATGATAAGACCCAACCTTCAGTATTTAGTAGAATAGCAGATGTTAAGCCAAATGTCTGTGGCATAATCAAATATTCCCTTAAAGCATTTAAATCTACATAAGCAGTTAAGTAGCCAAGTTCGGTTTCATCTCTCACTACAGGAAGACTTAAAGTAGTTAAAAGGCCATATTCATCATGTAGATAAGGACCTGTTATCAATAAATCAGAAAAGGAATAATCGACTAAATCTGCATCAAACAAGGGCATATCATTATTGGATGATAAAATCACCTTATCACTTCGTACAAATGACATATTGATTATAAAGTCAAACTCTGTAGTGATTCTTCTCATAGCGTCAACTTGTATTCGATAGTCAGTTGGATTATCTAGGATAATGTTCTTTTCAATTCTTAACAAACTCTCTATTTCACTGATAATAATGGAGAACTCATTTGCATAAGCTATCGTGGTATTTAACTGATGCTCTCTTTGAAAATCACTTAAAAATTCTAACCCAGCTAAAGTCACTAAGAACAAAATAATCACAACAAGTACTAGTACATACACATTAATAATAAAGTTATGTCTTGATCGAATTGAAGTAAACATATGGCCTCCTTCTTATATATATGCCCACTTTGTAATAAGAAAATCACATAAAGGGCCCTAAAATCAGCCATAAAGTTGTAATATGTGTAAAGAAAGGAGCTACTATGTATAAATTAATGAACAACGATGAATTTAATTCTTACATGGTTACAAAATACAAAAACCATTTGAATATAAGAATCATAAAAAACATTGGCAAATCAAAAGATGCTGAGTATGATACATTTCTAGTTGTTGATAAAGGCAATCTAATCGTTGCTGTTGATGATTCACTTTTAAAGTTGGAACAAGGTGATATTATTGAAATACCGCGTTTTTCGCATTATCAGCTCTTTTCAAAAGGCACCTCTATTGTTTATCAATATAGAAAAGGTCACCTTTCAAATTCAAAATTCAATAAAAAAAACTCTACTAAGTAGAGTTAATTGTCAGGCACTTTATCCACAACAATTGGAAAAGTGCTTATCTCTGAATATATGTAAGATGTATCAAAATACTCATAATCACTGTAATTGCCGTTATGCCACACCACTGTAGAAAAACTAAGTATGCCTTCATTATAATCAACATCTGCGATCTCAAAGCCTTCTTTTGAATCGACAATGATTTTCATATCTCCATTATCAACATTAACTCGGTAAACATCTCCTCCTTGGGAGATGTTACTTTGGTAAAAACCTACCAGGGAAAGAACTTGACTGTCATTAAGCCATATAGCCGATTTTATTGCCCTATCCTTGTCAATAAGCGAATCAATCTCTTCAGATTCTACTCTTACCAACTCATCTTTATAAATAAACAAAGTACCACTTAAATCCAAACCTACATTTTCGACAAATGCTAATCTTTCTTTATCTGGACTGATACTTGGTTTGGATAATATGCCACTTTCAAGTGTTAAGAACGCTTCATCCTTACGAATGATAATCTCACTACATAGTTCCATTTTAAAGTAAGCATCACTTGGTTTATAAAAAACTTCCCTATTATCTGACATTTCACCTAAAAAAACATATCCCTCTAATGTAGGTACTTCCTCTACAACTTCTATTTCAGTTTCTTCAACAGGATCACTTAAATCAACAGAAACAGTATTTTGATTCACTGTTTGAGATGTATTATCAACTGACTGACAACCTATTAGAGTGAAAGCAATAAGTAATACTAATAATCTTTTCATATGACTTCTCCTCTATATCATTATAGAGTAAATATCACAAAAAGAAAAATCCTCTATTGAGGATTACTTCACTGGACATACACCATTTATGCAGTCTGAATCAATTGCTGCACCGTTTACAACATTCAATTCTTCATCTAATACTGCTCCAACTCGTGGATTACCGTTAATTTCGCTAATCTCATGTCTTGTACCTTGATCTGTAAAAACAAATGGGTAATTAATAAATTCAATCTTCATATCATCCTCCAATTTTATTCCCTATGGTAAAAGAATAGCACTTAAAAAAATAGAAGATAAGACTTGACTTTTTGTCCTTATTTTGAGTTTCAGTCTATAACATTATTTGAAGTTATAATTTTTTTTATCTAATAAAAACAAGAAAATTCAATTATTTCGAAGAATTTTCAACCCATTTCTTAATCTCAACTCTATGCAACAGTAACAATCAATAAATAGACTATTTCTAATTCCTAGTCATTGAATCTTTTATATAGTATCGAGTCATGCTGCTGATTACGATGTGTCAAATATGAACTTATTGCCATTACTTCACTTTGACTAATTTCTTCATAGCCATACTTCTTATAAAAGTTAAGCGACCAATAAAACTCTTTAGGGACACTGATAACAGAACAATCTATATCTCCTTGGCACATATTAAAATAAAACTTAAGCATATCCCTACTCAAATGTGTTCCTTGAAATGCATTTCTTACATACATACCATTTAATACCGAATAAGAGTCAAAGTTCTTAAACGCAAGCCAACCGATTATCTCATCTTGTACCGCTATATGATAGACCTTATTTTCGTTTAAAAGGTCTACAATTTTCCCTTCATTTGCATTCATCCACAACTCATCAGGATATTTACGTATGGCATCTTTATAACATTCAAGAAGTTCTTTTGTGTTTTCCTCATTGGATCTAACAAAATTATTTAACATCGTCATCATACTCCAAACCGTTGTTTATACAAAATTTTATTGCACATTTCTTATAGGCATCGTTTTTAAACTTAAACCAGTCCTCCCTGATTCCCATTGTAAAGACCAGATCCTGAAAGTATCTAAAGGCACCTTTTCCTGAAATAGCTTGTTTCAACTTGACCTTTATAAAATCATCCTTAACTGTAGATATAAAATTTTCCATCATTTTATATTCATTGATTTCATATTGAGACGGTAGTGAAACAAAGTCACCTTCTTCAAGCATTTGATAAAAATTGTCTTTTTCCTCCTGCGTATTAATCAGGTCATCAATAAAAACAGTTTTATTGTTAGAGACATCTAAATAAAATTCAGTCGTCTCTGATGTAAACTCTAATGCTTCTAAAATAATTGATAATTTCATCCAATGCCCTCCTTTTAAATAAATACTGCAAAAACCTAAATTAGAATGACCTAATTAGCCACTCTTTTTTTACAAACCTCATATTTATTACATGAATCACATACACCCTCTTTACACCTGATAGGCAAAATGAATTGATCCTTTGATGCTAGATCATTCATAGATTTTAGCATCTCAAGTATTTTCTTTTCGTCATTACTACCTAATGTAATGATTTCATCTCGTGATCGCCACCTAAGCACAATGCGATTCCCACCTTCAAGAAATAATATAGTCCTTGCTTTAAGAATTGCTATATACTTATTCTTGTCATTTGATTGATAACATAAAATTTTTTCATTGTTAAAATTCAAATAGGATTTCTTGTATGTGATGTTGTAATCTTCTGAATGGCACCACTCAAAGGGAATGTTGTCTTCCCTAAGGCTATGACCCATATAGAATAATGTAGTCATTAATATAACTACAAGAAAACTTACAACAATGTGCATAAAAATTCTCCAACAACTATAATAGCTACTGCTGTATAGAATGCAAAGTTGATTCTCCTTTTCTCAATAGGTTGAACTGGAACTTTCTTCTTTAACCAAAATGATTTCTTGCAACTTACATACTCATCGATGTCATCTAAATATAGTTTCATTACGCCCCCTAATTAAACTATGCAATATATTTTAACTCATTCATTGAATGAGACATTCTAAATCCTTTTTGGATTACTAAAATTCTTGGAATATCATTTTTGCCTAAGATTCTTGGAATATCATTTTCACCTAAGATTCTTGGGATATCATTTTTGCCTAAGATTCTCGGAATATCATTTTCGCCTAAGATTCTAGGGATATCATTTTTGCCTAAGATTCTTGGAATATCATTTTCGCCTAAGATTCTAGGGATATCATTCTTACCTAAAATTCTTGGAATATCATTTTCACCTAAGATTCTTGGAATGTCATTTTTTCCTAAGATTCTTGGAATGTCATTTTCACCCAAAATTCTTGGAATATCATTTTCGCCTAAGATTCTAGGGATATCATTCTTACCTAATATTCTTGGAATATCATTTTCACCTAAGATTCTCGGAATGTCATTTTTTCCCAAGATTCTTGGAATATCATTTTTGCCTAAGATTCTTGGAATATCATTTTCGCCTAAAATTCTAGGAATGTCATTTTTACCTAAGATCCTTGGAATGTCATTATCACCTGCATATGCAGTTGTTGCAAAGGCAAATACCAATCCTAACACCATAGTTAACATAATAATTTTTTTCATAAGACCCCTCCTAGAACACTTGTATATTTCACAAAATCGAAATTTTTATTTTTTCTTATATCTTATTATAGTATAATAAATTAGATGCACATACCCGATTAAAGTCGGGATTACCAGAGGAGTGGAAATGTTTACAAGTTTTGACACAGTTAAGTTTGGAGCCTATTTGAGAAGTTTAAGAAACTCACTAAAATACTCTCAGGCAGATGTAAAAAATAAAATAGGAATTAATACAGATACATTGAGAAAAATTGAAGCTGGTCTTGTGGTACCTAGATACGATACCCTTGATTTACTATCATATGTATACAAAAAAGATTTGCTGAATGAACTCTTAGCATATCGTAACTCCAATCTCTATTTTCAGTATTATTCAAGACTAGATGACTTAATTTTTAACTATGATATTGATAAACTTAATGATTTAGAATCTGACTTTATAGAATTTACGTCCAATAAAAAAGATCCTGAACTGGTCAATGTAGTTGTTGAGTCACAATTCAAATTAGTATTAAAGGGGATTTCAGAATTTTATAAAGGCAATTCACAACATGCTAAGGATACTTTTATAGAGTCTTTAAGATTAGGTATTCCTGATTTTGAAGTTATCAATCATAGACATTATAAATATACTTTTTTTGAGACAAGAATTCTTTTTTTATTGGGTATCAGTTTAAGTGAAAACAACGAACCTGCACTATCAGATTCCATGCTTATTCATTGTTTAGATATGTCAAACTTTGATCCACAAGCTACCTTTTCCGAAAAGCTAATGATAACAAAAATATATTTTAACTTAGCATATAATGGACATAAAGTTGATAATCAGGAAATGGCCATTATGTATGCCGATAAAGGTATACAATTTTGCCTAGACAACCACATTAATTATTCTTTAGCAGGGCTTCTCTATAGAAAAGGTGTAGCTTTAATAAGTTTGGACGATGATGAAGGAAAAGAACATATTAGAAACTCTATTGCTTTACTTAGAATCTGTAGTCAGGATGATTTAGCAGACCAATATGAAAAAATTGCAATAGAATATTATAATCTAAATGAGCAAGCCTAAGCTTGCTCATTATTATAGGATACTATCTTCAATTTTCATTCCGAACGCTGTTTCAAAGTATGCTTTTAAGGCATCAACATTTTCTTTAGTTTCACTTTGAGCACCATCAAATCGACCTGAATCTTTTGTTGATTGAGTTTTATCAACATCATCATTATCTAAAATCTGAACCAACTCTTCTTTGTTATAGTCATACATGTAATTAAAGCCTGTACCCATCATAGAAACATATTTGTATCTATGACAAATATTTTCTTCTACATTAAAGTTATAGAATTCCACAGTTGGATTACCTTCTGCATCTGTAATCTGCATATTTACTGTCTTATTTTCTTTGTCTACTGTAATCAACAAACCGCCATCTAAAGGACTAGTTTCAGTGTCTAAACATGTAAGTATACCATTGTCTTCTTCTAGCTTTAACACAGAATCATTTGCACTAGATGCTCCACATCCAACAGCACTCATCACCATCATAACTACCATTAATAATACTAACCATTTTTTCATTTTTAAATCCTCCTAAAATATTTTGTCCTCTATATCTCCCTCAACAGATAAATATGTCTGTTTAATAAGATCCATTTGCTCACTTGTGGCATCCCAATAGCCACGCTGTTCGTATTCCATTAAGCTTTCCAAAACTTCTATATAAGCATATTTGTTGTTGGCCTTCATTCTTTCAACCATGTCAGGATCATCCACATAAGTTTCATGCATCTTATCATAAATCCATGATTCAACTTCGCCAGTTGTGGCAGTTAGCCCCATTACATTTTCGAATCTTTGTGCAATTTCTTGTGCACCATGAAAGTCATGCTTTAACATACCGTCTATCCATTTAGGATTTAAGAGTCTTGATCTAATTCCCCTAGCTATAGACTTAGAAACCTGTTCGGTCTCAATTCTTTCGTTTGTCGTATCAGAAATATATATTTTTACTTTTTCACCACGCGCTTGTTCTACTGCTTTTGAAAGTCCACCAAAAAATTCATAATAATGATCCAAATCAGTTACTTCGTATTCATTGTTACTCCTAAGCTGAGAAACCATTTCTACACCTGTTAAGTTGCTTTGATACAATTGTTTGAACTTATGTCCTCTGTGGTTAGTTGTGTATACATGCTGCATTCTATCCGTAAATGATTCTGCAAACACTTTCTCATTTTCCCAGTTTTTAGTTTCAATAATACTCGTAATGCCTGTTCCATATTCTGCTTCAGGTGGCCCAAATATACGAGCAGTAGCCAACTCTGAAATACTCGATTCAGATAACATCTGATCTTTAAGTAGTTCTATATTCTTTTCGCTGTTTTTCTTGAGATAGTTCATTTCTACTGGTTCATCTAATAATGAAATTTTTAATGATAACTTGTTTAAATCTTCAATTAGATTTGGAAACATATCTCGAAAAAATCCGCATATGTTGATTGTTACATCAATACGTGGTCTCCCCAGTTCTTCAAGTGGTATAATCTCGTAGTCTGTTGACCATTGATATGAAGACCTCTTCACGCGAACACCCCAATAAGTTAAAATTTGTCCTATAGATTCCCCTTGAGTTCTTGAGGTTTCTAGCCCCCATAATACCACGCCTGTAGAAATAGGGGATTTTTCATGATCTCGCTTGTACGCCTCTATTGTTTTTTCAGCAATTATCTGCCCTCGTTTCATTGCTGTATGACTCGGTACCTTTCGTGGATCAAACTGATAAAGATTGTAACCTGTTGGCATTACTTCTGGCGAACGATAAATATCTCCAGCTAGTTTTGATTTGTTGTAACGTCCATTCAAACTCCTCATAAGATTACGTGTTTCATGATTGATCTGACATGACTTATAAAGTGATTGACCATACTCAAGTGTACTCTTGTAAGCGTCATAATGATTACCATTAAGATAAGACTTTAGGATTTTTTCTGATGCTTCATTCAACCTCTGTAACTCTTTGAAATTACCTTTTTCTAATAATACATCGTAATCATATCCTTTATTTTCAGAAATAAGCCGTGGTAATGATTTAATGTCACCATGTGATTGTAAAAGTACAGCCTTTACATAATTAAAAGCTTCTGATGCATTATAGTTTTTTCCAAAAACATGTAAGCCATTTGGTATTAGCGACTGGTCCATCCTATAGAGTTCATGCTCTATGTCGTCTATTGTCTCAGGTAAATGATGTTTCTCAGCTAATGCAAGTATATTTGCCATGACTTGATCAACTCTTGTCGGCGCTTTTAAGAGAGCTTCTCTATATTCATCAATCATCTCATTTAAGGCAATGAATTCACCATATAAATCACCTGGAACAAACTCAGAAGGTTGATAGCCTAAAAGATTTGCATGTGAACGCCTTTTGGCGATCATAGCTTCTGATGGATTTGAGGCATAATAAAGATACATATGAGGTAAATGCCCAACCAACATATCAGGAATGCAATCTTTTGACATGCCACATTCTTTACCCAGATTAAACTCCAAAGTACCATGGGTGCCTACATGTATAATAGCGTCAGCTTTATACTCGTTTTCTAACCAATCATAAAAGGCGAAGTACTGCTCATGAGGCAACAGGTCCTTATCATGGTAAAGTTTATCCGAGTCCTCGTGGATGCCTCGAGAGGGTTGTAATCCTACAAAAACATTACCTAAATCTAAACCAGGAATAAAAATATCCTTTTCATCACACATGACATTAGTATCATGCCATTGGTCTTTAACTTGCTTATAATATGTATTCGAGAGAAAGTTTTCCTTAAACTTCTTTCGATTATATTTAATCATCAATTCAGAATTATGATATTTAGAAGAATTTACTAAACCCTTTTCTGTAAATGACTCTAGTAATTCTTGGCTAGTGAGTTGTTCTAATTGATAGCCTTCAGTTTTCAAGTCCCTTAATAGCTTCTCTATGCTTTTAAAAGTATCTAAGAATGCTCCACCAAAAACATTGGCTTCACCAGGAGGATAGTCATAGCAAATGATTGCAACTTTCTTTTCTTTATTATCCTTTTGTCTCAGAAGTAATTGACGCTTAATTCGTTGTGCACATTTTTCTAAGCGTTCTTCTATGATTTTAAGTTTTTTAATTTCAACTTTAAATTCCTCATCATAAGTAGGTTCGTCCATAGCACCAAGTGGCATAGTCTCAATGGCACCGTCAAACTCAGACATCATTACTGATATTGTGAACTCTGATGTAGAAACACCTTGTTTGGATGAAAGCCATTCACTCTCTTTTCTTCTAGACATAAAGAAAGGATGAAAATACGGTACACCTAAGTTTTCCAAGATATTGATTGCCTTATCAGGATTACCACCCATGGGTCCTGCGGATAATCTAAAGGACATAAAGTTAACCACCAAATCAACATCATGTACTTTCAATATTTTTTCAAGAACATCAAACGCCTCTGTACTAGGACTAGAAAATGCTATTGGTAATACATTTGAAAAATGATTAATTCTTTCACAAAACTGATCAACACATTCAGCTGTATCGTTTGGATAAGTATGACCATAATAGAATACTGCAACAGTTTGCCTATTAGGTAGATAAGCGTAAGCATCTTGTTCCTTATAACTTCTAGTTTTAGGATTGCAAATACCTATTTCAGGTATGGTAATTGGCTTATCTGGTTTTTCAAGTGATTTATAGCCGCCATAATCTCTAAGAATCAAAATCAGCATACTCTTGATATTGGCTTCATCAGCCAAGGCAAAGTATTTGGTGATAGCAGATAAGTTCATCATGTCCTTCATCTTATTAGGTACAAAGGATTCCATTTTATCTACCATTTTGCTCATTTCCTTCATGGCTTTCATATCAGGCTTTTTCGACTTCATTTCATCTGGCTTAAAACTACCCAGCTTTGTGTATTGTCTTGCACTTCTCCCATATGGGATGATGTCTGCATGAGTCTTCTTTAAACACTCATCAATTTTTTGGCTAAGCATTTCAGGTGTGCCCATTAAATCAACCATTACCATGTCACTGGTTAATAAGGCTTCTTCCATTTCTTTTATTTTTTTATTTGATATGCTTCTAGCAGCGTAAAACACCTTAAGTTCCAGTTTATCTTGAAAAAGCTCTCTGTATTTACGATAGACTGAAATCATAGTATTGATGCTAGAAGTCGATACTGTTACAAGTGTAAACTTCAATTGATACTACTCCTTTTTATCACTGATTTCGGATAAAAAATTGGTTTTTTTGATACTTCATCCGATTTAACAACTGCCGTTACATTAAATACTTTTTCTAATGTTGATGCATTCAATATTTCCCAGGGTGTTCCCTCTTGATAAAGATGCCCCTCCTTAATGACAAAAACATGGTCTGAATATCTTGCTGCATGATTGATGTCATGTAAGACCATTAAAATCGTAAGGCCTTCACTTTTATTTAAGTCAGTAATCAACTCCATGATTTCTAATTGATGAGCAATATCTAAGAAAGTCGTCGGTTCATCTAATACCAGTAAATCAGGTTTCTGCGCAAGTGCCATAGCAATCCAGGCTCTTTGTCTTTCACCACCAGATAAAGTCGATATCTTCCTGTCGGTTAAAGATTCTAAACCCGCCTTAGAAATGCATTCGCTTATGATCATTGAATCTTCACTGTTCTTACCTTTATACCATTCTTTATGCGAGAATCTCCCATAACCCACCAACTCTTTTACGGTTACATCATTCATCCCCGAATGCGTTTGAGTGAGTACTGCCATGGTTTGTGCAACTTTTTTTGAACTCATTTTATTGATCAAGTGATTATGCAATAACACTTGACCAGAGGATACTTTAACATTTCGCGTTAAGGCTCTTAACAGCGTTGTTTTACCAGAACCATTAGGACCTATAATCGCGTAAATTTTGCCTTCATTAATCTCTAAACTAACATCAGAAAGGATTTTATTAGTTCTTATCCTTACATCTATATTCTTTGCAACCAACATTAGACACTATCCCTTCTTAACAAATACAAGAAAAATGGTGCACCAAGTACCGCCATTACAACACCTACTGGAATCTCTGTCGGAGAAAAAGCCATTCTGGCAAAAGTATCTGACACCATAACAACAGTAGCACCTAAAAAAACCGATCCTGGAAACAAGTACTTATGATTATTGCCTATGATCAATCTAACTGAATGCGGTATTATTAACCCTACAAAACCGAGTAGACCAACTACTGAAACCGCACTTGCTGCCAGTAGCGCAGCTAAAGCTGTCAAACCTAGGCGTGTCACCTCAACATTAAGGCCTAGCCCCCTTGCAGTATCATCACCTAATACCAGAATATTGAGTCTTTCAGAAAAAATTAAGACACAGACAATACCAATAAGCGTATATGGCAAAATAGTAAATACTTCTGGCCATGACCGTGTAGACAATGAACCGTTCATAAATGTTAGGGCACCATGAACCCTATCAGAATAAAAGACCATCAACGCAGAAATGCCTGCGCCTAAAAAAGCTGAAACAGCTACGCCTGCTAGTATCACCCTAATAGGTTGTATACCGCCCTTCCAAGCCAATACATAAATAAGTATTGCAGCTCCCATAGCGCCAACAAAAGCACCGATTGGCACTAAAAATTGATATTGAGGAAATAAAATCAATATGACGATCCCTACTAAACCAGCACCACTTGAAATACCAATGATACCTGGATCAGCAAGCGGGTTTCCCATTACACCTTGAAGAATACAACCTGCTAAGGCTAAGTTGATACCAACCAGAGCAGCTGTTAACATCCGTGGTAAACGGATGTTCATAATGACTTTGGCTGCAGTTGAATCAGCTTGATTAAATATCGCATCTACAATAGTGTTCAGATCAACATTCATACTACCAATTAAAACACCTATAATGAATGCTGCTAGAGCCGCTAGAAAAAAGCAAAAGATAATGATTCGCTTAAAAGTCTTATTGTCTCTATTCATCTAGCTCACCATATATTTGAGGGTAGACCCCTTTTGCCATATACTCTATTGCATCTACATACTTATGACCCGCATTGTATAAGAAATACTCTTGTGGTAAATATAAGACACGATTTTCCTGTACTGCATCTATAGTTTGCCATACTGGGTTAGAATCAAATTGTTCTTGCATGGTCTTTTTTGCAGCTTCATTGGAAGAGATCATTGAAGTAACCAAGATCATGTCAGGATTCTTTTCTGCAATATACTCAACATCAAGAGGTGTGGTTTCACTTCCAATCGTATCTGGCATCAGGTCAGATGCAATATTCTTCATTTCAAGTATAGCTGCAACATCACCTGCTATGGAATTGTCTAGCTTTACTGATAAAGACGCTGAAGTAACATATAAAATGACGACACTCTTTGGTGTATCCGGTAATTTACTCGTAATAACTTCTTTTTTACTATCCATTTCACTTATAATTTTTTCTGCTTCTTCTTGGTTATCAAGTATTTTCCCAAAAGCTCTTATATGGTCTATAACATCACTGTAGCTTCTCATATGAAAAAGAGCAGTTTCCTTTTCAATTTTCTCTAAGCCACTTGCAAGTCCACTTTGAACACCCATCTGAGCTATTACAAAATCTGGATCAATTTCTGCAACTTTTTCGACATTGGTATTGTATACAGCACCAGCTGAAGGGAGGGACAAAATTTCATCACGATAAGCTTCATCCAACATAGCAGAATCTACATCCGTCGAACAGACGCTTTTTCCACCTAATCGATACCACAAATTTAGAAATGTTCCAGACATAACAGCATAGTTTTCGGGCTTTTCCTTGATAGTAAACTCATGATTCATATAATCCGTCAAAAGAAAAGGATATGAATCACCTTCCACCAATAAATTATGTTCTTCTTTTTCCCTCGTCTCCTTAACAGAAGCATTTACCATTCCACCCATTTTGGCCTGTCCGCTACCACAAGACCATAAGAGGCATGATAAAGTTAAACAAATTGTTATCAGCTTTTTCATCTCTACTCCTAACTCAGTTGTTGTATTGTTTTTAAGAGATCATCTTCTCTTAAGTCATCTAGTTTCATATAAACTGCATTTAAATTTTCAGCCATTTCTTTAGCCAGTCCTAAACTGATAAAACCTGACTCAGAATCAACAACTACAAAATTTATCTCTTCACTTTCAGCCTTTTTAGAAACCTCCATAATTTCTTCTATGAATTTTTTTTCAGAATAACTTACATTCCCTCTACCATCAGAGATTACAATCACTATTGGGACAAGATTGCAATACTTTGATCTCTGAGCTTTCAGGAAGTCAACCACATTTTTGACACCTAAACTCAAAGGCGTTTTACCACCTGTTTTTATATTTGTAAGCTTCTTGTAGGCCAAATCAATACTTCTCGTAGGATTCAGTACCAGTTCTGTCTTGTCTCCTCTAAAAGTCATTAAACCTACAGTATCTCTCTTTTGATATGCATCCTTTAACAAGGCGTAAATAGCACCCTTTGCAGTAGACATACGCTTGTTAACACCCATGGAACCACTTGCATCAACAAGAAACATGATTAAGTTTCCAACTCTGTCTTCCCTTATTTTTACACGTATATCTTCTTTGTGTATATTAACAAACAAACCATCTTTTTCTCTATACTTTTGATAAGGTGCAGCTTGCCTTAATGTAGCATCTAAGGCAATATCATTTAAGTTACCTTTTGGAAAACGAGATTTAATGTATCGACCCCTACTGGCATTTATGCGTGTTTTATGACGTCTGCCTGGCCCCATGACTTTAAGCCTTGTGTCAATATCCTTAAGAATTTCTTTTGCATTAAAAGTCTCATCAATTTCAAAGCATTCCTCATTTATTTGTTCTTTCATGGCCACTTGCGATACATCAACTTGTGTATGAGTTTGTTTGTTGTCTTCAGATTGATTGCCTGATTGCTCTTTGTTAGGTGGTATTTCTTGGTCACTTTTTTCTCTTAATCTGTGCCCCAAAACATAGTTGATGACCGCCTCGACATCACTTTTATCCACTGACCTTTTTCCCATGTATGCAGCGTGAGCTTTAGAAGCCAAAACCGTGACCAAATCTGCACGATGACCTGATACTAATGAAGTCAAACACAATTTACCAATCCAAGTGATGATCTCTTCAGATATAATGACCGACTTGTATCTTTCCTGAGCTTTAGTAATTGAAGTCTTCAAAGCCAATAAATCCTTCTTGAATGGTCTTAAAAATTCATCTGGATTTTCATCATATGCTAGACATCTTTTTATGATTTCCACTCTTTCATTAAGCATATCTGTACCTTCAACATGTACAAAAAAGCCAAATCGATCCATAAAATGTTGTTTTATTTGTCCTTCTTCTGGATTCATTGAACCAATTAAAATAAAGTTATTTTCATATGCTGAAGCTTCAATAATTAAATTTGTCAAGTTATCAGACAACAAGTTAATTTCATCTACATAAAGAATTTGATTTTTTGCAGATTCTAAAAGACCTACCTCATTTTTTATTTCACCCGTACTTAAAACATGTTCGATGTCTACAGAACCTACTAATCTATCCTCAGTCACATTTAATGGCACATTAACTACCCTTTTATCAGATAATGATTCAATTGATCTTACCAAAGTAGATTTTGCTGTGCCCTTTTGTCCAGAAAATAGAATGCCACCAATTGCAGGTTCTATTAAGTTTAAGATGAGCGCTTTCTTCACATGCTCAAGCCCGACTACTGCAGTGAAAGGATACAAATTACGCATCTTCTACACCATTCATGAAATCTTTTAAGACTTCAACGTTTAAACCGCTCTCATCAAATGGGTTCCGTCTCATTCTATGCGGTAACACGAGTTCTGCAGCTTCAAATATATCATCTCGTATGACATGATTTCTGCCATTATAGGCTGCTAAAGTTTTAGCTGTTTTTAGCATTGTTATATCTGCCCTATGACCATCAACACCTAACGACAATGCTATATGGGCAGTTAAAACAATTAAATCATCTTCCACTTCAACTTGACTAAGTAATTTCTGTGCTTCTTCTATACGACATGCTAGTGCTTGATTCTTTTCTTCATAACGACTTGCAAAACCTTCTTTGTTTTCATCAAACATCAAACGTCTTTTAATAACTTCTACACGATTGTCTAAAGCGACTTCACCTTTTACATCCACTGTTAAACCAAAACGATCTAAAAGTTGCGGACGTAAATCTCCTTCTTCTGGGTTCATGGTACCAATCAAAACAAATCGCGAAGGATGTGTATATGATACGCCTTCTCTTTCGATGATGTTTTCACCCATGGCTGCAGCATCTAGTAAAATATCTACAATATGGTCATCCAATAAGTTGATTTCATCAACATATAATAAGTTCCTATTGGCAGATGCCAAAATACCAGGCTCAAATTTCTTTTCACCATATTTAATGGCATGTTCAATATCTAATGTACCAACAACTCTGTCTTCTGTAGCCCCTATTGGTAAGTCAACTACCGTCATTTTCTTTCTTGTCATTTCTTTATCGTTATTATTTGAACATTCTGAACAAAGTGACTTTGATCTTGGTGAACAGTTGAATCGGCAGGACTGATAAACTTCTCTTTCAGGAAGTAAATTAACAAGAGATCTTACAGCCGTTGACTTTGCTGTACCTTTTTCACCACGAATCAGTACACCACCAATACTCGGATTAATGATATTCAATACAATGGATTTTTTCATTTTTTCTTGCCCTACTATAGCTGTAAATGGATATACAAATTTACACATCTTTAACCCCTATTCTCATTTCATTGATTCTATTTATAAAGAGCCGACCAATTGCTTCATTTTCACCTAGACCTTCAAGTAAGCATTTTACTTCAATACCTTCACCTTCTAGAATAGATTTATAAGACTCATCATCTTCACCAGCCATATCATTCATAGCGTGATCACCAGCTACAATCATTAATGGCATAAGTGAAACTTTTTCATATCTCTTCACCTTAAGCAAAATATGATCTATTTCAGGGTATCCCTCAACATTTGCAATAAACATATCATTTCTATTATCATTCAGTTTGGCCTGTAACATACTGTAACATGCATTTGCATGATGTTCAGTACCATGGCCCATTAAAACATAGGCATGATTGTCTTTACTTTTAAGACGCTTATCTAAAATATCAACCATCTGATCATAATGACCTTCTTCACATAATAGTGGCTTTCCAAGAGTAATATGAACTTGAGAATGATGATTGTACTTCTTTACGGCACTTTTAACTTTTTCATACTCATAGCCTGGAATTACATGAAGTGGTTGTACATGAATATCATGAATTCCCTCATCAACCATCCTAGAAATGGCCTCAGATGGGGTATCAATTATCAAACCATCTCTTTGTCTTAATTTCTTAATGATCATATTAGAAGTAAATGCTCTTCTTACTTCATACTTATCAAATGCTTCTGAGATCATATTTTCAATATGTTCTATCGATCTCTTTCTAACCTCAGTAAAACTTGTCCCAAAACTTGCAACTATAATCCCTTTCTTCATCTCTTACTCCTTATAATCATGTACCTATTATATGAACAAAAAAAATCTAAGCATAAGCTTAGATTATATCAACAGAAAAAAATCCTATTCTTATACTCTCCAAGCACCCGTGGAGTTTTAGCATCTTAAAAATAGGCAGGTCTTCTGACTCAAGCATCATCACACTTTTATCCTTCCCGTTTAAAACAGTGGTTATAAAAAGCATTCCTCTTTTACAGCGGCGGGCCCGTGTAGGATTTTCACCTAACTTCCCTCTTAGAATTTACAAAAGTAAATTAACCTATTCTAGTTATTTAATTCTCATAGGTATCGTACACTATCACATCTTTCGAGTCAACAGTATAAATAACTTTTATAATTATATTTTTATATTTCCAATCAAGCATATGCCATTTTACTTCTTATCAAATACTTCTAAAAGTTCCATGGCAGCTCTTGTAGGTGACACTTGTCCATTAGCCAATGATGTCTTCAGCTTAGGAATCATTCTTTTAACACCATCATGGTTATAAAATCTAGACGTCAACTGATGAATCACTGTATTAAAAACCCATTCAAGTGTTTGGGCCTGTCTTCTAGACTCGAAAACACCATTTTCTTTGGTGATGACTAAGAATTCCTGAATCATATCCCATATATCTGAAACACCTTCATTATACAATGCTGAGCATATTAGGACTCTCGATTGCCAGCCATCAGTAGCAGGTCTAAGATAAGTCAGGATTGTTTTAAACTCCCCTTGTGCTGCTTTAGCTCTGACAAGATTATCGCCGTCAGCTTTGTTGACAAGAATGGCATCACAAATTTCCATAACACCTTTTTTCATACCTTGTAGATCATCACCGCCACCGGTGATTAATACCAGCAAGAAAAAATCAACCATAGACCTTACAGTGACTTCATTTTGGCCTACACCGACTGTTTCAACCAAAATAACATCGTAACCTGCTGCTTCACAAAGTAATATTGTCTCTTTGCTTTTTCTTGTCACACCACCTAATGTACCGCCAGAAGGAGAAGGTCTTATAAAAGCGTTGTCATGACGAGAAAGTTGTTCCATTCTGGTTTTATCACCTAAAATGGATCCTCCTGTAATACTAGAACTCGGATCAACTGCCAATACTGCTACCTTTAAGCCTAAGTTACATAAGTACAATCCAAATGCTTCTATCAACGTACTTTTACCCGCTCCAGGCACACCAGATATGCCAATTCTAATGGCCTTGCCAGTATGGGGTAAGAGCTGTTGAAGTAAGGTCTGAGACATGTCAAAATGTCTCAGAGCATTACTTTCAATCAATGTTATTGATCTGGCAAGAATCATTCTATTACCTTCTAAAATTCCTGAATAATAATCATCAATAGATAATTCTTTTCTTTTTCTAACAAGTCGTTTCTTAGAGGTATGTCCTTTTTCTACCCCGTCCATTACCTTGGTTGCAAACTCACCATCAGCATGTTCTGGTACCCACTTTGGTTTTTTACTTGTCATAGCCTAGGTTCTCATTTAAAACATAGATGATTTTTCTAGCACAATCAGTTATGATAGATCCAGGACCAAAGATCAATGATGCACCATGTTCATAAAGAAAGTCATAATCTTGAGCTGGTATAACACCACCTGCAAAGACCATGATATCATCTCTACCAAGATCCTCTAGTGCTTTTACCAATTGCGGCAATAGAGTTTTATGACCTGCCGCTAAAGAACTCATCCCCACAGCATGTACATCATTTTCTACTGCATCTTTTGCAACTTCCTCTGGTGTTTGGAATAAAGGACCTACGTCAACATCAAATCCTAAATCTGCATACCCTGTTGCAACTACTTTTGCACCACGATCATGCCCATCTTGTCCCATTTTGGCAATATAGATTCTAGGTCGTCTACCATCATTTTCTTCAAACTCATCTGTCAATTCTTTAATTTCTTTAATATCATCTTTTTTAGCGTATTCAGAAGAATATACACCTGAGATTGATCTGATCACTGCCTTATGTCTTCCTTTCACTTTTTCTACAGCATAAGATATTTCACCGAGAGTCGCTCTGACTCTCGCTGCAGCAACAGCTAGTTCTAGTAAGTTTCCTTGACCTGTACGTGTCGCTTCCGTCAATTCTTCTAGTGCTTTTTTTACTTTATCGTTGTCTCTTTCGGCTTTTAGTTTCTCAAGTCTTTTAATCTGGGCCACCCTAACAGCTGAGTTGTCAATTTCTAATATTTCAATTGGATCTTCATGTTCTAAACGGTACTTGTTAACACCGATTATTGCCTCGTTTGCAGAATCGATTCTAGCTTGTCTTCTAGCAGCACCTTCTTCTATTCTCATCTTAGGTATACCTGTTTCTATAGCCTTGGCCATCCCCCCTAGAGATTCAATTTCTTGAATATGCCCCCAAGCTTTTCTTGCAATCTCATGTGTTAATCGTTCAACGTAATAAGAACCCGCCCAAGGATCAATGACTTTGCATATACTGGTCTCATCCTGCAAATACAATTGTGTGTTTCTAGCAATACGAGCTGAGAAATCTGTTGGTAGGGCAATGGCTTCGTCAAGGGCATTGGTATGTAGTGATTGCGTATGTCCTAAAGAAGCAGCCATAGCTTCAATAAGTGTCCTAGTTACATTGTTAAAAGGATCTTGCTCAGTCAAAGACCAACCTGAAGTCTGAGAATGTGTTCTAAGTGCTGTAGACTTTGGATTCTTTGGATCAAAGTCTTTTACAATTTTTGCCCATAACATTCTTCCAGCCCTCATTTTAGCAACTTCCATAAAATAGTTGGTCCCTTGTGCCCAGAAGAAAGAAAGTCTAGGCGCAAAAGCATCTATATCAATACCTGCTTTTACCCCTGCTCGTAAATACTCTAGGCCATCTGCAAGTGTGTAGGCAAGTTCTATATCATTTGTTGCACCAGCTTCTTGCATATGATAACCCGAAATAGAAATTGAGTTAAACTTAGGCATGTATTTAGATGTATATTCAAAAATATCAGCAATAATCTTCATAGAAATTTCAGGTGGATAAACATAGGTATTTCTAACCATATATTCCTTAAGAATATCATTCTGAATGGTACCAGCAAGTTGCTCCTTAGGTACGCCTTGTTCTTCTCCAGCCACAATATAAAAGGCTAGCACAGGTAAAACAGCACCGTTCATAGTCATAGATACTGACATTTTGTCTAGTGGAATACCATCAAACAAGATATTCATATCAAGCATCGAGTCTACAGCAACACCAGCTTTACCCACATCACCGACAACACGTTCATGATCGGAATCATACCCTCTATGTGTTGCCAAGTCAAAGGCAATTGAAAGTCCCTTTTGACCTGCTGCTAAGTTTCTTTTATAGAAGGCATTAGATTCTTCTGCTGTAGAAAAACCAGCGTACTGCCTTACTGTCCATGGTCTTGTAACGTACATGGTTGCATAAGGGCCTCTTAAATAAGGTTCTATACCAGCGGTAAAACCTAAGTGCTCAAAGTCGTCATATCCTTTACTGGTATAAAGAGGTCCTACCTCAATTTGCTCATTGGTCATCCAAGAAAAGTCTTCAATTTTCTTTGAAGTTTGGCTATATAACGACTGAATCCATTCTTCTTTATTCAGGTCAGGCTTATTTGTCCCTAAACTTATAGACGAAAAATCTGGGTTATGCATTTTCGACCTCCTTTTGTAATTCAGTTAAAAGCTCATAGCAATCTGCCCCCATATAAATAAAGTGATTGATACCAGCTTCTTTGTATATCTCTATCAGTTCCTTAGTTGGCCTGCCTGCTACAATAAGAATCATCTTAGAACCTTTAGTTCTAATCGACTTGGCAATAGCAGGTACAATTTCAGGATAAACATGATCTGTGGAACAAATAACACCAATTTGTGCACCTGATTCTAAACCAGCTTTAACAGCCTTTTCTGTATCTAAAAAACCGTCATTCGTTAATATTTCAAAACCACCGACTTCAAAGAAACCTCTTGAAAAATCTGCTCGAGGTTTATGCTTTGGAATTTTTCCATAATTAAACAAGAATACTTTCGGACATTTTCCTCCTGCTTTCATAAGTTTCGTTTTGTCTCTTAATGCCTCAAATCTTTCAGCTCCTCTTTCTAAAGAAACAGGTTCAATAGAAGCCTCTTCTTCTGTGCTTAAAAGCTCAGTTATAAGACCTAAACTTACTCCCTTTTGAAGCGCTTTTACAACTAGTGGCATAGAAATCTTATTATTTATATTTATATAGTCCCCTAACTCACTTAATGCATTTTCTACTTCAAACATATCATTACTTAAGTGATATGATTGTACTGCTTCAATACGTTCATCAACCATCTTATTGACGTCTTTTTCATGTTCTGCAAGTTTTTCTTCAGACATATTAGCATACATGTTTGTTCCAACCCAAACATGTTTACGTTTGGCCATATTCTTAAATTTTTCTTCATACTTATCTTTAACCTCAGCTTGGACTTCATGAGAAGTTAGTACTTCTTTCATACCACCTTTTTTCTCGATTGTCTGGAACTTTTTCCATGCATTTTCTGCAATTTCATGGGTCAATGACTCAATATACCAGGAACCACCTGCAGGATCTATAGGTTGTGTGAATCTACATTCATCTTGCAAAATTGACTGAACATTTCTAGAGACTCGTCTTGAAAAATCATCTGCTTCACGAATTGGTTCATCAAATGGCAATATCTCTAATGAATCTACACCACCAACGGCTCCAGAAAATGCTTCAGATGCATTTCTTAACATATTTACATATGGATCATATACCGTTTTAGTCCATGAAGAAGTCTTACCATGAATGTATATTTTTTGAGAATCCAGATTACCACCAAAAGATTCAACAATTTTTGACCACATCACTCTTGCTGCTCTAACTTTAGATAGCTCCATAAAGAAATTAGAACCTAGTGATAATGAAAATGCCATATGTGGCGCTATATCATCTACATGAACGCCACGTTTGATCATCTCCCTTAAGTATTCAGTGCCAGTAGCCATGGCATAAGAAAGCTCGGATACAGCATCTGCACCACCATTATGATACACATGACTTTCAACAAGTATGGTTCTTAAGTCAGAACCTAACATTAGAATGTGATTTAATACATCTCGCATACAATCGTAAGATTTTACAATACTTGATGTTGTGTAACCATATTTTGCAAACATACCAAGTGGGTCATAGCCCAAAACACCTTTTAAGTCTCTAGGATTTTGATTCGAGTTTTCAAGATAAGCATAAAACATACCTGTCATGCCTACAGGATTCATCCCTACATTGATATGTATCGGTAAAACACTAAAAACCAAATCATGAAGTGCTATGGTAAGGTCTTGAAGGGTAGATACTGAAACACCTCTATAACCTATGCCTGACACCTCTGGCGAATCAGCATCCAAACCTAGCAGTGTTGGCATATCAAGTGTCATGTTCATTGATGTCTGCCCCTTGTACAAGGCATCAATTAAAGCCTTATTGAAATCGGCTGGTTTTGCAGCGTAAATCTCCTGTGAAATTTTCCATGGCTCTACTAAATGACCTTCTGCTTTTGTCCCTCGCAAGTAAGGGTACTGACCTGGTAGTGTATTAGCGTAAGGTACTTGATCTAAATCTTCTTGATTATAAATAGGCTTTAGGGTAATAGCCTCTGGCGTATTAGTAAACATGGCCTTATTAAAATCTTTTCCCTTAAGAAGCTTTACGGCAGCTTCTTGCCATTCACTGTAACTTGGTTTCTTAAAATCTGAAAACAGCTTATCATCAGATGCTAAGTTATGATTACGGTTCTTCTTCTCCATCTTTTTCTCCTTTGTTAGTTTTACAGTCCTTGAAAAACCTTATCACAACAAAAAACACCTTATTCTACGAATAAGATGTCAAGATTAGAAACTTTTTCACCACCTATTCATCGTAGGGATCATGTGACTTATTTAAAGGCGGATGTCTGACTTACAGCTTGTGCTGATTCACAGTGGCGGGACCGTTCCGAACTTACATCGGATTCTCCATTAAAACTATTCGCTTAACAAATAGTTACCTAAAAACGGTTATTCAATTAACTTCAGTATATAGTTTTATATTTATCATGACAATAGTATCAAGATGACTTTATCAAATATACCAATACAAGTGTATACGATTATGGAATCTTAAGAGTGACTGCCCTTCACAACTTGAAATCCTTTATCCTCTAAAGTCAATTTTATCTCGTCATATCTATGACACTCAACTTCAATACATCTAGCCATATGAAGCGTATCGACCCCACTTCGTTTGAGTTGTTCAAACTTATAATCCATGCCTTCAAACAAAGGTTTGTTACAACCATTACAATGGAAAAAAGCAAGCAATTTAGCATCTTGATAGATCGAAAATGCATCTCTTCTATCTTCAAATGCCTTAAAGCATCCAATGCCTGTACAGTCGTAAGTCATCTTATTACACACAAGTACACCTATTTTCATGACACTACCTCCTTAAAGACTATGGCCGTTTCACCATCTTGCTTGATTACCTTAGCTTTAACGTCAAATATATCTGCTATTACAGCATCATTTATAATGTCTTGCGGTGGTCCATGATATTTAACTTTTCCCTGGCTCATAACATAAACATAATCACAATAATTCATGGCAATATTTAAATCATGTATAGCAGCCACAACAGAAACATCTAAAGATTTCACAACCTTTAACATCATCAATTGATGTTTCACATCTAAATGATTGGTTGGTTCATCAAGTATCAGACATTCTGGTTCTTGACATAAGGCTCTCGCCAATATGATTCTTTGCATTTCTCCACCGGATAAAGTAGAAAAGAGACGTTTTTTATAATCAAGCATATCTACAGCATTTAAAGACTTGTCTAATATGGTAAAATCGTCTTGATTATAGCCTTCCATAGTCTTTTTATAAGGACTTCTGCCCATTAGAACCATATCTTCTACGACAAAATCAAAGTGACTATGGTTATGCTGAGCGACCACAGACATAGATTTTGCACTTTCCTTAACCGATAAGTCCATTAAGCTTGTTCCATTAAGATAGACTGTCCCTAATTCAGGTTCAAGTACCCTGTAAATACACTTTAAAAGCGTGCTCTTACCACTGCCATTTGGTCCAATAATGCCAACAAACTTACCTTTTTTACAATGAATTGAGACATCATTTAATACTCTAAAATCTCCATAAGAAAAAGTTAAATTATTTGCTTTTATCATGAATGACCTCCAAAACCGTAATTTCGCTTAATTAAGAGCCACACAAAACATGGTGCACCAATTGCAGATATTAAAATACCAATCGGTAATTCCGAATGTGGAAGTATGGTTCTTGAAAAAATATCTGCCCATAAGATAAATACTGCTCCTAAAAGTGCTGAAGCAGGAATGAGTTTTTTATGGTCTGTTCCTAAAATCATCCTGCATATATGAGGTATGATCAAACCCACGAAACCAATCATACCAGAGGAATAAACAACAAGTCCCATCATAAGTGATGTGATTACAAGATAAAGCGTTCTGGAATGATCCAATTGTTTACCAAGTGTAATAGCGACATCATCACCTAATAACATTAAGTTCAAAGTACGGTATTGAGTCATAAAAAAAATAAATCCTATTATGATAACTGGAAACATCCACATGAGTTGAGACCATTTTGCACCTGCTAAAGATCCCATCAGCCAATATGTAATAGATTGAATACCATCTTTATCATGTGCTAGATAAATGATTAAACTAGATAAAGAGGAACATACAGCAGATAGGGCCATACCTGCTAGAAGTAATCTAATAGAATTTGACTTACCGTTTATATTAGAAATCATCATGACGCCGATGGATACTGAAAAAGCACCAAGAAAGGCCATGACACCAACAAAGTTACCTCCAAAAATAGCACCAATGCCTAGTAAAATGGCAAGAGTTGCTCCTAGAGAAGCACCTGATGAAATACCCAGGATATAGGGATCAGCGAGCGGATTTTTTACAATGGCTTGCATGACAACACCAACAACTGCAAGTGTTATTCCAACCATAATCGCTAGAAAAATTCTAGGCATTCTAATTAGAAATATAACATCATCCAATACACTTGGGCTATACGATTGACTCATTCTATTAGCGATTGTATCAATAACATCTTCAATCGGTATATCAACTGTACCAATTGTTATGGAAAAAATGGCTGTTAGTACAACAGCCACAAGTAGTACAGTTATTAAAAGTCCATAACTGATTTTATTCATAAATCCCCTTCGCAAATCTTTCGATTCCATCTATTGTTCTGATACCACTGGCATACATCTCACCTAATGGGATGGCAAACACTTTATTGTTCTTGACAGCATCCAGATTAGCAAACTTTGGATTATCTAATACATTAGCCATAGCTTGTGTCTCAGCTTCGATGTCTGTTTTATCACCACCGTTGTAATATACTACAAATATGGCATCAGGGTTATATGAAAGAACATCTTCAGCACCTAAGTCGTTGCCTTCTGGACTTAATAGTTCAGCACCTAACTTAATGACCATATCACCACCTAGAGATGTTTCACCGTAAGACCAGATTGTATCCTTTGAAAACTCAATAATGAGTGCTGACTTTTGCTCTTCTTCTTTAGCTTTTTCAGCCACTTCTTCAACACGAGTCTTAATTTGATCTACAATAGCTTCTGCCTTATCTTGTACATTAAAAATCTTGCCTAAGTTTAAAATATCATCACATTCATTTTGTAATGTTCTTGGTGATACCGGACCAGAGTTAAGTGCCATGTATGTACCAATCTTTCTATCATGGTAATAAGCTACATCTCCAATTCTTTTATCAGAGAAGTAAGAATACCAAGATAAGATAAAGTCAGGATTCTCCATAACAACCGTTTCTTTTGTAGGTTGCCATGCATCTAAGTACTTTACTTTTGAGAAAGCATCTTCTAACTCAGGTTTTACCTTATGGTCTAGACCTGCAGCTGCAACTATCTTATCTTCTAATCCAAGTGCTAAAAGCGTTTCAATAGAGTTTTGATAAACTGCAACAACACTTTCAGGCTCTTTTTCAATTGTTACCTCTACAGGCTCTTTTGCGTAATTGTAAGTTGTATAAGTAACTGGATAATAGGCATCTTCAGCTTCCTCTGTTTCATTTACTTGATCTGTAGTTACAACTTCCTCTTTTACTTCTTGTCCGGTGTTGCCACCGCCTGTTTCTTCTGATTGACATGCAATCATTAGCATTGATAAGGTTAATATCACCAACCAAACCGATAACTTCTTCATTTTTTCATCCTCCAATTCTCATTTTTTACATAAACTGATATTTTTGGACACAAAAATAACACCTTGAGAATATCGCTTTTTAACCCGAAAAGCCTCATGATAGTTTAATCCTAGTCGGTCTCCTGACTTATGTATCATCATAATCTTTCGCCTTCCCAAGTTACCTCAGTGGCATGATAAAAGATTACTCCTCAAATACAGTAGCGGTACTGTGCAAGATTCTCACTTGCTTCCCAATATTCCTAGCATCATTCAAATGTGTCGGAGTAATTGTATCATTTAGATAAATGAGAGTCAATATAACTTTCATAATGATTTATTAAACTTTTCTCAATAGACAAAAATAAATAGACTTGCACGCAAGTCTATTTTCTGTCTTATTCACTATAACTTGTTGTCACTGTCCACTCTCCATCTAAATACTTTAAAGAAGATGGATAAGACTCGTCTGCCTCTATTATAAATTCGATCAAGTTATCATCGATTACATCAAGAGATGAAATTGAAGCTGTTTCACTCTCATAAACAAAGACTTCTGAAAGTTCATTTCCTTCAATGTCATATAACTCTAATTTGAAATACGAGCCACCATAAGACCATTTCTCAAACAAGAGTTTATCTCCAGCTGGGAAAGAATGAATCACTGTATCACTAAAATCTTTAATGATTTCACCACTTTTTCTTGATAGAACTTGCGTATACGAACCTTCATAAGACGAGGTCACAGCATAGGCGTTCATAAGCACGAATGTATCAGTTAAGTCTCTTACCAAATAAAAATCATCATATGCACCTTCAAACTTAACAGTATCGCCATTTTCTAGTTTTAAATAAAAGTCTTTGGTGATTAAAATTGATTCTCTTTCATAAGCCCATCTTGGTCTATATGCATAGGCATAACCACCATCTGGAATGTAGACCTTGAACCACATAACAAGCTCGTTATCAATAATATCGTAGATATCAGTAGATTCAATTTTTACTACTTGTGATGGTTTGTAAGATCTTATGAAATTATCCTTGCTCATATCTGAATACAGATCAAATGGCTTATCTTCTTTAATGATTGGCGTAGAAATAACAGATAATTGCCAATTCCCATCTACATTGACCACATCTACTATTTCATGAGAAATAGCATGATTTGTAGAATACCAAGTATCATTAGAAATACGGCCACTTCTATAAGTACCATCTTCAAGTACTTCTAAATATGCAAATGAATCGTCGGTCTCATATAAGAGCTCAAATGCTTCACTTGACAGTTCGTAAAGCTTAAAAGACTCTGTTTCTTGTTTATTAACCTGATGGAAATGAAATGGCAACATATATAAAAGCAGTTGATTTTGATTTTTAAACTCATAAGCATAAGGCCAATCAACAATTTCACCACTCGGTATATGAATAAAAGTATGACCACCAAATCCGTTTTCTAAGTGTAAACAGTTTTCATTACCATCTGTTTGGAGTATATAGTCTTCTTGTAAAACTTTTTCAGCATCAGCAACAACCACTTCTGTAACTTCTGTAAGCGGATACAAGCCATGCTCAGGCTTTATATAGCCCTTGTATAATAATGATTCACATTCATACCAAATACCATCATAAACAATGATACTACCTGTAAACTCAAGTTCATCTAGTTTGACAACTCTGTCTTCAGCTACATCTTTTGTATAGTCCTTATAGATTCTGAATGTTAAATTATCAACGACTTGTATATGAATTTTTTCAGACTCAGTTGTTCTACCCAACTTATCTGAATACTGCAATTTGGCTTCGTACATGCCTGCTTCTGTAAAGACAAAGTTTTCATCAATAACTGCATCATTTAAAACAATTGCCATGCTTTCATCTTCAGGCAGGTCTAAAGGATCACCTACATTATAAAAATCTTTAAAATCATAAGATAAATCTTTTACTAAAAAATCTTTAGGTGTTTCCTCTGTTGAAACAGTATACCAACCGGCAATCCAACCGACTTCATCACCAACTTTTACAAGGTACCAGATTTCAGTTTTATCACCTTTTTCAACTTCTTTGGTCTTTAAAACCTCATAAACACAACCCTGATATACCTCACCTAGCTTATCAGAATCAGCTGAAGGCTGGCTTCTAAAATTCAATATCTCTATATCAACCTTAACTTTTTCTAATGCTTCTTCTACTTCTTCCTCTACAATAAGCTCTTCAACAACATTTTCTTCATTTACAGCTTCATTCACGCTTTCATTTACACCAGCATCATTACTCTCGCAAGCGACTAAGCTAAGAAATATGAAACATACTATCCAAATCTTTTTCATCAAAACCCCTCTTTGTTCTCTTTAAATACTAAAAACAGTATACTACAAATATGAATATGACTCCTTCAAAAAATAAAACTTTAATATAAAAAGATATACAGTTTAATTAAACTGTACATCTTTATCTGCAAACCTAAGTATTTCTATATTCTTAAGTGTATCTACACCATCACGACCTCTTAAGTCTTTTACCTGATTGTCAGAAATCTCGTATTCAAAACTTGAGCCTGAAAACTGAACGATATCCACGCCATCTTTGCCATCTATTACATTGTTGCCCTTATTCCCCATTAGGATGTTGTCCCTATCATTAGCAGACAAGTTTGAGTTCTTTTCACCAGTCAGGCGGGCCTTGTTCATGTACTGAGATTTAAAAGTATAGGCCAACTCTTCTTTGTAGGACATTTCAAAAGTCCCCTCGAAATCTGGTGAAATCCTGTCCATATAAGTTAAGTATTCAGGTAAAAATGATTCTAATGCCTCTAAGCCCATTGGATCTTTTTCTTTGATTTCATTTCTATCCTTGGCAATATAAATGCCCCACATGCCACCTTTTTCCTCAAAGGCAGACCATAAGCCATAATAAGAATCCAACACCGAAACAATGTACTCTTGTTCTAGAGACCCTTCTTTACTTAACTCTAGCAACCAATCTTTTGAGCCATAACCCCATAGACCTTTTTTGCCCCAATCAGACTTTGATTTTGGTAAGGCGTTTTCCATAGCACCTTTAATTGTGCTTGTAAGCTCAGGAAGTTTACCAGGATTAGATGATGTACCGATACCGTTATCATGAACCATATGAAGAATCTCTTCATAAGATGCATCCCTATGTTCATAATCATTATTGATGTACCACTTATCCCCTGTTACGGGTGTTTCTAATTGATAAAGTGGCTGACCGTACATAATGGACTCTTTGATGTTGGAATCACCATCGGCTCCGTTAGGCATCATTAAGATTGCTTGAGAATCTGCCATAGCATTGGCTACCCCAGTCATGTCATAGCCTTTATGACTGGTTAAATAAAAAGACAGAACATTGTATGCTTTGAGCACCTGCTCATCTGTTACTTGGTCCTGGGCTATGATTGTAATAGTCTTACCATTAGGTGCTTTATACTGAACATACTTAGAAAAAATACCCTTAAACTTCTTATTAATGCTTTCCACATCCGTCTTTATATCAGATGTATCAATATAATCTACATAGTTTTCATTTTCATAGACAATGACTTTTTCTACTGGTTCAGCTTCAGCCTGTTTTATTTTCGTATTCTGGCTGCAGCCCATTAATAAACCTAAAATTAATATACCGATTGTTATTTTTTTCATTGTGATCTCCCTTCTTGATACTTATATCATAAGGGCCTCTTGTATCCTCCATATATCCAAAGAAAAAAACTCTCAAAAGAGAGTTAATTTTTTTTAAGATCAAAGAAAAATACAACGGCATTTTCTTCGTTATAAACGCCATATTGGCTATGATGTGCCTGTAAAATGTTCTTTACAATAGCAAGGCCTATACCATTACCACCAAAAGCCTTGTTTCTTGATTTTTCTAATCTGTAATACTTATCCCAAATCTTATCAATCTCGGTTTCATCAATGGTAGTCCCCATATTTTTAACACTGATTCTAACATTATCCTTTAGGTCTTTTGTCCTAATAATAATGTCTTGATTTGGGTTTGAATACTTGATGGCATTAGACATAAAATTGTCCATGACTGTTTGAATTTTACTTATGTTACAAAGCAGTTCATAATCCTCTACATAAAGTATTAGATTAAGAGACTTGTCTTTCAACTGATTTTCAAACTTAGATACATCCAGTATATCCTTAGTAGCATGTACATCAAGTTGTAAATCACTGTAGTTTTCACTCTCACATAAGAGAAGGGTTTCTTTTGTTAAGTCGTTAAGTTTATCGATTTCATCGTTGATGGTTTCAATATAGTAAGTCTTATTATCATCACTGGATTCAAGCATTTCAACAAAACCCGATATGATACCTAAAGGTGTTTTATATTCATGAGAAAGATTGGCTAAAAGCTCTCTCATATTTTGTTCGCTTTCAGCTTTTTTTCTGGCATCCTCTTCAAGCTTGCTCATGTTATAAATCATACTTTCTGAAATACTTTTCAAACTTTTAGACAGTTCTTCTAACTCATCACCTGTATGAATATCACTTCGAAAGTTAAAATCTAAATCAGCAATATGTTTTGCCTCTTCATTAAGTGTCTTAAGAGGCTTTGTCAACCATTTAGTATATACAATAGAGATTCCCAGTAAAACAAGCACTTGAAAAATAAAAAGATAAATATAATAAGTATTTAAAACAGTAAAAGTATTGGATAAGTCTTCAATAGTATACATGGCTACGGCATAATAACCATCTATTTTTTGAATAACAAGATTTATAATAAGGCCTGTCTCAGACTCCATAAAAGCCACGTTTTCTTCTCTAAGCTGATGCTCATCAACAAGTATCCCCGCCTCTCTTATGAGTTTTTCTGGCTGGTAACCTAAAACGCCTTGATCTCTTTCAATGTAATGGGTATCTATAATGGTGCCCTCTAATACATCAATGCTTTCGAATAAAGGATTCGACAAATGGGCATCTAATACCAAAACATCTCTGTTGATAAGCTTGCCGCCTGTAAACTTAGTATGATTGCCGACTATAAGATCTTTGAAGCCATCCAAAAGAAGTCCACGTTCATCCACTCGTTCACCTAAAATCACCTTAAAAATACCTTTATCTGTTTCTAGTGAAAGATAAGAAAACAAATCAAAAAACGCATCATTCACGATATGTCCTTGATTATCGATTATAACCATAGGGATTTGATTATCCTCATAAAGGTCTAGGGTCATCTTATTATAATCACCAGAATTTTCTTCGATTGTTTCATCTAACTGTCTTGCCACTTCTACTCGTTTAAAGAATTCATAAACATGACCTATAAAGAACATTTGAAAGATCAGTTGAATTAAGAGGGTCACAAGAAGCAAGGACATGATGGATATGAATACTTTTTTTACAATACTTTTTCTCATCTTATACCTCTAACTTATAACCATGGCCGATAACGGTTTTGATCTTATCAGAAAATGGCTGCAATTTGTTTCTTAACTTCTTGATATGATTATCAACCACTCTTGTACCACCTTCAAAGTCAAAACCCCAGACACGGTCTAAAATCTGATCTCTTGTCAGGACTATGTTCTTATTTGAAATCAGATAATACAAAAGATCAAACTCTTTTGGCGCAAGTTCTATCATTTGATCTAAAACCATGACCTCCATAGAAGATGGATTGATTTTTAATGAATCATACTGTTCAAACCCCTGTAAGGATTTACCCAGTATTCTATTGATCTTTGCCATAAGTATCTTCATCTTAAAAGGTTTGGTAATGTAATCGTCCACACCCACATCATAGCCCCTTATATGGTCATTTTCTCCTTCTACTGCCGTCAACATGATAACAGGGATACTTGAAAACTTTCTTAACTCAAGACATGTTTCAAAACCATTCATAATAGGCATCATCAAGTCTAGAATGACCAAATCAAAGTTTTCATTTTTCATCAAGTCCAATGCTTCAGAACCGTTACTGGCTTCTACAGTTTCATAACCTTCTTTATTTAGAAAAAAGCATATAAACTCTCTTATCTTATTTTCATCATCTACAACTAATATTTTTCTCATAAAGCCTCCACTAGTCTATTATGTATCCAATATTTACACACTTCAAGCATATCTTTCAATTCTTTGGGTATCAATATAACGAGGTGATCCTATGGAGAAAAAAGATAAAAAGAAAGAACTTACAGAAAAAGAACAGCAATACAGAGATTACTGTGAAATGATTGAAGCCAAGCTTAGAAAAGCTGAAAGAAGAACCTGGATGATTAAAGACTATGATTATTTAGACTAACTCGGTCATTGGCCGAGTTAATATTTGCCATCCGGTAGTTTAGTCGGTAACTTATACTCAGTATCAGTAAGAAGCTTATAGATACCTGGATCGCTTGCCATGACCTTTTCTTTGGTGTTAAGCCTCCATTCGCCTGCTATACGCTCATATCTGCCTTCAAAGTCCTGACCGCCTAAAATTGAGGTCAAGGCCCAGTAAAAATACTCCGTTACCATGGTGCCGTAATCAGCAGTCTTATCATAATAAGTATACCAAGCTGTTTCAGGGTACTTTTTAGGTACTTGAATAAACTGTCCACCTCGTGCAATATCCATAAGCTTAGAAATATCTGTACCTGTTTTTTCACCAAAGACCTCTGGGTATGCTCCTGCATAACCAACATGAGTAATCACATGAAGAATCTCCTCTAGAGAACCATCAAACTCGCCATCATTTATATGAATTTCTGATGCATACAACTCTTGAGACTTGCTTGTTATATGACCTACACCTCTATTCAATAAAAGAATTTTCATCGAATCCATTTGATTTTTTGCGATCATAATGCTTGCTTTTTCTTTTCTTAAAACTTCAACAACCTTTGGGTTATCAGGGAAACCATCTTCATCATTGTCTAGATATTCACTTAAGATAGCCTTGGCATGTTTCATCTTTTCATCACTCACTGATTTTGTTCCATAGATCTTTACACCAAAGGCTTCTTCTTGCTTTGGAAATACAGAATCTACACCTCTGACCAGTTCATAACCTATAAAAATCATACCTATGAGTAATATAACAACAATTAATTTTTTCATAAAAAAACCTCCTACAATATATAGTAGAAGGTCTGTGTATCCATGATGTATCCTTATTAGATATTTAATGCAAAGGTTTCAATATCACCTAAATTGTCTTCAGGCATACCTGAGATTTTAAGTGGTTCTGTTACAAGATTAGCACCTACAGATTCTAACTTTTCAGTAATGATATTAACAGCTTCACAAAATACATCTGCAAAACCATCTGCATCACCGCAACCGAATACTGCTACATTTTTATCTCTATAAGTAGCCTCATCAATTTGATCCATATAATCTGCAAAATCATCTTGTAACTCACCATAACCCCAAGTTGAAGAACCTAATAAAATTGTATCAGCAGCTTTTACATCATCAGCCTTTAGATTTGAAATGTTCATAACCTGTGTTTCATGATTTAAGTGGTTTTTGATGATGCCTGCAACATTTTCAGTAGTACCTGTTGTTGATCCGTATGCAATTAAAACTTTCATATAGCCTCCTTTAAGTCAAAAGTCATTCTCATAACCTCGCTTGGTAAATAACCAGAATCAACGAATGATAGCAAATAAGTTCTTCTTTCATCATACCTATCAAAAGTCTCTAAAGCGACTTCTAAGTTTGAAAACACCTTCCAGTAACCGACAGCCAAACATTTTTTCGGTGAACAATCTGCAAAACATTTAACATCATGAAGTGGATATCCCAGAAAAATTCCAACCTCATGAGGGCATACTTCTTTAAAGCGTTTCTTTAAAAGTTCTAGGGCATAGCCAGTCTCAAAAGACTTATAGCCAAAGCGACTTAAAAAGTTACGATTCTTTTTACAAGCTAACACTGACGATAACATATCTTTATTATAGAAGAGTACTAGAGTTCTATTTCTCTCTACTTTTAGTTCTATGTAGTCCAAATGTATCTTATCCTTATATTCATGCCATAAGGTATGTAAAGGCTCTACATCATCTTTAAGATTTACCAGAGAAGCCGTCTTCTCTTTTGTCAGCGTTGGTGCTGTATAATAGATTAACTTATAGAAAAGATTCTCTTGATTCATTTTACCTCCTGAGAATGATTATCAAATACGAGTACAGTATAATCTAATTGAGAACGATTGTCAATAAAATAACAAAAAAATAAGTGATTAAAATCACCTATTCAATATCTTCAGATAAATGTTTCACTTCCTAGAACTTAGAGAATGTCTCGTATTTTTTAAAGTATCCTGTATTTCTTCTACTCTTTCTCTTGTTAAGGAATATTTCCTATAAGAGTTAAATGCCAAGATAAAGCTTAGCAAACTACCAACTGACAATACATAACCCAACTGAGATGCAGTAGACGACTTCTGAAATGTTAGAAGAGGATCAAACTTGATGATGTCAAGTAAGAAGCCAAGTAAAAGAATTGCAATGGATTGAGAAATCTTATAACCGAAGTTTAAGAGTCCAAAGAAAACACCTTCTCTTCTTGAGTCTGTTAACATTTCTTGATAGTCGACAGTATCCACAACCATAGATAATGGGATTGAAAATAGACCACTTGTACCAAAACCAATGGTTACTGCATATATAAAAAGTACCCTATACTCTAAGATGGCAAACCTTCTAAAAACAACAAATAGGAACAAAAGCATACAGCCAATGATAGAAATGAACAAGCCTATTAAAACAGTTTGTTTCTTTTCAATTTTCTTGGCAACTTTTAACCATATGAACTGTGACAAAACACATACGGTAAATTGGATACCAAATACCCAACTAATCTTAATATTGTTCATCTCAAAAGTATAAGTAAAAGTATGCAGACCTACCACACTAATGATTGCAGATGCAATATTGGTAAAAAGATAACCTAGAAACACTGAACGAAATTCTGTATTTTTTAAGCTGTCACTAATAGATAAGAAGAAATCTTTTAAGCCTGTGGAACTTGTTACTGTATTTAACTTGTATTTCTGTGTAGAAAAATAAGCCCAGAGTCCTGTGATGATTAAAACGAGTGATGCCGTATAGGCCATATTGATGTAGCCTTTTGGATTCATTTGACCGAGTGGGTATTCCGGTGTTGAGTTAAAAAAGACCAACATAGAAACAGCTGTAACAATCATCAGAGACAGTAGAAAGAATACGGTTTTACTCCCCTGAATGGAATTTCTTTCATCATAATCATCTGATAGTTCAGCACCTAAAGCGGCGTAAGGGGTAACAAAGACAGTAACACTTGTCTTAAATAGAAATACACTTGTAAATATCAATAGATAGAGAAGGCTTTTACTTAACTCATATTCTCGCCATATGAATAAATTAATTAGAGATGTTAAAACAACACCTATTAAGATATAAACATGTCTCTTTCCCAATTTAGACCTTGTTTGATCAGATATATATCCCATCAAAGGATCGCTAATGCCATCCCACACAATGCTCAAAGACACTACCAAACCAACAATTGAGCCAGGCATCTTGAGTATAACCGTTGCAAAAAATACAAAGTATGATGCAAACATTTGTGTCACAAAACCATAACCAAAATGTGCAGATCCATATCCAACCAGCACAGACCTTTTTAAAGGTGCTTGTTTACTTACTACTGTCATTAAGTCCTCCAAATCTATTACATCCATTTTATACCCTTTTGCAATCATATTTCACATTAATATTATGTGACAAACACCATTTGCCTATGTCCTATAGTAAACTATTTACAATAAACACCTTTAATTGTCTTAGAAGTGATTAGTTATTTTCCAACTATGGTACAATAAAAATAAGTGTAGACGAACGATTAATTTTCAGAATATTCAAATATCAATAAGGAGGGGCTATGACCAAGTACAATCTAATTGATTTATCCATCAATGAAGAAAAGAGAAACAACGCTTTAAAACGTGCCAAAGAAAGAAACATCATCATACCAACATTCGAGCAAATGAGGCATCCTGAATCCATACCTGATCAAGTGAAAGAACAACTTAATCAACTAGGCTTATGGGACATCGATCCTTTAAACTTATTTAGGATCACTTGGCATAACGAAGCCAAACTAGATGGTGGCGGTTTTTCAGGTGTGAATTACATAGAGATTCCTGAAGCCATTTCAGGCGTAAAAGCTAAGATTATTGCACTTTCTGGCAAATACTTCCCTACTGGTGCTCATAAGGTGGGCGCTGCTTTTGGATGTTTAGTACCTAGACTGGTAACTGGACAATTTGATCCAACTACTACAAAAGCTGTTTGGCCTTCTACAGGTAACTACTGCAGGGGTGGTGCTTACGATTCTACTTTACTTGCATGTGACTCCATAGCTATCTTACCTGAAGGTATGAGTAAAGAAAGATTTGAATGGCTAGAAAGTGTTGCTGGCGAGACTATAAAAACAGTTGGTACAGAATCTAACGTGAAAGAAATATTTGATAAATGTCATGAACTTAGAAATTCTGGTCAGGATTTGATGATATTTAATCAGTTTGATGAGTTTGGTAATTACCTATGGCATCATGAAGTCACAGGTCCAGCCATTGAAGAAGTTCTTAAACATGTAGACGGTAAACTTCATGGTTATATCTCCTGTACAGGTTCAGGCGGTACCATTGCCGCTGGTGACTATTTAAAGAAAAAATATCCAACAATGAAAATAGCTGCTTCAGAAGCCCTACAGTGCCCTACTATCTATCATAATGGTTTTGGTGACCACCGTATAGAAGGTATCGGTGACAAGCATATACCATGGATTCACAATGTAAAAAACACCGATGTAGCCATGGCTATTGACGACGAGGCAACTATGAACTGGATTCGCCTTCTTAACGATCCAAACGGTTTGGCACTCTTAAAAGAAAATGGTCTTGATCAAGAAACTCTAGACCGATTGGATTTAATCGGCATCTCAGGTGCTGCCAATATCATCGGAGCTATTAAGTATGCTAAATACTTTGAACTCACTGAAGACGATGTCGTTGTGACCATCTTGACAGATTCAATGGAAATGTATCAGTCTAGAGTGAAAGAACTTAATGATGAACGTGGTCCATTGAATGAGAAAACCACCTATGGTATTTACGAAAGATACTTCAAGGGACTGGACATTGATTTTATTAAAGAACTTTCTTATTATGACAGAAAGACCATCCACAACTTGAAATACTATACATGGGTAGAACAACAAGGTAAGACTTATGAAGAAATACAAGCTCAGTGGTATGATGATACCTACTGGACTTCTATACCAGATACAGTCTCAAAACTTGATGAGCTCATCAAGAAATTCAATGAAGATGTTAAAAAGCTCTAGTGGTCAAATTGACCGCTTTTTCTTATTTAAAGCAAGGTTTACAAATAGTTCAAGTGTTCTTTCACAACTCCTTCTTCTTATTTACATCTAAGAACGATTCCTGTAGAATGTTCATGGAGGTTACTTATGAAAAAAGACTTATATCTAGATTTTGATTCTACAATCGTTAATTCTGACAAATCATTTTGCAGAATTTATAACACTCATTATAAAGATTATGAAAACTTTGTACCAGCAGACTGGACAAAACACAGCAACTGGGCTTATAAAAATATCTGTCCACTGATTCACGAACATGAAGAGCATCCTATTAAGACCATTCAAGATTATTATGGATCTAAGGAGTTTTTTGATCATTTAGAGTTTTACGATCATGCTTATGATGTGCTTTCAAAACTCAAAGAGAAATACAAACTTATCATCTGTACATCTGCCTTTCCAATGAATGCCTCTAAGAAAGTTCTTTGGATTGAAGAACATATTCCCCAGGTTGATGAAATAATCATCTTAATCGATAAAAGTGGCAATGGCTATGGCAAAGCAAGAGTTGCCATGATGGAAGATGATGCAATCTTTATTGATGATCATCCTAAAAATTTACACTCAACAAATGCATCAAGAAAATACTTATTTAAGTTTAAAGAGACCGATTACAATGGTGATTGGGATGGAGAAATCGTTTCTTCATGGAAGGAAATAGAATCCTTACTACTTTAAAAGATCAAGCCGAGGCTTGATCTTCTTTTTTACTCACTTATATAAATCTTGAGATTTCTTCGACTGCCATTCTTGGTGTCTTAACTGGACTTTCGTCTGGATGGCCATAAACGATAAGTGCTGCTACCGTCTCTTCTTCTGGAAGACTAACGATCTCAGAGATCTTTTCATCATCAATCACACCCATAATGGTCGTACCAATGCCCTTTTCATGAGCTGCTAAACAGAATGTTTGACAAGCAAGTCCTGCATCAAACACTTCCCAGTCTTGGTCTTTTGAAGTGACATACTCATCTTTGTCCAGCTTTCCAGATTTACCTTTTACATATGAAAGAACCAAAACACCCTTGGCATTTTTAAGTGTATCTACATTGTATACAAAACCGTTTACACCTTCAGTTGATAATCGTTTAATTGTCGCTTCATCATCCACACATGTATACCTTGCTACTTGGAAGTTACCCCATGATGGTGCATAGCGGCTGACTGAGATGATTTCTTTCATCAATTCCCTGTCTACTTTCATGTCCTTAAACTTTCTAACACTTCTTCTTTCTTCAATCATTTTTATTGCGTCCATAATATTTTCTCCTTTTATTTTCTTACAAGATTATTATGGCATTCTTATGCATATAAAAACAGTATGTACTTTTATGTTATATACGTACAGAAAGTAGTGTATCAAGTGTTTCCAACATTTCTAGTCATAAACTTTTTCAATAAAATAGGTTCTTGACTGAAAATCACCTAGTGCATATGGCTTCATTTCCACGCCGTTAAATGACGGTTCAATCATGATACCTTGATGCATCAAAAGACTGCCACTCACGGGTTCTTCCATGCCCGTTACTCTATAGAGTGATTTTTCATCTAGTCCGCGCAGTTTAAAGTATTTAACAGGTTCATTGGGACGTGATAAAACTTGATACCATGTAACAAATGATTGATGGCCAGACTTTGAGACTACTTGCCAACCTGTGTTGTTGCCATCTCCATCAAAGGGACTTAAAAGCCTGTAGAAATCACCCTTGTGGATCAAGTCCCTTAAAGAAGTAAAAGTTTTAATTTGTTCTTTAATGGCCGCCTTATCTGCTTCGTTTAGTTTGGTAACATCCAGTTCATAACCGAATGTACCAAAGTTTGCCACATCACCTCTCATCTTTAACGAGGTCATTCTACCAACTTGATGATTTGGCACATCAGAAACATGTGAGGCCATGGTTACAAGCGGGAAAAACATAGATGTCGCATGTTGGATCTTTAATCTCTCTACACCATCTGTATTATCACTTGTCCAGCCTTGAGGTGCATAATACATCATGGCATAATCAAAACGTCCGCCACCACTCGCACACGATTCAATCATGATATTGGGGTACCTCTTTGTCAATCTTTCATACAAATCATAAACACCCAGTATATACCTATGGAACAACTCACCTTGTTTATTTTTACTTAGACCTCTGCTATAAGCTTCAGTGATGTTCTTGTTCATGTCCCACTTGATATAATCAACATGAGCGTCATCTAGAACTTTGGTCAGTTGATCAAAAATGTGATCTATAACCTCTTTTCTTGAAAAATCAAGTACGTATTGGTTTCTGCCGTGGGATATTTTCCTAGTCGGATCTCCAATTAACCAATCCGGATGTACATCATAGAGTTTGGTATTTTTATTAATCATTTCAGGCTCTATCCATAAACCGAACTTCATATCCAAATCATGAATACGTTTGGACAATCCCTTAATGCCATTAGGCAGCTTTTCCATATTGACAAACCAGTCACCTAAACCGGTTTGATCAGAGTTTCTATTACCAAACCAGCCATCATCTAAAACAAACATTTCCACACCTAATTGAGAAGCCTCTCTGGCAAGTTCTACTATTTTTTCTTCTGTAAAATCAAAGTAAGTCGCCTCCCAATTGTTTAGAACAATTGGCCTTAAAACGTTTTGCCACTTCTTAGCCACAACGTGTTTTCTGACAAAATCATGCAGTGTATGGCTTAAATATTCAAGACCATTATCTGTATAAGTCATGATCATTTCAGGCGTCTGAAATGATTCTTTCGGCTCTAAAGACCACTTAAAGTGATGTGGGCTGATGCCACCCATTATTCGAGTGATATTATTCGAGTCTACTTCACATTGAATCAAGTGGTTGCCTGAATACATAAGGGTCATGCCTATGGCTTCACCTTTTGTTTCACAAGTCTTTTTTCTTTTTAGAATAAGACTCGGATGATGATTTGAACTCGAAGCACCTCTATTACTGTATACAGATTGAATACCAGGTCTTAGAGGTGTTGTATATTGATGTCTTTCCTTGATCCAATCCCCTGAAAACTGGACCATTTGATAATCTGAATCCTTCAGGTCCAAACTGGCACTCATCAACTTTTGAATATAATGACTTTCGTCCCCTTCATTTGTTATTAAGGTATGTCTTGTAATAATATCTAAGTCTGTAAAGATTGTATAAGAAAGCATAAGCTCCAATCCAGACTCATCTTGTAAATAGACAATCAAAGTTTCAGCTTCATCATCATCCGCATAAGAAGCCGGCAAACTGATCTTGTTCTTACCTTGAATGATCTCATGTAGCTTATATTTAAAATCATAAATATGGCTGCCACCTGCATTTTCTAAATCAAACGCCGGGTCTCTAAAATCAGTTGTTCCATAAATGGGATACTCCAGTCTTTCATTGTTTAACGAAAAACTAGGATTACCATCAAAGACGTTTGAAGTCAGGCCTTTATTTTGCGGCGTCCTAAACATCTCCTGCTTCAAAGGACCATAAAGTTTTTTACCAAAATAAAAATGACCAAGGTGTCCATTTGTTAGGACACCTATTATATAAGATATGCGATTGTTGTTTAAATGAAATATGCCTTGTTCTTGGTCAAAATGTATCATAATTATCCTTTCACGCCACCTGCCATTGTAAGTGCTTTTTCTACTTGGTTACTAAATAAGATATAAACAAATACTGTTGGTATACTTGCTATTACCATTGTAGCACCCATGGCACCCCAATCGGTCGTAAATTGCCCTTGGAAGAACAAAATACCTAATGGTAATGTTTTTAAAGTTTCATCCACTACCAGCACATTGGCTAAGATGAACTCATTCCATGCATTTAAGAATGTAAAGACAGCAAGTGTAGCCGTCACAGGTTTTACACACGGCACAATGATTCTAAAGAATGCCTGAAAAATGTTGGCACCATCTATACAAGCTGCTTCTTCTAGCTCTACTGGAAGACTTAAGAAGAAACCGTAAAAGACCATTGTGGAAAAGGCCAAGTTAAAGGCGGAATATGGGAGTATCAATGCCCAGTGACTGCCAGTTAAATGAAGTCCTTGAACGACCTTTGCAACAGGAATTAATACAGCCTGTACTGGAATAAACATCCCCAGTGCCACATAGGTTCTTAAAAAACCTTTACCCTTAAATCTCATTCTTGATGTGGCATATGAAAACATAAGCGCTAGTGCAATTGTGATAACTACGGTTGCCGATGCCACAATCAGTGAATTTAAGAAATATGAAGGCACATTGTATTGAGACCATGCCTTGATATAGTTTTCTACTCTAAGAACTCTTGGTAGGCCAAATGGATTGGAAACAAAGATCTCATCGTTATTTTTAAATGAATACATCAACATCCAAATAAGTGGATACAGTGATATGACTGCATAGCCCCATAGAAAGAATCTAAAGAAAATATCTGATGCTGATAACTTTTTTGTTTTTTTCATACTTAATTTTCTCATTTTAAATCACCTGCAACTTTCTCTGACTTAAAGATAAAGTTGATAACCAAGATAGCCGCTAGACATTCTAGAACTAAGACTGCTGCAGCTGCTAAACCATAGCCGAACTCATTTGCTCTAAATGCCGCAGAATACATCACATATGTCAGTGTATAAGAAGATGTACCTGGACCACCTGCAGTCATGATAAACATCTCAGTAAAGGCTTTGATACCACCCGTTACCGATATAACCAAACAGAACTTGTATGTTTCTTTCAAAAGAGGAATGGTTACTTTAGTATGGGCTTTCATCGGTGTACATCCATCAATTTGAGCTGCCTCATAGTAGGATTGCGGTATTGATTTAATACCTGCTAATATAAGAGCAAACTGATAGCCCATCCACTGCCATGCGTTTACAAAGGCAATGGCATAAATAGCTTTACCGCTATCTGTTAACCAATTCTGACGATAATCTATACCAATTGCTTCAAAGAATTTATTCAAGAGTCCTGTATCGGCATTATAGATCGATAGCCACAATTGACATACCACCGTTACAGATAATACGACCGGAATAAAATAAGCAATTCTGAAGAAGTTACGTCCCTTAATTCTTGCATTTGATACTGCAAGTGCTAAAATAGTTGCCATTGTCATTTGAAAGATTGTGATTAAAGCTGCAAATTTTAAACCATTAATATTGGCAGTTTTAAATACTGTATCATCAAATAATCGAATAAAGTTATCAAATCCTATAAATATACCGTCACTTAGTCCGTTCCAGTTGAAGAAGCTCTTATAAAAAACTTGGACAATTGGGTAAAATACCATCACAGAGAAAAGGACTAATGCTGGTAATGTAAACATAGCTATGGCCCATTTATTGCCAAAATACTTTTTCACGTGCTACCTTCCTTCCTAAAAAATAGGAGCAATCTATGACTAGATTGCCCGTTTGTTTTATACTTATTGACCCATTCTCTCAATTACCTTGTTTAATTCCTCAACAAATTGTTCAGGCGTGTAATCAGGTGTCATTAAAAATTGTGATTGATCCTCTATGGCTACCTTAAATTGTGGATTTGTAAGGCCCCATGCAAATTTAGTAGTTGATGTAATGTTTTGCATTTCAGAAGCAAGTTTGTCCATCATAGCTGGGAATGGCTTTTCAGGCTGAATAGACTCATCCACTTGTAAAGCTAGGATAGGGTTAGATCTCTTCATATACTTAGCTTCACAGTACTTCATTGACATAAATGCAGCAACTTCTGCAGCTAAATCTTTGTGCTCTGAATTAGGATTAACAGCATAACCACCTGGCGCACCACCACCAGATAAAGCGTACTTGTTAGCTTCATAACCTGGCATTACTGGATACCACATCCAATCAGCATTTTCACCTAATTTTTCAGTAGAACCTTCAATTTCCCATTGACCGTTTAAGAACATAGCAGCCTTACCTTCATAGAATAAAGATGCCGCTTGGTCGTAGTTTAAGTTAGTAGCACCCTGTGGGAACATACCAGCTTCTACTAACTCTTGTAATGTCTCAGCAGCTTTAACATAAGCTTCTTCTGAAGCATTACCATTACCAAGGTCTAACTTAGTGATACCTTGAGGTGCAAATCTAGTAGCAAGTACATCGTACATAGCAGTTGTGATCCATTTTTCTTTAGCAAAGATTGACATTGGAATGATATCATTTTCATTAAATACCTTAATGGCTTCTAACAACTCTTCATAAGTTTCAGGTACTTTCACACCATACTCTTCAAAGATTGCCCTGTTGTAATACCACATAACAAGCTCATTACCCGCATATGGGAAAGCATAGATGTGACCATCTTCATTGTAAATAATGTTTTCAGCACTTGGATGTGCTTGATCTAAGAAACCTGTAGACTTAGCATAATCATCTAATACTAAGATGTTGCCAGACTCTTTAAAAGTTTCAATTTGTGTCGAACCTACTTGGAAGATATCCGGTAAGTTACCTGTAGCAGCATAAGTCTGTAGCTTTTGACCATCATCTTGTGCTTGAATATCAAGTTCTAACTTTACATTTGGATATTTCTTTGCAAGTTCAGCAACAGCATAATCGTAAGGCACTTTTGTATCTTCATCAGAATACTGTGCATAAATTCTTAATGTTACTGTTTCATCTGCTTCAGTAGCAGTTTCACTACTTGTTTCAGCTTCATTATTTGAAGCACAACCAGCAAATAGACCTAATGTTAATGCTAAGATTAACAATAATGATAATATTTTCTTCATATGTCCCCCTGTTGATATAAACGTTTTCCTATGCTTCACAGTATATCTTTATAAAGCTTTAAAAAGAATGTAATATTCAAAACAGATTTGTACTTTTCAAAATAGTTTTGAATTTTACAACGATTTATGAAATTCACTGGGAGAAACGCCATAGTATTTCTTAAAGGAACGTGAAAAATAGCCTGGATCCTTGTAACCAACCATTTCAGCTATGGCAGATAGCTTAAACTTATCTTCTATAATCAAGGCTTTAGCCCCTTCCATCCTTACCTTGACAAGGTATTCAGAGATGGTCATATGATAGACACTTTTAAACATCTTTCTAAGATATGTCTGGTTCATCAAGAGTTCATGTATCAAGGTATTCATAGAAAAATCTTCTAAATGATAGTTTTCATCAATACATTTTTTTATGTTACTCGCCACTAAGGAAGTTTGCGACAACCTGTTCTTTTCTAGGTAATCTATCACACTTACATAGTAAGCTTGTATGATCTCCTTCTGTTTAAGACCAGAGGACTCATCAAGAATACCATAAGGTTTGAACTCATCTGGGAATATGTCTCGAATATTTTTTCCCACCTTAACCACATAAGACATTAGAAGGCTTGCAAGTCCCATACATACCATTCTTCTATACTCATGGCTGTAATTGAGAGTGTCTGCCTCTAAAAAGATATCATCTAATACTTCTAAAACTTTCTCTTTATTAAGCTGATTCAAATGATTGATGATGACTTCGTTGACTTCTGCTGAATAAAAGCCATAACCCCTTTGATCATCACTAATGGCTTCATAAAAAAGCACTCGATTCTTGCCTTTTACAAATCGATTGTTTAGCGTATTTAAAGATGTCAAATAGGAAGATCTAAAACCAGACAAACCTTTAGAAAGTTTGCCCACACCGATGGTTACATCAAGACCTGTTTTTTCCTTTAACATTTCAATAAAGATTTCAAGTTCATGTTTGTCCATATCGTAATCATGGCCATCCGGCATACTCAGAACAACAATTCGACTTTCATAGTCTTTAAAAAGTAGTTGAAGACCATCAATATGGACATAATCACTGTATAAAGAACCAATCACACTCTTCCAATTAAGGGCGTACTCAGAATCCTCCATTTCAGTAAGCGAGGATTCTGTTTCTATAACAGTCATGTAGAAGGTATTATTGTCACTGATGTTAATATCAAGCCTTGTCAGTTCTTCATAGCTGATGTCCTTGATATCCTCAGAGTAAATCAGCCTTCTTAAAAGTTGGTCTCTTAGTTTAAGCTTTTCATCTTTTTTCTCAATTTACACTTCCATGGCTTTTGTGATGTTGTCTTTTAGCTTTAAAAGAGTTACAATTAACTCTTCTTTTTCAAAGGGCTTAACGATGTAATCAGCTACACCGAGTTTTACAGCTTTTTTAGCATACTCAAACTCGCTGTTGCCCGTAATTAAAACAACTTCTGTATTTTGATACTTGTCCTTTAAAAGTTCAGACAACTCCAAACCATCTATAAAAGGCATCGTAATATCAGATAAGACAATATCTGGTTCATGTACCTCTAGAAGGTCTAGCGCTTCCTTACCATTTTTTGCCTCACAGCATATTTCAAATCCATAATGCGCCCAATCTATGGCCTCTCTTAGATATTCTCTAAAGATGGGCATATCATCTACAATCATCACCTTAATCATATTTTTTATACCTCGGTAGTTTTATTCTAACTTCAGTGCCTACATTTATTTCACTTGTCATATCCAGCCCATACTTGATGCCGAAAAAGAGTTTCAACCTGTAGTTGACATTTCTCATACCAAAACTTTCTGAAATCTCCTTGTTGTAATCAAACTCATTTTCTTCTAGGTATAAATGCATGGCCGCTAGCCCCTCTTCAGAAATACCTACACCATCATCACTGACAATAATATAATAATCATCCTCTGTCATTTCATCTGAAATGATGATTTTTCCAGGTGATTCTTTGTATTTAAGACCATGATAAATGGCATTTTCAACAAGCGGCTGTAAGGTCAGCTTTGGTATGACACGGTCTGACATATCATTTTTAAGATCAATGTCATAATCCAAAATATCGGAATATCTGATTTTTTGGAGTTCCAGATAGTCACGAGTGATCTTAATCTCATTTTCTAAACTGACCACATCCGATCCTCCTGATAAAGAATGTTTGTAATAATCAGCCAAACGTTTGGTGACTTTCTGTGCTTTTCTAGACTGGCCCATTTCTGAAAGTTTTAAAATGATGTCTAAAGTATTATAGAGAAAATGTGGCTTGATCTGCTGTTGTATAAGAGCAAGCTCAAAGATTCGTTTCTGTTCCTCTTCTAACTCTACCTGACTTAAAAGATTTCTAATCTGTTCAGACATATGGTTAAAGGAAGAGGCAAATACACCTATCTCATCATTTGTTTTCATAGCAAACCTATAATCAAAATTACCTTTTGATATCTCCTCTAATCCTTCTCTAAGCCTTACAATTGGACTTGTAATCATCCTGTTTAGTACAACAGATATGAGTACATTCATTATTAAAATGGCTATTAAAATAAAGGACAGTATCAGCAGTAAATTATCTAAATCGGTGGTCACATCTTCTAAGTTTGTCTGGCTAATCAGAGTCCAGTCCACTCGATCAATATCTATTTTCGAAATCAAATATTTTCTAGGTGATTTTCTAATAACATTAGAAAGATTGGTATCAGCCAAAAGTTCTGCTACCTCATGCCTTTCAAGTCCTGTATCCTCATTGTCGACAAGGGACGTCAAGAGTTTATCCCCCTGATAGATATAATAGTCTGATATTTGACTTTCGAAGACGCTTTTAATGGTTTGGTCAGAAATATTGATATATAGATAGCCAATGGTCTCACCTGTATTAATGTTCCAAACCTTCTTACCCAAAGTCATTACAGGTTGATCTGGTGACTTGACTAAAAAATCTCTCCTGGTCATCTTACCCCATAGGTTATTACCGGCAGATGTAAGCAAAGACTTTGAAAGACTGTAGTCCTCTATCTTTTCTTTGCCTACACCTAAACGGTGGTCTGTATAATAAAGAGTCTGATTGACATCATAAAAGGCAATAGAGTCAATATGCTTGTTGATTAAAATGGCATAAGAAAGCTCATTTGAAATCAAGTTATACAACTGAATGTCGTCACTTAAGCGTCCCTGATAAGCTTGATTGTTGATCAAGGTATTGATAGAAATAGTCAAATAAGTGGCAGCACTCTCTGCCTCTGATAAGATATCATCAATTCTATCCGATATTAAAATGTTGCTGTCTTCCATGCTTTCCTGACTTCTCGTGATAATTGAAGCCTCATAAAGATTGGTTGAAAAAAAGAAAAACAAAAGCAGGGGTAAAACAACAAAAGGTAAATACAGATAAGTTATTTTCCGTTTTATAGATATATTGTTAAAGTTCATAAAAGGCCTTTCTCTACACTATCATTATACCTCAAACGACCAAAAACAAGCACTAGGCTTGTTTTTTATAAGAAACAGGTTTTAAACCACTTACTTCTTCAAATGAATGATTTAATTCAAATGTCTTATCGTTCAGCTGAATTCTCTCATTACTTGTTTCATAAAAAGCTATCTGACTATCTTTTAAGATGTCCTTGTAAAGTTCTTTCATGAGATCACAATCCAGTGAAGCGCCCATGTAGTAAACAGCTGACTTGTTATAGTTATTCTTAGTCACACATGACTTATTCTCAAAACCATAATCATTGTAACCCACAAGTTTCTCAGCAGTATTTAGTCGTAAAATATCTCTCCATACACTTAACGGATACTTTATAGACTTGTAATCAACAGCTAAATCACTCGATTCACCCATGGCTTCATACTGCTCAATGGTAGCCCCTATCATATCTTGTAAGATGTTCTTGCCTAGTCTCATATTGTTTTGTTTGTTTCTAATGCCTGAACGATAACCGAAAATTAGAGTTTTATTTTCATTTGTAAAGGCCTCAAGTCTTTGGTATAAATCATCCGAAACAATCTGCATGTTAGGCAGAATAACCATATCATAATGACTGAAATCCTTATCAGTCGAAATGACATCTACACCTAGACCAAGTTCATACAAGGGTCTGTAGTACTTCATAAATTCTTTTAAGAAGTTATATTCACTTGATTGTGGTTGAATTTTCCAAGACCAAATATTATCAAAATCATATAAAAGTGCCACTTTGTTGTTACTAGCTAAATCCTCTGTATTAAAGTCTTTAGAAACATCTTCAAAGAAATCCTTAACTTCATAGAACTTATCATTTAGTTCGTCGTCTACATCGTACACACCCTGGCAGAACTGTTCTTCCCCCTTATTTAGGCCCTTATACCTAAAGAAGAAAATATTTTCAGCACCTCTTAAATGAGCCTGCATAGCCCATAACTTGGCTTGACCCGGTCTTGGTAACCAACCCACATAATCATGGCCTTGAGCACCTATGAGTTCCTCGACTATCCAGAACTTCTTTTCTTTTAAACCACGAATCATATCCAGTTCCATAGCTACCTTGGCATCATCAGCATTGTTGATTTCACCACCCCAGATTGGGTAGTTGTCAAAAGATACAAAATCAATATTTTCAACCAGTTTATTGGCATCAAACCATTTGTTAAACAAACCTCCTGGAAGATTCGTTGTTACCTCTTGGTGATCTCCTTTAAACTTATGAACAACCTGAAGCATTTCATCACAGTAAGCTACTGTAGACTCAGATAGAAATCTTGCATAATCCAGTCTAAGAGATGGATTATGGCCTAAAAGATCACCAAATGGCACTTCCACATCTGAAAACTCAATAAAGTTTTGTCCCCAGAAAACATTGCCATATACTTGATTCATATGATCAACGCTATCATATTTTCTCTCTAAAAAGTCTGAAAAGCCCCTTCTACAGTTATCACACTGACAAAAGTCACTGCCCTCATGACCTATTTCATTGTCTATTTGAATGCCAATGATATTTTTGACATCAGCATATCTTTCAACCATCTTCCCTGTAATGATTCTAGATAGACGAAGATAATCTTTAGAATTGTAGCAGTATTGTCTTCTTGTACCGTATTTTCTTTGTCTACCCATTTCATCAACAGCCATTATGTTTGAGTAATTTTTTAGGGTCCAGACTGGAAAAGTAGCCGTTGGTGTTCCAAGCAAGATATCAAAACCATAAGAGGATATCTTTTCTATCATTTGATCTAGTAATGTAAAATCAAACTCACCTTCACGCGGCTCTAATAGAGACCACATAAACTCACCTATACGAATGGTATTGACACCCATTTCTTTTATTCTTTTTAAGTCCTTATCCCAGTTTGATTGCTCCCAATGCTCGGGATAATATGCTATGCCTTTAACTTTCATTTTTTCACTCAACTTTCTATTCTTGATGACATCATTATCTATTTTCAGCATGGACTTGTCAAGAAGTTTACTAAATCTTTAGTAAAAATCACTACAAAAAAATAGCAAGTATTACTTGCTATCACACTTTTCTCTATAAAAATCAGCACCCAGTCTCTCCAAGGTTTTGCTGATGACGCCAGCAGCTTTAAAAAACTCATCTCGTGATTCTTGGTCCAGTTGATCCATTAAAGAACCTATATAAGCCTTATGATCACTTGTAAACTTCTTGGCAAAGGCCATACCAGTTTCAGTCAAATTTATATGATAAACACGCCTATCACTTGTTGACCTTTCACTGACTGCATAACCAAGCTTTACAAGCTTATCTACAACCGTTGTAATAGAACCCTTTTCCATGTTTAAACCCTTGCTTAACTTAGACATGGATTCGTTTGGATGGAAATATAAAATAATCATAGTTATAGCATGCGATTGTTTAACACCTTTAGGTAAATCATATTCCTTAATGAAACCTCTGAAAAAAAGATGTTCCATTTGTGCTCGCATATACATAATATGTTCCATATCATGTTCAGAGAATTTTTTAACTTCTTTCATATACTACCTTCTTTCGTCACTTATTATAGCACAAATTGAGCTTAAGTGTCATGGTTAAGCTGCATCTAAAAGATTTATACCTTGTCTGCCCCTAGTATCACTGACTAATAAGACTAGTGTTGCCAGAATAGCCAGTCCATCTGAAAGCGGGACGGCAAGCCAAACACCACTTAAACCAAGAATCGATGGTAAGACAAGCAACATAGGTACTAAGATAACAAACTGTCTGAGCATGCCTAATACCATAGATGTTTTTCCTTTGGCTGTAGATTGGAAATAAGACACCCCCATGATGTTAATGCTAAGAAGAGGTAACATGGCTATATAAATTCTCAGACCATTGACGGCAATGTCTATGGTTTCTGATGAAGGATCTAAAAACATACCTATAAAGGTCGTTGGAAATGCTTGTAGTAACACAAATACGAGTATTGAAAATGACATCCCTACCCCTATACCGTATTTCAGGGTTTGATTGACCCTAGTCTTTAAGCCGGCACCGTGATTGTAGCCTATAATAGGCTGCATGCCTTGAGTGATGCCCATAATCGGCATTATAAAAAATGTATATAATGAGTTGATGGCACCCATGGCTGTAACAGCGCCTAAGCCGCCGTAAGAAGATAATGATACATTCATAAAGGCCATGGCTATGCTAGTGCCCATGGTTGAAACAAAAGATGCAAAACCTATAGAAACGATTTCTAAAATCAGTTTGACATCAGGTATCAAGTCTTTTATGTTAAGTCTAAGTTGGCTCTTGCCTCTTAAGTAAAAAGAAAGTAAAATACTTAGACCAGAAAATTGTCCAATGATGGTTGCTAAAGCAGCACCAGAAACGCCCATATCGAAGATGCCAATAAAGATATAGTCCAGGATGATATTTGTAACCGCTGATGCCATCATGGCAAACATCGATAAGACTGGTTTACCTTCAGTTCTTACAGACGAGTTTAAAATGAAAGACAGCATTTGAAAAATAAAGCCACCTATAATAATTGACATATATGATTTTGCATAGCCTAATGTTTCAGCGGATGCGCCAAAGAGACTTAACAAGCCATCTAAGTTTAGAAAAACACCTATTAAAGTGATACCTGTTACTATAAGACCAAATGAAATGGTGTTTGCAAAAACATGATTGGATTTTTTGAGATTATTCTGACCTAAACTGATAGATAAAAGTGCAGAACCACCTGTACCAATTAAAGATGCAAAGGCAAAAATAATCATCATGAGTGGAAAGGCAACCGTTAAAGCAGCCAATGCTTCTTCTCCAGCAAATTGGCCGATAAAAATTCTATCTACAACATTGTATATGGCATTAACTAACATAGCGATGACTGCTGGTACTGAATATTTTATCAGAAGTTTAACAACTGACTCCTGCCCCAGTTTTTTTATATTATCCATAAAACCTCCTATTTACTAAGTATTCTAATAGTTAGAAATCTAACTTTAATTGCATACTTATATTATCATGGTCAAAGCCATTTGTAAATAGTAAGAATTCTAATTATCTGTTAAAATTTCGTAAAAAAAAGTGATGTCTATGCATCACTTAACTTATGTTCTTGTTTGGATTCCATTCTTTCATTGGCCAGTAAAATCAAATCACCTAAACTTCTGGCATCAGAACCATAAATGGCTGTACCATATGAAAACTCAACAAATATATCCTCACCTTTGTGCTTGTAGGGATGGTCTTCAAACCACTTAACACACCTGTCCATAAAGCTTTCTAGAGAAGAATTCCTTCTTGTAAAAAGCATAACAAACTCATCTCCACCATATCTTGCAATCATTTCTTTGCCATAAATCTGGCTCTTTATACCTTTAACAAAATGAATAAGTATTTGATCGCCAACTTCAAATCCATAGTCTTTGTTGATAGATTTAAGTTTATCAATATCAAAATAAACAAGTTTCTTCTCTACTAAAGTTTCTTCTTTTAGAATCTCTTCTGCCTTTTCTTTAAAGCTGGCCCTAACAAATGCTTTTGTCAGAGGATCTTCCACATACTTAGCAGTCGTCTTATTCAGAAGTTCATGTAATTTGACTATTTTTGATATCTCTACTGCGAAGTCTTCTATGAGTTTTACATCCTCTTCAGAAAATACTTTACCAGAAGTATTATCAATATTGATCATACCAAAAATCTTTTTGTCTAAAGTAATGGGTACACAGACAGTCTTATCAATTGCACCAATGCCTACCCTTGACATAATTTCTTTGCTTTCTTCACTTAAAAGATTTTGATTCTTAAGCTCAATATCATCAATTATGATCGATTTGGGTATCTTATCTGTAATGGCATTAAACAAGAAGGATTCCTCAAACCTCATATTGAGTTCCTTTGCAGCTTCTAGATCAAATCCAACAACAGCTTCAAAGTTCATAAAGCCTAAGGCATCTATTGTTATCAACGAAGCCTTATCAGCTGATTCGATGGCATCTACCATTTCTTCTAATATGGTCCTGTATAAGTCTTCTTTTGAATCTGCATTCAAAGTCGCCTGAGACATTCTTAAGATGCTGTTTATGGTCATATCCTTGTTACGAAGCACCTTAACCCTATTTAATATCATATAAAAGGACATGAGAATCAATGCAGAAGAAAGACAGATCAAAAATAGAGTCCATTCTTTCTTAAGTAGTATCAAAATATTTATAACCAAAAGACTTGCCATGACAAGTTTTGCACCTATATCTCTATATGGTTTATAAGTTTTAATCATATGTTAACTCCTCTAAAACATTTATGCCCATTTTTCTCTTAATTACTCAACTTCTGAAGATATTATATCACTATATGCAAGATTTGTTTCACATATATATACAAAAAACTAAAATTAAGATTTAGGAATAAGAAAGGATACCTATCTCAAGGCATCCTCTCTATTTATTTAAACCAAATTTTATAATCTAAAGTTGAAGTGCTCTATATCATTTATCATCTTTTGCTATATATACCCAATACACTCATATTTACACGGCTAAATAGCTTAATCATACTTTAACTTCTGATATTCTTGTAGTTTTTTTTAATCATCACATTTGATTCAGAGTCAAAGATGATGACATATACATATATTTCTAAAATATTAGATCACCATTTAACTGCTTGTTTTTTTACCAATTGAATAAAATCATCAAATGCTTGAAAGCCCTCTTTAGATTTATGATGGACAAGTTGTGTATAGATGGTCGGTTTAAAGGGAATATCATAGATTTCTAATTTATCATCATCATTTATGGCTATCTTAGGGATTAAGGAATAACCCATACCAAGAGATACATACTGTTTGATCAAGTCAACAGAACCAGTTTCCATGACTTGCCTTGAGTTTACCTGGTGATCTTTTAAATAAGTTTCAAACAGCTTTCTGTATGAACACCCTTCTTCTGTTAAATATATGGTCTGATGTCCATTGTAGAGTTCATTGACAGCCTGACCGACAGGCATGATTAGAGAAAGGCTTTCAGGGCATAGTTTATGAGCCGTCAAGTCTTTAAAACTTTGAAGGGTTTCTAGTTGAAAAGCAAGGTCTAAGTCTCCTCTTCTAACCATGTCTCTTAAATCTTTACAAACGCCATGTGCAATTACAATATCCACATGAGGATTAGCCTGTTTAAACATTCTAAATATAGGCATCAACCTGTATTTAAGTAAAGACTCATACACACCAATCCTTAAGACTTGGCGCTGACCGCTTACATCAATGTTGATGAGTTTATTATAATCATAAACGACTTTCTTAGCCTCAGGATAGATAAGTTTGCCAAAGTGAGTAAGCTGAATTTTTTTACCCAATCTGTCAAATAGACTCGCCTTATAATGGTCTTCAAGTTCCTTAATATGTAGTGTTACTGTAGACTGGGCATAATTTAACTTTTCTGCAGCCTTTGTAAAGCCTTTCATTTCAACCACATGAACAAATGTGATGTAATTTCTAATATCCATATTTTCTCCCATCAGTAATTATGATGGATATCATCATAACTATTTATTATACAAATACCTAATTCTAATATATGATGGATTTAGTTAGATTACAAGGAGAATGATATGAACAAAAAGATTGGCCCATTACTCTTAAGCGGGCTTATGATTGGACCTATACTAGGCAGTGGTATTGTCTTATTACCACCTATTGCCTACAAAATGCTTGGAGATTGGTCATTAATTGCATGGATTTTCATTATGTTTTTAGGCGCATTATTTGCCTTATGCTTTTCAAAACTCTCTATTTTATTACCTGGAGACGGTGGTATGACATTAGCTATTGATCAAGTCATGGGGCCAAAATGGAAACTATATGCATCATTTTTGATGATCTCAGCTGTTTCAGTAGGACCAACAGCCGTCATGTTAACAGCTGGTGAATACCTCAATCAACTCGGTTTTTTATCCAATATAAGTCAACCTATAATTGCTATGGTTTTAATAGTGGTTTCTTTCTTTGTCTTATTAAGAGATCTTAAGGTCATGTCTACCATCAGTTTCATTGTCTCAACCTGTATCACTCTGATACTTTTGTTAAGTTCAGTGGCTACCATAGCGACTAATGGTATTCATTTTAATTCTGAGCCTGTGACTGTTATGAGCTTTGGAAAGACAAGCCTTCTTCTTTTTTGGGCTATTATCGGTTGGGAAATTGTAGGTAATTATTCAGGACAGGTTAAGGACGTTAAAACAACTGTTAAACGTGCAACCATCATCAGTATCATTGTTATCACTTTGACTTATATTTTGATTGCACTTTCTTTTAATTCTATAGGAAACGAAGGCATGACACTGACACAGATACTTTATCCGGTATTTAAGACTTTTAGTCCAAGTATCTTGGCCATACTGGTAACTGGTTTATGTATGTCTACTTATATATTAATTGTTGGTGCTCTATCAAGACTTGTATCCTCTATTGCCACGGAAGGCTATCTACCCAAATTACTTATGGCTAGAAACAAACACAATATACCAACAACACCTACCTACTACTTTATCATCATGCATCTTATTATACTGACACTTAATCAGTTGCATTTGATAGATATTGAAAGTGTTGTTTCTTTTGCCAATGGCTTTTTCGTCTTAAATGCCATTATCGGACTTGTATCAGTCTATAAAATATCAGGAGACGTTTTCTTAAAAGGAGCATCTATCCTCTTAATCATCGGGCTTTCTATTCTCTTGATATTTTCATCTTTAACATCCATTATTCTGATGCTGATTGTCTATTTAATAGCCTTATTTTTATATAGGAGCAAGTCATTGATATGACTTGCTTCAAGACTTATAACAGGCATATGCCAACTCATAAAAATCAAGTAATTTGATACTTCAAGTAACCACTATCAAAAGATTCTATAGGACCCAATTTTTCATTTGAAAGCTATCTATACTGTGTTAGTATGATTCGTGACAATATATAATTTCAAGGGGGTCAATTATGAAAAATCAAGTTAGTGTATCACAAATCAGAAATGATGCGGAAACAATGTTTAGAAATGGGGAGTATTATTGCTCAGAGGCTGTTATTGCATCTATCAGAAAAAACTTTGAACTGGACATGCCAGAAGAAATGATTGCCATGGCATCCGGTTTCCCAGTAGGTATCGGTAAATCCAAATGTGTTTGCGGGGCCGTATCTGGCGGTATTATGGCACTTGGATATTTCTTTGGGAGAACCAAAGGTACAACACCTGCAGATCCTAAATCCGTTAAAACGTTAGAACTGGCAAATGAATTACAAGGCGACTTTAAGAAAAATCACAAAGTCTTATGTTGTAAGGTGCTAACAAAGGGCATGGATATGGCATCTGGTGAACACAAGGCTCAGTGTATTTCTTTTACAGGAGAAATTGCTGAATCGGCTGCAAAGATAATTGTAAGAGAATTAGAAATAACGAATACAGACGAGGTATAAAATGAATATATTAAAGAAACTACCCTATCCAATTGCTGGTCTTATGCTAGGACTAGCTGCACTTGGCAATTTAATAGGGACATACAGCCAAACTTTAAGATATATGTTAGGCGCTGTGTCAGCATTAATTGGTATCTTACTCGTTTTAAAGATGGTCTTGGTAAAGGGTTCTTTAAAAACAGCATTTGAAAATCCTGTTGCAGGCTCAGTCATGGCTGCATTTCCCATGTCTTTGATCTTACTTTCAGTTTACATAAAGCCATTAACTAAGTATGCGGTCCTTCTATGGGGACTGGGCATTTTAATACACCTTACCTTTATGGGTATCTTTACTAAGAAGTATATTTTTAACTTTAATATAAAGAAAGTATTTCCTTCGTACTTTGTTATGTATGTCGGTATCATATGCGCCAGCGTTACGAGTCCAGCTTATCAAATGCAAACACTTGGTCAAATAATTTTTTGGTTTGGCCTTATCAACTACATAGTCTTGTTACCAGTCGTTACATATAGGGTCCTTATCATTAAGGAGATGCCTATGCCATCTTTACCAACAAAAGTAATATTTGCTGCACCAGCCTCTCTGTGTTTGGTAGGTTATATGAATGCTTTTGCAAACAAGAGTCCAGTGCTTGTGTATTTGTTATCAGCCTTATCGGCCATTATGCTGATATATGCTCTATTTCAAATGCCTAAACTTCTTAAACTGTCATTTATGCCAGCTTATTCGGCATTTACATTTCCACTGGTCATTTCAAGTATCGCACTGACAGTCAAAACAAAATACTTTGGTTTAAGCTTTTTACCAATTATAAGTTCTTTTATGAACCTTATTGCATTTACCATTGTAATCTATGTATTAATTAGATACACAGTATTTTTACTTTCAAATAATGAATCCAAACAAACACTCAAGAAGGCAATATAAAAACTGGAGATTACTCTCCAGTTTTTCTAATATGCTTTACTGCTATCTTCTTTAGTTTCTTGCCTTGGATTCTTTGACCTCTACTCTTATAGTCTTCATCTGTTCTTTTTTCTAGCAAGTCCTTACAAAAGTCATCTAAAATTGGAACATCACCTTTAATTTTGCCAATGACCTGATCTATCTCCATATCTGATCTAAGACCATGTCTTGAGTTTAATGGATCATTTAGAAGTAGTGCTGTTTTTGCCTCCCACTTCATAAGGGTAAAGAACTTATTTTCAAGCGTCACTTCTCCACCTTTTTTCTCCAATAAAGACCTAACGATTTTAGATTCCGAATAGCCATCACAGAAAATAAGACCATCCTCTGTTAAATTGTATTTGATATGAGTCATCAATCTTTGAATGTATTTCTTATATGAAGGTATTTCTTCCATTAAGTATTCAATGCCATTAAGATTGGTATCAAATGCGTGAGAATGAAATGGCATCAAATAAGCAAACATAAGACCATCTTCTGAAAAGTGTTTTAGCAAATCATCTTTAGATAGTAATAGCTTTCTTTGAATGTCTTCAATAGTAATCTTACCTTGCTCGTGTTCTTCATTTAATACGTAGAGTAGCTTAATGATATTCTTATCATCTAAGAGGTCATGACCACTCGTGTAGTAGTTAAAATACGATGACCATTTGTCTCCTGCTTCTTGTTTTTGAAGATGGATGTTCTTATTGTAAAGCGGTGACATACCAATGTGTACAAATGATGTTTTTTCATTTGAACCAGTACCCCAAAAGGCAAGTGGTGCAATAACCGTTTCCGATATATGTGTTGTTAAAAGTTGGTCCTTTGACCCCTTTCTTATGTCCAGTAGTCCATTGATTTTATTTGCATAAGCATCAATTTTTTCTGTATCACTGTAAATACTTTCAGATAAATCACCCAATAAAATATGTATAAGTTCTTCTAATTGTTTTTTCATGTTGCCTCCAATTTATAATAAAAAAGTTTACATTTAATCATACTACACCTGAACCATAAAAGCTAAACTTATTTTAAGAAATTTCTTTAATAATCCATAAAATTCTTAGAATAATCTAAAGACTAAGGAATTAAAACATGTTATTATAAACTGTAGGTTTGAAAATCAAGGGAGAATTATGAAAAGTATAGAATATTACAACACACACAGTAATCGATTTATCAATGATACAGTTCAAGCTGATATGACAGCACTTTATAAAAAATTTGAATCTTATGTAAACTCAGGACATATTCTAGACCTTGGATGCGGTTCAGGTCGTGACTCATTTTACTTCAGTTACAAGTACAAGGTTACCTCTGTAGATGGCTCTAAAAAAATGATTGAATATTGTGAGTCCGTCTTATCAAATCCTGTTGTACACAGCACCTTCGAAGACTACGAAACTCAAGAAAGATACAATGGTATTTGGGCCTGTGCTTCACTGATACATGTAGAAAGAAACAATCTTTTAGAGATCATAGAAAAATATTTATCTTACTTAAAAGATGACGGTATCTTTATGATGTCTTTTAAAGACCGAACTGAAGATTTTAATGAAGATGGCAGGTATTTCACCTGTTTTACAAGAGAAAGTTTGTCTGACTTCTTAAGTAAAAGTAGTCAATTAAATATACTTGAGATCATCGAGAACGTCGATGTTAGAGAAAATAAGAACGAAAACTGGATAAGCGTTATCATCAATAAAGCCTCATAGGCTTTTTCTTTTTTTGCGGACATTAGTCCTCTAGTGATGTGGCCATTTGATTTTATACTTTAGTTAATAGAGAAAGGATAAGATATGAAATCAATTATTGACAATCAAAGTTTAGAGAAAACAGGAATTGAAAGACTTCAGTGGTTTAGAGATATGATGCCTCTAGTCGATTCTATCAACGATTATCTTGACAATGAACAGATTTTTAAGGGTAAGATTATTGCCATCTGTATGCACATCGAACCTAAAACTGCAGTCTGGATAGAGGGGATATTAAGAGGTGGTGCAAAACACATCTACTTAGTTGGCTGCCTAGGTACAACCAAAGAAGATACAGCAGCCTATTTGGCCTCACTCGATAGAATGACCGTACTAGGAAAGAAAAACGACACTTATGAAGATCATCAAAATTACCTTACACAGGTTATGGATCATAAAATCGATCTATTTTTGGATAACGGCGCAAGCTTAATACTTGCTCATGACAGATTAAAGCCTGACTGGACGCCAATTGGTGCAAACGAAGAAACACGTTCAGGCAAACTTCTAATTGAAAAGGAAAAAGTATCACCTGACTACCCTGTTGTAGTGATTGATGATTCTCCTGTCAAACAACTCCTTGAAAATGCCATTGGCGTTGGGCAATCTGTAGTAGATGGCTTTATGAGGGCAACCAGTCTTTTACTGGGTGGTAAGCAGGTGCTTGTTATCGGTTACGGCTTTTGCGGGTCTGGTGTAGCAAAGAAGTTTAAAGGACAAGGTGCCAATGTCATGGTCTATGATTTAAATCCAACCATAAGACTAAAAGCAAAAGCAGATGGATACTATGTAGATGATTTGCCAGAAGTCATAAAAAAGGCAGATGTTATTATAACAGTAACAGGCTCTTTTGATGTGATTAGACCTGACCATATAAAGTATTTCAAGCCAAATGTCATTTTAGCCAACAGTGGTCACTACAGCTTTGAAATTGATGTTAAAGGACTTAAAGAAAAGGCGTCTGTGACTAGGGTAAAAAAAGACATAGAGAAACTCACTTTTACAGACAAATCATGTTATTTGATAGCTGATGCAAGTCCAGTCAACTTAGCCTGTGGTGATGGCAATCCAATTGAAATAATGGATTTAGGCCTAGGTCTCCAGTCTGCTTCAGCCATCAGAATACTAGAGACAGACAATCAACTAAAAAAAGGTCTGCAAGCAGTGCCTGTAGACATAGATAAAAAGATTTCTATAGATATGATGGCTATACTAAAATAATGCAGTAGATTCTACTGCATTAGCTTTGCTTCTTTTTTTAGGGCATCTAAATCATGAACAACAATGGCCCCTACTTTTCTTTCCAAGATCCCTCTTGTTTCAAAGTCCAGCATTACCCTTCTCAAATGACGAGCAGTGATACCAAAGTAATCAGCAACTTCTTTGAACTTAACGGTTATCACTTGGTTGAGTTCATCTTCATAATGCTCCAACAAGTATGAGGCAAAGCGTACATTCAACGGATACATCATGGCTCTTGAAAACTTAAGAGATGTGTTCATTATTTTTCTAGCCATCACAGATGAAACAAACCTGTGAAAATGAACATTGTCATGCAAGTATTTGTCTACATAATCTAAAGGTATGGCTATTAAAACGGTCCTTTTTAAAGCCAAAACATCGTGATAATTCTCTCTTTCATTCACATACTCAATATCACCTATCAGGTCTATAGGTGTCATAAAATCTAAAAGAACCACCTGGCCTTCTACAGACGATGGACAAACCTTGGCTTTTCCTTCAACGAGAAAATAATAGAAGGCTTGCATATTACCTTCTCTAATGATGAGTTCTCCCACTTCAAATTCATGAACTTCAATCAAGCCTCTTAAATGATCTTCAAAGATACCTTGAAGCTGGTATTTTTTTATGTACTTGTTTAATAAAGATTTCGATTTAACTTTACGCATGCTTATCACCTAAGTCTATCATAACACAGACTTATAGAAATTTATCTAATAAAGCCATATGGATAGAATCAGATGCCCTTGATTCTCTAAGTAAAACACCTATAAAATCTAACATATAATCATGTCTTTTTTTCGCAATAACCTTAGCCTTTTCGGTATTCATAAGTGAAACTAGATTAAAGAGTTTCTCATAAAAATGATTCACAGTCGTTGACTTAACAGACTTATCTTTATAAGCGCTTGCATCAATGACTATTCTAGGTTCAATTTCAGGATTAAATATCTCATTACCATAAGTTGCACCGAAAGCGAAAGTTCTTGCTATACCTATGGCACCTAATGCATCCAAACGATCCGCATCTTGTACAATCATTCCCTCTATAGTCTTCATAGATGCTTTCTTTTCAGTCCCCTTATAAGATAAGTCATAAATGATCTGAACGACATGATCACTGATGTCTTGATCTACACCTAAACTATCCATAAAGGCTTTCGCCGCTTTTGGACCAGCAGTTTCATCGCCTCCATTAAACTTCCAGTCTTCTATGTCATGAAGAAGTGAAGCAAGAGATACGACTAAAAGATCACAAGCTTGATCTTCAGCTAAATCAAGAGCCATCTCATAGACTCTTTTAGTATGAAACCAGTCATGACCAGTTACTTCTCCTGTTTGTTTTTCTCTTATATACTCAATTGTCTTATCGATAGTATTATTCATCAAAAACTCCTTTTACTTTAGGATATACCATCAGTACAAAATCAAAGCGGACATATGACCGCTTTTACAAGCTTTTTATCTTTGATTTATATGCCTTGGGTGTCATATCATAGGCCTTAACAAAGTGCCTATAAAACAAGGAATAATCAGTAAAACCAGATGAAAAAGCGATCTCTGTGATAGATAGAGACTCATCTACCAATAAGTCTTTGACCATTCTTAATCTATAGTCTATAAGGTATTCCTGAACAGATACGCCAAGTGTTTTTTTTAAGAGTCTAAACAAGTAAGTTCTATCTAAGCCTACTGCATCAGTAATATCTTTTACTTGAATATCATAGGCATAATTACTCTTGATAAAGTCTATTGCCCTATCCACATAAACTTCATGGGTAACTTTTTCATCACTCTCTTGTCTAAGAAGCTCAAAGAACTCGTAAGCAAGGGAAAGATTTTTAAACGAAAACCCAGTTGATGACATGGCATGATCTATGATTCTATGCATAAGATCACAGATGGCCTTGTGATCGCCTCCATTAAAAATAGGATGACTTCTCGATAAGCCACAAGCTTTCAGTATTTCCTCTGCATCTGTACCATCAAAACATAACCAAAGATAGGTCCATGGTTTATCATGATCAGCCTGATAAGTCGTCACTTCTCCAGGTGTAATTAAAAAACCTTGTCCTTCACTTAAGTCATAGCTATGCGTCTTTTTCATGAACTTGCCCCGACCAGATACAATGTAATGGAATAAATAATGCGGTCTTTTAGACGGTCCAAACCTATGACTAGGAAGGCATGCTTCTTTGCCACAAAAAACTAAGTTAATGCCGAAGGAGGTCTTACCGGCATAAAAATTTTGATTAAAAGTTCTCATAATCCACCTCAAGCAACATAATGCAATGTTTTTACAACATCAATTATAGAGTATAAAAAGATTTTATTCTAGTATATATGTAAAGGTATATATTAAAGGAGGCATGAAATGACTAAAATAACTTTTATGGGTGCAGGATCGACGATATTTGCAAAAAATGTTTTAGGTGATGTCCTTACATCGGACATACTAAATACCAGTGACATCAGATTATACGACATAGATGAAACAAGACTAGAAGAATCCTACATCCTATTAACAACGCTCAATAAAAACATCAACAATGGAAGAGCAAGAATTACAAAACATATTGGTATTGCCAATCGTAAAGAAGCACTAAAAGAGGCTGATTTTGTTGTTAATGCCATCCAGGTTGGCGGATACGATCCAGCTACAATCATCGATTTTGAAATTCCTAAAAAATATGGATTAAAACAAACGATAGCAGATACGCTAGGTATTGGTGGCATCATGAGAGGCTTACGAACCATACCAGTCATGGAAGCATTCGCCAATGATATGGAAGAGGTTTGCCCGAATGCATGGCTTTTAAACTATACCAACCCAATGGCTATACTCACAGGCTATATGCAACGTTATACAAAGATAAAAACCATCGGTTTATGCCACAGTGTTCAAACTTGTTCACGTGACCTATTAAAAGATCTTGACTTAGAAGACAAATTAGAAGGTAGAAAAGAAGTCATTGCAGGCATCAACCATATGGCGTGGTTACTGTCTATTAAGGAGAAAGAAGGCAATGATTTGTACCCTGAAATAAAAAAACGGGCTTTTGAAAAGAACAAAGAAAAACACCATGATATGGTCAGATATGACTATATAGATAAGTTTGGTTATTACTGTACTGAATCAAGCGAACATAATGCTGAATACAATCCATATTACATCAAATCAAACTATCCTCAGCTTATTGATAAGTTTAATATCCCCCTTGATGAATATCCAAGAAGATGTGTGGATCAAATAGAAAGATGGGATGCTCAGAAAAAAGAGATTATGGCAGGTGGTCAAGTAAGTCACGAAAGATCTGAAGAATACGCTTGTCATATCATGGAATCTATCGTAACAGACACGCCGTATCAAATTGGTGCCAGTGTCATCAATAATGGTCTTATCTCTAATTTACCAGATGATGCGTGTGTTGAAGTACCATGTTTGGTTAATGGTAGCGGCATTCACCCATGTCATGTAGGCAAACTACCGACTCAACTTGCAGCACTTAACATGACCAATATCAATCCACAACTTTTAACCATTGAAGCAGCACTTACAAGAGACAGACAGAAAATCTATCAAGCGGCCATGCTAGATCCTCATACTGCTGCTGAACTTTCACTTGACGATATTGTAAAACTCTGTGATGAACTTATTCAAGCACATGGAGACTATATGAAGATGTATTAAAAAAAGGCTTATAGCCTTTTTTTAGAATAACCCTTCAGATGTAAAATATTCATTTGGCAGGTCATATGTATCATCAAAATTAAGATCTACATACATTGAAATGACATCATCTGTACCAACTTTCTTCACTTCATATTTAACAGGCATAAAGTGTTTAGTAGAATACCAAAACTTATTTTCGTGTCCTGCTATCAAGACTTTAATTGCAATGGTCTCCATATCATCAATGGTTTCTAGTTTGACTTCAAAGCCATCCATAGATTTATAGGTTTCATATAAATCAGGATTTAGGACCTTGATTGGTAACATGTTGCCTTCATATGTTTCTTCAGATTTATCACCAGTATACTTCTTAACCAAGGTTGTATGAGGTGTGTCTTTAAAAACATAAGAAGCACTAACACTTGGGCCTATATACTCATCTACCCTATACTTGCTGTCCTTGTGATATATAGAATATTGCAGTGCTTTTGTTGTGCCATTATCCGTCATCTTCCCTGAAAGTGTTAACAAATAATCGTTTGGATATGGTTTAAATGAAATCATGTCCTCTATCGCTTGATCTGATGAAGCTTCATCTTCTACTGTATTAGATTCTGTTGACTCATTATGAGCATCTTCAGTCTTTTTTACAACTTCATTAGCATCAGCCTTATCAGTACTTTTTGCGATTTCATTAGTATCGTTTGTTTTCGCACTTTCAACCTCAACATTATCTGTATTAACTGAGTCTATAGCCAGCCAAATTTTATACATGGTAATAAAAGCTTGTTGTCTCTGATATGGCATCAATGGACCAAAGTTGTTGTTACCAACACCCCTCATAACATCTATGTCATAGACATAACCTGTAAATGGCTTTGCCCAATCTGCTATAGAAGATACATCCGCATAATTAGGTGTCGAAAACTCAACGCTTCTACCACAAGCAAGCGCTGTATTTGTTAGGAAAGTGGCGGCTTCTTGACGTGTTAGAGTCCTGTCTGGATCAAAGGTTGTTTCAGAAGTACCTTTTGTAATCTTAAGAGATTTTGCAGCTCTAACTTCAAAGGTATCACAATCTTCAAAAGTGCCTGATGGTGCAGCTTCAGTACCGACTTCTTTTAGATAATCTTCAATGTCCATACCAGAACGCACTTCAATCATCCTAATAGCAAGAATACAAAATTCTTCTCTTGTAATAGCCTTGGTATAATTGTTTTGCATATCATTTGGAATCAACTGCTCACCAATAGCTTTTTCTACATATTGTACAGCCCAAGATGCAGGTGCATCTTGCACGTTTTCAAACACCTTGGTTAGTGGTGTATACCAAGTTTCATTGGCTTCATAACCTAGACCACCTCTATAATCACCACCCATGGTCCATAGGGTATTATCTTTCATGACAACGGCTGCATGACGCTCACCAAGTGTAATTGATTTCACGCCTTCCGCAACTTTGTAAGGTACTTGTTCATTAGTGACACTTTTGCCTTCATAAGAGTAACCCCAAGCCCAAAGAGAATCATCTGTTTTTATTATAAAAGCACTATCACCATCAACCGTAGCAGTCTTTACATTATCCATAACCTTATAAGGTTTACCTGCATCTTCTACCCAACCAAATTCTTCTGTATAAAAACCACTAGACCCCCATGCATACAAGGAATTATCAAGCCTTACTGCAAAAACAACACCTGTAGATGCTTGGATGCTACGTACATCATCTAGTATTTTAATAGGCTTCAAAACATCTTCTTTTTGAGATTCCATATTACCGAGTTCTGCGTAGTTATTGTCACCGTATCCCCATAAGGTATTATCATCTTTTATAAAGTACACTGTGCTATTACCTGCATACATATCGATAACATCATCAGCTACCTTTACATAGCCGTCTTCTACCATGGCATTATCTAAAGTACCATTACCAGTATGCATTTTCCCCATGATCCAAAGAGTATTATCATTTTTTAGAACCAATGAATAATATTGACTCGCTGAAACTGATTTTACATTGTCTATGTTAATCTTAGTTGGGTAAAGAAGTGTAGGACTTAATCCTTCACCTTTAACTGGATAACCATAAATATCACCCCAGCCCCATAGCGTATCATCTTTTTTTACGGCAAAAAAACTAGAAGAACCACCAGCAGATACACTTCTTACGTCATCTAGGATTTTGACAAATTCTACTTGTTCATCCTTGTACCCTTTTCCATTACCAACATACTGAGCACCACAACCCCATAAAGTGCCATCGTTCTTGATGACATAGGTGCTACCATATGATGCACTTATAATAGAATCTGTTTCTCCTTCACCAAAAACCAAGGTACTTGTAAGCATACACAATATCATTATCCATACAAATATTTTTTTCATAAATCCCCCTATCTTGTAGAACTATTGGTAAACATTGATTTTGTATCACCAGTATCTAAATCCTTATAGGCACTAGCGGTAATTGTTACACCATCAATACTTGCTTCAAAATTCAAATCATTATTATCTAATGAACCATACTCCTTAAAATCATCGTATTTCTTAAATTCCTTTCTATAGTGACTTGCCAAATCTTCAACAGATGCATATGATGTGTAAATCAATGTTAAGCCACCATCGTTCCAATGGTCTTCCAAGATCACTTGTTTCAAAGAATAAATAGCCCATTTCATCAAGTCTTCTGAATTAACATCTGTCTTTTTTGCTTCAGGAACACGATCAAAGTATCTATTAACTTGGACATATGAAACACCAGCATCACTGGCAATACTCACTGTGACCTTTTCTCCGTTTACTAGACCAGTTAAGACCAATTCATCACTGACATTTGCTTCAGAGTAGTTCTCTGAATCTTCTAACATGGACTTATAATAATCTATTACAGATTCCTCACCTGACATAGTCATAAACACCACATATTCTATACCTTCTGAGGTGTTTTCGCCTGAATCTATCATGTCTTCCATTTGGAACAAGGCCCATTCTAAAAAACTTTTACCATCAACAGGTTCATATGTTTTTTCTGAAGTTTCTTCTAAATTATCAACATCACCTGTAAAAGTATAAACAACCCTGATCATATCATTGTTAACTTCTTCTGACATAATGACATTTACAAATCCACCTCTAAAGGTACCAAATATAGTTACACTAACACCTGAGTCCATAAATGAATAACCATCAGTAAACTTAAGTAGTTCATCATAATGGTCCATCATGACTTGTAATGATGTATCTGATAAGTATTCCACAATAAACATGCCTTCCATCTGCATGCTTTCTTCTACTTGTTTGATGTCTAAAAGTTGCAGTTCTTCAATATATTCTTCTATATCTCCACCAAGATCTACATCTGCAATTGCTGAGTTCATAGCAGCAACTGTTGCTTGATCTTCTTCAGAAAGAGCAGGCTTTGACATTTCCATTTCATGATATTCTTTGATAGTGAGACCCATGAAATCTGCAGCTGTCTGAAATTCCTCAAAGGCTGTTTTACCTTCTTTTTCTAAATCACTAAGATAAGCTTCATATGTCGTTTGATATGTTTCTGCAGTTTTTTCAGCCAGTTCTTTGATCATGCTTTCCATTTCCTTTACAGAAACCCCTTCTTTTTTTGCTCTTTCTTTCAATGCACTTGAACTACTATTTGACTCAGACTCATTAGCTGAATCACCACTACCTGTGGTTTGACTACTCGTAAGATTCTCTTTAACAGATAAACTTTCGTCTATATCAGCATTACTACCGCATGATAACAAGAGCAAAATTATACTTACAATAAGTAAGTTATAGATAAGTCTTTTCATGATATCTCCTTAATCTCCGAATAAATTTGCCAATCCTGATAACTCTTCTAAAGGATTAGCAGTTGCCTTTTTAGTTTCACCTTTACTTGAACCTGCAGCTGTCATAACACGGTCAGCCATTCTAGAAAACGGGAGTGACTGAAGCCAAACTTCACCTTGACCTGTGAGTGTTCCAAAGAAAATACCTTCACCACCAAATACAGCACTCTTTATATCTGAGGCAAACTGTACATCAAAATCTATTCCAGGAGTCATGGCGACTAGACAACCAGTGTCTATCCTTAAAGCATCACCATGATTCAAGGTCTTTTTGATAATCGTTCCGCCAGCATGCAAAAACACCAGTCCATCTCCTTCAAGTTTTTGCATGATAAAACCTTCACCACCAAAGAAACCAGACATTTTTTTCTGAAAATGCAAGCCTACTGATACACCCTTGGCTGCACATAAGAATGCGTCCTTTTGGCAGATAAGTGCGCCATCCATAGTATCTAAATCTACTGGAATAATAGTCCCTGGATATGGTGCTCCAAAAGCCACATGTGCTTTTCCCGACATATCATTTGTAAAGGTTGTCATAAACAAACCTTCACCTGTTAACAGTCTTTTTCCAGCACTTTTAAGTTTCCCAAACAAACCTTTTTCTTGTTTTGCTGATCCGTCTCCAAATATAGTTTCCATTTTAATTTTCTTGTCCATGTACATCATGGCACCAGCTTCAGCTAAGACCGTTTCCCCACCGTCTAACTCAATCTCAACAAACTGCATATCATCGCCATAAAGTTTGTAGTCTACCTCGTGTGCTATTCCCATACATATCTCCTTTCATCAATAAGATCTATATTAAGCTTATGTTAAGCATGTGGCTATAACAATTGAACTCAGGCATACTTGACAGTGACTGATGTAATTTCTTACATAAAAAAAATGACTTAGGATTGAATTATAAATCCTAAGTCATTTAACTTGTTTTTATACTTATTTTACTAAAGAAGCCTTCTCCCTTAGAAGTTATGTAGTCAAGGTTTCCATTCACCAAATCAAGCCTTGATCGGATACCTTTTAAACCATTACCTTCTATAAGTTCATCACAACCTTCACCATTATCAATGATCATCATCTGAAGATCATTAACTTGAACTTTTACTGAAACAAATATTTCTTTTGCACCACTGTGTTTGAGTGCATTAGTGATTAACTCCTTAGCAATTTTCTTAATAATGTCATACACCTTATCATCAATTTCTTTTTCAAGACCCTTTACAGATAATTTGGTCTGAATACCAGTATACCTGATAGCATCCAATATACGATTCAGTTCCTTTTTTAATAAATTGCCAGAGTAAGCTCTTGAAATTTGACCTTTTCTTATGTGACTCATGGATAATAGGCCTGCATCTAGCGAGTCCGAAACATCCTTTAAAGCATTCATGCTCAGAGTTCTGTCATTGTTGTAATATACCTTTGACACTTCTAGTAGTTTTATGGTTACTACTAATGAATGGCCAACAATATCATGAAGTTCCCTTGCGACATAATTTCTGGCTCCAATTTTAGAACTTTCTTTCAAAAGTCCAATATGGTCTGATAGTATCTTGTTCTTTTGATTGAGTTCTACCTGCTTGTTCTGGAGTTCGCTTTCAATAACCTTATAAGGTGTAATATCCTTAAAAATTAAAATGATTTGATCTTGAACCCAAGAGCTTTGAACTCTTATATAACGCTTATTATGTTTTAACTCTATAACATCAGGAGTTTTGCTTGTGATTAAATACTCTTTCAAATCATCAGGTTTACAAATGTCTTTACTTTGATAAGCATGGTTTTGATACAAGGTCTCAAACTTTTTATTTAAAACAAGTATAGGTGTATCTAGCTTATGAACAATTTCATGCCTTAAAATAGGCGATAAAGACATAAACTCAGACTTAAATGTTGCATATACAAATACAAACATGGACCATGTAAAGACAATGGGCGTTAAGTCAAAAATAACATACCAACCTAAGGAAAAAACAAAACGGTGAATCACTTTAGTAATAAAGAGCACATTGATAAAAAGCGGTAACAGTATTGCAGAAGAAACCAATAGTCTGTACATCGCATTTTTGCCTTCAAAGCAGATCTTAAACATTTTTCTACAATAGTAAAAACCAACACCAATAAAAGCATACTCAATTACCGTATGTAGTACAAACAAAATGCCAAATGAATCGGTCCAAAAGTTGTATGTCTTATAAAATAAATGGTGTATTGGATTTGTGACAATGATCAGTACCTGAAATACAACTACTGTCCATAGAAGCATTCGAACAGGTCTTTTTAAAGACTTTTGAGTGTAATAAGTATAGCCAAATTCTAAAAAGGCAATTTCCAATATACAAGCACAAATGTAATAAGCAACTATAAACAGCCATCTCAAGGTTACATTAGGTGCGACTGTTTTAAATATTTTAAATATCATCCAGCCGATCATAGAAAGTTGCACCACAACAAACCAGTTAAGCGCTTGGTTTTTTCTTGCTTTTATCAAAAATATCATTAAAAATGCTATTGATAAGACAATGGCAAAAATATGGACCACACAAATGGTTTGAATTTCAAGCTTTAGAACATCATTCATGATTCTATGCCATTTTCTACAGCATAAACTGCTAGTTGCAGCCTATCTGTTATGTTTAACTTCTCATATATCTTACTAACTTTATTTTTTATAGTACCTTCTGTGTAACAGAAAATTGCCGCAATTTCTTTGTTGCTTTTACCACTGACAATATGTTTGATCATTTCAATTTCTTCTTCTGATAAAACTTTAAGATAAGATTTACTGCTAGCCTGCATTCTAGAAAACTTGTTGACCATGATTTCCTTAACACTCTTATGTATAACTGTGAGTCCAAAGTTAACACATTTTATTATAGAAACCAGTTCACTGCAATCCACATCTTTAGTAATATAACCATCAGCATCTGCTAAAAAAGCTTCTACAATATTCTCTTTATTGTCAAAAGTCGTCAACATAATCACTTTAATAGTCTTAAACTGTTCTCTGATACGTTTCAGCGCTGTAATGCCATTCATTTCAGGCATTTCTATATCCATCAATACGATATCAGGCCTATGCCTTCTACAAGCTTCTACAGCCTCTTTACCGGTAGCAACCAAATCCACGACTTTAAACTCTTCTTCTATGCTTATCAACTGACCCAATGACTTTCTAAGAAGTACTTGATCATCCGCTATTAATATCTTAATCATGCTTCCTCCATTATTCGTTCATGTAAGTTGATACAGCCGCTCTGACATCTTTTAAGTCCTCTTTTGCACGACTTAAAATATCATTGATATCACTTTCAAACGCCTGAGACGATGCCAAATCTTTCACCATATTTTTTAGCCTATGCATAGACTTTTCTTGTTTTTCAGAAATCTCGTCTAGTATTTTGATTGTTTCTCTCTCTTTTTCAAACTCATAAACAATTTCTTTGTACTCTGATAATTGTCTATTTAGAATAACCGCCTGATCCTGTTTTTCACCTAATTGATCTAACATTTGAATCAAATCTGTAATATCCATAAAAGTTATGATAAAACCAACAAGTTCATTCTTGTCTTTTAACAAGCTATTGGAGAGATTAAAATACATCTCATCTTTACCAAAATATTTGATAAACTGCTTGTTGTAAGCCTGTCTAATGTCTATTTTCTCATCAAATAACTTGTCTAAGGAATCCATAGATACTTTGTCACAGGTGATTAGAAAATCCGACTCACGTACTTTCTTGTTTCTATATATGATGTTGCCATCTTTGTCTGTTATATAAATATAATCATCCAACATAAACCGAATGTTTCTGAATACTGACATACCAATCCGATAAGGTGTTCTTAATAAGGCAACATTATATATGCCGAATGCATAGGATGCATATATCAAACATAAGACAAGTCTTGTTAAATCTGAATTTAACATCACCACTATCAAGAAGACCAAGCTAGGTAATATCCAGAGTCCTAAATGATTGTACAAATAGCTTCTGATAGGGTTCATCTTATAAAGTCTGAAAACAAGGTATACATTTATAAGAATCAGTAGACCAAGAATGACAAAGAACATGTTTTCAAATTCGATACCATTAGGTTGATAAGAAATAAACACATCAGGCTTGAAGACAACCGCTAGTATAACCAAGACAGAAACCACAATGTTATCAAGACCATATTTACTTTTCTTATTTAAATAAATAACATCTAACAAGAATAAGATATGCATCATAATAAAAGTGACTAACCACAGCATATCTAATCTATGGATCAATGAAACATCTACGATGACCTCTTCTAAAAAAAGTATAAATAAGCCCAACAGGATTAAGAGTGTTGGTCTTAAAAATCGCCTACTATTTTGATCACCAGAAGTTTTATATAGTTGCATCATAAATACTGTTACAACATAGATAATTACAAGGGTTAAGAACACCACATTAACAAATTGTGCAATCGAATAATACCTTCCATCTCCCATAAACGCCTCCATCAATTTATTATATAATAAACGCCAGTCACTTGTAAGTGACCAGCGTCATTTCTCCATTTAATCATTCTCTTCTACTTGAACATAGTCTCCCTTATAATTATCCTTATCTAGAAGTTTGTCATCTATTTTACTATGTATGTCGATGCTTGTTACTTTCCATGATGTGATGTAAGGTAGTATCTTTCCTTCCATAAAATGATCACAGTATTCAAGGGTCGTACCACTTTCTTTATAGTCGGTTATAATTCTCTTATCTAGAGAATAAGTTAAAGACATTTTTGAATAAGTTTGACCACTCCTATAATACTTATGACCTAAAAAGACACGCTCACCATTTTTTGTTTCTATATACTCTCTATAACCATATTCATCAATAGTCTCTAGAAGGCCATCCTCACTTAGCCATTTATAGGTTTCGTTATCATTCTCGAGTTCTTCAAAAATAGAAAAATCCAAAAGTCTTATTGGTGCATTATCGCCATGTTCTGACATGATATAGCCATCCTGTCCGATAATGGTCGTTACATCTGCCTCATGGTTATACAAGATTTTTGTAACTCTTGTTATAGCACCTTTATAGGTGTTTTCTATCAAATAATCTCTACCTTTAAAGTAACACTTATTTTCAAATGTATAGTGAATTTCTCCATCATTGTGTTCTTTTGTATTTGGTGGATCATGATCCATACCTCCACCTTTTATGGTTACAGTGAGGTTTTTAGGATAAGCATTACCCCATTCTTCTTTCCATTCTTCAAAATCTAGTTGTCCAATTTCATGTCTAATCATGATTTCATCACCAAATGTCACATCTACATAGTCATCAATAGATGCTTTAAGTTCTTCACCTGTAAGCCCACCTTCTTCAGCATTTGAAGCTGGGTTACCTGCTTGACCAGAGTTTTCATATTGATAAACTACATAAGAGGTCTCTTCATCTTCTTCTTGGATAATGAACCAGACAAAGACACCACCAAGGGTTCCTTTAATATCAGCAGCACCAGGATACTCGGTAATATCATAATCCTCAGTATTTTCTAAAAGTGTTTTGTAGTAAGCTACAACTTTTTCAAAACTAGCTGATGAATAGTACTCAGTCACATAACCATCCGATGCACTGACTTCATTTCTAGAAACGAAGTCAGTAGCTTTATACTCTCCGAAACCAGCCAGATCATCACCACTTAGATTACTAAGTAGACCATCTAGGTTATCTACAATCACTTGAGTATCGATGTCTTCTTCAATTGCATTTGAAACTCTATCAAGTATAGACTCAAGGTCTTCAGTATCAAGATTTTCTAAATCTGCACCGCTTTCTTTAACGACTTCTATAACTTTGTCTATTTCATCTTTATTTTCTGTATACACTTCTTCTACTTCGTCTATAACACCTTTAATTTCATCTAATTCCTCACATCCTAAAAACAAGAGACAAACCACCATCAAAATTAATAATTTAGCCTTCATCTTCAATCCTCCCTTATAATTATTCTATAGAATACTCTAAGAAGAGACATCCACCTTAAGCCACAAGTTATTTAACTATGGTCACTAAATTGAACATAAAGAAAGAGGAGGAAACAAATCCCCCTCATTTTCTTAGTTAAATAGAAAAGCAGTTATCACTATCGATTCACAACTTTGATAACTTGGTCAAACTCATTGACAACTGCTTCTGTTACTATTTCATTTGGTATTCTTACATTAATTCTGATCTTCACATGTTGGTCATCATGGCTATCGATGATTTCCATCTTCTTAAGCTTCATATGATATTTGTCTACTACATGGTTGACATGTCCAATTTGAGATTTTAAGTCATTGGTTAAAATAACAATCTCCATATGTCTATTCTTAAGTGTCTGTCTGTGCTCGAATGTACCAAATACTTTTAAGATAAAAATAACAATGGCTGTTGCAGAAATACTGATGATATAATCACCCGCACCTATTGTAAGACCAATAATTGCAGACACCCACAAACTTGCTGCTGTGGTCAGTCCTTTTACACTGTTGCCATTTCTAATGATTGTACCAGCTCCAAGAAAACCGATGCCTGAGATGACTTGTGCACCTAGTCGTGTGATATCAAATGTATTACCATTTAGCTGATTAGTATGTATACCAAAAGGGATAATCATAACCAAAGACGCCCCAATACAAACCAAAGCATGGGTTCTTAGTCCGGCTGGTCTGTTTTTCGATTCTCTTTCAAAGCCAATTAGGCCACCTGCAAATGCTGCGGCAATGACCTTGAACAAATTTTCTGATAAATGTAAACTGATCAGATTGAGTGCTGTTCTTGATGCATCTACAAAATTAAAAACAGCTGTAGCTACAATCAGTCCAAACAATATTCCTACGATGAGTGGATCTCTTAAAACACCTTTTGTACGATTCATTTTCCCCCCTTAATATAAAAAGACTGCATAAACAAACTTATCATTCCATAAGCTTGTTTAGCAGTCTCATTCTCTTGCTATAATATTTAATTAACAACCCCAAATATCAACTTTACTGGTTGATACACCAATTGCACCAGCTTTTAAGCTGTTCATGATGTCTTCTTTTTCTGTTATCAAACCACCTGTAATAATTGGCTTTCTAACTTCTTTAACCATCTTGTTTACGATTTTCGGAACTACATTTGGCAGTATCTCAACAGCATCTGGATTACATGCGTTGATTGAACCTATACCCGTCTCTAATGAAAGGGAGTCCAGTAAGAAAATGCGTTGTATGGTCATGACATCATAATGCTTACATGCAGAAATCAAATGGCTTTTGGTCGTTATGATACCATCTGGCTTAAATACTTCACAGATGTATCTAATACCTGTCTTATTAGAAGATATGCCATCCACTAAATCCACATGCACAAAGGCCAGTTTATGTGCTTTCTGAATCTTTTTTATTTGATCATCTAAATCAAAGATAGATGAATTTAAGATAAAGACGATTTCAACATCTGCCCCTAAAGCTTCATTAAGATTTTTTTCATCACTAACGGCTGCTATGATTGGATTATTATGTAGTGAATCAACAATTTTATTTCCCATAAGTCACCTTCTGTTAACTGAATAAGTTAAGTGTAAATAATGCAATTGTTTCTGAGTAAGTTAGAAGAAGCAGTACTAAGATTAAGGCCCCTATAAATGGCCAAACTTCCCTGACAAAGTCTTCAAGTTTTACCCCTACAATGGTACATACTGTGAACATCATAGAACCAAACGGTGGTGTTAAACCACCAATCATGATGTTAACAATAAAGATCATACCAAAGTGAACCGGATCTATACCAAATGTGATTGCAGCTGGTACCAATAAAGGTGCTAGAATAACAAGTGCTGCACCACCTTCTATAAACATACCGATGAATAAAAGCATCACATTAACAACCATTAAGAATACAAATGGACTGTCTGTCATATTTACCAGTGAGTTTGTGATAAGCTGTGGGATTCTTTCAAGTGTTAAGTAAAAACCAAATACCTTGGCACTTGCAATGATCAACATAACTGCACCAGTTGACTTAACTGTATCCATTAAGATAACCGGCATATGCTTTAACTTTAACTTCTTATAAACAAAGAAACCTACAAATAATGAGAACAATACAGCGATACCACCAGCCTCAGTTGGTGTAAACATCCCCATTCTCATACCCATGATAATACCAAATGGTATTAAAAGAGCCCATATTGATTTAAAGAACTGAACAAGTACTTCACTGACTGAAGCTTGTTTGTCTCTACTTGGCTTAAATTTTCTTCTTACAGCAATGATATGTACAGCAAGCATTAGTGCACCTGACATCAAGATACCTGGTGTATAAGCCGCTAAGAACATAGCACCAACAGATACATTGGCAATAATTGCATAAAGAATCAAGTTTGTTCCTGGTGGAATAACTGGACTTACTGACGATGAAGCTGCTGTAATAGCAGCTGAAAATGGTGCTGAAAAGCCTTTTTTCTGCATTTCAGGAACCAAAATTTTAGATTGCATAGCAGCATCTGCATTGGCAGAACCTGATATACCACCCATCATAGCACTTAATAATACGTTTACCTGTGCAAGGCCACCTCTTGTATGGCCCACAAGTACCTCGGCGAACTTCATCATAGCCTCACTAATACCTGAATGATTCATAACAGCACCTACCATTATAAAAAATGGTACTGCTAGGTAAGGAAAAGATTCAATAGATGTAACAAACTGTTGAATGGCCATTTCCATAGGAATCGATGTATTGATGAAGATGAAGTAGAATAAAGATGCACCTATTAATGCAAATGCTACTGGAATATTCAAGAAGAATAAAATAAATAAAACAAGAATTGGCAATAAAGCTAACATTATTCTATCCCCTCCTTATCTGTATTTTTAGTAGCGAAAAACTGCTTGATATCATCATATGCAAAATATATAGAATATAAAGTGATAAGAAAGAATGATATAACAATAGAAATCTGAATATAGATATATGAGATTTCAAGTGCTACTGTGATCTTAGTTGAGTTCATTACATATTGGAAACTCAAATAAAACATACTACCTGATAATAAAACTACAATTATTGATGTTATTGCATTAAGAACAAGTCTACCTCTTGGTGGTAATAATTTTACTAAGACTTCTACACCGATAACGCTTTTCTTCTTGTAAGCGTTTGCAAAGCCTAAAAAAATTACCCATACAAAAGCTCCAACTGCTATTTCTTCAGTCCAGCTAAATGTAAAATTCAAGAAGTATCTTGTAAAAACATTCATAATAACAATAACTGATGTTACTGTTAAGAAAATACTTCCGATATAAAGTTCGAAGTCTTTCTTGAATCTATTTAAAAAATTGTTCATACTTCCTCCGACAATTAGATAAAAAGGTTGGAATGTCATTCCAACCTTTCATATAACAAGATATTAGTTTGACGCTTTAATTTTATCTAACTCTTTGATGATTTCATCATAGATACCTGGTGTCCACTTTTCGAACTTCTCGAATACTGGAGCAGCTGCATCCATAAATGCTTGAGAATCAACTTCGTGTACAGTTACACCATTTTCTTTTAATAAGTCTAAGTATTCGCCTTCAAGTCTCTTAGTCTCAGCTAAGTTGTCTTGCATACCTTTTTCGAATTCTTCAGAGATGATTGTTCTTTGCTCTTCAGTTAAACTTTCCCATACAGTTGTAGAGATAGATACTGCAGAAACACCTAATAAGTGATTTGTTAAAGAGTACTCTTTTACGTTTTCGTATTGCTTAGTACCATAGTAAGTTAAGATAGAACCTTCGATACCATCGATAACACCTTGCTGGATAGCAGCATATGTATCAGGGAATGGCATAGCGATTGGGTTACCACCCATAGCTTCTAATGTAAATGTGTACATTTGTGAGTTTGGTACTCTAATATTTAAACCATCCATATCTGCTGGCGTAATGATTGGCTTGTTAGTCATCATTGATCTGAAACCAAATACCCAGTCTAAAGATAATACTTTGATACCGTGCTCAGCTGCTTGAGCGTTTAAACCCTTAACTAAATCAGTTTGAGTCATTGCTAAGTATTGGTCAAAATTTTGGTATAAGAATGGACCTGTAATAGCATTGTAATCTGGTACGTAGTCACCTAAGAAGTTTACACCATCTACAGAAATCCAGTCAGCACCTTTAACTACCTGCTCCATAGAGTCTTTACCGATTGGTAAGATACCACCAGTGAATAATTGAAGATCTAAAGATCCTTCTGATCTTTCGTTGATCGCTTCAACAACTTTCTTTAATGACTTTGAAGTTTGCTCATCATCAACAAACTTTGTACTAACCTTAATAACTCTTGTTTTAACTTCTTCGCCACCAGCAGCCTTTTCGCCACCACAAGCGATCATAGTTAAAGACATCGCCAGTACTAATAATAATACTAATAGTTTTTTCATTGTGTTCCCCCTCTTTCTAAATATGGCACGATCCCCTTAAAAATATAAATTAATTATTTATGTGCCATCTTTTCAGGCCGAAAAAAAAGCCGCGTTTAAAACGACCTATCATTCCATAAGTCATTATAAAGCAGTCTCACTCTCTTGCCCTCATATTAAAATACTTCATCATTATATTACAGTTCATAAGCTTTGTACAGAACTTTTTTATACTTTTTTAATCAATTATAAAAAAGCTACAAACAAGCATTTTGAGACATTGGGCAATATTTTTCTCAAAATTCATTAATCATGATTAGCTTTTTTCTGCTGAATTAGTTGGAAATACACACTTTTGCCACATGATGATATTTGTACTATAAAGCATCACATCAGTTTATATAATAAACCATTAGAAAAAATGATATCACTATTTAGTTATAAGCAATTATAATTATAGACTTATATATAACTGTGATAGATTAACTATCAAAACAATCTTAAATAAAACGTTTTCCTATTTTTCAAGGCTTTTCACAAATCTTGAAGTCCACTGTCAATTGTCTTATGTCATTTTTCTATTAATTACTCTTTATATTACATTATAATAATTTTATTTTTATCAACTTTTTAATATATAAAAAGTACACAAAAAAAGAACAGGTTGCCCTGTCCTTTCGACTGCCCGCATTAAATAGCCTTCATAGATCTTGAAGCAACTATGTTAACACCTGTACCCAATACATTTTCTATTAGAACATCACCCATTTTAACAGGTGCAGTTAATGTGGTCTCATTAATTTCTTTCATACAGTCAAAGATTTTATCTTTAGGAATATCTTCTGCAGTTCTCACTGGAATTCTGCTACTTAAACCACCTTCAATTTTCATAGTGGAAGTAACAATTCTCGTTGGATTCGTCAGCTCTTTTACACCATACGCTTCACCACGTTTGCACTTAGCATGCTCTACAAGAATCTCGCTTCCTTCAGTCACCTTTAAATGGCAACCTACTGGACAGGCTATACAGATTAAATCATGTACTTTACTCATTAGACAACCTCCATTACTTCTACACTTAAAGTTTCATTAGAGTCTTCTAACATCTTAGATGCAAGAACAATTTTCTCCATTTCACTTGGTGTTACATGGTTCTTCTTTACTTCTCTAATAACTTGATCTCCTAGCTTGACTACAAACTTAACATTGGACGCTTGGTTTCTAACTCTCATAAATATCTCTACAGCTTTTTCATCATGAACAAGTGCAATTTCTTGAGGTACGATATAACCAATACCATTTCCTGGCGTCGTTTTAATACGTGTCTTAGATTGACCTCTTACACCTTGAATGTACTTGGCAGCATTTCTGCCTGCTTTTTCACTTTCAAAAGATACAAAGTCCACAATATCATGAACATGCACTACATTTCCACATGCAAATATCCCATCTACATCTGTAGACATGGTATCATCCACAATAGGACCTTTGGTTCTTCTGTCTAAGTCTATATCTGCTTTTTCCGAAAGTTCATTTTCAGGAATTAAGCCAACTGAGAATAGGACCGTATCACATTCAATGGTCTGTTCGCTACCTGGAATCGGTTGTTTCTTCTCATCCATATCCATAACAACAACACTTTCCACACGGTCTTTACCGTTGATTTTCACGATGGTTCTTCTTAACATAAGCGGAATATCAAAATCGTCTAAGCACTGAACAACATTTCTTGCAAGTCCTGCTGCGTAACCACCTCTAGCAAGTACACCAACAACCTCAGCACCTTCTAAAGTCAGTCTCCTAGCCATGATTAATCCGATATCACCAGAGCCTAAGATAATGACTTTTTTACCAACATTGAAACCTTCTGTATTAATTAAAAGCTGTGCCATACCGGCGTTGTAAACACCTGCAGGTCTTGAACCAGAAATACTAACCGCACCTCTTGTACGCTCTCTACAACCCATCGCAAGTACAATAGCATCAGCACTGATCGTTACAAAACCTTCTTTTACAGACATGTAAGAGATTTTCTTGTCAGGTGTTATGTCTACAACCATTGTATCTACTTTATATGGAATTTCCATTTCTTCAAGTTCAACGATGTATCTTTCAGCGTATTCTGGTCCTGTTAACTCTTCCTTGAACATTTGAAGACCAAAACCATTGTGGATGCACTGCTGTAAGATGCCACCTAATTCTTTGTCTCTTTCAATGACTAAAATGTCTTGAACACCATTCTTTTTAGCCTCAATGGCTGCTGCAAGCCCAGCAGGTCCACCGCCTACTACAACAAGTTCATAATGCTTCATTAGTGGGCCTCCTTCGTTTCACCTGTAATAATAAATGATTCATTTCTATCTTTTACAATTGTCTTAATATCTTTATCAAGCTCTCTAGCTAAGATCTCCATAACCTTGGCACCACAGAAACCGCCTTGACATCTGCCCATACCAGGTCTTACACGTCTTTTAATGCCGTCAACAGTTGTTGCGCCTAGTGTTCTATGGATCGCTTCAACAATTTCACCTTCAGTAATAAGCTCACATCTACAGACGATACGTCCATATCTAGGATCTTTCTTAATTAAAGCTTGTTTCTCTTCTTCAGGTAAGTCCATAAAGTGAGGGACTGCCTTTCTGATAGGATTAAAGTCTTCTTTTTCTTCAACATCTATTCTTTCTAGAATCATGTCCTTTACATAATCAGCAATAGCTGGTGCTGAAGATAAACCTGGTGATTCTATTCCTGCAACATCAATAAAACCTTTTACATCCGAAGCTTCTTCAATGATAAAATCTTTAGTTGACGGCTTTGCTCTTAAGCCTGCAAATGATGTAATCACCTGATTCATCGGTAGATTAACCACTGTCTTATAGGCTTTTTCTTTAATGAAATTTAAATTATCAGAATCTGTTTCTACATCTTCTTTATCATCAAACATCTCAGAGTCAGGTCCAACCAAGGTATTACCATGTACCGTTGGCAGTACCAGTACACCCTTACCTTTTTCTGTCGGGCACTGGAACATAATGCTGTTAAGTAGTGGCTTTTTCATCTTATCTAGTAGATAATACTGGCCTTTCCAAGCATCAATCTTAAAAGATTCTTTTGCAATCATATTATGAATCTTATCAGCATAAACACCTGCACAGTTAATAACAAACTTCGCTTCAATAGAACCATGGTTGGTTTCAAGTACAAAGTGTTCATCTTTATTGATATCATTTACCTGATGGTTGAGTAATAGGTCTACCCCATTGTCTACAGCATTTTCTGCAAGGGCAATGGTTAACTCCCATGGACCGATGATACCAGCCGTTGGGGCAAACAAGCCCGCTACAACTTCAGGATTTAAGTTTGGTTCACGCTTTAATAACTCTTCTTTATAAACAATCTCCATATCTGGAATATGATTGTCTTGTCCTCTTTTAAGAAGATCTTTCAAAGTCTCAACTTCTTCCTTTGAAAAAGCTAAAACATAAGAACCGATTCTTTTAAAAGGGACATCCAGTTCATCACATATTTTATCAAACATCATGTTTCCAAGTGCGTTGAACTTTCCTTTATTCGTATTTGGAAGTGCATCATACCCTGCATGGATAATAGCACTATTGGCTTTTGTCGTCCCCATTGACACATCATTTTCTTTTTCTAATAGTGCTACTTTTAACTGATATCTCGAAAGCTCTCTTGCAATCGAAGCACCAATGACCCCTGCACCAATTATGGCGATATCGTACATATTTCCTCCCTCACACGCAAAAAAAGCCACACAAATAAACGCTAGTTTACTGTGCGGCTCTCATTCTCTTGCCTATTTATTAAATTCGAGTTCATTATACATGACTTTTATACAATTGTCTATCTAAGAATTAAAATTTATTTAAAGTCACAGAATGAACTGTCAGAATCAACAAAAGCAGTGATCTGATTACTTCATATATATGGCTTGGCCTATGTCTTTCATACCAAGTTTTTCATATTTTGCATAAGTTGGTATCGCTTTTTCTAGATCAAAGTCACATGCTTGATAAAACATGTCTAAAGCCTTGTCCATATCAATAGTTCTACCCTTAGGTGGTCCATCATAAGCGGGTTCTTTCATAAAACGTTTAGGCAGTTTATCATCTTTTCTCCTAAAGCCTCTATCGTAATTAAGCGCTCTTTCAAGGGCGATGGTCCTTTCAGCTTTTAAAAGAAGTTCTCTTTTATCACATTTAAGACCAGTTGCATGCTCATACAAAGATGCCATTGTTGTAGGCTGCATTTCAGTGTTGATCACATTAAAGTCACAAAGTCCAATTAAGTTTGTCACAACAAAGTATTCCTTAATTGCCTTTAACCATTCTTTTGATTCTTCTTCACTAAATGGATCCTTAGGTTCGTTGATATCTAAATCAGGGTAAATATAGCCAAATCCATCAATGGATGCTGCATATGGCCTCATATGACAAGCGCCTCTTTCACTGGTGCCAAAGGCTATGGCCATGGAAACTGCCCCTCTTGGATCTGTCGCAGAGATCTCCATTCCCTTAACAGTCATAACATGGTCCTTGGATGCTTCACCTAGTTTCTTACTTGCCCAGTAAGAGCCATCTGCAAACAAATCACCGCAACCTTCACGCAAACACATCTTTCTAACAAGTTCAGCCATGGCCTGGCCATTTCCGAAATTCAGCTCAAGGCCATCTAAATCCTCTTTGGTCACAATGCCCTTTTCATACCATTCCATTGCAGTAGCGACCGTTGCCCCGGCTGATATGGTATCAATACCATATATGGATGTATAATAATTTGCCATGGCAATGGATTGATAGTCGTAAACACCACACCTTGGTCCAAAAGCAGCAATGGTTTCATATTCAAGTTCACCAACTTCTACATCTCCCATTACCACATACTTGTGACAACCTATTTGACAAGCATAACAAGTTCTTCTTTTCACATCAAACTTTTCACGGTCATTCCACAGATTAGCTGGCAGTAATGGATCCAGCTTATCAGTTTTATTTTTTTGGAAGTTATCTACTGGAAGTAAGCCAAACTCATTAGCACCATCTAACCATGCTGGCGTACCATATGCATGAACCGGTCCCCAAGTATAAGCCTCTGACTTAAGTTCTTTTATGGCTTTTGTTGTCATTTGTAAAAAGGCTTCAGATTCAGCTACATCTATAGAGCCTGTTCCTTTAACAACAATTGCCTTTAAGTTCTTACTTCCCATCACAGCACCTGCACCGCCACGACCGGCAAAACAATCATCAGAAAATATTGCAGCCAGCTTGTTGAGTTTTTCACCAGATGGTCCAATACAGACTACCTTATAGTCCTTTCCATGCCTATCTTTAAGTATGTCTGTTGTTTCTCTTGTGACTTTACCCCATAAGTCTTTTGCATCTTCTATGCTTACCTTGTCGTCATCTACAAATAAGTAAACAGGCTCTGAAGACGCAGATTCGAATATGATAGAATCATAACCGGCAAATTTGAGTTCCGCCCCAAAACGGCTGCCCATATTCGATGCCCCTATGGAGCCAGTAAGAGGCGAGATAAAGACCACACTTGTCCTAGAAGCAGAAGGTGCTGGTGTGCCTGTTAAAGGGCCAGTATTAAAGCTTAAAATGTTGGCTTCATCTAAGGGATCAATTGTATGGTTCATTTCATCCCACATAAGAGCCATACCATAACCTTCTCCCCCCATATACTTTTGGATGTAATCTTGATTCAAAGGCTTCTTGTTGATTGTTTTTTCTTTTAGATTTATTCTTAACTCACAATTCTTATATGCTTTCATATGGCCCCCTTACCAACTCAATACTTGTCGCGGACAAGCTTCTACACATTTTGGCAAACCACCGCACAAATCACACTTAACCGCCTGATTGTCCATCATTTGAATAGCATCAATTGGGCATGCTTCTTTGCAATCGCCGCATCCTACACAGCCATCACCAATAGTAACAGCACCTGAATACCTATCTCTTACAATCACATTATTGTTACAAGCTTCAGCACATGGCACGTCAATACACTGCTGACATACTGTTTGCATGAAACTTCCTAGCTCAGCCTTCTCTCTTATCTTAATACCTGTTCCATTAGGATTGATTTTTCCGAAATGAGCGAGGCTGCAGACACTTTCACATACTCTGCATCCCTGACACGCATTCCTGTTTACATTGATTTTAATTCTACCTGCTTTCATTAGGCCTCCTATCCCCCACCACAAATAGGCAGTATCTTCACTCTATCCATTTCTGATAAGACAGCATTCTTTGAAATTGTCTGTCCGTTAACCGAAATCACCAACCAGCTTTCATTTATTCTTACATCAAGTAGCTGAATAAGTTCTTTAACTGTTGTCTTCTCTGGTATATCCATAGTCTTTTCCTTACAACCTAAGGCTTTTTCTATCAAACCAGAGACTTCAATCGTCACTTCCATAACATCCCTCCCAACAAAAAAGCAAAGAAAAACCAATGTAAACATTGATCTCCTTTGCAAACGGCAGGCTGATTCATTGCTAAATCAACCCTATCGATCCTATATACCCTGTAGGCCTATAGAACTCGGAGTTGTATCCACTTCTAAGACCATTATAAACTCTACTCTTACAATAGAGTCAAGGCTTCATCATTTAATTGGTACTTGAATTTTAATAAACATCTTTTGTCTATTTTCAAAAACAGGCAGTTCCACAACTACTTCACATATATAATCACCTATCAAGACATAATTATGTTTTTTAGCATAATTCAAAAGCTTTTCAGCATACATAACTTCATCATAGAAGTTTTCAAAATACAAGGTTAGATACTTACCTGACCTTATGGTTTCATTTGATTCCATTGAGTCAACAAATATAAATATTTCAGAGGAATAGAAATCTTTGTTGACCAGCTTATCATGCCTTAATATAGAACCCACATTACAAAACTTTACCATGGGAAGATGGTCAAGCTTGACTTGCTCTTTTAAAGACCTGATCATATACTCCCAAGTGGAAATATCATTTTCATAAAAGTTGATCCCAGTGTCATGAACATAAACATTTCTCTCTTCAAGTTCCTCAATATAGATTTCTCCTAGTTTTGGCGCCGACCTGTATCTTGATATATTGTCGCGGTAACCTTTAACTGCCTTTTTCATATCTCTTAGGCCCTTGAGCTCTTCCTCTATCCACTTTTCTTGGTTACTCAAAATATCATCTAAGTCTTTAATATTTTTAGCATCCAACTGATTTTTAATAGCTTCTAAAGACATACCAAGACATTTCATGTATTGAATCATATCCAGACGAGCACATTGGTCTATCGTGTAATACCTGTAATTTGAAATCTCATCAACAATCACTGGTTTTAAAAGTCCCATCTTGTCATAATGTCTTAGGGTTTGCACAGTTACTTGATTGAGTTTTGCCATTTTACCAATACTTAATTTTTCCATAGAACACCTCAAAATTTCTATACCCCAGTAGGCTTTAATTATTACTTTTATTTTATCTTAAATTCTCCATAAAAAGAAAAAGCCTGATAAACAGACTTTTTAGTGTTTCATTTTGGTTGTAGGATCGTAATTGTACTTAACTCCCTGCACCTGACATCTGTGGAAGCGCCAAGTCTTCTTATCAACAAACTGCAACTCATCATTAACAGCTTCAACATTTTTAGCAACATATACTGTGATATCATCCACTTGATAGGTATCATACAAATCCATATTCCTAGGCTTTCTGTAATTGATCACTGGATATTTAGTAATACCATAAGAATAAATGTTATGTACGTCTGTCATAAGGGTTAATGTTAAGATATCATGGTGGTGATGGTGCATATAGTCAACAAGGTTATGATCTAAGTTCACTTTCATACTATCATCTCCTCTTTACATTTATACCCTTTATGTGCAATATCAAAACATCTGTAGGTAATCTGACATCTGTTTCTTAATCCACCCTGGGGAAGGATGTTTGAAGTCTAATCGATCATCGTGATAACAGGCGTCACAATAAATGCCACCTCCAATCAGAGTTTGATCTCTTGTTAATACAAAATGAGGATTTATTGCCTTAAACATGGCAAAATCAGGATAACATGCTAGAAGCTCAATAAGTTCTGAATCATATGTTTTAAAGATGTCACATATACGGCACTTGGTCACAATGTTACAATACGCTTGGTCATTTAACCTGATACCAATCCAGTCCATATCACCACCTTGGATATTAAAATCAACTTGCATAATCCTAAGTTGATTAATGGACTTTGGCGCGTCTTGTCTTTTTGGCAATTTGAAAATCATTTGGTCCAAATAAGCCCTTGTAAAGTTAACAGCAGCTGTTCTACCGACAATGTCCACCAAACATTCAAGTCTTAAATACTGAGGGAGCAGTCGCATTTTATGAAAACTATCTGCTGTTACAGTGTCGCCTTTATGCTCTAGCAAAGACATCATGTAACTTTTATAGCTAGAATGCAGATCCTGACCTTTTGGCAGTTGCTCTATTAGGTTATCAATATATAAGTCATAACAATCCTCAAATGCTTGACTTACAGCCTTTAAATATGATTCAAAAGATAAAATCGATTTCTTAATAAAACCGTCCACATCTAAATTTAAGACCGCATCTTGTTTGAAAGCCTTATAATACTTATTCATACAAGCCTCTTTTATTCAGATAAGCCTTTAATAATGGCACACTCTTATTAATAAAATCCCTCGGGTTTTCTCTAATGATAAGGACATAATTGATGAAATTGACACGTCTGGCAATAATCAAATCCTCAATTAAATCATCGTTAAAGTCAAACTCCCGCAATCTATGATAACCTCTTATAAATGCGTCTTTGACCTCATCATAAGACCATTTATTATGATGGGTATAGTAATAAAGTAAGGTCGCAAGATCATGCAGTGGACAACCTAACATAGCTTCTTCATAGTCTATTAAGAATAGATCATCTTCAGATACTTTTATATTCCAAGGATTTAGATCGCCATGTATCAATTGGCTGTCATACATACAATAGATTTTATCTAATGACTCATTTAAGATTGGAATGATCTTGTCTAGAAGCCTCTTCAACTCTTTGTCTATAAAATTTTCATACTTTATTTTATGATAAACGGCTACTTCATCCTTGTAAAAGAAGACCTTATTCCAACGCTTGGGTTTTAAGTCATGTAAAGCTTCTCCAAAAGTTGCCTCATGCAGTTTAGCTAGAGTTTCACCAAGTGTTTCAAAGCTTCTAATAGATTCACGTTTATCATGATCTTTTCCTGCCATCCACTTATAAATCATGATACGTTTATAAATGTCTTCAGAATCACAGTAAACACTGGTGACAGAACAGCCTTCCTTATTTTTAACAAGTTTAGGGAAAGATAAGTTTGTCTTCTTGTCTACCAAGTCAAGAAAATAAGCTTCTGCTTTATTATCTTCAAGACAAGAAGAGGCTTCCTCAAATATTTTCAGTGCGTAGTCACCTTCTTTAGTATGCACCTTATAGATAACATTTGTTTCTTCCACTAAAAACTCTATTTGAGATGACTTAAAATCATACATATTTATAGCACTCAATGCTATATCTCTATATTTATTCAATTCCATATATTCTAACCTTTCCATCTACACCAATCGTGCTAATGTATGTCTCATCTTTAGAAATAACAACTCCTTGTACCTCTGTTCCCGGTCTAAATGTCTTGATAAGTTTACCAGACTGAAAATCCCATAATCTCATGGTTCTGCCATGCGCACTACAAGACACCATCCAACTTTTATCTCTTGATATAAATACATCCATTACCTTGCCAGAATGGTCATCTAATAATTTATTAAGATTACCATCATGTATATCCCAATAGGCAATGTTATGGTCTGCACCACATGTAATGAGGTATTTATCACTAACTTTTATATCATAATTATAACCATCATGTCCTCTAGTTGAATAAAGTTTCTCAAATGATTTTGCATCTAATGCTGTTGTAGTAAAATCATCAGTAGCCCCTGCATATGCGAAGAATACTTTAGAATCATCATTTGAAAAAGCAAGTTGAAAAATAGGATAATCTAAAGCTTGATAATTTGAAATTATATCCAAGTCCGGATAGGTACATAACTTTATGTTACCACCAATTTTACCAATGACAATTTTTTTATTATCATTTGATAATGAAATACTACCAACTTGATCCTCTACAAAAGACATGGTTTTGCCTTCTAAGTCGTAAAAATACAATTTACCTTGTTCACCTTTGTAGATCAGTGTTTGGTCATCATCCGTAAAGACCATGTCAACAGCCATTTCATCTACTTGAACCTGATCTAGCAATCTACCCGATTTTACATGCCAAAGCTTAAGCGTCTTATCAAAACTAGAAGTGGCAACAATCTTATCGTCATGACTAAGAGCCAGACAAAAGCCAGCCTGATTATGAGCAGAAATTACTTTTAGTTCTTCAACTTGATCTAGATTTTCTAGTCCTATTATAGACAGGTCTGATAAAACCTTGTTTCCGATAAAATAAACAGTATCATCATAACCACCTGTAACAAGACCATCACTGGTAAATGTAACAGTGTGAAGTTCATCATCAAAGTTTATTCTTTTTACATGTTTGCCGTTCTCAAGTTCTACAATATTGACGGACTTATCAACACCTACCGAGGCCACATATTTTTCATCTAATGATATAGCTAGATCATACAAACCATCCATATGTCGATACTTCTTAATAAGACTACCATCCTCTTTCCATATGGCCACATTTGAATCTGTTCCTCCTGCTACTAGGTAAGCGCCGTCTTCTGTAATCTCCAAACAGTGAACATCAAAACTCAAACCTTTATAATTCATGACTACTTGTCCACTCATTATGTTATATTTTTCTACCTTACCTTCATGCCCCACACAATATATAAAGTCATTATTGGGACCAAACCGAACATCAAAACAGCCTGAAGTCCAATCAAATGAAGATATTAATTCAAACGAACTCAAATCAAATACTTTTACTGAATTACCATCTGAGATTGCAACGTAACTTAAGTCGTTACTGATATTAAACTCCTTTGTTATACCTTCATAAATAATCAAGCTATCAAATGACTCTAAATCTGTTTTAATCAACTGATTATCATCACTTATGCTATAAATAGCATTATGTATTTCTACTTCTTCAACACCCTTCGTATAAAGGGATTTATGATGTATAAGTTGACCACTGTGGTCCCATAGAGAAATGCTACCATCAGTAGAACCAATAACAATATAGTCCTCATTACTATCAGAAGTATAGATTCTATCCGCATGTTGATGACTTTCAAACACATTTACAAAATCCCTGATTCCTCCGTAATCGATGATGTTTTCGGCAATCTCTTCTTCAATTACAGTATTTTCTTTTGATTCACTTTGACAGCCTATCAAGCATATCATTAGCAATAATAACAACACTTTTTTCATAATCCCACCCCTTTCTTATAAGTATAGGATGTATATATATATGAGAAAAGTGATGAAAATAAGTAAAAAATAAGCCTTATATCATTCTTATGAAAGTAAATGATTGATATTTTCATAAAAAAACCGACTATAAGCCGGTTTAGATCTTATTACCATATAAAATTTTTCAACCTATTTCCATTGCTTTTTTATATTGGCGATTGCTAGTATAATGCAACTTCAACTCATCATGTATTTCATGAAGCATATGGTTTAACTGATAATTCAATGCAACCGATTCAGCTTTAAGTAAGATCACCTTATAAGCTTCATCTTTTATGTAATCTCTATGATGAATCATATAATCATACTTTGAATAATAAACATCCTCCAAAGCCTTATCCTGAGTTTTTGACAAATGAAGCTTCAAGTAACCTTCGTTAAGAGTTTTTCTAGCCAAATCCATGTTCTTAAAACTTAATACATAAGCCTTTTGAAAGTAAGGCAAAACACCATAAAGTTTCTTATCAATAGATTCTGCGTGTTCAATAGCCAGCTCAGCATACTTCAACATATCTGCTAGTTGGTTATTCCTCATTGAGATTTCACCTAAATTAGAGTATCCAAAAAACATGTAAGACCTAATATAATCATCACTACTTTGGCAGGATTCTGATAACTTGATGGCATTCTTGTAATAAGTTTCTGCCATATCATAGTCTCCCATAGCAACGTAAACAGTACCTACATAGTGAACAGTTGAAACAATACCTCTCATACAGCCTTCATTAAGAAAAGATGCTACAGCATCCTCAGCATATTTCAGAGCATGATGATACTTCTTCATACCTGTATTTAAGCACATCAATTGAAAGTTGACATATCCCTTAGACTTCATCTTCAACAAATCCTCTAACAAATGAATACCTGATAGCCTATCTGCAGAAAGTTCAGAAAGGCCATTATATAATCTGAAACTATACATTTGCTCATCATTTAAGTGATTTGATAAGTCTTCTAAGTAAGCTTTTGCAGCAAGTGCTTTTTTATAGAAGGGTCTTTTAGATATAACGTAATAACCGTATACCATTAAGTAAAATGCAATATGATATTTTGAAAACTTCAATAGAGACTGTCTCTTGATCAACCTATCATAAGTATCAAAAGCCATAAATCTATCCATAGACATTATCAACTCATGAAAATTATGCAGATCATAACAATCTTTCTCTCTAATTGGTTCCTTCTCAGATAAGTCTAATCTTTTCATCAATAGGCTCTTTATTTCGTCAGTTAACTCAACATCTCCAGTTTCTATTTTAGACAAGTGTGATACTGCACAAATACCATGACATACTTGCTTCTGTGATAAAGCCATGTGTTTTCTTTTTGCTCTAATAACCGCACCATAATTATTCATTTTCCACCTCAATAATTATTATAATACAAAAAAGATAGCCCTACAAAAGTAGGACTATTCTTCCATTAAACTTGTTACATATTCACTTACCTTAGCAAATTCCTCATCACTTTCAATTGATGTCACTTCAATTGTACCATCCTCATAATCTGAGAATCTATATAATAAGGCTACTTCATCTATTGGATGATAAAGTGCTATATACTGTTGTGCTTCAACTTCAAAAATATCAATAATAGGACATTCTAATTCTGAACCATCTTCTAATGTAAGTGTTACTGTATCATGGTGATGGTCATGATCATGTTCTTCACCACAACCGCATGTTTCTAATTCTTTTTCCTTTGTCATTGTCTTCTCCTTATTCTACTTTTCTTGTTCATCATACATAAGTTCAAAACATTTAACAAGCAAATCATCTAGATATTATAGAATTTAAATGTTTTAAAATTCTTTTACCAAAAATGCCACCTACTAAACCAAAACCAGCGCAAATTATTACAGTTATGCCAATCCATATAAAAGTCACATTTTCAAAAATACCACCTATTAAATGTTTAGAGAATATAAGTGCTGTTAAACCTGTATACATAGAAAAGAATATACCTCCTAGCATGGAACGTTTATCCTTGTCTATAAATCCAATGATGGAAACTTGTGTTAACAGTGTTGTGGTAACAATTGAAAGTCCCATGACAACATGAAAAAGTGACATGATACCTGCAAATACCAGTCCTATGTAAAGTATGGCATATTTATTTTCTATTTTCATTGACAGTACATACATCATCATGGATAAAAAAGGTGCCATCAGTATAAATTTTATCCCTGGAAATGGCATCAACTTAGATACGGCAAGTACAATAAAACCACCAGCTATTATTGATGCAACGCCAAATGAAATTGTGGTTATATCTTTCGTCTTCATAAACCTCTCCAAACTCTAATACGCCTATTATACCATTTTTGTTGACTATCTAAAACTATATACCTATTTTGGTTATAAAAAATTATAGTACCGATTTCGGGTATATCTTGACTTATAACCATTATCGGGTATACTTAAGATAAGGAGATAATATTATGTACTTTGTAATCAATATAGATGTAAAATATTCAAAAAAGCATAGCAATCGTCAACTCTTACAGGACAAACTTAAAAGACTTTGCGAACATCTTAATAAGGAATCTTATGTTATAGCAGCTTTCGATATTGTACTCGGGGATGAAATTCAAGGTTTGATTGAAGCATCTCCAGACTTAATATCACTACTTGAAACTTTAAAAGCATTCGAAATTAAACACGATTTAAAGCTATACATAGGTATTGGATATGGAAAAATAGATACTCAGTTAAATACCATTGATGTAGAAAAAAATGATGGTCCAGCTTTTCACTGTGCCAGAAATGCTATCATAAAAGCCAAGAAAAAAGGACAACCCAATACCATTATTGAAAACTTAAATTTTAAGTCAACTCAAAATCTATGGAATCTATATGTAAAATTAAAAGACAATTTATCTGATCAGGCTAACTTTATACTGGAATCACTCTATAAGGAAATGCCGCAAAAAGAAATCGCACTTAGACTAGATAATCAACAATCGAGTATTTCTAGGACCATTTCAAGATATTATCTTGTAGAGATTATTCAACTTAAAAATTCTTTAATACAACTACTTTCACTCACTTTAAAGGAGACTTCATGCAACTAGTTATTTATTATAGTATTTTTGCCCATATACTTGGTGACTTTTACTTTCAAAACAAAGAACTCATTAAGAAAAAACATGAATCTGTAAAATATCAAGCTTTACACACCATCATTCATCTGCTATGTTTGCTACCACTCTTATTTTACCAATTTTCCATTAGGATGATTGCTTACATTCTCATCATTTCAACGCTTCACTTCATGGTAGATGTTTTTAAGTACGGTATTAAGTTCGATAAAAAATATGATTTAATGGCTTTTTTACTCGATCAAGGTTTACATATTGTCTTAATCTTGATTTTTTCAAATATAATGGTTCAGCCCACTTCGTACGCTTTTTCAAGACTATATCGACTACTATTTTTGCTTCTACCGGTTCTTATAATGATTCGACCAGTGGATGTCCTAATCGAAATAGTTTTTTCAGTTATTCATTTAAAGGATTCCGAAGACGAATCTTCTCCATCTAAATGGATTGGATATATTGAAAGAATACTGTTTTCTATCTTGATTATCCTTAACCTAGAGTCTTTTGTTGCTGTATTTATTGGTGTAAAAACGGCTTCTAGGTGGAATGAGGTACAAAATAACAAACTTTTCGGTTTACAGTTTTATATAGGTACCTTTATCAGTGTTGTTGCTGGATTAATTACCGGTCTAATATTAAAAAGATACTTGATATGAGTGGAGATTACTCCACTCTTTTTAACATAGGATCTAAAGTATCAATCCAACTCTTAAAAGTATCTTTCTCTTCTAAATATCTAAGCGCATACTCATTTAAGCCACCTGGTGTCATTTCAGTTGAAAGCTGATTAAGATTAGAAATTGAAGCATTATTAGATAAGGCTTCGAAAAAGTTTGTCGTATAGTCTTTAGAAACTTCATAAGACAATCCTGCACCTTGTCCCCATAAGGTAACATCATTAAGCAGTCTATAATATGACGTCATCAGTCCTGTAATAGCAGCGATTGCCTCTATATCTTCTACCTTGTCTACTGAAAGCAAGTGTCCCATTTTAGAAAATACAGATGAAACAAAATCATTTTTAGGATAGACAGCTATAGGACCTTGTCTATTTTGAATAAATGATAAAGGCACCATATGGGTTAAAGATTGAGTTTTTCCTATAACACCAGCAATTTGATCTAACTTCTTATCCGACATCAAGTTAATCACATGATGTTTATCAGAGAAGCTTAAAGACGATAATATCTCCATACCTTTAGAAGGTAAAACTGAAATAATGATCAAATCGGCCTTATCAAGCACTTCTTGATTTGTTTTACATCTGATAACCTGACTAAACTCATCTTCTAATGATTTGCTTTTTTCTTCACCTCTTGGTGAAATGTATAACACATGGTCTAAGTCGCCATCCTTGCAAAAGCCTCTTATAATAGAGGAACCAATAACACCTACACCTAACACGCCAATATTCATGGGCAATCCTTTCTATATAACAAGTCATGTTTTCTATATAATTTCAAGAATATTATATCAGTAAATACCAAAAGACTCATAAATATTACGGAAATTTTCTTTGAGTGACGAATTAAATCTAGGGTATAATATTTTTAAAGGAGATTATTATGTTTCAATCCATTAGAAATCGAGCTATTTTAATATATTTAATCATTTTTGTCATTATTATAGGCACACTAACTTATACCTTTTCAGAGAGCACAACAAGTGAAATGCGTTCGCTTATCATTGAGAATTCTAAAGAGATAACACGTTTACAAGCCGAGATTATATCTAACAACTTAGAACTCCACATATCTACTTTGGAACAACTTGCAAGCATGAATTCTCTATTAAATAAGAAAATCGACCGTTTCAATCAAACCACTATGAAATATACAGATTCAGACAAATTTATATTTGACCATATATATTTTATAGACCTTGAAGGCAACTCCTACTGGCAAGACGGTACAATTGGAAATGTAACAGACAGAGAATACTTCTATCAGATAATAGAAAATAACTTAGATTATTATGTGAGTCAGCCTTATATGGGCAGGTACTTAAAAGCACCTGCTGTTGCAATACTGGTACCTGTTAGAGACAGTGGTGAACTTATCGGTGCCCTTGCTGGTTCTATTAAGGTCGAATCACTTTCTAAATCCTTTGAGAATGTTAAACTCGCGACTGAAAGCTATGGCTGGATCATCGATAGACAAGGCACCATCATTACACATCCTGACTTTCAATATGAAAACTATGTTAACATCCAAGACCTGCCTAAATACGGTTATAGTAATGAACCCGAAGTCATTCAAAGTTTACTAAAGGACTCTAGCGGTTCAGGCACCTTTGAAAGTGATGGCGAAAACCACATCATGACTTTTACCAAAATCCCTTATGCAGGTTGGAAACTTGGCATTACTTCTAAAGAAGATGATATTTATTCACCAACAGCTATCATAAGAGAAATGGTTGTAACAAGAGGTTTACTTCTTTTACTTATAGGACTCATATTAACAACATTTATCACCTACTCTTTACTAAAACCCATTGAAAAACTCACGGAATCGGCAAAGGCATCTCTGCCTTTTAAATCAAACCTGACAGGTTTACAAAAGAACACAGAAATGATGACACTGGTGGATACCTATAACTCCATGCACTCTGCTATAGAAAAACATACATCACAACTTGAAGGTCTTGTAGAAAAAAGAACAGAGGAACTGCGTGTTGCCAACAAGAAGCTCACGAAATTAGCTACACGCGATGCTTTAACAGGCATTTATAACCGTCATCAGCTCTATATAGAAATCAATGACTTTATCGAGTCCGTTAAAGAAAACCGCATCAACACCTTTTCACTTTGCTTCATAGACATCAACAACTTTAAATACTACAACGACACCTTTGGCCATGATTTAGGTGATGAAATTCTTATTAAAATATCTGGTCATATGGCAAGCTTTATTAGGTCAAAGGATGTGATAGGTAGATACGGTGGTGATGAGTTTATTATACTACTGCCTCATATAGAAGAAGATCAATTACAAAAACTGATTGTAAGACTTATACAATCTGTTGAAGATTTGATTCATGATCAAGATTATCTAGAAAATCTTCTAGGTCAAGAAGTCCAAATACCTAATGATAAAGAAATTTCTCTATCCATAGGATATGCAAGATATATCTCTTCTTCAAAATATACTGCTGACGATCTTATAAAATCTGCAGATGGTAAAATGTATGAAATGAAAAGACAAATAAAAGGCAAATAAAAAATCCGCTTATGCGGATTTTTTTAACCAAATATAGGCTTAAAAACTTTGCCTAATATAAATGATAATGGTATACCTATGATGACTGTTAAGACAAAAGTCAAACCATGACCAATTGCAAGTTGGTTTAAAAATAAAATGGTGATGGTTACCCCCATATAATGCATGACATAAGCACCAAATGCATACTTACTCATCCATTTAACAATGGTATATTCTCTGTTAAAGAAATGTTGGAAGACACTTGTTAGACCTAATGACATAGTACAGAACATGAGCATATCGAAAAGGCTGTACAAGAGTGAATAGATATTTCCACCACCAAAGGCATAAGTAATATCACCTACTGATGTTATTAGACCATAGATGACTAATCCTAATAAACCTAAAATTGGTATTAGTAAGATTAAAACTTTATAGTATTTGATCGACATGATCTCATCTAATATATTATCCCTCGATACAATCACACCTAAAGCATAGGCATAGATATACTGAATAAAGTGCGCTGGTTGAAATGCAACTACAGGAAGGAACACCCCTACAGGTGTAATCATTCTAACGAGCCAAGTTAAAATGACTGTAAGCGGCAACAAATATATCATATGTTTGATCTTGATCTTTTCTAGTAACTGATTTGTAAATGCATAAACACAATCAAATAGAAATAAGGCCAATACAAACCATAATGCGCCAATTGAAAAACTTAATGATAGGCCGTCATCCATCCCCTTTTGGAAGACTTGGACAATTATATTATTAAGTGGCGATAGGCCTATATAATAAATTAATGCTGGTATAAAGAGTCTTTTAAACTTAGCATGAATAAATCCCTGTCTACCTTTTTTCTTTAAAGATTTATAAGAAAAAAAGGATGATATGGCAAAGAAGAGTCCCATAAAATAGGATTGATTGATGGCTAAAAAGCCTGTCATACCTAAATTAAAAAGTCCACTTCCTTGAGTCTGAGATGCAATTACAAATGCACCTTCTCCACCAAAGGCTATGGCTATATGATGAACAATCACCAGAATGGTCAACAAGACCTTTAAGTTGTCTAAATAATCTAATCTAATATTTCCTTTCATAAAAACCTCACTTTCCATCTGAGTATAAATTATGATAGTCAAAAAATCATCATGATTAGAGTAAGTTGCATTTTTTACAGAGTAACTTACAAGTCCTTTATAAGGACATTAGAATTTAATGAGTCTCCTACTCATTTTAGGGGAATTATGCTATTATGACTATAAAAGAAAAGAAAGTAATAAGAGAGTGAAAAATGAGCAAATCCAACTGGTACAAATTAGACAATGCAGCCATGATATTTCCACCTTCTTCTAATAAGAAGAATTCTGATAACTTTAGAATATCTATCACCTTAAAAGAGCCAATAGACAAAAATAAACTTGAAGTCGCAACCAACAAGGCTATTAGTCACTTTCCTACAATGGCAGTAAAAATGAAAAGAGGCTTCTTCTGGAAGTACTTTGATTCAAATGATAAGCCAGTACCTATTCACGAAGAAAAAGAACGACCATGTTCTAAAATAGATTTAATAAAGAACAATGATTATCATTTTAAAATCCTTTATTTCAAGAATAGAATTTCATTAGAAATGTTCCATGCCATCACCGACGGTACAGGTGCCTTAACCTTTTTAAACAAGATAGTTTCTTACTATTTCGGTTATGAAGATCAACTCATTTCTGAAGAAGAGCAAACCATTGATTCATACCTTGAACACTATGATGAAAGTAAACCATTAAACATACCTATTCTAAATAGTGCAAGGAAAATCCATGGCAAGGAAGTAGTTTACTCTGGTATGCTCATTGATCAAGGTATCATGTCGGTAAACGATGTGTTAAGTCTTTCAAAATCAAGGCATCAAACCATAACAGAATTATTATTAAGTATCTTTTTTAAGTCCATTGAGGAATCAGCAAATACTCAAAAAAAACATCTTCCCATAACAATTATGGTACCTGTTAATTTGAGAAAGCTATTTTCTTCTGTTAGTTTAAGAAATTTCACTTACTTTATGCCAATTTCATTAAAAGTAAGTGAACTCAAATCCATGGCGTCTATTGAAAAGGCTGTTAAGGCCAATATGAAAAAAGGACTGGATAAAAAGGTGCTTTTTGCGCCAATCCAACTTAATATTAAGCTCAGTCAAAGTTTCTTATTTAGATTGGTACCTTACGGCATTAAACACAATATATTAAAAATGGCGAGAGGTTTATACAATGATAGGGGTATGACATCAATGCTTACCAATCTAGGACAAATATCCTTACCTGAATCCATTAGGGATCATGTAATTGGTTATGACTTTATTCTAGGGACCTCAAGTAAAAAGTCCGTCAATATGGCTGTTTGTTCCTATAAAGATAATTTAGTGATTACACTCTCTAGAAACATTGAGGAAAATGATATTGCAAATCGTTTCTATGATATTCTAGAAGAAGATTACAAGATACATGTTAAGAGGTTTAACAATGAATGAATATAAACTAGAGTATCCAAATTATCAAGATACAGTCATAGAAGAACCAGTATTTACACAAGTTCAGAAAAGACTTCTTTTGATTTCAACCATCATTTATTCTTTTTTCGCCTGGTGGCTGGCTTTATCTATCACTATAATTCTATTTGTCAGATACACCTTTAAGATATTTAGATCCAAATGGACACCGAGAGTTTTGAAAGTGCTTTTCTTACTCTTGGCCCTTGTCGGCCAACTCGTTGTAATGGATATGATTTTCGGAAGTCTGTCATGGTCCATAACCTATGTGTTACCCATTGTTGTCAATATGACGTCACTCATTATGATTGTCTACGCACTCAGTTCAGGCAAACACTGGAAGCCTCTTATCCCTATACAGTTCTTCAACTTCTGGATAGTGGTCTTCTTGGTTTTTACCTCACATACAAAGATTATGGGACTCATTTACTCAGCCATCATCATGATGGTCTTGTGTTATCTAACGTCTATTATTTTTTATGGAAGACTTTTTATTAATGAAGTCAAAAAATACTTGCACTTATAAAAGGACACCTGAGGTGTCCTTTATTAGTCAAGGTGATTTGCAAATGATTTATGCAACTCAACTTTAAGATCAAAGCCATGTTTTCTTATGGTTTTATCCAAAGCTTTCAAAGTTATAAAAAGCTTTTCTTCATAGCAGTTTTCTCCCATATGACCGATTCTCAACACCTTGTCTTTCAGGTGGGAAAATGCCCCTGCGATCATAATACCATGATCATCTAACATCGTGTCGTACAGAGATTTAAAAGCTATATTTTCCGGAACCATCATGGTGGTTACTGTATTAGAATGACCACTTGTTGGATAAAGTTTTAAACCACCTTCTAATAGAGATTTTCTAACAGCTTGTCCTATCTTTTTATGTCTTTCAATGTAATCACCTTTAGTGTTGACTCTTTCAACAGCTTTTCTAAACCCATAGATTTCACTAATCGATTGCGTATAGGGAAACCATTTGTCCTCATACCAAGACTGCCATTTAGATAAGTTGCAGTAGTAGCCCCTTACAGGCGTTTTTCTATTATTCATCATTGCCCAAGCATCTTGAGAAACACTTAAGAATGTTAGACCAGGCGCTGCTGACAAACATTTCTGTGAGCCACCTAAAACAATATCAATACCCCATTCATCTACATTTAAAGGTTCGCCTCCAATTGCAGATACTGAATCCACTACCGTTAAAATACCGTATGATTTAAGGAGCTTACATATTTTATCAACTGGATTTGTGATGCCTGATGGCGTTTCGCAGTGTACCAAGGTTGCCAGTTTAAAATCATGGTCCTCTTTTAAAAATCCTTCTAAAGCTTCGACTTCAATGTCGCTTGTATATTCAGCCTCAAAATAAACGACATCACCACCGTACATCTGTAGAAAATCACCAAAGCCATGACCAAATATGCCATTATCTATACAAAGTACCCTGTCACCTTCTTCAACCAAAGATGCACAAGATGCTTCAAGTCCCAATATACCTTCACCTGCTAACATCAACACATCATTTTTTGTATGTAATAAATCCTTGACTTGATTGCAGGTATCTCTATAAAATTCATAAAAGTCATGATCTAAATCAGGATTTGTAATCTCACAAGCCATGGCCTTTCTGACATCCTCATGAATGTAGGTTGGGCCAGGTGTCATAATCATTTTTTTCATTTATACCACCTTTGTCTTTTTAAGTGCAATAACAAGCGGTAAGCCGACCAAAGCCCCAAATACTATTTGAGTAATGTTACCTGGTATAGATGTAAAAGGAGCCACCCAGTTACCGTACAACAAAACTTCAGTAAAGTAATAGCCCACCAACATCCACAGGCCACCTACAATAATACCAATAAGATTGAGTGTAAAGCTGTTACCTTCTTTGCCATTCATCCATGCAATATGACCAATAATATAACCCATGACACCTCTTACTAAAAAAGTGAATGGTGTCCATGCTAGCCAGCCTGATAATACATCGAACAAGCCCATGCCAAATGCTCCGGCAATTGCACCTTTTTTCTTTCCAAAGACAATTGCTGCTAAAAACAACATGGTATTACCTGCATGAATTAATCCACCATTGATCGAAATTGGTAATCTGATGTTGATAAATCTGGTTGCTACAAATACCAGTGTGATCAGTAATGCTGAGATTACCATGTCTTTTGTTTTGTTCGTTTGTGTCCTAGTCTGTTCCATAAAATTGTCCCCCTTTGATATTTATATTTCACGAACAATTTATCAGCAAGAAGATAAAATGTAAACTGTATCTATAAAATTAGGGGTACAAATATCTTTTTATGGTGATTTATTCAAAATTGTATCGTTACAATTAAAAAAATAAGTTCAAAATGAACTTATTTTATTTGACTGTATTTACATGTTCAGCTTTTATTGATTCTAGTAAACTAGGATCATTTATGATGTCTATACCAGTAGCAGCTAATGAAAGAATCACTTTTTTCATAGCATCTAATGCATAAGGCTTGACTGTAGCATCAGCAAGGGCCCTTGTATGACCAGCAAGATCGTCTTTTGATATAGAGAACATAGGATGAGCCGTTGGACATACATGACTGACATTACCAGCATCAAGTGAACCCATTGATACTGCATGACTTTCTACATCAAAACCATTAAGATCAAAATGCTTTTTAACCACACCAGTTAAGGTTTTGTTCATCACAAAGTTATCATAAGATTTTTCATAATTTGTAATCTCTATCTCTGCACCAGTAGCAAGTGCAGCACCTCTTGCACAGTTTTTAACTTTTTCAACAACCTCTTTTAAGTAAGATTTTGTGGTCGCTCTTACATAAAACTGAGCTACTGCTTTTTCAGGTACAATATTAGCAGCAACACCACCTTCAGTGATAATACCGTGAATCCTAGTTGTTGATGTAATGTGTTCTCTTAAGGCATTGATACTGTTAAATGTTGAAATAACTGCATCAAGTGCATTGATGCCTTGTTCAGGACATGCAGCTGCATGAGCTGTTCTACCAGTAAACTCAAACTGTATAGCTTCCATAGCAAGAGATTGAATTTCTAAATTAGTCTTACTTGAAGGATGTGCCATAAGAGCAATATCTATATCATCAAATATCCCCTGATCAGCCATATCCACTTTAGCACCATTTGTTTCCTCAGCGGGTGTCCCAAGTACAAGAATTCTCCCGCCCATGTCATCTACAAGTTTAGACAAGACAATACCGACACCATCAGCTATCGTTCCTATCATATTATGACCACAACCATGACCAATATCAGGCAGTGCATCGTATTCCCCCATGACAGCTATTGTGGGGCCTGGCTTTTTAGAAGCATACGTCGCTTTAAAAGCCGTTTCAATGCCTAAATACTTTTCTTCAACAGAAAACCCATGTTTTCTTAAGAGCTTAACGTGGGCTTCACATGCTTTGTACTCTTCATTGCCCAGTTCAGGATTTTCATAGATAAACTGATTAATATCAACTAGTTCATCAAATACATCATCTAATACTTTTTTAATTTTTTCCATGACTCAACTCACTTCTTTCTATGACTCTTCCTACACTGTTATCAAGAATCCGGCCTTCTTTTAAAACAACTTTACCATCTAAAATTACGTGACTTATACCTACAGGACTTAAATCAGACACTTCATATGTGGCTTTGTCACTGATGGTATCTGGATTAAAGATAAAAATATCTGCATCCATATTTTCTTTAATTTCACCTTTTTTATCAAGACCTACCCATTTAGCAGGTTGTAAAGTCATTTTATAGAGTGCTTCAATCAAGGACAGTGCATGATCCTCTCTAACAAATTTTCCTAGAACTCTAGGGAATGTCCCAGCTGCTCTAGGATGACCTTGTCCATCTACAAGTATACCATCACTTGCTATAGATACAAAAGGCGAACGTAAGGCTTCTATTACTTCTTTTTCATTCATGACCCTAGCGACAACAGTCATATCAGGATACTCTTTTCTTACCTTGTCAAAAGTCTCCTTGTCACATACCACATTTTTGTATGGGTCACAAGTCAGTGTGATAGCTGAGTAATCTACATTTAATCTTTCTTGCCAGCCATCATCAAATACAGCTGAACCTATGAAAGTTGAAAAAGCATCGTATGGATAACAGTCTGCATCTACCTTCAGGCCTTCTTCCCTGGCTTTTTGGATAATATCTAGAGACTCAGTCATATAGCCTAAAGCAGAACAAGAACCTATATGGGAAACTCTCATAGGTAGTCCCGAAAGTCTAGAGGCTTCAACGAGCTCTCTAATGGAATCTGGCGCATCAGGTCCATCTTGTCTAAAGTGGGCGCTTAGAAGTAGGTCTGTATCTTTTAATCTCTTTACAAACTTTAAAAACTCACTTTCTGTGGTACCAGGAGAATACTCAAGACCAAATGATATGCCAGCAACACCCTGATTATAATAGTCTTTAAACCTATCAAGAATTGCATCAATATCTTCATCACTTGCCTCTTGATAACGATCTTTAACACCACAATCTTCTCTTAAGGTCGTATAGCCGGCCAAGAAAATATAATTGACTGGTCCCCCCTTTTTCTTCATAAAGGACTTAAACTTTTTAATACCATCCAAGCCGTTAAAGTTAAATCCACATTGACCGGCAATACAGGTCGTTACGCCCATCTTCAACATGCGGTTTGAAATATCGTAATCAATTGGAAGACTTAGGTCAATTAACTTCTCTTCATGCATATGACTGTCGATGATACCAGGTGCTACTACAGCACCTGAAACATCGATAACTTGACCACCATGCATGATATCTTTTTCAATTTTTACTATCTTACCATCTTTAATAGCTATATCTACATCTTTAAAGGACATACTATCAAAGTCGGCAACTGTCCCGTTTTTTATAATTAAATCATACATTAGAACGGTCCAAACTCAATTAACGTTGCTATTGTTACGAATATTGCACCAATAGCTGACCAGATTAAGAAGATAGGCATCATCCATTTAGCCCACTTATCCCATGATACACCACCGATTGCAAGACCAGCCATTAAAACACCACTTGTTGGAATAATGTTGTTTGAAAAACCATCACCAAACTGGTAAGCAAGTACAGCTGTTTGTCTTGTGATACCAATAATATCAGCAAGCGGTGCCATAATTGGCATTGTAACAGCTGCTTGACCTGAACCAGATGGTACAAATAAATTGATACATGTCTGAGTAATAAACATGCCTACACCAGATAGAGCTGGTGGTAAACCTTTGATGCTTTCTGCAAGGTGGAAAATAACCGTATCGATGATTGAGCCTTCTGTTAAGATAACTGTAATAGAAGTAGCAAGACCAATTACTAAAGCACCATAAATCATATCCTTAGAACCATTAATAAACTCATCTGCAATTTGATCTGGTTTTAAACCGCCTATTGCTCCTGCTACTAATGCTAATATAACAAATAAAGCACCTAATTCTGTAATATAGAAACCTAACTTCATAACACCGTAAGCGATTACACCAACTGTTGCAGCAAGTGACAGCAAGACCAGTTTATGTTTGGTTGTAAACTCATCCATCTCCCCTAGATGGAATTTTTCTCTATTTTTCTTATCTAGTTCATATGTCGGACTAAGTGTCGGATTTTTCTGAACTTTTGCTGCATGACGGTAGACAAGTAAGATGGTAACGATTGTTACAACTACATAAACAACCATTCTAAATGCAAAGCCTGAAAACGGTGGTAAGCCTGCAATACCTTGTGCAACACCAACTGTAAAAGGATTCATAAAAGCGCCTGAGAAACCTGCACCTGCACCTAATAAGCAAATAGCAATACCAGTAATAGTGTCAAAACCTAGTGCTAGTGAAAGTGCGATAAATATTGGTATGAACATAAGCGTTTCTTCTGCTAGACCGAAAACTGCTCCACCTAGTGAAAAAACAAGCATTGAAACTGGTATAACCATTTTCTCGTTGCCTTTTAACTTATCAACCAAGGCACCAATACCTGAGTTTATAGCACCAGTTGCCTGTAAAACACCAAAAGTACCCCCAATTAATAGGACGAAGAAGATGATATAACCTGACTTTTCCATACCTTTTGGCAGTGATGTGAAAACATTAAATGGTGTAACCGGTGTATTTTCAATTCTATGATAAGAATCAGCCACAACAGCAATACGTCCTGTATTTGGATCTTCAGCCCTTACAAATTCACCTGCAGGTACAATATAAGTTAAAAGTGCTACTACTACTAAGATACTAAATAGCAAAACATAAGTATGTGGCACCTTAAACTTTTTCTTTTTTTCCTCAACTAGCTTTGTTTTTTTCTGTTCCATGTTTCCCCCTTCTTAAATTATAATGCCTTTACACGTTGACGTGTCGACAATCATCAACATGTTATTTCAAAAAAAAGCTCTAGAGCGATTTTTTTGCAACAAAGTTTAAAATAGATCCAGCCAAAGAAGTCATTGTAGCCATATTGACGGAGTAAATAACTTCTTTACCTTCTTTTCTAGAATTAACGATTCTAGCACGCTTTAAAATTTGTAGATGGTGTGAGATTGTAGGTCTAGATACACGACAATTCTCAGCTATATCATTTACTATCATTTCTTTTGAGCCAAGTACTTCAAGTATTTCTAACCTCGTCTCATCAGACAAAGCTCTTAAAACATCTATATCAATACCAGCCTGATTCGACTCTAACATCCATCCTCCAATAACTATGATTTAAAAAGGTCCGTAATTTATTATACACGAAAATGCAACAATCGCACACCCTTCTATCATCCAAATAATCAGTAATGGCATTACCCAAGACAACCAGTCTTTCCACTTTACATCACATATAGCCAAGGTAGCCATTAAAAGGCCTGAGGTTGGTGTAATGGTGTTAATTAAACCATCTCCAAACTGATAAGCCAAAACGGCTGTTTGTCTTGTAATGCTCTGTAGATCAGCTATGTTGACCATAACAGGCATGGTTACTGCTGCCTGACCAGTACCGGATGATATGAATACATTGATAATACTTTGTATAAGCATCATACCAACTGCACTGACACTTGGTATTACGGAATCGATCAAACCTGAAAGTCCATAAATAATAGTATCTAAAATCTGTCCAGATTCCAAGACAACCAATATGGCTCTTGCAAAACCAATGATCATAGCACCATATACAATATTCCCAGCACCAGCGGTAAATTCTGAGATGATTCTGTTTATCTTAAGTTTACCAACAAGACCTGAAACAATGCCCATTAAAAAGAATATGGTTAACATCTCTGTTAGACCAAAATTGTATTTAAAGATACCAAAAGCCATAAAGCCAATGGATACAACTATGACTAAGGCCACTAACTTGTGTGTTCTAGTAAGACCATTATGGTCATTTAAATCAGGTGCAAAATAATCATACTCTTCAACTATACCTTTTGCCCTAACCTTTTTTCCATGTCTATAGACATATATATAACCTGTTATAAAAAATATAAAGAAGGCTAGCAACCTAAGCGAGATACCTGAAAACAAGGGTAAACCTGCAATATTCTGAGCGACACCTGTTGTAAAAGGGTTAATAACACCTGCTGCAAAACCGGAAGTTACACCAATATAAACCATGGCCATACCAGTGATTTTATCATACTTCATTGCCAGAGCCATCATAACAAACACAGGAAAAAATGGTAGTGTTTCTTCTGCCATACCAAATATAGCCCCACCCAGTGCAAAACCGAACATGACCTTAAAGATAATAGATTTCTCTTTACCTTCATAGTCTGTTAAAAAGCCTTGTACAAGACCGTTTACAGTACCTGTTGCCGTAATAACACCAAAGGAACCTCCAACTACCAAAACAAAGATAATCAAATCACTTGCAGACATAAGACCTTTTGCAATGGAATTTAAAATATCTGGCAAACTAAGAGGTGTCGCCTCTACAGAATGATAGGATCCTTCAACTACAGACGTGATGTCTAGTTCTTCATTGTATTCCCTATCGTATAACCCAGCGGGCACAAAATAAGTCGCTATACTTGCCACTATAACAATGATAATAATTAAGGAATATGCCTCTGGTATTTTAAATTTCATAAAAGCCCCTATACGTTTATATGTTTATATTCATCAACATGTACTTTGAGTTTAAAACAAATTTCTCGCTTTGTCAAACAATTCTGAAACTTCTAAAGCAAAAAAAGATATAGGAATCTATATCTTCTTTAATAACTCGTACAATGTTTGAACTTCATCCTCATTTAACGTTAAGGTATCCGGTTGACTTGTAATCACTCGATCACAATCATGATGAAGATTTACGCCCTCTTCTGTTAGGGAGATGTAAACGATTCTCTTATCGTTTTTGTCTCTAGTTTTCATGATATAACCCATTTTTTCTAATCCGCTTAGCGATCTAGAAACATTCGGACTTTCATCTACCATGCGTTCTTTGATTTCATTAACTGTCAGTGCGTCTTTATCACTTAAATCTAGTTCATGAAGAATCATGAGTTGAGTATTGGATATACCAAAAGGTTTTAAAAGCCTTGCAGTCTGAGCTTCAATTTCATGTGAAATACATTGAATTAAGCCAACGACCTTAAACTTAGTTGGATATTTTGCATCTATGATTAATTGTTTGTTTGCCATAATTTCTCCTTGTTAAATCTTATTATAGCATACAGGTAATATCTTTTGTATCAAACAATACTAGAACATGTACGTTTTTCTCTTTTTACAATAAGACCACTTACCCAATCAGGATTTTCATACAGCGCACACCCGCCTTCTGATTCCTCTAACATATGGTGATTTAATCTAATCTGAGTTAAAAGTCTAGATTGTAATGCCTCTTTTAAAGGCATATCATTAACCGATGCATCAGAGTATGGTGCAAAAGGACATGCTTCAATGCCCCCAGTTGATGAGATATGAACAAAACCCCTGCCAGCAGCTAGACACCCTTCAAAATGTGATTCATCTCCAGGTAGAGGTATTGGTAAAATAGAATAATCATCCTGAATATGCTTTACTTTTTCAAGAAGTATTGTTTTCTGCTTTTCTGTTAAACATAAGTCTAAATCACCATTACAAGGTACATACTCGATTAAAAACAATACCCTGTTTCCAAGCGCTTCTAAATCAGTAATATAATCATCTGACATAACCGTATCAAAGTTTTCTCTAGTCAAAGTAATAGACGTACCAAACATCATTTTTTCTCTGTCTAATAAAGACATTTTACTCAAGACTTTGCGATAGACACCTGAGCCTCTTCTTAAATCAGTCATGACCTCATCACCCTCTAAGGAGAAGACAGGGATTAACTGTTTCATAGACTTCATCTTGTTTTTTACGTCACCATCAATCATCAAGCCATTTGTAAACATAATAAAGATTGTATTTGGATACTTAGAAATAATTTCAAGTATATTTGCCTTCATAAGCGGTTCCCCGCCAGCTATCATGAAGATAGACACACCTAGGTCTATACCTTCTCTGATTACCCTATCTATATTATCACTGGTCATCTCAAGCTGTCTGTTCCTGTCCTGCGCATTGGCATAACAACCTGTACACCTTAAATTACAATCATTTGTCACACTCATTATTATAATCGGAGGTACAATTAAATCACTTTTTAAATCAAGACGTTTCTTTTCTTGTTTTTTTAACTGCATGACGACCTTACTGTAAAAAAGTGTGTAATGTCCTCTGTTTTTTAAATACTTCTTATTATCAATAAGATTTCTCTTGATAGCTTGATTAAATAATCCTATTCCATCCATGTTTTGCTCCTTAAATTTCTATGCCAATATACGTCTTCACTAAATAACCTATGCCAAATGACACCACAGCCACACCAATGCTGATCAGAGCCATCTCCATAAACCTTGACTTAAAAGGTTCATCCTTGGCAACCGATATATAATAATTAAAGAATGCAATGATCAACAGAGCTATAAGTAAGGTTAGGCCTAATGCCAACATATAGTTACTAACATGGAAAAATGGCAGGACCAAAAGCAAGACTGTAAGTACATAGGCTATTCCAGTATAAAGGCTGGCCTTCTTTGGATTTAAGTCTGTAGCCTCTTCTTTTGATGACAAATATTCACTGGCTGCCATTGAAAAAGAAGCTGAGATACCTGTAATTAGGCCAATGACTGCAATGGTTCTTGAATTCTGTATGGATAGTGTAAAGCCTGCAAGTGTCCCGGTCAATTCAACTAGGGCGTCATTTAAGCCGAGTACGACCGATCCCATATACTTGAGTCTATCTTCATTTAAGGCATCCAAAAGCAGCTTTTCATGTTTCTCTTCTTCTACAATAAAGCCATATATGTCTGGATAATCCCTAAAAGATTCAGCACCTGCAGATCTACTTTCCATTCTTTCTAAAAACTTTAAGACGAAGGTTAAACCTAAAAGATTAACAGCAAGTGAAACAATCATTAAAAGAAGCTTTAGAAAAAAGCCGTTTATTTTAAGGTCACGACCTGAAAACTCAGCTAAGGTTTGATAGTGACTTTTTTCACTTTCTGCAATCTGTAACAAGATGCTTTTCGTATTTTTGTCTTTTGCATAGTTTGAAAGATGTCTATATACACCTTCACCATACATTTCATTTTTCTGGGCTTTTAACAACAATGCCTCTTTGTCTTTAACCATCATAACATCCTTTCATTAATCAACTATTAAGCTTCAATAATAACTTTCTTAGAAAACTTAGTTTGACATGCAAGGCGATAACCTTCCTTTAGTCTATCTTCTCCAAGCTTTCTTCTTTCACGTGCATTAGGCTTTGAAACTTGACCCTCCAGTACTTTTACAGTACACTTGCCGCAAACACCTATATTGCAAAAGGACTTTATTTCTATATTGTTTTCTTTTGCATACTTTAGAATTGTCTTCGTTTCCTTACTTTTTAATTCATATTTTTTGCTCATGTTTTCTCCTTAAATTAAATAAAAATATCTAATGGTTTTCTCTTATCTCTAAAAGAAACTACATTCTTTACTGATTTAATCATCATTTGATTGGTATGATGTATGGCATTAACAGGACACGTATTACCGCAGGCAAAACAACCGATACATTTTTCATTATCAATTACAATGCCTTCCTTAAAGGTTATTGCCCCCACAGGACACGCCTTAATGCATTTCTTGCATTTTACACAAGTATCATGAACATCTAAACTTCTCATTGATTTGGGAAGTTCACCACCTGGACCTGGCAAAAGAGAAACCAGTCCACACTTGACGGTTGAAAAAGCCCCTTCTCTAGGCCAGTCGATTTTTAACTTATGATTAAAACTTAAATCTCCCGATAAAAGCTTCTCTTGAATCCTTCTTCCCATGTCCACTTGCATGACCTTATCTCTATCATCAGGTCTTCCCTTAGCAATTTCCTTGTTAAATGAATACTGACCTACAAAGCCACCTGCTCCGACTATCCTAAAGTTCTGTCTTGTCATAATTGTGTTTAGAGCTATTAAGCCTTTGCCATAATAACCGTTGCCGCAAGTCACAAGGCCAACAAAGGGTGTTTTATCACCATACAGTCTTGATACAATGTCACTCGGAAGACCAAAGAGTTTGGTCATGGTTGGCATACCTATAATGACAAGGTCGTCAGATTTAAAGTAATGGTCTTTACTTCGATTTTTAATATCATTCATATCAATTGTGATATGTTCTACATCTTTAAAACCACTGGCCACATTTAAAACACACTTTTTAGTAGAACCACCTGGACTAAAAAATATTGAGTAAACTTTCATGAATATCCTCCTTTTATATTCCGCGGAATTAATTATATTAAAAATAAATACCCTATTACAAAGGGAACCGCTGCAAGTAAAGAAATAAGTAAATTTCTCTTTCTGTATGGCGTGTGTCTTTTATAACAATCATTGTAATCCATCTTGTTTAAGTATCTTGGATAGCCTATATAGAGCTCAATAAGAACGATTTCAAACGCCCATAGAATGACCGCACTCTTAAAGGCAATCATGGTAAGGCCTGTATTAGGTAACAAGAAAATGATTGGTAAGACAATGATCCAGTGAATGATAAGACCTGAAAGCATCATCATTAAGTTTTGATGCCTATTATTTTCTTTAAAACGATACAAAAATAACCTTGTTATCGATTGAATAGGCATCATATGCGCTTTAGAATTGCCAACCGCTATACCAAAGTAATGAGCCCATTCATGGAAGTTTATCACAACAAGACTGCCTAAAATGCTTGCAATAACAACTGATATAGCTGATAAAATCATAGCATCCTTTTGGCTGGTATATGCATTCAAGAATATCACCAGTGCTATTGATACCATATAAATGATAAGATCTCTAATGGCATATACATAAATCGGGTAAACCCTATACTTCTCTTTTGGTAAATCAAACATATATCCTCCTTATATTCCACGGAAACTAATTACACTTTACCACCTCATCCAAACAATGTCAAGATACATTCCGCGGAAATTACATATAATTAAAAATCACATCCTAAGATGTGATCTAAAATCATTTAATAAACTTATTTACTGCATTTAGTATACCGTCTTCATCATTAGAGCTGGTAATGTAGTTTGCCACACTTTTTACTTTATCCGTCGCATTAGCCATAGCAACACCCATACCGACATAATCAATCATGTCAATATCATTGTTGCCATCACCAATAGCCATCATCTCTTCTCTTTTGATTTCAAAGTTCCTGCCTAAAAACTCTAAGGCCTTTGCCTTTGAAACTCTTGAATCAAAGAACTCAAGCAAATGAGATTTTGATGTACAATAGGTGATACTCTTATGAACAAGATCTTTAATTTTCTCTTGATAGCTTTCGAGTGTATCAGGATCATTTACCCATAATATTTTTGTAACACCCTGTTTAATAAGATCATCAAACTCGTTTAGAACAATTGGTTCTAAGCCAGATAACTTTTTATAATTGTTTACATAATCATTGATTCTATTTGAGTAAAGCTTGTTATTTGACCAAATAATCATGGTCGTGTCATACTGACTGCCAAGTTCTAGAACCTGCTTAGCATCATCTCCATTCATCTTCTGACTGTAGAGTACTTCGTCCGTTCTAGAATCGATAATCATAGCCCCGTTATAAGTAATGATCGGTGATTTCAAGCCCAATAAGTCAATGTATCTATAAACGCCTTGAATGGGTCTACCTGTGCTAATCGTAACTAATACATGATCTTTAATTTTTTCTATAACTTCAATTGTCGATGGATCCACCTGCCCCTGGCTGTTAAGCAAGGTACCATCTATGTCAAGCGCTAATAATTTATACATATGTCTCCTTGTTTATTCTGTCTCCGTATGAGATGAACCATCATCATCAATACCGCTTATGCCTTCTGCTGTCAGATCCTCATAAACGGCCTGTGTTGGCGCTAACCAAACTTCACCTGTACCTGAAAATGTCTGCAGCATCCCCTCACCTGATGCCATGGTACCTATGATGCCTTTGGTAACCATTTTTACAGTGAACTTAATATCTCCACGTCTTAATATAGCATAATTGCCATCCACTCTTAAGTCTTCATCATCCAATTGATAAACCATGACTTCTTCCAATGGTACTGGGATATTCAGCACAACAATACCTGACCCTTTAACCTTTGTCTGAAAGAAGCCCTCTCCACCAAACATTGTAGATGATAAATTCTTCTGAGAAACGGCTGATACCTGCATACTTGAATCACAAGCATAGAACATTCCTTTATCAACGATAATCTCATCATTATCAAGTTCGATGATTTTAAAGTGACCAAAAGAAGGTTCCAACCAGATTTCACCCTTTCCTGAATACTCAGGTTTAAACATTTTTTCTCCTGATAACAAGTTAGAGCCCAAGTTCTTAATAAAACCTTTAGCTGGTTTAGTGGCAACCTTTATTTTTCCCTTCATAAAAAATAATGCACCTGATTCGATTTTAACTGCCCCTTCTTTTAAGATGATACGAACATTTTTTAGTTTAATGCCCGCTTGTTCCATATAAAAAAGCTTCTGAGCTGTTTGACCATCTTTTGCACCAGACAACTTCTGATTCTCTATTATTTCCACTTTCATAAAGTCATTTTCAACTTGATGTATAACCTTGAAATTCTTCATGTGGCCTCCTTTAGTTTTGCTATTTAACCTGTTCTCATTATACCACATATGATAAGGAATCAGACCTAAAAAGATCCTACATATTCAGTAGGATCTATCTTTTATAATCTAATGCTTGTTCTTTTTTCATTGGTTTGGAATAAACATAACCTTGTATAAAATCAATCTCTAAGTACTTGCACATGTCAATCATTTCAACTGTTTCAATGCCTTCACCAACAAGTGTTAGATCATTATCATGACCAAGATTAACAATCGACTTAATAAACCTTGCTGCAGATTCATCGACCATAACCTCATTCATAATCTCACGGTCGATTTTTATCTCGTCTAGAGGCATCCTCAGCAGATTATTTAAAGAGGCATAACCAACACCAAGATCATCTAAGGCAATTTTAACACCATGATCTTTAAGTATGTTGATCTGTTTAACAGCATCTTCTCCCTTGTCGATCATCAAGCTTTCTGTAATCTCAATGATAACATTCGAGGTTTTTATACCGCTTTTATTTATAATGTCTAAAACTCTGCTTGCATAATCATGTTGAATGATTTCTACAACTGAAGCGTTTATTGAAATAGTGGCGTCTAACTTATGTTTTTCATTATATTCTTTTATGAACTGACACCCTTCTTTTAAGACAAACTCTCCTATAGAGATAATTTGTAGATTTTTTTCAGCAGCATCTATAAAGCTATCAGGATAAATCATGCCATATGTTTCGTTGTACCATCGAATCAAGCCTTCAAAACCTGTCACTTCATCATCTTCAATTCTAATAAGGGGTTGATACTCAACATAAAACTCATTATTAGCCAAAGCATTTTGAATGCCATTTTTAATAAAGAGCTTCTTGGTTACCTGATACTTAACATCTTCATCATAAAATACAGTCTTGCTTTCTACCTTGTCTTGGTCAAGCTCTAAGGCCAGATATGATTTATCAATAATATCAGCCCCTGATAAACCTTCCTCATGACTGAAATATATAACCGATGTATTGGCAACGATAGGGACAATAAAGTTCATACGTTCACGAAGATGTTCCAGTTTATTAAGGATTCTATCGATGGCTTCTTTTACAGAAGCATCATCTAAATGCTCCTTTAATAGTATAGCAAACTTATAAGATCCTAAACGATACAACTGAACTCTTTGATGATAACAACCCTGTACAAGCTCCATCCCCTTTATGATGACTTGGTTGGCAAACTCATAACCATAAATGGCAATCAACTGCTCTAACAGATAAAAGTCAAAGAAAATCAGCTTACCACTTTTATTATCTGTCATTAGTTCATTAAGATGTTCTTCTAACATCTTCTTATTATACATGCGGGTATCTTCATCTAAATAAGCCAGTTCAAACAACTTCTCATTGTAGGCTTTTTCGAGCGTAACATCATTATGGCACCCTGTCATAATAAGAAGTTGGCCCTCTTCATCAAACTCAGCCATACCAGTTGCCTCTATCCACCTGATTTCACCGTTTTTAGCAACAACACGATACTCAGACCTAAAGACTTCTCTTCTGTTTATAGTCTGAGTTTCTACATTATCAGTAAAGTGATCTTTATCTAATGGATGAACAATATTAATCCAGTCCGCCATAGTAGAATTATCTAAAGACAAATCGAACTGATCATAAAAATGCTTATTATAAAACTGAACTTTCTCATCAGGATACATCTCCCAAAGCCCCATATTGTTCATATCAAAAAGTTCTATAAAGTTGTTTAGCTCTCTTACCTTATTCTTATAATCTTTTTTCAATTTTATCTCCTATTAGTTGAATCAACTTATGAACTATATGCTATAAAGCCACCAGTGTCAACAGCTTCAACCAATTGTTTCAATTATTTAAATATTTTTATTTATAATCACTTATTATTTCACGAAAGGCAAATTATATTAGACTATTTTAGAACACATTATATATACCCACTCGCTCCTTTTTTAATTATAAGTCCAAACTAATTACCTTCTTTTTTTGGTCAAATTAGGTTAAAATAGTTTGAGAGGTTATTATGCAAATCATAAAAATGTGTTTGAAAAAGAAAAGGTATAAGTTAAACATACTTATTGGCTTTATGGAAGCCATCTCCATACGTTAGTTTTTGACAAACCATTACTAACTAAAAAGGAGAAGAAAATGAAAACAAGTGAAAAAATGATTCAAGAGGCAATTTGGGCTGGACTTAATGACCCATCAATAGACGATAAGGATGCAGATATCCTAGTTCTAGGTGTACCTTACGATGGCAGTGTCAGTTTTAGATCAGGAGCCAAGGATGGCCCAAGAGCTATTCGTGAAATAACCTATACCATCCCGCCTACTACAGAGCAGTTTAGAAGTCTTAAACCACTTAAGATAAAAGATCTAGGAGACATACAAGCCGAATCTAGAGATGATTTATTCAAGATAACGCGTACTAAAATTCAAGAAATTGTTTCAAGAGGTCAAAAGTTTACTGTCATAGGTGGCGACCATTCTATTACAATTCCTGTACTCCAAGGTATTAATGATGCCTTAGACGAGCCTTTTGGTATTATTCACATAGATGCACACTTTGATTTATGCGACACTTTAGAGGGCGACAGACTTTCACATGGGTCTACTGAAAGACGGGCTTTAGAACTTGAGAATGTGTCTAGAGAAAATATGTTCTTTATCGGTATCCGTTCCATTGAAGAAGATGAACTTGACTTTATTACAGATCATCCTGTCAATGTTGTAAGTGCTTATGACTTTGACAAGTTAAAGGTAGATGGTGTTTTAAAACATGTTAAAGACAAGCTTGGTCATCTTAACAAGATTTATATCACCTTAGACATTGACTGCTTAGACCCAGCTTATGCAGCAGGTACAGGAACACCTCAGTTTGGTGGTTTAACTTCAAGACAACTTTTAAACCTCTTAGAAGGATTGTTTGATCTACCTATTATGGGCTTTGACTTGGTTGAAGTTGCACCAAATTTAGACCCTGCTATGACATCTGTATTTGCAGCAAGGAAAATCATCACAGAATGCTTCGGGCACTTTTTATATAAGTAAACACTTCCCTATCTTATGATAGGGATTTTATAAGTAAAGGAAGGTCATATGGAAAACACACTAAAAATACTTACTGAATTAATGAAAGAAGTTGGTGCTTATCAGGTAGATAAATTTAAATCAAGAGCATTTACCTATGAAACAAAGTCTACTGAAATAGACATCGTCACAGAAGTCGACCAACAATCTGAAAAAATGCTTATCGAAGGTCTAAAAAAACACTTTCCTGACTATGGATTTTTAGCTGAAGAATCTGGCGAGCAGACCAGTCAAACTGAATATAGATGGGTCATAGACCCACTTGATGGTACAACTAATTTTTCAACAGGTATTCCCATCTTTGCGATATCTGTTGGACTTGAAAAGCATGATGAAGTTGTTTTAGGCGCGGTTTACGTACCCATCTTAAAGGATATGTATACAGCCCTAAAAGGACATGGTGCCCACAAAAATGGTAAAGCCCTATCTGTTAATGATTCAAAGAATTTAAGAACTTCTGTTATTGCAACAGGTTTTCCTTACGACCGTGCAGAAAACCCAGTCAACAATGTAAAAGAGATTTCTATTATGGCACCAAAAGTTAAAGGCATCAGACGTATTGGTGTTGCTGCCTATGACCTTTGTTTGGTAGCTGAAGGTGTCTTCTCTGGCTACTGGGAATACGGCTTGAAGCCTTGGGACTACGCAGCAGGCCTACTACTGGCTTTAGAGGCTGGTGCCAAGTACCAACCACTTACTAAAAGAGAAAACTCTATGATTGTTTGTAATGAACATATCTTAGAAGAAATGAAAAGTCATTTATTATAACCAAAGCATTTGCTTTGGTTTTTTTGCATCTTACTCCTATTTGTATGTAAGCTACTCTCTTCTTGTGACAAGCGCTCATTCAAACTGTTATAGTCATGTTACAAACAAAACAAACAATACAAGGAGTGAAAAGATGAAGAAAATAATTATTATGATGATCGTTACAGCACTAACACTTGTTGGCTGCGTGACCAAAGAAGACAAGAGACCAGGCCAAAACAAGGATGGTTCCTACACAGGTGTTGAAAGCATCGAAACAAGAGCCTATGATTTGAAAGACTTTAAGCATTTTAACATCTCAAATGATTTTGATACGACAATTGAAAAAGGTGATGCTTTTAAGGTAGAAGTCACAACGAATAAAGATGTTTTTGATAAGCTAGATATTAGCTCTTCATCAAATACTTTGACTGCTAAAAACATCAAGGATGTTTGGTTTAGAGAAACACAAATTTCTTTGACCATCACATGTCCGGAAGTTGTGAATTTCAACTTAGACAATGATGCAAAAGTTATGCTAATCGGTGCTTTTTCAACTAATGAAGATGTTAGTATCTCGAGTCAAAGTGATACAAGTCTTACAGGTGAGCTTTCATCTGCCAATCTAAGTGTTAGATCAACAAGCGATTCTAGGATCACACTATCAGGTACTACAAATGAGATAATTGTTACTGCTGAAAGTGACTCGAAAATTAACTTAAAAGATCTTATCGGGACAAATGCCTCAGTAACACTTTCAAGTGATGCAAAATGTGACATCAATGTAAGTGGAGAGATTACATTAAATAGTGAATCCTCACCTACTTTAAATGTTCATTCAGGTAAAGTAAACAAGCAGACGGTATCTGAAGATACCATTATCAATGAATAGGAGGTCATAATGAATAAAGAAACATTTGGCATCAACCTTCTAAGATTTCCATTTTTATTAATCATGGTAACAGTCTACTTATTCATTGGTCTCTTCTATAAAGTGTGGCATCCTACTTGGATGCTTCTTATACCAGTGCCATTTTATTATCACTATGCACTTTCAAGAGTTTATCCTCAGTTTAAAAAGACCTTATTTATTCTGCCACTCTTAACACTGGTTACATCAGTTTATGTTTTTATAGGAATGTCATACAGTTTGTGGCACCCAACATGGATGATATATTTACTAACTGTCCTTGTCATCTGGTTTATTTTAATCAAGAAATAGATGCTTACAATTTCATATAATTGTGTATATAATGATTAAGGGTGGTGATGATTCTGAAAGTCAAATTAATATGTCCCGAGGACAAAACAGACCTTTTAACAAAAGAACTTGAAGAAAAGGGTTTTACAATAGATGAAAATGCGGATTACATTTTCCTAGATAAGACTGTATCTGAAAAAAAATATATTTTCGCAAAGGATGCACAAAAGAACATCTCACTGATCGAGTTCGATCAAGTCATCTATTTCGAAAGCTTTAATAAAATTACTGAAGTCGTCACAAGCGATAAAAGACTTGAAGTCAAAGAAAAATTATACGAACTTGAGCAGATTTTGGTTATGAAAGACTTCATTAGAGCCAATAAATCAACAGTGATCAATATGCTTATGATTGAAAAAATCATCCCATGGATTGGCTCTAAATTTGTACTGGATATGAAAAACGGTGACCAAATAGAAGTCACTAGAACATACTTTTCTGATTTTAAGAAAAGACTAGGAATGTAGGAGGTCGCATGAAATCAATTATACGAAATATTCTACTTTACATGCTCATAAGTTTGATTTTTACAACACTTATTCTTTATATATACGATGGTAACTTCGACAACTTCTATGTTGTTATTCAAGGTACACTGCTCTTTACAGGTGTGGCCATCGTTTTAGAACAGATTATGATGGTCCTGTACACCAAAGTTAAAATACCATCTATTTTAAGGGTTCAACTCATCTTTGTAATTGCCTTAGCACTTTACTCTTTGGTAGTTTATATGGCAACTCCATGGCTTCTAAGAAAGATCTATAACTTGCCAGTATTTATGGTAACTTTCTTCCCCATGTTTCTCGGCTTTAGTATTTGGTTTGAAATTAACTTTCAAAAGACCACCAAAGCTTACAATAAGAAGTTGAATGATTTCAAAAAAAATAGACTTAACAACTAGAGGCTACTGCCTCTTTTTAAATATAAAAGGACCATAAAGGTCCTTAAAGTTTAACTTTCTGAAAATGATTATGAAGCAAATCAATATAAATCAATTCTTGTGTTTTTGCCCCCTTGTCTAGCAAGACCTTTACGGCTTCTGCAACTTGAACTGAGGCAACAAGACCAGGTGAATAAGCTGGTGTCCATTTAAAAGAAGATGGTTGGAGTAAAGTTTCCAAAATATTATCATTAGGATAAATGACAGCCACGTGACCAGACCATCCATTCACGGCACCATGGATCAATGGAATCCCTAAAGAGGAACAAGTCTTTTCAAGTAAGAGTCTGTCCTCAACATTATCTAAGCAATCAATAACTAAATGGCTGCCTTGCAAAAGTGTTTTGGCATTGATTTTCTTAAAATAATCCTTAACCGCAAGAAATGTAACCTGTGGATTGATACTTATGGCTCTTTTTTTTGCCTCATAAACTTTGGCTTCTCCTATGGTGAATATGTTTGATAGAAGTTGCCTGTTTAGATTACTCGTATCAAAGTCGTCACCATCAATTGCCTTAATCTGTCCAATCCCCAGTCTTACAAGCATTTCGAGTACATAACAACCTAATCCACCACAACCAACTACTGTTACATAAGAAGATCTTAAGCGCTCCCTTTCTTTTTTTGAAAAAGGCTTGTTTCTATTATAATCATTCATCTATGTCTCCTAATGAATCCGACTACTTTCTTGATTCAACTCCTTATAAACTTGTCTAATCAAGTCCTCATTTTCTAATTCGGAAATAGGCATCAAAATGTTACTCATAATCACAGACATCTGTTTTGGCGTATGTTTTTTTCCACTTCTAATCCATTCTAACATCACCATATAAACACCACCCAGATTCATTCTCATATAATACTTATAGATCTGTAGATCCTTGTGTGTAATGTCTTTATAGAGTTCATCAATGTTTTCTTCTGCTATGGACAAGAAAATATGGTGGCAGCCTGACTTCATCATCAGGTGGATAAAATCACTTTCGCGTGATATAACAGAAAATGTACCTTCTGCAATAATATCAATTCTCTCATGCCATGATTTATGCGATCGAATCGAAACCATTACTTCATGAAATGACTTCTGAAAGTACTGTCTGAAAATATCATCCTTATCAATGAAATATCGATAAAAAGTTGGTCTTGTAACGCCCGCTTTGTTGACGATATCGGTTATTGTAATTTTGTTATAGGGCTTTCTTGTCATCATAATTTTTAAAGCTTGGTAAATCCATTGTTTAGTTCTTATTGATTGTTTGCTCAGTAATGCTTCACTCATAGATTCTCCTACTATACTCTTCTTTCACTATACTTATATTATGACATATTTCTCTATTTTTACGCTACATTTTTTCGTTTGGATTCTTTCATTTTGCAGATTTTTCTATTGGAGATTGTCAATAAAACGACACCTAGAAGACTCAGCACAACTGACATACCATAGACTGAAGTATAACCAAATCCTTCTTGTATCTTACTACCAACAAAAGGTGCGAATGACATTCCTATAGATAATGCCGATATAATAATCCCAATTATTTGAGTATAAACTTCTCCCCCAAACATCCTTTGTACCAGTAAAGGAATTGGCACAGTAAGAAATACCATTGCCAATGCAAGTACAAGTGGAAAAATGTATTGAACTGTTGATACCGGTAAAACCATTAAGGATATAGATACCACAACCAGACAAGTTAGATTAATGCCTATAACTGTCCAGACACCAAATCGATCACTTAATCTTCCTAGTAAGACCTTAAAACCTGCATTTAAGCCAAACATAATTGCCCATAAAAAGGACACTCTTTGAAGTGATATGCCTGAATGATCCAAATAAGTTGGCACAGAATACATAACCATCTGTACTGAAATGGCAATTATCAAAACACCTATTGCAGTAAACCAGTAGGCATATGAGCTCATGACTTCCTTTACTGTTAATAGACTCTTAGTATCATTTGATTCTTCCATCGCTTTACCATAAGGACTTTGGTTTACAAGCTTTGGATCGGTCTTGATAAGTACAGCTGCCGGAACACCAGCAGACAAGATGATTACCGCTTGCACTAAAAAAGATGTCTGATAGCCATAAGAGGTAATTAAGTTGCCCACGATGGGACTCAAAATCATGCCTCCAATACCGCTAGCTGCGAAAATGATACCTAAAATCATACCACGTTTTTCTAAAAACCAATTAGATACAATAGCCGTAATTGGAATAGTCGTTGTAAAGGCATAGCCACACCCTATAAAAGCAGCACCTGCATAAACGAGTGTAATCGAACTTGATTGCGACATGATGATATAGCCTGAACCAACAAAGATGACACCTAAAACTAAAAGTCTTTTTATGCCTATCTTATTTACTAAAAAACTGTATATAATGTTCATCGTTAAAACACTGATGCCCATTGTAATTTGTATAATACTTACCCTAGACGTTGCGACACCCAAACCTTCGGAAATGGGTACAAAGTACATGGGAAGCGTTGCATTAAAACCCAGGATGGTTAAGAAAATCGTAAAGCAAAATACGACAATCCACCATCCATAAAATCTCTCTTTTTCCATACTAACTCCTATAATTTTGCCAAAGGATTATTTTCATTCGCCTTTTTAATGGCTGCATGAACATGTTTAAACAATCCTTGATCTACGTCAAATTTTTCTTTTGATACAGGTGATATCTCATCGTATAAAAATTGAGGTAAAGAATCACTTGTATCATCATAACCTGTATTTCTTGTAAATTCGTTTTCATAATAAAGTGTTGCTAGCCCTATCCCCATCATCCCATTAAAGTCAAGATCAAGGCCATATCGACCTTTAAATAGATTGGCTAAATGGCCAGGTCCTTCCGGATGGCTTAAGAAAGCGCCTGCAGTAAACAAACAAAATGTGTTATCAACAAATGCAAGTGAAATCTGAGAATTTATAGACTGCTCTATGGGTGAATCCCCTGGTAACCCAAGTGTAATGCCAGCAGTATGGTCTGCTCCCATAGCAGATGTTGCATAAGATACTCCGGTCCCCTTTGTTGCTCTTGGATCGTAAGCTGGAAATGCTTGTCCTCTAGCCACCGGTACACGACTTACCTTAAAATGTTTACCCACAGCATCAGCACCATCTCCAAGTATACGACCTGTGTTAATGCCTTCTTTCATTTCTTCCATTAGTGACATGGTTATATCAATGTCTCCCCATGGCACGATGCCTGCTTCCATAAGCACGCCAAGACCACATCCAATTTCAATGGTATCCACACCAATGTCATCACAGACTCTTGATATTTTGGCAATTGCATCTAAATCATATATATCACAGTTAGGTCCTAGAAGACCGACAGTTTCATATTGAAGTCCTGAGGTTATGTATGCACCATCTGAACCGTGATATCGATTTGAACATCTTACCACACAACCTCTTTGACAAGGTAGACCGGCTTTACCTCCATGTTTCATCAAGTTTTCATACAAGGATGGTCCATTGACCAGTGCAGTCCTCTCATCAGATTCCCCTCTAAAATTTCTAACAGGAAGACTACCTATGGCTGCAAATGTATCTAAACCACCTAATGTACCGAACTTGCTTCTCGCCTTAGCACTTGCATTACTTAAAACGATTTTGGCAAGTTCTTTTCTTGCACTGTCAAATAGTGTTTCATCCACATAAGGAGTATTGGCTTTTACCTTGGCCCTTTTGAGAACGATAGCCTTGATATTTTTAGAGCCCATTACCGAACCAAGACCACCCCTAGCAGCAGAACGCACTGGTTCATTTGATCCAAACTCAGAGAACATAATCGCACTTGATCTATAAGCTTTTTCGCCTGCGCTGCCAATGGTCATAATTGATATATCCTGTCCAAAATATTCTGTCAATTTTGCACATACCTCATAATTGTTAAGACCTTTATAATCGGCAGCATCTATAAAGTTGACCTGGCCTTTTTCATCGATATATATCAACTCCAGTTTTTCAGATACACCTTTGATATCAATCATTTTTATCCCATGTTCTGAAAGAAACTCAGCATAAGTCCCACCCGAGTTTGCCTCTTTAATTGTTTGTGTCATAGGACTCTTTGCACCAATTGAAACCCTGCTTGAAGTGGTCATCTTTGTGCCGGCAAATAAACCTGTAGTAATAATTAGATGGTTATCAGGTCCAAGCGGATCACATTTAGCATCAACCACATCCACCATTCGTTTAGCAATTAAGCCACGTCCACCTAATAGACTGTATTTAGGGTTAACTTGTCCATAAGATATTTGTAAAGTTTTCATATCTATTTCATATAATTTATTCATTAAGTACTCCTTTATCCGTTACATGAGATGCTGATAAAACTGACTGTATCATGGTCCTGCAAGTTGTATGAGACATCCACTCTTATTCCATTTACAACAGGAATCAGTCCTTTTAACTCATATGTTTCTAAGTCCATCTTCATCATAATATCAGTTATCGTACTCATAGATTCTAAATCTAAAGTTCCTTCAGAATCAAATACATGATTCTGAAAGAACTCCTTGTTAATAATCTTTATCTTCATCTGTTTTCTACTATCTCATTTAGGAAAGGCATTAAATAATTTTTAAATCTAAGATATGATTCAGTCATAGGGAAATGTCCTAAACCCTTCATCAAAGATCCTTTACAACCCTTGATTTCATCTGCTAACTTTTGACAAACTTCTGGTGGTGTTGCGAAATCGTATTCTCCCCATAAAAGGTATACCATACATTCTCTAGTATCAATTTGATCAGCCTTGCCTCTTAAATCATGATCAAAGGCATAATAATCAATATCTCCTGCAAATATACCTGGACCTCCCTGATTATAACAATATGCAATCTCTTGTTTAAAACGTTCTGGTACATCTGGCGCCATAGCTGAATACATACTATATCCAAGATAGTCACGGCCAATCTGAGGATTATCAGACAAATATCTTAATGTTGGCATATTTTCAGCCTCTGTGTATAAAGCAGCCTCAAGACCAATAACAGCACTAAACTTATCAGGATGATAGTATGCTAAATCTGCAGCCATATGACCACCCATAGAAGAACCCATAAATACAGGTTGTTCTAAATTTAATGCATCTTTTAATGCAAGGATATATTTCATAAAGAAATCTCTTTTCAATGAATACGTATCTTTCCACCACTCAATATTTAACGGTGGTAATGATTTGCCATGAAAAGGTAAATCATAAGCGATCAGTTTAAACTTACTTGTAACTTCTTCATCATTCATTAAAAACCTATACTGTCGAGAATCCGAACCAGCTGTATGTTGTAGCATTAAAGGAATGCCCTCACCCACCTCTTCTACATAACCTCGATACTGAATACCATCAATTTCTACATTTAAATATCTACCTGTTACATCTTCAAATTTACTCATTACATACCACCTTTATTATGTTCTTCTCGCATTAAAATAACTAAACGTTCAAAGCCTTGTAAATACTGTATCTGAGTAACTGGATTTATACTTTCATACTTCAATCCGTAGTTCATCGCACAAGATACCTGATGATAAAATGGTTTAGGAAGTGGTTTTAATACCTCTTGCCACACCGCCAAGTCACCTGACAACTCAATAGATGTTTCACATGGCTCAACTGGCGAAAGTTGTCCATTAGAAATCGCATAATAATGTTCTTCTTGACCAAAACCAACTTTTAAGGTTGCTTCTAAATACCTTAAGTTTCTTTTCAGTTCAGAATCTTGATTTGCCTTATCAAGAATAGTTAACATATCTATCATTACATTCTCCTTTATGTATAGTTAGACGTCTATTTCATCCTGTGCACAATTTAATTATGCGCCTAAAATAAACCTACAACAATAGGCCAAAGCCGCTTTATTACACATCAAAAAAAGTGTAATTTTTGACACAATTCCCGATTCGAGAACTTCACCAATGTTTTTTTGTTATTCATGTTGACAATTCATAATATCATGATAAAATTTAAGTAAACCGGTCTAAATAAAATAAGGAGGACAAATGTACAACACAAATCCCAGACTTGAATATTATGAGTCTAATCAAGCATGGAAGAAAGTAAACAACTTGTTACCAAAGTCGTTACAGATGAAAAAATTACCTAAAGAATCCTTTTGGAAATGGCGTGGCAATGCTATTCATGTTGAAAAATATGAGAATCCAAAGGCAAGTCACAGAATTTTTTTACATCACGGTGTCGGAACCAACAGTCGCCTATTAAATCTTATATTTGGTGAAAAAATGGCTCATCTAGGTTATGAAGTATTAGCAATAGATAATCTTGGTTATGGTATGACCAACTGCATACAAAGAGATGTGACTTACGATGACTGGGTTGACTGCTTTTCGGATTTTGTTAACGAACACTCCAAGGACGATAAGAAAGTTATACTCTATGGTTTAAGCGCTGGCGGTATGCTTACCTATCACGCTGCATGTAAACTTACCAAAGTGGATGGTATCATAGGCATGTGTTTTTTGGATCAAAGAATGTCTCTTATTAGAGAAGAAACTGCTATTTCAAAATCTATGAGTAAAATGTCCGTTCCCTTCTTAAGTACAGCATCCAAAATAGGGTTGAAAAGACTTAATTTAAAAATGAAACAAGTCTCAAAGATGTCTGCTTTGACTAACCATCCAGAGGCTTTGAAAATAATGATGAAAGACGAAACTTCTGGTGGTGGGAAAGCTCAAATCCAGTTCTTAAATTCTTATTCAAACTACATACCAGACATTGAACCTAAGAATTTTGAAAAATGTCCAATTTTATTGACTCAACCTGAAAAAGATAGGTGGACACCACTTCATCATTCCAAACTCAGCTTAAGAGATTTAAAATCAAATTTTAAGATTAAAGTCCTACCAGGAGCTGGTCATTATCCTATGGAAGAAGAAGGCATTAATGAGCTTGTTTCATCTTCTTTTCAGTTCATCCAAAGCATTTAAAGAGGCTGTATCATTGATACAGCCCCCCTTTAAGCGCTAATTGCCTCATCTACTTTTAATTTCATTTCAGGCGTTAAGTTCCAGATATAACGGAATGCTAAAAAGGCAATTAACATACCTGCTGCTGGAAATCCGATAGTCAGAAACTTAATACCGAACAAGGTTTGGGCAGATTGCATTTCAAGACCTTGTGTGTAGCCAACAATTGTAATACCCATACCTGCTATAAAACCTGCAATAGCCTGACCTGTTTTTCTTACAAAACTATAGGATCCATAGATAATACCTTCACTTCTTTCACCACAAAGATATTGGTTGTAATCAATGGTATCTGATACCATACCCCATATAAGCATGTTTGGTACAGTCATCATAAGCGAGCCTACAAAGAAGAAGCCTACATAAGTAAAAAGATTATCAGGTAAGAACATTAAGATGCCTAAGAAAACAGCAGAAACGACACTTGACAGTGAAACAACTTTTTTAGTTCCAAATCTTTTAACGACCTTAGATAAAACTGGTGCTAAAAACAGCATAGGAACCATCTGGATGACTGCTGTAATACCCATGGCTGATAAAGCGTCAAGATTTTCTCTAAAATAGAAGACACTCATTGCCTGATTGGTTAACATACCTGTTAACATGGCGATAGATGCAACTGAAACAGCAATAAATGGACGATTTTTTCTTAGTACCTTTACTGCAGAAATCAAAGAAACATTTTCATTTTTACTCTCTTTAACAGCTACTCTTTCTTCTAAAGTGAAGTATGTCACCAAATAACCGACAAAAGCTACCAGTCCCATAACAGCCATAGCTATCAGATAACCCTTTTGCTGGTCTGTTGCAAAAGAAGTTAAAAATACTGGTACAATAATCCTTGGTAAGATATTACCAACCATACCGCCCAATCCTCTTGCAACTGAAAGCGATGCTCTTTCCGATGGTTCTTGAGTCATAACAGCTGCAATAGAACCATATGGGATATTGATAAAGGTATAAGCCATTCCCCAGCCGATATATGTTACATAAGCCCATATAAGCTTTTGACCAGAGCCCAAACCATCCGGTGAGAAGAACATAAGAATTGCCATGATAACAACAGGCCATGAACCCATAAGTAAGTAAGGTCTGAACTTATCTACTTTTTTACTGGTCTTTTTCTTTAGTCTTTTTTTAAACATCTTATCTGTGAAACTGCCCATCATGGGATCGTTAATGGCATCCCACATTCTTGCTACAAGAAATAAGGTCGCAGCTGCAGCTCCAGTGATGCCTAAAACATCTACATAAAAAGATAATAGGAATCCAGCTGACATGGCAAATGTTAAACCATTTGCCATATCACCAATTGCATAACCAAATTTATTCTTAAAAGATAATTTTCCCATACTACACCTGCTTTTTTATCTGATTAAGTTCATTGTTAATCATGACAAGTAAAGCTTGTGGCATTGAATCTGGTTGCATACCAGCTAAAGTGTCTAGCGAAAAACCTTTTGCCATATTGAACATTGAGTGTTCAAACATAGGTGCTATATATTTTCTTAAGACTTCATCCCCTTCAGGATGATCAATGATATCACCTATCTTATCTTTAATTGAAAAGCAACCTTCATTAAAGATCATCTCCATAGACATGTTCACTTCGTCAGTAAACCAGTTCTTTACATTTTCACCATCAACCAAGTTAAATGCTGATGTATTTTCATCCTTTGGTAATACATAGTCCATATTCATTTCATGAACTTTATTAAATACAGTCTTATCAGATAAATCACCAGCAAATGCTTCTATTAAATTTTGACCTTCTGCTAATAAAACATCGAAATAATAAACTGTGTCTTCTCTTTTGCCAAGTGAGATTTCCTGACCATTGTGTGTCAGTTTTACATCATCTTGGTTAGAATATACTTTTACAGTAATTTGATCTAGGTGTCTGTCTACAAATCTCTTAGAAGTGATGTGAAGCATTGGCTTATCAGACCACATTGACTGATAGAAATAGAAAGCGTCTTTTCTAGTTTTTCTATCAAAAGTTACAAGACCCTTGTTGTTCATGCCTTGGACGCCACCTTCGTCTCTCATATCTGATCCAAAGTCAAACATATTCCAAACGTAAGTACCCCAGATAAAATCATACTGGTTAAAGATTTTTAATGTTTTCTCATGATAAATAGCATGATATTCTTCTGTGTAGTCCTTTACTTTTGGCTCGTCTGAATGCCAGTTTAAGATTCCCTCAGCACCATATTCTGAGATACCGAAAGCCTTATTTGGGTTGATTTCTCTAAACTTCTCTATAAAAGGAATAAACTCTTCTGCTTCACCAACATACCAGCCATAATACTTGTTCCATGCTACTGTATCTGTCGCGTAGTGTGCCGGATCATCTTCCTGAATCATCATTACTTGAGCTTGAGTTGTCACTCTAGTTGTATCTTCTTCCTTAACAACATCATGAATTTCCCTTGCAATTTGCTCAAGAGGTTTTTCCTCACCAAACATACCAACTTCATTTTGAACACCCCACATGACAATTGATGCATGGTTATAGGATTGTCTAATCAGTTCTCTCATTTGAGAAATAGCATTAGAAGCTGTTGCGTCTGTATCAGAAGTTTTAGAAATGTATGGGATTTCTGCCCAAACAACCATACCTTCTTTATCACATAAGTCGTAGAAGAACTGATTATGTTGATAATGTGCTAATCTAATTGAGTTAGCACCCATCTCTTTTATAATAGCCATGTCCTCTAACTGGTGTTCATGCGTCAAGGCATTACCTGCTTCGGCTCTATCTTGATGTCTACTGACACCATTTAACTGAAGACGTTTGCCATTTAAGAAAAAGCCTTTTTGTTCATCAAATTCAAAATATCTAAGACCGATCATGATTTCCTCAGTATCAAGAATGTCACCGTCAACCTTTAAATATACCAAACACTTATATTGGTATGGATTTTCTACACCATTCCAAAGTACAGGATTTTCAATTAACATGTCCATTTCAATGGTATCTTGACCAGAAACTGTTTTAGAAATCTCATCCGATAATACAAGCTTGCCATCTGCATCGTACCAAGCAGCTTGAACTGAAACTTCTTTTTCTTCATTCGCGCATACTAGTGCTTTTACATTCACTTTTGCATATGTATCTGTCACATCATTTTGGCTGATATATACGCCAGTTGATGCCAAATCCATTTTATTAAAATGCACATCATTTGTATAAATAATATTAACATCTCTATAGATACCACCATAGAATGTGAAGTCAGCAAATAATGGGTATACTGTTTCATCATGGCTGTTGTCAACTAATACCTCTAGTTTGTTTTCTTCCGATACAAGCTCAGTAATGTCGTATCTAAATCCAGAGTAACCACCTTCATGTCTGCCTAAATGTTGGTCATTCAGATAAACATCGCAAATGCTGTTGACACCTTCAAAGTCCAAAAAGATGCTTCCTTGGTGCTTCGAATCAATATCTAATTTCTTAAGATACCAAGCTTTGCCTCTATGATAATCATTGCCACCTGATACACCATCAATGTTGTTCCATGTATGCGGTAACTCTACCAAGCTAAAATCTTGTGAAGATAAATCTTGTCTCTCTAAATCTTTTAATAAAAACTGCCACTCACTGTTAATACAAACTTTTTTACTCATCTTACTGCCTTTCATATAGATAACGTTTTCCTTTTACTATATTAAGTATAGCTTGACTCAACAAAGCATTTCATATACGATGGTGATATCAATATATACAATTGTGATAGGAGTATCAAATGATTTCATTATTGAGCAAATGTCAAAACCTTGTGACCGTATTTTCGAGTAACATATATGTTCATATAGAGGATATCAACCATGAATACAGGTCCATTGAAACACCTGATTTTCTTGAAAGTTTTATCTTAAATACAGTACACGATATAGAAGATTACAAGGCGCTAAAAAGTATAAACGTTAACAATCATGTTTATGAACTAACAGATCCCTTTCAGTTTACCTACATCTCTTGGCCAAAAATTGAAATAAGAGACAAAATATACACCATCACCATCGGTCCTATGATAAAGAAACATCTAACAGCAGAAGAGATTAAGTATCTGGGCTATAAAATGAAGTTAAGTTCTGAAAATAATTTTATACTTGAATCCTTTTACAAAATTGTTCCCTACTACACTCAGGACCAAATAGAAAATATTGTTTCTCTTTTTAGTGATTATTTTTTTGCCAGTCCTAAAGATATGATCATCAAAACAATCGATTATGATATAGAAATCAGTTCAAGTAAACCTAATCATAGCAACAAGTTTGCATCTTATGATTTTATCGAGGCCAACTATGATAGGGAGGAACTCTTTTTAAAGACAATAGAACTTGGAGATGTTGAAAGGATAAAAGAACTATTCAAATCTACTCAAGCCTCCTTTACTTTACCAACTCGTTATCCTAGCGATCCTTTAAGAGAAGTAAAAAACTTTGCCATAACACTCAACTCCATATCGGTTCGTGCTGCCATCAAGGGTGGCTTGTCTAGGTCTATCGCTCATAATATGTCCTATCATTATGCCATTCTTATAGAAGAACAATTTACAGTCGATGCCATCACTAAACTTCAAAGAGATATGGCAGTTGATTATGCATCTTCAGTAAAAAAGTATGGACTTAAAAATCTTTCAAGTTCCGTTAAAGAAGCCATCATCTACATCAGACAGCACCTAACTGACAAAATCAGTGTGACTGATATAGCAAGTCACCTGCACCTTAGCAGGGAACATTTGTCTAGACTTTTTAAAGAAGAAATGGACCTTACATTAAGTGATTACATCCATCAGCTAAAGATCGATGAATCCCTTCCCCTACTTTCTTCCAAGGTCTATTCTGTCAATGAAATAGCCTATATGTTTGCCTACAGTTCACCTGCTCATTACACAAAAGCCTTTAAAAAAATAAAAGGTCTGTCACCAAAGAAATGGCAATCAGACCAAAACAATAAGGATTGAATCATTACGATTCAATCCCCTTTATTAGATTTAAAACATCTTCACTAGATGCACATGTTAAGGTTTTTTGACCAAGTGATTCTAGTTCACTTTTATTTAACTCGGTCAATCTTTTACGTAGTGGTAAGATACTTGATGGACTCATTGACAATTCATCTAAGCCAAGGCCCACTAATAGGGGTCCAGCTAAAAGGTCACCAGCCATTTCACCACACATACCTAGCCACTTGTTCTCCTTATGAGCAGCATCCGAAACCATTTTAATCAATCTTAGAAGTGATGGATTAAAAGGTTGATATAGATACGATACTTTTTCATTCATCCTGTCTGCTGCAAAAGTGTATTGAATCAAGTCATTGGTCCCTATAGAAAAGAAATCCACATGTTTGGCAAACTGATCTGCTAAAAGTGCTGCAGCAGGAATCTCCACCATGATACCAAGCTCTATTTCATCACTAACTAAAATCCCTTCTTTTTTAAGATCAGCCTTAACACCATCATAAACAGCCTTTGCATTTGTAAAATCACCAATCGTTGCAATCATTGGGAACATAATTTTTAAGTTACCATAAATACTTGCCCTTAAAAGTGCTCTTAACTGCGTCTTAAAGACATCTGTTTTTTCTAAACATAATCTGATAGCCCTATGACCTAAGAATGGGTTTAACTCCTCATCTAAAGGCATATAAGACAAGTGTTTATCTCCACCTATATCAAGTGTTCTTATTACAACAGGTTTATCATCCATTGCCTCTAATACTTTTTTATAGGCTTGAAACTGATCTTCTTCAGATGGAAAATCGTCTCGATTCATATATAAGAATTCAGTTCTAAACAAACCAATTCCTTCGGCTCCATTTTTCAGTACACCTTCTATATCATCATAAGAACCAATATTGGCAGCTAACTCTATATGATGACCACACCTTGTCAGTGTTTCCCTTTCTTTATACTTAGAAAGCAATTTCTTAACTTCTAACAATTCCAAATGTTTTTTCTCATATGCTTCAATGTCTTCATGATTAGGTTCTATGATGACTTGGCCGTCCTGCCCATCTAGAATCATCTCACAACCATGGCAAGCGGCTTCAGTCACACTGCCTGTACCTAATACTGCAGGAATCTCTAAGGTCCTTGCCATAATAGCCGAATGAGACGTTCGAGAACCTATGTTGGTTACAAAACCTAAAATTAAAGACTTATCCAGTTGTGCTGTGTCAGAAGGTGTTAGATCATCACATACAATGATGACAGGCTCATTGATACCTGATAAATCATTCATTTTTACACCATGCAAGTAACACTGAACTCTAAAGAAGACATCTTTGATATCAACAGCCCTGCTTTTCAAGTACTCATCTTCCATTTGATCAAATAATGATACATAAAAATCTGTTGTTTCTTTCAGAGCAAAAGACGCATTTATCTTAGCATCTTCCACCTTGGATATAACTTCATCAGTCATAACAGGATCTTTAAGAATCTCTAAATGAGCATCAAATATCAGACCGTGTTCAGCATCAATGTTTCTAGTAACGGTCCCTTTAATGGCTTTAATAGAAGCCTCTGTTTTGTCAATCGCTTCTCTAAAGGACTCTATCTCACCTTGAATGTCCTCTATTTCACTTCTTACTATATCTAAATTTATCTTTTCATATTTAAATGCCTTACCAATAGCTATACCATCAGAAGCACCTATACCTCTTAGTTTCACATTTTCCCCCTATAATAGCCACTTATGTACAGCCTTACTGATACCATGATCGTCATTTGTTGATGTCACATAAGTTGCATAGTCTTTTAAATGATTGATGCAGTTGCCCATGGCAATACTCGTATGGGCATACTCAAACATGGATATATCATTGTCTTGGTCACCAAAGACAATTAGATTTTCAGGCCCAATGTTTAAAGACTCACAAAGAAACTTCACGCCATTTCCCTTTGAGGCATCCTTGTGAACCACTTCTAATGCGCCACCTGATGGAAATAAGGCAATCCCTTCAACAGACCTATATCTTTTAATCAAGTCTTCTTTATCTGATTGAGACTTAAAGGGAATGAGTATCTTATAGATCTTATCCTTTAAATCTTCTAAACGGTCAACGATTTTTAGTTTGCTTTCATCGCCTACAGAAATCAATTCACCCTCTACATCCATAATTTTATGATCTTTTATTTCACTGTAGATATGATCTTTATCGTACACATGAAGGAAATGATTTGTTGCCTTTGCATAACAGATGATTTCCTTCACAGCCTTATCGGGAAGTGGCAGTAGTCTTGAAAAGGTCTTATTGTCATAAATCATACCACCGTTACATAGAACAATAGGCAGAGAAATACCCAATTGTTTTGAGTACTTTTTTACCATTTGATAAGACCTACCTGTTGCTATTGTAATATGGTAATCATGTTTTCTAAGTAAATCGATGGCCTCTAGTGAAGACTTTAAAATTTCCTTGTCAGAACTCAGAAGTGTACCATCCAAATCGAATACACAGACTTTCATTTTATTCCTCAAAGTTTGCCAGGTAAGCTGCCAGTTCTTCAACAGCTTTTTCTGCTTGTTGCCCACTTGCACTTACTGTTAACTCATCTTCATAGCCTACACCTAAAGACATGATTGATATAATGCTGTCACCCTTTACTTTTCTATCACCCTTTTGTAAATAAATTTCTGCATCATAAGCTTTACAGGCATTTACAAAATGCGTTACTGGGCGGGCATGAAGGCCAGTTTTATTGATTATTTTGATGGTCTTTTCCATAGTTTACTCCTTAACGATTGTATGATTTTTCAATAACCGACTGCAATTTTTCTTTAGAACCAAAAGGTAAAAATCCTAATACAGGACATGTCATTATTTGGTCCTTTTGATCTTTAGAAACTTGATAATCATCAAATTTTCTATAAAGGCCTATGGACTCAAGAAATGACTTAACACCTGATTCTAAATCACCTTCAAACAAGTCACCTAGCCTATCAAACTTCTGAGCATGTTCATCTTTAAATACATGAATAAACTCTGGATAAATAAGGGCCAAAGCCTCACCATGACTGATATGAGTAATACCACCGATGATCTCGCTAAGAGGATGTGGCGCATGGGCACCACCATTAGCAAGGGCAGTCCCCGCTAGCATCTGCGCTCTCATAAGTGCTTGTCTGTACTTTATTTCACCTGGCATTTCAACAGCCCTCGGTAAAACATCCAAAATGATTTTCATGGCTTCAAAGGCATACATTTCACTTAGGGGCGTTGAATTAGAGCTAACATAAGATTCAAATGCATGACTGAAAGCATCAAATCCTGTAGAAGCAGTCAAGCTTCTTGGTAAGGTTAATAAAAGCTCTGGATCCAATATAGCCTCTTTTGAAAAGTTATCCGGATGAAAGATGGTTCTCTTGTCATCCCCCTTAGATATAACAGCAGCCTGAGTAACTTCCGATCCTGTTCCTGCTGTAGTAGGTATGGATACTAAAGGCATATCCCCTAACTTTTCATAGTCTCCAAAAGGATTGTCCAAGTTATCAAAGTAGTAATCCCAGTCTAAGTTTTGTCCCCTTAGTAAGGCAATAGACTTTGCTGTATCTATACTCGAACCACCACCTACAGTCAGTACTAGGTCTGCATTACAAGCGTCTAAGGCCCTAATGCCTGCCTCTACAATATCAACAGTGGGGTTGGGTTTAACCTTATCAAAATGCCACACATCGATTCCTGAATCTCTTAAAATCTCTTTTACACGCTTGTATAAGTCATTTAAAGGTGGGGCATCTTCTGTTGTCACTAAAAGACACTTGTTACCATATCTTTTTACAATATCTCCTACATTATTTACTTGACCGCAGCCAAAATGTATCTTGGTCGGTTGATAAAATCTATAAGTCATTTTCAGCCTCTTTCTTGTATGCATTAAAAGCTTCTACCGCTAGAGCATGGTCCTCATCAGGTGATAAGCCTGTCACTGAAATCACACCAATTAGGTTGTCATCTAAAAACAGCGGCAGACCGCCAGGAACACAAGTGTAGTCACTTAAGTCCAAGCCATACTTGCTTGATAGGACCATATCCTCTTTAATCTTCTCTTGTAGATCTTTTGTAGACATTTCAAAGTGTTTAACAGCGTTTGATTTTCTATAAAGCCAGTTCACCTTATCTTTAGACAAACCATCCATCATGTAAAACATAACTGGATGGTTTAGTCTTTCAATCAACAAGCCTATTTTTTGATCTCTTGATAAAGCAAGTTCTATGACTTTCTTTCCGATTTCAAATGCAATGCGATTGCTAAATTTATCGATTTTCATTATAACAGTTCAAATCCTGCAGTGAAGTGACGAAGTGAAGTAATAGGTCCTTCATAAACAAGTTTCATACCCTTGTATTCATCACGTTTTTTATAGATATCGCCTAAAGCTTCTGCAATACAGTCTAAGTGATTATTCGTGTAAACTCTTCTTGAAACTGAAATTCTCATTGTTTCTAGCTCAGGCCAGATTGGGTTACCATCTGCATCTTTAGATCCAAATGCACAAGCACCTAACTCTACAGCTCTAACACCTGCTTCTTCATAAAGTGCACATACAAGTCTTTGAGATGGAAACTCATTTTGAGGAATCTGTGGGAAGAATCTTCTACCATCTACATAAACACCATGGCCACCTGTTGGTTCAACAATTGGAATCCCTTTTTCTTTTAACTTATCACCCAAGTATTTAACTTGCTTGACTCTGTATTCAAGATATTGTTCGTCACATACTTCTTGTAAACCAACTGCTAAAGCTTCCATATCTCTACCAGACATACCACCATAAGTGATGAAACCTTCATGAACAATTGCCAATTGATTTGCCTGTAAGAATACATCTTCATTTCTTGATAAGAATAGACCACCGATGTTTACAAGACCATCCTTCTTAGATGACATTGTCGCGGTCTCACAGTAAGAAAACATCTCTCTTGTAATCTCCTTGATTGACTTATCTGCATAACCTTCTTCTCTTGTTTTGATGAAGTAAGCGTTTTCTGCAAGTCTAGCAGAGTCCATAACTACTGGAATACCATGTTTGTTTGCAATCTCACTAACTGCTTTGATGTTTGCCATAGATACTGGCTGGCCACCATTGTTGTTACAAGTTACTGTAATGATGATCACACAAATCTGATCTGCACCTTTTTCATCAATTAACTTCTGAAGTTTGTTTGTATCTAGATTACCCTTAAAAGGATGTTCGCTTGAAGCTGTGTCAAGACCTTCATCAATTACGAAGTCTACAGGAATGGCACCTAATACTTCAGCATTACCTCTAAAGGTATCGAAGTGCATGTTTCCTACAGCGTACTTGCCTTTTTCACAGTAGATAGATGCCATAATATAGTCAGCTGCTCTACCTTGATGCGTCGGTTGAACATTTTTTATACCGAATACGTCTCTTGCTGATTCCTCAAGTTTATAAAACGACTTACAACCAGCATAGGATTCATCACCTAACATCATAGCTGCCCACTGCTCAGTAGACATAGCCGATGTACCAGAATCTGTGATACAGTCTACGTAAACATTTTCTGCCTTTAACTTAAATGCATTGTAGCCTGCTTCTTGTAACCAAGCTTGTCTTTCTTCTTTTGTTGTTTTCTTTACTGGCTCAACCACTTTTATTCTAAATGGTTCTGCTGTCATGTACTTCATATGATCCTCCCTATTCAATCTCTATAGTATATTTATCATTATTAATCACATTACCTGTGAAACTAAAGCTTAACTTCTTATCACCTAGGTTTGTTAAAACAACCGGTGTTATGGTTGATGGAATCTTATGTGTGATGCCTTCTAAGTCTACTTCAAATAAAAGATCACCAGCTTTTATATCTTGGTCTTGTTCTATCAGAAGATTAAAACCTTCACCGTTTAATTTGACTGTATCCATACCAAAGTGAATCAACCATTCATGGCCAGCTTCACTTACAATACCTACACAGTGTTTTGTTGGAAACACACTGGCAATCTTACCACTAACAGGTGAGTAAACTTTACCTGACTCTGGTAGTATACAGAAGCCGTCACCCATCATCTTGCCAGAAAAAACAGGATCCGGTGCTGAATCTAATGACAAGACCTTACCGCTGATTGGCATTAAAAATTCTATTTCATTATTTCTTTTAAAAAGTTTCTTAAACATCTTACACCTCCGTCTACATACAGATTACTCCATTTTCAGAATTCTTACAAAACAAGATAATGACATAAACATGTGGCAAGAAGTTACACTAAAAAAAGGCAAAAAAAAGTGTTATGAGGATCATAACACTTAAGATATTATTCTAAACCAAACTTTTCAGCTGCTTCATCAATGGCCTTTCTACACGCCTTTACACCCGCTTCAATCCCCTCAGGATACTTAAAGATTGCAGAAGACAAGATAACCACATCAGGATCACATTCAATCAGTTTTTCCATGTTATCATGACGAAGACCACCGTCAATTGCAAGTTCACACTTAGGGTTCTTTTCATCAATTAGCTTTCTAGCACGTCTTACAAGATCTGTAGAAGACTTTCTCCAGCCCCAGTTGTCAGCGCCATCAGTTTCATCAACGCCATGAACAACAATATGGAGTCTATCAATGTCGTAAATAGATTCTTCTACAAATGATAGTGGTGTATAGCAACCAATTGTTAAACCCACCTTCATGCCAAACTCTCTACAGTAGTTGATGATATAAGCAAGTGGTGCACCAATAAAGTGTTCAGCCGGTAAAACAAGCATGTTGGCACCTGCCGCTGCAATCTTTTCTATAAAAAGTCTGTCACAAGTATTTGTATAGAAGTGACACTCAATCATCTTGTCTGTTAAAGGTCTGATACCTTCAATGATCTGGTGACCACCCATTAATTGCATGTTCTTTAAATCATGCATGTCTGCCGCATCTGAATGGATGTAATCGACGCCTGCATCTAATGCTTCTTGAACAACACCAGCAATGTGTCCGTAATTAACGTGTGCCAAACCAGCAGCTATTTTGATATGTTTCATTTTATTTCCTCGCTTTTCTTAATCTTTTCATATTGTGTTCTTCATAGATGTCATTTAACAATTCTTCAAACTGTTTCATATCATTATGAATCAAGATGCTCGGTAGCATCACTATCTTTTCATCTTTGTAATTCTGTATTTCTGATGTGGTAATCACCATATCATGTTTGTCTAAAAGTGCCTCATTGAACATTGAAACCGGATAAACATTTTTTATGTCTAACTGCCTGTAGCGGTTGTGTAAAAACTCAAGCATCAACTTGGTTTCACTATAGGAATGATGATATATAACACATACTTCTAGGGGTTTTTTACTTCTTTCTATAGCAGAAGCAATATGAAGTGTTATATAACCAATCTCTTCTTCAGGCAAAGTCTCATTGTAAAATTCATTAAAGATCTGAAGCGCTCTTTTGGCAATTTCGTAAAACTCAGGGTACCTGAGTTTGGTTTCTTCTAGGTGCTCATTATAAAAATCTAAACCATATTTCATCTTGTTGGTTACAGTTTTTAAATGATGTAATAAGCCGTGATTAAAGGCCTCTTCATGTACAATTTCATAATGTTTCTTAGTTGTGGCAACAATTTCATTTGCGATGATCTTATTAATGGTCATCACGTCAGGATTTAAATTCTTGTTCTTATCGTAATGGGTTCCTGTACCCAACGTGATGCCAAATAAATAAGCCATTTCATGCCTGTTAATGTCTTTATCAATCATTTCAGATAAAACATGAGACAGGTCTTCAATTATTTTATAATACTTATGACTTTCTAGTTCTACTAGGGTATCATCTCTCATGGTTGCACCATGACCATCCTTGTATCTAGAAAGAGCAATACAATACTTCAAAGTCAGCCTGTTAAAGGAGTCAGTCATAAAATGACCCCCTATGCGGTTTTCGTATTCTCTTAAAACCTTTGAGACTTCTTGAAAATCAACGGTATAAAGCTCTGACTTTTGATCATAAGCATAAAAATCGATGGTTTCATATTTAGATTTTAATAAATGTATCAATTGGTCCTGCTTTAAACAGGCTCTAAACAAGTCGAATAAAGCTTTTCTTATTCTCTTTTCACCAGACTCAATGTAAAAGCCCTTACGTGATTCATGAATAAGTTTGATAGACCTATCTTTTAACCAATAACGAACTTTATCCATATCCTTATAAACAGAAGGTCTAGAGATAAATAGTTCATCTTCTAAATCGCCAATTCTGACGATTTTATTTTGATTTAGGAGTTGGTACAAAATATAGAGCTGTCTATCACTAGAAGAAAGCTTTTGGCCAGAAGACCTGTAACCTTTGGCCTTGGCAAGCATAGACAGCTTTGCCTTGGTCGTTCCTTCTATGTGTACACCAATACCAGCTCTTTTGACCAGTGTAAGCTTGCTCTCACTCAATACATGATCAACCTTAGAAAAATCATTTCTTATGGTTTTATTAGAAACATCGAGCCTTCTCGCGATTTCATTTATCGTTAGAACTTCTTCACTTTCTAATAATATTTTGATGATTTCCATAATTCTTAGTTTCATAAAAAGCGCCACACTCCTTTAAGAATGCCATATAAACCTCTTGGGATTTATAAAGACCTTCTAGTGATTGATTCTCATTTGGCTGGTGTTGATTAGGTACCTGTCCTTCTTGACAAGGTCCAAATGCCACACCTTTTTTTAAGACTCTTGCATAACTTGCGCCACCTTTAGTCACAAGCTCAGCTTCTTTATTAAATACCTCTTTGTATGCTCTCTTAAGAATGCCTATAAAAGGGTCTTTAGGAGGCACATACAAGCGGTCTTTAGATTCCTTTAAAACCTCTACAGAGGCGTTAAAATATTCAGCCACCAAATCATCTACTTCTTTTTCTAAGATATCATGAACCCATCTTATATCCAAATCTAAGGTCCAAGTATTACCTGAATAATTAAATGAACTGTAGTTACATGTAAAGTCACCCTTGTTCATTTTTTTATAAAAATGCTTCATTTTTTCAAATATCTCTAAAGGATTCTTGTAGGTTTCACACATTTTGATGATGGCATTTACACCTCTAGTCGGATGCCTTGAAGGGGCTGATATGCCATAATAACAGGTTTCACCATCAAAATCCTTTAAGATGACCTTTGAACAGACCTTGCTTTTGTCTCCAGTTGACTTTATAGAGTCAAGACAAGCATCTTCATTGCCTGTCAGTCTCAGATATCTGACACCTTTTTCTATATTGACGATTGGAAAGTTACCATCTGGAGATATACCGATTTCAGGCATTTCCTCTTTTTCAAAGTAATACTTTATCCCTTCCCAAGTCGTTTCCTCAGCCCCACCTACAATCAAGCGTATGGTATTGTTTAGCTGTATATTATTTGACTTTAGATAGATCAAAAGGTACAGACAAGCCATCAATGGCCCCTTGTTGTCGTTGACACCTCTACCATAAAGAACTTGATCCTTTAAGGTCATTTCAAAGGGCGCTGTCAACCATTTATCTGGTTCATAGATACCGACTGTATCTACATGACAGAGTAGTCCTATTAGTGGGCCTGTCCCATAATCAATGTGAATGGCATAGCCATCCACATCCTTATAGTTAAGACCATATTTTCTTGCTATTTCAATTAAATAATCAAAGCCTGACCTAACACCTTTACCAAAAGGTTTTAAATCATCAGAAGCTTCAGTATTGATGGCAATCAAACCTGATAGATCTTCTAAGAAGTCTTTTTCACGGTCCATCATAAAGTCTGATATACCACCACATATATTAGTCAATCTCAAGTACTTCCTTTACTTCTGTTGCAATGGTAGATACTTCTGGTCCATAGATGATTTGAATTGCCTTTCCATCACCTACAACACCCTTTGCTTTTAAATCAGATACCCATACATTGTTAGCCGATCTCTTATTAGGATCAATAAGGGTAACTCTTAAACGAGTCGCACAGTTGGTGATATTGTCAATATTATCTGGACCACCTAAATGTGCTACGATTTCATTTGCTAAAGCAGAACCATCTTTTTTATCTCTATAATCTTTTTTAGAGTAGAACTTAATTTCATCTTCCTCATCACCACGACCTGGTGTCTTGATGTTCCACTTAAGAATTGCCCACTTAAATGAGAAATAATAAGCTGCAAAATAAGCAGGTACCAATAAGAACAGCGACAATGCATGTACCTTATGTGGTTGGAATAAGTTTGGAATCATAAAGAATAAAGCATGACCATTAATTGATACTTGTGTCAATTCTGTTAATACATATGCAAGTCCTGATAAAGGCACATGAATTAAATAGTATAATAATGGATTGATAAATAAGAATGTATATTCAATTGGTTCTGAAATACCAACAAACATAACTGTTAATGCTGCTGGAATTACGATAGAAGCAACTTTCTTCTTGTTTTCTGGCTTAGCAGTTGCCATCATTGCAAATGCCGCACCCGGTAAACCACCAAATTGGAATAAGATTCTACCAGTTGTAAAGTTTCTTACAATATAACCAGTTGCATCTGGCGAACCTGCCTGTCCAACGATAATGTTTCTAACACCTTCATATACTTGACCACCAATTTCCATAACACCACCAACACGTGTGTACTCTATTGGGAATGCTATCAAGTGGTGTAAGCCAAACGGTAACAAGGCCTTGTCAGTTGCACCAAATAGGAATGTACCAAATAAACCAGAAGCGGTTATAAACTTAGTCATTGCCTGTAAACCAGCTGCGAGTACTGGCCATACATAAAATGCTGCAATACCTAAAGGTATAGAAATCAATGTAATCATGATGATTACAAACTTTGGACCTGAAAAGAATGAAAATACTGTAGGTAAAGTTTTCTTATACCACTTGTTGTGGATTAAAGATGTTACAACACCTGTTAAGATACCTGAGAAGATACCCATATCAAATGTAAACATACCTGCTAAGTCTTTCCAAAGTGAGTTAAAGTTTTTAGCCTTATCAGCTGCCCAACCTAAGTTATCAACTAAATGAGATACAGACACTGTATCCATATTCCAACCTTGAGTACCAGCATATGTACCGATTACCGTGTTGAAACACATAAACATAATAAGTCCTGAAAAAGCAGCCCATCCCTTTTCTTTTTTAGCTAGACCAAATGCTACACCAACTGCAAACCAAAATGGTAAGTAGCGCATAATCATAAAACCTATACTTGATATCACAGTAAATAAATTATAAAGCAAAGTGCCTTCTGTAAGTATGTAGCCTGTAAATGAACTGGCAATACTTACATAGAAACCGACGATGACTAACAGTATAATCGGTACCATCATCGAACCGGCAAAGGTTTGTAATTTTTCTCTCATATTCTCCCCCTCATGTGTGTAAAGGTTTTCTTCGCATGCATTTTGGATTACGTAATCTTTCGACAATATCATTATATCTTCAATAAAACTTTTATTCATGACAACAAATTACCACAAGTCAGTGGCAAATCTGTACAAACTTTCAGATAATTCTATTAAAACAAAAAAAACGACCTTAAAAATAGGTCGTTAGTAAAAGATAAATATCTATTTCAATATTATTTTATCACAAATCGTGAATCGTAAAAAGGAATCATTTTCATGATTTTTTAATCTTAAGCCTCTAAAGCTTGTGCTTCTGGCTCTACTTGAATTTTTTCCATTGTGATACCCGTATAACCATAGAATAATGAAACCAATGGGTTGATCAGATTCAAGAAGCAATATGGTATATAGGTAAAAGGTGCGAGCCCTAAAGTTGTGATCATAAATGCACCACAAGTGTTCCAAGGAATAAGTGGTGAAAGAAGTGTACCTGAATCCTCTAAACATCTCGATAAGTTTTTAGGTGCAAGTCCTCTTTGAGCATAAATGTCCTTGTACATTCTACCAGGAATAACAATTGATAAGTATTGGTCACCAGCAATCAAGTTAAATGACATAGACGTTAATAAGGTTGCAAGGACCAAACTGCCTGTAGAGTGAGCAAGTTTCATGATTTGATCTGCAATGGCTTGTAACATGCCTGACTTTTCCATGATACCACCAAATGTCATGGCACATAGTATCAGTGACAGTGTCCACATCATAGAATCTAAACCACCACGAGATAATAAGGAATCTAGTAATTCAATACCAGTTTCTGAAGCATAACCATAGTGGGCAGCATTAATTATATCTGCTAAGCCAGCACCTTGGAAAACTGCTGCAAAGAGACCACCTAAAATTGTACCTGCAAATAAACCTGGAATTGCAGGAATCTTTAATACAACTAGTGCAATGACTAGAATTGGTGGAATCAACATAAGTGGATTGATTGTAAAGTTAGCTTCTAGACCTTGAATAATAATGTCAATGTTCGTTGCGTCCATAGCATTACCTGCATATTTTAAACCGATGATACCAAAGATGATAAGTGAAATCACCAAACTCGGACCTGTTGTATAGAACATATGTCTGATATGATCAAATAAGTTCGCCCCTGCCATAGCCGGTGCTAGGTTTGTTGTATCTGAAAGTGGTGACATTTTATCACCAAAATAAGCGCCTGAAATAATTGCACCACCGATAATTGGAAGTGGAATACCTAAAGTTGTTCCAACACCAATCAAGGCGATACCCACTGTACCAGCAGTTGTCCAAGATGAGCCTGTTGCAACTGATACAATACAGCAAATCAAAGTTGTTGCTACCAAGAAAATACCTGGTGTTAAGATTTGTACACCATAATAAATCATGGTAGGTACGATACCACCTAGTATCCAAGTACCGATGATCATACCGATGATCATAAGTATAACTAAAGCCACTGATGATACCTTAATGGTTTCTATGATACCCTTTTCAAGATCGTCCCATGGTACGCCTGCAGACAGTGCCACAACCATTGCTACTACTGCTGCACTGATAATAGGAATATGTGCGTCCACATGACTAACTGTTACTGACCAAAATAATATCCCAACTAAATATAAAAGTGGTATTAATGCGTGAAATAACGTAATTTTTCCTTTTGCCTTCATTCTTATCCTCCCTAATTAATATTTAGACTGCCCAAAATAAAACCATGAATAATAACACTTGCTGACAGTCGACCCCAACAATTACAAACCCTCCTTTCGTTATCTAAATATTCTGACAATACAGATTTAAAAGTAATCAGACCGAAGTCTGATACTTTATCTATATTCAAAACCAATCTCTAAAGCTTTTGTGTTCATAGCTTTAAATTTGCCTTTTCCCTTTTTCTCAAATAAGTCATTCATACCATCTGCAGCTTCCATACTTGTAAACTCACCTAAATGTTTGAGTATTGCACCTGTCATAATGATATTGGCTCCCTTAGGATGATCTATCTTTTCAGATAAGGATGAACAAGGTATTTCGACATACTCTAGATCCGGTCTTTTAGATGGATCATATGTCACCATGTCAGAGTTGATAAATACGGTACCATTCGGTGCCATAATATCGATGAATTTATTAAAGGATGGTGTGTTCATAGCAAGAAGAACATTGGGTTCTTCTTGTGATGGATTATAGATCAAATCCTTGCCATACTTGACTGTACAATTGGCTGTTCCACCTCTCATAGCAGAGCCATAAGATGGTATCCATGTAGCATTCAAACCCTTTCTAACAGCAATTTCTGATACTATAAGTCCACATGTCAAAACACCTTGACCACCAAAACCTGCAAATACTAACTCTCTCATTTATTTGACCTCCCTTTTCTTAAACTCGCCTAATGGGAAGAACTCCTGCACAGTATCTTTAATGTGTTCTATGGCCTTCAGTGGTGTCATCCCCCAATTGGTTGGGCATGGTGATAAAATTTCTACCACAGAGTAACCTTCTTTATTGATCTGAGCAAGTAAAGCTTCTTTGATATATTTTTTTGTTTTGTTTACTTCAGCTGGACTAGTAACAGCACCCCTTGCTGCATAAGCCACATTAAACTGGTTGCTAACAAGCTCTGGAAACTTAATAGGTGTACCTGTTGTTTCACAGTCTCTACCATGAACTGAAGTTGTTGTCTTTTGACCTGGTAAAGTTGTATTAGACATTTGGCCACCGGTCATACCATAATTGGTATTATTGATAACAAAGACAGAAAAGCCTTCATTTCTATAAGCAGCACTTGTCGTCTCAGCAAGACCAATACTGTAGGCATCTCCATCGCCCTGATAAGAAATAACCATTTGATCAGGTGATACCCTCTTCATACCTGTACAGACTGCTGATGCTCTACCATGTAAACAGTGAAGTCTGTCTGTATCTAATACGCCACCTAATAAAGATGAACATCCAACACCAATACCAAACATAACATTTCTATCTTGATTTAATTCTTCTAAACACTCAGTTATTAAACGAATGGCAATACCATGTCCACAACCAGGACAAAATGTCGATGCCTTCTGTGCTATTTCAGGAACTTTTCTTGCTATAGGCATTAGTATACCTCCTTAATTTCACCAGCGATAATACGCTCAAAGTCATCACCTATCTGCTTCAGCTTTGGAATGCCGTAAACATATGGTAAACAGTAAACAGGTTTGTTATCTTCATAGACCTTCTTAACTGTCAGTGCAACGTCTTCAACCAACTGACCTGTTGCATTGGCTTCTACTGTAATGAAACCTTTAACATTAGGATTAACTTTTTCAAATGCTTTTTCAGGGAAAGGCCAAGCAGTAATCGGTCTGATAACACCAACCTTATGACCCTTGTCCTGTAGCTGTTTCATAGCGCCTTTCGTTGCTCTACCTGGTAAACCAAATGATACAAATACATAGTCAGCCTCTTCTACATCAACTGTTTCATATCTTTGTTCATTGGCCTTAATAGCATTGTGTTTTTCATTGATTAAAACAGCTTCTTTCATAGAATCTCTATCAAAGATACCTACTTTCTTATATGAATACTTGCCGTCAAATCCCCATGGATTTTTCTTAGGCTCTATAAAATCTGGCAAATTACAAGGCTCCATCATCTGACCCAAAGCACCTTCAGTCATTAAGACTGCAACAGTACGGTACTTTTCAGATAAATCAAATGCATCACCTAATAAATCAACAGCTTCTTGAATCGATTCTGGACAAAGTACGATGGCTCTATAGTCACCATTACCGCCACCTCTTGTTTCTCTAAGGTAGTCACACTGGGCTGTAAATAAGGTACCTATACCATTACCATATCTAACAACGTTGATGATAACTGCAGCCAGTTCCTCATCGTATAACTGGGTAATACCTTCTTGCTTTAAACTGATACCAGGTCCTGAAGATGCCGTAAAAGATCTAATACCACACGCTGCCCCGCCTATCACCATATTGATGCCAGCGATTTCACTTTCTGCTTGTACAAATGCACCACCTACTTCAGGCATTCTCCAAGATATATATTCCATTATTTCAGTAGATGGCGTGATTGGATATCCTGCATACAATCTTGCGCCATATCTTACTGCGGCTTCTGCTATAGCATGGTTGCCTTTAATCATATCTCCCATACAATCCTCCTTATCCTAACACTTCATAAACGCCATCTGGGCACATGATGTAACACATACCACATGCAATACATTTATCATTCTCTATTTGTGTTGTCCTATAACCAAACTCATTAAAAGTCTCTGTAAATGATATGGCTTCTTTAGGACAATTAACTGCACAAAGTTCACATTGCTTACATCGCTTTTGATCTACTTTTACTTTCATGTCTATTTCCTTTCATCTCAAATATATTTCTGCATCCAGTTTCTTTTGTAAAAAGAGATGCACCAAATCCAATTATGGTAATAACAAAGACCCAGAAAAAGCTTTTCTGATAGGCCAGTATGCCTGCATTGTTACTGATGACTCTTGCTACAATCGGCGGTATGACTATGGTTCCAAAGAAACCACCAATATTAGCAACAGCTACTGCTACACCGACATACTTAGGATCATTCACTTCTTTAACAGCTGGCCATGAAATGACATAAGCACAGGATGCAAAGCCCAGCAAGAAGAGAAGCGGCCATAATGTCCATGCTGGCGGCAATGTTTTTGTAAACAGATACATAGAGCCCCATGTTGCCATATATAAAGCCCCAACCATTATAAGCGGCTTTTTTCTTGACGCCATCTTGTCTGACAAGGTACCTACAAAAATAGAACCAAGTGCTGCACCGATGATCACTGCAATGAAATATGAAGATGCATCAATCAGTGTAAAACCGTAGGCCTCAACAACAAATGAGGTGCCATAATAGCCTGTTATCACAACATATGAACCATAAAAGGCTGCATACATAAAGAATAGTGGCCATGTTCTAGGATTGATAAATACTTTAAACAAACCTATGAAAATCTCTTTGACACTTGGTTTTTCATTTAAAACATGGTCATGTATTTCTTGTAAACCTAGTTCTGAAGGTCTGTTTCTTGCAATCAAGTAAATCAGACCTGCTATAACAACTGAAACAATGCCAATCAGTCTAAATGACCATCGCCAGCCTAAAGCTTCAACCATTAAAGCTAGGGGGGTTTGAGCAATCGCCCCACCCATGACACCTATGAAACAGGTCCAACCGGTTATGGTACCAAACTCATTTTCTCTAAACCAAGCAGATTGTATTTTTATGATAGATACAAATATGACTGCTGTTCCCAAGCCGACCAAAGACCTGCCTATATAAAGCAGTGCAATCGTATTAGAAAAAGAAAATATCAAAATACCAAAGGCAGCTATAAGAGTACCTAATGTAGCCGTCCATCTAGATCCCAATGTATCTACTAAAATACCAGTAGGTGCTTGCATGAGTAAGTAAAGGACGAAGTACACATTACCAATGGATACAAATGTGGACTCTGTTAAAGCGAAGTCCTTAATCAAATGGTCTTTAACGACCCCCATTGAAAATGAGTGGAAAAACACAAGTGCATAAGAGACGACCATCACGCCCCAAACAAGCCATCTGTACTTGAGTGTTTTTTCCAGACCCTTAGAGCTCATCATGGAAGAGTACTCCTAACTTTTTAATTCCGATTTCTATCTGGTCAGGATTCATGGTTGAATAGTTTAATCGGATGGTATTCTCATGACCCTTTTCAGCAAAGAAAGGACCACCGGGTACAAAACCTACATCAATGTCCAAAGCCTTGTGCAGTAAGTCTGTCGCATCTACCCCATCAGGTAAATCTAGCCATACAAACATACCACCTTCAGGTTTTGTTCTTAATATTGATTTAGGAAAATGTTCATCTATCAAATGACACATCAAGTCTCTCTTAGACTTATAGCCTTCTATGATTTTATCGACTTGTGCATCTATATCGTAGTTGTTTAAATACGTTTCAACCTGCATCTGAGCCAATTGATTAGACTGTAAGTCAGCCCCTTGTTTGATCATTTCGTATTTGTCAATCAAGTCAGGTGCTGCCATAACCCAGCCCACTCTTAAGCCTGCACAGAAGATCTTTGAAAAGGATCCCAAATAAACAACACGGTTTTCAATGTCCATAGATTTAATAGACGGCACATGATTGCCTTCAAATCTGATTTCACCATATGGATCATCCTCAATAATCGGCAGGTCGTATTTACAAGCCAACTCATATAACTTTTGTCTTCTTTCTAATGACCATGTCTTACCTGTTGGGTTTGAGAAATTCGGCACAACATAAATCATTTTGGCTTTTTTATCTTCAGATAAAAGTTTTTCTAACTCATCCATTTTCATGCCTTCAGAGTCAGCATTAACACCCTTTACCTGACACTCAAATGGTGCAAACGATGCAAGCGCACCTAAGTAAGATGGGTTTTCAGTAATGATGGTGTCACCTTTATCTAGAAATAGCATGGCCGAAAAGGATATGGCTTGCTGAGAACCTGTTGTAATCTGAAGATTTTCAATACCACAAGGCATGCCTTTTTTATGCATACGTTCTTTTATCTTATGAAGTAAAGGCTCATGCCCTTTTGTCGGACCGTACTGCAAGGCCTGTACCCCATTTTCATTTAATACTTTTTCTGTAATCTCCTTGATTATTTCAACTGGAATAAAATCAGGAGAAGGTAAACCCGCTGCAAATGAAATACAGTTTTTCTTAGCAGCGATTAATTTTCCAGCTTCTCTAATAGCTGAAGGTTTCATTACATCGATTCTTGAAGATAATTTCATTTAAGCCTCCTTAGATGATAGACATGCCAGCGCAATTGCATTTAGCTTTATCTGAGCTGTATCAGATCTAGAACTTAGAATGACCGGTTTCTTAGCACCCAGTACAATTCCTGCCCATTTAGCCTTGTTAAAGTGTAGCCATGACTTACCAAGAACATTTCCTGTTTCAATATTAGGAAAAACCAGTAGGTCTACATCACCAGACACTTGACTATCTATGCCTTTATGTTCTGCAGCATATTTACTAAAGACCACATCAAATGCCATTGGACCTTCTATGATGCAGCTGTCAATTTCACCTGATGCTACTGCATCCACCAGGCCTTTTGCATCTACCGTTGCCTGAATTTTAGGATTGACGAGTTCATTGGCAGCAAGAGCTGCGACTTTTGGCATGGTTATGCCCATAGACTTAATAGCCCCTAATGCGTTATTTAAAATATCTTTCTTTTGACTTAGATCTGGTGCCGCATTGATTCCAGAGTCTGTTGCGTAAATCAGTTTATGATAACCAGGTACTTCATAGACTGCCAAAACACTCAGAAGCTTGTCGGTTCTCATACCGGCTTCTTTATTGAGGATAGCCCTCATATAGACACTTGTGTTGACAAGGCCTTTCATCAAAATATCACCCGTACCATTCATCACAAGTTTCACGGCTTCTCCTGCAGCATCCTCTGGTGAGGATGCTGCATGCAGCCTGTAATCATTTAAATCAATGTCTTTGCAATAAGCCCTTATTTTATCTGAATCACCTATTAAGATAGGTTGAACGATTCCCATATCGCTAGCCAACTTGACGGCTTTTAAAACTTCTTTATCTTCTGCTGCTGCAACACATAAGTTATATGGTCCTGAAGACTTGGCAGCTTTCATAATTTCTTCAAAATTTTTATACATGATTCACCTACACATATTCCTTTGGTTCTTCTTCACCTGTTAACACCCTGATTGCTCCAAGGGCTAAAGCCTCTAACTCCATTTCACCTGGTTTTACAACTACATCAGCCAAGTAAGAAACCCTATCCTTTATTCCAGTAACAACTTTTTCAGAGTATGAGATACCACCAGTTAAAATGATCTTATCCACTGCACCTCTTAAAGATGCGCCATATTGTGATATTTCCTTGGCTATTTGATACACAAAGGCATCGAATATCAGCTCTGCTTCTTTATCTCCTTGATCAATCCTCTTTTCAATGTCTCTCATGTCTTTAGTCCCAAGATAATCATACATACCACCTATGGTTGAAACTTTTGAAACCATTTCTTTGTGGCTGTACTTGCCTGAGTAACATAAGTTGATCAAATCATATGTTAAAAGGCCACCTGATCTTTCTGGTGAAAATGGTCCGTCAGAACGCCCACCTGAGCCATCAATCATTCTTCCTCTTTTATGTGGTACAATAGAAATTCCTGAACCTAGATGTGCAACAATAAAGTTAAAGTCTTCATACTTACCACCCATTTTTTTAGCCTCATCTCTACAGACAGCCTTATGATTTAAAGCATGTAGCCAAGAGGCCTTTTTAATGTCTTTTAAGCCAGTTATTCTAGACACATCTTCAAACTCATCTACTGAGACAGGGTCTACTACGAAAGACGGTAGATTCAGTTCATCTCCTATATGTCTTGCAATTACTGAACCTAAATTAGATGCATGCTCACCATTGATTCTATTTCTAAGATCATCAACCATTCTTTGATTGACTGGATAAACACCACCTTCAATGGCTTTCATCAAGCCACCTCTACCAACAACACAATCAAGGTCATCCATGTTAAAGTTATGATCTTTTAATGCATTTTCTATTAAGTCTTTTCTATAGTTAAACTCATCAAACACTCTTTCAAACTTTGACAAGTCCTCTGCTGTATGTTCAACAGACTCTTTAAACAAAAGATCATAGTCTTCAAAGACAGCAATCTTTGTGGAAGTCCCTCCAGGATTAATAACAAGTATCTTCATTTAGCCCTCCGTTCTATTGAGTAGAACACCGTTCCTTTAACTGATTATTTTTATAACGTTCCGCCAGTAGGAACGCCGTTCTTTTTTATCTATATTTATGTTAGCATATATAATCTTCATATGGCAAGTATTTTTTCAAAAAAAGAAAATGCCAGAGGCATTTACAATTGATTACTGATCATTCTTGCTATATCTTTTACTTTACGGATCTTATATTTAAAGTCACCATCATGCATTCTATGAGTCGGTCCAGACAAACTGATTGCAGCTACTGCAACACCGTTTCTATCAAGTATCGGCGCACCAATACAAGTCAGTCCAATCTCTAACTCTCCTTCATCAATTGCATAACCATTGACTTTTACATCCTCAAGACAATCCAATAAATCATCCCAAGTTGATATGGTATTTTCAGTATACTTTGGCAGTTCAATTTCTTTATATTCATCAAATGGTATATTATCACCAAAGGCCAGTAAACACTTGCCTACAGATGAACAATGACAGTCACTAGACGAACCGACTTTAGGATTTACGGTCAAAACTTGACTCTCGTTTTCTTCTTTATGAATAATGATAGACTTAGGCCCATTAGGTCCTTTGGTATCTAGAATAGATACATTGACAACTTCCTTAAACTCCTGAAAGAGTTCTTTTGTAAAAGGTGCCACGACCTTGGTAAAGGACAACTTATCTTCTACACGTTTCCCGATTGCAAAGAGCTTCATACCCAACCAATATTTGCCGTTTTCTAGATTTTGATAAACAAAACCTTTCTTCTCAAGCGTCGTTAAATTTCTATGTATGGTAGACTTATGCATCCCCAAATCTCGAGACATTTCAGAGATGCCTTTTTCATTTCCCTCTTGATACAAGTAAATCAAAATATCTAATGCGCGGTCTACTGCGCCAATTACGTCACTCATGTATAACTCCTTCTAATTGATAATGTAAGTTTATCAAATAAATGAGTCTATGCCTAGTCTTTATAGCTTATAAAGTCTTATATTAAAGAATAATGTGAAATGATTAACAATTTCACAACCCCTGCTGACATGGGTAAACACCTCGATTTTAATAGATTTTCTCTACTACTTTTCCTGCTTTAAAAATCACGTGATAAGCTATCTTATCCTTGCTATCATAACGTATAAATTCCCCATCTTTTAGATCAGACTTATAATGGGCTACTTCTAGAATTTGGCCTGATTTTCTGTAGAATATCCATTTTCCCTCTTTTTTATCATCAAGATATTTGCCTTTAGATTTAAGACTACCATCTTGAAAATAATGAATCATCAGATCCCCTTTTACCTCAGATTTAACCTGACCATTTTTATAGGTTAGAGAAACCTCTTTAGATTTTTTAACAACTTTCTTAGTCGCCTTTTTTTTAAGCGTTTTGGTATAATCTAAACTCTTTTTTAATAGTTTAACCATTAAGTCTGTATCATAGAAAACCGACTCAGGAATCTCTACATACTCTTTGATTTTAGCCCCATAGTTTTCAAAAGCTGATGCATCATAATCAGCCATAAACTTATCTCTATCTTCTTTAGACAACCTAATACCTAATACACCGTCTTTTCTAAGCATGGTATACATGTTGCCACCAACCGATGTATAAGGAGATGTTTTACCTTTTCTTTCTACACCAAGTTTTGAGATTAATAGGTCATATTGAGTGATTTTATCTTGAATATCTGTCATATTACATCCTTTCCGTTTACATTTATATACCCAGAAATCTACAAAGTAAAATCCCTCGCAGAAAACTGCAAGGGACTTAATTATATCTTAAACTTTTCTATTAAGTTTCTTAGTTCTTCTGCTATGACTGCTAGATTTTCACCTGAACTTGCAACCTCTTCAACTGTCGCTGCTTGTTCCTCCATACTGGCAGATGCCTGTTGCGTACCAGCTGCATTTTCTTCTGATATAGCCGACAAGTTATTAACTAGATCAAGTGTCTCATTTTTATTCTTACTCATCTTTAACTGAGATGCATTCAAACGATGAATAAGCGTCTCCACACTTTCTATGGCGCTTGCTATTTGCCTGAACTTATCCTCTGTCATTTGAACACTCTTATCCTGTTCAGCAACAATAAGACTGACATCATTCATTGTATCAACAGCATCTTCAGACTTCTTTTTTAAGTCTAAAATTACCTCTTTAATCTCATTGGTAAAGGAACTCGACTGCTCAGCTAATTTTCTAATTTCATCAGCTACTACTGAGAATCCTCTTCCAGCTTCACCTGCTCTAGCAGCTTCAATGGCTGCATTTAGGGCTAGTAAGTTGGTTTGATCAGCTATCGATTCAATCATGCTGCTGGCTGCTTCTATCTTTTCTGCACTTGATTTGTTGTTCATGATGATCTGATAGATATCACCGGATGCTGCTCTTGATTTGTCTGTCTTTTCAATCAGAGTAGAAAGGATTACAAAGCCTTCTTCTTTTTCCTGTTCAATGTTTTTAGCAGCCTGGTTCAGCTCATCAATAAAGTGGGCTTCTTCTTCTATTAGCTTGTCTAAATCATTTAGGTGAATGGCTGTATTTTCTGTATCCTTCGCTTGTTCTGTAACACCAGATGCAATTTCTTCAATGGTACGTGCAATTTCTTCTGTTGATGTCGAAGCTTCTTCTGAAGTAGCTGTAAGTTCCTCAGCCGATGCTGCCACTTGCTCAGCTGACTCACCAGTAAACCTGATAAAATCAACTATATTAAGCTTCATTTCATCTAAAGACCTTGATATAAGGCCCACTTCATCTTTTCGTTTTTGATACTTAATAAGTGTTTGGTCTTCTTTTCTTGTAAAATTCAAAGTAGACAGTTCATCAATATAGGCTGACAAGTATATGATTGGATTTGAAATGCCACTACTGACTACATATGAAATACCTGCACCGATTACAATCATGACTAGAGTCAATCCAATAAATATGCTGGTGACAGTTTTGATTTCCGACATAACCTCAGAGTTTTCTATACCAACTACTAATATCCATTCAGTTTGATGAACAGGCGAAAATGCAACGACTTTCTCTTGACCTTCAAACTCATATTGCCCTGAACCTACTTCCTTTTTTGTCATTTGTTCTTTGAATAACTTAGATAAACCATCTTCTGAATCACCCTCTTTTACAACATTGTAACCTGATAGAACAAGATCATGATTCTTATGTGCGATTGTTGTACCTGAACTGTTTAAAAGGTATTGATAACCTGTTTCCTTGTACTTAAATGACTTGACAATACTTCCAATAGATGAGATATCTTTGTTTCCAGTAAAAACACCAATAATTTCTCCATCTTCAACAATGGGTTGTGAAATAACGATCATCTGCATACCAGTTTCTTTACTGATAATGACATCTGAAATATAGGTCTTGCCCTTTAGGGCTTCTTTAAAATATATTCTGTCAGATATATCAACAGATGTTTTGGTTCTATCTAATGAATGCGCTTTACCGTTTTTATCTGAAACAACAAAACCTAGGTAATCCTTTCTATTCATTTCACTTTCAAAAAAGTCGGTCTGGACCTTGTTTTTATCCACTGCATCTATGACCTTTTGCCCCATTGAAAGGGTTTCTATATAGTTCATTTCACTTGAGACAAGGGATGAAATGTACTTGGCTTCCTCACTGACAACCAGTTTTAGATTATCATGAGTACTCATTTCTATGCCAGCTTTTAAAAAACTAACAGTTATTACACCGATAATTGATGTAATCAATAAAATTACTATAGTAAATACCACCATAACTTTTAACTTAATCGATCTCATAAACGCTCCTTAAAAATTAGACATATTATTTCATTAAACTCAAGGCATGATCATAAGTAAGCGGCTTACTCAAATAATATCCTTGAAGTAAATGACAACCATAATTCTGAAGCTTTTGGTATTGAACTTTCTTTTCAACGCCTTCAGCAACAATACTTAAATCAAACTTCTTTGCAATACTCATAAATATTTCAAACATATCATCTTCATGATCCATTTGATCTACAAATGATTTATCCACTTTAATCACATCTAAGGGTAGATCTCTAATCTGACTTAAGGATGAGTAGCCTGTTCCAAAGTCATCAACAAAGATTCTGATACCATACATTCTCAGTGTCTTTAGAATAGTTTTAGCCTGTTGGATGTTTTTCATATAGATAGTTTCTGTTATTTCAATAGCGACGTTTCTAGGATTGATCTTTAGTTCATTTATTTTTTCAATAAGATGGTTAACATAGTCAGGTTTATATAGCTGAAAAGGTGAGACATTTATTGTAACGTATATTGAAGGATTGTATTCATTGATGGTTTTTATAAAGTTTAGTGCTTTTAATGTAATTAATTGGCCAATCTCATGAATCAAGCCGTTTTTTTCAGCAAGTTCAATAAAGACATTTGGTGGCACTTTTCCATGTTTATTCGAGGCCCATCTAGCTAAACTTTCATAGCCTACGACTTGATTACTAAGACTAGAGTAAATAGGCTGAAATTCAAGATATATTTCATCATTGTCAATGGCATCTCTTAATGAAAATATAAGATGACCATTTTTACATATACTATCAGTGTCAGAGTAGACATGTATATCCTCAAACTCAGACATTTTAGCACTTAAGAGGGCTGCTTCAGCATTTCTTATTAAGTCAGATGTATTGATACCTTCCTCGTTATAGGCAACGCCCATTGAACCACTCAAATGAAAGTCTATTTTATCAAGAGTGATTTTACTAAGTTTATGATCAAGTAGCTTTGACAAAGATTCTAAGTTGGATTCTGAGTTGATCAGCATCAAGAATCTATCTGACCTTAAATGACCCACATCATAAAAATGTGTCATCTCCTTAAGAATCCTAGAAATTCTTATTAAAACTTTGTCACCAACAGCATAACCATACTTGCTGTTAATGGCATTGAAGTTTATGATATCAATCATAACAAGTCCAAAAGGCACTCTCTCATCTGCAAGAGATTGTATTCTGTCAGTTATTCTATCCAGCTGATACAGATCTTGACCACTTCTAAACTTGCCTTTTTTAAACAATAAGTTCGTAAGAAGAAATACTAAAACAAATAAATTTATAAGAAGCAAGAACTCATACATATAATCACCTACATTTTTATATCATACTTATCTGCAAACTTGATATGACATGAAGTAAGTTCAGTCAATTTGCAGAAATAAAATTCAATTATTGTTAAATCTCTTTTATTGAATCCTTTAAGGACTCCCCTATAAAGATCATGCAAAACTTCTTCTTCAATGTACTTTGAATCTCTAATACCGCTTTCTAGGTTTATAACTGCATATATGCCTTTTAAACATGACTCCAATATGGAACTTTTGGTCAAAGTCTTAAGTCTGTTAAAAAACTTTTGCATCCGCTCATAGATATGAATCTCTTGATCTCCTACTAGCCCTTCTTTTAAAAGGTTTTCAAGTTCACCAAGTGCCTGATCACTTAATGTTCTGAATGCCCTTTCAAAGTATTGAACCTGGATTCTGTTATAAATCCAATAGGCTTCGTAAACATCATCAATCGTGTACTCCTTAATATAAACACCCTTATAAGGTATACTTTCAAGAAATCCTTCAGATACCAATCGATTCATGGCTTCTCTCACTGGCGTGGTACTGGTATTATAGGTTTCACTTAAGTCTAGTTCACGAAGTTTTTCTTTTCCCTTATAGACACCATTTACAATATCTTGTCTTAATAATTTGTATATATATTGAGTTGATGTCTCTCTCTTACTGGCCATGTCCACCTCCAATTATATATTCTATAGAATATTGTATATAGAGAATAGCATGATTGTTTTGAGTTGTCAAGAAATTCTATAGAATATTGTATTTTAGTTTATAAAAAAAGAACCTTCCGGTTCTAAGAGATAAACTCATCTATGTTTCTAAGTGCTATGTCCATAGAAATACCAACGATTTCTTCTATACTACTCACAGCCTCATCAACATTTCTTTCAGTCATTGCATCCATAAGGCTTATAAAAAGATTGCATATTCTATCCGAATCTGGTTTTTCACTAACATGCGTTAGCCGATCCACATTGATAATAGCATCCAATGGACTGATACTAGATATGATCACCTTGCTTCTAGATTTAGAAAAAATAGCCTTCTGAAAATCAAAAAACCTGTAAAAAATGTGTGCTTCTGTGTTCTTTAAACCAGCATCCAACAAATCTTCAAACTCAGCCATCTCTTCATCGTCGATTTTTTCTAATAAAAACCTCATGGCAAGGCCTTGAAGCTGTGCTCTTATCAAATAGGCTTGTTTAACATCGTCATAATCATATGACTTAACAAATACACCCTTATAGGGAATACTGACTAAATAACCTTCTGATACCAGCCTATTAAACGCTTCTCTAACAGGTGTTGGACTTAAGTTTAAGTTCTTAGCCATACCTGTTTCAGTCAGTTTGTCATCTGCTTTATAGTCACCTTTGATAATTCTATTTTTAATGATCTCATATGCTTGATCTGTCATCGTAGCTCTAACTACATTTTTATCCACTTCCCACCTCAACATTCTATAGATTATTTTCTATACTCTATTATTATACCCAATATTTCACAGAAATGAAAGTGGATTCATGGAATTCTATAACTAGATGAAATCACTGATTAAATTATTCAAGGTTTTTGTAAGCGTGTCTCTCACTTCTAAGTCAAAAGTTTGTGGATGTGGTGATGAAAACATTTCTATATCATTGTCATAGTATTTGCCATTGGCGTCTGAAAACTCATCAGAAAGTGATGCCTTGCAAAGTACTTTTCCGCCAATTGATAAGTCATATCCCTTAGTGCCATATGCCTTATGAACCATTTTGCTGCCGAGAAAAGACTTTGGATTAAGAGCAATCATAATAGGACTTTCTTCATCTGCCATTTGATAGGTCCACATAGTAAGGGCAAGTTTACTTTGTGCATAGGCTTCATTATCTGACATAGCTACTCTTTTAGAAACAGCTTCAAGATCAACAGACGCCTGTGCTGCTGATGATAAGTTGATTACTCGACTGTTTTTATCCATGACTGGTAGGAGTAGCTTAGTCAGTAAATAAGGTGCCACAGTGTTCACAGCAAAGCGCACATCTAAACCGTGTTTTATAAGAAGCTTGTCCGTTACAAAGACACCAGCATTATTGATTAGCACATCTAAATACTTATACTTTGATAAGATATCTTGCCCCATCTCTTTTACTTGATTAAAATCTGAAAGATCAGCTGCAAAAGCATCTGCTTCAAGGCCTTCATCAAGAAATGTCTTTTTTAGACTTTCAACCTTATCAAGACTTCTACCATGTAGGATTACATGATGGCCTAATTCACCAAGCATCTTAGCAGTCACCTTGCCGATGCCATCTGTTGCTCCAGTAATTAAGATTGTTTTTTTCATCTTCCCTCCTATATATTTGGTCTCTGATATGTGCCATTTAAAATATGATCATCTAACTTTAAAATGTAATTATCTATCTCTTTGATGATCTTCTCCTTGATCTTTAAGCTACCATTGATAGGTGCCAGATTAAATACATGACCACCAAAGAAGTAGGCATCTTCAAAGTCTAATAGTTCTAATAGTTTCTTCTCTTCTTCTAACATCTCTCGTTCTGTCGGTTCTATAAATTCACCCTTATCCCTCAGAACTTCAAGTTCACTACCAACCGACACAGAGGTAGACATTATAGAAACTAAATAAGGTGGTAGCTCATTTAAAAGTTTTGCAGTCTCTTTTACATTGATATCACTCATGCCTTTACCTGCCACACCCATCATGACAATGGCGTCCCATTCAAAACCTGCATCCATAAGTTTTTTTATGTTCTCATAGGCCTCTGCCTGTGTAAAGCCCTTGTTCATCTGCTTCAAAGCTGGGTCATAGGCTGTCTCTAATCCTATGTGAAGTTGATTGTATTTCAGTTTTCTAAGTTTCTTTAAATCTTCTAATGACTTGGTCTTTAATGACTTGACTGACGCATAACATGTGATGGTCTCGATTTCTGGAAAATACTTGTGAATCAAGTTGCTAATCTCTACTAGCTTGTCTGTAGACAAAATAAACGGCTCGCCATTAACAAGAAAAATTCTCTTTATCTCAACGCCCATAGACTTCATTTCTATCAAGTCTTCTTCGACGTGAGACAGTGGTGATAACTTAAATGGTGTATTTCTGTACATAGTGCAAAATGTACATTTGTTATGAGAACATCCGGCTGTTACTTCTAGTAAAGGTGTTCTCGCTTCAATTGGATGTCTGTATACTTGTCCTGTAAAATGCATTCTTTACTTCCTTTCTTCATTTATACCTTCATTATAGTGATTTAAATGCATACAACAAGTACTGACATTTTTGTCAGTGGGCAAAAAAATAAAACTGCCTAAGCAGTTTTAACAAGAATCGTCATCATATTGGTTGATAAAAACCATATCAGCATATTCATATGTCTCATTGTAATCCTTGCCCCAATTCCCTAGCCCTACAATTATAGGTGATAGATTCTTACCCGTCTGAGTCAACTTGTATTCCACACGTGGTGGGTTCTCATTGTAATCATGTCTATGAATGATGTCGTTTTCTTCAAGTTCTCTTAAAGCCCTTGAGAGGACTCTTTCATTCACATCTGGAATCAGTCTTTTAAAAGCACCAAACCTTAAGACATCTTTATGACTCAAATGATAGATGATCAGCGGTTTCCACTTACCACCTATAATATCTAAGGCAAGTTCAATGTTACAGTAAAATTTTTTATGAGTTTTCATAATGGATCCCTTAATACTTTGGCGATGAATCCTTAGATTCAAAGTATCTCAGCTCGTAAGTCTTATTAAGAGGTACCTCTTCTAGGAAATCACCAAAAGTATCCATTAAATCTTTAAATACACCTGTCTTCATAAAGTTTTCAGCATAAGACTTGTCTTCCCAAGAACCTATGGCCATCATTTCATTACCATTTGTATAAAGCTGTACTCTAATAAAGCCTTCAGCTTGCGTGATCTTACTATATACTGCTTCCTTCCATACAGAAACACCTTGTTCTAACATGCCTTCTTTAAATTTATAAACGATATGTGCGTTATACATTCTGCCTCCTCATCATAGTATACCAATTAAATATACTATTATTATATCCATAATTAAAAAGGACTACAAGGCAAATGGAACATTTCTTATCCAACATGGTTGGCATTAATGATATCTATAAGCTTCACATCTGAATTTCTATAACGTCTTTTGCTTTTCTCATTGTCCACACGAATGGCATTTTGAGGACAGTTTTGCGTACATGCATAACACCTGATGCACTCTCCTTTAAAGAAAACCCCATCACCGACTGTGATGTTATTTACCGGACAGACCTTCATGCATACCTGACACTTTGTACAGTGGTCTTCTACTGTAAAAGCTTGATCACATAAACCGATTTCATCTTTATAAGATTTATAACCTCTCTTAGACAAGGCAAGCATAATAGGATTTCTTGAACTACGTTTTTTTCTAGAAGCAACATCCTCTTTAATAGATGCTAGGTACTTATTTACTTGCTTTCTTTCAAGTCCTCGAATCTGCTTGTTCATATCATAATACTTCAAAGAAGTATCTACCATTCTGATCTTGTTGATGTAATCGATATTAAGATTTTTTTCTCTAGCCAAATCTAAAAAGAGCCCTTCTGCTCCAACAGCTGTCATGCCGTAAGTAACAATGGCAAATATATAATTAGCTTTAAAGGTATTAGAAGAAATGAAATCTTCAACAATCGTTGGAATCCCCCCTGTATAACACGGAAAAACAAAACCTATGACATCATCTTCATAATGATCTTTGTCATTTAGATGAATAGGCATTGAAATAAGGTTACCTTTAAAACTTTTGGCAATACTCAGTGAATTGCCTGTTGCTGTATAATAAAATAGTTTCATATTTACCTCCACATACTTTCACACTTGTAACACAATGTCAAATGTATTATAATGAGTCTAGAATCATTTGTAAATACTTTAGGGTATTCTTACTCATAATAAGGAAGGTGTATAAGTATGTTGAAGAATCAGGCACACCCGGCAGGCATACGTTCAAAGGAGCTTATTACAGAAAATCTCATGGACCTAATGAAGGAAATGCCTTATCAAAAGATAACCATAAAATCCATTACCGAAAAGGCCGTACTTACTAGAAGAACCTTCTATGCTCACTTTCAGACCAAAGAAGATGTTTTAAACTATGAACTTGATAAGCTTAACCAAAGCTTACTAAAAGAGATCATCGACTTAAATACGAGCAATCAAAGACTGACTGCACTTACCTACTTTCAGTTTTGGACAGGACATACCGACCTACTTCAGCTTATGAAGGATCAAAATCTTTTGCCCATACTTTTCGAGAACTTCGATAAAAGTATTCGCGCCTTCAGGTCTATGTTTGGTTGTGACTTATCTGAGTCTAATCAACAGTATAGAGATTATTCATCAGCCTACTTTACTGGTGTTTTATCAAATATTATCACTTGCTGGTTAGAAAACGGTATGAAAGAATCAGCTGAGGAACTGGTTGACATATTAGCTCTTATTACCAATAAACTATCATCAAACTTTGACTTAAACCTAAGACACAGCTAAAAAGCTGTGTCTTTAATCATTAAGTCACTGATCTTTATATCAGGATGTTTGTACCGTCCCCACAATTTCGTTTTTTGACCATATTGAATGGCTTCTTTAGGACAAAGCTGAATACAAGCATTACACTTGTAACAATCCTCGTGCCAGATAGGTTTACGTCCCTCTATAACTATATTGCCAGCAGGACATACTCTCATGCAGAGGCCACATCCATCACAAGAGGATTCCGAATAAAAGTTCTTAGCACAATCTTTTCTTACCATCAAGGGATTTAATAACTTGCCAGCATACCCCATCATGAAACTACCTGAATAGTTGTCGACCCTATCATTTATATGATTGGTAAGACTTACAAGACTTTGCTCAACCTGCTTAAGAGAACTTAATACCTGACTTTTATAATAAGGTGGATAAGATGTTTGATTGTTAGATGGCATAGACACTTCAAATGCGCCATTTAGCTTGATCCCTTTTCTATTCAAAATCATCTTCATATGACTGTTAGCACCTGCAGCCATCCCACCACATGTCGCTATAGAAAATACATATGCATTATCTACTTTTAACTTATTTAAAACAAAGTCTACAACAGGTCTAGGTACAGCACCAAAGTATACAGGATAGACAATGCCAAGCCTTGTAAAAGCAACTTTATCAACCTTATCCATGTTTTTTGTTATTCTTATAAGCTCTGTATCACCTAGTTCAGTGGCAATGGACTTAGCCACTGCATATGAATTGCCAGTTCCAGTAAAATAATAAATTAAATTTTTCATGTCATACCTTCTTTCGTTATAGAACTAATTATAGTCTTGCATAAAGAAAAGTAAACAATCTAAAAAGAAGTTACTCATTAAAGGCTTAATGTATAACTTCTAAATATTATTTATTATGATTGTTTCCCGCAAATATAATGGATAAAACGATAGATGTAGAAACCACACCAAGGCAAAAGGCTAACAAATCCATATTGACTATCAAAAACTTATAGATTAGAAATGCAATCAAAAAATTGCAAAGTCCCCAAACCACGTTAACAAGTGGGCTGGACTGGCCTTTGGTCGGTGGTGATGAAAAAGGCGTATAAAACCTTTCACCAACCAAGCCTTTTATATAATGTGGTATTCCATTGACTAAAAACAAAGCAAACATGAAACTGATTATGACTTACATAGTAGTTCCTCCTCATATTTACTATAAGTCATTTCAGCTTAAAATCAGCTTGCAGGTGAAAACTTACTCAGCAAGCAAAAAATGTGAAAGGATTGCACAGGCAATCCTTAATCCACTCTATTCACAACTTTATTTTTACCTGAAGCCTTGGCTTGATACATAAGGTTGTCTACCTTATGAAATACCTCATCAAAATCCATAGAGAAACACTTTGTCACACCAATACTGGCTGTTGTTTTAATATCTCTATCCCATTTAATATTTTCAATACTTTTTCGAACTCTTTCAGCGATTTCACTCAATTCACTTTGTCTTACATCTTTTAAGAATATGATAAATTCCTCTCCACCATATCTACCAAGAAAGTCATTGTCTCTGATACTTTCTCTTATGACATCAGATATTTTCACAAGTACAACATCACCAACTGCATGACCATGGGTATCATTGATGACCTTAAAGTCGTCTATGTCTAAAAGGATTAGGCCATTTTCTTCGCTCATGTTGTTTTCTATTAAATCTATGATTTTTCCTCTATTAAAAGCTTTAGTCAAATCATCGGTAATCGAATTGATATAAAGTTCTTTTTCGACTTTCTGCTTGCTTCTTATTTCATAAATCAAGACTGTCGTCCCCGTCAGTAAAAGACCAATTGAAATGATAGATATCAAAAGGAGACGTTTAGATAAAGTAATCTCTTTTTCCTTTAGAAGATTTACCTCTTCAAGCAACTTGATTTGCTCATTAACATCTTCTAGCTTGTATTCATCTAGTTGTTGAAATAGTTGGGAGTAATCTTCATCTGATGCATCATTATAACCGAGTATAGACTCATACATGTACTCAGCGGCTTTTTTATATTGCCCCGTGTCATAAGATAAAAGGCCCAGTTCTAAGTTAATATCTGATGCAAAATTATAGCCGTTTGCTATTAAAGAAGACTGATTGTAATAGTCTAAACTCTTTAAGTAGTAGTCTATTGATTTATCTTTATCTATGTCGTAAAAATAAGAGCCTAAATACTGATACATGTAGGAAATATTAAACTTATCTTGTGAGTCTAATGACTGGATAAAGACCAAGAGTGCTTCTTCAGCGTCTCCTATCTGATCTAAGGCAATTTGAGCATCTACTTCATAAAACTTGACTAATAATCTTACATCACTCATGACATTATTAACATAGGTGTCCCCTAGCGCTTCTTTTGCAAGTCTTGTATATTCAAGAACGCCTTCAAAGTCATCTTCATAATATTTCATATTTGACATGAACAAGTAAGCCTTGGCTATTCCAAAATCATAGTTTATCCTTTCAGATAAGTCTAAAGACTTTTCCGAAAAAGAAAGTGCGTCATCATCATTATAGGTGTCTGCAAATATAAAGGCTATGATATAATCCATATCAGCCATTCGCTTATGATCATTTAAAGCTTCAGCCAAAACTTTTGCCTTATTGGCATGATCTAAAGAAGAGGGTATCTTATAAAACTCACGATCCATTTCTGCCAGATAGTAATGAAGTTCAAGTAGTAATCTGTCGTCATTAGTAAGTTTCAAAGCAGCTTGTAAATTATTATAGGCAGCTTCATACTCAAAACTATACAAGTCAAGACGCGCTTGTAAAAACAAGCCCAAAGCCTCATAGTCCTTATTGTCACCATAATTCTTTTGATAATCATCTAAGTCTTCTTGGGTTAATTGACGAGATTCAATGATTTCTAAATAATCTTCAATGACTGATGTCTCTTCAGCGTAAGATGATGTACAAATCATAATTAATATCATAAAAAGCATCATGATTTTTCTCATAATAAACTCCGTCCTAAATAGTGTCATTATATTTATACCACGAAATGTCTCGATTAAATCCGTGAAAGCATATCACTCAAGCACTTAAATATCAACTCATGGAGTAGATATTTGAATAAGTTTGTATACTAATAACATACAATTCTTAATAGGTCTCTAAATGAAATCCACCATCACTATTTAAAAAGAGTGATTTACTTGAAAGCAAGATATCCCTGCCAAGAACCCCATCTAACTCATAGTCACCTAACAAAGCTGTAAAACCAGTAGCTATATTCTCAAATGTCACCATATGATTATCAATAATAACTTGATAGTCTTTAACAAGCAAAACTCTCCGTTTAACCATACCATTGATTCCTCTAGATCTGACATTCTTACTTGATGCAAGACTGAGCTTATTTGATTCAATAAGTCTTTCATGAATCCAAGACTTCTTAGCTCCTGTATCTATGCCAAATACACGCACTTGTTTTGACAAGTCATATACAAGAAGAAGTGGAAACTTGCTCTTAGGAAAATTTACTATGTCCTTTTCTTTTTCAATCATTTTTATTTCTTTATTTACAAGATCAAGTTCAAAGTCTAGTAAAGATAAAATATCCCATCCGATGATGCCATCAGCACCGATCAACAAGGGATGGTTCTTAATGACCAATAGTGGTAGGTTTTCAATCTTCATGTTTAAGATACTTGCACTTTTAGCATAAGCAAGCTTCATATCATTTAAGGTACCAAATGCATCTCCAATATCAAGGTGTTTAGAGGACGCAACCATCCCCTCATCTGACAGGTGTTTTTCATGTATGCAAGAAACTTGAGCACCTGTATCTACAAGAAATTTAAAGGGCTTTGAGTTGATCCGCACATCAAGCATGATACCACTTGGATAAAGTTCTATGGGATAAGTCTTATGATAACTCTTTATAATTTTCAAAGGCGGAAACTCTTCTAACATATGATAGAAAAACTCTTTGTCTTTAATAAAGTCATCATTGGCTTCTCTTATTTCCTTTATAACTTTCTTGTAGCCCTCTACTTGGTCGATCTCTAATGAATTCTCAAGTCTTGTCACCCTTGACTTATATTTATGAAACATATTATCTCCTTTCTATATTTGTACCCACTATCACCTAAGAAACACAAAGAACCTTCTACAATCATAGAAGGTTCCCTGTGTTTTGCTGAGTTTATTGAGACTAATATTAGACAATTACTTATTAAATAGCATGTTCATTTGAAGATGCTTGTATCTACTTAAGATATCCGAATCCACACTACTTTGGATGCGTTTATTGATGACAGGATACTGATCATAGACTTGATCTAACCAAGAAAAATATGAGGACTTTTCTATAGGTGCTAGTTTTAGAACTTCAAGTCCTATCCTAGCTGGACTAACCTTACCTAAATCCTTGCATAGATTTCTCTTATTTGACCAAATAACAAATGGTGTTGTTGCCATATTTATTTTTTCTTCCCTAGACCACTTTAATGGATTTTGAGACTTAATTAAGCCACATTGTTTAAAAGTAGAAAAACTCCTACCAAGCATGGGCAAATGATCTCCAAAGAAAACTAGGATGGTTTCATCCTCCTGATGACTAAAATAATCCACCAGGTGTTTTAATGCCTTGTCCGCATCATAGATACCTTGAGCATATGCCCTTAGCTCACCCAGTGCCTTATCATTTAAAGGACCACGGACTTTTATGTCATAATCTTGGTACCTAGATTCTTTATAAGGACCATGGTTTTGCATGGTCACACCAAATAAAAACAAGGGCTCTTTAGATGCTTCAAACTTCTTGATGATTTCCTTAGAAAAAGTCATATCGGAAATAAAATCGCCCTTTACTTTAGGTTTATCAAATGATTCATGACTGAAAAAAGATTTAAACCCCATATATTTATAAGCCTTGTCTCTTTGCCAAAACCATCTTTCATAAGCATGTAGACCAAGGGTATTGTAACCCTGATTGTTAAATAGCATGGGCAGTGCATCTACATTCTTATTTAAGTAAGATTTATAAGCCATGGTACCTGTCGGAAAGAAATACATGCTGTTTCCAGTTAACATTTCAAACTCTATGTTTGAGGTGCCACCGCCAAACTCAGGTGAAACAAGTTGACCATGTATAGACCTTTCTTTCAGACTATCTAGTGTCTGAGTAAGGGGTTTTGAAAAAGTAACATTTAGACTACTCGGATCCCAAAAAGATTCATTCATAATAAAAACGACATTTGGCTTATTGGTTTGGTCTAAAGACTTTACATCACTACTACAATTTTTCACATATGACTCTTTTTTTATACTAGGTGAACATGTTGCCCACTCTTTTACATTCATAAGAAAAGCTAGTGCCAGCCCATTTCTTGCATAAAAATCGGTTTGATTTTTTACAGGTAAATCTTTATGGCCAAGTAGAGAAATTTCAATTAATATAAAGTGTATCAACATTAAAATCATAGCTTGATTGTCAGATAAAGATGTACTTTTTACCATAAACATGGAAAGGCCTAATATCATGGCTGCAAGTGATACATCTAGGAGAATCGACTTCAAACCTAAAAAACTTTTCATGTTGGAAGATTCTTTACCAAGCTTTAAGTCCCACGGATATAGGTTGTCACCTCTGAACATATATTTATATTTGTTGCCATATCCCAGTGATAGTCCAATTGAAACAACTAGAATCACTGAAAGACTAAGAGATAAATGTTGATTCAATAGACCAATCAGCCCTGTATAAATCATGATGTTGCTCAATACTTTTACAGGATGGCGAAGTATCCAATCTAAACAAGAAGATCTATAAATCACTTCAACATATAGTGTTATTATGATTGCTACAATAAATACATTAAACATAAGTACCTCTTTTAATAGTTTATTACAAAGCCACTATACGCCTGAAAAAAACAGAAAACAATAGGTCTAATTGTTTCTTAATAGATTGTTCAAATCTTCTTAAGAATCATGTTAGAATCAAAAAAACTCTGCAATCCGAAGACTGTAGAGTTTTTATATCTAGCCTAATTTTTCATTAGGTGTTTCATCATTTTCATAGAAGATTTTAAAGTTCGGATCTACTTTACCAATGCCCATGTATCTTGCCTTATAATCTTTAAGTAGTGAGAAGAATTTCTTACTTAAAAGTAATAACACAAGCAGGTTTGCAAATATAGGAAGCGCTGTTGACATGTCGGCAAACAACCATACACTTGTACCTGGTAAACCGTTAGCAACTGCAAATATGACAAGCAGTAAGCCTGGTATAGGATAAGACCACTTATAAACAGTAAGAATTGTCTTTTCAGCCTTCTTACCTTCACCTAATACATATCTTACTAAAACTTCAATTTGTGCATAGATACCTGAAGATGTTGTTACACCAAATAATAAGATACCAATTGTTAAGATAAATCTTCCAAGTTCACCAATACCGCTTTCAAACGATGATAATGTTAAAGCAGCACCTGAGATACCTGAAGACCATTCACCTGTTACCAGGATAACCAATGATGTAATTGTACAAATAACGATTGTATCTACAAACACTTCGAAGATACCTAAGATACCTTGACTTACTGGATGGTTTGTTTTTGCTGAAGCATGAATCATTGGAGAAGAACCCCAACCAGCTTCGTTGGAAAATACTGCTCTAGACATACCAATTTTAATCACTTGTGTAAAGGCTGCACCAGCAAAACCACCTATTGCAGCAGTACCAGTAAAGGCACCTTTAAAGATCATACCAAATACACCTGGAATAACTGCAGCATTTTTACCAATAATAAAGATACCACCTAAAATGTAGAACAAGCACATAAATGGTACTAAGAAAGATGCAATTTTACCAAGAGACTTTAAGCCGCCAGCTATCATTAAGTAAAGTAATACTGTATAGATCACACTTACAGTAATCATGTTGATGTTAAATGTTGAAGAAACAGCTTCTGATACAGTATAGTTTTGCATCGTAATTACAAAACCTACACCAAAACCAAAGATGAATATAAATGCCAAGATGTTTGCTAGTGTCTTCTTATTCTTTTCTATACCTAAGCCCTTTTTAATATAGTAGGTAGGACCACCATAAGTTGAGCCATCTTTAGACTTCGACCTATAATGTACAGCTAAAGAGATTTCAGCCATCTTGATGACTTGTCCCAAAATACCTGCTACCCATAACCAGAAGACAGCTCCCGGTCCACCAACAGCAATAGCTGTCGCTACACCACCGATATTACCAACACCAACCGTAGCACCAATCGCTACAGACAAGGCTTGAAATGGTGAAATCGTACCTTCTTCTTTGTCATCAGACTTTGCAAAGAATTTAGAAAAGGCCACTTGAAAAGCATGCTTTACAAATCTAAACTGGAAAAATCCAGACCGAATTGTAAAATAAAAGCCTACAAACAAAGATAAAAATATAAGCGGCATTCCCCATAAATATTCCCATACTATTTTTTCTATTAACGCCATGTTTCCCCCTTCATAATATATTATACTAGAACCTCAACGATAAACAGCTTAAACCTCCATCAATTTTTTGGAATTCTGACATATGTACTTCTTTGATTTTAAAACCAGCATCCTCTAATTGCTTCTTAGTTTTAGGAAAATCAGCTGGCATGACCAAGAAATCATTCATTCTGATACAGTTAGCAGCATACATTTCATCACTTGCAATCTCAAGTTTTTTATAAGAATCAAATCTCGGATCTGTGATAAACTCTCCAGCGACCAATAATGTATTGTCTCCAATAAAGTTAACACCAGTTTTTAAGTGGAACATCTCTTTTAAAACTACGATTTCACCTGTGTAGCCATATTTTTCTACAATACTGATAAACTGCTTGGCACCGGCTTCATTGGTTCTTTTAGAAAGGCCAATGTAGAAATGTTTATCGATTTGCATCACATCTCCACCTTCTAAAGTACCTTCAGTGATATACTCATACTTGTCATAGAAATTCTTAAGGCCTTCAACGATGATTTCTTTTTCACCATTTCTTGTATCAACACCTGGATTTGTAACGATCGCAAAGTCCTTAGTAACCACCGCTGGGTCTTCTACAAAACATGAGTCTGGATACTTGTCGTTGGCTTCTAAAACTGTAACAGCCACACCTGTTGATTTTAATACTTCAATGTACTCATCATGTTGCTTTTGAGCCAGTTCAAAGTTTGGCAAACCTAAATCAGAAGTCGTTTGTCCCTCTACTACAGTGCTTCCTGGTCTTCTCACAATGACATTTTTAAACATAAAATCCTCCTTTATAATTTCTGATAACATAATCTATGATGTTTGGTGTTCTTTCGAACACATCTTCTTTATAAACACGTTCACTTGGCTTATGGAAATCTTTTCCCCAAGGACCGATGTTAACACAAGGCATTTGAACATGTTTTAAATCTTCAAATGGAATAGTATACTTACTCCCCCATCCTAAAATATCTTTCATTTCATCTTCTATATCTTTACTAGGAAGACTAGAATAAGATAAGTCTGATATGCCAGTAAAATACATCCTATTGTCATAGCCTTGTTCGTACTCATTTTGGGTAAATTCATTGACAAGGTCTAATAACTGACTTTGATCTTTATTTGTTATGGCAGGATAGTAAGGTGGCAAAATACCTATAATGACCAAAGGTTCATCGTCATTTGAAGATATCATAATTTTTTCAATATCCTCAGGATAGTTACTAAGATCACCATCAACAGCTTCTTTATTTAGGTATTCACCTAAGGTAAACACTTTAGAAGTACTAGGAAAATCAGACCAAGTCCTATTGGTCTTTTTAGAAAATCTTTGCCTCATAGCATTTACATGATCAATGTAATCATTTAACGATTTTAAAGTCATGTCTTTGACTTTAGATAAAACTTCTGATGGTGAATCAGTGAAATTGAGAACATTGAGTATACCATAAGACATGTTTGGAAAAGAGATATCATAAATCTTCTTAGTGTCTCTCATCATAACCCATGATGGCGGTATGCTCATTTCATGTTCTGTTTCATTGACTAGGACTTGACTTAAATCAATGTCCCTTACAATACTGGCTAAAATACCATTTGAGTTGATGCCTTCAAGGGCTTTGCCTGCATGAGCCAATACACCCTTTACATGGACAAAAACATTGAGTTTGCCTATGGAACCTTGACTGATAACACCTCTAGTATCATCCATCCTCTGATGGGGCTCAGTGTTGATCATAAGTTCATACTCTAAGTTATGTTCATCCTTTAAAGACTTTAGAAGTGAAATGGCAGCCCTCATACCTAATGATTCATTTTCTTCATCTGGTACGGCTATGACAAGGATACTGTCTTCAAAATTGGTTGACGAGTAATGATCGAGTAGCGCCAGTTCAATGGCACCACCAGCTTTCATATCAGCAACACCCCTACCAAATAAGTACTTGTTACTTTTTAAATCTGAGATGGCTTCTTCGCCTAAAAATGTTTCGTCATTCTTGTAGGCTTCCATAAGCTTATTAGGCTCAAATGCTAAGTCTTTATAACCAGCATAGTTGTCTACATTCACAACATCAGAATGATGTATCATGACGTATGTCTTTTTAGAGCCCTTGTAAAAGGCATAATTAACTTTCCTATCAAAGAGTGGATCATCCGTTTCATATTGACCAAATAAGTCTGGATGGTCTTTGAAATAAGACATGTCACCTACAGTTTTATGAAAGAAGGCATCCACATCTTCTTCACCCTTTGTATTTGTAAAACTCTCAACTTTTAAGTATTCTAGTAATATCTCTTCAATCCTATTTCCTAATCTCGGTAAACTGGACAAGTTAGGCATGTTGGACCTCCTGTACCATAGTAAGACATATTCTTACCTTCATAAGTATAAACATTACAGCCTTTTTCCTTTAGCAATGACTCTATTTCATCATTACCTGCAACCAGCATACAATTCTTTTCATCTAAGGCAAGGACATTAGATCCTAAATAATCATATTCTTTATCATTAACTTCTAAAAGCTCTATACCTCTTTCTAATAGAAGCTCTCTCATAAATACCGGCATGTACTTAGAATAAACAACTGCAAGCTTGTCATGAATCATGGAGATGATGCTCATTAAATGAAGACAAGCTTCTTCACCTTCACCATGAGGCATTGGAATGACAATAATTTCTTTTATAAAGTTTTTTGTAAGTTCTGTAAACTGTCTAATACCTTCATCATTGGTTCTATAGCCTCTACCAATAAGCACCGTATCTTCATTTAACCAAAGAACATCACCACCTTCCATCAAACCTGGACTCTGAATACGACCAAGTGTTGGAATCCCCTTTTCTTCTAAAAGTCTTTCCATCTCAAAACCTTCTTTTTGGCGAAGTTTTTTTCCTGTATTAAAGTAGATAGCACCCTTTTTAGTAATTTTAAGTGAGTCATGTGTATATATCGAATCCAGTCCTACAGTCTCTGCCTTTGGTAGATAGTAGACCTCCTCTACATGATCTTTAATCACTTTCTCAAATGATTCATATTCTTTTAAAACACTATTGAAATCAGGTTCCTCTACATAACCGTATTCCTTCCAATGTTTACTTAAATGTTCTTGTGAAATAAATGCATCATTCGGATGTTTAATCACAATCTTCTTGATCTTTTTCGTCATAGATTGACAACCAAAACTCATACAGCCTCCTTTTGTATACAATATTCAATATATTATGTATTATATTTTGTAATTTCATATTATCACTAATAAATTTCTAATTCAAGGACAAATTTAAAATATTCTGAATATTTGAATTTAAGACCGCATATGATACAATGTTAGAGACAGATTAAGGAGAGTTTTATGCAGCAATATCTATCATTAAAAGATCATGTTTACAACTACATATCAGATAAAATAAGAGAAGGTTCCCTAAAAGCAGATGAGAAAATCAATGAAAAAATCATCATGGAAGACTTAAATATTTCTAGAACACCAGTAAGAGAAGCACTGATTCAACTGGCTACAGAAGGTTATCTAGAAAACATTCCTAGAAAAGGCTTTATAGTAAAACCTGTCGATACTGAAAAATCAAAAGAGATCTATGCCCTACTCGGTGCTCTAGATGCTTTTGCAGCAGAGCTGGCTTTTGATTTTATCACAGAAGAAGATACAAGAAGAATGGAAGCACTATCTAAACAGATGGTTGTTGCCATAGATACTTATGATTTTAAAGCTTATTACAAGCTCCAAACAGATTTTCACGATGTCTATATTCATAAGTGTCAAAATGAAGAACTCATCAACACCATGAGCCTATTAAGAAAGAAGTTTATCCGTCAAACATACAATGACGAAGATGTAGAAAAAATGAAAGACATTCTTTATCATACCAATAAAGAACATATTGAAATTGCAAGACTATTTAAGGAAGCTTCTTATGAGAAAGTTTCTAAGTTTCTTAAATACACCCATTGGAATGTATCATATGCAGCATATGATTCCGTATAAAAAAAGTGAGTTACTTAAAGTAGCTCACTTTTAACGTTTACATATTCTTTTAGTCTTTTAAGCGCATGTGCATCAGCCCTTTTTTCATAAATATTGGAACGGTAGAGTAAGTTATATTCTGCAGGACTTGCGGTTCTAAGCCTCCCCTGATAGTCAGAAATATCAATACTCGCTAAGAAAGCTTTCGAGTCCAAACCTGAATCTAAAAATTCAAGCCAATGACCTTCTTCATGAAAAAGAACGAAATACAGTAAATATATATCCTCATAATCACCGATTGATAGTTTAATCATTTCTTTTAATCGATCAAGAGAATCATGACTCACTTGACCAATAAACGACAAAAGTTGGTCTATGTCTCCATTTATAAGATTGATTCCGAAATCTTCTGAATCATCGAAGATACAGATAAAAAAATGATGCTTAGCTGATAATGTATCATATTTTAGATAGTCAAGACATCGATAATCTAAAATGGTCTCTGCAATCGATTTGATCGTCATATGAATCCTTTCTTTTATATACTTTATTCTACTCTACTTCAGAAAGATTTCAATATACATTAGGATTAGTTAATATTAATGTTAGTAAGAAATATCTGATTTCAATTTCTTATTTCTAATTGGACAATCAAATGGTTTTAAATTATACATAATATCAATTGAACATTTGCCACATGTTGTGCATGAAGATGCTTTTTTCCCTGACTTTATTAAATTAATAATTTCAGGTTCAGCAATAAAAGGTCTACACATTGAAATAAAATCACATTTGTCTTCATTTAGTGCTTTTTCCATATCCACGACTTTTCTAAAACCACCAACAGAAATCACTGGTATTTTAACAGCTTTTTTTATCTCAGCTGCAAACTTTAGATTATAATTTTCTTTTTCAAGCTTAGGTTTTAAAAATGGTTTTAGACTACTACTCAAAGGTTTCATTAAGGAATTACCACCGCCATCCATAAACCTAAACTCATTTTTTCCATAGGCAAAAACATCGTAAAGCTGACTCACTTTGATCGAAGAACTAACTTCTATTGCATCGATACCTATAGATTCTAATTTTTTACAGACTTCCACAGTTTCATTTATGCTCATACCACTCCTTAGCAAATCATCACCATTAATCTTAATCAATACTGGGAAATCAGAACCTACTGTTTTTCTTATTCTATTATAGACTTCAATTAGAAATCTTTGTCTATTTTCAAATGAGCCACCCCACTTGTCTGTTCTACGATTAAAATAAGGTGATAAGAACTGTGTGACTAAGAAGCCATGTGCACCGTGAATTTGCACACCATCAAACCCAGCCATCTTAACACGTCTTGCAGCTTCTGCAAACCCACTAATGGCATCTTCGATTTCTGCTTCTATCATTTGTCTAGGTTTTATACCTGTTGCTAGATCTCTTACAGAAGAAGGCGCCAAATAAGAATCATGAACTTTTCCATAAGGTTGTCCACCAACGTGATTAATCTGAACAACTATTTTTGAATCGTACTTATGAACAATATCTGCTACACGTTTGATATCTTCAATTTCACAATCACTTGCGATTACCTTAGCTCTTGGCACTAGTGTCCCATCATGAGATATGAAATAACTATTAGTTATAATTAAGCCTACATTGCCTTTTGCCAAATTTTCATATAAGTCTAGATAGTCTTCTGTTAGCTTCCCATTGTCATCTACAAGATTGTCTACAGTCGCTGACCGTACAAACCTATTCTTTAGATTCATACTTTTTATTTTTCCTTGTTTAAATAATACTGACATAGTCTTCTCCCTTAATTATATAAATGTCTACTTAAATATATCTGATACCAAAGTCTTGGGATTGGTATATCTAAGTCGTTTAATAGTTTTATCACCGTAGTTTATAGCTGTTCTAGGACACCAATGGATACATGCAGTACAATGTTCACACTCATTCTTCCACACAGGTTTCTTATCGATTAGGTCAATATTCTCAAAAGGACAAACTTTCACACAAATCCCACATCCTATACATGTATCATTAACAGTAAATAAGATTTGACTTTTTAATTTTCTCTCTTCAAATAATGCATAATACTTATTCGAAACATATCCTAAGCGTTTATAGGCCTTTTTAGTTCTATTATTTTTTATGTCTTCTATGATGCCATCATATTTTTTTCTAGCCTTTTTAAGTAATCTTTCAACATGGTGTTCTGTTGGCATCTTGTAATCCATGATATAATTGCCAACCATTTTTAGTCTCTTGTAATAAGAAAGCTTTAATCCTTTATCAGAAAGAACAGATGCAAGTTGATGACCAGCATTTCCATCATACATATTAACTGTACATATAGCATAAATGTACTGATCTGAATTAAACTTAAGCTCTTTTACATAATCTAAAATAAACTTTGGTGTACTTAGAAAATAACAAGGATAAACAAAGCCTACTCGATCATATTTTCTGAGATCATCCTCTTTAAATGTGAACATGTTTTCAACATCACAATCTACTAACCCATCACTTAACTTTCTGGCAACCTCTAATGAATTTCCAGTTGCAGAAAAATACAAGATTAAATTTTTCATACCGCCTCCTTTTAAGTTACGTTGCGTAATTTATAAAACGATTATAAGTTACACCTTGTAACTTGTCAATACTTTATGATAAAATACTTTTGAGGAGATCTAATATGACATTTCAAAGAGCACGTTCAGATGAACAAAAGGATAAAAGAATACAAGAGATAATCAGTGCAGCTAAAAAGCTTTATACAACAATGGATTTTGAAGAAATCACTTTAACAAAAATTGCTGAAGAACTTTCATTCTCAAGAATAAACCTCTACAAATACTTTAAGACGATTGAAGAAATCTATTTAAAAGTATTGCTTCTAGATTTAGAGGACTTCATACAAGAACTAGAAAAGTCGATACACGCATTAAAGAATGTAACGGTTGAAGATTTTACGTATAAATTCATTGAAGTATTAACCAGGAACAAACGATTGTTACACCTTCTAACAATCGACCTATCTCTATTGGAAAAAAAAGCCACGGCTGAGAAATTACGTTCACATAAATCTAGTGTCATGGTAATAAGTAAAAGAATCACTGATCTCTTATCAGAAGTATTTCCAAGTTTAACAGATGATCAAACCATCCATTTTGTTAATAGTGTACTCTTTTATTCAAGAGGCTTGTATTCTGCAAATAATGCTTCAGAACTTCAACATGAAATCTATAATGAGCTTAATTGCAGATTCTTAGTACCTGATTACGACCTATATTTAAGCGAGTTTTCAATACTACAGCTTCGACATTTACTAAATAAAAAAACTTAGATGTGATATCTAAGTTTTTTTGTATTGAAGGTATTTTTGTATTACCATTCTACTTTTAAGTTTTCAAATCTAAAAGACTTTATACCATCTGCTCTATCGAACTCCTCATAGTTTTCTATTTCAAAGTCTTTGAAATGATATACATAAGCTCTTTCCTTTATTGGATCTACAATCCAATATTCCTCTACACCAGATAACATATAGACATTGAGTTTTTTAACTTTATCACGACTGATAGATGAAGGTGATAAAACTTCAACGACTAAAGTAGGCACCCCCTGATACCGGTCTTCTTCATCAGTATATTTTTCTAGATTACATATGATGCCCAAGTCCGGTTGCAGTACATTAATTTTGTCGTCTACTTCCAGCTTGATATCAAAGGGGGAAATAAAAGGCACACAACCACCTAAATCTAGTCTACAAAGCTCTCCATGAAGCTTGCCAACAGCCATCTGATGTTTAACCTTTGGTGATGCAAGCAAATAGATTTCTCCATTTAAAAGCTCATACCTATTTTCACTATTAGCGGTTAGCTTTAAAAACTCCTCATAAGACACCTTCCTATCTTTTGGCTCATAAGGTACAATAGATTCTTTGACTAGATTGTTTGGATCTAGTTTTTCAGTATACTTAATGATCTTTGCAACCACACGACCATTCTTTTTAACAATTATGTCTTCATAGTCTAATAACTTTAACATCTTTCCGAATGAGTTTTTTACTTCAGTAGCATTAATAATCATAACAACCTCCAATTAGCTAATTTATATATTAGTTAATATCATAGTATCATTTTAACTATTTCATGTCAAAATCCTCATTCATTCAAATAGTTTTATTTATAATATCTAGACTTAAAAATGTAGAAAATGATATAATAGTAAAAGAAACGAGGTTAAGATGGAAAATTTACATAGATATATAGGTTTACTCAACTCCAGAGCACGTCGCTATTTCGACCATCATTTATCAGAGTATGCCCTAGACCATAACTACTCAACTTACATCATACATATTGTTAAAATAGAAGGTATCAGACAAGACCAGCTAGCTGATCATCTTGGCGTTAACAGGTCAAGTGTTAAAAGAGCCATAGAGCATTTAGAAAAACATGGTTATGCAACAAGAAAAGTTTATGAGTTTGATAAAAGAAAATATACTTTACACCCAACTCAAAAGGCACATGACATGTTTGATAAGATTATGCAGCTTAAAAGAGAATGGAATGATATTCTTACAGAGGGCTTTTCTGATGACGAGAGAGAACTGATTTCATCTATGATATTAGACATGAATAAAAATGCCAAAGAACATATAAAAAACGAAATAAAAGCCAAGACTTAAGTTGAAGTCTTGGCTTTTTAACACTAACCTATTTTCTTGAACTGCATGTTATACAAGTCATTATAAATGCCACCTTTTGAAATTAAATCTTCATGATAGCCTTCTTCTAATATCTTTTTACCAATGACCATAATATGGTCTACATTTTTTACAGTAGAAAGTCTATGAGCAACCACAATGGTTGTTCTGTTCTTACAAAGTTCATCTAGTTCCTTTTGAATTAGATTTTCTGTTGTGTTATCAAGTGCACTTGTCGCCTCGTCTAAAATCAGTATCTTAGGATTCTTTAAGAACATTCTTGCAAGACTGATTCGTTGTTTTTGACCACCCGAAAGTTTTATGCCTCTTTCACCTATTTCAGTATTATAACCATCTTTTAGAGATAAAACAAAGTCATGTATATTGGCTTGTTTAGCAGCCTCTATCACTTGATCATGACTTGCATCTGGTCTGCCGTATACTATGTTATCGTATATAGAACCTGAGAATAAAAAGACATCTTGCTGAACAATACCAATATTGTTTCTTAACGAATGATAGGTATAGTCTTCAATTTTCTTACCGTCTATCTTGATTTCACCTGCATTTTTCTCATAAAATCTCATCAAAAGGCTACAAATGGTCGTTTTACCGCCACCAGATGCGCCTACTAATGCGATAGATTTTCCTGCATCAATTTTAAAAGAAATATCTTCTAGGACATTTTCACTGCCATCGTACGAAAAAGAAACGTTTGAGAATTCAATATCACCTCTTGCATTTAATAGTGCTGTAGCATCCTTATCATCTACTTCTTCATCTTCACCTAATACACCGACAAATCTTTCAAAGCCAGCCATACCACTTTGATATTGTTCCACAAGTCTTATAAGTGTATTGACAGGACCAATAAACAAGTTAATAGATATAATGAAAGATGAGAAATCCCCAAAGCTTATTCTACCTAAATATAGGCTGTAGCCACCCACAATTAAGAGAACAACATTGAACAAGTCCGTCACAAATGATGATGAGGATAAGAAAATGCCTAAAGCCTTAAAGCCTTTTCTTCTTGCACCAACTAAAAAAGATATATTGTCTTTGAACTTGTCATACTCAATATCCGAGTTTGTATAAGCTTTTGTCACTCTGATGCCTGTCACACTAGACTCCATTGATGTATTGACCATGGCCATACCTACTCTGGCCTCTTTAAAGGCAGATGATAATTGTTTTCTCGTTTTTATGGTTATAAAGACTAAGATCGGTATACACATAAATACAACCAGTGTTAACATCAAGTCAATACTTGCAAGGAAAATAAAAGAGCCTACTAGCATGACAACTGATGTAAAGAAATCAGTTGGAATATGATGGGCACACTCAACGATGGGATTTAAGTCATCTACCAACTTAGATAGTACTTCTCCTGTTTCGTGGTCATCAAAGTATTTATAAGGCAACTTTTGTAGTTTATGAAACATCTCTAGTCTCATATCCCTCTGGATCTTTACTCCAATCATATGACCATTATACTGCATCCAAAACCTTAAAAGCATTCTAACAAGATATGACCCCAGCAGTATCAGTCCACCTATTATGATCATGTTCATATTCATATTTGGTATATAATCATTAAGCATTTGTCTAGTTAGTATAGGATATAAAAGTCCTAAAAATGAAATCATCAAGGCTGCAAATAAGTTAATGATAAATGATACTCTGTAAGGCTTGTAATAAGCTATAAATTTTCTTATCATTTTCCCCTCCTCTCAATTCGTTGCTTTTGCAACAAAGTAATCATAACATACCTTCGTTGCATACGCAACATATATAAACATAAAAATAGAATCTCTAGCAAATGCTAAAGATTCTCTGATTAACGTTTTGGTTTGACTACTTGACCATAACCTACTTTGCCTGTAATTTGTCCGTCTTGCATGATGACTTGACCTCTTAGAAGCGTCATAACAGGATTTCCTTTTAAAGTCATGCCATCTATTTGAGTATAGTTACATCGAATATGGTGGTCTCCTTCAACAAAGGTCTTTTCTTTGTTCATATCTATAAGAACAAGGTCTGCATCAGAGCCCTCCATAATAACACCCTTTTGAGGATATAAGTTAAACCTTTTAGCAGGATTAACCATAAAAAGTTCATGTACTTGGGACAAAGTCAAAATACCCTCATTTACCTTATGAAGCAAAAGTGGTAAAGTGACTTCTAGATTCGTACCGCCTGGCAAGGCATTGTAGATGCTCTCTTTTACTGATTCTTCTAACTCGGTTTTAGTAAATGGCGAATGATCGCTGTTGACCATATCAACAGTACCATTATCTATACCATTGTAGATTGCATTTTTATCCTCATCACTACCAGGAAGCGGATACCACATAATGTAAGGATACTGCTCCTTAATGGCTTTATTTGTTTTTTCCAAATTAAGTGTCAAGACTTCACATGTCACATCTTGATTTCTTCTTTTGGCATCATAGATAAGCTCTAAGGAGTCCTTATAAGAGATATGGCAAAAGTGTACCGGCGCATTTACATACTTAGACATAGCAAGAGCTGAGGCAACACCAGAGGTTTCAACGATAGAATCCAGCGAATAAACAAAGTCTTCTAATGTGTTGTTACCTGTCTTAGCCCTATGGTCAGAGATTTCCATATCCTGAACATGTAAGGCATGAATCAAGCCTGTTTCTTTAACTGCTTGCATGATTTCAATCAAACTACCATTTGAAAAGGAACAACAGCCTTCAGTGTCTTCTCCTTCCCATTCTGGATTACAACAAAATGTTTTAAAACCTACAACACCAGCATCAGCTTGTTCCTTTATACTATCTAGGTTATCAGAACCTGCACCGCCAATTAGTCCGTAATCGATATATGCTCTCTCATCTATTAAGTCAACACGTTCATTAAAGCGAGCCTTACTGTTGACAAGCACACCTGGTGTTGGCATTATTAGGGCAGTTGTAATACCACTCGAGGCACATCCTTTGGTTAAATGATAAAAATCCTCTCTCTCTTCAACAGTACCATCTTCACAATGGATATGAGCATCAATGCCACCTGGAAAGACGATTTTACCACTGGCATCAATGACTTCAAGACCATCGCTTGCTTGTATAGAAGGATCAACTTTATCAATTTTTCCATTTTTTATACCAATATTGGTTTTAACCAGGCCTTCCATTAACATAACTTGGCCTGATATGATTACTTTATCAAACATCAAATTCTCCTTGTAACATCTCTTTAAGTATAGTCGCTAGAAGTAAAACACCATTTCCTAGATCATATGATTTTGTATATTCGTCAGAAGAATGACTTCTACCCTTCACACTTGGTACAAATATTAGACCGGTCTTTATATGAGGTGCAATAATCTGAGCATCATGACCAGCGCCAGACACCATCTTCATAGTCCTTAGACCCAGATTTTGTGATTTATCATACATAAAATCTGAAAGACGTGAATCAAGATCAACAGGTTCTTCAGCACAAAGCAGTTTTATCGTGACTGCATATCCTTGTTCTTCTAAAGATCCTAATGACTCATATATTCTATCAGTTACATTGACTAGGTCTTCTTCTGACCGATCTCTAAGGTCTATTGAGAAGTTAGTGCTGTCTGCAATGACATTACTTACACCAGGTAAAACAGACATGGCACCAATGGTAAAGGTGGCAGTCTTACTTAATCTTCTAACATAATCTGTTGTTTCACTGATAAATTTAGAAGCAGCATATACTGGATCGAGTCTTATATCCATAGGCGTTGTCCCTGCATGGTCTTGCCTGCCTTTTATGGTAATATCAAAAGCCCTGATACCAACGATGCTTTCTACTATACCAATATCGTGTCTTAATGTTTCTAAAACTGGTCCCTGCTCTATGTGCACTTCCAAATAAGCAGCCACATCACGTCGTTTTTCTTTTGGCAGCTTTTCAGGATCATAACCATTTGAAATCATTGCCTCTTTCAAAGAAATCCCATCAGAGTCTGTATCGTTTAACTCTAGTTGTGTTATTTTACCGACAAGATTTTTAGACCCTAAGTAGCCTGATAAAAACCTTGAACCTTCTTCTTCTGTAAAGGCTATAATTTCAATAGATTTATCAAAAGTTTCATCCGATTCTATGAGCTCTTTTAAAGCCAAAAGTCCAATCACAATACCACCAGCACCATCATACTTGCCACCATCTTTAACAGTATCCATATGAGAGCCTATCACGATTGTTTCCTTAGACTTGCCTTCTTTTCTTGCGATTAGATTGCCTATCTGGTCTTCAATGACAAGAAGACCTAGTGCCTCCATCCACTGCCGGATAATTTTCTTGCCCTTTTTTTCAGTATCAGAGTAAATATAACGCCATATTTCATCACCCATACGTGTCTGGTCTGCCAGTTCATTAAGCATTTCTTCTGCTTTTAAACCCACTTCTTGTCTATTCACTATCCACCTCACTGTAGTCAATCATCATTTTTAGCATCATAATGCCTTCTTTAATACCGTCAATAACATGAATGTCATGCCTATTAAGCATTTGACCGTAGCCTGCAAAAGCACCGCAGCCCAAGATGACAGATGAGACACCATGCTGATCTAAACAAGTATCAATTCTCTTATTGATAGTATCCAACAAACTTTCATCTACACCATTTACACCAACACCTAAATAAGAGATAGCCTTAACTTTATCTTTTAATCCATATCTTGCAGATATCTCATCAAATATTTCTATATCCTCTTTTCCACCAGATGTAACAAATGATGTGGATGGTCCTAGTAGACTAGCCATATGAAGAGACGCTTCAGCAATGCCTATAACAGGTACTTTTAGATATTCTCTTACTACCATCAGACCCGGATCCGAAAAACAGGCTATTAGGACACCCTTGTAGGATTTGTCTAAGTTCTTAAGATACTTGTTGACTTCAAAACTGGCAATCAGTTCATCTTCATAAGTTTCAATGCCAAGAGGTGCTTCTGAAAGATTTATGGTATCTATTACAAGGTCCGTGTTTTCATATTGTTTGGCTGTTTTTCTTATACCTTTTGTTATGGCTTCAGAGCTGTTAGGATTGATAATAAGTATCTTCATCGATGATCTCCTTTTACAAACTGACCATAACCAGGCTTGACTTTAATATGACCATCATAGACAACCTCTCCTCTTACAATGGTATAATCAACCTTACCCTTTAATTTATAGCCCATGTAAGGTGACCACTTCATCTTGTAAAGTAAATGATCCTCATTTATTTCATAGGTTGTATTAGGATCTAAAATGGTGATATCAGCATCTGATCCTACTTGTAAACAACCTTTTTTTGGATAGAGTTTAAACCTTTTAGCAGCATTGGTAGATGAAAGTTTTACAAAATCATTTAAAGAAAGGCCTTTATCTCTTAGTTGATATAAAAGCGGAAAGACAGTTTGAATACCTGTTAATCCAGCAGGGACTGTAAAGATATCATTATCTATTATCTCTTTTTCTTCAAATGTATAAGTTGCATGGTCCGAACCAACAAAATCAATTTGACCCTTTAATATTAAATCTTCAATCTCAACCATCATAAGTTTAGATCTGATAGGTGGATTACAAATACCAAAGGCACCTAAGTCATGAAGGTGATCTTGATTTAATCTAAAGTAATGACTACATGTTTCTACACTGACATCTACACCCTTGTTTCTAAATCTGTTTACTACGTCTACAGCACCTTTAGAAGAACAGTGAACAACATGTGCTTTACACTTTGATTCTTCTGCTAATAAACATACCCTAGTAGCGGCTTCTACTTCAGCCAATACAGGTCTACCTTTTTCATAATCCATAACAGATGTTAGACCCTCTTTTCTGGCTTCATCCGTACAGGTTCTTACAATGGCATCGTTCTCACAGTGAATGCCAAGTAGGATATCTCTTTCACCTAGTTGTCTCATATGTTTTAATAACTCACCATCATTAACCTGTGGGATTTCCACAGAATAAGGCATAAAAGCTTTAAAGGCAATGACGCCCCAGTCAATCATGTCATCTACTTGTTCATAATTATCTGGTGTTAGAGCGCCCCATAGACAAAAGTCCACGACGGCCTTTGCATTACCGATGTCTCTTTTTTGACTAAGCGCCTCTACGTCTGATGGTAAAGGAAAAGTCAAGGGATGTTCTAATACCGTTGTAATCCCTCCTGCTGCTGCAGAAGCTGTACCAGTATAGAAGTCTTCACTTTCAGTCAAGCCAGGGTCATTTAAGTGTACATGAGGATCAATAAAACCCGGAAACACATACTTGCCATTAGCATCAATAACAGTTTCAGATGGTAAAATAACCATCTGACTGTCATCAATTTTTTCTATTTTGTCATTTGTAACATAGATATTGCCTTGAAAAGTCTTGTCTTCTGTTACAATTGTGCCGTTTTTAATACATAAGTTATACATGTCTACTCCTTAGGCTGGGATGCCCATTAATGTCGCTAATAATGTGATGATTGGTAGTAAAATGATTGTCTTAGTGACAAAGATGATAGCTAAGTCCTTGAATTTAAGAGGAATTTTTGAAATTAGAACATAAGCCCCCATCTCTGACATAAAGACGATTTGAGTTAATGCAAGTACACCAATAATAAATCTTGTTTTTGCTGATACAATTGTTGAAGATATTAGGATAGGAACAAACATATCTGTGAAACCAACAATTGTTGCAGGCGCAGCAGCCGCTGCTTCCGGTACTTGAAGTAGTTGCAAGTAATACTTAAAAGGTATTGAGATTATATCAAATATAGGTGTATACTCTGTTAAAATCAATGCAAATACACCAATAGTCATAACGATTGGAATCAAGGTAACAAATAGACTTGTAATCAAAAGGAAAGAACCCTTAAGCATATCCTTGATACTTGGTGCAGTTTGAGCTTTTCTAACACCTAATTCAAAGGCATAAGATAATCTCTTTTTACTTGATGGAATTTCATCTTCTAATCTATTTTTATTTTCTACATAGTAAGTATCAGCTAACTTAGATAATGGTGGTATTCTAGACATAACAACGACACTTGCAAAACCAGCTACAAATATAGCGATGTAAAATTGTAAGAAATACTCTGACAAACCTAATATTTCACCACACACCAACCAGAATGCAACACCTGTCGCTGTAAAACAAGATGCGATAATTGCAGCTTCTCTCTTTGTATAATTACCTTTTGTATATTGGTCATTGGTAATAACAAGACCAAGTTCTACCATACCAACCCATGACGTTAAAAGGTCTACAGTTGCTCTTCCTGGAAGCTTAAATAAAGGTCTTGTAAACTTGTTAACTAGGGTACCTATAAACTCCATAAGGCCAAACTCTACCATGAGTGGCAACAATATAACTGATGGGATCAGCCAAATACCAATTACAAATAATAAATCAAAAATAACAGGTCCAATATTTTCATTTAAAACAAACTCTGGACCAACTCCGAATAAAACCATAAAGAATAATGCAGCACCAACAAGTCGACCTACTGTATTCAAAGCACCTGCATTAAAGGTCTCTTCTAGGAAACCATGTTCTTTAAACTTTGGTTTAAAAATAAACACATAAGTTGTTACCAAGGCTGACACAACTATAAAAGCACCAGTTATATAGGTATTCCAAACGCCTAAACTATCTTGGAAGCCCTGACACAAAGCACCAATAATTAACGTGTAACCACCATTTGCATTTTTAATAGGAAATAAAAATATAATCAGTCCCAGTAATGATGGTATAATAAATTTTAACTTGTCTTTTAAAGTAAATTTCTCTTCCATATTTTTATGTACAGTATTTCCTTCTATCATACTTCCCCCTTATATAATACTAACACACTTATCCAAATTCGCAGACTTCATCATGCTCTGTACAGTCTTCTTTGATGACTGTAAAAGGTCTTCAAGGTCTATATCTACAAATGCCTTGTCCTTTAAAACGAGTTTGCCATCAATGATAACCGTATCTACTTGATAACCATTGCCAGAAAAAATCATATTTGATACTGCTGATAGATTGGGTGTTGTCGAAAGACTCTTGGTATCTACTATGATAATATCTGCTTTCTTTCCAATTTCTATTGAACCAACTTCTTTATCAAGTCCTATGGCTCTTGCACTGTCGATGGTAGACATCTTAATAACGTCCATAGCATCTAATACAGAAGCATCCATATTATGAACCCTGTGTAACAATGCACATGATTTCATCGACTCAAACATATCTTGGTTGTTGTTACTTGCAGCACCGTCAACGCCGATACCAACCACTGCTCCGTGCGCTTTAAGATCAAGAATGGGTGCTACACCATCACCAAGAATCATATTGGCAACAGGATTATGAGCCACGCTGACACCCCTGTCTGCGATGAGTTTTTTCTCATTTGCATTGATCCAAACACAGTGAATGAGCATGGTTATTTCATCTAAGACACCTAAAGTATCTAAATACTCGATGATACCCATGTTATGATCGGCCTTGATGGTTTGAAGTTCACCAAAGGTTTCTGCCGTATGCATTTGAAAGATGGTCTCATACTTTTTTGCAAGACCATGCAGCTCTTTAATCATTTGGCCTGTACAATCAATTGGCGTAATGGCTTCTACACCAATTTTCAGACGCCCATTAAGGCTATTATGATGTTTCTTAATACAGGCTTCGGTCTCTATAAGTGCTGTCGTTAAATCTTCAATCACGCAATCTGGCACTTCAGGCGCATATTTCATATCTTGCGTCGCCCTACACAGGATACCTCTTATGCCAGTTTCATCTACCGCCTTTGCCAAACCATCCATATTCTCTTTCTTGTGAATCATATAATGGCTATCACAAAAACATGTGGTGCCAGTTCGAATCATTTCAAGCATATTATGTATGCCTGCGATTCGGGTTTCTTCATAACCCATTTGAACACCTAAAGGAAAAATCACTTTTAACACCCAATCATCCAAGTTTAGATTGGCCCCTATTCCTTTCATTAAGGATTGGAAATGATGGGTATGGGCAGTCACAATACCTGGCATAACTATCCCATGATCATGTTCAAAGTAATTACATGCTTCACCGTTTTCAATTATCTTATCAAAATACTTTTCCCTCATATTCTGATACCTGCCATAGTCATGTATCAGGTTATCTTTTATGACAACTAGACCTTCTCTTATGACATCTCCTTCTGAGTTCATTGTTAATAACAACTTACCTTTTACAAACTTATAGCCACTTTTCAATCAATCCCCTCCTAACTGATCTCTCGTCTACTTTTTAATTGTAATATTCAGAAAATTTAAAATCATTGGTGTTCCTTGTAGATTCGAGTTCCCTTTTATGATATTCTTATCAAAAGTGACACTGTACATATTTTTAGCATTATAATAGACTCAGGAGGCGTTTATGAATCACAATTATTATCATTTGGATTTTTATAAGTTAACAAGAGTTGGGTCCTTTTCTGTTAAAAACGAGCTAAAACTCATGATGGTTCTAGAAGGACAGATTACCCTTCGCTTTACAGAAAACTGTCATGTGCTTACAAAACACGACATAGAGATTATAAACTTTAATGAGCCACATGAGCTAAAATCAAAGTCCGATCAAAGTATTGTCTGTATACTGAGTATTTCTGAAGAGTTTATTAACTTATATGCACCTGAAATAAAAAATAGAATCTACAACTGTCACACCAGTGAGTTTTATGAAGGCGGTGCAGATTTAGACGACATCAACAAGCTCAAGTCAAAGCTCTTGGCAATCATCAATAATATCATGTCTAAAGGAACACACTTAATATCAGATATGCAAGATATGTTGGCCTTAATTATTAAGAATTTTGATGATATCAACAACCTGCTTTCAGCCTCGGACAGCGAACTTAAAAGTGATCGTTATTACAACATCATCTCCTATATACGACTCCATTTAAATGAACACATCATGCTGAACGACATCGAACAAGAAGTTTTTATTTCTAAGGAGTACATTTCTAGGGAATTTAAAAGACTTTTTAACAGGACTTTCAAAGAAATTCAAGCCTATTACAGGGTTATAAAGGCCAGCTCACTCTTATTGAATACAAAACTCAGTATTGAAGAAATCAGCATTGAAGCCGGCTTTTCAAGTAAGCGCTACTTCTATAAGTATTTTGAAAAGTTTTACAAATCCACACCAAATCAATTCAGAATGGAAGCATCCTCTCTAAAAGATGCTTATCTTCTTGCAGATAAAGAGACTGTTGGTCATCTTCTAAATCAACTGCTAATTGATCAAACAAGAAAATCCATTCAAGTGACCAAGAAGTTAACAGTCATTTGGAAGCATATAGACGAAGTCACTTCTTATTCTCTTGATACTTACGACTACCTAGAAGTTGTCTTTGATAAAGAAGATCTTGAAACTTGTAACTATCAAAAGATTGTTGATAAACTCGTAGAATTAGATTCTAAGGGAAGAAATATCAAAAGGATTTCATACCAAATACCTGTAGGTCAAACTGATCCAACAGACTTATTTTCAGACTTAATCTATACACTAAGACAAGTGCCATATTTTAAGAATAAACCTATAGAAACCATACTTGATTACACAATAAAACAGTAGGCATTTACCTACTGTTTACTATTAACTCTTGAATTTTCTTTATTCTTATACATATGTTCATCCACCTGTGACAGCATGGCTTTCAGATCTAGATATTCATAATGGGCATAGAATCTATAACCTGAAGATATAGATATCGTGTAGTCTTTCAATCTTTTTTGATTATAATCTTCTAGACGACTTTCAAGTCTACTCGCTACTTTTTCAGCAGCTCTAATGGAGTCTGATGGTAACAGTGCTATAAACTCATCGCCACCGTACCTACAAAGAATGTCTGAACCCTTGACAGACACTTTTAGAATGGATGCAAATCCTTTTAAGGCACTGTCACCTTCTAAATGACCATACTTGTCATTAATTGACTTAAAATCATTTAAATCAATGATCATTAGGCAAAATGGGACACGCCTTTTTATGAGTTCTTTTGCCTTGTCTTCAAATACCCTCCTAGAGTCTAACTGTGTCAGATTGTCCTTTAACATGGCATCTTTTTCTACAAGTATGTAGACAAAGACAGTTACCACACAAAAGACAGGCCATGTAATCATCCAGCCGTAGAAAAACAATTGAAATATAGCTGCCAGTATAGGAATGATCCAAAACATGAGTATAGACTCAATCAAACGTGTAGAAACAGTTCTTCTATTCCTATAAACCATGACAACCGACCAGACAGGTACCATGTACATAATAAGCACGACTAGATAGAACAAGGGTCCCCTATGATAAACACCAGAGCTATCAATTCTAAAAATCACATGAACAAACAGATTAATTAAACTTAGAACAACAAGTAAGATTGTAGGTGAAAAATAATAGATTAATCGTTTTTTTAGCCTAACTTTATCATGATATATTTTATAATCAATGTATATGATCCAAAATGTTAAGGGCAGTGCCAAGGTTGCATATATAAAAGTATTCAAATAAAAGTTTAAATGCCTTGCAAAGTCTCCTTGAGTACTGGCAAGTATCATATACCAACCGAAAAAATCGAGTGTTAAGTTAAATAACATGGCTATAATTACATACTTAAACAATCGACTTGAATTATTTTCTTTGGTCCATCTTCTGGTATTAAAGTACACAAAGAGTAATAAACCAAAAGAAACCAAGTGTAAATCAAAGGCTTTTGCAAAATCCATAGTTCCCCCAAATATCATTTCAATTCCAACAATTTAGATTATACCATAAGCCATCCAAAAAAAGAGTAACATAGGCTACTCTTTTAAGGCTAATTTTCTCTTTCTTTTGTCTTCGTACATATGACGGTCTGCTTCTTTCAGTAAGTCATCCAAAGTTTTTTCTGCATGTAAATCATAAAAACTAATACCTATAGAAACATTCAACCATTCTTTTTCTGGTATTAAAACAGGTTTATTTAACCACTGACTTATTTTAAATTCATAACCTCTCAAGTCACTAAAAACAGCTTGTATCTTTTCTTTTATCTTCTGACCACTGTCCAAATCATTGTTTAAAAGCATAATGACAAACTCATCCCCACCATACCTGCCGACCAGATCAGTAGATCTTAAAGTTGTTGTGAATAAATCTGCAACACTTATTAAAATTTTATCTCCAATATCATGTCCAAATGTATCGTTGTAGTACTTGAAATTATCCAAATCTAAAAACAAAATAGTAAAGCTATTTATTAAGCCACTGTTCACCCTTCCAATCATTTTTAGTATTTGCTCATGGAAATGTTCTCTATTGATTAAGCCAGTTAATTGGTCCGTTGAAGCCATATTAAATAGCTCATCATTTTGTGCTTCTAGTTCATCATTTTGATCTTTTAGAAGATGATTAAGTTTATTAAGCTCTTCTGTTCTTTCTCTTACCATTTCCTCAAGATGAAGTGTATGTTCATTAATGGATAGTCTCATCTGGTTATAAGCTTGGATTAAGGTATTCATTTCATCTGATGAGCCATAATCCTCCATCAAACTGTTTTCAGACATTTTTGAGCTACTAATTTTTTCTGTTAATGTAACAAGAGGATTAACCATTCTTCTAGCATAGAGACTGGCAGCAAAGGCTAAAACAACAGTCAATGGGATGGTTACCAAAACCAAGAGGCTTATCAGACGTTCTGAATCTGCATATGTCTCTTCTGGAATAGTTGTAATCATCAATTTCCATCCTGGTGTTACTGCTATATCATAGTAAGTAAGAATCTTATTTTCTTTTAGAATGCCATCATAGTATTCACCAAATCCAAAGTCTTTTTCTCTACTGTCATGCCAAATATCTTCTAGACCCTTATAACCCATTTCATCTGTATCTAATAGATTGGTTTTCATCGCATGTTCCTGGCTTGGATGGGCAACAACCAAGCCCTCTTGATTACATAACCAACCGTATGAGTTGTCACCAATATTGGCATCAGATGCAATCATTGATAACTCCTCAATTAATAATACACCACTGACTGCTCCTATCAGTTGTCCCTCAACTCTTACAGGTACTAAAATTGCAATAGCAGGCACCTGTCTTGCTCTACCTATGACTGGATCAGATATGATGTAGTCAAAATCACCACTCATAAGTTGATGATAAAAGTCTCTGTCAGATGCATCTGTTTTTTCACCTGAAGGCGTTTCTGTCTTACCATCCATCTCTAAAAAGAAAGTATTGAAAAAGTCATAGTTTTCATTTTCATCAATTTCCAATAGAGCATGCAAAATAGCCTCTCGGTCTAAATTTTTCACAGATACCTCAACCGAAAGTTCTTTTAACTCATTGATATGTTTGGTGAAATAATCGTCCATCATCTTGGCTTGGAGTTCGTTCACCTTAAGTGACTTGTCAATGGCAATGTCTTTCAAATGATTACTTTCAAATACAAAGAAAGTAACTGAAATAACAATAATAGTAATTAGGACAAGCATGACCGAGCCAAATGCTATCCGACTTTTAATGGATTTAAACATAAAGCCTCCTGTAACTTATTCATACCCTAGAATGATAAAGAATATCTACAAAAGGCTAATTATCTATTTAATGTATCTACCCAATGCAAAAGACAGTGAAATTGCAAGTATGGATGTAACTAGAAAACCCAACATATGACTTAATGAGAAGTATTTCAACACAATAACAATCATAACAATCACAAAAGAGTGAACCATATAAGCGCCAAAAGCATTAGATGACAGTGATTTTAATACTGGTGATGTCTTATTCAAGTACTTCTGAAATATGGATAGCAAAGACAAGGTCATGACAAGATACATAACTTGATCGAAAAAACTATACAATAACTGATAAATGCTAAAACCACCAAATGCATAGGTAATATCATTAAACTCATAAACCATCAGCCTGATAACATATGCCATTGCAAGTAATAAGGGAATTAATAACAAGGTTAAATACTCATATTTTTTACTCTTTAAATGCGTAAGCCAATCATGCTTACTAAATAAAACACCTAGAGAATAGGCAAATATATACTGTGGTATATGCGCCGGCTGAAAACCTACTATCGGCAGGAAGTAGCCTACAGGATAAAAAACTCTTACAACAAATGTGATAACAGTTACTAGTGCAACTAAGAACAGTAAATATCTCGATTTCGGAAATCCTCTTTCAAATGCTGATTCTCTATAAATTAACTTTGCAAACAAGACATCAAATATAAAGAGTACCAGCATAAACCAAATTGCCCCCATATTGAATCTTATGGTCACCTCAGAGATCTTAAGACCATAATAGGCTAAGTCTTTTATGATAAAAATTAATGGAGAAACAATAAAGTAATAAAGCAAAACAGGTATAAAGAGTCTTTTTACTTTGCCTTTAATAAATGACTGCTTTCCTTTTTTCTTAATTGATTTGTAAGAAAAGAATGCTGAAATGGTAAAAAACAACCCCATAAAGTAGGATTGGCTATAGGCAAGAAATCCAGTTAAAATCACTTGTAAAGATTCACTGGCTTGTGTAGGAGCTGAAATAATGAACTCACCCGCACCTCCAAATACAATTGCCACATGAAATAATATCACCTGCATCGTTAAAATGATTTTTAAATTGTCTAAATAAAATACTCTTTTCGTCATCATACATCCTTTCTAAACTTGTATCATTAGCTTAAACGTAAATTATCTTTATGACCATCAGTCTAGAGTAAGATACATGTCCTAGGTCGTAACATACAAAAAAACTCCTCATAAGTGAGAAGTTTAAAAGTAAAATTTAACTATCTGAGTCGTTTTCAAAATCCAATGTCCGCATTTGTCTAGCATGGTAGATACGTGTGAAGAAAACTGCTGACCAGTTTATAATAACAATCCCCCACCAAACACCTCTTATACCTAGATCAAAGACATTACCTAATAAATAAAAGAGAATGATTGGTAAAATGATTTGTCTGTATAAACCAATATATACAGCAAAATTTGGACGTTTGATCCCTTGTAAGGAAGATACAGATACATTTAAAAGTACATAGGTTACAAAGGCAAACACTTCAATTCTTAGATAAACTGTTCCTGCAGATACAACTAAAGGATCATTGTTAAATAGGCTTATAACAAGTGGAGCTAGTGGATATATAACAATAGCACCAATAATCATCATAATGGTTGTTATTTTAGTGGCTACACGATGGATTTCTAATATCCTATCTTTGTTTTTAGCACCAAAGGATTGGCCTGTTATGGTCAATACAGCTATATTTAAGCCTAGGGCTGGCAGTAAAACCAGCTGTTCAATTCTTACCGCTGCACCGTAGCCTGCTATGGTCGGCGGGTCTGCAAATCTTAAAATAAAATAGTTAATAACAAATACACCAATGGCAACAGTTGCCATATTTAAGCTTGCTGGTACACCCTGTTTAAGGATTTCTCCACAGACACTAAGTAAAATCTTTACCTCTTTTAAAATACTTTTTTCAAAAACTTCACTTCTCAAAACTTTATATAAGAGATAGATAACGCCGATCAACTGTACAATCACAGTCGCTAGTGCAACACCCACTGTACCAAGCTTAGGCAGTCCGAACCAACCAAATATAAAAAGTGGATCTAAGATTAAGTTTAAAAAGAAACCAAAGACTAGAAAATTTCTGTAGGTCTTGGTATCACCACCTGCATTTAGAAAGCCATTTAAAATACTGTTCATGATAAAGAATAATGCACCATAAAGGATGGTCTTAGTGTAGTCTACTCCTAATGTCATGGATCTACCAGAGGCACCTGATAATCTAAATAAAAAAGGTATAAGTATTGGTGATAATAGCCATAACAAGAGACTCATCATAAGTCCCAGAAAAACGGCATTGTATAAATAAGCATGTACTTTATTAGAGTCTTCTTCTCCTAAAGATATGGAAGCTAAGGCTGTCATACCTGATCCAATACCAGTTGACAAGGCTATCAAAATAAAGAAGATTGGAAATGATATGGTCATACCTGCCAAGGCATCTGTTGACAGCTTACCTGCATAGTATGTATCAACAACGTTGTAAAGGGTGTTGAACAAATAGCCTATACTAGCTGGTATGGCTATTTCTCTTATATGTTTATATATTGATCCTTTTGTTAAGTCACTCATAATCGTCTCCTTTTTCTCTTTATATCCAAAGTCTACTAATTTAATCTATAAACATGCTTTTCACAAACTATATATTCTTGCATTTCTTAAAGTTTCATTATCAATCTGTAGAAATTCAAAATTTGATTTTTGTCTATAGATAAATTCATGTATAATTGAGTCAGAGGTGAAATAATTGAAAATCGGAGACTTTGCAAAACAATTTAACAAGAAGAAATCAACTATTAGACATTATACAGATATGCATCTACTCATACCGACTTTAACGAATAGGTATCCTGATTATGACGATCAGTGTGTAAAGGACATGACATCTGTTTTACATTTAATTGATCTTGGTTTAAGTTTGGATGAAATTCAAGCCCTCATGGCCTACGAAAGACTGCATACGAATATAGTGAATCAGCAATCTAAACCAATTGAGCATCTTCTCAATGAAAAAATCAGCGAAACGTCTGATGAAATCATTCGATTAACTGAACGACTTGACCAATTAAATAAATATAAAAATCATATATTAAACAATAGAGAACCATTTGACAGTGACAAGGGATCTAGCCTTCAACTTCTTGGATGGCTTGTTTGTCCTATATGCCAAAAGGAGTTTAGTGCTACCAACTGCATGATCTTAGAAAACACCATTGTATCTGGCGACTTCATATGTGAGTGTGGTCAACATTATATCTTTAGAAGAGGCTTATTTATGCCTTGTCGTTCAGAAGAACCTAAGTTTAAGGAAGGCAGACAATATGATAACCTATCTGACTTTATAGAAACGTCCTCTTCTGAAGGTATCTCTTCATTAAAGCATGTAGGAGACATTATTAGAGAACATATGTCTGAAAAAGAAAACATACTTTTTATTGCAAGTGATGCAGATATAATAATTGGCAAGGTTCACGAAAGCTTTGAAGAAGGAAAAAACTATATATTTTCTTCATATAACATCAATATACTTCTAGATGTTAAAAACCTGCTTTATAAGGAAAAAGCACCCGGAAACTTTCTATTCGTCATTGTCAATGAGGGATTTCCCTTAAAAAATAACTTCAACTTAGTTGTTGATAATAGTTCCATAATAACGGAATGTTTTATGAAGTTGAGACCTTATCATTCCTTAGACTATGTCATAAAAAATACCGAAGCGCTCTTTTTAAGTTCTTTTTATTCTGCAAAACTTAAAGATATTATAGATACTGAGTTTAAGTACTTGAATATAGACAATTACATTAACTATTTTAGAGAGCATCAATATCAACTTGTCTCAAACATACCAATAGCAGAATTTAAGAAACCTAGTCAAATGCTGCCAGCCTTAAAATCGGATACACTTGAAATTTCATTACTTGTACTAGAAAAAGACTGAGAATAATCATCTCAGTCTTTCTTATCTACACCACGAAGGTATCAACTAACTTTTACTCTACCAAACCATATTGATGCATTTCATCCATACTCATATAGTGCATGCCATCCGCTTCTGCAGCATTGATTGTAAAGAAGTAGAAACCTTTAGGATCCGGCATTTCCATTTCCTTATAATACTCAATATACTTCTTATGTTCTTCATCATCTTTAGGTAGTAAAGCAGCATTTGTTACTTTACCACCAGCCCAAGAATGTACACCAACTTGTGCACCTTCCTCAGCCGTTCTCTTTACGCCTGCACAGAAAAAGTCTGTTCCACCTGAAGCGATATGTCCATCCTTAGCTACATAAGTATTTAAACCCGCCTGTCTAACAAGTCTAGAAGCTACCAGGTTGGACTCATCATCTACTGAACCATCAACACTAACCATTTGAATGGTTTTTACATCAGGATAATCTTTAATCAGTTTTTTAACTTGTCTGATTGTATCTTTTGAAATCACACCAGACATATAGGCAACATCACCTTCTATTTTAAATGATGACATCATTTCACGTGTGATTCCCATTTGTAGCGTCATAATCTTTTGAACATCTGCCGCACCTATGTAGTTTTCTTTATCATACTGGTCTGGATTACTTGGTGTTTTTAACATGTAGGCTCCAAATACACCTAAACCTAATACCATTATCAATGCGCCTATTAAAATCTTTTTCATATTGTCCTCCAAAACTTTTATTTATTATCATGACTCTATGATACTTGGCCTACATTGATTTGTGACTAAGCAAAGATTAAGATTTCTTAATCTACAAAAAATCACCAGCTGGGCTGGTGATCAAAATAAAGGTAATTCAATTTGAATGGCAACCGATAAGTCCGTCTCGTCTTCCTTTAGTAATCCAACTTGGCCATCATGTAAGTCAACAATCTTTTTAACAATGGCCATGCCTAGTCCTGTTCCAGAACCTGTAGTCCTAGCGTCGTTTCCTATTATAAAGGCTTCAAACACCTTTTCTCTAATAGCCTTTTCAATACCAACGCCATTGTCTCCTAGTGTAATGACCACGTGACTGCCTACCTCTTTAATTGAAAAGAAGATTTTAGCCCCTTTGTCATTATACTTAAGGCTATTACCTATAATATTATCGTAGATTCTCTTAAAGTTCATAAGATCGAGAGAAACTTCTATTTTATCTTCAGGCAAATCAATATCTAACTCATAACCTAAAGTATCTAACTCATTGTACTTATTAATCAGGTATTCTCTTGAATAATCTACAATATCACAAGAAACCATTTCAAATTTCAAATCTGAATGAAAAAGTTTACTATACTCACTGAATAGATTAATAAGCTCACTCATCTCATCAGTCTTTGTCACGATTTTTTGCATCATCTCTTCTTTTTCTTTATCAGACACCTCTTCTTCACTAAGAAGCTTCGTATAAAGCTGAACAACAGATATTGGCGTTTTTAAGTCATGAGATATATCAGCAATCATCTTTTGATTGTTATCTTGAGCCTCTTTTAATCTTCCAGCCATCTCATAAAATCTTGAAAATATATTTTTGAACTCTAGAGGACCATTATAAGTCATCGGTATCTGACTATCCTCAACATCAAAGTTCAACATGTTTTCTTCAAGAACCTCTATAGGTTTTATCACCTTCTTATTCAGTCTCTTAAGATATAAATACAAGGATAAAAGTGCAGAAAGGATAATAATCAAAAGTATCGCAAGTATAATAACAATCATTTCACCTAATAAATACTCATTGATTTCTGTTGGAAACATAAAGACTGCTAGATGTTTCTGATCATTCACATAAAAAACTTGTTTGATCATTTCAAAGTTTTCGTTCTCACCATATAAGCAGTCAAAGGTATCTTCATCCATTTTGCCTTCTATGCCTCTATTTGAGTAGATGACTTGACGAGTATCATCCACGATAACAAGCGTCTTTATATCACCTGTCATTTCTTTAAACTCAATTTTGTAAAGCCTTCCCTGGTCACTTTCAATCCAAGATGTTGTTAAATCATCTAACTCATCAGGGATTAAATATGTTTGATCCTCACTGTATGGATATTCAATATCATCATTCGATTGATAGACGATCTTAAAGTACTCATCAAAAACATAGAAATGACTCCCCTGACCATATTCTTTTTCTATATCTAGTTTATCGTATTGACCAGAATCAAACCAATCTGAGTTAGATGCATAGGGCTCTTTGAAAAACTTTTCCTTAGCAATAAAGGCAAAGTAAAACACCGAAACCACAATAATAGAAATGATGACTATAGAAATAATAACAAATACCGCGAACTCCTTGAGCATGACAGAAAATAGTTTACTACCTTTTTTAGTTTTCAATTTTATACCCTAATCCCCTAATTGTTTTTATATAATCCTTACCCTCTTTGTTCTTCCCAATTTTATCCCTAATATGAGATATGTGCACAATGACCACTTTTTCATCACTTTCAAAGTATTCTCCATTCACATGCTCACATATCTGTTTCTTCGAAAATATCTGATTGGGATGTTCCAAAAAAAGCTTGAGTATTTTATACTCTGTTGCTGTTAGTTCAATCAGTTGCCCATTCTTTAGAAGCTGTAGACTTTGAGTATTTAAAACCATCTCACCAAAAGATATCTCCTGCGATGGTTTCATAGTCCCCTTCATAATCTTCCACCTTCTCATAGACGATTTTACACGCGCAAGCAGTTCAGGTGGAGAAAAAGGTTTTGTAATATAATCATCAGCCCCCACTGATAAACCTTCAATTTTATCTATCTCACCACTTTTAGCTGAAACAATCAAGATAGGCATTTCAGATTTCTCTCTAATTTTCTCTATCAAATCTATTCCCATCATGCCCGGAAGCATCATATCAATAATGCCCATATCAAAGTCATTGGCAAAGAATAGGTCTAGTCCCTCCTTGCCGTCATTGGCTATAAGTACATCATAACCTGCATTATGTAAATAAAGTTTCATTGCCTTAGAAATATCTAAGTCATCTTCTACTACTAATATTTTTTCATTCATTTTACACCTCTCAACTCATTATACATAATCCAATTGTAAAAAGAAAACAAGAAAATACCTTATCAAAATAGATAAGGTAATTAGTCCTTTGTTATCAGTTTTGTTTCATCCATACGATAAATCAGACGTATAGACTCCATATCATTGTTCTGGGGTATACACGTTATAAACACATCGTCGTATCTGGTATATAGTTTCTCAGAAATGAGTATGTAGTAATCATCTGTTTCCACACCTTGGTCACTTAAGTAGTTTATAGTATATAACATAGGCTTAGAACTTGATTCCATGTGGTCATGAGAAATAACAATAAATCCTAGCTGAAAAACAATCATAGCAATCGCCACCATCACCATTTTTCCTTTGTTGACCTTAAGCTTCACTAAGGAACCAATAATTGAGCCAAGTATAGCAGACAGGACATACACAGGTATGATGATTAATATAAACCTAGGTAATATTACATAAAATACAAGTGTGGTGATAACAGAAAGAAATGATAAAAACAAATAGTTATACTTGTGTTTGATAAAAGTCTCAATAAATAAAGACCAGGACAAGGTCGTCGTTCCCAATATAATAGAAACAATAATTTGATCTTTCAAAGTATCCGTTATTAAATATGACAAAATACTCGTACCTATAATCAACATGCCATAAACACCGAATATCCTAATGCAAACTGTAAGAAAAGACTTCTTTTCTTTCCTTTTACCAAATACAAGGTCTGTAACAATAATAACGATAAACGTAAGTATTACTAAAATCAATAAACTATTTTTCTCTATCATCTTTTCACCTCAACACAATTAGTTTAACATATGTATCTAAAGTAGAGATTAGCCAAAGTGCAAAAATAATGTTTTATTAAGAAAAAGGACCGAAAGGTCCTTAAACTATCCTTAACTTACTTTGATCTTATCTTCTATCTTGATCAAGTCTTCCTCTTTTGTTGATTTTCCAAAATAATGAACGACAAAATAGATACCAACAGAACCTAGAATAAGTGGTACTATCACTGTTAAGCCTGTAAATCCTACTATAAGGTAACACAGTACAGCAAATGCAGCAGGTACCAAGGCATAGGGAATTTGTGTTTTTACATGGTGAATCAGATCACAGCCTGTTGCAGAAGCTGATAGTATAGATGAATCTGAAATTGGCGATGTTTGATCACCAAATATAGAACCTGAAAGTGTTGCTGCAATCGTTGCAATAACAAGTGTCGATTGAGTCGGATCACTTGTATAAGCTGCTGCAAGTGGTATTGCAAGTGGAAATACGATCGGCATGGTTCCCCAAGAAGAACCTGTTGAGAAGGAAATTAAACATGCCAAAATAAATACCATCATAGGAATCAATGCGCCTGGAATAGATGTTGTTAAAGAGGTAATTAAGAAATCGGCAGTACCAATTTCAGAAAGTACCGAACCAAGTGCCCATGCGAGGATCAAGACAACACAAACCTCAAACAGTTCTTTAGCACCATTTATCCAAGATTCAAAAATGTCACTTATAGATAATTTTTCTTTAAGAATACCAATAATCCCTGCAACAAAACTTGATGATACTGCTGCCCAAACCAGTACTGGCATAGGATCAGCATCTCCAAATGCTGTTCTAAAGCCTTCAAAACTGAAAGGATTTATATCTGGATTCCCCATAGAACCTGCATACCAGATACCAAAGAAGGTAACTGCTATCATGGTAACTATCGGCAGTACTGCATAATATACCTTGCCGCCACCATATTCAAGTTCTTCATCTGATACTGAAATCTTTGCATCATCTGCATGAACCTTACCAGTCAGTCTTGCTCTCTTTTCCGCTGCATACATCGGACCAAAGTCCTTCATCTTATAAGCAAGTAAAAATGAGATGACAATTGCAAATATATTATAAAACATAAATGGAATGTTCTTGAGTATCATGGCAAATGCATTGACTTCGTGACCGAGCTCGTAAAATGCATCAGAAACCAAACTCATTTCAAAACCAATCCAGGTAGTCATAATAGCTATACCAGCTACAATACCAGCTGTTGTATGTACGTAGTAAGCCAGTTTCTCTCTTGATATCTTTAACTTATCCGTTAGTGGTCTCATGGTTGGCCCTACAACTAGGATATTTGCATAATCATCAAAGAAGACAATACAACCTAATAACATGGTAATGATCTGAGCACTTCTAGGGGTTTTAGCACTTTTGATGAGTTTTTCTGCTATGGCTCTTGTACCACCAATTCTAGATACAATACTAATCATGCCCGCTATACATGTAGTAAATATCAAAATAGCAGCATGCGATTTCGAAGCCAGTGAATCGATGACATACACGTCTAAGGTTCTCATAAATGAGATACCTGGATTAAAGCCAAATAACAATAAAACACCAGTAAACAATCCTAATAATAATGACAGTACAACTTGCTGTGTAATAAGCGCCAGAGCAATTGTGATGATTGGCGGTAAAAGTGTTAATATACCTGGATTACTTCTGCTAAGAAGCAGAACAATCAAGACTAGAATCCCACTAATTATCAGCCATTTTGACCTCTTATTTTTCATAAACTTCCCCCTCCATTAAAATTTCCTTCATTAAGTTTTCACTTAAGTTACCACCTGTAATAACTAGACCTATCTTCTTACCACCTATCCTTTCTCTATTTTGAAGTACTGCACCTACACAAATCGCACTTGCAGGCTCAGCAACTACTTTTTCTTTAATTAATAAATGTTCAACGCCCTTTCTTATGTAGGCTTCTGAAACTTGTATCAAATCATCGTACAGACCATCAGCCATTTCATATGCAAGTTTACCTACGCCACCAATCAAGGCATCACAAATAGATGATTCAGAAGGATAAAACTCATAATACTTATGATCATCAAGTGACTTGATCATTGCTGGACAAGCTGCTGTTTGAACACCAATGACTCTTATGTCAGGTTTTAGTCCTTTTGCTGCTACAGCAACCCCAGTAGACAAACCACCTCCCCCAATAGGTACTATAATAGTGTCTATATCTGGACATTGGTCCAAGACTTCTATGGCAACCGTTCCTTGCCCTGCGTAGATCAAGGGATCGTTGTAACAAGCGTCAACAAAAACCATATTATGTTCTTTAATATACTCCTTTGCATAGGCTGAAGCCTCATCATAGTTAAGACCAACCTGGATGACCTTGCCACCGAAGTATTCTATGTAATCAACCTTGGACTGTGGTGTTGTGGTTGGTACAATCACTTGAACCTTATCCACACCAAGAAGTTTACCTGCATATGATACTGCTGCCCCATGGTTACCAGAGGACACGGCAACAACGCCTCTACTCTTTTCTTCCTCTGTTAGAGAGGTAATCTTACTGACTGCTCCCCTTATTTTAAAAGACCTTGGTATCTGCATATTCTCAAGCTTTAAGAAATAATTTTTATCTTCACTTTCTAAATAAAGAGATGGATTTAGGTTGGTTTTTATAATATGGGGACGGATTCTTTTATAACTTTCTTTGACATCATTTAAATTAAACATAAACACTCCTTTTTTTGATTCTATAAAAATGTTATCCTAATTTTCAGAATATTTCTTTGGACAAAGTCTAATTATCATGTATAATAACTATACTTAGTACAAAAGGAGTTTATATGTCATTATCAGTCTTAGAAGCTACACATATCGGCGAACTTAAGAAAATGGAACTGATTGCAGGAAAAAATGGTCTCGACAATACAATCGAAACCATTGGTATATTAGATCATGAAATTGTTGAATCTGTAAAAGGAAACTTCGGTGCAGGTGATTTCGTATTAACAACCTTCACTGCGGCAAGAGACAATGAAAGCCTCTTGATCAAGTGTATCAAAGACCTTATAGCCTGTGATATTGCTGGTCTTGCCATCAAGAAAGTCTATTACACCAGCCTGCCAAAAGAAATTGTAGACTTTGCCGATAAAATGGGCCTACCAATTTTTATGTTCGACAATGAAATTTATACAGAAGACATTATCAGAGACCTTTCATTTGGCATTAAATCTAGATCAAATATAGAACTCATGTCATCAAAGATTGGCCTACTCTACAACAATGAATACAACCGCGCCCTTGTATCAAAGTTGGCTCTTGAAATCAATCCATATATGAACCATGAACACGTTGTATTTTATCTAAAAGACAAGTATTATGTATCAGATGACTTTCTTCTTTATGTAGCAGAAAAGTATTATAACTCGGGTGTTAAATCAACCCGCCACTCTTTGATCAAGTACAATGACGGTTTAATACTCATTCTAACCTATAAAAAAATTACAGACAGAGACATTAATCTTGACTTCGAACACATACTCGACCAATACGACATAAAAAGAGACGCTTTTTCCATAGGCAAGTCACAGATCTATAAAAACCTTCATATGCTTGATAAAAGTATCAAGGAATCCATCTATGCTGCAAGTGCATCGGAACTTTTAAGTCAACCACAAATGTCATATGACGAATTGGGCATCTACAAGTTTTTACTGCCTCATATTAAAGACAAGTGGCTCATATCATTTACGCGTGGCCTACTCGATCCAATCATCTCGCACGATGATGGCAAACTGATTGAAACTGCAAGAGTCTACATTAAAAACAAAGGTGATGTTATTAAAACTGCTGAGGAACTTTTTCAGCATAAAAACACCATAAGATACCGTATAAAAACCATGCAGCAACTGACTCATATAGACAATATCTATGACTTTAACGAGCAAATGACCATAGCCATTAAGTTTGAAAATCTACAATAAGAACTCAAACCATCGAGGCTTTCATTACTTATGAAAACAGGTTTTCATACCAATAAAAAATCGAGAATGAAAATTCTCGATTTTATAAGTTAAATTCGTCTTTTAGAAGTTCTGAAATCCCTTGATGGTTATTTGACAGTGTTACCTTATCTGATATTTTCTTGATGGCTTCAGGAGCATTTTCCATGGCAACACCAAGGCCAACTTTTTTTAGCATGTCCCTATCATTTTCACTATCTCCAAAGGCTATGACACGGTCCATATCAATACCCAAATGATCTGCAAGTACCTTCGTACCTGTGCCTTTTGTTATACCACTGGCTGTGATTTCGAAGACATTGTAGTTGGTAACAGCCAGCTCAAAATCTTCTGATGAATCCATTAATTTTTTCAGTTTCTTAGAGACCGTCTTCCACTTCGGAAAGCAAATAACCTTATGGACCTTGCAAACATCTCTAGAAATGATCATCTTCAAGTCTTCCATCTCAGGCACATATTTCAGACAGTTGTCATCTTGGCCTCTCTTATAAAAGAGTTTATGAAAAATATAATGAAACCAATTACTGATATAAATATGTTTATGCGTCACAAAAACAGGTTTGATTTTAAGTTTTTCAAAGGCTTGAAAGAGGTTTAACTTTTGACTCAAGGTCATGCTTGTATCAAGAATCAACTCATCATTGTTACCTATAACAGCGCCATTTGAAGCCATATAGAAAGTGTCCTCTCCGATTAAGTCTGCATGATGTTTGGCATCAAAAGCAGCCCTACCTGTTGCTATAGATACTGAAACACCTCTTTCTTGAAGTTGTCTCAAAACTCTTAGAGATTCTTCATCAATTTCTTTTTTGGAGTTTAATAATGTGCCGTCCAAATCTAAACATATTAGTCTATAATCACTCATTTTCAACCTTCCTATCTTAACTTCACTATAGCACATAAAAAGTTAATTGAGTATGATTCTTAACAAATTAATATTATTTCAAACCAAAACTGAATCTAATTAGATTCAGTTTCAACTAGTTAACATCAATCAAAACAGTTTCGAAGGAACCATTACCATCTAGGTCTACCCTTACATCACCATAAAATCTTGCTCTTAAATCACCAGTTGTTAATGTTAAAGTAGCACCATTCCAACTAAATCCAATATCATTACTTGTTCCACTTTCTAAACCTGCAGTTATGATGTTCTTTTGTGTAGTGGTTGGTTCAACTGAAAACACCAAATTTCGTGATTGCCAAAAGTAGAATGTATATGGGCTTGCACCACTTAGTGGCGTGACAGTTGGAAGATTATCAATTACAAATACACGCTTACTATCTGTATAAGGCGAACCAGTGTCTGGATTATTTTCATCCGTTTTCACTTGAATTGTCGTACTACCAATGGCTTCACCACCAATCAAACCATTATCCATGGATACAACATTACTATCCTCAGTCGACCAATAAACAAGTTGATTGTCTGCATCTATAGGTTGAACGGATGCAGTCAATTGCCTACTCTCACCTAGGACAATATAGATATCATCTTCAAGTACATTAATATTAACACCTTTAACCTCAGTTGGTCGTACAACTATTAAACATGTATCTTCAAAATCACCTGAAACACTTGTGATAGTGACCGTTTCCTCACCACCTTTTTTGGCAATAACTGTACCATTTTCAGTTACATCGATGATTTCAGAATCTGTCGGTTTCCAAGTTACAGTTTGATTTTCAGCATTTGAAGGAATAATGTTGTAATTTAACGCATATGACTCACCCTTATCTAAGGTTACACTCTCTTCTACAATATCCACACCAGTTACTTGTACAACTTCTAATATTTCAAGTGTTAGTGTTGTTGTCTTTTCAGCATTATCTACCGCTGTTGCAGTTGAATACTTAGTGCCATGTTGGCTTGTATTTATTGTAGCCGGCACCCAAGTAACTTCTACTTCTTCATCTCTACCACTCGTCATTCTAGCTAATATAGTAGATGGCAAGCCATATTGATCACCTTGATTGATGACGATATTAAGTGGATGCAGATAATCAATTGTTGCATTCGGTGGAATAGGATGATATTTATCTTCAAGGTAGACCAAGACCTCATCTACATCGCTTTGATCTAGTACTGCATCATAAACAATAAGTTCAGCTACATCTATATCATCAAGACTACTAGATAGTGTAATGTCAGAAAATAAAGTGATATAGTCTGGTAAATCATCTCCAGTATATATTCTAAACTCTTCTTCCGAGCTTTCTTTTGATATTAAGAAAATAGTGCTATCTAGAGGATCAACTGTATAATTCACACTCATAGAGTCACCCGTTTCAAAGTATAGGTAATTCACATAAGTATCATAAATCTGCTCATTTGAAACAAGTTCACCTACAAAAAAGTTTTTTATCAACTCTGGCTGTGCATTAGAACTTCCTTGCACACCATCATTGTTTTCATCAGACATATCATGCCATCTCTTTACTCTATCTTGCCCACCAACTTCATTGATTGCGCTTGAATCTTCTTCAAAAATCATCGAAGCGTCTAAATGTACTGCCAAGTCACTTATATGAGGAAGCCCTGATACAAAGATATGATTACTATGAGATATCGGACCTAACTTCCCTGATTTTGCAGCAGACGTTACAGTACACACTATATGTTTACCTGCATAAGAAGATTTCAAGTAGGACAAAGAACTCGATGTATTACCTGGTATAATTGTATAATCATTTGGGAAAATTGGATAATACCTACCTTCATCTGTTTCTACAGGTTCTGCATACATAGGCATATGATAACCATCTCTCGATATATACCACCTATATATATAAGTCAAATGGGCACCATGACTAGACGTTAGTCTTGCATCTGAATCCACATAAACATTTGATGTATCAACATATACATGGTCAAGAGAACCTGAATGATCCCTAAACTCTATATCAACTTCAGTCGTGTCCGTAAGGTATAAAGGCATATTTTTCTTGGCAACTGTAGTAAAAAACGACTGTTCATCTCTAATCCCAGTTAGACTAACTGTTCTTGGATAATAAGTAACTGTTACAGGATGACTGTCACCAAACAAGACGATGGTCTCACCCACAGGCTCTGTTCCCTCTGTAATGGCTTCATTCATCAGATCAATTTCTTGTTCAATAAGTTGTTGTGTTTGAAAAACATCGTCTGTATAATTTTGAGATCTTTTCAACATGGAATAAGAAGAAGCGAATCCAGAAAATATGGCCATAACAATAATAGATAATAAAGCTAAAGAAAATATGATTTCAATTAATGATAAACCTCTTTTGTCTTTAATCACAGTTCTCATCTCCCTTTATAATTCAGGTCCTTTCAAATACCATAAATCATTCACTATATCTGATCTGATTTCATTAAAAACTTCTTGGAGTTCATCAGAGTCACCTGCTACATATTGGCGATTCTCTGCATTACAGGCAAGTGCAATGTCTCGAAGACTGTTTAGATCTCCGTTTTTAGATGAAAAACCGATCACATAAACTTTTGCAAAGTCGTCTTTGGCTAAATACTGAGTGCCAATTAGATCCACATATTCAGTACCTTCATCAAGTAGATCCCATCCTTGTGACCATAAGACTTGACTACTTTCTAGATCTCCTTCAGCAACATTACCATCACTTATAATAAAATCTACATCACTTGCATCTGGATCATATACACTGGCTGCAGTTGTAACACCATCCACTAATACAATCACATAGTTCTTTGGTGTCACATAATAGCCTACGGTATCATTATGTTCATCCAACATATAATAGGCCCTTCTTAAACCATCACCCGTGTTCGTTGAACCATTTGCCACCATTGCATCTATGTAGGATTTTAAGGCCGCTGAGTTCGTATTGACATTCTGAAATGCCCTTGGGTCATTTGCCTCTCCTGAGAAAGGTACAAGTGATATGTCAATATTCTCTTCTGATGAAAATGCATCAATTAATGCTTTTGCCTCAGTTTTGAGAATATTGATACGCTTTTCATCTTCACGGTTGGTTCTTTCACCATATATATCTCGTGTCATACTTGTAGACTTGTCTAAAACCATGGCCACATGACCAACGAAATTTTGAGATCTTTCTGTATTCTTAAAGGCGATTGCAACCGATGGGTCATAAGGTGGAGAACTCAAGTCAATAACCTGTAAAGAGTTAAGCGCTTCTACTTCTGTTATAAACTCATCTATAGGTTCTAACAAACCATAGTCATCGTCATCACTCATTGGATATGTTTTGATTGTAAACTCTAATAGAGAAGAATCACTGTCCTCATCTCTTTTGTTAAATTGAAGTTTATAGTTAACATTTGGTATGGCATCTAATAAGACAGTCGAAGTGTGACCAATACCTTCTTCATAAGTATACTTGACAATTTCACTGCCCTTAACACCAGGAGACATTTCCTTCTCCTGAACGCCTATATAGTGCCATCCATCATCTAAATTATCTTTATGAAAACTTGATTTAGGAATCGTAAATACAGCTGTTGCATATCTTATGACATCACTCGTCTGTTGCATGGTTGATCTGATTTCATGTTGGAACTCATACTCATCAACTGACCGGTTAATGGTAGATCGTCCAAATATCATCATCGAAAAACCTAGCATGATTATAACACTAGTGAGTGCCAGTACAATTAATATTTCTATCAAGGAAAATCCTTGATTGTTAAGGAGCTTATTTTTCATGTCATCCCCCTATAAGTTGTTTTGTACAAGTGGATTGTCCACTAGAAATTGCAATCTAGCAGTTTTAGTCACACCTGTATCTGCTACAGTTGCTGTAGATACAATCTCAACCCACCTTCTACCATCTTGTTCAAATGCAAAGACCCTGATTGTCACACTTCCATCAACACTGCTCTGAATTGTACCTGATGAGCCATCTGCTGTAAACATAATTGTATCTTCAAGTTCTTCTCTGGTATCTATACTGCCTGTTTTATAGAGATTGTTAGATAAGGTGTTGTCTTCATCATGATCTGGTGAGACCGTTAGTGCAGCAAATGTAAGTTCTAATCCTGACACTGCCAAATAATGTGCTCTAATCGTATCTTCTTGTGAAATCGCTTGTGACATATTGACATCAACTAGGTTGAGCATGCCAACTACAATTGTCGTGACCACAACAAAGGTAATAATAACAAAGATATAGGTAAAACCGGATTGATTTTTCAACTTCTGATAGATTTTCCTCATAATATCACCATCACTCTCTTGAAATTACAAAAGGTTCTTCACCTTCAAGCGTTACAGTACATACACCATTTATCGGCCCTGATAACACAATTTCTGTATAATAATCTGATGTTAAATTCTGTTGGTCCGCTGGCCATAGATTATTAGCCGCAAGAATGGTTTTCCAATCATCCGATTCAAGTTCCTCTTCTAATCTTTGATTGATTCTATGAGCCACCATGGCATTAACCGCCATTAATGCTAAGTTCTCATCTTTTAATTTTTCGTTTCTTTCTTTATAGGCATCATAACTAGGTATGGCAATGCCTATGATGATAGACATGATTGCTAGGACAATAATTAGTTCGATTAATGTCACACCGCTATATTTCTTCAATCTAGACATAAATGACCTCCTAAGTAAACACACTTATTCTTTTACTACCCCGCTCACAATGAGATACGCATTTTGTGTTATAATGATTATCAATACTAAGACTTGTCTTGGCTCTAACGAAAAAAGACCGTCGTAAAGACAGCCTTTAATGGTATAAACTTTCATCAATATCTGGATGATGAAATGGCACAGTTAAAATAAAGGTTGTGCCAACACCTAACTTAGATTGACACACGATATTACCTTTAAGAATATTTATTGCAATATTGTAGGTGATATTGAGCCCAAGACCAGTACCGCCTTCACCACGTTTTGTTGTAAAGAATGGGTTAAAAATCTTCTTGATATATGCTTCTTCAATACCTCGACCATTGTCATGAAAACGGATTATCAAATCATCATCATGCTTTTCTACATTCACCCTAATAATTCCTGAGTCATCCTCATCAAAGCCATGAAGTAAACTATTCATAATTAGATTAGTAAAAATTTGAGCATAGGCTCCCGGATAAGAAACCACAGTAATATCTTCTGGACACTCGTTCACAATGTCAATTTTTCTATGTTTAAACTTCGAATGTAAGTTTCTTATCGTTTCATTAAGATAGTCATGAAAATTAAATATCCTGATAGAATGACTTGCCTGGTCAACAGCAACTTGTTTAAAGCTTGTAATCAACTCTCCCGCTCTTAATAGATTTCTAACGATACTAGCTGATGATTCTTCTAATCTCCCTAGGGATTCCAGAAACTCTTTTTTTGATAAGGTGTTTTCATTTACTTTATCAGTTAGACGGTTCACTTCTCTTTCAATAAATGAACTCACTGTTAAACTCACACCTATCGGTGTATTGATTTCATGAGCAACACCTGCTACAAGTTCTCCTAAGAGGGCCATTTTACCTGACTCCACGAGGAGTTCTTGGACTTCTTGAAGCTCAGTAAGAGTATTGGATAAGTTCTTATTGCTGGCTAAGAGTTCTTCTTCTGTTGCTCTGATAACTTCAAGAGATTCTATAAGTTCTGCATTTTTTAAATTTAATTCCTCTGTTCTTTCTTCTACCTTATGCTCTAAATCTTCATTTAAACTTTGAATGGCCCTTCTGGCATCTATAATCTTATAGCTCATGATATTAAAGCTTCTTGAAAGATCACCGATCTCATCATCGCTTCTAATATCCATTTGTGGCACATCATCTTCACTTTCAGCAACAGACTCCAAAGCAGATTTTAGGCTCGTAAGGGGCTTTGTAACCTTGGTAATGGTGACGAACAGAGTCATGATTAAGAAGGCGATCAAAAGAACCATCTCTAAAAGATGAATCTGATAAGATCTTGTAATTTGCTGTTCGATGAAATATCTTGTCATGGTTAACTCTACAGATCCTATCACTTGACCATTATGCTCTATTTCTTTCGTCTTTTTTGTCAAAAGGTCACTTTCATGCTGGAAGCCATATGTTTTTCTGTCAAATAAGATACCTAGTGAAACATCTTTAACAACAATCTGACTGACAGCATCATTTTTAAAGAAAGAATCACATATGCTGATGAGGGTTTGTTCGTTTAAGTTCCAAAGAGGTTCCTCTAGTGATGAAGCTGCCACATCTATCATAGATTCTAAGTCTGTTTCAAACTCAGCATTGTGATAATATGAGTTGATGCGTTGAATGATGACATTCATTATGAGCATGATAAATAGCACTGTTAAGATAGCGCCCAGTGCTAACTTCTTCCATATTTTGTTGAGCTTTAATAAAGAAGATTTTTTCATCATTTCATCCATTTCATTCTATTTAAATTCATTAAACTCCAAGTAAGGTAGTCCATATTTTTTCGCAAGTTTTTCTACAGTGCCATCATGGTGCATACTTCTTACAGCCATTTCATACTTGTCCAATAGCGGCTGTAAGTTTTTAGCCTTTGAAAAGACATTGTAAGAGTAATCATAATGAACAGGTGGCATCAAGGCTTCTACACTATCTTGTAAGCCCATTTCCATAGAAATATTTTTACCTGTCGACTCTATATCAACTATTAAATCTACTCGTCCATTCTTTAAGTTTTCCATATTTTTTTCAGGTGTATCTGCAATTATAAAATTAAAAGTCTCATCGTCTTTATAAGGCTCTAGCAGGCCTATATAATAATCTCTGATATAACCAATTTTGTAAGGCTTCAAGTCTTCTACACGACCTGAATAATCTATTTCCATGGATGACTTTTTAAAGAGAACTGTCGGATAAGCAGCATATGGCAACTTAGGATAATAACCATATTCACTGCGTTCTTCTTTAAAGTACAAGTCTGTTGCTATATCCAAGCTACCTTTTTCAAGTTCTTGAAGCATTCTTGCAAATGGAATATCTACAAACTCATAGTTTACACCGATTCTATCTAGGGCTTCTGCAGTGTACTCCACTCCAAAGCCAATGAGTTGATCATTTTCATAATAAGCATAAGGCTTTGTTTCGCCAAGTATACCAATCCGAAGTGTTTCTAACTGATCAAAGAAATCTCTTTCATTCTCTAAGTCTACAAAAACATCATTGTAGTATGTCATATCATAGGCTACGTATATTTCAGATATTCTGCCGTCAGACTTCATATCTTTCAGTTCCTTGTTCACGCTGATGATAAAGTCATCCATTTCGGTGCTTTTTCTAAAGATGGGATAATTGAAGTCACTTGTTAAAGTTGGTTGAAGATACATCAAGTTATCTTCGATATTTCTTACGCTTAAGTACTCTTTCACAACAGCGTAATCTTCAACTATCAAATCAACTCTTCCCTGTAAAAGCTTGTCTATGTTTTCATCTGCTGTTATGGCAATGTCCACTTTTACTAGATTGTCATCAATCGCCTGCATGAAATCACTGGTATAGAAGTAGTCTTGTACAACACCAATGGTATAACCACTTAAATCAGAGAACTCTCCATAATATTCGATACCACTTTCTTGTAAAGAAATGAACTCTATTTGACTAAAACCAATGGCTTCACTTGAGTAGACCAAGAAGTCTTCTCTCTCAACATTGTAAAAGAAAGGAAAAGCTAAATCGACTTGACCGGCCTTCACAGAACTTACAAGCCTCGACCACGGCAAGCCCATGACTTCATACTCATATCCTAAAGACTCCAAGCATGAAGTAATTATATCAACATAGGGTCCAGATACCTGGTCATCTTTGCCATTTATATATGGACTGTATTCATTAAGTACACCAACCCTGATGACCAAATCGTCTCTTTCTTCAATAACTTCTTGAACCTCAGGTGTACTGACTGGATCATTTGCATCACAGGCCAATACTAGAAACATCATTAAAAAACTTAATATAAGGTATGCAAGTTTCTTCATGTCTATCTCCCTTCTCTCAAGATGATCATATATAGCTAATTCATACCCATTCCTACTTGGATTTAACACCAATCTAGTAGATATGAAGACAAAAAAATAACCCCATGTTTAAACACAGGGTTAGATTCTTTATTTTAATTGATCCATTACTTCTTTAATAACTTTTGGTGCTTTTCTACATTTTTCTTCTGATACTGCACAAACTGCAAATCTTACACCCTTAGCAAGTGGTACCATAAAAATGTTCTTTTCAGTTAAAGCATCACTGATTTCATATGGATTGTCACAAGGTAAAGATACGAAGAAACCATCTCTGTATGGTAACAACTCAAGATCTACCTCTTTAGCTGCCTCAACAAAAGCTTCAGCTCTTCTTCTTAAAATGCCCTTCCACTCATCTTTCTCTGTCGTGTACTGAGCCAGTAGGTCTTTGTTGTTGTAAATCTCAGAAACAACTAACATAGCCCCTCTGTTACCGTTTGACCAGTTTGCTCTACCTGAGTGTAGTGCAGCAATGTTAAACTCATCAGCAATTTCTTCATTTGAAGAAATACCAATGATTGCACCTAGACGAAGACCATACATTGTATAACCTTTAGAAGTTGAGTAAGCTACCATTGTAAAGATGTTGTTTGGTAAGTTAGAGAATTTAGAGAAGAACGCTCTCTTTTCATCTTTTTCACCAGCAAAATCGATGTAAGCTGTATCTACTAATAAAACAATCTTCTTTTCAGGATTTTTAGCTTCTTCTTTAACAAATGCTAAAATCTCATCCCACTCATCATCAGATATTGAATAACCTGTTGGATTTTGAGCAGGTGTATTTAGAATCGCCATAATACGATCTTGTCTGTTTAAAATTTCTTTAAACTTCTCTTTGAAGTCAGCAACATTGAAGTGACCGTCTTCAGTGAAAAGCTTAAATGTTTTGATGTGTCTGCCTGCTTCTTCTGAAATCGTCTTATATGGAGACCAATACCAGTCAGAAGTAAGAATTTCATCACCTAGATCAGTGTAGTTCCACATAGCGATTTTTAAAGCGCCAGAACCACCTGGTGTAGCAACCGCTCTAATGTGAGCATCTGGCTTGTAACCAGCAAATAATGTTTCAACTGATGCTTCTAAGTATTGTGGCATACCAGCAATTGGTGCGTAAGCAGAAATTTTCTCATTAGGCATAGCCTTTAAAGTACCAAATACAGAATCAAATGCAATTAACTTGCCGTTGTCATCCATTAATGCACCTAATGTAGAATTTGTTACATTTTCCTTACCATGCTTTTTAATAGCTTCTTGAGCTTTACCAGCTATAGCAAAAATCGCATCTGCTTTTGCAGGCCATTTAGCATGACTTGCTACCATAGAATTTGTCATAACATCCCCCTTGTATAATAGACCCTAAGGTCTTTAGTAAATTAAATAATACTTCTATAGTCATAATAACGACTTTCTAGGCATTTGAAAACACTTTTTTGCGATTATTATTATTTTTTTACTTTTAAGGGGAAAATCCTACTTTTTTGCAAGAAAACTATCTTTTTGAGTCATATTATTCAGGTCTTATGCAATAAAACATGTATTATAAGATACAATTCGAAATTTCGAAATCAGTCACTCTCAATATTGTCAAATAACCAAACTTTTTATATAAGATTGGCTATTATGACATACAGGAACATGACAGTCTGTGGTGTATAAGTAATAAACTTAGGCTCAGTATTTAACAAGTCCAAATCATCCTTATTTGCTTCTAGCCTTCTTTTGTCATCATAATCATAAAGGCTTATCAACTTTCGATAAACGAAGACTATGATGGTTCCGCCTAGAAGAGCAGCTAAAAACCAAGGTAATAAAGAAGCTAATGTCACGACTTCATTGACTACTGGCTCTGTTGCTTCTACAGGTCCTATGATCATTGTTAGAATGGTGCCAAAACCATTGTTTAGAAAATGTAGAATCATGGCTGGAAAAATAGACCCACTTATTATGGCTGCATAGGCAAATATAACACCTAAGGCAAAGGTGTAAATCAGTTGGTCATAACCGACATGAAAAAGAGAAAACATAAGACCACTTAAGAGCGCTAAGCCATGCATATTAAGGCCTGACTTCTTATCTAATAACAAACCTCTAAACATCATCTCTTCACATATAGCTGGGGTTAGAGCCATGATAAAGAGCTCCTGATGCGGCAAAACTGTAAGTGATTCTGTAAAAGCCATTATGCCATTTGGATTTTCTCCAAAGATAAAAGTTGTTAAACTGCCTAAAAAGCCATTGATAGGAAGAGCAGCTAAGAAGATGACTAACAAATAAGGTATGGTCGTCAACTTAAAGCTCTTAAGTTTAAAACGGTACTTATCAACCTTAAATGCAAATGCAATGATTATGACTGGAAAAAGAATAGTAATATACTGTCCAAAATATATGGTCACACTAGGGGGTAAAGCACCTAATAAGAGTGATGATGATTCTAAGATAAGACTTAAAATCAAGTAGATGATGCCAATTTTAAATATACGATTCATAATGCCTCCTTAAATTCAATTATACTAAGAATAAATTACCAGCCTTAATCCAGGATTTACTCAAGCTTAAGATTTCTTAATCTTTTAAGCTTTTGAAACAAAGACTTTAAAATATTGATAGTCTTTTGTTAAAAAGATATAATAGTTTCACTTATAGGGGGAAATTATGACTTATAATCCAACACTGAAATACATTCAAGATACCATTGATTACATAGAAGATAATATTGATTCACCCATGGATGCAGACACCATTTCCAGTCATGTATCCTTATCTACATCGTATTTAAAGAAAATCTTTAAAGCCATCACCGACATCAGTTTAATTGAGTATGCAAGAGCAAGAAAACTTAATCACTGTCTAAAGCTTCTAAGTGAATCTTCTATGACCATCAGTCAAATCGCATTCCAAAATGGTTATGATTATGAACAGTCATTTTCACGTGCTTTTAAAAAACAGTTTGGCCTGTCTCCTAAATACTACAGAGACCATCCAAAAGAGATTAAAATCACACCGAAGCTAGATTTGTCTTTTATATTCGAGATAAAAGATGCCTTAATTGTTAAACCTGTTTTCAAGCGCTTGCCGGCTTTTAAAATTGGTGGTCTTCGTCATCATGTAACTTTAGAAGATAAGTTTAAATACAAACCATCTAGGCTGGCAAGAGACTTTCATTTTAACCATAAAAAGTCCATTCAAAATCCAGTTAGAAATAATGACTATTACGGTTACACTCTACCGGATCCACTTGATGACATGGCGACGTATTACTACACAGGTTTAAAAATAACTGAGGACAGTATACTGCCTGATAGGTATCAAGCCATTGATATCCCTGAACAGACATACATTGTTTTTAGGTTTATTGGCAACTTTGATCCCATTGATATCACCTGGGAACATTTAAAGACCATATGGGACTACAGAGACAAGTACTTAAGAGACAATCCAGACATAAAAAAATGTGACTATGGGTATTTTGAATACATCGATTCAAGAAAATGTTCAAAGACCTATTGTGAAATGGACATCTACGTACCTCTTAATCTATAAAGATACAAATTGTTATGGTTTTAACAATAATTCATCACTATAATGATAATGAATTAAGGAGGCACCATGAACTTTGACTCTATCATCTTTATAGTCTTACATCTATCAAACAACCTAAAAGCATTTGAATCTGTAGAACCTGTTAAAACAAGCGCTGGTTTTGTTGTTCCCTATGAAATCATTGGTATGATAACAGTTATTCTATTGATACTTCTAGGTGCTTCCTACAAATTACTTTTAGACAAAAAAATTAGAAATATTAAGAGACGATCAAGTTGATCGTCTCTTTACATGTTTATAACCTATAACAGCTGCGCCAATCGCACCAACCAATTGTGCATCTTCATGTGTCACAACTTCTAAATGAAGTGCCTCTTCAAGTGCTTTTCTTACATGTTCAACTCTTGCCAGACCACCCGAGAAGAATACCCTTCCACCTAAAGGTAGTCTTTTGGCTAAGTTACTTGTCCTGTTACTGATAGAATGAATAACACCCATCGCAATATTAGGACCAGGTACATCTTCAGCTAGTAAACTGACTACTTCACTTTCAGCAAAGACAGTACACATACTTGAAATTTTAATAGTTTCAGCACCTACAACATAATCATCTAGATCACATAAATCTTCATGTAAGATCCGCATAATGACTTCTACAAATCTGCCTGTGCCTGCTGCACACTTATCATTCATAAGAAAGTCTTTTATGTTGTCATCTTCATCTAAAAGGATGACCTTGCTATCTTGGCCCCCGATATCTACAATAACTGAGATATCATTTGATAAGTAAGCAGCACCCTTGCCATGACAAGTAATTTCAGTCACCTGCTTATCAGCGTCTTCTAACAAGGCTCTACCATAACCTGTAGTTACAGTAAAAGCATTTTCCCTATAAAGTTTCTCATGAACTTCCTTAATGGTTCTTCTTGGATTGGGACCTGTCGAAACAAGGACTCTTTCGATGATTTTCTCACCATCGAAAAGAACACCTTTGGTTGTTGAAGAACCTGAATCTATGCCAATAGAGTACATTATAACATCTCAATAAAGGCAGCCATTCTCGTATTTAATTGACCAACATCTGAAGTTGAGTAATCAGTTTCTACTGAAATATAAGCCTTATTTTTATCGTCTTTAACAAAATCCTTTACGTTTTTAGCTTCAATTGCATATGTATGACAAGCTTGTAAAATTACTTCTACAACGCCATCTACCTGGTACTCATTAATGGCTCTGTCTAATAATTCAAATCTCTTTGTATTTGGAGACATACATGAACATCCAATTTTCAAATATTTCTCAGCAAGTGCATCGTAGATATCTTCGTTGTTCTCATCAACTAGATCCTCTACTGCCTTAGCACCCATACAGTTTTCATAGAATACAACTGTTGCACCATTGTCTTCAATGGCTTTAACGATTTTTTCTGTTACACCACCAATAGGGCAACCTGTAATTAAAATTCTAGGTTTAGCTTCTAGTTTACCTCCGGCTTCATATTCAGACTTTACTTTAGCAGTAAGTTCTGTTAACTCTTTAATGGTATCTTCTTTCTCAAACTTAAAAGTCGTACCATAAAGAACCTTTAACAAATCTAAACCAGAGATTGCAGGTGGATTTAACTTACCTAATGAATAGAAATCTTTAAGCGCTTGTCTTTCTCTGTTCTTAAGAACAATGGCTTCTTTAACTTGGTCATCTGTAATTATTTTATCAAACTGCTTTTCTAACGTTTCTTTTAATAAAATAATCTCGTCTTTCCACATATCTCTTGAGTATTTTTGTACAGGATTATGTGGTAATTGCATAACATGAACTGGTTTAAACTCACCCATCATTTCAAACATTTTTCTCTTACCATCACAAGTTGTTTCGCCCACAACTAGATCAGAAAAGTAGAAATACGGACATTTGTCAGTCTTACCAAAGCCATAACTCGACTTAATAAGTGGACAAAGGTTTCTCGGTAATTCTTTTTCAGCTTCCTCAACAGTCTCATCACTTGTTGCACATAAAGAGACTGTAGCAGCCCCGATTGCTAATGGAATCTCTTGCGGCATAAATGTACAAAATGTACCAATCATCGGTCTGTCTTGTTCTTTAAACTTTTTTGCAGTTATAAAGCCATTTCTTCTTGCTTCTGAAAACTCTTCGAAAATTTCTGGTAACTCTTTTTTTATCATAGATACTTCCTCCCTCATATGCTCTAATTATCCATTAGGCTAGGGTCTTTTTCCAATTGAAATTATGAAACCTTAAACTAGTGAGTATAAAAAATATAAATGATTACTATACAAGTATAAATAGAATACTTATCTAGCATTTAAAAATACATACATAAAATACATATAAGGAAAATCCAGTTTTTTCTTTTTTAAAACGACATCAAACCAAGTGTATAACTGCATACCGATATATTTACACTTTTATAGTAGAAATTGATTGACTAAAACGTTTTCACACCGTATTCTAGTAGATGCATTTATTATTATTTTGAGGCTAAAAAAGTTATGGAGGCAAAAATGAATAAAAACACACGAGGCTGGATTGTTGTTCTAGCAGGTACAGGTATCAACCTGGCATTCGGCGTCTTGTATGCCTGGAGTATTTTCGCAGGTCAATTACAGGACTCATTAGGATGGACTAAGGCACAATCAGCATTACCTTATACAGTTGCCATCATCATGTTCGCATTGATGATGATTCCTGCAGGCCGTCTTCAAGACAAGTTCGGACCAAGAATCGTTGCAACAGTTGGTGGATTACTTATTGGTATAGGCTGTATCTTAGCAGGTTCATTAAGATCTTTACCGGGACTTGTATTCTCATTTGGTATCTTAGCTGGATCAGGTATCGGTTTAGGTTATGCATCAACGACACCACCTGCAGTTAAATGGTTTGCACCTGAGAAAAAAGGTTTGATTACAGGTATTGTTGTAGGTGGATTTGGTTTGGCATCACTTTACATTGTACCACTGAGCAAGTATCTTCTTTCAAATTATGATGTTTTTACATCATTTAGATTATTAGGATTTTTGTTCTTGATCATCACAATTCCACTGGCACAACTGGTTAAAAACCCAGATACACCTGCTGTATCTAATAGCCCTAAGGCACAGGCTAAAAAAGTATACGATTTAAACTTTAAAGAAATGTTAAAGACAAAAGAGTTTTACATGTTATGGTTTATGTTCTTTGCTGGTGCAACTGGTGGCTTAATGACAATCGGTGGTCTTAAGTCAATTGTAAAAGTTTCACTTGGCGAATCAGCAGCCTTTCAATTGGTTGCCTTTGCAGCTATTGCAAACGCACTTGGTAGACCAATGGCAGGCAGTATTTCTGGTAAGCTGGGTCGTGGAAAGACAATGACTTTACTTTATATTTTACAAGCGGCATCACTCTTTATGTTCCATAGTTTAAATGGTTACCTAGCAGTGTTTGCAGCAGCATGTATGATTTACTTCTCTTACGGTGCTATGTTATCTGTATTCCCATCAGCATGTGGCGATAACTATGGTACTAAAAATCTTGGACTTAACTATGGTATTATGTTCTCTGCATGGGGTGTTGGTGGTACAGTAGGACCAATGATCGGTGGTAAAATCGCTGATATTACAGGTTCTTATGCAATCGCATTTAACTCTGCAGCAGTCATTCTTATTATTGCAGCTGTAGTAGGTTTTGTTTATAAACCATATGTTCATGAAGAAAAGTCCATTTCTAAAGCAGCATAATTCAATACCACAAATGGTGGCATTTTAAAAGATCTCCTAGGAGATCTTTTTGATTTCATGCATTTTATATTCATCAGAAAACTTGTAGATATAATCGCCAGACAGACCTTTCATAAAACCGTTTGTAAATGCTTGTCTGAACTGATAATAAAGAGATACATCGACACCCTGACCTTGCCAGTTATCAGTATGAACACAAGTATCTGTTTGCCACTGAACTCTGTTTTCATCTTGCTCAATCACCTTGTTGACACGATCACAAGGCATACCATCTAATAAAACAGTGTTTAAATGATTAAAGGCCTCTATAGCAGATTCAGCCTTGAAAAAGCCACCTGTTTCTAAACCAACTTCATAGTAGGCTTCTTTTACCTTCTCAAGTAAACCTGTATCAGCATTCATAAGTGCAAATACCAAAGAAGCTTGTCTCTTTTCAGCTGTGTTTATAACATTTTGAAGCCAGCCATGAATGTTGTTATGGTCAATGATATTTTCAAGAGGTGCTAAAGGTACATAGTCACCAAATCTATCTACTAAGATCTTATGCCCTTCACTTCTATCCGTTTTTTCTACCATCAATCTTTCGATATTTTCAAATAATACGATTTTCTTATACAAACCATAATGTATCGGCGCTAATTGTTTACTCATACTCTCTCCATTTCTCTTTTTTATTTATTATACCACAATAGTAGAGTATGATATGTAACAAAAGTTACAAAAAACTATGAAACATGATTTCTCACTTTTTATTTGCCTCATCTAAAGCCTTCTGAGCTTTTTCCTTAGCCTCTTTTAAAACATTTTCAGCAGATATATTCTGATTAATCAGCCTTGTAGCTGCTTCTACAATTGCTTCATTTATTTTACCACCTGTTGGATCGTAATAAGGCTTACTAGTATGAGACAACTGCTCCTTAAAGATATTTAGCCTTTCATCTTCAGTAACAGCTCTCTGATAGGTTTCAGTGTCATAAGCAGCTTCATTGCCCGGTAAATAACCAGACTTAGCTATCCATTTAGCATTAACTTCTGAGCTCATTAAGTATTTTATCCACTCCCCCGCTGCTTGTCGTTCGTCATCATCTATTGATTTAGGAATGACCAGCCCTATAGCATATGTTACTGGTGACGAATCGTGTTTCTGCCATGACAAGTGAAGTTTAGTTGAAATCTCATTCTTGTCATAAATATCTTTGTCGCTTACAGAGCTTATATTGCCAATTGCACGCCCAGATTTCACATCATTTAGTACTTCATAATAATCATCCCACCCAAGATTTTTTTCATAATATTTGATAACTTTATCTTCATGTATCCATATTCTAAACTGTTCCCATACTTCAATCCACTTAGGATCATCAATTAAAACATTTTCTAAATTCTCATCTATAAACTTGCCACCATTAGACATAACAGCATTAATAAGCGTTGTTTCTTCATTAATCAAACCAAAGAACATAGCATTGCCCTTGGACTGTTCTTCTATTAAAATTTTCATGATATCCTGGTATGATTCTACAGGTTCATTAACAAGATATTTATCTACAAAATCATCACGTAAATAAGTCACCCAGACTGTTGCATACATGGGAAAACTGTATATGTTATCATTCTGGATAAATACATCTAGAAACTGGTCAGGTACGGATTCTATCTTGATTGCATCACTTCCGCTGGTTAAATGATTAAGTGCTTGTAAGCCTTCAAGTTCTATCAAAGATACCACGCCTCTTTGCTCCAACAAGGCAACAGATGGTTCCGAGTTAGTTGCAATAGCAATTTTTAAAGCTTGTAATGTATCTGAATAATTACCTTGTCTGTGCCCTTTAACAACAATTGAATCTTGTGAGTTGTTGAAATCATATATCAGTTCTTCTACATAGTCTCCTAAGTTGCCTTCAAGTCCATACCAAAAGCTTACCTCCACCTTTTCCTCAATAGTCACTTCCTCATAGTTATTACATGCAGATAACAATATAATACTCAATAAAAAAAGAACTTTAAACTTCCACCCCTTCAAAGAAACCACCTTTCACTCTAAATATATTATAGCACTTCTTCTTTTGACTTGACTAGGACTACCATTTCTTGGTTTATTGCGGTATGTGTCTTGACTTCTTTTACAAAGGAAAATGCTGTCAGTAGACCAATAATCATAACAGGCATGGCGGTCACAATGGACGAAGTCTGCAATATGGATAAGTCGCTCCCCATTAAGATAAAACCAATTGGAATAACCGACAGGGTAAATGCACAAAGGACTCTTAACCATCTAATAGGTTCTTCATCTTGTTTAATGTCCTTTTGAACTGTTGCAGCAATTACATAAGAAGCCGAGTCAAAAGTGGTTGCCATAAAAATGATTGAAACAAGTGTTACAATACTGACTATTAATTCTGCAAATGGCATTGTAGAAAAAATTTCGATAATGGTTTTTGCCCCACCTTGAAGATCCAGACTTGAGATGACATCTAAAACACCTGTTAAATGAATGTTTAGACCATAATTGCCTAAAATAATAAAGAAGACAGCACAACCTAAAGAACCAAATACGATGGCACCCAGTAACATGTTTTTAATGGTTCTACCTTTTGAAATTTTAGCTATAAACAAGCTCATAAAAGGTGCATAAGCTATCCACCATGCCCAGTAAAAAACAGTCCAGTCTTGTGGAAAACCGGATTTCCCAACCGGATCTAACCATGTCATCATAATTGGAAATCTATCTACAAGAAGCCCTAATGACGTTGAAGCCATATTCAATGTAAAGATTTTATCACTGACCAAGAAAACAAAAATAAGTAGAGCAATTGCAAGAAGCATGTTGATATCACTTAAAACTTTTATACCCTTTTTTAAGCCTGAATAGGCGCTGAACATAAAAAGTGATGTTATAAGAAATAATACCATTAATTGCATAGACCTGGTCACTTCAAGGTTAAACACTTTAGCTATGCCTTCTGTTGCTAAGGGTGTACCTAAGCCTAAGCTAGTACCAGCTCCACCTAACAAACCAATAATGAATAGAATATCTATACTTTTACCTATGACCCCATTTGTTTTTTCTCCTAATATTGGTCTACAAGCTTCACTCATTCTTAAAATAGATACTTTTTTTACATGAAACATATAGGCAATGACACTTGCTGATACTAGATATATTGCCCAAGCTGTAGGTCCCCAATGAAATATACCATAAGTTGCAGCTAACTCAGCAGCTTGAAAAGAGCCTTCTGCAAGACCATAGGGGAGTGCCTTATAATAATAGGCCCATTCGATAGTTCCCCAATATATGATACTGGCTCCAATACCCGCACAAAAGAGCATGGCAGCCCATGAGAAATTACTAAATTCCACCTTATCGCTTGAATCACCTAATTTTATTTTTCCATACTTACTAAAGGCTATCCATAAGACAAATATAAGTGCAAATACACCATACCATGTGAATAAGAAACCGGATTGATAGAGTAAATTATCTTTTAAGTAATATACAAAGGCCTTACTTTCTTCTGGTCTAAAGATAATTTGTAGACTTAAAAAAGTTAACAGTGACAAAGAAGGTATGATAATCCATTTATCAATACGTTTTAACATTAGTCCTCCTTAATAATGAAGGGATAACTAAGTTATCCCTAAAAATTACTTTTCATTTCTAAATTTAATGACCATGTCATTCAATTGCTGGCCCTTGATTTTAGCGTCAACCAAGTTATTAATTTCTTCATCATAATCTTTGCCGCCAACACCTACTTCTAATGTTATTGGCAGCTTATATGGAGAACCAGCAACGATTTCCATTAAGTCTTCCCAGTTGATCAAACCTGAAAAAGGAACCATATGACTATCATGCTTGAGTATTTGAACATCATCATCTCTTAGATCAATAGGGATACCATGTGTATCCTGTAAATGTAAGGCGATGATTCTATCTTGATATCTTCTTGCAAATGCTAGATAATCATCATGACTTGTGATAGAACCATGTCCAGAGTCAAAACAAAATCCCATAAAATCAAAATCATATCTTTCAAACAATCTGTCAAACTGTTCTACTTGATCTTCATAAGGTGTACAGATTACATTTTCAACTGCAATTTTTATACCTTTATCTTTACAATAAACTTCCAACTCATCAAAAGATTTAAGTGTTTGTGCCCAGTACTTTTCTTTAAACTCTTCTGAAGCTCTTAATTCTTCCCATGGCATCTGCATATGTAGGATGATTTCCTCAGCGCCAATAACCTTGGCCAAATCTACCCTATTTTTGATTAGCTCAACACCTGCTAGACGCGTATATTCATTTAGAGATGTATAGTCTTTTCTGTTCTCAACATTTCTATAACGATTCACAAAAGTAAATTTCCCATCTACAATTCTTGCCCTTGTACCACCTTCAGTAGCATGGATACCCTTGAGCTGGAACTTATGTTTATCAAGCATTTCCTTAATCTGCACCATTTCAATGTCACAATACATATACTCACTTTGCCAGTCGTGGACCCATTGTACATGACTAAAACCAGCTTTTGCAATGTTGTCTAGTTGCTCTTCAATTGCAGGAATACTTGATATATCATTTTTATAATCTGTATTTATAGCTACCATAATTATCTCCTTTATTTGATTTACTCAAATGGTTTACTCAAATACTAAGATTCATTAACGTCGTAACAAGGCATGTATACTTGCGGCAAACGATTTCCCGCAATCTAAACGTCAATTATATTAATACATGAGTAACCAATTGATTACACATTTAGTCTAACAAGCATTTGAAAGAGATAAAATAATCAATATTGACATTATTAACTCATGATTGACTCAATATTCAGATTTTATCGCCTTCCAATTGTCTTTTCATTTACACCTTTTTCTTTCTATGATATTATGAGAACAATTTTATGGAGGCTATATGGCAAAAAAGAGAACTAAACAAAAGAAAATACAACAGAAAATAACTTTTAACTTTACACTTATTATGTTTTTAACACTTCTTATTATCTTGATTGTTATCAACAATATGACAACAACAGCCCTCTTAAAACAACTCTCAATCAATGCTCGAAAAGATCTTGAAATACAATCTGAACGAATAGATTCAAAGATAAGTGATCTGTATTCAATCAGATACAATATCATTAGCGACCCTACCCTTCAGACGCTTATGGCGAACACCATAACGACAAAGGAAAAGAATCAAATTGATTCTATCTTAAGTGAGTATGTTAAAAACTATCCCATGGTCAATGGTATTTTTATTTTTGATGTCAAAGGTCATGTTATCAATCCCAACTATCGTTTACCTCCATATGACCAAATTATCAGCAACTATGATGACTTACATGACTTCATTGGCAGTGGTCAAAGTTTCAAGTTTTCAAAACCCACACTTTTTCCATTAAATCCTGAAATTCATATAACGGACAGTAAAGATAATATTTCGTTTTTTATGAAATATATCAATACCGATACTTTAAGACAAAATGGTTATTTATTAATCTCATTTAAGAAAAACTGGTTATTTGAAGATTTTGATATATCCAACATAAGTAGCTTCGACGCTCTGGCCATTCTAGACGAAAACAATCATATGATTGCCTTTAACAAATCAAAGACTTCTTCTGCTACTTTAAATAAAATTATCGAAAACCAAGAAAAAAGTCCTTATTTAAAAATAGGACACCATTTCAAGTATGAAGATAGTTTAGATGAATATACAAATTGGAGGATCGTCGGCTTGGTTTTACATGATTTCATTCTTGATGAAACCAATGACATCAGTTTAAACATTTTAATAATTGGCTTTATAAGTTTGATCTTTACTTTTACAGTAAACGCCTTATTATCAAAACAAATAACATCGCCAATATATAAGGTTATGGACTCATTTAAAGTGTTTGAAAATAATGAATGGCCAGAGCCTATAGAACATACTTCTACAGATGAGACTCAGAAGCTGACTGACAGTGTTAACAACTTATTTGTACATATTCAGAAGCTCATGAATGAAAACCAAAAAGAACATGAAGAGAATGTTGCTTTAGAACTCAGTCTATTACAAGCTCAGATAAATCCACATTTTATTCACAACACCATGAATGCACTAGAATGCATAGCACTTGAAAATAAAAATCACGAAATTGCATCAACCATTCAGTCTATGAACTACTTGTTTAGACTCAGTATGACGCCAAAGAACAATAACTATACAGTAAAAAAAGAGTTTGAATGTATCGATCATTTCATAAAAATCATGTCATTTAGATATAAAAATAAGTTCGAGTTTGAATCTACATTGGATCCTGATTTATCTGGTCTACAACTGCCAAAGTTCCTCTTACAACCATTGGTTGAAAACGCAATTTTCCATGGTGTACTCGCCAGCCAACAGCAAGGCGGCATCATTTCTCTAGCTGGAGAAAGTTATGTAGACAGAATGAGATTTACCATCATAGATAATGGCATCGGATTCGATGTCAGTAAGATAGAAAACGAGGATGATCAAGTCGTTCACCACAGGGGCTATGGTCATATCGGACTCAGTAATATAAGAACAAGACTTCAACTATATTACAAGGATGATTTTATTTTTGACATCACAAGTAGACCTAATAAGGGTACCATTGTATATATAGACATTCCAAAGAAAGGATATGAAAATGTTTGATATTGTTATCATTGATGATGAAGCATTAGCCATAAGAAAATTGGAGATTCTTCTTGATCAAATAGACCTTGATATAAATTCAATTTCTCATGCAGAAAATGGGCTTGATGGTTATCATCTAATTAAGACCATCAAACCCAACTTGATTTTTACTGACATACAGATGCCCCTCATGGATGGCTTAGAAATGATTAGAAAGCTTCGAGCAGATGGCATCGATACCCCAATCATTATTCTTTCTTGTCATGAAAACTTTTCTTATGCTAAAGAAGCTATTCGTTTAAACACTTACGATTACTTAGTCAAAGATCTTTTAGATATCAACAAGTTAGAAAATCTTTTCAGTCGTCTTCTAGCAGAAGAATCCAAAGTTTTATTTAACAGAAAAAAACTCAATCAGAATCTTTCAACAGGTCTGCATCAGCTCTTAGACACCATACATGAACCTTCTTTAGAACTCTTGAAACAGCACTTTGCAAATGAGTCACCAGCAGAAAGATATGTCTTATTTCAATTAAAGCTCAACTTCTTAAGTGCTTTTATTACGAATCCCCTTGATTATAAGGCACTCAAGAAGTTAGAAGAAAATTTACGAGGTGTTTTAGCATCCCAAATGATCCTAAATATACACAATAGAAACATCGTCATCCTCACTAAAGTTTCTTCAGGACCAAGTCGATTAAAGTTTATTACGCAGTGTCAATCCATTTCAGCCCTAATAGTCAAAGTTACAAAAGAAGTGGTTGATCTGTACATGATTACTATAAGCCAACCATTTACGAAATTAGACCAAATAAAAACACAGTATCAGCATGTTAAAAACGTGAGTAAAAATCTACTTCCTTCTAAGATTAACCCTATTTTCTTTGCTGATGATACTAAATACTCAACTGATCTTACTTACGAAATTATTGACAATAATTTAAAAAGACTGTCAAGCTATATAGAGGACTTGGATCTTGTGAGCATACAACAAGTCATTTACAGACTCTTTGACACAAATGAAAATGGCTTTATACAGCTAAGTTATCTCAACTATTTGCATATATGCCTGTTTTCATGCTTAAAATCGATTTTGAACAACAATCAATTAAGTACTAAAAAAGTGTTTGGACGTGATTATTTGTCTTTAGATGAAATTGAATCACTCTCTCATATAAAAGACATTGAAGCTTGGTACATTGACAAATTTGAAACAATTGTTGCCTACTTGGCTAAACAAAAGGACAATAACTATTCACCTAAAATCAAACAGGCAATTTCTTTGATTGAAACCAATCCAACCATATCATTGCAGCAGTTATCTACAGCTCTAGATATGAACAAATCATATCTATGTAGACTCTTTAAAAAAGAAGTTGAAATCAATCTGACTGAATATACACTCAAGTATAGGATAGAAAGAGCCAAGGAATTACTTATTAACACACAATACAAGATCTCCGATGTTTCACGAGAACTGGGCTACGTTTATCCTCATCAGTTTAGTAAAGACTTCAAAAAAGTCACTCAAATTATGCCAACCGAATACCGAAAATTACATCATAAAAGTTACTAACATAAAATGAGCAAGCCAGTGAAGCTTGCTCATTTTTATATTTATTTTTAGATTCAGTTTGTTAATGTCGTGATACTATCAATTAATTGTATGATTAACCTACCTTAAGTTCAGCTTCCTTTTGACCCTTCATTTTCTTTTGTTGTCTAATGATCAGTGTCGTGAAAACAAAACCTATTGCCAGTAAGGCAAACTGTAACATGTGGACATTGGTATAACCACTGGCATTCCAAGAACCATCTGCGTTTGTAATAAAACCTGCTACCCATGTGTGAATAAATGTATCTGCTGAGTATGCAAGAATTGAAATTACACCTGTTGCAGTTCCTAAAATATGGTTTGGAATTGATGCTTCAGCCATTTGACCGAAGTAGATAGATCTAACACCAAGCTGTAAAAATGCAACCATTAATACTATTGTAATCGCCATTAAAACCAAAGACTTGTTTAGAGGTGTAAACATTAAAACAGCAATCAATACAGCCTCAATAACAGCAACAATTCTTATAAGTTTGGCATTGGATTTCATTTTTACACCGATTGTAGCCAAAATTGGACCAGCAACTAAACCTAAGCCGTTTGCTCTAAATACAGCTACAAACGAAGCCTGTGCATCAGACATACCAAAACCTTCTGAAAGCAGCTGGTTAAAAGAGTTTGTTGTCGCAAGACATGCATAGAATGCGAATACAACAATACCTACATACCAAACACCAGGCGTCTTGATGACTTCTGCTAAATGAGCCAACTTAAACTTACTTTCTTCATCATCAGAATTTCCAATATTATTTGGTAAGATGAAGTAGAATACAACAGCACCAACTAAATGTATAGCAGCAATAATATATACTAATAATGAAATGTTACTAGGTGTGTTACCAACAATTGCAGTTGCTACTAAACCAATTACGATGTTACCAAGTGCTACGACAGTATAACCATATGCAAATGACTTACCTTGATCTTTGTCAGAACCTGCTTTAGCAAGAGCTACAAGCCAAGACGACCAGAATGTAAATATAGTTGTGATTGCTAGTAAAATCATAATGATTTTCAGTTGAGCAATTGAGCTAGTTGTCGCATACCATACTAACAGAGCTGTAGTAGATAACATTGAAAATACGATTCCTTTTTTCGCACCTACTATATCTGTAAAGATACCTGCTGGTACATAAGAAATCATTGCGATCAAACCATATAACGATAAGAAACCCGCTATTGTCGGTAGATCGGTTTGAAAATAATCGGCCATTTGATTACCTAATGTATAATACATATACGGTACAAAATAAACCATTGGTTGGAAGAATCCTAATAGGATGACCCTTAGCCAATATACTTTTTTACTCACTTGATTTGTCTCCATTTTCCCCTCCTATACTTACATGCCTTGTAACTAAATTCTACCTTCATATAGGGTTGAAACAAATAATTCATATTGACATAATCTATTTAATATTGACAAATATAAGCTGTTTTGTGACATATCTATCATGCTACACATAAGTATTCACAGGTGTTAGGCATCTTTTTAAACATAATCAAAAAATAAGTTAAGCCTACTTACGTAGGCTCAACTTATCTGTTCATCATTTCTGTAAAAATTACCCCCAGTGCCATGGCACCAGCATCAGGATGTTCTAAACTTCGTTCACCAACATAAGATGCTCGACCTTTTGAGGCAACCATAGTCTTGGTCTTTTCAGCGCCAAGTCTAGCAGCTTTTGCGCCTTCTGTAAATGCTTCTCGAACACTTAAAGTCTCATCAGCAGATTTAACAGCTTCGGCAGTTGGAATTAATGCATCTAAAAGCGTCTTATCACCAAGTTGTGCCTTGCCACGCTTTTGGATACCAGCAACAGCAGCATCAAGCATTTCTCCAAGCTCTTTAACTGTTAAAGAATCCTTGTCTTTAGCATATTTACCCATTGCCCTAAATGCAGAACCCCAGATTGGGCCTGATGCACCACCACAATACTCAGTAATGATCATACCAGCATCCTTTAAAAAGCTACCGATCGTTTCCTGACTGAGATCATCCCATTCTTCTTTCAGTTGTTTAAAACCTTTAGAAACTGACATACCGAAGTCACCATCGCCAGCCACAGAATCTAACTCACAAAAGTAAACTTCATTTTCTATGATAATATCTGCCATATTGTTAATAGCCTTCATCATACCTTCTGTTGTTATAACACTCATTATTAACCTCTCTTTATTGCTATCGTATCTACTGGTGCATCAAAATACGTTTTTAACTCATCATCTAGCTTCAACATGGTAATCGAAGCACCTTCCATATCAATGGCAGTCATAAAGTTACCAACCATTGTGTCATAAACCTTTACATTTCTATCTTCAAGTAACTTTGCAACTGAATTGTTTAGAACATATAACTCTTGTAAAGGCGTTGAACCAAATCCATTAATCATTAAGGCTACTTCATCATCCTTACTGTATATGTTTTCTTCAAACAACTTGTTGATACAATCTGCTGCAAGCTCATCTGCAGTTTTAATTGTTCTTCTTTCAGTACCTGGTTCCCCATGGATACCTACACCAAACTCAATTTCCTGTTCTGCTAGCTCAAATGTTGGTGTTCCTTTTGCTGGAACTGTACATGAAGATAAGGCAAAACCTATTGATCTTGTATTTTCAATTACCTTGTTAGCCACATCTTTTACTTCAGCCAGAGATTTCATGGCTTCAGAAGCTGCTCCAGCAATTTTATGTACATATACTGTACCAGCTACCCCTCTTCTACCAACTGTATATAAACTGTCTTTTACAGCAACATCATCATTGATATAGACCTTGTCTACTGTAATATCATCATCCTCTGCCATTTCAGCAGCTGCTTCAAAGTTCATAATATCACCAGAATAATTCTTAATGATTAAAAGCGTTCCCTTATCAGATTCCGACTCTAAGATACCATTGTAGACTTGAATGGTTGATGGAGAAGCAAACACATCTCCACAAACAGCTACATCAAGCATACCCTTACCAACATATCCTGCATGTGCTGGTTCGTGACCTGAACCACCACCGCTGATTAGAGTTACCTTATTTTTATTTAAGTTCTTTCTCATTAAAAGCTTATGACGCTTGTTGAACTCTAATTGTTCAGGATGAGCCTTTACCATCCCTTGACACATTTCTATCACAACCGATTCAGGTGAATTAATTATTTTTTTCATCATTACCTTCCTAACTCATCAGCAACAAATATAGCTGAATAAACATCTTCTGGAGTAACTGTAAACGGCATATTATGAATTGTTTCATTAGGTGCACAAGCAAGCTTAGCAACTGCCATTACTTTTTCATTTGTTACTTCTTCAACACCTAAATCTTTTAGACTTGTTGGTAAATCCACAGATTTACAGTATGCAATTACCTCTTCAATTTCAGATTTTGGTGCATTTTCTAATACTAAATGTACTAAAGTACCAAATGAAACTTTTTCACCATGATAGTAAGAGTGTGTTTCTTCTAAAGCAGTTAAACCATTATGAATCGCATGTGCTGCTGCTAAACCTGACGATTCGAATCCCATGCCACTCAGTAATGTGTTGGCCTCAATGATATTCTCAAGTGCTGGTGTTACAACATTTCTATCAGATGCTGCAATTGCCTTAACTGAATCCTCTAATAAAGTTTCATAGCAAAGTCTTGCTGCAGCAACAGCTAATTTTGTACTTTTACCACCTGGAATATTTTCTGCAAATGATCTTTCACAAGATCTAGCTTCAAAATATGTTGATAAAGCATCTCCCATACCCGCTCTTAAAAATCTTGTTGGAGCTTTTGCAATAACTTCTGTATCTACTAATACTAGATCTGGATTACTTCTATAAAATCTGTACTCTTGGAATTCACCTTTTTCATTATATACAACTGATAATGAACTGCATGGTGCGTCTGTAGAAGCAATCGTCGGTACTGTAATAACGGGTAACAAGCCGTCATTGGCTACCGCCTTTGCAGTATCTAAGGCTTTACCGCCACCTAGGCCAATGACAACGTCACAGCTTTCTGTTTTACATACTTCAGCTAATCTTTGAACTTCTTCACTTGTACATTCTTCTCCGAAAGTACCTGCTACTAAAGTAACATCATAATTCTTAATTGTTTCATCAATCGCATCCTTTACCCTATTCACATCATCTGATGATGCTACTAATAAAGCTTTCTTTCCGAACTGAAGTGTATACTTACCAAGTTCTTTTAATGCGCCATTGTCCTGTACATACTTTGATGGTGATATTAATATTTTTTTCATTTTTTCCTCCTTCATCAATCATCTAACATAAGTATAGACTTCAGGACAACGTTTGCCATTGGACAATTATGCACTCTCTAGTGACAATATGGTCGTAATTTTCTGACAATTTAAAAAAATCGTAAAAATATGTACGATTAGTTCATAATTTTACGATTTTACTTTTCTATATTGTGCTGGTGTCGTACCAACATATTTTTTAAATACTTTAATAAAATAACCACAGTCCTCATAACCAAGGTTTAAGGATATGTTGATAATAGGTTCATCTGTTTCGTCTAAGATTGTCTTGGCTCTTTCAACCTTTAGTTTATTTAAATAGGATGAAAAACTCTCACCAACTTCTCTTTTAAACAACCTACTAAAATACGATGATGATATATTACAGCGATATGCCATGTCATCGAGATAAATCTTCTTTTCACAGTTGTCTTTCATGTAATCAAGAGCAGGTTTTATTATTAAATCCTTATGTTCTTCAACTATTTTTGGAGCATCTTCTACTGTATTAACAGGAGAAGGTTTAGGCTTAGTTAAGTTTAACTGTCTATTTCTTTCATTGAGTTTGGCTTTTAGAATGGCTTCTTCTACCATATAGTTAACCATATGAAAAACCATTTGAGCCACAGCTTGTATCTTTTCTAACTTCATAATAGGCAGGCCAGCATACAAAGTCTCAATCTCAGGATAATCACAATTATCCAACAAGAATCTTTTACTAACGATTCTTTCAAGCTGCGAGATGTTATTTTCATCTTCTAACTTGATCTGTCCCATCATTAATGCACCTAAATACTGGTCGTCAACAGTTATTGGTATGGCAACATCCACAACACCCATATGACACATATAAACATAGGGCTTTTGTAGCCTTGCAGCTTCTAGTCCACCCCTTGAATCACACTTTTCACATAAATCATTCAATTTTTCATCTGATCTAACTAAGGTGCAAAAGGCTTGGCAACGACTGTGTTTTGTTACAGGATTCCCTTTAAAATCCACAGCAATTATTGCCATTTCTGTCGCTTTAGACATATCATCCTGTATCTTCTGAAACTTTTCAATATTTAAGATATAATCCAATTGATAGAACTTACTATCCATTATTCCTCCATGTACATATTATTATCACTTACTTTTACATTGTACTCATTACCATGATTTTTTTCAACTTTTATACTTTTGACTATTATAAGATAAGGTACAATTATAATATGGTAATTCATATATACACTTCAAATGCCACTTTTTGAGCAAAACAAAACGTAACAGATGATTCTGTTACGCAAATAAATCTAGCTCTCTACTGCTTTGTCATCCATACCTTGTTGATATGGTCGTCTTTCATTTCATAAATGAAAATGTAAGCTTCAGTAGTATTGTCTTTAGTTGTCATAGTTTCGAAAGTAACAACCTTATCATCAGTTGTCATCATGTTGTTTAGCGTCCAATGATAACGATCTTCAGGTTTTGTAGTTTCAATCATTGTTTTGATATTGGTTTTTCCTTCTACAAATGTAGAATGATCATCAATAACTAGAAACTGTGCATCGTCTGTAAAATACTCTAACATTTTGTCTGCTTCATAAGTGTTTTGATACTCCATCATCTTTGTAATGATATTCTTGTAATCTTTCATAATATTGTCCTTTCTATTCCCGAATATGGTTCAACAAAGGCATAGTCACATTCTATTACTACCCAGAATTGAGACTTTTAAGCTTAATTATGCATCCAAGAGATGTATTTCCGCTATGTTCATGGCATGATCGCCAACACGTTCAATATTATTAATAAGATCTAAGAATATAACACCTGATTTGGCCTGACAGATACCATCGCTAAGACGTCTGATATGTTTCTTTCTTAATGCTTCTTCTAACTCATCAATACGCTGTTCTATCTCAACGACCTTAGAAGCTTCAGCCTGGTCTTCATTCTTGATATTGGCAATAGCAATATCTAGAGCTTCTTTAGCAACTTCATAAATTTCTCTTAACTCTACATTGGCTTCACTAGAAAACTTTAATTGGTGTTTGATTTTATAGGTGGTCAACTCAGCAATATTTTCTGCATGATCACCTAATCGTTCTATATCATTAACAGAGTTAAAAAGTGTATCAATCATCTCTCTTTGGTCACCTGATACGGCAGAGTTCGACATTTTTACAAGGTACTCTAGTATCTCTTCTTCCATTAAGTTGATTTTCTCTTCATACCTGTTGACCTTAGTAACATTGTCTGGATTACTATCTAAAAAGCCATCCATGGCTGTGTGAAAGGACTTGACTGCTAGATCACCCATTACAGTGATTTCATTTTTTACTTGCTCTAAGGCTATATACGGCGTCCCCAAGATTCTGTCGTCTAGAGCCAAAGTATAATCCTTCTCCTCAGGACTAGATTGCTGTGGTAATACCTTCATTACAAACTTAACCAAGAGTGGTGCAAATGGTAGAAGTATCATGGTATTGACGACATTAAATAATGTATGAGCCCATGCAATTTGTCTTTCCGGACTAGAAGACATCATCTGTACAACAGAAACAGTTATCCCAGATAAGAATATAGCAAAGATTGTCGTACCAATGACTTTAATTGTTAAATGCATAATAGCAGCTCTTTTTGCCACACGTTTGGTACCGATTGAAGAAAGCAGCGCTGTAACACAAGTACCGATGTTAGCACCTAAAAGTACTGGAAAGGCAGATTCAATGTTTAATAAGCCTGCCCCTGCTAGGGCAATCATAATACCCGTAGTAGCCGACGAAGACTGGATAACGGCTGTCACTAAAAAACCTGTACCAATTGCTAAGAATGTATCAATACCACTACCTGATCCAAATCGCGTTAATAAATTTGTAAAAGGTTCGTATGATCTAAGCGGCTTACATGCCCCCTTCATAATGTCCATACCCATAAATAAAATACCAAATCCTATAAGGATTTCTGCATATTTTTTTATTTTTGGATTCTTTGTGGATAAATTGATCACCACACCAAGTGCAATTGAAAATGGTGCCAGTGCTGTTAAGTTAATCGACACAAGCTGTGCAGTAATGGTTGTACCAATATCGGCACCCATAATGATCCCAACAGACTGTGTTAGATTCATAATACCTGCATTAACAAGACCAACAACCATAACAGTTGTTGCTGATGATGACTGAATAATAGCAGTAACGACCGTTCCAACAAGTACCGCCATTATCCGATTTCTTGTTAAAGATTCAATAATAGATTTCATTTTATCGCCAGCAGACTTTTGAAGGCCTTCTCCCATGACATTCATACCATATAGGAAAAGTGCCAGTCCACCTATCAACTGAACGATAATTTCTGTTACATTAAAATCAACCATGCTTCACCCCTTAAATATTTTACGCCCAATTCTATTTTACTTCATAATTTTTCAAAATAATATGAAAATTTAGTTTTTTAGAACAAGAAAAACTTTGGACACATGCCAAAGTTTCTCTTAGGTTATGTTATATGATATAAAACATTCGTCACCTTCAAGTGTTGACTCAACTATTTGCTTTTAAATTCATAAATGATATCTATAAAATCTTGACCATAAGTTTCAAACTTCTTTTCACCAACACCCTTGATTTCGAGAAAGGCCTCTTTAGTTGTCGGTAAATAAAATGCCATTGATTCTAGTACAGAGTTTGCAAATATTACATATAAAGGTACCCGCTTCTTACTAGCGATTGATTTACGTTTTTCTGCAAGTAAGTCATACAAGTCCCTATTGTAATCCAAATCAGTCTTAGGTTTTTTCTTAGACTTTTTCTTATCTTTAACTTGTATACGTTCTTTTCTTACCAGTATCTTGGTCTCACCTTTTAGAACGGCTCTTGATGACTCATTAAGTTTAAGGATTGGAAACTGGTCCACAGTCATGGTGATATAACCTCTGGCAATCAGGTTCATAATAAGTTCTCTTAGGCCACCTTCAGATATATCTGGAATAATACCATAGGTAGATACTTTATTAAGCTCCCAATTCATAATCTTTTTATCCTTAGATCCCCTCAAGACCTTGATGATCATATTGGTACCAAACCGCTGATTGGTTCTATAAATACAAGACAGTATCTTTTGAGATTCTACGGACATGTCTACAAACTCAGAATCATTTAAACAATTACCACATGAACCACAGTCTATGTATGCTTTCTTTTGACCAAAATATGAAATAATTTCATCACGTAGACAGTCGTTGGTATGGCAATAGTTAACCAATACTTGCAGGTTGGTTCTTTGAATCTTGTCTCTCTGAGGGTCTGTATAATTCTGAGCAATCAAAAGCTTTTGCTTAACAATATCAGATGGTGAGTACATCAAAATACAAACACTTTTCTTACCATCTCTTCCAGCACGACCAGCTTCCTGATAATATGCTTCCATATTTTTAGGCATGTTGTAGTGGAGTACAAATCTAACATCAGGTTTATCTATTCCCATACCAAAAGCATTGGTTGCAACAATAATTTTTATCTGATCCAGCATAAAGGCTTCTTGTATGGCGGTTCTTGTATCACTTTCCATACCACCATGGTAGCCTTCTGCTGAGAAACCCTGTGACTTTAGCTTTTGAGACAAAGATTCCACAGCCTTTCTCGTAGAACAGTATATAATACCTGACCCTTGATCAAAGTCATTATTTAGATAATCTTTTACGTATTTGTTTTTATCTTTAGGTTTGACAACCCTGTAAAATAGGTTTTCTCTGTTAAAACCTGTAGTCAATTCAAAGGGCATGTTCAGTTCTAGAAGCTCTTTTATTTCACTGACAACATAGGATGTTGCTGTAGCTGTAAAAGCTGTCACAACAGGTCTAGTCTTTAAGCGATTGATAAAAAGTGGTATGTTCTTATAAGATGGTCTAAAATCATGGCCCCACTGACTGATGCAGTGTGATTCATCGACTGCAATTAGAGAGATATTAATCCTCTGTGATAAGTCATAAAACTGATCGCTTAAAAGTCTTTCAGGTGCCACATAGACCAGTTTATAACGATTATCAATGATCTCTTTAACGCGCTCATTCGATTCTGATAAAGTCAGTGTAGAATTCAGATAAGTAGCAGGTATACCCGACTCATTTAGTCCATCTACCTGATCTTTCATAAGAGCAATCAGTGGTGATATAACAATACATATGCCATCTAATAAAAGGGCTGGCAACTGATAACACAGAGACTTCCCGCCTCCTGTAGGCATGATGGCCAACACATCAGAACCCGAAACAATCATATCTATTATTTCCTCTTGACCATACCTAAAGGTATCATAGCCAAAGTGTTTTTTAAGTAATTCGTATTTATTCAAAATAACCTCCAGATGTTATTATAACATCATTGCATATAAAAGGAAATATATGTCATTCGTTATTTTGTAATTAAAAACAAACCAATGACTGAAACTACAAAACCAGCAGCCTTTGTCACTGTCAGCTGGTCTTTAAAAACTAAAGTCCCTAAAGCGACTAGAATAACCGTAGAAGCAATACTGGCTACTAGAGGTGCTACACCAATATCCCATCCCGACCTATATACCATAAGAAAACCTACCTCTATCAAAAAGATAGAAACACCCAATAAGAGTGGCGCATAATTTAAATGCGATATTTCTTCCGTCACAGACTTTTTAGAAATAAAAAGGAAATACACAAGTGAAATTGTAAGAGCACATACATAAGTAACAATCGCTCCAAATACGGGATCTATGTTACTTGGCATAGACTTCTGAGCAAAATGATAAAGTACTGTTCCTAGTATGGCTATAAGCATAGATATAAGATACATAAGTGCCTCCTTAGACTATATTAATTACAAAATTATTTTACTCAATATTCTAATAAATAGCTATACAGATGAAATTTAATGTGTTATTATATAGAAAAGTAATCATGATTACAAAATTGACAAATATAAATTTTGTCGTATTTTAAATAGTCCATCACTCAAAACATATGTTTTGAGTCTTTAGATATTAACATAAGTCTAAGACAAAGTAGCACGGCTAAGGTGCTATTTTGTTTTTCTTCTATAATAACCATATGACTCTCGACAATCAGCTTAACAGTATTTCCATATAAAAGGACCTCAAGCTATTCAATCTTGAGATCCCTTTTTTGTCGAAAGACTACATTTTTCTCTTATATGCGTTTTCATATATCCTCTGTAAACTATCTTTAGATCCAAATGGCAAATAATTTAGAATTGGAGATTCATAAACCTTTTTATATGTTGCTTCTTTAATCTCATACTCTTGCCAAGATCTGTATAAACCGATTTCTTTTAGGAAGCATCTTATCCCATCCTCTATAGGTTTTTCAAATATAGCCGCTACGTCATCCATTCTCAAGCTGTATCTCGAATAGGTCTCATTTACAAACTCAGGATACACAAGGGCTAGAGATTCACCATGGCTGATATGAGTAAGACCACCAAGAATTTCGCTCAGAGGATGCGGCGCATGAGCACCAGCATTAGCTAAAGATACACCAGCTGACCACTGAGCAAACATCATCTTTTGTCTATATAAAATATTATGAGGTTCAATTAAGACCTTTGGTAAATACTCCACAATTAACTTCATAGCCCTAAAGGCATACATCCTAGAGATTTCTGATGAAAAGTCACTGATGTATGACTCAAATGCATGGGTAAATGCATCAAAACCAGTAGAAGCTGTTAAGCTTACCGGAAGGGTCAACAGAAGCTCTGGATCTAAGATGGCCTCTTTTGAATAATTGTCAGGATGATAAATTGAGTTTTTATCATCACCATCTGTGATTACTGCAGCCTGTGTAACTTCAGAGCCAGTACCCGATGTTGTAGGTACAGATATTAAAGGTGTTTTATTACTAGTTAAAGAGTCATACTTTTCAAAAGGACTTGAGTAAGTAGAAAAAAGATGACTCCAATTTAAAGGTATACACTTATTTAATAGTGCTATCGACTTAGCCGTATCAATACTAGAACCTCCGCCTACCGCCAAGACAACCTGTCCTTCAAAGTCATTAAAGGCAGTGATCCCATCTTCAATGACTTCTTTTGGTGGATTGGCCAGGACCTTGTCAAAGTGATAAATTTCTATGCCTTCTTGTCTTAATATGTCCTTAACTCTATCGAACAATTCTTTCATAGGAGCAACATTTTCAGTTGTCACAAGAAAACATCTCTTACCATAAGTCTTCACTCTTTGACCAATGAGTTCTAACTTGCCATTGCCAAAATGAACTCTTGTTGGTGAGTAAAAATCAAAATTCATCTCTGCCTCCTTTATAGAAGTTCAAAGCCAGCTGTAAAGTGACGAAGTGAAGTTATTGGACCTTCATAAACAAGTTTCATCCCCTTATAAGCGTCACGATTCTTGTAGATATCTCCTAAAGCTTCAGCTATACAATCCAAATGGTTATTGGTATAAACTCTTCTTGAAACAGATATTCTCATTGTCTCAAGTTCTGGCCAGATAGGATTGCCATCTTTATCTTTAGAACCAAAAGCGCAAGCACCTAATTCAACAGCTCTTACACCCGCTTCTTCATAAAGTGCACAAACAAGTCTTTGAGATGGAAATTCATTTTGCGGAATATGTGGAAAGAATCTTCTACCATCCACATAAACACCGTGACCACCTGTAGGCTCTACAATAGGAACTCCCTTCTCCTTAAGCTTATCTCCTAAATACTTAACTTGATTGATACGATATTCTAGATATTGGACATCACATACTTCCTGTAGACCAACAGCTAAAGCTTCCATATCTCTGCCAGACATACCACCATAAGTGATAAATCCTTCATGAACAATGGCCAGTTGATTGGCTTGTAAAAATACATTTTCGTTTCTTGACAAGAAGAGTCCACCAATATTTACAAGACCATCTTTTTTAGAAGACATGGTCGCTGTCTCACAATAAGAAAACATTTCTCTAGTTATCTCTTTGATTTCTTTGTCTGCATATCCTTCTTCTCTTGTTTTAATAAAATAAGCATTCTCAGCGAGTCTAGCAGAATCCATTACAAGAGGGATATTGTATTTTTTAGCAATTTCACTTACTTCTCTTATGTTTTTCATAGATACCGGTTGACCACCATTGTTATTACAAGTAATCGTAATGATAATCACACAAACTTGATCAGCACCTTTATCATCAATAAGCTTTTGGAGCTTGTTTGTATCTATATTACCTTTAAAAGGATGTTGACCACTGCTTGTATCTAATCCCTCATCAATAACAAAATCTACAGGTATGGCACCTAATACTTCTGCGTTACCTCTGAAAGTATCAAAGTGCATATTACCTACGGCATACTTGCCCTTTTCGCAATAGATAGATGCCATGATATAATCTGCAGCACGACCTTGATGAGTTGGCTGAACATTTTCAATACCAAATACATCCCTAGCTGATGCTTGGAGTTTATAAAAAGACTTACAACCAGCATAGGATTCATCACCTAACATCATGGCTGCCCATTGTTCAGTGGACATGGCAGATGTACCGGAATCTGTTATACAGTCTATATATACATTTTCAGCCTTTAATGTAAACGCATTGTACCTAGCTTCTTGAAGCCACTTTTGACGTTCTGCTTTCGTTGTCTTTTTAACTGGTTCAACAACTTTTATTCTAAATGGTTCTGCTGTCATATACTTCATAAAACTTCCTCCAATTTAATTCCTTTTAAATACACTGTTTTTTCTCTCGACACAGACTCTATATCTTCAAATGGATTGTCTTCTAAAACTAAAAAGCTGGCTTCATAGCCTCGTTCCAACAAGCCCAACTTTAAGCCTAGAAGCCTTGCTGCTTCGTAGGTTGCAGACTTTATAGCCTCTTCAGGTGTAAAGCCTGCTTTTGTCATTAAAACCAACTCATACGAACCCTTTCCATGTAGGTTATAGGGGGTACCTACATCTGTACCAAAAGCAACATTAACACCTGCTCTATATGCCTTATAGATATTTTTTCTGTGATCTTCTAATACTGATAAACTGGCCTTATGCAGTGGATCTTCAGGATGGTCTTTCAAGCCCTCTTTTGTTGCATAGTAAGGTGCTGAAAATGTCGGTACAACATAAGTACTTTTTTGAATCATAGATTGTATAAGATCTTCTTTTAAGAAGACACCATGTTCTATTGAATCAACGCCAGCTTCTATGCATGCTCTTATGGTTTCATAACCATGAGCATGAGCAGAAACTTTTCTACCATGCATATGTGCTGTTTCTACTGCCATCAAGATCTCTTCATTGCTCATTTCCTGTGGGCCAGGTTCTTTTCCTCTAGATCCAACACCACCTGAGGCCATAATCTTAATCAAGTCAACATTCTCTTTTATAAGTTTTCTAACACCGTGTCTGACAGCTTCTGGTCCATTACAAACCATGCCTATATGAGTTCCATGCCCACTGGTAATGCAAATAGCCCTTCCAGCTGAGACTATCTTTGGCCCCAAATAGCCTTCGTCTATATAATCTCTGATACCTAAAACATAATCCCTAGGTGAACCCAGATCTCTTATAGCTACAAAGCCATCCTTTAACATTTTTAGTGCATTTCTATAGCCGTGAAGAACTGCTTTTGCTCCAGTCTTTGAAGAATCTACTTCTTCATTGATTAAATGACAGTGTCCGTCTATAAGTCCAGGAATAACATAAATATCATCTATATCTCTTTCATGACACTCATCTAGATATGTAATGATGCCATCTTCTATATGCATTTCAAAATTTTTAATAACTTTTTTGCCAGTATATAGCCACTTGCCTTTAATAATTTTCATCTCAAATCCTTTTAGAAGGACCAGATAACTGGTCCTTAGCTTAATTCTTTATTTGTACATACTTAAAGTCATATTGTAATGTTAATGGGAATGTCTTAAATCCTGCAACATCAGATTTGATTACAGAACTCGCCATACCAAACTGTTGAGGAATAAATACAAACTTCTCTAAAACATACTTTTCAATGTCCATAAGTGTTTGTATTCTTTCATCTCCAACCTGTACAAAGGCATTTTCCATCATCTCAGTATAGGTAGGATCATCCCACTTACCTTCATAATAGATAAAGTCAACCATATAAGCCGGATCTGGTGTTTGAGCAGTACGACCACCACCAACTACACAGTGGAAAGTACCATCCATTAACATAGGAATTAACATCTTAACTTGCATTGGAGTTACAGTAAGATTAAGGTCTAAATTCTTTAACCACATCTGTTGGATGGCTTGAGCATTTTTCTTAGCACCTGGGCTATCCACACATAATACTTCTAAGAACTCTTCCATTTCTTCTTTGGTTTTTCCTAACTCTGCTAAACCTTCATCTAATAAGGTTTTTGCTCTTTCAATGGCTTCTGGATCATTCCCCATATCCATGACGATATCACCAGCTTGTTCTCTAAAGTCTCCACCACTTAAACCTGTCATACCTGGAGGCATCAAACCATAAGCTGGCATATCACCAGATTGAAGCACATTTTCGACATAAGCGATTCTGTCAAATGTAAGTGATAAAGCTTCACGGATTTTGATGTTATTTAAAAACTCAATGTTAGGATTAAATTCGATAAAGCTCACTCTAACTTGACTTCTAACTCTAAATCCAGGATCTTCTTTGTACTTAGGAATATAGTCAGGACCAACTTCCATGTAATCTAGATCATCCACTTCAAACATAGATGCAATGGTATTACCATCCAAAATAATTGTTACATAAACTTCGTCTAAAGTTACATTTTCAGCATCCCAGTAATGGTCATTTTTCTTAAGTGTAATAGATGAATCATGTTCCCAAGATTCTATTGTAAACGGACCAGACGATACAATCTTATCTGGATTTGTACCATAGATATCTTTAAATGCCTGACCTGCTTCTTCTTGAATCGGTGCAAAACCTGGCATAACCATGTAATGAATAAAATAATCCATTGGTTGTTCTAATGTAAACTCAACAGTGTAATCATCTAACTTTTTAACACCAAGTTCATCCACACCGAGTTCACCAGAAACAACCTTTTCAGCATTTTTTATAACGTAATAATCAAATGCCTTTTCAGAACCAAACTCAGGATCTACCGCTCTTTTAAATGAGTAAACAACGTCATCTGCTGTTACATCTGTACCGTCTTGCCACTTAGCATCTTTTCTAAGCTTAACTGTATAAACGGTGTTGTCATCATTAGCCTCAAACGACTCACCTAAACCCGGTTCATATCCTGCTTCGTCAGTTGAAATTCTAAATAGTGGTTCATGCAGTGCATAAATCAAGCTCGTCGCTTTATCATCTCTAAACTGGAATGGATCTAGAATCTGAGGTTCTTGACCAATATTGATTCTAAAGATCTGGTCTTCTGCTAAATCACTTTCCTCGACAACTTCTGTCGCTTGTTCATCAGGTGCATCAACAACAGGTGTTGTTTCTTCAGTGCCTTCAGCCACCTCATTGCCACCTTCATTGGATGAAGATGTACATCCTACAAAGGCCATACTCATCACTAATGCGAAGATCAAAATCAATGATAAACTTTTCTTAAACTTCATGTTTCCCTCCTTAATATTTTAAAACATAGTTTTAACTAACATGATGACATGTAACATACCGGTCCTTTATAAACTTAAGTTCAGGTCTTTTTTGCATACAGATCTCAGTTGCCTTAGGACATCTGGATGAAAACTTACATCCTGGTGGCAAATCTATAGGACTTGGTATGTCGTCTTTTAAAATAATCTGTTCCCTAGATCGTTCTTGTTTTGGATTGACTATAGGTGCTGCAGAGAATAACGCTTGCGTATATGGATGTAATGGATTTGTTGATATCAAGTCATTATCTCCAAATTCCATGACAGACCCTAAATACATGACCATGATTCTATCTGAAATATAACGCACCATAGATAAGTCATGGGCAATAAACAAATAGGTTAAGCCTAGTTTCTTTTGAAGATCAATAAGTAAGTTCATAATTTGTGCCTGAATCGAAACATCAAGTGCACTGATAGGTTCATCACAAACAATGAACTCAGGATCCATGCTTAAAGCTCTTGCTATGCCTATTCTTTGTCTTTGACCACCTGAAAACTCATGCGGAAAGCGTTCTGCATGTTCCTCATTTAAGCCTACTAACTCCAGTAGTTCTTTTACCTTTTTAGTCCTGGTTTTCTTGTCGTATTTCTTTCTAATATCCCAGCCTTCTGCAATTAACTCAGTTACTGTCATTCGGGGATTTAAAGAAGCATATGGATCTTGAAATATCATCTGAATATGATCACACAAGCCTCTTCTTTCCTTCTTTTTAAGTTTGGTAATCTTTTTATCTTTAAAGACAATCTCACCGCCACTTGGTTGGTAAATACCCATAAGCGTTCTGCCAAGTGTCGACTTACCACATCCGGATTCGCCTACTAAACCAAGAGTTTCTCCTTTTTGTATATCAAAACTTACATCATCGACAGCCTTCAGATAATCTTTTCTTGTCAACTTAAAATGTTTGCTTAAATTTGTTACCTTTAACAGTTCAGCCATGTTTCACCTCCAATCCTGTAATGGGATTAACAACAGACATGGCATTTGGGTTTTGTAAGAAACATGAAACCTTATGACCATTTTTTAGTAATGTTGTTTCCGGATATTCCATATGGCATATTTTCATAGCATACTCACATCTATCTGCAAAGCCACAACCTTTCGGAGGTGAAAACAAGTCAGGTGGCGAGCCCATGATACTTGACAGCGGTTCTTTATGACTTTTTTCTAAATCGGGTACTGATTTTAGAAGCCCCCATGTATATGGATGTGCAGGTTTTTCGAATATATCATCTACATAGCCGTACTCAACGATTTTCCCTGCATACATAACAGCTATATTTTTAGCCATACCAGCCACCACACCTAAATCATGAGTAATCATAATAATGGTCGCATCAAACTCCTTTTGAATATCTTTCATCAAATCAAGAATTTGAGCTTGCGTAGTCACATCAAGAGCTGTTGTTGGTTCATCTGCAATTAAAATCTTAGGATTAACAGCCATAGCAAGTGCAATCATGGCACGTTGTCTCATGCCACCAGAAAACTCATGAGGATATTGATTGTATCTTTTTTCTGGATTCGGCAGTCTTACTTTTCTTAACATTTCTATAGAAGCCGTTTTGGCTTTGTCTTTGGGATAACCTGCTTTTATAAGCCCTTCTTGTATTTGTCTTCCTACCTTCATGGTTGGATTTAGACTGGTCATTGGGTCTTGAAATATCATCCGAATATCTTTAGCCCTTACCTGACTCATTTCTTTTTTTGACAACTTAGTCAAGTCCTTTCCGTCAAATAAAATTGACCCACTTTTCAAATATCCAGATGTCCCTATGGCATTTAAACCGACAATTGTCTTGGCAGTTACCGATTTACCAGAACCGGACTCACCAACAATGCCTAAGGTTTCTCCTTTTTCTATTTTGAAATCTACGCCTCTAACGGCTTGTACTTCTCCTCCATAAATCTTAAAAGAAAAAGCCAGATCAGAAACGTCTAATATTACATCTTTCATGAATACTCCTTAATCTCTCAGTCTAGGATCGAGTGCATCTCTTAAACCATCACCCATTAAGTTAAAACTTAACATGGTCAAAGATATCAACAAAGCTGGGAAGAACAACTGATAAGGATAAATAAATATCTTAGCAGCACCATCTGAAGCAAGTGTTCCCCATGATGCCATCGGCAGTGGTAAACCAAGACCTATATAGCTTAGAAAAGCTTCAGCAAATATGGCACCTGGTATAACGAAGGCCATATTGGCTATAATCGGACTCATAGCATTGGGAACCAAGTGACGTCTGATAATCCAAAAGTCTCCAGCTCCAAGCGTTTTAGAAGACATAACAAACTCCATTTCCTTAATTTGAAATACCTGTCCCCTAAACAGTCTAGCCATAGATATCCAGCCAGTTGCAGATATGGCGATGATGACAGGTAATACACCTGGTTTCATAACCAATATCAAGAGAATAACCCAAAGCATCTGAGGAATAGCTGCAATGATCTCACATATCCTCATCATCAGGTTGTCAAGCTTGCCACCTGAATAGCCCGCAATCCCTCCATAGATTATCCCAATTGTTGAGTTTAAAATGGCAATTACTACAGCGATGAACAAAGATACTCTAGCACCTTCCCAACATCTTACGAAAATATCTCTTCCCAAATCATCCGTACCAAAAAGATGGGTCATGGACGGTGGTTGATTTACACTTAAATAATCCTGCTCTTGATAGGTATATCTAGAGAATACTGGTACAAATATGGCCATGATTATGATGATACAAAGTAAGATAAATGCACCCATGGCTATCTTATTGGCTCTAAATCTTCTAAATGCATCTGCCCAGTATGATACAGATGGCCTTTTGAGACGTTCAGCTTGTTTATTAGAAGCCCGTTCCGGCTCGAACAAGCTTGTTTCATATACTTTCTTTTCCAAGAGTCACCTACTTTGCTAATCTAATTCTCGGATCTACCAATCCGTATATAATATCTACTAGGAAATACATCACTATTGTTATAAAAGCAAATATAATCGTTAGTCCCATGATCATGGTATAGTCGGAGTTCTGAATGGCAATAATTAAAGACTGACCTATACCTGGTACATTAAATATCTTTTCTATAACAAAATTACCAGTAATGGCACCTGCACACATAGGTCCTAAAGATGTGACAAGCGGCAATAATGAGTTTCTGAGTACATGTTTTCTAATGACTTCGTTTTTATAAAGTCCCTTACTTCTGGCTGTGTATATGTAGTCTTGATTCAAAACATCCAACATAGATGATCTTAATATCCTTGCATAAAAGGCAATGTTCATCATAGCGGCTGAAAAAATCGGTAGTATCATATACTCCAGACCACCCCAACCAGCAACCTTAAAGAGTGGTATTTTAACAGCAAATGCATACTGTAAGAGCGAAGCCATAACAAAACTTGGAATGGAAACGCCCAGTATGGCTAGTATAATAATCAAATAATCGAAGCCCTTTCCCCTATTTAATGCAGCAACAATCCCTAGTAAAATACCTATAGTACATCCTACAAAGATACCCCCAAATCCAATAACAGCCGATTTAGGTATTCCAGAAGTAACCTTATCTACAACAGATGTTCCTTTGTACTTCATTGAAATTCCAAAGTCTCCCTTTAGAATATTCTTTAGATAGATAAAATACTGTTCTAATATAGGTTTATTGAGTCCATACTTTTCTTCAAGATTATCCCTAATCTCTTGAGGTGTTTCTCTCGGTAATGAAAAAGGATCCCCTGGTATGGCATGCATTAAAAAGAAAGTCACTGTTGCGATAACAAATAAAGTAATGATCATGGATATAAAACGCCTGATCACAAAATCTCTCATATAATCCCCCTGTACTTCTCTTTTATTGTGTGAAACTTATTTTATTGACAAGCTTACTGGGTCAGTTTACACTTACACCAACAAATAACATCAAGCTGTAACCTAAGGAGGTCACATGATAACAATTGATAAAGTTGAAGAATTACTTGTTAAATCATCCATCGAAGTAAGTGATATAGAATTCATACCTGAAGGTTCTAACCACCAAGTATTCATCATTACAGCGCTTGGTAAAAAGATGATTTGTAAGTTCCCTATCATTCGTTCTACTGAGACTCATGGCAATCTCGATACCATGTTTGGTGGTGAGCTTTCGCTTGAAAGAGAAACCTATCTCTACCAGTTAAGCAAGTCACTTGGTGTACCTGCCCCTGAGTTTTATGCACATATATCTTTAGATGGCTATGATTTTATTCTCATTGAATTGATGAAAGGTATGCCACTTACCAAGTACATAGAAACTTCTAACTTCTCGAAAGTTCAATTCTTAGATGTTATGAAAAAGCTTGGTTCTGACTTTGCTAAAATACAAAGTATCAACTTTAATGCTTATGGCAATCTCATAGGCCATAACAAGATAACGCCTACGAACTTATTTAACTTTGCTGATCGTTTTATTGAAATCATCGATCGTCGTATAGAACGTGGTATAAATAAAGGTGCTTTTACATCTGAGGAAGTCGTCCTAGTAGAGGCATTCTTTCATAAAAGAATAAATGACTTTAAACCACTTTTAGAGCTTAAATCCAAACCAGCAACCCTTGTTTTTACGGACATGCATGCAGATAATTTTTTTGTTGATGAGACTGGCAAGCCCTCTGGCTACTTTGATTTAGAATCCAGTCAAGCAGCACCTGCTGAGCTAGAATTTTATGGTTTTAGGTTTTTCCTATTTAACTACTTTGATGAAGAAACCTTCCAAGATGCAGAAAAAGCTTTCTTTTCATCTTATAAAGCAGCTGGTGGTAAATACGCGCCTACTCATGAAAAGGACCATGAGCTGATTGATTTCTTATCAGCCTGTAGACTTCTTGAACTCACAGAATCTTATTGGGGCCATCGTGATGGCTTAAGAGACTTGTGGGCCTTTAAGATAAAGACACTTTTAATGAATTACATCTTTACACTTAAAGTTGACTACATAGGTCTTTCAGATATTTTCAGAGAAAAAACCAAACAACCAAGATCACCTAAACAAGATTAAACTTAGCAGCAGCGTCATCAAGCGCTGCTCTGCATTTTTCAACGCCTCTTGTAATACCTTCGGGATCTTTGAAAATAGCTGATGATAGAATAACAACATCTGGATTACATGCCAAAAGCGGCTCCATATTGTTATGACGAAGTCCACCATCAATGGCAAGTTCGCATGTTGGATTTTTCTCATCTATAAGCTTCCTGGCCCTTGTTACTAAATCTACAGCTGATTTTCTCCAGCCCCAATTATCTGCACCATCTGTTTCATCTACACCATGTACAACCACATGTAAACGATCAATGTCGTGAATGGATTCTTCAACAAATGAAAGCGGTGTGTAACAGCCTATAGTCAAGCCTATTTTCATGCCAAACTCTCGACAGTAGTTGATGATATAAGCAAGTGGTGCGCCTATAAAATGTTCAGCTGGCAAGACCAGCATATTGGTGCCTACTGCTGCTAACTTTTCAATAAACAATCGATCACAGGTGACAGTATAGATATGACATTCAATTGGTAAATCCGTTACAGGTCTTATGCCTTCAATAATTTGATGACCACCCATTAATTGCATATTTTTTAAATCATGCATATCTGCTGCATCGGAATGTATGTAATCAACACCTGCATCTACAGCTTCTTTAACAACTGCTGAGATATGACCATAATTCACATGTGCTAGACCTGCTGCTATTTTGATTTTTTTCATGTTTCCCTCCTTTTTTTATTATCAAAATCGTAGCATGAAAAGTTTTCTGAAAATTTTAGTGTTATTGCCACAAGTTACGGTAAAAAAATGTTACTAATCTCAGGCATTGAAATCACTTGTCTATAAAGTTTTTACCGCAAGATGTGTTATAATTTCTTATAAGAAGGAGCCAATTATGAAAGCTAGAATAATTAACTTAATGAGACTACTTGTTGAAACAAATGAAATTTTAACGATAAAAGAAATCGCCTCAAAACTAGAAGTATCCAATAAAACTATTAGAAATGATCTGTCTATATGCGAACCTTATCTAAAGGATTTAAATGTCTCTTTAGTCAAGAAATCGGGGGTCGGTGTTTTTATCCAGGCAGATGAAAAGGTCAGACTTGAAGCTTTAAATAAAATCAAGCGCCAGACTGTAGGCCTTATGGGATATGGTTCCATCCAAAGACAACTTTACATACTCAAAAAACTCTTATTTGGTAAGGTTAAGATTTCATTTTCATGGCTTGAAATGAACCTATATGTGAGCAAACCTTCTATTTATAAGGATATTCATGAAGTAGAAGATTGGTTAAGAGAAAGAGATATCTCCTTATGCAAAGACAACCTTGGCAGATATGTTATGGATGCAGGAGAAAAGAGAATAAGAAAAGCCATCTTCGATTGGCGTACACGGTGTATAAAAACACTTAATAAGGCCGACCAGGATGAAATGATTGGTGATACCTATCTAGATAGAGATTATGGTTACAAAAGAGCTAAGCAGGTTGCTAGAAAAATAGAAGAAGTCTTTAAAATCAGGTTTGTACCTGAGGATTTTAATGGTCTAATTATTAAATTATCCATCATCATAGAAAGAATGCAGGACGGTCATTATGTTACCTTATCTAGGGATACTTTAAAAAGACTGACACACCTTAGACTATATGGTGATATCGATATGATCAGTGAGTATATCAAGTCCAACTACCATATCAGGTTGACAGAGTCTGAAAAAGGTTACTTACTAGGTTTGATTGTATCCATGAACATATACGAAGGTGCCAACGATTGGAATGTAGATGAAGACAATGTCGACTTATGCTTAGAAATCACAGACCATATACTTCATCTGATACAAAGTGAAATCAAGGTTCTAGTCGATAGACCCGAGGTCATGAAAAGACGGGTTTTAAGCCATATTCAAACGCTTGTTAATCAAATCAATTATGGCCTATATTCCTATCACAGCATTGCTGAAAACATCAACAACAACTACAAGACCTTGTGCCATATCGTAGATCAGTTCAAACCAATATTCAAAGAGAAACTATCTTACGATTTAACACTCAGTGACACATGTGATTTTATGATTTTATTAGCTGAGTTCATAGAAGAATCTAAAAGACCTCTTGATGGCATCTTCTTATACAGTCACAAGTATGCAGATGCAAAATTATCCATTGAAACGCTTAAGAATAACTTCAAACAGGTCGTCATTCACAAGGCCATACCTGTAGATGCTTACAAGTATGATAAAATCAAAGCATACGATATTGTCTTTATTGATGAAAGTTATGATGAGATCTTAGTTAACCATAAAAAGGCCATCGTCTTACCACCACTCCTTTCCTTTGCTGACAAGATCACTTTGTTTGATAGAATCTGTCACTATTATGAGGAAAAGAACTTTTATCTTATTAAAATAACCGAGGATTAATCCTCGGTTAAATACTTATTTAAGTCTTCAGTACCTTCTAAAACAAAGATACCATCTTTTATTATATCAATATACTCATCTCCACTTACAACTCTTACATAAGCTATTTCCTCATAAGGTATGGTTATATCAGTATGAGTATTAAAGTATACAGATTCTCCTTCATGTCTTTTTTTTGTAATTTCATTATCCTTGGCAACCATTTCTAGTCCGCTTGTATGGTTACATACCTTCACGTCTTCACCATATGAAAAACATGTGTCACCTATTGCAAAATGCGGTCCCATCTTTTCAACGATTAGCCCTGGCAGTTTATCTATAATGCCAAAGTCCTTGCTGACCTTATAGGCATAGGTATTGGTTCCAATGGCAAACTCCCCCATTGGTAAAGACTTATGTGGATATAAAAGTGTCGACTCGATGTAGTTTCTGTTCTCATCTAAAGAGTTAAAATTACTACAAGCATAATCTGTTACCATGCCATCTTCAAACTGAAGTTTAAGATTTTCATATCTATAGGCTTCTCTAAAGGCTTCTGATACATGAAGAACACCACTTGTTCCTATTAATACAGGCGAAGTAAATACTTCTCCGACCGGAATATTCACATCTGCACCTGTGTTTTTAAAGACCGTCTCTCTTTTCAAATCAAAATCTCTTTTAATAGACACACGTATCTCAGTTTCATTTTGTCCTGCACCCTTGACTTCCACATAGTCTGCCTTGTTTAAGACACTGATCATGATATCTTGAATTGCTTCATGCTTTTCAGGCTCCATCGAATTGATGTTGATGATCTCACTTAAGATATCTTCAAATTCAGGACCAATGGATGCAGATGGAAAAGCAGCACCAGTATAAGACATTTCAGATTTAGGCATAACTCCTTGAGATGCTTTTCTTTCATAGTTTATTAAGTCCTTAGACAGACTCTTAGTAGATTCAGTCATTTTTAACTTTTCATCGGAAATCTTAGGCACATCTTCAACCAGACCAAACTGCAATAGACGGGCAAAACCACACACACCTTTCAAAGTCTTACTTTGGTCTGAAATCAAATCTTTCAGCTTTTGCTTCTTTTTAACAGCATAAGCTTGATTCAAATAAATTACCTGATCTTCTTTATGCTCAAGAGACATCTTCATATTGGGTTCATTTGGTATCACTCGAGTCACTTTAGGTATATAACCCAAGAGTCTTAAGTGACTTGATACATAGGTCATTAGAGGTTCCTGACCTAAGTGGAACTCAAGTTTAACTATTTTCCGTTCTCCCCTGTCTTTCCCAGATACCATAAAACCTTTATCAAAAGCCTTTGCGATGATTCTCCCTAACTTCTCAAGGCTTATTACATCTTTCTTTGCAAGTACTCGGTATGTAACTAAGTCTTCTTTTTTAACATAATAGCCATAGGCAAACAAAGTTTTTTCCTTTAAGTCAGGATGATTAAATATATCATCTAAAAATCTAGAAATGTATTCACCATATCTCAACTCGTCAATCATAGACAGTTTAAAGTCACAATATAGCCTCTTAATCTGACCAACTCTATTTTCATCAATACATTCTATGACTTGATGCATAAAAGACAAGTACTTGTTAAAAGACAGTTCTCTCTTTCTATATAGATCTAATATCATCTGCTTCATATCATATAATATTGCAGATAAGAGTAAGCCATCGTATCCATAATGTTTGTAAACATATTCAGGATTTAAAAGACTTTGATCATAGTCACTTAAGAACAAGGCATATAATTCATCTTGATGTTTCATTAAAGTATCTGTTTCTAACTCAAAATAATCCTTCTTCTTTAATCTGTTCTTCTGTACATACAAAGCTTGTAGAAAATCTTTAATGGCTTGTGAAAAACAACCATAGTCAAATCGTCTTTCTCTTAAGGGTTCATTTAACTTCTCGAGTTCTGGTAAGTTAAAGAGTCCCTTATGTATGAGTGATACTTCCTTTTCACCAATGACTTTAAGTTCATACAGTTCCTCATAAGGTATGGTCATGTCCACATGAAATCCTACATAGGCCTCTTCAATATTCTCATGTCTTAAAGCTGTTTTCTCATTTTCTTTGGCAACAATTTCTTTCTTATCCAGTAAGTTAAATACGGTTTGATCTTCACCAAAGGCATAACATGGATCTCCAATTGCGAAATGAGGGCCCATTTTTTCTACCAACAAGATGGGGAGTTCCTCTACAATACGGTGTTTCTTTAAGGTGTTATAGGCAAGTGTGTTGGTACCGACTGCAAATTCGCCCATAGGTACAACTTTAGAACCACCAAACAAGGTCTTTTCAATGTAATTCATGTTGTCTTCATTCTTATCAAAGTTAGAACACATATAATCTGTAACAAGACCATCATTAAAAACCAATCTCAAGTTTTCATAATGATAACCTTTAAGGAAAATGTTTTTAAAATGAAGTGTACCATTTGTACCAGTAAGTTTAGGCGTTGTAAAAACCTCTCCATGAGGAATGTTTAAGTCACCACCACAATTCATAAAGTTGGTCTGATGTGCTTTATCATTAAGCGGATTCATCTTAACCATAATATCTGTTTGATTGCCATTGTAGCCTATGCAGTGAATATAGTCGCCTTGGTCTAATACATCAATAATGGTCTGTTGATAAGCTTCATAAGTATCCGACTGCATGGTATTAATTTTTACAAAATCATCAAATATATCTTTGAAATTCCCTTTAATGGTTGGGTTAGGAAAGGTAATCTTACAGAAGGATATATCAGATGGTTTGATATACTCATCATCAATCAAGTGTTTCTGAAGCTTCATTGTTTTCCATAACTTTTCTTGAGACTCACTTAATTTAAGTGCTTCCTTCTTTTCAGTCGGTGCATCTTCTAATGCACCAAAGCTGCCAATGCCAACATAACCTGACACATCATATAATTTATCGCTATTTATTTCTGATAGAGCCTTATAGAATTTGAGATATTCTCTTAAATAAGCTTCATCTAGGTATAAGGCCATATCATACATATGATCATAATGGCACTGAGTCATTTTTTCATATGGTGTCACAGTGATGATCTTAGCCTCTATACCTCTAGACTTAAAGATCTCTTTAACTCTAAAGGCTATGGCTTCTTGTCCTTGAGTATACTGAAATCTTATGGTTTTTCTATCTCTTCTATCTCTGTTTTGACTGATAAAACCATGTAAAAATGCAGACACAATGGTTTCAGCAATTAAATCTAATTTTTCTGATGGATACGAATCAATAAACTGGCTCAGTTCCCTATCTGTTTCAGTAACGATTAGTCCATAATCATCAATAGTCCTAGTCTTCAAAGTTCTGTCATATATGTTTTGATCACACTTCATTTTAAACTCAAGCTTTAAGATTGGTTCTATAGAATCAAACTTCAACCTTTTGTATGACTCAAGGGTCATATCACCTTTTAGAAATTCCCTATATGATCCTGTCACATCTAAAACTTCATTGAGATTAGAGTGAGCATATGGTAGCAGCTTATACAAATCATATACAAATGAAGAGAGTATTTTGAAATCGACTTGATCATACAAGGATATATTCATGTAAGAGTCTTCATAATCAGACCAAATATCTTCTACATGTTTAACCTGACTGCCTACTTCTTTCTTTTTCTTTGTAATGCTTTCAAGTTCATCTATTAACTTGTGACAATAGTTTTTATAATCTTTTTTATCTATCATTTACGCCTCCTTGTCTCTAATGTCATTATAAACAATAGAAAAGGTCATAAAGAATGTCTTCTTACCGCTTTAAAGTGGCAAGCAAAAAGAACATCATGACTGATGTTCCATAAGTGTAACTTAACTATTTGAAGTTCTCATGATTAAAATCACGAGATTCCTTAGGAGATTAGCAAACTGCCCTTATCCTAATTGGCGCCTCCAAGACGCCTCTGTTCCATTCGCCGTTCACATTTGGAAATACTTTTCTTATGATATTAAATGCTGCATTAACATCTGCATTGATGATTATGCCAGTTTTCGTTCTATATAAGCCTCTTTTTATACGCTTACCTGAAAACCTATAGGTCTTCTTGTTACTCTCATCATAGACTGGTAGTTCATCACTATCCAAGAATGACGCTTGAGATGTATAACTCTCTTCAGTAACGATTAATTTGATGCCTGCATCACTTGCTTTGTAGTCAAGTACATCTATGAATTTTTTGAATGGGATTGTTGTAAAGTTTTGATTGTTTTTCTTTCCCATATTACAGGCTTGTTTAAATCCTTTGTTATAACCGATTGCAATCGTATCTATACCATGCATTATAGCATAATCTATAATATAACGACTGGATTTATGCAAAAAATCTTTTACCTTAGCATTTCTTTTTTCATCTAATCGATTCAACTGTTTTGAATGATACTGACCTTCATCTTTCTGTTTTCCATTTCTCAGAATGCTCATTAAATGGCCACGTTTCTTGTTATAGTATTGATTGATGCTTTTAAGTTCTTTGCCATTTACAATAACCGATCGCTGACCAACATTGTTTACAATAGTTGCAAAGTTGTTTACACCGATATCAATACCTAATATACGCTTACTTTCATGTGACAGCTCTTCTGATTCACCAAGATCCAGTACAATCTCAAGTATATAGTAACTTGAACCTGGTACAATACGCACTTCCTTTAATTTAAAATTTTCATAGTCAATGCATTTTGTGATATTAAATTGATAGTTTGTCTTTGGAAACTTCAAATATTTATCTTTTTTATGAGGATCCTTATCGTCTTTTATCACACAAACTTGATTGGACAAAACCACAACATATCTGCCATTTTTCTTTTTATATTTAGGTATCTTAGGTTCATCTTCTAATTCACCTTTTCTGTAGAGTTCCGTTAACTTGAAATAGCTCTTCCATGCTCTAATAACTTGTTTGATTGTATTCTGATTCGTATGAGCTGGTAGAGACCTATAATCTACTTGATCGATGTATTTGAAGTAAGCATCTAATAGATTGTAAGTAACAATCTTATTGTCTTTTGATAGCAAGTTAAACTGCACTGGTTTCTTAGCTTTTTTACCTTTCTTAACTTTTTTCTTGTAACCTTCATCAAGCTTCTTGTTAATCAAAGGGATTTTCTCATTAATGCCATTGATGACTTCATCTTCATTTTTATGACGCTTACTCTTACCGATTCCTGAAAATATTTGTCTGAAATAATAATCTGTTGTGTTAAAAAGATTCTTTGAGTTAAAACACATTTCATCACAATAATTATACATATCATGACCTGATTTTATCCTAATTTGTACTGTTCTGTAAGTACCTTTTTTACTCATTTATTCACCTCCTCTCTCTCTAATATTATACCATGTTTCAGGAGGAAGGAACAGGTGTTCGTATTCGATTTTAACAGTTTTGTTCCGTTTTTTTTGGATCAAAGTTATTTATACCAACTATTAAATCCGATTCATCTCATGTTTAAAAACACGAGTGTTCTCTGATTTTTTATAAAAAGTTCTCTCCATCTATAAGTTCATGTCTGGCATCTGAGCTATCTGTAATTTTAACAAACTCCTCATAAGTCATATAACTTTCGACTTCATAATTTCCTACTTCTTCACTAACAATAGAAACTTTCGGATCCATATGTTTGTCAATCTTAGCCACGCCTTTACCATTTTTAGTTACAATAATCTCCTGACCTTCTAACACCAGTTTAAAGTACTTGCCAAAGGCATTTTGTAATCTCGTCGTAGGAACTCTCATATGCCACCTCCTAAGCCTAGTGCATCACAACTTAGGTATTTTCTTAATTTTATACCTAATATTTATACATAACTTAGGAGGAATGATTATTTTCAAAAGGTCTATAAACACTTACCAGTTAAGAAGTCTTATTAAAGGAAACAAAATAACTATAAGGGCTATGACAATACTTTCTACTTTGACAATCCATAGAGTAATCTTTTTGGGGTCTCTTTTATTGTTTCTCTTAAAATAGCCAATTTGCCAATAATATTTAGGATTCACAAACATAGCAGCTGCAACGATTAAAAAAATAAGCTGAGTCAACAGTATTTTGAGTATGATCATTCTATCAACAACTGATATAATATCAAAGGCCTCTTTTAATATATAAGCCTTTTCATTAGTCTCTATCAAATCTTTCTTGTTTAACTCAAAAGGTGTAAAAAGGTTTACTAATTCACTACCTTCATGAAACTCATACATCATGTTTGAATTCACTTTCAGTTGATAGAAAACGCCATCATAAGACATAGACTTTGTAGATCTTTTATCACTATAGTCACCTTTGAAGACAAGCGCATTTCCTTCATCATCGAAGAAATGATACTCTTTACTTGTTTCATCAAAGCTGTCATACCTTATTTCATTATCAGATAACTTTATGGTTCTAACAAACATCTCCGAACTGAAACTAGATATCCCCGCCAAGACATACATAATCACCAAAACAATAAGAAAATGCTTCCGATTCATCCTTCTAGATTCACTACCTAAGCCCATATGACCACCTTTCTCTATTCATACTTTAATTTTACCCAATAATTTCCTAATAAATATCTGGTCATCTCCAAAGTGTTTTAAATATACATGAAAGTACAAAAAAACGTGAACAAAACTGTCCACGTCTATTTAGACTTAAAATAGTCATCAATATCTTCCCTTAGCTTTTGATCTTCTAAAATAGATAGGCCGGTCTCAGAAAGGACCTTTGCACCTATCAACATTCTTTCATGGGCAAATTCAGAACGAGAAGCTCTAGTAAAACCTTGGCTATGAGCCTTCGGCTTTTCCCCAAGCTCGTCCCATATGTTCAAATAGGAATGAATGGTCGGAAGTTTTAAACTAACATTACCTATATCTGAAGAACCGATTTTCATATCTGGTCTAGGATACTTCATCATAATACCGTACTTTTCCATATGACCTTTTAAAGTTTCAGCCATAGGCTTATTTGGAAAACGTTCCGTATAGGTTAGGCCTTCTTTTACAGTCGACTTGGTTCCAATCAAGTGATTGGTGGAATCAATAATATGATGAACATCTTTCATAATCACTTCAAGTTCTTTAGATGTTTTAGCCCTGACACTAAACTTACAGGCTGCAGAATTTGGTATGATATTGGATGCAATGCCTCCTTCTGTGATAATACCATTGATATTGTGTCCAATAGGCATCAAAGCTCTATGACGGTCTATGGCATTAAAGGTTTCTATAACAGCACTTAAAGCGTTGACCCCATCTTCAGGAGCAGACGAATGAGCAGCCTTACCATGATACATAATCTTGATGCCCCTCGTTGCCAGTCCACCTCTCATAATAAGGTTTTCAGTCGCCGGATGAATCATCATGGCATAATCGATAGGATCAAATACGCCCTTTTCAAGCATCATAACCTTACCGCCACCACCTTCTTCTGCTGGTGTACCTATTACATAAATGACACCAGATACTTGAGGATGGTTGGACAAGCCCACTGCTGCGCCTACAGACATGGTTGCAATCAGATTATGACCACAACCATGTCCAATCTCTGGGAGAGCATCGTACTCAGCTATGTAGGCTATATGAGGACCAACTTTTCCAGTATCATATTTCGCAACAAAGGCTGTTTCTAAATCTGCAACTGGCGTAACAACATTAAAGTTTTTTTCACTTAAGTAGTCACATAACCACTTACAGGCCTTATGTTCTTTAAAGGCTGTCTCCGGATGATCATGAAGTCTTAAGGATAAATCAATCAATTCTTCTGCATGATTATCTATATACTTAGTCATTGGCTTCACCAAACAAGTGACAAGCTACCAAATGGCCTGGCTCAACTTCAATACTAACTGGTCCTTTCAACTTGCAGACTTCTTTTCTACTGGTGCATCTTTCATAGAAGAAACAGCCATCAGGCAAGTTAATCGGACTTTGGATTTCACCTTCTAATCCCTTTGAATGGATTAGATTGTTACCTTCTAGTCTAGGCAGTGCATCAAATAGAGCTAAAGTATAAGGATGTTTTGGTCTAGAAAAAATATCTTCGGTTGTACCTGTTTCAACGATTTTTCCAAGATACATAACACCAATCTTATCACTGATATGTTTAACAACTGATAAGTCATGGGCAATGAACAAGTAAGAAAACTTGTACTCCTCTTTTAAATCCATAAGAAGATTTAAAATCTGAGCTTGAATGGATACATCCAGTGCAGATACAGGTTCATCTGCTACAATAAACTCAGGTTCTACCGCCAAGGCTCTTGCAATACCAATCCTCTGTCTTTGACCGCCAGAAAACTGATGAGGATATCTGTCTGCTTGTTCCGGTCTGATACCTACCTTTGTTAATATATCCAAACATTTAGTTCTAGCATGCTCTTTGCTACTTGCTTTTTTATGAAAGAGCATGGGTTCCATTAAAATATCAATAACTCTCTGTCTAGGATTCAAAGAAGCATAAGGGTCTTGGAAAATCATTTGTATACGACTTCTCTGCTTGACCATCTCTTCTCTTGATAAGTTGGATAGATTAAGACCATCAAACAAAACATCTCCCGAATGTGGATTTAAAAGTTTTATAATAGTCCTAGCAGTCGTAGATTTACCGCAGCCAGACTCGCCTACCAAGGAAAATACTTCACCCTTTTTAACATTAAAACTCACATCATTGACAGCATGTACAATCTTTTCTTCTAGATGAACCTTACCATTTTTAAACTTAATCTTATCCAGTATGGACTTGTTTAGATCAAACTGCTGGACAAGGTTTTTAACTTCTAAGATATTTGACATTTTTCACCTCCTACAGGATGATGACATGCAACATGATGTTTTTCACCTATGGCATTTGATATAGGTTCTTCTTCAAAACAAACCGCTTGTGCATGTTTGCATCTAGGAGCAAAATTACATCCTTTTGGCAACTTGAACATGTTAGGCACAATGCCCTCTATGGTTTCAAGTCTATCCTGGCTATGATCTAATTTAGGAATAGATCCAATCAGTCCTTCTGTATATGGGTGTACATGGTTGAACATGATGTCTTCTCTTGAACCTGTTTCAACAATTTTTCCACAATACATAACATTGATTTTATCTGCTACTTCTGAAACAACTGCCAAATCATGTGTGACTAAAATAAGTGCGCAATTATGTTCTTTTACTAGTTTCATCATTAACTTTAATATCTGAGCCTGAATGGTTACATCTAAAGCTGTTGTCGGTTCATCTGCTATTATAAGCTTTGGATTACAGGCAAGTGCTATGGCTATAACCACACGCTGTCTCATACCACCTGAAAATTGGTGGGGATAATTCTTTAATCTAGATTCAGGATTACTAATCCCAACATCCTTTAAGAGTTCAATACATCTTTCTTTTCTTTCTTGCTTAGATAAATGACTTTGATGAAGAATCAAAACTTCTTCCATCTGCTTACCAATGGTATATACAGGATTAAGTGATGTCATTGGATCTTGGAAGATCATCGCAATGTCTTTACCTCTTATGGTAGACATTTCTCTTTCACTTAAACTCACAATATCTGTACCATCAAAGATGATTTCACCTGCTTCTATTTTACCTGGCTCTTCTATGAGCTTGATCAATGAAAAACCTGTAACAGATTTTCCACCACCAGATTCACCAACAAGGCCTAATATTTCTCCAGCTTTTAGAGAAAAGCTGACATCATCTACAGCTTTGACCACGCCTTTAAATGTATGAAAGTAGGTCTTTAAGCCTTTAACTTCTAATATGTTTTTCATGCAACCTCCTACTTCAACTTTGGATTGAATTCATCTCTTAGGAAATCTCCCATGAGATTGATACCAAATACAATCATCATGATATAAAGACCTGGGAATATAGACACCCACCAAAGGCCACTGTACAATACAGAGAAACCATTGGAACATAACATACCAAGTGATGGTCTTGTAATAGGCACACCCATACCTAGAAAGGAAAGAGTTGCCTCTGTTAAGATAAAGCCACCCACCTGGATGGTTGATAAAACGATAATTGATGTTAATACATTAGGCAAAACATGTTTTACGATTACTCTGAAATTTGAAAGACCGATAACTTTAGTTGCCTCAATGTATTCATTTTGGATAACCGATAAAGTCGCCCCTCTTACAGTTCTTGCATACCTAACCCATCCAACCAACAAAAGGGCTATCAAAATATTTACAACCCCCTGACCGATGAGAGTCATAAGAAATAAGGCAATTAAAAGGGATGGAAATGAGAGTTGTACATCTGCAATTCTCATAATCAAAGAATCTACCTTGCCACCAAAGTAACCTGATAGAAGACCCATGGTTATACCAAAAGTAGACGCCATCAAGGTGCCAACGATACCAATAAAAAGAGATACCCGGCTACCATATACAATGGCACTCAGTATATCACGGCCCTGCTGGTCTGTACCTAGTATAAAAGGTGCTCTACCACCTTCTTCCCATACTGGGGGAAGATAAGCATCTTCTAATGCAAGGTCTGCAAGGTTATAGGGATTTTGCGGTACAAAGAGCGGACCCACAATGGCAATTAAAACAATGGAAATAATCAAAAATGATCCAATTTTTGCTGTCCAAGAATGTTTATAATTGTACCAGGTCTCAGATTCGAGCATTTTATTTATTCTGGTTTCTTTTAAAGCTACTTCACTCACTTCAACCTCCTACTGTAAATCTATTCTAGGATCAATCACTGTATAGAGCATGTCTACTAAGAAATTGATAACAACAAACATCATTGCCACAAACAATATATAAGCCGATATGATAGGTCTGTCCGCTGAGTTGATAGAGTCAATAATCAGCTTACCCATACCTGGCCATGCAAAGATGGTTTCAGTAATAGTTGTAAAGGCAATCAAGGATCCCAACTGCATACCGAAAATCGTAACCACTGGAATCAAGGTATTCTTTAGTGCATGACCAAATAAAACCTTATGGTTTTTGACCCCTTTTGCTCTGGCAAACTTAACATAATCCTGCTTCATATTCTCCTGCATACCAGCTCTTGTTAACCTCATAACAGAGGCAACAGACCCCATACCTAAGGTCAGTGCTGGTAAAATGATATGTCGCCATCCATCTAAAGTGGCAAGACTTGTTTCAATACCGAATATGGTGCCGACTTCACCCCTTCCGGATACAGGAAACCATCCTAACTTAAGACCAAAGACAAAGATCATAACCATACCTATCCAAAAGGATGGTAGAGATATGCCTGCAATGGAACACGTCATAATAAACTTACTGGACCGCCTCTTGGGATAAGCCCCTGCATAAACACCACAACCTACACCACCAATAATGGAAATAGTCATGGCTACCAGTACCATTTCAAGTGTAGCTGGAAATCTTTCAGCAATCATTTTTAGAGCTGACTGGTGGTACATATAAGAGAGTCCAAAATCACCTTTGACGGCATTTTTAATAAATCTAAAATATTGTACATAAAGGGGTTTATCTAAACCCAAGTATTTTCTTGCTATTTCAATCTCTTGTGGTGTTGCATTTTCCCTAACAATCAGATCCAGTGGATCACCCACTATAGAAGTTAGAAAAAAGACCAGAAGAGAGACAATAAATAAGACAATGAACAACTGTCCAAGTCTTTTAAAAACATACTTTAACATACTTCACCTCAAATTCTGAAGATAAAGAAAGGGAAAATTCCCCTTTCTTTAATCATTAAAAGTTACATCCCAAGCGTATACATACTTATTGTATCTAGGTGTGTATGTGATTCTGTCGTTTACAGCATAGATGTCTTTTTGGAAGTGAAGTGGAATGTATGAAATATCATCCGCAGCAATCTTCCAAGCTTCTTGCATCAAAGCATCTCTTTTGACTTCGTCAATTGTAGACATCGCCTCATCTACTAAAGCGTCAACTTCAGGATTGGTATAGAAACCTCTGTTTACACCACCAAAACCATCTTTAACTGGACCTTCTTGAGTCTTAGAATAAATCATATCCATACCCATTAATGTAGATTCGCCGCCGCTGTCAGCCCAACCAGTCATACAGAAGTGAGTATTGTCACCTTTTTTATTTGAAGCAGAAATATAACCAAAGAATACCGTCCTAGACATTAAGTTTAGATTGACTTTAATGCCTACTTTTTCTAAATAACCCGCTACAGCCGCTGCAATGTCACCATCATTGATGTATCTATCGTTAGGTGCATCTAGAGTAATCTCAAATCTATAACCGTCATCTTGTTTTGGATAACCAGCTTCATCCAATAAAGCTTCAGCTTTTTCAGGATCAAAAGACAGTCTTTTAACATCAGCATTGTAACCATTAAAACCAGCCGGAATATAAGATGCTGCTGGAATTGCAAAGCCATTCATAATCTGTTTGATAATGGTCTCTTCATCAATGGCTCTGTAAACAGCTTCACGCACACGAATATCTGTAAATGGGTTTGAACCATCTGGTGAAACCAAAGGTTTTTCAGCATCTAAAGATGGTGTGTCTGTCCAACCTGCTAAATTAAGATAGATAACTCGTAAAGACGGTGAATCTAAAATATCAATCTTGTCATTTGTTTCTATAATGACTGTATCTCTAACTGGAACGTCTGTAATCATATCTACAGCACCTGAGATAATATTTGCTGTTCTTGTACCTTCGTTTGTAATTGGCTTAAAAGTTACTTTTGTCGCTTCAGGCTTTTTACCCCAGTAGTCTTCAAATCTTTCAAATACGATTCTATCTTCACGTACATGTTCTACTAATTTGTAAGGACCTGTACCATTTGGTACTAAGGCAATTTCTTCATCTGATAATCCTGCACATGTTTCCTTATCCATGATTACCAAAGAGTTGATTTGAGATAGTAAAAGCACATTAGGTTGATTCATTGTCATTTCAAATGTGTAATCATCAAGAGCTCTCATACTCTCCATAGTCGATAACATACCATCAAATGCAGACATATCTGTTAATGCTCTTTCATATGTATAAAGTACATCGTTAACATCAAACTTGTTGCCATTATGGAATACGACGTCTTTTCTTAAGTGGAATGTCCAAACAGTTCCATCCTCGTTAGCCTCCCAAGATTCTGCTAAAACGCCCTCGTTTTGAATATCTGTGTTCTTTCTTACAAGCGGCTCAAACATATGATGGTTGATACCATTTGTAATGGTTTCATTCAAAGGATATGGATCCAGTGAATAAGCATCACCTGAAAGACCGATAGTTAATTCTCTGTTCTTGTCTGTTTCCGTTGGTGTCTCTGTAGCACTTTCCGTTTCTGATTCTTGTTCGCTGCCAGTACCTGCGATATCATTCATCGATACTTCATTGTTTGATGAACAGGCTACCATAGAAAATAACATGGCAAATACTAAAAACATAAGAAAAATTCTTTTTAACATTGTCCCCTCCTATTAATGTTAATTACATCCGTTGCCATGTATATTGCAAGTATGATGCCAAGAAAAAAACAATCATTTGACTCCTAGAAAACATTTTCACCACCATAAAAAAAGCTATTAGGTTGTTTTATATTGAATAAAACAACCTAATAGCTTATATCTTAATGCTATTTAATATCTTTTTACCAAGAAGCGTAATTTCTGATCCACCTCTAGTATTGTTGACTTTTATTAAGTTTAAATCATTTAAAGTTTTTAAGTTTGTTCTGACCTTGGCTTCTGTCATATCAAAGTCAATTAATCCATTTAAAATCTTCTTTCTACCACACTTAGGATTTAGATCAACCAACTCCAATATCTTTCTTTCAAGCTTGGTTAATGACCTTACTTCTTCATCCTCTACCTTAAACATGTATTTAGGAAGATCGTTCATACCTATCTTATGAGCCCCCTTCATGGCAACCAAATAGGTCACTAGATTTAGAATTTCTCTGACATTACCGGTCCAAGGATATGAAGAAAAGAAGCTTATGACATCATCTGAACACATATGCTTTAAATCCATGTCTCTGTCATTGAGCTGTTTTCTTAAGAAATAGTTCATAATAAACTCAATGTCAGAAGGTCTTTTTCTAACAGGAATTGTATCAATGGGTATAACACAGATTCTGTAGAACAAGTCTTCTCTAAACTCATTATTTTTGACCATGGTAATCAAGTCTTTGTTAGTTGCAGCAATAACTCTAACATCTATTGGAATCCTCTTAGAATCACCGATCCGTCTGATTTCTTGTTCTTGTAAAACTCTTAGAAGTCTTACTTGAAAACTCATTGGTGCATCTCCGATTTCATCAAAGAAAATGGTCCCCTTGTGTGCCTTTTCAAAGAGTCCCTTGCTGCCGCCTTTGATAGCACCTGTAAAGGCACCATCTACATAACCAAAGAGTTCACTTTCTAGTAGGTTGGCCTGCATGCCTGCAAAGTTAACCGGAACAAAGGGTTGGTGTCTTCTTGAAGATGCATTATGAATGGCTTGAGCAAGTATCTCCTTACCTGTCCCCGACTCACCTTGTATTAAGATTGTAGACTCATTAAGTGCCAGACGCTTTGATTTTTCTATCATTTGAAGGGTATTTTCATCCCTAGTCAAATAGTCTTCAAAGTTATACTTTTCCTTGGTCTTTTTAAAGTCCTTGTTTTTTCTTATTATGATTTCTAAGTCATTGATATCAGATGTATAAGAGGAATAGATTAAAATGGCCTTATGGTTGGACAAATGCATTTCAGTAGCATTCAAGAGTACTTCTAGACCTTCTTTATTCTTAAATACCAAAGGCTCATAAAGTAAGTTGTCAACCGTTCTCTGAACCCCCGACTGAATCAAAAGCCAGGCTATTTCTTCACCAATAATCCCCTTATCCTTTAGGTTTAACATCTTCAAGAAGTTTTCACTGACTGTCTTTACTGTACCTAAATGATCTACCAAACACATGCCATCTTTAGAATGGTTAAACATAGATCTAACCAATTGCTCATTGTCATAAATAGACTGCAAATGATGGTGATTACTCTTTAATAGATGAATGTAGTTTGACATATACGATGATGACACAGGATTGATGACTTCCGGCGGCAAGTAAAAAACATTACAAATCTCTATGATGGCTGAAATACTAGGTATTCTGGTACCTATATCTATTTTTACTCTTACATGATCAGGCACATAATGGAGTTCACCAATTGCAAGCGCAGTGTGAATGTCTTCCCTAACAGGTGCACCAGGATAAAACGGCACAAGATTTAAGGAGTTGATGCGAAGCTCTTCTAAGCGAGCGACAGCGTCATATGCCCCTTCTTTATCATCATTGACCACGTAAACTGTCGTACCAGGCTTGATACGGGTCAAATGATACAAATGTCTATAATCCAACTCTCTTTTAGAGACAAGACAGGTCTTGCCCGTTAGCTTTGCCCCCATCTTGTTCTTTACCTTCTCTCCTGATAAAATCAGAACTTCACTGGTATCAAAGTCAGGCTGATAATCGGTATATATATAGCCGTCTATGTCTATATAATCAGATAATATCTCTTTAAAATAAGTTACAAGTGTTGTCAATGTTTGTTGCTTAGTTGCAATAACAGATAACTTTCTTTTCATAGAACCCCTCCTATTTAGACTTATGGTAATCTAAAAAAACTAAGTTGGCAAGTAAATTGCTTTAGATAGTACAGGAGGTTTTTCATGATCAAATTAATTAAGAATATAAAAGTCTATGATCCAGAAGATATTGGGATAAAAGATATCTTGATAACAGATGGTGTCATCTATAAAGTTGAAGAAAATATTGAAGCAGCAGATTATGTTGAAGTTATAGATGGTTCTGGCCTTATTGCAACACCAGGTTTTATTGATCAACATGTCCATCTAATTGGTGGCGGTGGTGAAGGTGGTTTTACAACAAGGGTACCTGAAATCCAGCTGACAGATCTAACACGTGGGGGGATCACAACTGTTGTCGGTTTATTAGGAACAGATGTCTATACAAGAAGTGTAGAAAATCTTTTGGCAAAGACAAAATCACTCAACGAAGAAGGCATTACCGCTTACTGTCTAACAGGTGGCTATAAGTATCCATCTATCACACTTACTGAATCTGTAGAGAAAGATCTCACCTTTATCAAGGAAGTTATCGGTTTGAAACTGGCCATATCAGATCATAGATCATCTCAGGTTACCTATGAGGAACTTAAAAGACTGGCTTCACAAGTAAGGCTCTCTTCTATGATGTCTGGTAAAAAAGGCTATATCCATCTGCACCTTGGTCGAGACGATGAAAGCATTGATCTTTTGTTTAAGCTTATAGAAAACACATCTCTACCGATAGCCATGTTCAGACCAACACATGTCCACAAGATCATTGATGATGCTATTAAGTTTGCAAAGCTCGGTGGTATGATCGATTTTACAGTAAGCTTAAGAGAATCAAGCATTAATGAGCTCTTAGAAGCCATAAGGTCATGTCCAAAAGATTCAATTACAATCTCATCAGATGGCAATGGTTCCATGCCCAAATGGAACGAAAAAAATGAGATGATTGGCATGGGGGTTTCTTCTACTCTAAATATTTTAAGACTGGTTAAACATCTGATTAATGATCAACACCATCCACCACAAGATATACTGAGACTCTGTACCATCAATACAGCAAAATCCATTGGACACTATCCTAGAAAAGGATGTATCAAAGAGCACTCTGATGCAGACATCAATATATTCACTGAGGACTTCACCTTAAAACATGTTATGGCTAAAGGCAAGTGGATGATTAAAGATCATGAAATAGTAAAATACGGTACTTTTGAGAGGAGTAATCATGAATGATTTACAATTAATAAAATCGCTATCAAACGCTTATGGGGCACCAGGTTACGAGGACAATATACTAGAACTTGTTAAAGAGACCTGTAAGGACTTAGACATAGAAAATGACAGTCTTATGAATACCTATATCAGAAAAGATAAAAAGGAAAAGCCTTTTACAATTATGTTAGATGCCCATATGGATGAAGTCGGCTTTATGGTACAAAGCATTACTAAAAAGGGACTGATAAAGTTTATACCACTAGGTGGTTGGGTGACTCATAATATCCCTGCACACTTGGTCATGATAAGAGATAATGATAACAAGTATGTCAAAGGGGTTGTTACATCAAAACCACCTCACTTTATGACAGCAGATGAAAAAGAAAAGAAAATATCAATCGACCAATTGACCATTGACGTTGGTGCTTCGTCAAGAGAAGAAGTTATAGATATCTATAAGATTTCTCTAGGTGCCCCTATAGTGCCCTTCGTAGATTTTGACTACAATGAGAAAACAAAAGTCATGATGGGTAAGGCATTTGACAATCGATTGGGCTGTGCTGCAGTTATTAAAACAATTCAAGCTTACACTGAAAATGATAAGATTCAAGTTGTCGGTGCTCTAGCTGTTCAAGAAGAAGTCGGGACAAGAGGTGCGCAAGTAACTTCTAATACAGTAAAGCCTGACTTAGCCATTGTTTTTGAAGGCACACCTGCAGATGATGTTTATTTAGATGATACTGCTCAAGGTGCACTCGGAAAAGGTCCTCAAATCAGGTTTAGAGACAATTCTTATGTGGCTCATCACAGGTTCATTGAATATGCACATAAAATTGCAAAAGAATATAAGATTCCCTATCAAGATGCTGTTAGGGTTTCAGGCGGTACCAATGCAGGCAAGATTCATTTATCCAATCAAGGTGTCCCAACACTGGTACTCGGTGTTCCATCAAGATACATCCATACACATCATTCTTATGCAAGCCTAGAAGACTTTAAAAATACTGTAAAACTTGCAGTTGAAATTATTCATCATTTAAATGATGATACAATAAAACACATTCTTAGAAGATAAAACACAATAGCCTAAAAATCATTCACTCCAGACTAATTGCTGATTACAATTTGTCTGGAGTTTTTTATACCTAGAATTAATAAAGTTTTACGCTTAAATAGGCAAAATTGAACATAGACCTTATAAGGGGTATAATTATTATATCCAAAACCTATCTTTCAAGAAAACAACTATAAGAAATAAAGTGAACAGTTCAGCAATATCCTTAAATTATACTCTTCTACATAACTTCACTAGAAAAGGTGGTAAAGATGAACATAAAAAAACAGGCAATCGAATCGGGAAAAGCTATCGACATGCTACAAAAAAAATTAGAACATGAACAGGGCAAGGAAGAGTTTGTAAAAAATTATCATGAAGCTGAGCTTAACAGAAAGCTAATGCAATCTCTCTCTCAGACAAGAAAGGAGCAGAACATTACCCAATCACAACTGGCGAAAGCTCTAAGAACAACTCAAAAACAAATTAGCAAGTATGAGACTTTAGAACAATCTCCAAGCATTACTAAACTCATGGCACTATGCAATGAAATTGACATTGAAATTATATTAAGAAAAAGAGACTCTGATAAGATAATATTTCATACTTAAAAACACCAGTCACTTCAACTGGTGTTTCTTTACAGGTAATCACCCGTATATTCAGATCGGGCTATCAGTTTTCAACTATTCATTATCATAGACTCCGTATATACGATAGCCATTTCCACCATTTCTCTTAACATCATAAGCTGCCTTATCTGATAATTTCATAAGGACTTCTTGTTCCGAACCATGTCCTGGATAAACAGCAACACCTATGCTAGCACTTATTTCTACACAGTAGTCGTCTGACTCGATAGGTCTTTTAATATCATCAAGTATCCTCTTTGCAATATTATCCATAGAGTGGATACTAATGTCTGCAAGAATCATCATGAACTCATCACCACCAAGCCTTGCTACTGTATCAATCTTTCTCTTGGCATTACTTTGTAGACGTTTTGCTATTTCAATTAAGACTTCATCACCTACATGATGGCCATAAGAGTCATTGACATCTTTAAACTTATCCAAATCAATTGTAATAATAGCCATTTCAATAGCTTCTCTTTTACAAAACTCCACACATAGATCAAATCTTTCATTTAATGTTCTTCTATTTAGCAGTTGCGTCAAAGGATCACATGTGGCTAGATACCTAAGTTCTTCTTCTAGCCTCTTGTTTTCACTGATATCTTCTATAAGACCCCAAACAACTTCTCGGCCATCTACTTCAGTCAACTTAAATCCAGAGATCTTTATCGGAAATCTAGAACCGTCTTTTCTTATGTACTCCTTATAGTTTGGCCCAAACTTACCTGTTTTATTGATTTCTTCAATCTGTTCCAACTCTTGTTGTTCATATTCTCTTGGCGTGATATCCCAAAAGCTAAGCTTTAGGAATTCTTCTCGAGTATATCCCGTTGATTGAAGAAGCGAAGGATTAACCTCAACAAACGCTCCAGTTTCATGTATGACCATAGCCATACCGATTGGCGAGTTTTCAAACAGTATTCTAAATTTTTCTTCTGCCCTGTTAAGCTTCTTATCTAGTGTCCCCATAATAATCCTCCTAACAGATTTATACCCTTAAAGCAAGTAGTTTAATAATAAAAGTATAAATCTTGCAAATCAAAAAACAACCACAGTAACATGGTTGTTCATAGGATTTACAGACAAGTGATTCTTGACTGATATTTTTCTATATACTTATTGTTGATGTTATCTCCTGATTCAGTATTAGAGCTTACCCATATAGGTGGTTCTATATCAGACTTAATCAGATTTTCTACCACTTGTGCCATGACAGCCTGTAATATGGTACAGCCTATAACTGAAGATGTTGGTCCAAAATTAACATCTATGCCCTCCAATGACAGGGCTGCATCACCAAAGTCTACACATGTATCTAATACAAGGTCAGCACATTCATAGAGTTTCTTGCCACTTGTATGCCTTGACTCTACTTGACTTGAAAACTTCAAGGATGTAATGGCTATAACCTTAAGGCCTAGCTTCTTGGCTTCTAATGCCATTTCAATAGGAACAGCATTTCTACCGGAAGTTGATCCAATAATAATTGTATCACCCTCATGCACAGGTTCATTTAGAAGTATTTCTTTTGCAAATCCACTTTGTCTCTCTGCTAGAGTACTCATTTGATCCTTAGGTTCTAAAGCAAGTTCAGGTGTCAAAATTGCATTTACAGGCACCATGCCGCCAGCCCTATAAAAGAGTTCCATGGCAAACATCTGAGAATGTCCTGATCCAAAGACATGCAGGATACCATCATTTACAAATGTTTCAGTAATAAAGTCTGCAGCTTTTAATATTGAAGTCTCTTGTGTTTCTTCTACTTCATTAAGTAAGTTATGAATCTTATGGAAATAGTTCTTATACATCAAATCCTCCAAAGTACCGTCTACTTTATCATTACTATCTATCTAGATTACTTTAGTCACTAAAGCATGTATTAACGCATATACTAAAGAAATGGTATGATTTTTATTAATCCACCAAGAGCTTTGTAGACGCCAATTGAAATACCTCCAAAGGCGATTAAGCCAATGGCAATACCACCAAATGCAATCAAGCCACCTGCTATACCTCCTAATGCCACAAGTCCTATACTTACACCACCTAGAGATACCAAACCGAAACTAACACCACCGATACTGATTAAACCAATACTGACATCTCCAATTGCAATGATTCCTTTAGCAACAGCAGTCCCGTATCTGCCACCTGTTTTAATGTGAATCAAGGGCATACCATTAAACTTTTGTTCACTGACATACTCAAATGATCTCGCAGATCTTGTTAAACCAACTGTCACACCATGATAGTCATTAGACATATCAAGGTTATCCATAAAATCATTGGCCATTTCCTTTGGACTGCCTTTTCGCATCACGATTTCCTCATAGGTGATCTCATCAGAATCATCTTCCATGGATGAAATAAGATCCTCATAAATACGTCTTTTGCTTTTCTTATCAGCATGTATATACCTGACTACTTCTTTAAAATATTTCTCTTTATTCATGACCTGCCTACCTTTCATCATTTCTATGGATGACTTTATTCAAGCCAGTAAAAATATTAAAAAAACTCTCTTTGGACTGAGCATATATATCAAGTCCCTCTGGTGTAATTTTATAGTATTTACGAGGTTTAGCACGTTGCTGGTCACCAGCCTTCCAGTAGCTCTCAATGAGTCCCTGATCCTCTAATCGATAAAGTATGGGATACAAGGTACCTTCTTTTAAAACAAAGACATTATTACTATGATATTCAATTTGAGACATAATCTCATACCCATACATATCTTCATGCTCGAGTAAGCTTAATGTTGCAATCTCAAGCAGGCCTTTCTTTAACTGCTGCTCAATTTTATTCACTTTTTTCTTCATTAAACCACCTCACACTTTAGTTATGTATTTTATTTTGTTATACAATATACTTAGTATTACCAAGTATAGTATATCACCCTGTCTTTTAATGTCAATGCGATATAAAACTTCTGGACACCATTAAGATATATACGCCAAGACAAATAATTCGAAACTTGATTCTATACTCCTCTAAGTAAAACAAAACAACACAAACAAATGTTTGGTTTTCTATTTATCGAAGTCCTTAAACATGATAGAATAGTTGGTGGAGGTAATCATGAAAAACAAGACAAAACACAACAAGCTAGTTAGAGACAAAATACCTGCTATCATCGAAAAAAGTGGTAGAAAATCAAAAACTTATATAGCAGATACAAATGAATACAAAAACAGATTACTTGATAAGCTTCTCGAGGAAGTACACGAGTTTAAAGAAGAACCTAATATAGAAGAACTTGCTGATATAATGGAAGTCATTGAAACAATTAAGTCGGCTTATGATTTTAATAATGATGAAATAAACGAAGTCAGATCTGCAAAGGCTGAAAATAGAGGGGCTTTCAAAAATAAAATCATACTGGAGTATGTCTATGAAGACTAATGTAGAAGAGCTTATAGGAAAGTGTGGTTTTTATTGTGGCTCTTGTCCTGATTATATTAATGGCTCTTGCAGTGGATGTCGAACAGCTCATAAAACTGGAGACTGTTTTACCTTTGATTGTGTTGATAAGAAAAAATTAGACTACTGTGGTAGATGCTCAGACTTTCCATGCAAAGGCATTATGACAAGAGAAAAAGCCACTGTCCTGGATAAAAAGTGGCTTGAGTGGAAGCATAAAGACAAAGTTAAAAGGGCTTAAGAGCCCTTTTATAGTACAATTTTTACTGAAGTTCTTTAATAACATGTACCTTGTTAGTAACAACATTATTTTGCCACCACTCATCGATCATGACCCCCTCTGGTAGAACATCATTTATATGACCCAACAAAGAATCATAAGTTACCTTGGTTCCATTATCAAGCCAGTCGTCTAAAACAAGCTTTAAAACGTCATCAAGACTTTTTTCATTGTTACTCAATCTTTGAATTTCTTCATCCAACAAGTAGGAAATGACAGCTCCCTTGTAATAAACTCTGCTTTGAGTCTTTGATTCATGTTCTAAGATACCTACATCGTTATTAGAATTAACATCTCTTCTATAATCATTATAAAAACCTCTCATATAACGAAGGCCATCTTCTCCAACTTCTTCTAAAAGCTTATAACAGTAATACTCATTAAAGCCTTCAACCCATAGCCCCCTGTTTTCATGCATATCCTGTTCGATACCCATTTCCCAACCTTGCCATCTATGGTAAATTTGATGTACAAGCATTTCGCCATATCCCCATACACTTGCATACCCTTGAGCCGTATCATATTCACCAGCATAAATTCTTTCTTCACTATCAATTACCATCAAGGTATAAGAATCATTCGATACCGACTGTCCCCATAAATCAACCATCTCCTGATAGATAGCTTGAAATACATCGGTAAACTTATCTGATATGCCCTTCTCAACAATAGACGTAATTGGTGTATTATCTACAATTTTATCAGTTACATTAAAAGCACTTTCCTTAAATGCATAATAATTTAGAGCAGAAACATTCTCGATATCACTATCGTTCACATACAAGTGTTCAAAGTCAGAGTTTGCAAGACCACATCTAGAATCCCAACCTTCTTTAAGCCTGAATGAAACCTTTACATTATCTGTGTTACCATATGAACGGTCAATTAAGATAAGCGTTTGCTCACCAGAAGTCATATAGTAATCATTAGTGTATATCCCTTCAACACCATGGTTTTCAGTCGTCATATGATAGCCAAGCTCAACTGTGTACTTAAAGGCAAAAGCACCATCCAGTGGCTTGATCTTAACTACATGATTTTCCTGGTCCAAGCTGAACAGACTGCCTTCTATTGCTGATCCATTTGAAAAACGATCATTCAACTTTTGAATATGATAGTTTCTTACTTCAAATCTAAGTGTGTCTTCAATGTCTGAATGACCTAAAACATAAATATCTGCATTTGGCGCTTGTGTATGTTTTAAGTCTATAATGTATTGTGTTTGAACCTTTTCAAAGTCATTAAACGTATAAAAGTAAAGCGTGTCCAATACAGTTTTAGTTTCACTATCCACTATAGTCAGTCTATAAGCTGTATCATCTTTTAGATCATTCAATTCTAGTTTGCCGGACTGATCTACTTTCCCATTCAATGTGTTACTAGCACCTTCAAGTTTATATGCCACATCAAATTTTTCACTTTCATCGTGTTCTATACTTAGATCAAAACTTGCAGATTCTGATGTGATTCTCCTTGGAAATACACTAACAGATGGCTTATAGATTGGATCTTCTATTATAATGCTTAAGCCATTTGCCGTAGAAAAAGAAGTTTGCCAGCCAAACTCTTCAACTGCAAAACGCCATGTGATTGGAAAATACGTAATGTTTTTAAATAGTAAAAGCGGATACTGTTCACTATTGTTGTCAATGACATTTCCATTGACCTCTACTTCAAAAGGTACTAGCATGGCCTTATGTTTAGAACCAAGCCTATTTGAAGCACCTAAAAAGTTTTGCTCTAATATACCTAGCTCATCTTTAGAATTAAGTTTCAAACCACTCTCTGAATCAAAACTCAGTTCTAGTGCAGTGCCATCTAAGTAATCTGATGTCATTGGGAAATAGGTAATGTCATCATAAACTATAACAGGATACTGACTTTCTGCGGTATCAATTACTACGTCATTCACAGATACATCAAACTCTGGTATCACTACTGTCACAGAAGAATCTTCTGCAAATGTCACCATACTAAATGACAAAATAATTATTAAAAAAAGTACTTTAAATCTCACACAAACCTCCAACCTATTATTATCAACCTGTCTTAATTCTACCATATGGATTTTTCTGTGTCATGTCAATGTATTTGTATACTGTATACTTTGCATTATGCACTTGTCAATGTTTTTCTTGACTGATATACTCGATTTAGAGATAGAAAGGAGCCAATATGTATCCTATAAAGAAACTTATCCTAAAGAACATTAATGTTATTACAATGAAGGATGAAAACATTCTATACAATATGGACATCCATATTGATGCTGGTGTAATTACTTCTATAGAGGAAACAACTCAAGAGAATAAATCTAGGGATTATATCGACTGTTCAGATAAGTACCTGATTCCTGGTCTATACGATTGTCACGTTCACCTTGAAAGAGCTACAGATATCGATTTATACTTGGCATACGGTGTAACAAGTGTCATCAATATGATGGGGAAAAGAGCCATTTAAGGCTTAAAGAAGACATCGTAGACGGTAAAAGAAATCATTTAAACATCTACTCTACTGGACCAATTATCGATGGTAAGCCAGATTACTTTGATTTAACTAAAGTAGACGAAGGCATTATTCGAGTGGATACAGATATAGATGCAAGAAAAGCTGTATTATATACCAAAGAAGCAGGATTTGATTTTGTAAAGGTTTATAATCATATAACCCCTCTCGTTTACCAGACTATGGTCGACGAAGCAAAATTACAGAACATTCTTTTAATTGGACACCTACCTGACTGTGCCAATAAAGATTATCAAAATGGCGATGAGCTATGTGAAATCAGGCAAGAGACAATAGAGCATATTAGCTTTTTAACAGATTTAAATTTTGATAGATTTGTAAATGCGAATATTCATTTAGACCCAACATTAAACGTAGAGCATACCTTTTTTAGAAATGGACTTAATGACAATGATTTCAAAGAGATATTATCAAGAATTAATCCAATTACGATTGAAAAATGGACAAAATCTAAAGAAGAACATATGGCCATGTATAAGAATAAACCAAAAGAAAAAGCAGCTATTAGAAATGGCTTTGATTATTATAGAAAGATGATTACTATGTTCAAAGAAAGAGATGGTAAATTTCTCGCAGGTACAGATAGCGGTATTGATTTCTTAATACCAGGTTATTCACTTCATAAGGAATTAGAACATCTTGTTGAGTGCGGTTTAACTCCCTACGAAGCTCTAAAGGCTGCAACATCAGAACCCGCTCAGTTTCTATCCAATAAAAAGTCTGGTACAGTCGAAATAGGAAAACATGCTGACCTAGTGATTTTGAACTCAAATCCGCTTATTAACATAATGCATACACAAGATATTTTTGCTGTTATCAATCAAAGAACTTTTTTTGATAAGACCAGTATTTCTGAGCTAATTAACAGCCAATATAATAAAACATTAGAGGAGTTAGAATACTTATAGGAGGTTTTTTATGAAAGACATTAGATATACAAAGCTTGCAAATCAAATGGTCAATTACTCAATTGATGTAAAAAAAGGTGAAAATGTACTCATAGAGTTTACTGGCTATAATGACTACTTTGCAAGAGAACTTATCCGTGCAGTTTACAAGGCTGGAGCAAATCCATTTTTTCTTCAGACTAGTGGTCTAGTACAAAGTGCATGGCTTGAACATGCTGACCAGAAAAGTATTGAGTTACAGGCAAAATGGGATAAAAGCAGACTAGAAGATATGGATGCTTATATTGCTATAAGAATATCTGATAACATTTACGAAATGGCAAATATCTCTCCGGATCAAATGGACCTCTTCTTCTCCCATTACGAGAATCCTGTTCATATGAAAACAAGAGTCCTAAAAACAAAGTGGTTGGTGACTCGTTTCCCAAATGACTCACTTGCACAGTTAGCCAATATGTCTACAGAGGATTTTGAAGACTTTTATTTTAACTGTTGCTGTCTCGACTATAAAAAGTTCAGTTCTTATATGGACCCTCTTGTTGATCTTATGGCTAAAACGAAAAAAGTTAAAATTAAAGGTGAAAACGTTGATTTATCTTTTAGTATTGAAGGCATTGATATTGCAAAATGTGATGGTATTCACAATCTGCCGGACGGTGAGGTATTCACAGCCCCTATACCAGACAGCGTCAATGGATACATCCAGTACAATACGCCAAGTCCATATGCAGGTCAGGTTTTTGATGATGTAAAACTTGAGTTCGAAAATGGAAAAATCGTCAGTGCTACATTAGGTGGCAATTATAGCGAAGAAATTGAATCGATCTTTAATACAGATCCTGGTGCTAGATATATTGGTGAGTTTGCACTTGGATTAAACCCTTTTATCACTAACACTCTCCAAGATATACTATTTGATGAAAAGGTGTCAGGCTCTTTTCATTTTACACCAGGCAATGGATGTCCAGATGCTGATAATGGTAACAGAAGCGCAATTCACTGGGATTTGGTATATCTAACTAGCGAGGAGCATGGCGGATGCGAAATTTATTTTGACGACATGCTCATACAAAAAAATGGTATCTTTCTACTCGGTGATTTAAAAGCCCTTAATCCCGATAACCTAAAAACAAAATTACAGTTGTAAAAAAAGTAGCACCAAAATCCTCAATAGATTTTGGTGCTTTATCTTACGTCTCGTTATATAATTTAAGAACAAACTGCTTAGAGTTCTCAAAATTTTCCCTAATAAGATTCATGGCTGAGGCCATATCTTTATTCACAAAACTTTCATAAATCTTTTCATGATTGTTTAGTGTTAATTGTCTATTTTCATCCTCATTTTCAAATATGTTTGATAAGATGGTAAACTGGCTACGTAACTGATTTGCCATATATGTCAGCCTTTTATTAGCTGCATACTTATAAACTAAAATATGAAAATCATCAGAAGAATCATTGAAAGCTTGAGGATCACCTTTTAATAAACTTCTTGTTTCCTCTACATTCTCTTTTATTTCATTAAGCATTTCATCATACATGGTTGTGTTCATTGCATACTTCACAGCCAAACAATCTAACTCGCAATAAAGATTATATATCTCATGAATATCCTCTTCAGTAAATGTTACTACTTGCGCACCTTTATTGGAGTAATAGGTAACCAAGCCGTCTTGATACAGTCTATTCATGGCTTCTCTTAGAGGGCTTGAACTGATATTATACTTTTTCTGAAGTTCAGTAAACAGTAGTCTTGTACCACTGGTTATCTCCTGATTGATAATCTCTTCTCTAAGAATTTCATATATCTGATCTGTGATTGTTTTTTTGATTATTTTTTTCATACATATCTCCCATGTATAGATATTCTAACATTAAACATAAAAGATTAAAACCGTTCTATGTCAATAAAACGGTCATCATACTATTTAATCCTGTTACATGCTACATAGTGTTCATGTGCCACTGGCTTAAGTATTTGCTTTTCACGTCGACAGTCTTCCATCTCATTTTTGCATCTAGGTGCAAACCTGCAGCCAATAGAAGGGTTAATGGGTGATGTCACTTCTCCAGATAGAATTTCACGTTTCTTCCCTCTTAAACTTAAATCTACATGTGGTATGGCGCTAAGTAAGGCTTTTGTATAGGAATGCCTTGGATTTGAAAACAACTCCTCTGAAGAAGATCTCTCGACACATTGACCTAAGTACATGACAGCGATCTCATCACTAATATGTTTTACAACAGACAAGTCATGTGTTATAAACATATAAGTTAAATCATACTCATCCTGTAAATCCATAAGTAAGTTGAGTATTTGAGCTTGTATGCTTACATCAAGTGCGCTTACTGGTTCATCACACACTATAAACTCAGGATTAACTGCTAATGCCCTAGCGATACCAATTCTCTGTCTTCTTCCCCCATCGAGCTCATGTGGATAGGCATTCATTAATCTCTTACTTAAACCAACCGTGTCCATTAACTCAGTTACTCTCTTTTCAATATTATGAGATCCCTTAATAAGTTTGTTAACCCTTATAGGATCTGCAATGATATCACTCACTGACATTCTAGGATTAATAGATGCAAAAGGATCTTGAAATATAATTTGCATTTTCATACGCAAAGCACGCATTTCCGCTTTATTGAGTTTCAAAATATCCTTGCCATCATATAAAATCTGTCCATCTGTAGCTTCTAGTAATCTAAGTATCACTCTTCCCAAAGTCGACTTTCCACATCCTGATTCTCCAACTATTCCGAGGGTAGTTCCTTTCTTTATAGCTATATTAACATCATCTACAGCATGCAAGTTGCCATGAGGTGTTTTGAAATATTTTTTTAGTCCTTTTGTTTCTAGCAATGTGCTCATGCAACCTCCTTAGTCGAATAGATGACATTTAATACTATGTGTGCCTTTTTGAACATTTTCAGGTATCCTTTTTTGACATACACCCATTGCCTGAGGACATCTAGGATGAAATTTACAACCGCTAGGTAAATCTGTAGGATCAGGCATCAGTCCATCAATGGGATTTAAACGTCTAGCATTTGAAGATATATCTGGTATAGATTCGAAAAGTCCTTTTGTGTATGGATGATGTCTTTCATTTTCAAAAACATCATATATAGTTCCAAACTCAATTATTTCTCCGGCGTACATAATAGCAACCTTATCACATATTTGTGATACAACACCTAAATCATGTGTGATAAGCAGCATGGATGTACTGAGTTTATGTTTCAAATCCTCCATCATATCTAATACCTGTGCTTGTATAGTAACATCTAAGGCAGTAGTCGGTTCATCTGCAATTAATAATTTGGGATCACAAGCCAGTGCCATTGCTATAATCACTCTCTGTTTCATGCCACCGGAAAACTGATGAGGAAAGTCATTCTTTCGTAAAGCACATATACCTACTAATTCAAGTAACTCATCTACTCGATCATCTATAGATTTATCATCAATTTTTTTGTGTAACTCCAATACTTCAGCAATTTGCTCCCCTACTGTAAGGACCGGATTTAAAGAAGTCATTGGATCTTGAAAAATCATTGAGATTTGTCCTCCACGAATTTTTCTCATTTCTGCTTCTGACAAACTAGTAATCGTACTTGATTCGAACTGAATGTTACCATTTAGCACTTTACCAATTCGATCAGGCAATAAGCCCATGATGCTTAGAGCTGTTGTTGTTTTTCCTGCCCCTGTTTCTCCCACTAAACCAAGCGTTTCTCCTTTGTTTATGGAAAGACTCAAACCATTAACAGCGTGTACGACTTCATCGTCTAAGTCATAGATGACATCTAAATTTCTTATATCTAATAATTGTTCTGACATATATCCTCCACCTTAATTCTTAAGTCTTGGGTCTAAAGCATCTCTTAAACCATCTCCTAATAAGTTTAAAGATAAGACTGTGAACATAATAGCAACACCTGGGAAGAAAACTAAATAAGGTGAATACCTGATGTATTCTTTACCCTCAGACAACATGGCTCCCCATTCTGGCACAGGTGGCATTATACCAAGCCCTAAGAAACTTAATGATGCTGCAGCAATTATTGTTGAAGCAACACCCAAAGTTGCTTGAACTATCAAAGGTCCTACTGTATTAGGCGTTATGTGTTTGATGATGATTCTATAGTCTCTTGAACCGTAAGCCATAGCCGCCTCAATAAACTCTGCATCTTTAATAGTTAATACTGAAGATCTTATTAGTCTTGCATACCCTGGTATACCTGCAATACTTAATGCAATCATCAAGTTAATCATTCCGGGTCCAAGTGCCGAGACTACTGCAATAGCAAGTAAAATTGGTGGTACTGCCATCAAAATATCCATACATCTCATAAAGACATTGTCGATTAAGCCACCATAATAACCTGCAATTGCCCCAATAAAACTGCCAATAAATAAAGACAACACGGTTACCAAAATACCAATAGTAAGTGAAATCCTTCCACCATAAATGATTCTATACATAATATCACGTCCAAAAGAATCAGTACCAAAAGGATGTTCTTTTGAAGGCCCTTCAAGCTTTATTTTAACATCCTGTTGTATAATATCTTCATTATAATCTATGTACAGATCAGCTGTTAAAATTACAATCGCCATAGATAATAAAATAAAAAGACCAAACATAGCTACTCTGTTTCTCTTTAATCTAATAAATATTTCCTGCCACTGTGATCTGCTTTTTCTCTTTTGCCTCATTAAGTTCCCCCTTATGATTTGTATTGTGCGCTGATTCTAGGATCAATAAATCCATAAGATATATCAATAATCAAGTTAATCAAACTAAAGGCAATGGCAAGTAAGATTACTGCACCTAAAACTACTGGAACATCCTTCATTCTTATTGCACCTACTAAAAGCATACCAACACCGGACATAGAAAATACTGATTCGATTAGAACAGTACCACCAAGTAAATAACCAAAATTAATACCTATAGCAGTAACTACTGGAATCATAGCATTTCTTAAAGAGTGTTTTAAAATGATTCGAACTTCATCAGCACCTTTAGCCTTTGCAGTTCTGATATAATCTTGACGTATAACTTCAAGCATGGTTGATCGAGTCATACGAATGATTACTGCTATTGAACCGGCTGCTAAGGTAATGGAAGGTAATATGAAATGAGCCAAGGTCTCAGAACCTGTTGCTGGTAGAATACCTATGCCAAGTGAGACTATTAAGATTAACATTAACCCTAACCAAAATGACGGCATAGAAGTTAAAAAGAGTGCAATTACAACACTTAAGGTATCCGCAAGTGTATATTGCTTAACTGCAGATATAATCCCAATTGGAATTGCAACAAATATGGTAATGATCATTGAGAAAAAAGCCAATTTCAATGTTGTAGGAAATCGAGATGCTATCTCTTCAATGACTGGTAATGTCGATCTATAAGACTTGCCTAAATCTCCACGAATAGCAGCTTTCATATAATTCACATATCTAACCATAAAAGGATCGTTTAATCCTAGTTCTTCATTTAATTTTTCTATTTCTACGGTCGATGCCTTTTCTCCTAATATCAGTCTTGCAGGATCACCTGGTGTTAGTGAAATGATGGAAAAAACCAAAAAAGATATACCAACTACTACAGGTATCAACATCAAAAGTCTTCTTAATATATACTTATACACGTCTTCCTCCTAAAATGCAGTTATCGCTTTAGAAGCGATAACCACATGTTCTTTATCATTTCCAACTGTAGTCATATATGTAGTACATAGTCAAAGGATGAATCTTTACACCTTGCAAGTCACTGTTACATGCTACATTATTCATCCACCAGTAAAGCGGTATAATAGGAACATCTTCATCAAGTACCGCAAATACATCATTGAATATAGCCTCTTTATCCTCAACTGTAGCTACAATTTTTTGTTGATCCAGTAGGTCATTGACAGCTTCATTATTGTACCTTGAGTAATTAGACGTACCAATGAAATCACTATGGAATAACTGATAAATACCGTCAGCATCAGGTGTCGAATAACCCCATGCTAAGGTCAACATATCGAAATCTCCAATAGAAATTGTATCTACAAATGTTCCCCACTCCAGTATTTTAATCTCTGCTTCAATACCAATCTCTGATAGATTTGCCTGAACCACTTGAGCAGTTTTAGAACGGTGTCCCTCTAATGTTAATAAGGTGCATGTAAATCCATCTGGATACGCTGACTCTTTGAGGATCGCTTTTGCCTTTTCAACATCATAATTGTATACTTTTACCGAATCAGGATAACCTACCATATTTTCTGAAACAACACAGTCTGCAATTTGGCCTACACCATCACGAGCTGCTAAAATAATGGATTCTTTGTCAATTGCATAGGCAACTGCTTGTCTTACTTTAACATCACTCATCGGTCCACTTTCTGTGTTTAAACCTAAGTAATCATAGATTGAAGACGGTCCTTCATAAAAGGCTAAGTCCTCACTTTTTTCAATGGTTTGTCTGTCAATTGATGCAATATCTAGATAAGCATCAATTTCACCTTTTTCTAAGGCTACAACAGCTGTAGACTTATCAGCAATTACTTTCCATGTTACTTTTTTTATAGCTGCTTCACCTAAGAAATAATCAGGGAAAGCTTCTGCTGTAATCGAAGAACCCGGTTGCCACTCTGAAAACTTAAATGGACCTGTACCGATTGGTTTTCTACCATACTCGTCTCCCATTTCCTCCACAGCTTTTTTATTGGCGATGCAGCCACTAGCTTCTGCAAGCAGGTTGAGTATAGATGAATAAGGATACTTTAAATAAAGCTTGACTGTATAATCATCCACTTTTTCTACACTTTCAACACTCGAGTACATTTCTGATGAATGTGGCGATACCAAAGCTCTATTCATACTGAAAACAACGTCTTCAGAAGTCAAAAGATCGCCATTGTGAAACTTAACATTCTCTCTTATATGGAAGGTATAAACCATACCATCTTCTGAAACATCCCAAGACTCCGCGACCCCCCCATTATAAACTTCACCTTCCGGAGTTGTTCTTACAAGTGGGTCAAATAGGTTTAAAACAATTCTATTCGAATTACCACCACCTACCTCTTGTGGATCTAACACCATGGCATCACCAGGCGTTCCAATAATGAGATTTTCTTTTTTTACTTCCTCTCCCGCCCCTGAACCAGAACATCCTGTAATCAGTAGAGCCATTACTAGTAATAAAACAAATAATTTTTTCACTTTCCCCCTCCTTAGTTTAATATTTAAAATTATTACATACTACTTATTCATCAACTTCTTTTTATCAACCCATGAAACTTGATTCATCAGAGGATGTCTTAGATCAATGGCACCATCAGATGGACATACCATCACACAACAACCACAGTACCAACATTCCTCAGGATACTGCACGACAGGTGTAGATGTCTCTTCTGTTTTAGGTAAAAAAACATCTACTTGGCAAACATTTACACACCTATTACAACCTAAGCATTTTTCAGCATCAAAAGTAATTGGATTGAAATTTGCTGGATATTCTGATTTATATGTCATTTTTCCCCTCCAAATAATCTGAATTAAACTTCTCGTAGTTCGCCTTTAAATCACCATAATAATCAAGTGGAACATTTCTTGATTCAACAAAACCATTAGCCTCCTTAATAAGAATGAATGCTTTTTCAACTTCTTGTTCTGGATAATCTATTCTGTTGAAATCAAGTTTCTGCGAGCTCGACTTTCTTTCTAAACAAGCATGAATTATTAACTTTGATACAGTTAAGATATTCAGAACTTCATGCATCCTCATCAATTCATGTGGATTTCTAGCATAACCTTGTTTATAAGCTTTTTCTTCTAACTCATCAAGACATATGAGGCCCTGTTTTAAAATATTGCCATGCTTTTGATCGCCACAATAGTTTCGCATGATTTTCGATATAGAAGCATTAATTTCCTTCCACTCTAATACAGCATCTTTTTCTTCTAAAAATCCGAATAGTCTGACTTCTTCAGTTCTAACTTGATCTTCTTTATAGGATTCTAAAACCATTGTTGAAGCATACTCAGCAGCGTGCCTACCAGCATAAGATCCCGTTGAAGCAGCGTGTCCATAGCAATTTGATGCAAACAAGGCATCCCCTGCAACAAACAAACCATCCTGTGAAGACATCAGTTTCCAGTCGTTATAGAATCCTCCTGGTAATCCAAACAACTGTCTTTCGTTTGAAGAGAAGTTAGAAGATTTCCAGCCTGCTCCGTAACACTGCAAGACATGTTCTTTAGGATCAAAGCCTCTGTCAGTATAGTTCTTTAAAATAGGCACCCTTGTTTTACCTTCTTCACCTACCATCATGCCCCATATAACATTTCTTTCATGATCTGGCATTTCAGTCAAATCTGCATAAAATGGCGGTACATACCCCATTTCAATTAAAGTATCAAATGGCACAGTCTCTGGACCATCATAAGCATATTTGGCCTCATCTATATTGCCGCCCTTTAAGAAAAAAGGCTGATCATATGCTGGTACAGTCCTATCATAAAAATCTTTCAACTCATTACCATCTCTATCTAAGTAAGGAATTTCTTTTCCTCTAGAGTCAATGAGTGTTGCAGGATACCAAGTATTATGGTTGTTTCCAGCTCCGTAAGGTGGAAAACTTTGGCCAGCTGCCGAAAACTCCGCTCTTACTGATTTTTCCATCATGTTAAACTCTGCACCCGAACGCCATCCCATTGCATGACCATCACCTATGCATTGTAAAGGTCTAAACTCACTTAAACCTGGATGTGCTTCTGAGAAAAGCCACACTCTAGCAGGTCTAGACATACACATAATTGTCGCTTTTGCCTCAAAGACCATAAACTTACCCGTTCTATTGTTAAACCCCGTAGCCCCAATAATTTTGTCTCCCTGTTTACCATTTAAAGTAAGTAATGATGTTACCATAACTCTATCAACAACTTGTACACCTAATCTCTTTAACTCATTGTACATAGCAGGTTTAAAGGTTGTTCCCCATATACGAATGGTCATTTTATTTTCATAGTCATACGCATATAAGAGTTTTGTCTTTTCGTCTCTAAACTTCGCCCCTAAAAACTCATCATCATTATCTCTGATTTTGCCTCCCATCTTTTCAATTTCTAGGAGTGTATCATAACCTTCTCTACATTCTATATAATGTGAAATACCATTGTTATATCCATCTTCATTATCTATCATGGCTTTCACTAAGTCTTCAGGCTTAACTTTTGATCCAGGATTGGTTGCTGCCGATTCCCAGTGGTCACACCCTGAGCCACCTGCACCACTTCTTTCAGTAGCCCCCTTTTCAATCAACATTACCTTTTGTCCAGACTTTGCTGCTGAAATTGCAGCCATACATCCTGCAATGCCTCCTCCTACAACTAAAACATCCGTTTTATATATTTCTTTTTCTCCAAGTTCATTTTTATAAGGCCAATTCATAACCAGTCTACCTCCTCTTTATTCGAGATTATCACTAAATCCAAAACTCATCAAGTGCATTTTGCATTGTATACAATATACTTTGCATTTTCGCATGCTAAAAAGAAAAAATGACTACTGTAATGTTCACAGTAGTCACATGTTTTAACTTCTTTTGATATAGTCTTCATCAATTTCTCTTTTCCAGCTTTCATCAATTGCCTTATCATGTCTGATATCTGAAACGACAGCACTAATAGCCGAGAAGTTTAACTCAGTACCAGCTTGGTCTGCATGATAGTTAACCGCTTTTTCTTTAGAGATACCGTATGAATCAGCCACCTCTATGGCATCTATATTGGCCCCTAGAAAAACAAACTCCCAACCAAAAGCCTCCTTTTGTCTTTCGATCATTCTCTTAACCTCTCGTTGAGAATAATGTTTACTGGCATTTTCATAGCCATCAGTTATGATGACAAACAAGACTTTATCATCTTTGTTCTTTTGTTTTCTAATCATACTTTCAATCGATTTTCCCATGGCATCTAATAAGGCCGTCGTACCTCTTACAAAATAATCTTCACTGGTAAGAAGCTTTGCTTTGTCAATGGCTATGCCATCATGTAATACCTCATACCTGTCATCAAACAAGACGGTTGTGACATATACATGACCTTCTTCTTTCTTTTGCTTAGTAAGCATAGCATTGAAGCCACCTATGGTATCACTTTCTAATCCTGCCATTGAACCTGATCTGTCTAGGATAAATATAACTTGTGTTTTCTTCATAAAAATAACCTCCAATCACTTTCTGTAATTAAAGGTTATCATGCATAGTTCTTCTAATGGTCGCCTGATAAGTGACATTTAAGACAAGGTCTTTTCCGTAAACTTAAACAAGGCTTCGTTGATAAGAAATATATCATACTCCTCTTCTAAAAGGAAGTACTCTATAATCAAATCAAACTTACTAGATCTTGACAAAGCATACCCAGCCTTCATCAGAAGATCTTTTGTTTGATCTAAGCTAAGCTCTAATGCTATTGCAAACGATAATACTGTATCTTTTTTAGGTTGATAGTCCACATTGCTTCTAATCTTAGAAAAATGTCTTCTATCAATGTTGGCTTTTCTATAAACTTCAGAATCTTTTAAACCAGCTTCATCAATAAGTCTAAAGAGCATTTCCTGGAAAGTGTCTTCTTTTTCAAGAATCAGATCAGTAAGAGATCTCTTTTTACTGATTCGGGCTTCAGCAGCAATACTCTCCATGAGATAATCGCTAACTTCTTCTTTAAGATTCATTTTTAAATAAAACTCATCTGGTAAAAGATTAGTTTCAAGATAATTTTTTATGGCTAGTTCTAAGTCTAAGGGCATTAAAACTCCTGACTTGTTATCATTATTCAACTTCTTATTAACACTGCCGGTAAGTTTTAATGACATCCAAATAGCTCCTCTTCTACATATATAATTAATCGAAACTAAACCTTATGGTTCTATTATCAGCATCCATATGACACAAACAAACAAAAGTATCGCCTTTCTAAAAGTATTAGCAATTCATAGATGCTCCTTTATCAACTATTATTGCACCTAATCAGACAAAAGTAAATCTATCTTATACCAAATGGATTTAAATACGAAGCTTCTGCTACCCCTTATATCATATCCAATGACTTACTTTTCTATAGGAGTTACAAATTGAATACCAGGGTAAAACTGATTAACCACTTGTATGTTTGTTGCATAATAGCCTAAGCTAGCTATATGGTTCATAAAGCCACTAATAATTTCTGTTACTTGGCCTACCTCATACTTAACTTCAAAGTTTGCTTTTCCAATAGGTTCACTGGCTTCTGGTGAAATTTCTCTTTGTAAGGCTTCTAATAATGTCTCTTCTTTCGTCATAGCATTTTTAATAAACTTCATTTGAAAATAACCATATCTAGAAGCATCCGAAACAATGTCACCATAATTATCATTTAGAAAGGTTCTATCATCTTGGCCTTCAGGTACAGGTGATTCAAAATATTCAAGTGCAAGATCAATAAAAACTTCAAACTCATCTATAAAATCTGGCTCTATTTCTCTCCAATAAGCAACAGCAATATCATTAACCCCTTGTTCCTTGTCATACTTTGTTGTATCTACACCGTAATTGCCTTGGACAGTATGAGAAACCTCATGTATTAGGTTGTACTTTAAGAAAAATATTTCATAGAAAGCCTTACCGTCCTCAATACTTCCTCCTACAATATCTCCAAAGAATGACTGAGTACTTTCATCTATTAAATCCCATTCACTATAAACAAGATAATAACCTAAAGCTTCTTCCTGAGGCTTATCACTTTCTTTTACTTCTTGTGTCATACTACAGCTTGTAAATGTTCCTAAAACCAATGTTAAACTCATCATAATCATTAAAATTCTTTTCATAACTTCTCCTTTTTCTAACGTGTATATCCATAATAATTGCCTGCATAATGTACACGTCAAGTAGGAAATATCATAAAAAAATATGAAAAAAGCGTACTGAGTACACGCTTTACTTATTAAATTCAACAAGCCTAATTTTTATTATTTTATCTAGATCTTTATCAAGAACAACAGCTGATGAAATGTCTTTACTATGTATTGTTCTTCTATCAAATAATTGATCATAAACTTTATAATAGGATTCATTCGTAGGATAATAGCCATAATCTAAATAAAGTCCAGATTCACTGCTAGTAAATATATGCTGAATATTTGAAATCAACCAAGATTCTTTCATATGAATCAAATCACTTGCATAGCCACCGAAATCAACAAAATACTTGCAAGTGTTCTCTAAAGGATAATCTTTGGTAAAATGTACAAAGATACACCTGTCAGCAAAGTCTTTTTTAATTATGTATTCACGAACTTCTTTTAGCCTTTTAAGATTATAGTTAGAAAAAATGTAATAACCGTCATTTAACAAATATTTATCTAAGTCCGTAGTCACTATCTCTATTGCAGCATTAAAGAAAAATATCCCTAAGGAATGATCCCACTTCATAAGTCTATCAGACATATGCTTACCAGCCTTCTTTAACTCAACATAATAGTCGTTTTTTATATTTGCATCTAATCTCATTTTTACACTTAACAAATTATCGGGATTAAAGTCTTCGCTGTAAATAATGCCTTCCTGAACAGTCAGTTTGCTACATGTACATTTTAGATAACCAGATACAAGATAAGCATGTTTGATATTGGCATTTTCGACTTCATATTTTTCATGACATTTTGAACATACTAATTTATCTAGAAACCCAACTTGAACACCATGGGATACGGAATGTACTATTTCACTTTCTATTTGAGAAAGCTCTTCTTCTATCTCAGCCTTCTTTTCTATTAAGATTTTAATCTCTTCTTCAAAATCATTAAGCTTGTTCTTTAGTAACGTTCCTATATTATCCCTATATGCCTCATCTTCTGTTTGTCTATATCTCTTATAAAGTAGAAGTTTAGATATTTCTTCAATAGAAAATCCATAAGATCTATATTTTAGTATAAAGGTCATGTCTTTTACACATGTTTCATCATAATCTGGATAGGTGCCATCTTTAACAGGCACTATCATATGTCTATCTACATAAAACCTTACTTGACTCTTCTTTACACCAAATTTCTTAGAAAATTCACCAATCTTCAATACAATCACCTCATAAGTATTGTATACCTTAATACTGATTATATAAAAGCAAATCAAAAACATTAATATAAATATAAGAAAAGATCGAGAAGTTCTCGATCTTACCTGCTTATACATTATTATGTTCGCCTAAACTTGGTGCTGGTGACCAGTTATCTTTCATATTATTAAACTTTATTGGTGTACCAACTATTAAAGTGTCATCACCAATTGTCTTAAACATGTCACGATCTTTTAAATGATTTAACTCAGTTACCTCTTTAATATTAAGTATCTTACTTACAGGAATACCTCGCCCAGAAAGTATGTCTACCCAGTAATCTGATGATTTATACTTTAGCTTAGACTCTATGATGTCCTTTAGCTCTTCTCGCCTTATTATTCTGTCAGCATTTGTTTTGTAATCATTGTCTAAAGCCAGATTCTCTAATGCTAGACATTGACATAAGCTTGAAAAAAGTCTGTCATTACCACAGGCAATCATAACTGAGCCATCATTGGTCTTAAAATCACCAAATGGTGCAATAGAAGGATGATCATTACCAAGTGGTACTGGAGCTATATCACTTGCCTTAAACCTTGCGAAGGCACTTTCAAGTAATGCAACCGTACTGTCTAACATGGCTACATCAATTCTTTCACCAAATCCAGTAATCTGTCGCCTATACAAGGCCATCATGATACCTAGAGCTGTAAACATACCTGTAGAAATATCTGAAATAGATGTCCCTACCTTTGTATAATCATCTGATGACTTACCTGTAATGCTCATAAGACCACTAGACGCCTGAATAATAGCATCATAAGCAGGTCTGTTTGAAAGTTCACCAAACTGTCCATAACCAGACGCGGAAGCATAGATGAGTTTTGGAAATTTATCTTTTAGACTATCATAATCTAACCCCAGTCTTTTCATCACACCAGGTCTAAAGTTTTCAACTAAAACATCAGCATCTTCTAACAAGTCCATGACTTTTTCCAAAGCCTCATTAGACTTAAGGTCCAATGTAACACTCTTTTTATTTCTGTTGATACTTGAGAAATATGCAGACTTGCCTTCAACAAAAGGCGCGAAACTTCTTGAGTCATCTCCACCATCTAGTCTTTCAATTTTTATGACTTCTGCACCATGATCTGCTAACAGCATGGTTGCATAGGGGCCTGCCAAGACCCTTGAAAAATCAATTATTTTAACACCTTCTAATACACCCTTCATACTCACCTCTAAATTGGACCTAAATTAATAATTGTTGCGATTGTCACTGATGCCATACCTATAACCATCCACATAAGAAGTAAAGGCCACATCCACTTTGCCCACTTCTCATATGATATTTTAGCGATAGCAAGAGATGCCATTAAAGTACCATTTGTTGGAGAGATTAAGTTTGTGAAACCATCTCCATAATGGAAGGCAAGTACAGCTGTCTGTCTTGAAATGCCAAGTAAATCTGCCAGTGGTGCCATAATAGGCATAGTTGCCGCTGCTTGACCGGATCCTGATGGAATGATTACGTTTAAAAGTAGTTGGAAAACGTACATACCATTAGCAGCTACTACTGGTGGTAATGTCTTTAAACCTTCTGAAGCATGGTAGATGATTGTATCAATGATCATACCATCTTGTAAAACAACTAGAATTGCTCTTGCCACACCAACAATCAATGCACCAAATACTAAATCTTTGGCACCTTCAATAAAAGACTTGGCAATGTCATCAGCAGACATCTTGCCTATGATACCTGAAATAATACCTATACCTAAGAAAATAGCTACGATTTCGCTAAAATACCAACCAAACTTCATAACGCCAAATACCATTAAAGATAATCCAGCAACAATAACTAATCCAATTGCGTTGTGTCTTGGTAAATACTCAATATCTGAATGTGCATCGTCTATTTCTCGTGTTTGATCTAAATCATATACCAAACTTGCTTTTGGATCTTTTTGAATTTTCTTTGCGTATCTCAAGATATACACAATAGATACGGCTAAAATAAGTACATAAAAGACAATTCTGTAAGCCAATCCAGAGAAGAGCGGTACTTCTGCGATACCTTGTGCAACACCTACTGTAAATGGATTTAAAAGACCTGTTGTAAAACCAATTCTTGCACCCACACTGATAACTACAAGACCAATCATCGAATCAAGTCCAAGTCTCATAAATAGTGAGATGGCAATTGGAATAAAGAGTATAGCTTCTTCGGATATACCAAATGTACCCCCTGCTACAGAGAATATAATGGTAATGATCACAATTAAGAGCATTGGATTTTTCTTTTTCTGACTGACCACTCGATTTAAACTGGCATTGATAAAACCTGTTTCATTGATGATACCAAAGGCACCTGCAATGAAAAAGATAAAGAATATAATGCCTGATGCTGCCTTTGATCCAGCATAAAAGGATACAAAGAAATCCATGATGCCTGTAGGCGATCTATCAACTGTATGATAGGAACCTTCAACTATGATGGTCTTTCCAGTTACTTCATCTGTCATTCTGTCAAACTCACCCGCAGGTATGATATAAGTTAAGACTGAACATATTAAGACCATAGCAAACAACAAAACAAATGTATGCGGTATCTTTTTCTTTTTAATCTCTGGTTTCTTAGATATTTTTTCCTTTCTAACTTCCGACATTTAAGCCTCCCTTTTCATATTCTCAATAATACTGTACGCTGTTTGTATGCCTGCTTTAAAACAGGAAATCTTAAGATTTTCATCCGGACCATGATTGCCTTGATCTGCATTGGCAAATGGTAGACTTACCGTAGGTTTTTTTAAAGTATTGGTCCACATAGCATTTGGTAAGCTGCCCCCGATACTTGGTAAAACATAAGGTTTACCAAGACCTGACTTTTCTACTGCACCAATAATTTTTTGACACCATTCATTCTCCGGATCTGACTTTGATGGATACATAGGTTGATCAAGCATGGAGATTTCCACATGATCATTGACTTCTCCTATATACGACTTAATGGCTTCATAAGCCTTTAGTGGATCTTGATTGGCTACAAGTCTTACATCCACTCTGGCCTTTGCATGACCTGGTACTATACACTTAATGCCATGACCCATGTAACCGCCTTCAATGCCAATGACAGAAATAACCGGTTTAAAGAAGAGGTTTGTAAAGTAGGTTTCCTTATCAGATTCCACCCACCTTGCTTCAAAGGTATCCTTTAAAAGGTTAGAATCAAAGTCTAAATCATCTATTAACTGTCTTTCAAGCTCGCTTGGTTTTACAACCCCCTCCATGAAACCAGGAATATGCAAACCATTGTCTTTTACCAAACCACTTAAAACAGAACACAACTCATTGACAGAATTCTTAATGACACCTCCCTTATTGCCTGAGTGATGATCTTTCTTTGCAGTTCTTAATGATAAGCCTATAGACATACATCCTCTATTACCAAAACAGACGGTTGGTCTGCCGCTTTCATGTTTTGATGCATCAGACACAATAACAACATCTACATCTTCAAACCATGATAGGTTCTTATTAACCATATCTTCAATACCTGGACTGCCCACTTCTTCTTCACCATCTAAAAATAGTTTGTAGTTAACAGGCAGTACATCATTAAATTCATTAAACAAGTCAATGGCCAGAAGATGTGATAAAAACTGCCCCTTATTGTCTCCTGCACCTCTACCGTAGAGTCTGCCTTTAGATTCCGTTAGATCATAAGGATGGTAAGTCCAGTCTGAAATAGGTTCAACTGGCTGGACATCATAATGCCCATAAATCATGACAGTTGGCGCATGATCATAATCACTTTTCATTTCAGCCAAAACATAGTCGGAACCCTTTTCTTGAGTAACCACCTGAACTTCCCATTTTCTTTTAGACAAGTAGTCTACTAAATAGTCTCTACACTGACCTACAGCCTCTTGATCTGACGCCACGCTTGGAAATGCAACCAGGTCTTTAAGCGTCTTAATATAATCAGATTCTCTTTCTGATATAACCTTTGAAATGTCCATTTTCCCTCCATTAACACATAAAAAAAGAGCATCACAAAACATTGTGTACTCTTATACTCTATTACTATCCTATTAAGATTTTAAGGCAGTACCCATACCAATAAAGGGTTTGGATACTTGCTTATAAAGCCGCTTGTTACAATAAACAGATACAACTAGGTGGTTGTTTTTGCCTAAAGCAGCTACTTTGACTTTCATATCACTGTTGATAAACTTAATCCCTTTCATAGCATCTTCTAATGCATGAACAAGGAGTTCAATTTCATATGGACATTCAGCAATCAAACTGGAATGTACACCTGCTTTTATTGAGTGATACAAGATTTTTTCTTCCAAACTTGTCCCAAGTCCACTTATCAATGTTACAAAACAGTCGTAGCCTTTACTCTTATACTCTTCTTTCATCATATCTTCTTCTACACGACTGTCTGACATCAACAACTTCAAGCAATAATTTTCATTTCTGTTAATCATCATAACCTCAACTTAAAATGCTTGATAATTTTGAAGCATATCGCTTCATAATCTCGATTGTTATTTCTGTATCCTCATCCTTCATATAATGCTCTAATCCAACTAAAGACACCGAAGCAATTACTTCCTGCTTATTATTAAAGATAGGTACAGCATATCCTTTTGTACCCTTAATGTTTTCACCTCTAGAAATTGAGTAACCTCTTTGTCGAATAGATTCATATACAGCATCTAATGCTTCTGGATCCATTGGTAGTTCATCAGATTCTTTAAGGTAAATTTTAGAGAAATTCTCTGTTAAAGACGCCTTATCAAATAAGTAAGCACCTATACTTTTACCATAAGAACCAGCATTAAACGGATACTTGGTACCTTCTTGATAAAACTTCACAACAGAATATTGATCCACTTCATACAAACTGACGATGTCTAAGCCATTAACGACCGCAAGTCCTGCATTAAGCTGTGTTTCTCTGCCTAGGTCCTCTAGTTGTTTTCTAATCATTTGCTCCTGATCGTATTTTGATTTAAATGACATGCCTATTCTATAGGTTTCTAAACCAATACTGTAGGTGTGAGCTTTAGATCCAGTAGAAACCATATCCAAATCTTGTAATGATTTTATTATCCTATGGACAGTCGCACGGTTTAAGTCTAGTGCCTCACTTATTTCCATAGCAGTCGCTTCATTTGTGGATAAGTAATCCAAAACTTCATGAGCTCTTTTAAGTACCTGTATCATACACCCCTCCTGTTCACATTATGAACACGCAATCATAATATGAACTTATTGCTATTATAGATTATATAATCAGAATTGTCAAACAAAGAAATTATATGTTACCCTAAACAAACATTTACAAGTTAACAGAAAACTCTTTCAAAGAAAAAAGAGTACATAAGATTTTATGCACTCAACTTTTGCAATATTTAATTAGTTTCATTCACTTAAACCTAGTAAATCAAACAAGACACCAACATATACTTGGGTAGACTTGATGATGTCATCAAGATCTACATCCTCATTGTATGAGTGTATACCTTCTAAATTAGCAGGACCGAATTGTATGGTTGGGATATTCTCATATCTATAATATCTTGCATCGCTGGTAGCCCATTGATAAGCAGGTGTTACTTCAGCCCCCCAGATGTATTCAGCGTTCGACTTAACAGACTTCACAAGACTGGTTGTATCATCGGTATAATTAGCTTCACAGTTATACTCAAAAGTAAGCTTTACACCTTGTAAATTTAAAGAGTCAACGATTTGTCTGGTTCTTTTTTCTACATCACTGCAAGTAAGGCCGATTGGTAATCGACAGTTGATATCTGTCACACAATAATCAGGCACCATGTTATCTTTAATGCCACCATTAATAAGACCGATGTTTACTGCTACATGGTCAATGACATTCTCAGAACCCTCTACCTTTAAAGATTCTCTTGCAATTTTTTTTGAGTCCTCTAGTACATGAAGCTGTTCTTTTTTATAGATCCCCTTCATGTCTCTTAACTTATGTAGACTTGGCAGTATCGTCATCATCTTTTCAATGGCATTCTCACCTACATAGTTGCCTATGCTGCCATGAGCCGATACACCATATGTTTCCACTCTAATGTTAAGTGAGCCCTTTTGTCCAACTTCTATGTTATTTTCTGGTGTTGGTTCTGCAATGATACAGGCTTTGGCATTCTTTCCGTAACCTTTACTCATCAACCACTTAGAACCGTACTGTCCACCACTTTCTTCATCTGTCACAACATGAAGCTCAAGCTTTCCATTTACCTTAAGTCCGCTCTCCTTGATGATTTTCATTGCATAAATCAAGCCTGCAAGACCTGCTTTCATGTCAGATGTACCACGACCTCTGAGTTTATCGTCAACAATATCACCAGAAAAAGGATCAAATCCCCATTTATTAATATCACCTACAGGTACAACATCAGCATGACCATTGAGTATAACTAGATTATCCTCATCATGACCAATACTTGCGATGATATTTGGAAAGTCCTTTTCACAGTAGGCAATTTCAACATCGATATTCGATGCTTTAAGATAACCTAATATGTACTCAACAACAGCATCCATCATACCAGATGGGTTTTCGCTTGGTATGCGTATCAAACTGCTGGCTAAATCCAGAAGCTCTAATTGATTTTCTTCAATCATGTATATGTATTTTTCTTTTAAACTCATTACTATCTCCCTTGTTCCCCTTTTGTTTGGAATCTTGACATATCACCATAGAGCGCCTTTATAAGATCAAACTCCTCACTGTCATAGAAGTGACATTTTCCCTGTCCAAAATCTTTAGCCACTTCAAGCATAAATCTTGCTGCACCTTCAACATCCATTAAATTCGTGGCACCTGTAGCGCATCCCGGAACAACAGCTTGAGTCGTAATTGCAACTCCTACAACAGGTGATTTTGTAGCTGTGTTTGGTTGTAAAATACTATTTATATGATAAAGACCGTTGCCATACGGGGTTATATCTTGCTGAGATAAAGGAAAAACATATGGCAACTTACCTGTGGTCCTCATCATCACGTCTAGTAAGTCATCACTGACTTTTAATATATAACCTTCTTTGACAGTATTTGAAATAGCAAAACCATTGTTATTGATGATTCTGTTACCTTTGGTTGTATCAACAGATAAAATAGCGTCCATTTCATCTAAGACTTCAAGCCTATTCATGGTATCCATATCTACATAAGAGCCCATAAATCTAACAGGATGATGATCTATGCTTGGTGCATCTGGACAAATATGTGTTGTCACAATGACATCACCTCTCAGACGATCACCATTTTTATACATAGTAATCAACTTTGATGCAACAGATAGAGCTGCTAAAGCCCCATCACCATCAGAGACAAAGCCGGTCACTTCCGGTCTTGCGCCAAGGCCACCCAATCTACCTAGAAGGCCAATCGTAGGTGCATCACCACCAGTTTGTTTGCCGTGGCTTCCAGGAATAATCACTTCTATAAAATCAGTTGAGCCACCATTAGCTGCAACGCTTTCTACCTGTATTTCAATTTGATCTGTACATCCTAGAAACTCTTTAACCTCAAAGCCAGATGCATTTGGCTTATCTAAAAGTTCATACATTTCCATTACCTGTTTTAGCATGACATCCTCCATCAAATATGTTATATATAAATAATTATAAAACATGATGAAAGACATAACACCCAATAATGTTTGTTCACAAACTAAATTGACACCATCATTTTGTACAAAATACAAAGAAAAATCATTGACTTTAGCTATCAAAAAAACCTTAGACAGCCATCTAAGGTTTAAACTAGGTCTTCTAACCACAGTATTCTAAGCGCTAGTGAAAGTTGATCCATGCAGTCATTGTTGACATTGTCTATAATGGTTTCTATCTTTTTCAATCTGTATCTTACCGTGTTCTTATGTACAAACATCAAATCCGCTGTCTTTTGAACATCACAGCTGTTTTTTAAGTAAACAGAGAAAGTCTCCAGGATACTGCTTTTATACATATCATCATAGTCTTTAACCAAAGCAACTACATCTCTTGATGATTGAATGACAGAAGCATCTTTAGACATATGTATGAGCATTTTATATATCCCTATTTCATCATAAGATCTTATTTTTTCATTCATGATATGCTTAAGAATCTGACAGACTTGCTTACTTTGATAAACAAGGTCTTTGAAGTTTTTTAAAGATGTAGATGCTTGACTGATGCCTATATGACTATTACCAATAAAAATCTCCGAAAACAATGTCTTTAACTTAGAACTAGACAAAGGGTCATCACTATTTTTGATGATGATGTAATTGTCCTCATACTCAAAACATTCCATATCAGTTGGTAGAGAACAGTCACTCAATGGTGCTTCATCCATATCTACATATGCTATGTAGTAATATTTTCTAAAGGATGGGTTAAGCCTCTTAAGGTGTTTTTCTATAACATCTGGCTCTTCTAAATTCATGATACGGTGAAAGGCAACCGATTTATCACTTAATCGCTTGTTTTCAAGTATAAGTTTATAGGCCTTTTCTAGAATGTCTGCATAAGTGACCTCTGGGCTTACCCCTATAATAGGAAAATTGTTTCTATCTGCTAAATCTGCAATTCTATCTGATATTTCATCAAATGCACTTAAGGCCATAATAAGTCCTGGACAATCTGTATCAATTAGAATTTCTATATGGTCATACAAGGCATCTTGTCCTTGATCTTTCAAATCATAAAACGAGGTCAGATACATTTCACCTCTTCTATCATGTGTCTTTTTTAAGATGTACTCGTATATGTTAATGGATGAAACGATGTTTCTTAGTCCATCTTTGCCTGCTAGGATTTTAGCCTTATTTAGGGCCTTTATCTTTAATATGTCACCTACTGTTACAAACATCTAAACCTCTCAAATATCATGTATAAATCCTTCAACTACACCTTACTACAATCCAAGTGTTTTTTCACTATTTAAAGACCAAATCATATAGTATTTTAATCATTTATTTTCTACACTTTTAAAGAAGAAAAACAGATACTCACCAAAATATTCCATGTATATCTTTACCATTATGTCATTTAGTGGTAAAATGAGAAATGTAAGTAATCAAACTACTAAATGGAGGAAAAGTGATGCGGTCAACTGGGATTGTAAGAAAAGTAGATGAACTCGGAAGAGTTGTTATTCCAATCGAATTAAGAAGAACATTGATGATCGACGTAAAAGACGCTTTGGAGATTTATACTGAAGCAGACACAATCGTACTGAAGAAGTACGAGCCTGCATGTATCTTTTGTGGTCAAGCAAGAGATGTTAGAGACGTCAGAGGAAAGAATGTGTGCCCTGCATGCATTGACGACATAAAAGAAATGAAAAGATAAAAGCATGGCGCATAGAAATATGCGCCATTTTTCTGTGTAAGAGGGGTTTGTCAAGTAAAGTGTGTAAATTTATTTAATTTAGATCAGTGATCATTTATTGACCACTGATTTTTTCATTTGTTTATTTAAAATCAAACAGTTAAAATATGGAAATGTATAATTGGGGAGAACCCATGGAATATCATTTAAAT
>NZ_VANV01000001.1 GCF_022496765.1 Acidaminobacter sp. JC074 | reverse complement strand
ACACGATAAAAGAAATAAATAAAAAATTAGAGATGGAATAAGCCATGGTTCACCATGGTTTTCCACTCACAATAGTTTGGCAATCTAAGCAATCAACTATTGGCAAAAGTAGTGAGCAAGGCAAGGTCAGACTAAGAAAGCATTAACAGTATTAGAGTGAGTTAGTTACAGTCCATAAAATGACACTACTATTATTTGTTGTGAGAAAAAATCAGATCTATACTTCTTCAAATAGTAATGATGACTAGGTTTGATAATAATTATAAAGTAAAAGTAAGTCTAAAGTGTTGCAAATAGGCACTTGACTTAAAGAGGAGATAAAATCAGATGGAAAAAAGATAATGCAATTATTAATGAAAAATTGATGCAACTTGCGTCCTAAATCAACTTAAACTGCATTAAATTAAGGTTAGCTACAAAGAGGTTATGAAATTATGTTTTCACACTAAAGACTCTACAACAATCAAGAGTACTGTAAGTGCATGAATTTCAACAATAACAGCATATAAGTAACAATTTTTTTTAGGAGAAAAATGGAAAAAGACATTCTTAGATATTTGAAGGACGAGTTTGTATTGTCTGAAATAAATGAAGTACAAGCAAAAAGAGGCGTTTATGTATACGCAGTAACAAAAGATAACGTAAAGTATTTTCTAAAATACTTTGAAAATAAATCAGATGCCCATGAAATAGAATGTTACAGAGTTTTATCTAAAATAGATATAGCGACCATTAAATATTATGGTTATACATCAAATGCAATTTTACTGAAAGACATGAATGTGGATAGTCAATATAGAATCGGTTGTGCTGATGATTATATTAATGCCGAAATAATAAAGTCAGTTGCAAAGTGGTTTAAGAAATTGCATAATTTATCTGACAAAATAAACACTAAGTTCAGTTTCTTGGACGAGGAAAGTGTGGCATTTGAAAAACAAAAAATAATGCAGTGTATTGAGTTTTATAATCATAATGAGTTCTTTAATTTACTCTTAGTGAATATCATCCAGTTAAATGATTACTTAAGTGGATGTGATAAAATTATTATTCATGATGATTTTTATTATAGAAATTTCTTCGTTGATACTGATAGTAGTGAAGTAACGATGTTTGATTTTAACTACATGAAGAAAGGTCTGAGAAGTCAAGAGCTTGACTTAATCAGAAGAAATCTTAGAAGCGGAAGTGAAAATAGCGAGAAACTCTTTGTAAAGGAGTATGGTGACTATGATGAGTTGGAGTATAATCTTTATACTCTCTGGCGTCATTTTGATTGTCTCTTTGCGGCAAAGTCTCTGGAGCAGTATCCAAATTGGGCCTTAGAATCGAGGCAGTTACTTAGTGTTGGTAAACTGACTGATATGCTGAAAGCTGTATTGAAAAATTTGAACAGATTGAAGATCGAATAGGTACTACTAATAGAAGCTGATTCACAAGTGTGAAACATACAGATGTACTTTTGTTGAACAAAAAACAGTAAATAATTGGAGATGAAGAAATGAATAAAACACAAATTGAAGTTTTTATTAACAATAATCCTAAATGCATTGCTTCTATCGAGAGTACTGCAAAGAATGAGATGTTTGAGATTGAAAATACCCCTTATATAGAAGTAAAAGCACAAAATATTAATAATGGCGTCAAAAGTATTGTAGTTGAAAGTTACAGAAAAAAACTCCATGATTCAGAAATCGAAGTTACAGATAATAAATTTGAAATAAAAGTATACAAAGATAACCCTTTTGAGAGTGTTGATGAAGTTACAATTCATATAGATGATCAAAGATATGATATTGAGCTGAACCTCAATAAAATTTCTGGACGTGTTATGTACTTCGATGGCAGGCCAGTAGAAAATCCGATACTCAATATAACAGGTAAAGATATTGCAGTTGTAGGAGATTCACAAGGCAATTATGAAATCTCAATATGTGGGAAGGAAAAGCAAATAGGCGTTTTTGATAAAAATTACTCTAAAGAGACATTAGAAGCTTGGCTATACAATGTAGATATAGAAAATGATATTGAATTAGACGTACAAATCGATAAAATGGAGCTCTATGGTATTAACATGTGGCCTGGCGAAATGAGTGATTATGTTCATTTCATACCAATGTCGTTAAGTAGGTATCAAGAAGCTGCCAAAAGAGGATTTGGAAGCGAGTTAGATTTACTTAAATATGATGGTGTATGGCCAAAACTTTCTAGAGAAGATGTTAAGGTTTCTGTTAATGGTGAAAATATCAAGTTTCATTCATTTCAAGAAGTACCGGATTTTTTGGTGGAAGTAGATGATACTATTTATTCTAGACCAAGCTATGTTATATCAATACCAAAAGGATATAGTGATAGCATTATTAAACTAGAGATTGAAAATCGTTTTAATACAGAGAATGGAGAAATTCTAGAAAAGGGTGAAGGATACTACTTTTGGTAGTAAAAATAACATCTGGGGAGTTAAACATGGCATACAAAATAGCATGCATAACAAATGAGAATAAAGACTCATTAATTGATTTCGAGCAAACAATACGTAAAACTGAACCTGAGATATGGCCGAGTGAATTTAGCGAAAGGGAGTATAGAAGAAAGTTATCAGAAAGAGATTTTGATAATAAAAACAATTTAGTATTATGCGCAATTTTGGATGATAAGATTATTGGTCGTTGTGATTTAATCATTCAAGAAAGCTTTATGGATTTCACAAAAACGGGGTATATTGATTGGATTTACGTTGAAAAAGCATATAGAGGGAAGGGAGTTGGCAAGCTTTTAATAGAAAAAACTGTAGAAAAGGTTAAAATGCTTGGAGCAGAATACTGCTACTTGTTCACTGCAGCTAATGAAGAGGCACAAGCCTTCTATAAAAGTTTGGGTATTCTTGAACTTGAGAAAAAAGAAGTTGCACACAAGTTTTTAGGTTAATAAACTATGAGCCTCTAAGACTGTTTCTTGGGAAGTTGGTTTGAGAGTATCAAAGAGATTATAGTTGCACTTAACTTAGATGACACATATAAGAGGCGCTCTATGTTTAAAGTAAAGGAGATATATGACTGTTCAACAAAAGCTATTTGATTTCGCAAAAAAAGTGGCATTACCTTATCTATTAGAACTAGAAGCACTTCAACCTTATAAAGATGATTTTGATATATTGCTGGTCGGCTCAGTAGCAACTGGCTTGTGTAGTGAGAAGTCAGATGTAGATATGTGTATTCTGTTTAATCAAGACATTGTAGATGAAATACCAATACTGAATAACTGGAAATATGGCAAACCTTCTGAGAAAATCATTAACGGGAAACAGCTTCACTTTTATGCTACAAGCTTAGATTTCATTCATGAAAAATTAGAACAATTTGATGAATCGGTTTTTTATTTGTATAACACATCAAAACATTTATATAAAGGAAATGGTGGCTGTAGGCAACTGAAAGAACTATTAGAACTGTATTCAAGTAATCCAGAACGGTTGAGTATAAGTATGAATAAACTTATTTCTCGAAGAAGAGCTTTAGGAAAAATCTTTTCCGATTCAGAAGATCCAGTACTACGTATGGAGATGGGCTTAGAAATAATTGAACATCTAATACGTACTACAGCCCAATATGATCAAGTTGGATATGATAGACGGAAGAGATTATATCAGACTGGATTACAAGGAAAGATGGGAAAGAGTATTAAAGGAGACATTGATGTTCTGATTTCTCTTGTGAGTCATATATCTGACTGCAAGAATTTTGACGCCTCAAAAGCTTTTGAGGATATAGTTGATCAGTGTATTTTATTGATTTCCTAATAAGCTATTATTAGGTCAGAAATCTGAAACAGGCGACCTAGATTGGTACCTTATTTATTTGAAGAGAAGCTTGTGAGGCCAAAGAGATTTAGTATCACACTGAAGAGGCTTCGCCTTATGGAACAATGGAAAGATTTTGACAATGTACGAAAGGTTAGAAGGGCTTATTAAAAAGATATTCAATAACTACATTGCTATGCCTGTTTATTTTTATTGTGATAGACCCGCCATACCAATGACCTTTAATATAAGAGATGAATCTTTAGTCGTAGATGTTAATGAGTTCTTTCAGTATATTCTTTTAATTAAGGATTCAGAAGCGTCTGAGCGTTAAGTAATGATACAACTTATTGAATTATTAGAATACTGTCCATTATCATCTAGGAGGAAACATGGAATTATTAGACATAATAGAACAGGTAGAGAAGTCTTATGGCATTACAGTAAATAATGTTCTTTCGATAGATGAAGGTGTCTCATGTTCACAGATACTTGAATCTACAAATGGAAAGTATGTAATGAAAACAGCCAATGATGCATTTAAGGATACTATGAATGACTCATTAGATATATTATTGTTCTTAGAAACAAAAGACTTTAATGTTCCAAGAGTCATTAAAAATCTAAGTGGTGATTGTGTTACAGAGTTTGACGATAACACAATCATTTTATACGAATATATTGAGGCTAATGAAATTGAACCAATATTTGATTATAAAAAATTAGGGACTCTAGTCGGTGAGTTACATTTGCACCTAAGTGATTATAAGCAGGACTTACTCATAAGGGATAAGTATTTCTTTATTGATAGATATATTGAAATCCTAACAAAGAAAAACTATGACATAAATAAAATAGAAAAATACAAGCGGTTAGGTGACTTTCTATGGACCAAGTTAGAAAAGCTTGAAAAAGGCTACTGTCATGGTGACTTGCATACTGGAAATATTATATTAGATAAAAAGTTTGAATATAACATCATTGATTTTGATACTTCTTGTATGGCCTATTCAATATATGATGTCATGATTGTTTGCAACTTAACAGATTATTTTGAGTTCAATGAAACTGCCTTAAAAGAAACATATGAGAGTTATAGAACTTTTTTAAGCGAGTATACAAAACTTTGCAAAGTAAGTAAAGAAGAAGAGGAGAGTCTGTATTATTTAATCGGGATATATCATTATCAACTGCAGGCGACAATTGTAGAAATATATGGATTAGATTGTATTGATCATACATTTATAGATAAGCAGCTAGAGTGGTTAGAAGAATGGATGAAAGCAACGACAAGTTTAACAGGTTTACAGTTTGATTTGTAGGAGATACCTTCAAGGTTCAAGAGAATAAGGATATAGGATTGTAATGCAAATATTTCACAAATGCAATACATAAATCGTGAATGTATCAGAGGTCATTTGATCGAATGTAAATGCACTGTCGAAGGCCTGTGTTTATAAAAAAAAGTAACTAAGAGGATTTGATCCCCTTAATTTTTTTTGAAACAATGGGATCAAAGTTTTATAATCACTTTTGCTTATAAAGATTATATTAAGTCTAAATGTTAACTCTACTACATAATTTCTAATATGTGGTATCATTAGGAGTGGATTAGAATGGATAATAATGTTGATTTATTGGAATTCACGATTAGATAATAAAGGAGTTATTTATGGAGTTTGTAGGCATTATTATAAGTTTAGTTCTTCTGTATTATGTAATAAGAAATGGTGTTGAAGATGGCATCAACAGATCTGTATTAGGAAAGAAACAGGCTGAAGATGAGTAGAGTTAAAGTAATCGAAGGAGCTGTTATGAAAGCAAAATTTTCAGTTTTATTATCGAGTGTTTTACTATGTATGTCACTTATGAGTTGTAACAATAATGCAATTGAACAAGAAGGCACTAACAATCAAGTTTATGCAGAAAATGAATCAAATGAAGATCAAGTGAGTGCAGTTGATCAAGAAAGTAATGAAGTACATGAAGAAGTTAAGCTTGTTGATTACGATGCAATTGAAGATTATTTGTCAAGTAATTATGTAGATTTGGATTTTGATAATGATGACTATGACGAGGGTTTGAATACTCTAGATAGGGACATTGAATCGAATGAAATATTTTTTACTGCTGAAATTCATGGTGTTCATGCCAATAGTGAATTGAAGATGGCCTTTATAAAGTATTTTAAAGATAAGGCAAATTTTAAATATTTATTGTCTGAAACTTCATACAGTTCTTCTTATTTTATTAATAGGTTTTTAGAAACTGGCGACCGTTCAATTTTAGATATGCTTTTTCAAGCACAGAATGGTACCTATGCTGATAGTGAAGATAATTATAATGGATGGATTGATTTATACGAGTTTAATAAAACTCTAGAAGATGAAGAAAAAATACAGGTTGTAGGTGTTGATATAGAACACCAAGTTCTTATTGCTTACAACTATATGGTTTCAGTGCTACCTGATAAAGAGGTGCCTATAGAGTTAAATGAAACCATTGAAATGATTAAGGAAACATCAGAAATATTGAAATCTACATTTACAAAGGATTACTTGGCTATTAAGAATGCTCAAAAAACTCTTGATAATATCGAGTTAAATAGAAGCCTGTATCAAGATTATCTTGGTGATGAACTTATTTTCTTTGAGTTGGTTAATCAAAATATTATAGGTGCAAATGAAGCTTATAAACATGTTGAAGATAAAGTAGATTGGAACAATACTAGAGACCAAATTATATACAATAACTTTTTAGTATTAGATGATATTTTAGAAGATGGAAAATATTATGGACAATGGGGTTTAAACCATGCATTTCAAAGAATGGATGGTGGTGTAAAATGGTTTGCAGGCTACTTGGATTCAAGTGAATCAAAGTATCATAACAAAGTACTTTCTATTGCATACAACTATGAAAACTGTGAATCGATGAGCTTGAAGGACACGGAGCCAATTAAAATGAATATTCTATATCCTGTTATAAGCAATATAACAAATGTATCTGACAGCAAGTATGTGTTATACAAGCTAAATGAGAGTGAAGAAGAGCGACCTTTTATTCCCATGATTGAAACTTGGTCAGGTCAGGAACAAGATATTGATATGAATGAATATTTCCAGTACATTCTACTCATTAAGGATTCAGAAGCATCTAAGACGCATTGATAATTGTACAGAAATAAAAAGAGTAACTAGTAAAAGGAGGTCCTCGGTGAATTCGAAAATAAACAATAAAGGTTTTGTTAAGGAGCAATATAAAGATGATACAGGACTCCTAATAAGAAAGAAAATACATGAGAAATACAGTGCAAATAAACAAGGTTTTGGTAATTGGTTGTTTGAAATTATCGATTTACCATCAGAAGGAAGAATTCTTGAGCTAGGCAGTGGAAATGGTGACTTTTGGTTCAACAATTTTCATCAACTAAATGACTCAGTTCAGTTAACTGTATCTGATTTTTCAAATGGCATGGTTGGAAAAATGAAGAAGAAGTTTGAAGACCTTGATGTTACTGTCAGGCAGATTGATATTCAAGAGATACCATTTGATGATAATTCTTTTGATGTAATAATTGCAAATGCAATGCTGTATCATGTACCTGACATGGAAAAAGCTTTGGCGGAAGTTAATAGAGTATTAAAGCCTAATGGAAAGTTTTATACTTCTACCTTTGGAGAAAATGGATTGTCCAGTTTCATTTCAACATCTCTATCTGAAGTAGGTGTACGGGTTTCAGAAGAGTCTAATTATACATTTACACTTCAAAACGGCTCTAAGCTACTTTCAAATCATTTTGGGGAAGTAGAACGATTAGATTATGAAGATAGTTTATTGGTAACTAAAGTACAAGATTTGGTAGACTATATTTTCTCAATGACCAGTATGAATGGTCTGACTTCAGAGAATTATGATCAAATCTATGAATTCTTTGAAAAGAAAATGCAGTCAGAAGGGGTGATTGAAATTCCTAAAGAGTACGGGAGTTTTATTTCAATGAAATGACATTTTTAAGAATGAAACAGTTGCATAGAATCTGCTTTATAATACTTAATTTATGATGCTTTTAATGTAAAAAAAATCAGCCTATTCAGCTGAAATTAGTTTTTCTTGATTCCAAGATAATCTTTGATTGCGGATTGCAGCAGGTGTGAGAAATTGACATTATTCTCAATGGCAATATCATTTAACCATTTTGGTATGGTAAGTGTTTTTTTGATTGCCTTGTTTTGCATGTAATCTCTTACTGGTTTCATCCATATGTCAATTAGGATGATAGTTTCATTTTTACTGATTGTAATATCTTGAATATGGGATGGCATTGGGATGTGTTCTTTGTCTTCCTCCAAACCATACAAATGTAATTCAAGTGCCTCTTTTGCATTTGAAATTGCCTCTGTATCAGTATCACCAAAGGTTTTGCAGCCAGGTAAATCTGGGAATTCTATAGATATACCGTCATCAGCATAATGAAAAATAGCAGGGTATACATATCGATTTCTAAACATTTGTCACCAACTTTCTGAAAAGGAGCATTTTAGCTCCACAAACCAGCTTGCTTTAAGATACTCTCAATTGTTCTACGAGGGAAATCTTTTTTAGGATGTGGTGTTGTAACTAAACCCTTCTTTACTGGATGACTAGTTGGTGATGAGAACCTTTGATTCTCACAACTTTCCAACCATCATCTTTGAGGAGTTTCAAAAGCTCCCTTGAGTTATAGGAGTGTTGTCCCATTTGAGCCTCCAAGGCTAGCTGTAGTAAAGAACTTCCTATAAGTACATCGTACACGTGTTATCAATACGTGTCAAATGTGAAGCTTTGTATAAACATAGTAGTAAATAGGTGATATTTATATTGAACAATAAATATATAGTTTTTAAAGTTAAGAGCAAAGTTGAAAAGTAAACAATTAGATAATATAAAATTTCAAAGTACACTCGGACTATTTTAAGGAGCTAGAAAAATGAGCGGAACAACAATTATGGGATTAGTTAAATTATTTTTTAAGTTAGATAGAGCAAATTTGGATAATAAGTTATATGATTATAGACTTGCTCTACAAGATAATAATTTAGAAGAAGCAGAAAGATTACTTTGGATTCATCTTGATAAATATGTTAGTGATGAAGTTGCTTTATGTGAGTTAGCTGTTATCTTGAAAGGAAAAGGGCAGGTTAATGAGGCAATTAAATTGTTGGAAAGAGCAGTTAAGGCGCATGCATCTTACGCCGGTTCAAGATACCAATTAGGCAAGCTTTATCTGGAGAAAAGTGATTTTTCTTCAGCAGAAACCTACTTGCATAGTGCTTTTTCTATGAGTCAGACATCTGATTATTCATACCATTTGGCAGTAGCACATAGAGGATTAAATGATATAAAGAAAAGTGTTCATTATCTAAAAAAAGCTATTAAATTAGATAAGAGTAACAAGAATGCTTATGCTATGTTAATCGAGATTTATAAGCTACTGGGCAAAGACAATGAATCAGAGAAATATCAACTTTTGCTGGATCAAATCTGCTAGATTAGTTTATTTGAGTAATTGACATCTATAGGAGATAAGAATGTTCAAAAATATTTGCATACTTTTAGTTGGATTAATTCTATGTGTCGGATGTAATCAGGATACAAGTGAAGAGGTTTCAGTTTATATCGAGTTCGAGATAACAGAACATAAGTATATGATGGATTTCTACGATGATGGCAATCTTTATAATCGTAGTTTTGATTATGTGGACAATTATGTTAATGATGATAATGTTTTTTATCATGCAAGGAACATTTCTTCTTCAAAAGCAGAAGTTGAAACAGTTTTTGTGAGCAGTGATGGATTAACTCTAAATATGACCAATCCAACATATGAAGCATTAACAAACTTTCAATCAGAGGAAATACCTGATTCACCATTAGTTGTTCGTAACGAACCATATCAAGGTGAAATAGGCAATGTATTAAGCATTATGAAGATGAACATAGCTGGAGGTGGACCTCGTACGCGATACAGCTTAGCCACTTATTATTTTGATTTAGAGTCAGGTAATGAGTACTCTCTTGAGATGTTAATCAAACCAAAACTAAGAGAGGAGTTTTATCTTTCTGTTATCGATATGGTTCCACCATATCTTGCAAAACGAATGCCCAAAAGTGATAAATACAGTCACGACTTGTATAAAGAAGTTATTTTTCATGTAACTGATCAAGGTTTAATCTTCCCAGCAATAATAATCCCTGGTGAAATAAAGACTTATTTTCTTGAATGGGAACAAATAAATGATTATTTGGATAAGAACAGTGATTTTTATAAGGCTGTATTTATGGACTAGTTATATATATGATGCAAAGATACATGGAAGAAATCATGTAACTTTTATAATAAAGAGGTAGAAAGTAAAATGATAAAAGTAAAACCTTTGGTATGCCTAATACTCATATTAATGGCAATTGCCTTGGTCGCTTGTACCAATAAGGAATTTCCAGAAGAACAAAAGGAACTGTTGATTAATATAGCAGATTTTGAGTATTTTGAAATAGGCGATTATGACGCTTCAGGATGTGAATCTTATAAGTCAAAAACGAACATAGATGGCTCTATAGAACTCGAATATGATTATGATTACAGTTTGAATGAAAATAATCATAATCCACTTTTTTTAACTTCTGAAATTGAAGTGAATGCTGACTATGATTTTGCAGTTGAAGCATTTAAAGATAGGATATCAGCTTATAATATTGGTGCTTCTATTGCGGATATTGATCTCGTCATATTTGAAGATGTTGAATCTTCATATGATAACCTTTACTTTGCCATAAAAGAGTATGAAGGCCAATATATAGGCAATTTAGTTGTAATACAGGTTGGTGAAGTCATTGTTGCATTTTTAGTAGATGGTGTTTATTTTGATGAACCAGAACTGCTGCTTGGCTTCTTAGAAAGTTATGTTGAGGCTATAGAGTCTTATGAGTTCTAATAAAACTAATATTTGTGAGGAGAAAGCTCTGACTCTACAAGAGTTTATCCAAAAGATCATAATTAGGAGGGGAAGATGGAAAATATCAAACTAGTGACTGTTTCAAGAGAATATAAAGATTCTGTCATGGCATATAAACAAGAGTTTATGGAAAATAAGGAAAGCATGGATGGAACGGCTAATTTAAGAACCTGTGATACTTTTGAAGAATGGGAAGCAATGCTGATTGATAACTCGAAAGAAGAAACGGTTAGAGAAGGACTTGTGCCTGCAACCACCTTGTTAGCTGTAAGAGTCAGTGATAACAATTTGATAGGTATGGTAGATATCAGACACAGGCTAAATGATTTTTTAAGTAACTATGGTGGCCATATTGGATACAGTGTCAGAAAGACTGAAAGAAGAAAACGATATGCAACTCAGATATTAAATCAAGCATTAAAGGTATGTAAGGATTTAGAGATAAAAAAGGTTTTACTAACATGCAATAAGACCAATGTTGCATCTGCAAAGACAATACTCAATAATGGTGGTTTTTTAGAGAATGAAGCCCAGTATGATGAAACGACTATTATACAAAGATACTGGATTACATTATAGGAGGATCTTATGCAAGAAGGCAGAGATATCAAGCAAATAAAGAGGATGATTTTTGGTATAGCAATCATGATCTATTCTATGGTGGTTTCAGCAGGGGATTTTATTACTAACATTGGCTTAATAGTTGTGCTGAGTGGTGTCTTTTATGATTGGTTTAACAATATGGGAAAGAAGTTAGTTGAACTCTTGTCTAGTTCTAACACTACTATTAATTAGTTTATTTCATCAATTGTAAAAAAAGGTTATGACTGTTTATTTTAAAGTTCTATGTTTGGAGAAGAGTTTATGAAAGCAAAAATAGTGTTTATTATTGTTGTAATTATGCTTCTTACTATCGGGTGTGTAAAAGAAGCTAATATAGAAACAGAGCAACCCATTAAACAAGTTCAGGAGATGCTTTGTGATATACCGCTACTTAGGACTTATGATGACTTCAATTTATATGCCTTTGAGCATGATGACTTTGACTACAAGGATGAAGTTTCTAGTCTGATTGAGCATATTGATTATTTAAATGGTAAGTATTCGATAGATTTCGATCAAACTGTAAATATTATTGTTCACGAGACGCAAGCTGAGTTTGATAAATATGTGACCTCAGAATTTCTAAAAGGTGGAATGGGCTTTGCATCTAATAATGAACTTCATATTCTAGCACCTTACTCTGATAATGCTTTTATGACTTATAGTAAGTTTAAAGAGATATTTATTCATGAATACAATCATCTCTACTTCGGAAGTCTTTGTGAGAATGAATTACCTGTAAGATGGTTTAATGAAGGACTGGCAACTTATGAGTCACCAGGTTATAACAAATATACTGGCTCTTCTGTGAAAGAAAAGATTAAACAAGGTATGTTATCAGTAACAAATTTGAATGAGGGTAATTTTTTTGATTATAGTGGGCCTGCTACAATCGTTGAGCTTATTGAAATAGAATATGGTACAGATACAATTGTTGAGATATTTAAGAATGAAAAATCGTTAAATGAAATCATTGAACTTTCTGATGAAGCACTCAATAGTAAATGGATAAGTTATATAAACACGAATTATTAAAGGTGTGCAAAATGAAATTGTTAAAAATCGTTAGTGTGATTCTAATATTTTATTTGCTTTTGGTTGTTATTCTTCTTAACCATCAAGGTATCTCTTATTCATTTTCTGCTAAGAGAGTGATAGATTATCTTGAGTTTGATGTAGATTCAAACTTTCAACGGATAAGAATAGAGAAAAGTCTTATCTTGTCTGAACCAAAAGAAATAAGTAATGAAGATTTTAAAGAAAGCTACGCAATTTTGAAAGGTTTAGAGTATCATTTCATAAAAGAAATCAAAGATAATACTAGCCCTGAAGATGATCATATTATATATTATATGACACTTGTTGATGAGCATAAAAAGCGTTACCTGTATCTTGTAGAAGATGGTATCTTAGTACATTCGTTTCACGATGATGATGTAAATTATATAAAGTTATATGTTGATGAAAAGAGAATGAAACAGTTGCTAGATGAGTTAAGGCGATCCAACTGATTTTAGTTTTTCAGTATATCTAGGAGATAATTAATGAAAACGTATAAAGTTTTATTAGCAGCAATTTTTATGCTTTTACTGATTGGGTGTTCTGATAAATCCGTAAGAAATGTTAGTGAGAATGATATTTCAGATGATAAAGTATCTGAAGTTAAAGTGTCTGAAGAGAACGAGTTTATTTTTATTGATGAAAGAGTCGAGTTTATGGCTGGCGTACTCAGTCAAACTACATGGATGAATAAACGTGGTCCTAAGGGAGATGGAAACCTGTACTTTCAAGAGCTTAAAGCTTTCTTTGATGACTATAAAGATCATAAGGCAATAAGTATTGCAGAAGAACTGACTCAGGAAGGTTTTACTTATGATGCACCAGTTCACTTTATATTATGTCATAGAGACTTACCTTTACTAAATAAGGACCATGATTATGGTGAAATACTTTTGGAAAGAGTAGAGAGTGAAGCTAAATTAGATGAATTTAGAATAGCTTTATCAAACTTAGCTGAGGAAAGTAACTTCCATGAGTTCTATATAAATCATAAAGTTGATTATGATGATATGCTTACTCAAGTAAAAGCTGGATTTGAGTTTGAGTCATACTTTAATTGGATGGAAAATTTTTATGGTTACAGAAAAGATAATTTCTCAACCATACTAGCGCCTTCAATGTTTCCTGGTGGTGGATATGGCATAAATATAGTTAGTGAAAATGAAGAATTCTCTTATTTTGTACTTAGAGAGGATGGCAACTCTTCTAAGAAGGCTAAATTTTCTGTAAATCCTTTGGCGATTACAGTTCATGAGTTTGGTCATTCCTATGTAAATCCGCTTACTAGAGACAACCTAGACTTAATTGAAGCATATGATTTACAAGAATTATATGAGCCTGTAAAAGAGAAAATGACCATGAACCATTATGGTAGTGTGGAAACTTTTTTTAACGAGCAAATTATAAGATCTATTACCTATTTTGCAAAAAGAGATTTTATCAATCAAGCCAGTGCAGATGCAGAAAGAAAAAGAGATATCAGACAAGGTTTTTACTTAAGTGATTTTACTATCAGTCAGTTAGAAATCTATTTAGATAATAGAGATCAATATAAGATTTTTGATGATTTTATCCCAGTTCTGTATAAAGCATATTTTGATAACAAGGATAACATTTTGAATAATAATTAGCATCTTATACTTAGAGAAGAGGTAGTATTGAAGTTTCAAGTTTATGAGTTACAGTTAGAATCAAAAGCATTTAGATTATACGATGTAATAGATGTTCCTAGTCAATTGAGAATTATCTATCCTCAAGGTGATACACCTGTTATTCTTGCTAATGCAGATGGATATGATTTTCTAGAAAGTGTTTTAAAGATTGCATCTGTAAGCATGAAAGAAAACTGTATCATAAGGATTAAGGATAATTCACCACCAGTTGAAAAGTTTCATGAATGGTATCCGACCTCTACAGAATTTCACCTAGATTTAATCATCTCTAATTTCCAATATACTCAAGCAAGTAGCAAAAAAGTGTCACAGATGATTAAGATGATTAAGTATAAAAAGTATGAAACCATAGACATTACAGTGCCTAAGGTCACATATAATCATGAGAACTGGTGGAACTTAAGAGGGGCTTTACATGTGAATAAAAGAAAGAGTTGTTTAATGGTTTCTTCTAATAGGCTTGGCTTTTTATACATGGCAAAAGAAGCAAGTTACTTTCATGATATAAAAGATGATGAAGATGAGTATTTTGAACATACCCATTTGTTTGGTTTTTATCAACATAAAGACATGCTTGATATGAGGTATTATTTTGAGAAAACTGATCTGTTTTCAAAGGAGAAAAGCTAATGAAAAAACGTATTGTCTTTGCGGTTACTATCATTTGCATCATTATATTTCTTATGCCAATGAAAGCTTCTTGGGTAATCAGTCATAATTTTGATAAGAGCAAACTAGCTGTAAGAGATTTTATAGTAGTTTATCCAGGCGTAGATCAGAAAGTTACATCCTATGAGTTAACACCAAAAGGCATTGAAATATTGTTTGATGAGTTGAAGGATATGACTCTAGTGAAATTTCCAATCGGTAATTTTATGACAGGTAATAGTTCAGAAAGAACCTATAAAATTGATTTAGTTGAAAATGAAGAGAAGCTTATATATATAAATACCTTTAAAAACCAGATGAGTATTAATGATAAATATTATTTGATTGTTAATAGAGGTGATTTGTTGTTTGATAATCTAAGTGATGAGCTTATAGTCATTCAAGAGTTCTAGTTAAGAAAGAGGATATAGATGAATTTGATATTAATAAGACATGGTCAATCAGAGGCTGATGTCTTAAATGTTTTAGAAGGACGAGCAGACTTTCCGCTAACTGATAAAGGTATTTTGCAAGTAAAACATTTATGTGATTGGATCAAAGAAAATGAAAGAATCGATGTAATATTTTCAAGTACTCTAAAAAGAGCGAGTAAGACAGCTATGATGCTTTCTGAAGCAACTTCTACAGAACTTATATTCAAAGAAGAGTTAATGGAAAAAGACAATGGCTTGTTAGCTGGCATGTCAAGAGTAGAAGCTGATGAGAAATATCCCATTCCAAAAGGTGGTATCAAATACTATCAGACTAATGCAGGAGGAGAATCGAGGATTAGCTTTAGGGCAAGAGTCGAGACCTTTATTGCTGAGCTAATAAATGAGACTGATACAGAGAATATCTGTGTCGTGGCACATGGCGGCACTATCAACATGATTCTTCAAGTTGTACTTAACTTACCTATAAGAACAGATATTGCATTTGCATGTGATGATACATCTATACATAAGGTTAGTTATGTAGAGCGTTCACCATGGATTGAATACTTAAATAAAACTGAACATTTGAATTTCATTTTATAGGAATGAGACTTCATCTCATATTATTTGAATGAATCACTTAATCTACATGAATTGAAGGGATGTCATGAAATTGAAAAGATTGATTGTTATTGCTTGTCTTATAGTACTTACTATGGCCTTTGTTTTTAGTTTTATCAAAAATAATGAAATTTCTGAAATGAATAATGAGTTAAAGAACAAGATTACAAGCTTAGAACATTACAAAAGTGAAGTTGAACTCATTAACTCAGAACTGCGAGAAAAAGAGACGATAATCACAGACTTAGAACAAGCGATAAGTGAAAAAGAGAAGATAATTGAAAACATTGAGCAAGAAATTATAGAAAAAGATCAGGTACTTATGAATTTAGAAGCAAAGAATATCCCTATACTACCAGAGAATAAACCTGTACCTCCTATCTACTCTTCTTATAGTATTTTAAATGATTATGCGGAAGTTCCTGCATGGGGACCAACATTTGTTATTAATGAATATGCACTTGAGCATTCTCTTGAATCAGGTTTGACAACTATTAAAGTTATGGATAGCGTAGGTGAGGACTTAACTAGAATATCAATAGATGGATTGATACCTACATGGTATCTTCAGGAACATGGTAATACCTATAGGGAGTTTGCAAATCCAATCCAACATAGGTATGTCATTAATGAAAAGGATCTGTTATTAACGCCAAAAGTTGATTCAAAGATAAATCAGAGTCTTCATAAAGGTAATGTTGTCAGACTTATAGGCGAATATGGTGAATGGTATCATGTTGAGAAAGTTTTGTTGGTAGATGCAAATCTTCTACATACTGGCTGGATAAAGAAAGAAGATGTAGGATATTTTGAAGATTTAGAATCAAAGAAATATGTAGAAGTCCGGTTGAAAAATGCTGGTGAATTTAGATGGTGGTGGATCGACTCTGAGACCGAAGATACATATACTTTAGTAACGACGGGTATAAAAGTAATAGAAATCAATAAAGATGAAGTTGAGCCTTTTTTTTATAGAGAATAGAATGTGGTTTTTTAAGAAATCTAAGGAATATAGACTTTATTTTATAGACTTAAGATTTCATCATAAATATAAATTGTTAGGGAGGATTAGATGAGCCAAACATGGTCTACAAAAATACAAGGGATAGATACCTTAAACTTGAATAGAGAAGTAAGATTCACAGAAAAAACTTTCAAGCATATTTTGGATGTAATTAACTTAAATGAAACAGATAAAGTCTTAGAACTAGGATGTGGACCTGGTACTTTTAGTAGGAGATTAGCATCTTTCTATCCTAATATGAAAATTGTAGGACTTGATTTTGATAATAAGTTTATCGAATATTGTAAAAGTCAAGCTGATAAAGAAAGCTATGATAAGTTAGTATACTGTCAAGGAGATGCTTTAGATACTGGATTTAATGATGCGTGTTTTGATGTTTGTACATCTCATACTGTAATAGAGCATTTACCTAATCAAGAGTTCCTTAGTGAGCAGTATAGACTTTTAAAGCCAGGTGGTGGAGTCATTGTTTTTAATACAAGAGCTGATGTGGCTATTAGAAGTGAAGAGGGGATTAACCCAGTAGAAAGAGAAATAGAATTACTGGATAAGGTAAGTGTTACTTTAAAGGTGCTAAATGAGGAAAACCAAGTTGCGCTGTATTCTGCTAATCCTCAGCAAATCTTACGAACAATGGAAAATGTTGGTTTTACAGATTTGCAGATAGATGCAGTACCTTATACGATATGCTTGGATGACTATAGAAATAGTCAAAAATATAAAGTCCAAATTCTTGAAAGCGAGAAAAAAAGTCTTATGGAGTTTATTCATATGTCCTTAATTGAAAACCCTGATACGATTACAAACAAGGAGTTTAAGGAACTGGAGATCTTGATATCAGAAAGATTCGCTAGAAGAGTTAAAATGATAGAATCTGAAGAGAATCTATGGGATTTTAACATAACACCAACACTCGTTTTGATGGGAAGAAAACCATTAACTTAGATTTATTGTTAGCATGAGAATGACATCAAGGAAGTAAAGAGAAATCGGACTAGAGGTTATACGAAAGTATCTATAGTTAAGAAAAGGTGAGTGTTTAAATGGATTTAAAGATAAAGAATTTACTGGATTTAAAAGAAACAATATCAGCAGGATTGTTTGATGGACTTGAGTATCCATGGCAAGCTATACCTAAAATATCAGATTATATCACTGAATTAGGTATGGCATTATCGTTAGATGATTATGACAAGGTATCTGAGTATGTATGGATATCAAAAACTGCTAAAGTTACTCCCACAGCATTCATTGAAGGTCCTACCATTATAGATCATGATGCAGAGATCAGGCATTGTGCTTTTATAAGAGGCGGTGTAATAGTCGGTAAAAGTTCTATTGTAGGCAACTCAAGTGAACTTAAGAATGCTATTTTATTCAATGAGGTTCAGGTGCCCCATTTCAATTATGTCGGCGACTCAATATTAGGTTATAAATCTCATATGGGTGCTGGTAGTATTACTTCTAATATGAAGTCGGATAAAAGCAATGTTTCTGTAAAATCTCAAGGTTTAACAATAGAAACTGGCCTGAGAAAGTTTGGTACAATTTTAGGTGATTATGTAGAAGTAGGGTCAAATGCAGTTTTGAATCCCGGTTCTGTAGTTGGTAGAAACTCAAATATATATCCTCTTTCAATGGTTAGAGGGGCTATACCACAAAATTCTATTTATAAGAAGTATGGCGACTTGGTAGAAAAAGTATAGCATATATAAATATTTAAACTTTAGGAAGTAATGATTATGGATTATATAGGAAACCTTAGGAAATACATAGGCACACAGCCGATTATCATGTGTGGTGCTAATGTAATTATTGAAAATGAACATGGACTGATATTACTACATCATAGGACTGATAGAGACTGGTGGGGACTACCAGGTGGGGCTATGGAGTTAGGTGAATCGCTTGAAGAGACTGCTAAAAGAGAAGTCTTTGAAGAAGTTAATTTAAATTGTAATATGCTTAAGCTATTTAATGTGTATTCAGGTCAAGAACTGTATTATAAGTATCCTGACGGTAATGAAGTCTATAATGTTACGACAACTTATATCAGCGATGATTATAGTGGAGAAATAACAGTGGAAAAAACTGAAGGTAGGGATGCTCGATTCTTTGATATTGATGAGATTCCAAAAAATCTAAGTAGCACCATTACATGTATCTTAGGTGACTACCTGGAATACAGAAGAAAAGTTTAAGATAAGAAATAAAGTTTGCTGACTAAAGAAGGAGTAATAAATGAACAAGGGAAAAATCATATTTCTAAATGGTGTTTCAAGTGCAGGCAAATCTACATTGTCTCGAACGATACAAAAGATGATAAATGAACCATTTCATTGGCTAAATGTAGACAACTTCATGTCATTTACAGATATGAGTCAACATCCAGCAAAGTACTTTGAAGAAGGAAAAGACCCAGTATCACTTTTTCCGCATATAGTAAAGCTGTACGTTGATTTAGGTGTTAATGTGATTGTTGATGCTGCATTTGTTAAATGGAAGGGACCTCAACTATTTTTAGCTGAAGAAACACTAACAAAATGTTTAGAGCTGTTTCATGATTATCCTTTGTTGTATGTGCATGTGACATGTCCGTATAAGGAAGTAAAGCGTAGACATGATGAACGTGGAGACAGAAGTAGAGGTAGAAAACTTGAACTTGATTATCTTGATGATGATTTGGTTGGTGATTTAGATTCGATATACGATCTTACAGTAAACACATTTGATGATTCAAGTGAGACTTGCGCGACTAAAATTATAGAAGCGGTAGAATTGATTGAAGAAAAGACTGCATTCAAGAAGTTATGGCAGAAGATAGATACTAATAAAGGAGCATAAGATGGCAACGTGGATGACGCATTTAAGAATTGCAGAAAACCTATTAGAAGATTTTGATCTTCCAGTAGAAACATTTTTAGTAGGAAATATTGCACCAGACTCAGGTGTGCCGAATGAAGATTGGTCAGTCTTTACACCATCTAAAGATATATCACATTGGAAATGTGATAAAGACCTTAATAGGTCTATGAAGATGAAAATCAATCCAGACGCATTTTGGACCAGTCATTTAGAAGGTGAAAAGTTTGAGATTTTAACAGAGGAACAATCCTTTTTACTAGGCTATTATTGTCATCTTCTGACTGACTTTATGTGGTCTGAGTTGATACGTGAAAATAGAAGAAAAAATGAAGTTCTAGATAAGGAACTAAAAAATAATCCTAAGTTTACTTGGGAAGTAAAAAAAGATTGGTATGGTTTAGATTTTGAGTATTTAAAGAAGAACTCGTCGAATATAATGACTGATACATTTAAAAATATAAATGCGTCTGATGACTATTTGGACTATTTTCCTAAAGGTGCTTTTACATATAGAATCGAGGAAATAAAGAAATATTACCTGACAGATGAAGCTAGGCCAAAGCGTCCTGGTCTATATTTATCAGAAGATGAGTTAAATGATTTCATAAGATTAACGAGTGAATCTTTAAAAGAAAGACTGAGTTTTCTTCAAAAAAAGTAGATGAAAGAGATGGACTTATGGACAGAACAATCACTTATAAAGTGAATCCTAAAATTTTGAAACAAGAACTTTTTGATTTTTATCAGGAAAATTCAATATGTGAAGAAGGCTATGGTATCGACATTGCAACAAGAGTATTGTCTTTTACAAGTCTAATAGTTGCTGCATTCGATGGTGATAAATTAATTGGAATTTCTAGATCTATGTTTGATGGTGTGACTGCAGATCTTGTTGAGTTTTGTATAGGCATAGAATATCAAGGTCAAAATCTAGAATACGATAATGGGTCTATTATTGAAAAAGATGACTTTGGTATTGCAGCTGAACTGGGAAAGAGAACAATCAATGAACTATTAGATATGGGCGCTCATTTTGTTTCAACTATTGCCTTTGAAGAAGCTGAAAAAAACACCATCACAAGTGCTGGTTTCACTAGGAATGACGGACATATAAACTATGTTTATGAAAAAAGACCATATGTGCCACTAGATAGACATTCAAACGATGTTTAAGTAAATAACTTTTTAGAGTATGGTCCAATATAGGAGCAGTTTATGTACATTTGCATTGCATTATTAACAGATGATTTGATTCAAAATAAGAGCAGAAAGATCGTCTTTGATTTATCACAGAAGTATGATATTGATACAATGTCATCAAGACTACCACAGCATATTTCATTGAAACAATCATTTGAGATAGACAAGATTGATGAAATCGAAAACTATTTTGATCAACTGTCTAAAAGCATGAAGCCATTTAGTGTTGTTCTTAATAAGATAGACTTATGTCTTATAAATAACGATTCAATCAACAAACAGATTCTTTGGTACGAAATTGAAGAAAGTGAAAACTTATGGACATTACATAATAAATTAAATAGAGAGCTTTTAGATCTATTTGAGATACCTATGAATGGTTATGATGGCGATACATTTAAGTTTCACTCGACCATAGCTTATGAATCAAATAAAGAAGATTTATTCGTGAGATACTTAGAAAATTTGAAAAACAGAGATGAATCCATATCGTTTGATGTCACAAAGATAGCATTATTTTATAGTCCTGATAAAGAACTAAGAGGAGATAACTTTATTACTTACAAAATCGTATCGTTTAATTAATGACAAGGAGAGAACTTTGAAACAGACATATAGAGTAGAAAAATCTGATAAGCAATTAGCTAATCTTTTGCTAATTGACTTTGAAAAAGACAATGAAATCATATCTCTTGTATTTGATACTGGAGCATCTATTAGTGTTCTTTCTGAATCTGCAGCAAGGAAGTTTCAGTCAAAATCTAACGATAAAGAAATAAGTGGAAAAGGTACTGCAGGCAATCAAATGAGTGCTAATCTTCATAGTGTTACTAATATAAAATTAGGAGACTTCTTGATAAATGAACTTGATGTGGTTGTAGTCGATGATGCTGCCTTATGTTTTGGTGTAGATCAAGAGGGGAATGAGTTATCATGTGACGGTTTTATTGGCTGGAGTTTTATATCAAAATTTTCTTGGAACTATGACCATGTTTCTAGAACCTTACACTTTGGTCATTCAAAAGAAAATAAAAGTTTAAATAACCTAGAGGACTGGGACAATATGCCTATAGTAAAGGTGAAGCATAATGACAGTCATTTATTCTTTGGATTTGATACAGGTCATACTGAAAGTGTCTTTAGTAAGTATATGTATAATCGAATAGATGATACTATCATGTCTACAGATGTGTTTTCAGGCCTAGATGGTGACAGTGAAGAAAAGGTGAAAATACTAAAAGAGTTTAACTTTGAGATTAATAATAAAGAAGTTGAACTTAAGCATATCTCAGTAATTGATAGAGACCTATTTCCTTCATCAAGAGATAACATTTCAGGTCTCTTAGGATATGATGTCTTACAAGGTAAGTCATGGTTATTTGACTATCCTAATAGACATTTTGAAATCTTATAGGTGATGTTAGACAGATATATCTTATGTTTATGTCAGGAGGTTTGAAATGAAAACGCTGAAAGTATGTACTATTATTGTAGTTCTTCTGATGCTTATTACCCTAGTTGCATGTGGTGGTTTTACACAATCTGATGAAATAAGAGCAAGAGATTTTTTCTATCGTAATCAAGTTGTTTTACCTCTTGAATGTCAAATAGATCCCAGTAGATTTGAAGCCACAATCTTTGAAACTGAGCTAGATTTAAGAGATATGGTAGACCTTTTTACTGAAATGGATTTAGATGAAAGTATAAGAGATATTGAAATTGTTGGTGAAACGATTCTTATTAATACCTTAAAAGATGATGTGGTAATACCTTATGTCATTGTTCCGCTTAAATCAGAAAATCGATTCCAATTGTTAAGTCCTTATATTGTTTTAACCAATCAATCTAATTTTGTACAAGATATCATGATACCTATATACCTTATAGAGGATATAGATTACTCAAATATGAAGTTACTTGTAGGACAGCAATATGAAATCAAAGGTGACAAGAAACAACTAATCGATTTTTATAGAATCATAAAGTACTATGAAGTTAGAGAAGTAGAAAATGGTTTGATTGTGAAAAGTCTAATGAGTAATGAAAAGAAAAAACAACACTTTGATGAATTCATTTATTTTAAGTTCCAGTCTGAAGAAGATATAACTTATGTTACGCTTGAGATATTGAATCAGTAGTTGAGGAAATGATATGAGAATAAAAATAAACTTATAACAATTGTAGTAATTACTTTAGGTTTGCTGGCTTGTCAGGCATCTTTTGATACAAATGAAGAAGTAAAAGAAGGTCTTTTTCCACATGAGTATGACGATAGCGAGCTAGAGTTACTTAAGAACTTAGGACTTGAACGTAACACACTAATTGTAGACTTTGAAGCACCAATCGAGGCAATTACTCTAAATATAAATATTTACACATTAGCTAATGACTTATCATGGCATGTCATCGGGGCTAGCGGTATATCATTAGGTGAAGATAGAGATGTGATGGATTATTTAAGTGGCAATATTTCATTACTTTTAAAAGAGGATTATGCTATTGATTGCCATATTAACTCTGGGGGAAGAGTTAAGTTCCAAACTGAGAAGATTCTTTTAGAGGATGAAATAAATGCTTCTGGTGTCTTATTTCTTGAGAACAAGAAGAAAATTGAACTTGAAAAAGAAATTCCCATTGCATTAATGGTTTATAATTCAGATTCGTCCTTACATCGTATGACTTTAGATTACTACTATGAACCTGAATCGTTAAGCCATTATGAGCTGGTTCAAGTTGTCACAATGACATTTACTAAAGAAAAATTATAGTTCCTAAAGAAAGTATTGTTACTGTGGACATGGTATTGATAACTTAAGTAAGCAATGAGTTTAACAGGAGAATAGTAGTAGATGAATAGTCAAAAAAGTATAGTTTCAAGAGATGTGTTTTATAAAGGACTTCATGAAAGTGACCTTTCTATTATTTCGATAGTCCCTAAATCTGACCTTCATAATCATGCTGGTAGAGGTGGTAGGATTGAGGATTTATCATTAAGAATTAGACCTTTACAAAAGCCTTTTAAGACCTTGAATGAAATGCAGCAGTGGTTTGAAGAAAATGTTAAAGCCAATTGTCCTAAGGGAACTGAGGGGTATTTATACCGGGTAGAAGCAGCGTTTAGACAAGCGGCTAGAGATAACATTCAAAAGTTAGCCTTGAGCTTTGGACCAGGAGAAGTGGTTGCCTTAGGTGGTATAGAGAATTTCATTAATACGATGGATGCTTTAAAGAAAAAGCATATTGAAGCATATGAGTTTATTCCTGAACTGTCTTTGCTTAGGTCAGATATTACAGATAATGAAATCTGTCAAATGAAAGAGTTATTGTCATCTGGCTGGTTTAAATCCTTAGATGTATGTGGTAATGAAATGTCAGGTCCTTTAGACAAGTATGTCCCTCTTTATAGATATGCACGATCAAAAGGTTTAATGCTTAAAGTGCATGTAGGAGAATTCGGTTCAGCAAATGACGTACGACATGCAGTAGAACTTCTAGAACTGGACGAAGTACACCATGGTATAGCTGCTGCTGATTCAAAAGAAGTCATGGCTTATTTAAGAGACAATAAGATTATCTTAAATGTATGTCCTACAAGCAATATTCTTTTGAGTAGAGTAGAAAGTTATGAGAAACATCCCATAAGGCATTTGGTAGATGCAGGTGTAGCTGTGACCATCAATACAGACGATTTGGCTATATTCAATGCTAGTGTTTCAGATGAATATCTAAACTTGTTTAATAGTAAGGTATTCACTTTTGAAGAGCTTGATCGCATTAGACTTGGTGGCTTGACTGCTTATAACAAGTACAGCAAATAATCATGAAATGATGTATTTCGAACTCACTTGCATCTTGCTTTGAAAATAAATGATAGTCTGGTAGCCGTTTGCAAAGCATGAAAAGTGGGTAGATTAGTTTCTAAAAGAAGTTAGTAAAGAGGAGGACCTATGTTCACTTTAATATTTTCATTAATTTTAGGGATATTCTTTCTTGGTCTTGGCTGGATGACTTGGAAGAAAGAAAAGATTGAGTTGATTCATTCCTATCACCATACTAAAGTATCTGAAGAAAATAAAGCGCCTTATACTAAGGGGATGGGTATAGCTTTAATCATAATGGGGATTGGTATGATTTTGACTGGTATCAGTGATTCAGTTACAGGCAGTAGTTACAGCTGGATTTATTTTGTAGTCTCTATTATTGTTGGCTTGTTTATGATCTACCGTGTTCAAAAGAAATATAATGGTGGTTTGTTTTAAATAGATATGGAGAGCGTCATGAAAAGAATTATGAATGGCTTATCCTTAGTCATTTGCATGGTAATGTTGTTGTCGTGTACTTCGAGTAATCCTATTGATAATTTGCACTTTTCCTTTGATGTGAATGGTTATTACAAGGGATTTGAGGACATGCCTTTAGAGTACTCAGCAGAAGATGCTGAGAAAGATGGTCTCCTAATAGTGAACGACAGTGAAGTTGTTGGAAATCAGGCACTGTGGGATGTGTTTCTTCAAAGGGCTTTAGATGAGAAGGATGCTAGCATTCGAACACGTACTTATTTCTCTAGTAGTGATAGCACCTACTACAATGACTTATATTACGTTGATGGCAAGTACTATTCATTTAGTGACTGCGTAAATGATCAGCAAAAGGAGCCTTATTCATATTTGCTGATATTAGATAGCAACAATAAAAAAGGAGGTGCTATCGTCTTGTCAAATGATAAGGAGTTGAGTTATTCACAGGTTTTGAAATCCATGCTTTCAAGTGATTTAAAAGTAATAAAAAGCATGCCTAAATATGAGTTAATCAGATTTTTCCATTAGATTATTTTCTTAAAAGCCTATACAGGCTTTTTTATATGAAAAAAATAAAACAGGGGCTCATTTGAACCCCTTATTGTGATAATAGCACATATCAAAAGTAAGGTCTAACATTTTCGAGAATTTCCTATAGAATTTATTTAAGAAGTTTCTGGTAAGCAGTTTTAGTAATTGTATTGCCAGTGGTTAGAAAATGAAATGGAGCACTTTATGATAATGAGTATTGTAAGAAAATCACTTAAGTACAAAGGTCTTTTTATACTTGTAAATGTACTTTTAATTATTGTATATGCATGTGAAATGCTGATACCTTATATGTTCAGTCAGTTTGTCGATAACATAACGTTGACTGGAACCTTTAGTGTGGTCTTAGAGCCGGTTCTTATCATAACTTTAGCATTGGTTGTTTTACTGATAGCATCTTTTATAAAGCATGTCTATTCAGAATACCTTATATCCAAAGTCAACAATGATTTTCTTGATGAGTTAGATAAAAAACTAGAATCTTTGCCCCTTAAAGTCACTCAGAAAGAAAATCCTTCATACCTCAATCGAAGGTTGTTTAATGATATTATAACGGCTGTAACCTTTGTCCATGAAAACTTTTCAGTAGCAATTATTATGTCTCTAAGCAGCTTGGTATTATTAGGGCTTATAGCCTCGATTCAAAAGCTTATGCTCCCAGTTGTTTTTCTGGCTGTATTTATCAATACACTAGGTATTTTAGTCTTTCATAAACTTATATATAAAAGAGGCTATGAGTATAGAGAAATCCACAATCTTTACTATTCGTCCAATAACGATCGTTTGTCAAACATAAAGGAAACTAAGATTCATGCCTGGTATGATATATCTGGTCATCAGGTGAACCAGAACTTTAACAACTTACTGAATAAGGGGATTCAAGTCTACAAGGTTATGGCGTCAATTAGCAATATAGGTACTTTATCTAAGAACATAAGTCTAATCTTAAGCATTTTACTGGGAGGTTATTTGTTTACCCTAGATAAGATGAGCATAGGTCAGTTGATCTTGGTTTCAACTTATACCAATATGTGTTTAATTAATACAGAATCATTTTTAAAGTTAGGACAAGAGTACCAACATGCCAAAGTATCATATAATAGGTTACATGAGTTTTTAGATATGCCTGATGAAGCAAATGGTGACCTAGTTTTAGAGGATATCCATAACCTTGAAATTAAGGATCTGAGCTTTTCATATGATGAATCCAAGCGTTTGATTTCATCTTTAGATTTAGTCCTTACTAGGGGCAAAATTTACTGCTTGAAAGGAAAAAATGGTCATGGTAAAACAACACTTGTAGACCTGATCCTTGGTCTAAATCATGACTACTGTGGGGCTATAAGATACAATGGTCATGAGTTAAAAGACCTTGATATGAGACATGCCAGAAAGCATTTGATTTCAGTCGTTTTACAAGAACCACAAATGCAGAGGATATCGGTTAAAGATAACTTATATAGAGGCTTGCAAACAAGCTCAGACGATAAGGCTGTATTTGATATAGAAGAAATACTTGATTTAGAAGATGCTCAAACGCTCTCAGGCGGTGAAAAGCAAAAAATAGCTGTGTTAAGAGCTTTACTAAAGGGCTCAGAAGTTTTAATCCTAGATGAGCCTGTATCTGCCATGGATGCAGAAGGTATAAGACAATTAAAGAATGAGTTACAAGCCATGAAGAGTAAAAAAATAATCCTTTTAATTAGTCACAATGAAGAAGTCTTTGATATTGTAGATGAGTTTATAGAAATAAAGGATATGTATTAAAAGGAAATATGTAATACTGGTACAATTGGTTAGTTGTTTGTATTATGATGTAGTTAGACTAGTAATGTGTGTAGACCACTTATATGGTAATCTAAGGGAGGTAACATGAATATTGCAATGCATACAAATTCAATAATTGACTTACCTGTATACGACCAGCTTAGATTGATGAAGATGTTTGGTATAAGCGGTGTGATGTTATTTTGGTATAAAGATAAGTTTGAAAACTCAGTACATACCTTTCCAGAACATGCACGAAAAACTGGTTTGGAAATAGAAAACGTACATGTTCCTTATCATATGATTGATGGACTATGGAAAGACAGTCATGAAAGAGAAGATGTCCTTCGCTGGTATATGCAACATATATCTGATTGTAGTGATCACGAAATAGAGAAAATAGTCATGCATCCTGTCGGATGGCAGTCAAGTATCAAAGTAAGTCTAGCTGCTTTGGATTCCTATAAGAGGTTAGCTGATCACGCTGAAAAGAAGAATGTTAAAATCCTTCTAGAAAATGTTGCAAGTTCTAAGTATTTAGACTTTATATTTAATGGAGTTGACTCGCCAAGTTTGAAGTTTTGCTATGATAATGGTCATGAGATGTTGATGCCTGAAGAGGAAAGACTCTTGTTAAAGTACTCAAATAGAGTTGAAGGTCTACATCTAACTGACAATAATTGTGTTGAGGATCTTCATATGCTGCCATTTGATGGCAAAGAGAACTGGAAAAGAATAAGGGAGGAGTTACATAAGATCAACTATGCTGGTAGACTTGCTTTTGAAGTAGGATGGCAATACCGAAATCAGAACAAGAAATATTCACATGAAGATTATGTCATTCAACTGGTGAAAAGAGCAGAAAGAATTATTAACTCGTAATTGTAATTGTCAGTTGAAATAAGCATCTGGCAATTATTTTTATAGCTGTTTAGTAAAGAAATCAAGCTTTGATTATATGTTATGATTAGGTCGTGTTTGTAGGAACATTGCATAGAAATCTCATTATTTATTCTTATAAATCAACTACTTTGTTACAAACATGAGGTGTAATTATAGAAAAATTTGACCAAACAGAGCATGCAGGAGGCGACATGATTAAAGGAAAGTTAGTAACTTTAGTACCATACACAAATGAGCTTTGTCACGATTTTTATAGAGGCTATGTACCGGATTCTCAAATGACATATGATGAATACTCATATGATCAAGGTATAGTCGATGATTATTTTGAACTTAAAACTTCTGAATCGAATAGGAGGATTTTTGCAATTTTAGTCAATGATAAGGTAATTGGTGAGATTCAACTCAAGTATATTGATTACAGTAAAAAGCATGCGACTTTAAGTATCCATTTGAAAGATGATTCTGTTAAAGGAAAAGGTTATGGAACTGAAGCTGAAAATCTCATAATTAATTATGCATTTAATGCGTTGAATCTTGATAAGATATTGGCAGATGCTACCTTTAGGAATGAAAGAAGTAAACATATTCTAAGAAAACTTGGTTTTAGACATATCAAAGATGAAAATGAAATGAGCTATTTTGAGTTAGAAAAGATAGAGGATTAGGGAAGTTTCCCCAATATGACATCGTTTGGAGATGAATATGAACAAAAAAATGATGATGGATATTGTAAAAAAACAGTTAGCACTTGATATGAACTGTCTTGTTAGTGACTTTGATGGTGATGAAACCAGATATTGTGAGGCAAGACTCAATGAAGGCAGAAGACTCTTTGATAGACAAGAGCCCTTTCTAGAAGTTGTGACTATGGGAAAGAGTGTGGTGGTTTCTGCTGATAAAGCTATTATTGATTATATAAAACCAGCGCTACAATCTAAATCAAGAGATGATATATTTAATGCCCCATTTTTATATGGTCAGTCTATTTATTATATACCTGACCCAAAGAAACTAAAAAGATATAAGAGCCATCGTAAATTTGATTTTATTGAGAAAAGAAATGCAGAAATACATGAACTCTATAAGTTGTCTGGTTTCGAAAACGCATTGATGTATAATCCAAACCACCCAAGGCCAGATGTTATAGCATTATGTGCATTGCATAATGATGTGATTGTTGCCATTGCAGGTGCTTCAGCAGATAGTGAAGCCATGTGGCAGATTGGTATTGATGTACTTCCTAAGTATAGAAACTTGGGGTTGGCAACTGCTTTAGTAAGTGATCTGGCAATTAAGATAATCGAAGAAGGGCGTGTGCCCTATTACGGTACTGCTTCTTCTAACATAGCCTCTCAGGCTGTTGCCTTCAAGAGTGGATTCATACCTACTTGGATGTGTTCATATAAAAACGTTTTCGATGGAACGACACCGTATGAGGGTGAGTACCAAAAGCATGTTATTATTAATAAATGAAACATTGGAGATAATATGATTCATCTATGACTGTATTCATAAAATGAGATTATTGACTTGAATAAAGGAGGAGTAATGAAAGTTAAATTGACGATAACTGATGCTAACTGTAGATGTGGCTACCATCACGAAGGTGAGGAACATATTGTAGGCGATTTGTGTCCGCCAATATGTCATGAGTTATGGCAGTGTATTTATCCAAGTGTGTATGTTCTTATGAATGGTGGTATCCTTGATTATGGTAATGATAAAGCTAAGAAGTTTATTGGGAAATGTCCTGATGGTGGTAGAGTTGAAATCATGGGTGAAGTCGTTGAATAGCGTTTGTTGTAATTCAAGCCATATGGTAAAATAATATGATAATTGGTATTGAAGTTTGGAGGTAACTGTTGAATACGCATATAACAAAAGTAAGACAGAGTCTGGTCTTAGAAGGTATTCTAAGTATCTTTTCTAATAAATACGGGGATGATTGGTTTGGCCTAGAAAGCAGAAACAAGAAACGTAGGATTTATTACTTTATACTAGATACCATATTGTATATAGATGAAAGGGACCATCTAGATGATTATTTAAAGGCACTCTCAGAAATACCTGAAAACAAGTTAAATGAGATGTTACTGGCAAATGATTACGAAACTCAAGAAGTCGAAGAGATGGATTATACGGCTTTTCTTAACAAAGTTAAGGCCTTGCTTGAAGAAGTCTTGGTAAATGATCCAAGTGTGGTAGAGCGTTTTGATACACATCAAGATGAAATAAGTCAAATGAAAAATCAGATGTTAGTAGAACTTGAAAATAGACATCCTTTAAGTTATGGACAAGGCCTGATGGGTAAAAGTTTTTACAACATTTTTGATTGGTCGGAATATGAGTTCATTCCTGTTTGCTCTGGACCTTTTAAGTCACTTAGAGTCATGACGGATAGAAAAAACATTCTTATATACAATGTGAAAAAGAGTAAAGAAAAACTTGAAGAGACCAAGGAGAGACTTAGTCAGGGCATGAAGCTTCTTGCGGATCCTAATCGCTTAGAAATCATGCGTATGATTAAACATTCGCCTATGTGTGGTAAAGACATTGCAAGTGCAATGAACTTAACGACAGCAACGGTTTCTCATCATATGGATTTACTAAGAAAAGCTGGGCTTTTACACGTCGAAAGAGACCAAAACACCAAGTATTTTTCAGTGAATTATCATAAGGTAATGGGATTATCGAGAGACATTCAATCATATATATTAAATCGAAAGTGAAGCAAATGCACCTTATGTATTGACTTCACTTTTATTTTTGGTGTATATTAGACGAGTATCTAATTAGATTAACATCTAAATAGCTATCTGTGATTATAAAATATTAAATTAGGAGAATATGATGGGGGAAAAAGTAGTAAATTTAAAAGCTGATGGCGACTACAGAATTATAGCAATAAGTGATATACATGGTCATGTAAGCCATTTTGCAAATCTTATCAAAAGAATAAATCTGACTGACGATGATTATTTGGTCGTCATAGGCGATTTTATCAACAAGGGTGAAAACAGCTATCAGACGTTAAAGTGTCTTAAAGATTTGGGTAAAAGAAAAAGAACCTTTGTACTCAAAGGCAATCATGAGTATTCAATGGAGATTTTCACAGGTAGTAAAGAAAGGTTTCATCAGATATATGATTACTTAAAAGGTGACCATTTAGAAACTTTATTAGATGGTCTTCTAGAGGATGCCGAGCTTTCTATAGATGATTTTAAAGACAGTGATGACTTCTTTGCATTTGTAAATAAAGAATACAGACACGTAGTTGACTATATCAGATCATTGCCAATCATTTTATATCTAGATGACTTTCGATTTGTCCATGGTGGCTTTGACAGTGAACTATGTACTCAAAAGGATGAACACAAGTTTCTTAAGTTTGACAACTATAACAGTCTTTCTAAAATCAACGAAATCACAACAGTAGTAGGTCATTGGCCTGCATGTATGCTTAGAGAGGATAAGTTAAGCAATATGCCTTACTTTAACCATGAAAAGAAAATAATATCTATTGATGGGGGCATGGGTGTAAAAAATGCACCTGAGTTGAATGCATTGATCATTGAAAAAAAAGATGGTGTCATCAGTTATGAGTGTGTTCAAGAAAATGATTTTGAAATGAAGAAGATTGTTAAAAGTCATCAGTTTTTAGATGAAGAGATCATCCATATAAAGTATCCCTCATATGAGTTTGAGGTTATAGAAAGTGATGATCTTATGTCTCTTTGTAAGCATAAGGATACCAATCAAGAGTTTTCAATATTTAACTCATTGATTATGGAAAATGGTGAAGCACTGGTGCCTAAAATTGATTATATTAACAAGTTCTTTAATCTTGAGGTTGGTGATGACGTTCTGGTCTGTGATACATATGATGAATGTGTACTCATTAAACGTGATGATGAGTTTGGGTGGGTTTTAAGAGAGCAAATTGGCTAGATCTTTAAAGTATAAAATGACTTGATATAGACCTTAAATCTTGACTATGATGATAGAAAAGTTAACGGAGAGAGTTTTCTCCGTTTTTTTGTGGATTTAATCTTTTGTTTATGTAATAAAATGGAACTATGCTGTAAAATTGAAAGAGAGTGAATAGCTTGTTAGGAGATTCTATGGCTAAAAATAAGAAGTGGATAGTTTTAATTATAGTACTGGTCATATCTTACTATTCTTTTGATATGATTATGCCCATCATAAGACAAGAAGACCATGTTGGAAAAATCATATTGAGTGGTTTTAAAGTGATCTTTACAAATCAGGATATGGTCAAATATCATGAAGATGATTCAGGTGCTTATTACCTAACAAGGACTGAAAACAGTCATAAGTTGATTAAAGACTATATGGAAGAAAAGGATTGGATCTTCAAAGAACAAGCGGGGTCTGGTTTTATATTTATAAAAGAAAACAGCGATAACACATTAGTGGTGTCTACAAGACAGTTTACTAGATTCTTTAGGATCTGGTATATGCCAACGAATGATGATTAAAAGGTGATTTGTGATGAAAAAAGTTATAGTTTTAATGGTATTGTTATTATGTATCTCTTCTGTATATGCAGATCAAGTAGAGATTGGTACAGTTGTTAATCATGTTTTATCCACTGACATTAAAGCCTTTGTTAATGGACATGAAATTCCTTCTATGAATATCAATGGCTTAACAGCAATTATTGTTGAGGACTTAAGAAAATATGGCTTTGAAGTCACCTGGGATTCATCACAGAGAAGGCTGAGTGTATCAGGTGAAATAACGAATCAAGTCGATCCGATTCTTGTAGAGAAAGATTCTAACACAATCGGAGAGGTTGTAGCTGATGTGCTCTATACAGATATTAAAACAATGATAAATGACCTTGAAGTCGAATCCTTTAACATTGGTGGTTATACAGCCATTTACATAGATGCTTTAGATCAACTTGGCCAAGTGGTATGGGATGAAAATGCACGAAAAATTACTTTTACACCAGACAAGCTGAGCACAAGTAAAAGACAGTCTTCACTTGATATTAATTATGGAGACTATCATACGTTTAAGGCAAAAATAATAGACGATGAAATTATCTATGATGAGGCTAAGTTGGGCTATATCGATAGATCAAATAATGGCTATAAAATCTATTTATCTCTAGAAAATCTGTATAAGGCGTTTGCTTTTACAGTAGAAAAGGATGAAGATTCTTATAAGCTTATAAAAGGTGATTATACCTGTATCATAGACATAGATAATGGGACTTATACAGAATATTATAATGGCATACAAACAAGACAAGAATTTGTAGAGCTTCACAAGAAAAATGATGACTTATTTATAGTGGATACTGATTTGATATTAGGTGCAAGAATTTATAAAGATTATATGAGCGAGGATATTTCGTTTTCATATCAGGAATATGAAGTTGTTGATTATGATAAGTACGACATACAAGGTGAGCTTTTGGTTTTAAACATTGATGAAGGTCAAGAAATGATCAGACGAAATGATACATATCTAGTGCCTTTTTATGATTATAAGAATATCCCTTTCAATAATACTTTAAATGTTTACGATGAACTATCGTATTATATACCTCTTAAAGAAACTGATAACTTTGAGCTTGTTATATTAGGAAATGACCATTCTGGCAAAGATAGAAGAACCATATATGTAAAGTCTTTTAAAGACTTAAAACCTGATTATAAAAGTCATGTGATTGATAAAGAATGGCCGGTCGGTTATTATACCTTCTTTTCTCTTAATACACCTTCAGAGGGCTATACTGAAACCACATCTAATGAAGTTGTTATAGATGGCGAGGTAAGAATGTTTTATGATGATTACCATGCTGTTAATGGTGATACATTTGAAGTCAGTATTCAAAAGTTTAATCCTATAAAAGAAGTCTTTGAGCAAGTAAATGTTCAGGAGGTTTCGTACAAGGATTATCACTATAACGGCACCATTACACTAGACGGTGGCCAAGGTCTATACAGAATTATAATGACTGCTGGCGTTGATGATTCTGGTGGAGATAATGTTGATTTAGAAGCCTTAAGGTTGTTTATACACTTTACTAAGTTATGATAATGAAAGTGATTGATTAAACTATTTATAGACATTAATATCCTTTGAAATAAAACCTGTAGAGATATTTACAGTTAGAAAGAATAGGATGAAAAAATATGGGGAAAAAATACTTCTTTGATTTGATAGAAAAAAGAGATGCAAAGGATATAGAGGGAATCAGCATATATGGGAAATATAATTTTGTATTCACGTTCATTTTCTTGGTGGTAATCCCCTTATTCATCTATTTTGCATGTGTTAATTTTCATCTTATACCGAATTTCAAGGAAAACAGGAAGATACTCGAGTTTATTACATTTTGTCTGTCTATTGTTTGTGTTAAAGATTATTTTTTATCAAAACACAAGCACCGTGAATTGGGGTTGGAAAAAATAAATGCTACAGGTAAGTTTCAGAATATTCTCCATGATCTACTTGTGCTTGGTTTACTTATTCTATCTTCAGTGCTATTGCTGATCAATACTTTAGATGGGAATGAACCTTTTATGACCTTAATCATGCTTTCTTTAATGTTTATACATAGTAAGAGCATTTATGTTTCCAATACTAGAATATCAATTTCTCATAGGATTTATGATATGAGGGACTTTGATAAATATCACAGGTTTGATGATTTTACACTTGATATTACAGCAAAATCTGGTCAAGTGCTGAGTGTGAGACTTAAGAAAAGTAAAATGGATAGGCTGGAATTTTTTCTGAAATCATTACCTAAAGAAAGATGCAAGTTTTAAACTCTATTATTGAAGTTAGAGGGGATAGAATCATAGATCATTATACTCGGATTTGTTTTTAGACCATGTAGTTAAGTTTGGAGGAGTGTATGAAAAGAAAGATTATATTAATGATATTTCTTGTTCTAATACTGTGTTCTTGTAAAGATTCTCATGAACCCATATTCTTAGAAGTTGAAGAAATTGAAAAAGTGGAAGTCGCTAATGGTACAACAGGTGTTTTTATTGAGATAGAGGATGAAGAAACAATAGTAAAGATTTATGAGTTGATTACTAAGAGTACTTATATAGAAAAGGAAGAGACTGAAGATAAGGGGGGGTGGACCATAGGTGTTAGAATCTATTATGATGGCACCCACCACTGGTTTATGCCTGATGGCGTGAATAATTTTGAGTATGAAGATCATGACTTCTTTGTTAAATTACTAAATATTATTTTAGAGGAAAAGGATATAGATTTTGTTGAAGCGTATGTTGATCGTAACAAAGAAAAGGATTAGCACATTGGAGATAATATGACATCAAACATAATAAACAAGTTGACTAGTCATGTCATAGAAAAGTATCCCCAGTTAGATACTATTCTATTAGTTGGGTCTTATGCGTCAGGAAATCAAACAGAAGATAGCGATATAGATTTATGTATCATTGGTGAGTATGATGGTTTTAAAAGAGTCAAAGACAGCTTCATGGATAAGGATATAGAGTTCATGATAGCTCCGGTAAGTTGGTATTATCATGTTATAAGGGAGTATGAAAGAAAAGACAATTTTGGCACTATCACTTCTATGCTTTCTAACTCAAGAATACTTTATAGTTGTAATAAAGATATTCATACATTAATAGATGAGGCTAAGAAATATTATAGTAAAGGTCCGAGAAAAGTAGGGATGGATGAAAGAGCAAAAATTCTTACAAAAGTTAATAAAGAACTAGAGGACTTGATGTGTATTAAAGGTGATAGAATAAACTATATTTATATGAAGCATAAATTTATTAATTCATGTATCGATAATTTTTTTATCCTCAACAATCTGTGGTTTGTAAAAGATAAGAAAAAGCTAGAAAAGATAAAAGCTGTTAATGAAGACTTCTATACAAAATTGCACTTATGTTTTGAAGATGTCACAAAAGAAGTTTATCTAAGACAAATGACTCAAGCACTGATGCAAGAAGATTAAACTTTTGTTTTACTAGAAAGATTAAGGAACTAACTTATGAAAAGAAAATATTTATATGTAATACTGATGGCTATTTTTATATTAATTGGAACTTTATCGAGAGAATATGGCTTTAGTGAGGAAACGAGTATTAAAAAGTCAAATACGAACAAAGATGACAGCATTGAAATCTTACTGAGAAAAGAAACTTTTTATGGAAGTGCTGTACTCTATAAAAATATAGATTCCAGAATGAGTGGTATTGCTAAGATAGAAAAGTCCTTTGGTTTCTTATGGAAAGTAAAATCAAACACTAAGTTAAAGTATCTTGATGAAGGAGAAGCCTTTACAGTGATAGGTGAACATATTCGTAATTCTGATGAAGAAGAACAATTAATGATTGGTTTTCAAACAAACGACTCAGAAATGGCTTATGTGATTTGTGGTCCTGAAGATAATCAAATTGAGGATAAACTAGAGAAAGTTAGTAAAGAGGCGTTTGTAAACTCAAATCCAGCTTATCATCTTACAGATATATTAGATGGTTATGCACTGATTGTTCAGAAAGAATACGACGTGATTAACTGGAACTTCTACGTGTTTGATGAAAATGATAGATTAATCGCTACGAAAATAGCAGGGACTGGTGATGCTATTTATGTTGAATAGACTTATAGGATTGAGGAAGAATGAAGATTAAAGAATATGACTTATCAGAATACATAAATGAAGATTTAGAAGTATCTGTTGATGCTATTCTTAATGAGTATGGCCTTCTAATATGTAAGGACCATACCAAGCGAGTTGCAGATTATATTCAAGTATTAGCAAGAAAGTTTGGCTATGATCCTGAAAAGGCTAAAATTGCTGCACTACTTCATGATATCAGTGGCGTAATTCCTAATATAAAAAGGGTTGAGTATTGTAAGGTCAATCATATTGATTTGATTAAAGAAGAAGTCGAGTTACCTCTTATTGCTCATCAAAAAACATCTAGTCATATGGCAAAGATACAATTTGATATTCATGACCAAGAAATACTCTCAGCGATAGCTTGCCATACTACCCTTAAGAAGGATGCTAGTAAACTTGATAAATTACTTTTTATAGCAGATAAAATAGAATGGGATCAAAGTGGATTACCATCCTACAAGAAGATGGTTGAAGACTTGTTAGAGGATTCTTTAGAAGAGGCCATTTATGCTTATATGAAATACAATCTAGAAGGTGGTTTACTAAAGGTTGTTCATCCAGATTATCTAGAAGCGGTTACATGGCTTGAAGCTGAACTTAAAAATAAGACTACGAGGAGAGTTAAATGAATCAATCAGAATCTACAAGAGACTTTTATAACAAATATGGTGAAAAAGAATGGGAGAGACTTTTTAGAAGTCCACAAGATAAACTTAATTACATATTGCACATGGATTTTTTAGATGCGGAGTTAGGAGCTGGTATCACAGTTTTGGATGCTGGTTGTGGTGGTGGACGGTTTTCCGTTGATTTTGCTAAAAGAGGTTGTCACATAACATTACTTGATATCTCAGATGAGCAGATAAGAATTGCTGAAGAAAAGTTGAATGAATATGACTTAGGTTCATATGTGGACAAAGCTTTAGTTGGAGATATAGGAAATCTTGATATGATAGAGGATGATACTTTTGATGTTACAGTTTGTTATGGTGCACCCTTAAGTTATCTTTATGATAATTATTTAGACGGCATAAAAGAATTATACAGAGTAACGAAACCAGGTGGTCAGGTATTTATCAGTGTCAATAATAGACTGGGTGTAATTAGGACGCTCATTGGTAGAAATGGATTTGATATAGTTGACTTTTTAGCAAGAAAAGATTATTGGTTTGTAGATGAAGTTGTCCAAACTGGTAATCTTCCAAGTCATCCAGATGTCGCTCACCCGCCAAGACATTTCTTTGAAGCCAGTGAGCTTATGAATTTATTTAAGGAAATAGGTTTTAAAGATATAAAGTTAGGCAGTAGTCCATGTTTATCAGCTGGATTATCAGATCGTGTTGAAGAGATTTATGAAAATAAAGATGCATGGGAAACACTCGTTGACTTGGAGATAAAGTCCTATCAGAAGGAAGCAACTTTAGATCTAGGTGAGTTTTTAATGATTAAGGGAAGAAAGTAATAGGTGAAACTGTGACTGAAAAAAATGCTATAGTATTAGAAAACTTGTGTGATGATCTTAAGAGTAAAAAGAATGTTATAGGAATAATCTTGTTTGGCTCTTTGGCAAAGGGAAATAGCCATGGTTATAGTGACATAGACTTATTTGTAATTGGACATGGAGAAAAACATAGGACACAGTCTTATTTTCATGATGGTATTCAAATACAAATAATATGGCGGTCGCCAGAAATCTTTAAAGACAAGGTCGTAAAAAGGACAAGGACCTATCCAGTCTCTAACACCTGTAAAATTCTATATGACAAAACTGGGGAAATAGAAGAAGCAATTGATCAAGCGAAAAACAATCTAACCTTAGGTCCTCTAAGCTTATCTGATCATGACAAGCTTTTTAAGCATGCAGACTTTTCTATTGAGTATTATACGATTAAAGGATGCATTGAGAATGGTGAGCTTGCAACTGCAGTTTATATAATCAATGAGCAAGTGATGTTAGGAATAGATTTGTACTATGATAAAAATAATTACTATCTAGTAAGTCCTAAACATCTGATATCAGATTTGAAAACGAAAAATGAAGCGCTTTCAAGTCTAGCTGAAAGTATAATCTTAGAATCATCTCTAAATGAAAAAATGAGTTTGTTTGAAACTTTCAGAGAAGTTATTCTTGAAATTATGGGTGGAGAACTAACAGACTATGAGTTGTATTGGTAAATAGTAAAGGAATAATGATGGCAGAAATACATGTAGTACCATATATAGAAGAGAAAAAGGTATCTTTAATCGTAATAGGATTTGTAGGTTCCGAGCCTCATGCTTTAAGAAACACCTTAGAGTTGTATGGTTACAGAGTTGATACACACTGGGTTGGTTCAAAGACACAGTTAATTAAGATTCTTGCAGGTGAAATAGAAACTCATGATACCTTGATCTTAAGTTGTCACGGTATAAATGAAGGCATAGTTATAGATGGACAAGCACCACTGAATATGGAAGAAATAAGAAAGTACTGCAATTTAAAAGGAAAAATTCTTATCTCAATGGGGTGTTTGACTGGGACAAGAAAGTTTGCCAGAGCTATTATGAATGTTGGTGCATCAAGTTATATAGCCCCAGAAGCAGAAGTTGATGGCAATGCATGTTTACTCTTTGTCAATCATTTGTTCTACCACACTGTAAATGGCGACGACTTATTGACTGCCTATAAAAATCTTATGAGTTTGATGATGAAAGTAAACTATTTCGTTATTTTGATAGTGAAAATGTATAGAGGGTTCAAGAAGAATGATTGCAGATTTTACAGAAAATTTTGAAGTTAATGTTTGCCTAAAAGATTTTATTAATAGGTTAAAAACTGTCCTTAAGGACAAGTTGAAATCAGTTTATTTACACGGTTCGCTTGTTATGAATAGCTTTGACGAACGTTCTAGTGATATTGACTTACTCGTTATAATTAATGATCAAGTCAATTCTGATGAAGTAGATAAACTTAAGAAAGTGCATGCTAGTTTGATTTTAGACCATGTGTGGGGAAATAAGCTTGAAGTCTCGTACTTATCAATAATTGAATTCTTAAATGATGACATACCAGTAGAGAAACGACTTTACTTCAATTCAAGTATGCTTTCTTGGGAAAAATATGGTCAGGAGTGGTATTTTGAGAGGCAAATCATAAAGGACTATGGCTTTCTACTTCATGGAGATGGTCTTAAAGAGCTGATTGAAAAAGTTGATGCAGAAGTTCTAATCACTGCTTCAAAGCAAATGTTATTAGAGGATTGGATGCCACTACTTGAGAAAAAAGAATCCTTGAGCAATGAGTATATCGTATTTGGCATTTTAACCATGTGCAGAATAGCTTATTTAATGAGTAAGAATGAAATCGCAACTAAGAGACAAGCTGCTGAATGGATGATAAAAGAGTCGAAAGATGCATATATAATTCGTGAAGCCCTTGAGTGGTCAAAAGGTAGTCCATTTAGATACAGAATAAAAGGCACTGAGTTTATACAGGACTTTGTTGAAATGAATCATTCAACATTGAATCGTGTAGAAGATAGAGAAATGGAGTAATAATGAAAATTTTTATTGCACAGCCAAAACTTTCAAATAATATAGATGAACTGTTGAAAGCTATAGAGAAGGTTGATTGCGATTGCATTCTGTTCCCGGAAGGTTATATAGCGTTAGAAGGCCAGCTAGATCAAGTTGTTGATTTGGCTAAGACTTACGGAAAATCTATAGTAACAAGTTACAGAAGAAAGAAGAGTCCAAGAGATATGGCGATATTAATTAACGAGAGAGGAAATCTGATATTTGACAGAGAAAAATCTTCAGTTGAGGGACCTTTGTTACTACCTTCAACAGGCATAATAAACAAGTTAAATGTAGGATATCTTTTGTGTAGAGAAATATTTCTTGATTATAATAAACTCCTAGATTCAGATATCATTTTTAACCCAATAGGAGTAGGAATGTTTTCTCATGAACAGTTAATAGAATGGACTACTAGAGCCAAACAGATTGCAATAGATACTCGATCGATTCTAATTGGAACAAGCCATTCAGATGGTTCTTATAGAGACTGTGGTTTTTCTTTACCAGTTTCGTTTGTATATGACTCAGAAGGAAATGTTATTCACGAAAGTATAGATGATGCTCGATCGGTCTTAATAGATTTAGGTAGCCGCGAGGTTGAGTATATAAATATCTAGGGGGATATATGAAAAAATCTAATCTTATTATTGGACTATCGATTCTTTTGCTGATATTCTTACTTTCAAATCAGATATTTTCAAATCATAGAATGAAAAACTTCATTGAAAAAGATAAGGATGCCTTTGTATATAGGATATCTGACTGTTTGACTGATATGGAAGATGCCTTAGAATCCGGGGACATTGAAGCTATTCAATCTGCGCATTCAGAGTATAGCATTGCATTTATTAGAAGTAGACAAAAATATGATCAGTTAGAAAGTGATTTATCTGATAAATATCTAGATATCTTTGATTCATTTCAATTGTTTTCAGGTAACAAAGCAATTCCTTTGTACAATGCATTAGAGGACAGACCTGTGACGAACGTTGATTCAGATTTGTTAGAAGAATTAAAGGTTGAGTATAGAAGAACTACTGAAGAGATTGTTGATTTGCTTAGGTATGAGTAAAAAATACTTTTTGATTATTATTGAATGTAAAAGGATTCAGGTGCATGTTCTTTGATTGAGTAGGTGTAATGAATTAAGACAAGGACAAAGTAACTTTGATTGGCATTGAGAAGACTTACATATGTATTGTGACTTTGATTAGATTGCATAGAGATGAACTAGGATTGTAGCTTAGTTTAGAAAGTTGGTGAATTTTGATGATGAGAAAACTTAGAATAATGATGTTACTGCTACTTATGATAGGGTTAGTTTCATGTAATTCTGAAAATGAAACCATTGTATTTGATGATGATGTTAAAGAAGAGATCTTCTTGACTGAACATGAGATTGTTGAAAAGTTTGAACTAGAAAGATACAAGCTATTTAGTTTTAAAAGCCCGTATGATAACTATAAAGCGCTCATAGATGAGTATTGTTTAAGTCTAGATTCCAATGAGATGAAAGCCTATGACGTGTTTTTTGAAGGTATGGATGAAGAGGATCTAAAAGGCAAGTTTTTTGTAGGACTGACTGTTGATGAGTCTAGAGAAAGATTGATTGAAATAGGAGCGGACCTTAAGTGGTTGGATACCTTTATCACTAATTATGGTAATCCAAAACATAACTTATACATCAGTGAAATCATACCTGGATATTATGAAAATGAGTCTACAGTTATTGTTGTACAAGAGGTTGATATAGAGGCAGAATCTTTGTACGACCCATCTACATGGTATCGTGTTAGAGGGTATAAGTTTAAGAAAGTTGAAGAAAAAAATATGTTGGTTCAGATAAGTGATTCTTATGGTTTTACTTATTTAAAAGAAGAAAGCAACAATGATAAGTCTTTAGAAGAGATGATGGCTGAGCTTGAAGAGAGAATATTTGTTGATGGCAATGCCAATTATGTGAAAACCATAAATTTAAATGAGATAGATTGATTAGGAAAAAGCATGTTGAATAGTTTTTTATTTTATTACATAATAGCCTTTCTTGGTTTTATACTGTGTGCTTACATTATTTTTAATAAAAGACTTCATACACTTTTTAAGATATTAGGTGTATTAATAGTAATAGGGTTGATGACTTATCCACTTTTCACCCATAGACTCTTTAACTTAACCAAGGAAGAAATCACTCATATTCATGTGTTTGATGGAAACACAGGTTTGAGTCTCGAAATTGAAGATAGAGATGACATTGAATATCTTGTAGAGGAGCTCAATGCTTCAGTGTCCAAGATTGACTCTTTAGCAATGTTTCGAATGGGTTACAGTTTTAGGATTTCCATTTATTCAGGTGAAAAACTGAAACGAGAGTTTATTTTAAACAACCCAAACACTATTAGAGATTTGGGATTCTTTTGGAGTGTAAAAAAGAATCCTATTGATTACAGTTATATCGGGAAGCTGTATCAAGAAGTATATGATGATTATAGAGAGTAGATAGGAGGAGCTCATGTTTTTAATGGTTGATAAATATTTAAAAGATGTCTACTTAGATGAGTTTTCAGCTTATGAGATAAATGAAAACAATGATCTCCCCTATATGATGCGACTGAAACATAAGTGTGAGAATTGTGGTAGTGGTCCAGAACTCTCTTTGTTTGGTATGCAGTATCAGATTAGTCTTTTCTTTATTCCTATTGCAAGACATTTCAAGGAATATTATGTGAAATGTAAAAAGTGCCATGTAAGGCTTCTCATAGACTATGAGGAATACAGATCGCTTAAAAAGATTGCCAAAATGAGAGAGTAATATAGGAGGATAAGATGGACTATAGAATCGAAAAAATAAATGAGTCAAATAAACACTATCATAATAAAGCCGTAGAGGCCTTTGAGGTATTTGGAAAACTTGAAATTAGATATGATGAGCATGGTTGGCATACAAAAGAAAAATTATTAGATAAACCCTACTTGAAGTTATATGATGCCTTTCAAGCTGAGTGTGAAGACTACTTATCTAATCCAGACCAAACTATTTTTTATGCCCTTAATGATCATGAAGTTCTAGGTCAAATAGTCATCAGAAAGAACTGGAATAAGTACTGTTACATTGATGATATTGCAGTCAGTAAGAAGGCCAGACAAAAGGGTGTAGCGACTAGACTTTTAGATCAAGCTCAGAAATGGGCTCTTGAGAATAAATTAGGTGGCTTTATGTTAGAAACTCAGGACATCAACTTGGCTGCATGTAGATTCTATAAGAAAAATGGTTTTGTTATAGGCAGTATAGATAATATGTTATACAGACATTTTGATACAAAAGATGAGATAGCCATGATTTGGTATAAAGAGTTTTAAAGGCGCATGTAAGATATTTTGATTTGACCTAATCTAACAAACTTAGGCCAATCTAAAAAGGAAAGAGATATGAAAAATTTATTAATCGTTATGCTAATTACAACACTCATTTTAATGGGATTATATTTTATCTTTGGACAAGAATTAATCCCTGACCTGTCTAAAGCTTCTTTGATAAAAATCGCATGGCTGTGGAGCTTTATATTTGTCCAATTACGGCTCGCATACAGAATCATATTTAGAAAAGTAAAGGTTCGCTCATTTACGGATGATACTATAAAAGGTCGTCACAACTGGTGATCATACTTGGAGGTAAGAATGGTACTTATAGACTCTGAATTGAATGCAGAACTATCTAATAGCTTGAAGATAAGACATTTCTTTGATGAGGATTTTCATGTTAAAAGATTCCACTTAGAGGAATATGATAGAGACTATGACGTTTTCAAGCTTTTTACTGATAAGAAGAGTTTGATTTTAAAAAAGTTAGCAAGTAAAAACGAGTTAGAAGCGAATCGGTTGTTATCAAAGTTAAGTTGTGATTTTGTTCCTGAAATCTACTTTTTTGAATCTACTGGTGAAGAATGGATTGCCATGGAGGAAATCATAAGTTTAACTCGTTCTATGAAAAAGAGTGATCTTATTGAGTTAACGAGCAAACTAGTAGACTTATATTCTAAGTCCAAAGACTATATAGAGACTTGTTTGGACCTAAGATGTTGGTCAACTACACCAGCTGACCTACTATTAAAGCTTGAAGGAGATGATTTAACCCAAGAGGACATTCGGATTATTGAGATATCAGAAAACATTCTGAATAGGAGTTATAAGGCTTTTATTCATGGGGATTTGATTCCTTTAAACATGATTGTTTCTAATGATGGCGTAAAGGTCCTTGACTGGGAACATGGAAAATTCGGTCCTTATATACTTGATTTATCAAGGCTGTTAGGTGATTATAACATCAATCGTCCTTGGATTGATCCAGAATGGGAAGAAGATATTTTAAATGTGTATTACGAGATGTTAAAGGCAAGAAACATTGTTGATTCCTATGAGCAAATGAAGTTGGAATATGAATGCGGCAAGCTACACAATTATTTTGGAATCATTAGAGCATTTAAAGTACATGGATGGGAAAGAATAGATTGGTATGACTTAAACATGAGTAAATTACATGATACTATTAAAAGCATAAAAGAACATTTGTCTATGTAGGAGGGATATTGGAAGAGAAGTTTAGAGAGGTACTAACATCCTTTTATAATGATTTAGAGAGCATTCAAGGTCTTGAACTAATAGATATTGTTTTATATGGTTCAGCTGTAACAGGAGACTTCACCTATGGAAAAGGTGATATTGACTTTCTGGTTTTCATTTCTAATGAAATAGCATTAGAACAGGTGGTTGCAGTATTTGAGTTACACGAAAACTACAGACTTTCTGATGATATGTTTTCTCAGTTAGAAGGCACCTACTATTCTATTACGAGTGATTATGATCTTCGATCAGGCATATATATTGGAACATCAAGAAAAGGTTGGAAGACAATTGATGCAAATATTCATGGTAGCATTGAACAAGGTATGATCTTAAGTAAATATAGTGCGCTTAAAGGACGTATAGATTTAATTGATTTGTTTGAGATAAATCATGAAGCCATAGAAAATGAAATAAAAACTTTGAATCTTGAAATAGCTTCTATGAGCAAGGCAGTTCATGATATTGAGTTTCAAATATACGGCATTCAGACGCTGGCGAGATGTCTTTATACAAAAGAGACTAGGTCCTTTGTATCAAAGAGTGGTGCGATAGAATATCTAGATAAATTTAATGAGTTCAGTGCGTATAAAGAGACATTAGGAAAGATTAAGAAGCTTAGATATCCTTATTCAAAGGAAGATTTGCTTTCTCTTTCATATGATGAAACGAGTCGAATCATACTTGGTTTGACTGACATACTAAGCAGATAAAAATGTACTTGAGAGGTTGAAATGAAGAGGATAATAAAAGTATATCAACATATCATATTGCTTCTTATAGGAGCTCTTATAACATACATCTACATACAGAAAGGTTTATTTTCTATTACTGGGTTTGATACACTGGAAAATAGCCTTCTTTTACTAGAGTTTGTATTTTTAATGAATGCGCTTTTAGTATTTGAATTTTTATATAAGTATGTTAAGCTTTTAAGAAAAAAGATTAGGGTGGTGAAAAACAGAAGTTATTATAAAGTATTACTCGCATTAAGTCTTGTTTTTATCATTCATATTATCTATCTTGTTTGGATACATAATGGATCAAGTTTTATTATAGAGAGAAGTTTGATTTTAAGCATCTTAATCTTGAAGTTTTCCTTAGATACCTTTGTTTATGCAGGAAGAGATATGATTGCCTATGGTAATTTTACATATGTTATTGGTGATATTGAATCCATTTGTATGATTGGCAATACAATTTTAGCAATGAAAACAGAAGACAATGCTTATTATATTAGGAGTCTAAATAAAAACATCACTTCATGCCTATTGGATTCTATTGTTGCTTCAGAAAACTTTCAAGGCAGTCTTGTAGATGAAAGTGACATAAGAGAATCAGTAAAAGTATGATAAAGGAGATACATGAAAGATCATTTAAAATCAGTTGCTCAGTCTTATGACAAGGCAATTGAATTAGGTAAAAAAGGCATCAACTTATATAAGGACCTACCTGATTTTATAACAAATCATCCTGATTATCAGACTTATTTAATCCTACAGAATGAAGTTGGACAGGACAGTCAAAGAAATGAAATCAAGGATTTTCTAAATCCTGATAATAATATGAAACTTGTTGATCTTGGTTGCTGTTTAAACCTCATGTTTAATGGCTATGACGAGTGGACGTCATCTTATTATGGATTAGATATCAGTAAAGAGACCATACAGCTACTTGATAATTATGTTAAGTCTAAAAACTTAAATATCGGGGGACTTCACTGTGGATCCATTCATGAAACCCCTTATGAAGATGAGTACTTTGATATGGCTACTTGTATAGGTGTTCTTGAGTATTTTGAAAAAGATTTTGTTATAACGTCTTTAAAAGAAGCTCACAGAATACTCAAGCCAGGAGGGAAACTTGTTTTAGACATTCCCAATTTAGAGAATGATGTATTTGAAATAAATAAGCTCATTGAGTCACACTTGGGAAGACCTGACAAGTTTGATTTATCAAGAGATGACTTTGAGACCATAATAGAAGCCTATTTTGAAATCATCAATACAGAAGATGTTGTAGGTATGATTCAATATTTTCTTATAAAAAAAGATTAACTAGATAACTGTCACAAGGAGGAAGGTATGTTTTATTCACATGAAGAGTTAGAAGGAATCGCTATCTTTACCTTACTTGCTGGAGCTTTATTAGGCATCAGTCATCTAATAACAGTAAGCTTTGCAAACCTAGACAGTTATGTTTTTTATCAAGTCGATTTTATCTTTAACGCTATTAAGTATATTAGTATTATAGGCTTTTCGTTTTATGTATCATTAGAATGGCGAAAGATGAACTGGAAGAAAGTGTTGAAGTTGCTAGTACTAATATTAATGGTTACAACCTTATGTAACATGCAGATGAAAGTAGTTACTGAAGAGGGCATAGTCTTTAGAAGCTTGTTTAGTACAGAAAGTAAGGATTACACCCAAGTAAATCTAGTAAGAGTAAAGTATGAAAATACACCAACGACTTCTAGAGTTTCTTATACCATCATATTTGACGATGACCATAAGATGAAGTTCTTTGATCCCTTTAACATTAACAAGGGGAAAAAGGTACTTTACTTGAAATCAAAAGTTCAGGAACATAATCCTATCTATAAGATAGATGATTTAGATGAGAGGCGTTTTAAGCTTTTAATGGATTATGAACAAGAGTTGATGCGTGAATGATATTAATAGAATAGAGTGTTTAGGGAGGAGTTATGACAAAACAGTACAAGTTGTCTGATGGAAGAATGATAGACATTAGACTTATTTCTAAGGAAGATTCAATTAGCGATTTAACTTCTTTAGTTAACAAGTCCTATAAGCTTTTGGCTGATATGGGCTTAAACTACTTGGCAGCTACACAAGGTGATGAAATCACGTTAAAGCGTTCTCAGAAAGCATATAAATGTTTTATAGGTATCTGTGAAGATCAGATGATTGCGACGCTTTCTTTATACGCACCTAAGCCTTCAGATAAAAGTGGTTGGTATAATAGAGACTTTGTTGCTAAAGTCGGTCAATTTGCTGTCCTCCCCCAATATCAAAAGTTGGGTATTGGCTCTATGATGATGGATCTTGCAGAAGTTGAGGCAGGTCAAATAGAGGGCGTTACTGAAGTGGCATTGGACACTGCAGAAACAGCTTACCATTTGATAAAAATGTATGAAAAACGTGGTTATAAGTACATTGAGACTGTTGATTGGGATATTACTAATTATAAGTCTATAATCATGAGCAAAAGACTCAAGGTGGTTTAAATGAATATTTCAACCATAATTATGAATCCTGAGCGATTTGATAGTGAACAGTTTGAAGCAAATAATATAGGTATTGAAATACAAACCTTCCCACAAGATATGTTAGATGATAACTATGATGACTTGATTGAACTCTGGAAAAGTAAGTTGAAGAACTATAATCAGACCATATCCCTACATGGTTCTTCTTTTGATCTTAATCCAGGCTCTACTGATAAACGAGTTTTAGAGGTAACCAAGTTTAGATATCTACAGTCTGTTGATATAGCTGAAAAGTTAAATGCTGATTATGTCGTATTTCATAGTCAAGTCAATCCGCTATTAACAGTAGAAAGAATTAGGAAGTTAAAATTAAAGAATCAAATAGACTTCTGGAATGAGTTGTTAGAGCATAATATTCCATCTGATATTTGTGTACTTCTCGAAAATGAATATGATGAAACTTATGAGGATATCTTAGAGATTATAGATGGTGTTAACCATGATAATATAGGTGTTTGTTTAGATATTGGTCATGCGCTAGCATACTCAAAAGTTAGCCTAGAAAATTGGATTTTAAATTTAGGAGATAAGATAAAGTATATCCATGTACATTGGAATGATGGTACTTGTGATGCCCATGATAAACCCAGCAATGAAGAGTTAAAGATATTAGCAGATTTACTGGATAAATATAATATTGAACCTGTGATTACACTTGAGTACTACTTAGATAATATCTGTGATGAAATCAACAAAGTAAAAGAAAATATGATAATACAGTAAAAAATATAATTGGAGATATATGGACGAGAAGAAATACAAACAAGCTTATTCAGTATGGGCTTACTCAAGAATTTTAGTTTTTATAATAATTTTACTAGCATACCTTATGGCCGAATGGAGACGATGGTTGACATTGCCTGCACTGGTTATGTTTATTATAATGTTACTTTCTGAAAAGTACATTATTTTAGGTGTACGAAAGTTAAAAATGCATATTAATGGTGCTCAGATGAAAGGCACAACTTATGATGATTTTAATTACCTATTTAATTTTTATTCGTCTAATGAATGTTATAAGTCACTTATTTTAGATTGGCATATGGCTTTTAAAAAATATAAGAAAGAGAAGAAAGATGAACGTTTTAATGATGATAAATTTTATGAGAAGGCTCTGATTATATACGAGCTCTTCAGAATAAATCAAGAAATAACAAGTGCGAAAAACGAAGATATTGATGTACTAGGCATAAACAGTTTAAACTTTGATGTCATAGATTATGTTCAAGATCATTTTGTCTACATAGACCATCGAGGTAAAATGATTTATTTGATTTCAAATGACAATGACTTATATTTTATAAGGAATAATAAAAAATCAAAAGAAGACTATCAAGAGATAATCAATGATATAGGATATGACAAGAGAATGCCCATTAATTATTCTTACAGGTTTCTGATATCAAACAAGACTATTGTGAATGAAGAAGATATTAGATTAAGTTCGCAAGTAAGTGAGTATGTTTGGACAACACTGTAATTATTGAAAGCAAGATAAAATATCTGTTTCACTTTACAAGTTGGGATATGAAGAAATTTAAGAGTAGTTATGTTTGAATGAAGCGATCGCAAAAGTATATGGTCTTAAAAAAAGTAGAAATGAAAAGAGAGAGGAATGTTAAAGAAACTATTACTATGTGTCATGGTTTTACTATTGATAGGATGCAGTAACACTCAAGATTATGACAAATTAGAAGCTAGTCTTTATAAGGCTAATGAAGAGATTAAACTGCTGACTGAGGAAAATGATTTGCTTGAAGCATCTATTGAGGAGCTAAGATTATCAATTGAGAAATTAGATGATGCTTCAAGAACAAAGGATGCGAAAATCAGAAATATGAATCAGGAGATTGAGGCACTTCAAGTTAATGAACATACTCATAGAAATACTTTAGGGGAAGTCTACAATGATTATTTAACCATGTTTGCCTATGATGTGATTAGAGATTTGGAGAATTATGAAATGCTCAGTGGAGTTATAGCAAATTACGATAAAGAAACAGGAAGAATAGATTTTTATATAGCTGAGTTTGTTGCTTATTACGATAATGAAAGGATAGAGGAACTAAAGATAGATACAACGGCCTCAAATCCTATAGCAGGCTCTTATATTTATTTGCATAAGGATAAGACTGTGTCATATGAGTTAAGTGAGAACTTTAAGTTTTACCTCATTGACTGGGATAAACATGCAGATTTAAAAGAAAGATCATTGGAAGATTATTTGAAAGAGTATCCTGAGTCACAAACCTTGTTTAAGATCGATATTGTAAATAATAAAGTTATTAGGTTTATGGAGTATTTTTTAGATTAAGTTTGGGGGAAAAATGAGAACTGACAATGATATGCTAGAAATGATTCTTAGTTATGCTGAGAATGATGAAAGAGTTAGGGCTGTAACTCTTAATGGATCTAGAGCCAGTCAAACCGCACTTAAGGATAAGTACAGTGATTTCGACATTGTCTATTTTGTTGAGGATGTCCGGGACTTTACAAAAGAGAAGTCATGGATTGAAGTGTTTGGAGACATACTGATTGTTCAATATTCTATGGACTGGTATTCTCATCCCTATGATTATTCTAGTAGAGAACTTTTTATCTATTTGATCCAGTTTGCAGATGGTCATAGGATTGATTTATCCCTAGTGGATTTAAGTAAAATGGATGAGTTTTTACAAAAGTCAAAGGAACCGACATGTGTTCTTTTAAATAAGGATAATTTCAAAGAGCTGAATGATACGTTTGATGAGTCAAAGTTTCATGTAAAAGAGCCGACTGAGTTTGAGTTTAACAATACATCTAATGAGTTTAGATGGATGTCGATTTATATCACTAAAGGACTCTGTAGAAGACAAATCTATTATGCCAAGTATGCCTATGATGTGCTTTTGATGGAAATGTTTATGAAAATGATCAGATGGAAGATTGGCATAGACCATGATTTTAAAATTACTCTAGGTTCCTTTAACAAATACTTTAATAGATACTTGTCTCAAGAAGAAATGAACAAGATTCATAATATTTTCCCAAATGGTTCTTATGAAGACATTTGGGACAAGCTGTTTTTTATTTATGATTTCTTTCATGAACTTGAAAAAGAGGTTAGAGAATACTATTCTTATTCTGTAGATGAAAAAGAAGTTATAAGAGTGCGAAAATATCTTCAAGAGAAACAAGAAGACTACAAGCAAACCTAATGCTTAGATTTTGAAAATATTAACAATGGATTAAGGATAAAGTCAAGTTTAAGTCAAATAAGCTGGCTTTATTTTATTTGTAGAGAGTATGTTATAAGCTTTTGTAAATGATAAAATATTAGGAGGCTAAAATGAGTGAATATTTAGAGATTAATCAAGAGGTCAAGAGAGTCAATAGGGTAAAACACCCTTGGAGAAGATTCTTTGCTAGATCATTAGATATGGCGATTTACAGTATCATTATAACAACTTTTGAAGCTTTGGTCCTACATGTAGATACAAGTGGACAGCCCTTTGTGAGTATACTAGAGACCTTTATTGCAATTCTAATTATGCTTGCTCTAGAGCCTTTGATGTTATCAACTATTGGAACAACACCAGGTAAATGGATCTTTGGTTTAGTCATTCGAAAGACAGATGGTAGAAAAATCACCTATGGTGAAGGTTTTCAGAGAACTTTTGTTTTACTAGGAAAAGGTCTAGGCTTTCAACTTCCAATCTATACCTTATATAGACAGTACGTGTCATATAAAGATTGTAGTGATGGAGAAGAGTTAGCTTGGGATGAAGATTTGGCTTACAGTATCAAAGACTTAAGTGGTTTAAGAATTCTAGGCTATTTTGCAGGTTGGGCTGTACTAATTGGACTGGTTATGCTGATTACTTTTAGGGCAACCATGCCTACAAACAGGGGCCCTATCACAAATGAAGAATTTGTTGAAAACTGTAATGACTTTGTGTCTTTTAACAAGTTAGATTATGGGATGAAATTATCTGAAAGTGGTAAATGGGTAGAAAAGAGTTACAGTCCTAGTGATTATTCTTTTAACTTCATGGCATCAATTATGCCTGATTATCAAGTGATAGAGGAAAATGGTCAGGTTAAAAGAGTCCTTTTAGAAATTGAAGAGGATACAGATAAATTCTTCTTTAACTTAGAAATGCATTTTCTTACAGCCTATGTTTCATTTGTAGGTGCTGATAAATCACTTAGCCATGGTGATGTATACGATAAGGCTATATTAGAACAAATAACTAGGTGGAAAGAAAACTATGAGTTAGAACTTGATGGCTATAGAATTACCAATCAAGTAGAATACGATGGTTATACTTCAACCTCGTCAACATTGATTCCAAAAGACGGTGAAGAACAATATTTACATCTTGTATTTACAGTTGAGAAAATAGATTAGGAGATTTATGTACAACATTCAATTGGATAAGTTATGTGACAGACTAGAGTTAGGTCAAGTAATGGCTAACTATGGAGGATAGATTTGAGAACAAATGATAGAAGTCAATGTATTGTCATAAGAGAGGAAAAGCTTCTAATGGCCAAACACCATATGGATGGTATGTCGTGGTATTGCCTACCCGGTGGTGGCGTAGAAGAAGGAGAATCACCAGAAGAGGCAGCACTCAGAGAGTTAGAAGAGGAGTGTTTGGTTAAAGGACGTATTCTTATGAAGACTTCTACTTATCCTGATCCAATGACACAAGGTTATATCCATACTTATTATGTAGATATAAAAGATCAAGAACCTGTATTAGGTGAAGATCCTGAGCTTAAGGAAAATCCTATTCTAATAGATATAAGATGGCTTTCTTTAGACGAAATATGTGAAAGAGACAGGGCTTATCTATGGGCTGCAGGCCTTTTAGCTGTTAAGTCATTTTCAAAAGAGCTTGAGTCTTGGGGAGACGACATCAGTTATCCAAGCTACAGATAAGATTAAGGAGAGATATGAAAGCGCTCATTGTAATAGATATGCAGTATGTAATCACATCTAGAAAGGATTTTATACTTGTTCAAAATAACATAGACCTTTTAATTAAAGCTTATAGAGAAAAGGGGCATAAGATTGTTTTTACAAGGCATGTTGTAGATATTGATGAAAAACATAATCCTTATCATTCTCAAAGGGAAGAATCTAAGATTGACAGTGATCTCGTTCTTGATGAGGATAAAGTTATTCTTAAATCCACTAAGAGTATTTTTAGAGATACAGGCTTAGATTTATTTCTTAAAGACCTGGGTATTAGAGACCTAACAATTGTTGGTTTTAATTCCGACGATTCTTGTCTTATCTCAACATTTGCTGCTTACGAGAGAGGTTACAATGTTATTTTTGTAGAAGATGCAGTGGAGACTTTGCGAGATGGTTATGACTATGATATGCCAGAACTTAGAGTAAATGATCTTGTTGCAAGGTCCATTGAGATGTCAGGTGGCGCAGAGGTCGTGTTAACAGAAGATATATTAGGAGAATTTAGTGATTATTATATTTAGAGGAAAGGCTGCCACAGGTAAAACCACTTTAGCAAAGGCATGTCATGATAAAATGGGTATTTCAGTCATCAGTAAGGATACTGTCTTTGATGATCTGCTTTTAAAAGGTATCTCTTGGGACGATGCCAATCGAATAACTTATGATACTTTAGCAGAAAAAATACAGGCAGCTCATGATGCAGGTGAAGACTTAATAGTTGATATTGGTCTTTCACATACACCATACTACAGAAACTTCTTGTCTATGATGAAGTTGAAGCATGTAAAGCACTTCCTATTTATGTGCGATGATCATATATGGAAAGAGCGTATGGTTAAACGTATTCAAAATCCACAAGGACCTAATCAGACTTTTAAGTCTGTTTCGGAGGCAAAAGAACATTATTCTAAATACCATATAGTCCCTATATCTGGTGAAGTATGCCTAGAAGGCTCTAGACCACTAGAGGAACTTATGAGTTTAGTACTATAAATATTATGTAAGTAAAAAATTAACATCTCCAGTATGCGTGAAATATAGCATACTGGAGATATTTTTTCATAAAGATTAAGTTAGTCTTATTTAAAGATACTGAGCTTGTTATTGATTTTCATTTTAAGGTAAACTATACATAGAGACAATTAAATTGTGAGGTTATAATGAAAAAGATAGTGATTGTACTGGGTGTCCTACTTCTTGTACTTGCTTCATTATTACTGAGTCAGGACTATGAAACCCTTTATCTGTATGATGGACCAGAAGAAGAGCTTTTCAAAGACATGGAGCAAGATTTTGATGTTTTTTACAATGGATTTAAAAAGATTCATAAGGTAGAAATAAAGGTCAAATCCAACATGATTCAAGAACTTATTTTTACTGAAGAAATAATCATTCCTAGAAACCAAGTGGATGTTATAGAGAAGTTAGAAGCCTATTATGAGGACCGAAAAATATTAGAGACTTATATGGATAATCACATAAGACTAAAATATTATGTTTCTCATGACAAGTTTCTTGCTGTGACTAGTATAGATTGTAGAGATTTAGATAATGAAGCTTTTATAGAGGCTTTTAAAATGGATAGGGCATTATCAGATAAGGGACTGGATTATAATACCTACAAGACAACTTTAAAAGAAATGGGTTTTAGCGAAGAGGAGAATTAATGACAAAAGATGAAATTATAAAAGACATTCAGTGTTTGATAAACACAATAGAAGCAGTACACCCAAATCCTTACTACAACAGTGATGAGAAAAGAATAAAAGAAATGTTTTCTCAGGCGTATGAGGATGTATACGATGATATGACAGAGCTAGATGTCTTTAAGGTCATAGGTCCTTTAGTAACGAGTCTTAATGATGGTCATACTTCTGTATTTCCGGGTCAAGTCTACGATAAGTATATCGGTTCAGGTAAGTCCTTTATGCCTTTAGATGTTCATATGGTTGATGGAGAACTTGTAATAAAGCATGTCTTATCTAAATCAAATCTTAATCAAGGTGATCAGGTTCTTTCTATCAATGGTGCCTCTGCAAGTGAACTGACTAGAGTCATGATGGACTATATCAGTAGTGAAGATAAGACCTTGAAGCATGAACTTGTTTCTGTCTACTTTAGGGCTTTTTTATGGATGCTCTTCAAGATGGAAAAAGACTTTGATATTACTTATAAAAGAGACCATGAGGTTTATAAGACGCATTTAAAGGGGATAGACTATAATCAATTGGTCACTGCTCTTGATGACTTGAGTCCAAATACCGGACAGGTAAGTTTTGAAATAACAGACAATATGGGGCTTATGACTTTCGAGAGCTTTACAGACTTTGATCAAAGTGAAGACCTTGTTCATGGCTATTTTGATGAACTTATTAAGAGGGATATCAAACACCTAATCATAGACTTAAGAAACAACTCTGGTGGTGATTCCAGATATGGAGAAGCTTTACTAAAAAGGCTCTATGACAAACCTTTTAGACAGTTTTCAAAAGTAAACATAAAGGTGAGTGACCAAGTAAAGGATTACTATAAAAACAATGACTTTATCAGAGACTATTACAAATCTTATGATGAAAACATTCTTACTCAGGTTGAAAATGCCAAGGTAGGTACTATGATTTCTGTGGCAGGTAAATATATAGAGCCTCATTCAGCAAGGTATTTAGGACAAGTTTATCTTCTTACCAGTGGTAAAACATATTCTTCAGCATCTTCTTTTGTATCTGCCTTTCATGATTATGAGTTGGGACAAATTATAGGTCAAAGCCCTGCAGGTTATTCTAATTCTTATGGTGATATATACATGTTTACTCTTGAGCATAGTGGTTTAGAAGTCTGTGTGTCTCACAAGTACCATATAAGACCGAATGGGGATGAAGAACTAAATAAAATAATCCCTCATATTTATATGGACGGTATCAGAAATAAGAGCATAGACGATATTATAAAGGCTTTAGGAGATTTAAAATGAATATTCAAATAGAAAAAATGAAAAATAGTGACTTTGTAAATGCAAAAGATCAGTTAGATTTTTATGATGCAGATGTAGAGCTGACATCAGCCCTTGAGAAAAAGAGTCATGATTTATACAAGATTGTAAATGGTGATGATCTTCTTGGTCTTATTCAGATAGAACAAGGCAAACATGCTTATCTCTATGTTTATATAGATCCTAAGTATAGAAACAAGGGCCTAGGTCAAAGGGCATTAGAGATCGGTGAAGATATGATTGATAAAGATCAGGCTGAACTGATTTTAACCATGTATAAATTAGATACAGATATTTCAAAAGCCTTTGCTATAAAAAATGCTTATTTAAGAAAGTTTTCTTCAACATACATGACCTATAATGGAGACAAGTTTGAATGCGGTGATTTACCAGTAAGACAGTACAAGGATGATGATTATGAGTCTGCTCATGAGTTATATGCCAGAGCCTTTCATGAAATGAGACTATCTACAGGTGATTTTCCTGATTCGATTATAGAAAAGCCGAGTACTCAAATGAAAGAACATTGGCATAAAACAAGTAAGGACAGACTGGTTTATACAAAGAGTAAAGAGATTGTTGCATATGCCCACTTAGAGGGTAAAGAGTTATCGAGTGTGTCTGTTAAAACATCTCATCATAATCAGGGCATTGGCAGTGGCTTTATCAAATACATATGCAACCAGATTTTAGATGAACATGATTGTGTAGACCTCTTTTGTGTGGTTGGTAATAAGGCCAGACATCTATATGATAAGTTGGGATTTAAGGTAGTTTATACTGCAGAGTTTGCTACTAAAAAAGTTTAGGAGGTATGCATGGCTAGCTATGAAGGACTTCTAGGTATCTTAAAAGAGCGATTTGAAAAGAATAAAGATCATTACCCTGAGATTGCTTGGTCAGATATAGAAAAGAGACTGCTAGATAACTTAGACAAGGTCTGGTCACTTCAAGAAATGGAATCATCAGGAGGTCAGCCAAGTTTTGTCTATTATGAGGCATCCTCTGATAAATATGTATTCTTTGACTGTTCAAAGGAATCACCCAAAGGCAGACGATCTATATGTTATGACCATGAAGCCTTAGAGGCAAGAAAAAAACATAAGCCAAAAGACAGTGCGATTCATATGGCGGAAGTTATGAAAATAGACATTCTAAGTGAAAAAGACTATAAGAGACTACAAGACATGGGTGACTATGATACCAAAACATCATCTTGGATACAGACACCTGATTCTATTCGATCTTTAGGTGGTGCGCTTTATTGTGATAATAGATATAAGACCGTCTTTACTTATCATAATGGTGCGGATGCTTATTTTTCAGATAGGGGTTTTAGAGGTGCACTTAAACTATAAGGAGCGTTTTAAATGAACTTATTAACGATATTATTTTTAATTGTCTTTGGTTCAGTCATGCTAGTCAAACCAGATATTTTCTATATGATAACGGAGTCTTGGAAATCAAGTACTGAAGGTGAACCAAGTGATTTCTACATAGCACACACAAGATTTGGTGGGGTCATTTTTATAGGCGTCGGTATCTTTGGATTGATAGTCTATATTTTTTTCATGTAAGCCTAGAGGGTTTGGTTATTGATAGATTTAAGGAGATAAATCAAGTTGAGATTGAATGATATTAAGAATAATTTTGAAGATAGAAATATTGAGTTTAAATACTTTGAGTCAGAAAAAGATTTATTGGTGTCTATTGAAAATGAGATGAGAAAACATGAGACAATAGGTATTGGAAACTCTCAAACATTAAAGCATTACGAGATAAGTGATATGGCTTTAAAATTAGGTAAAGTAGTTTATGATAAGACTCTTTCAGAAGATAAAGACCAAGTACGAAAGCTTAAGAAACAGGCGCTTTTGTCTGACTGTTACATCACATCTTCTAATGCCATTACAGAAGACGGCAAAATAATTAATGTTGACCATAGTGGTAACAGGGTAGCTGCCATGACATATGGACCTGATAGGGTCTTGGTTCTTGTGGGTATCAACAAGCTGACCTTAAATGAACAAGCTGGTATCAAAAGAGTATTAAATGTGGCGACACCTAAAAATGCCAAACGTGCTAAAATAGCATCACCTTGTAGCATGGAAATGTCCTGTGATACATGTCATCAAGGTGTAAGAGTCTGTAATTATCTGTCGATTATAAGAGGACAAAATACAAAAGGTCGTATGAAAGTCTATTTGATTAATAAAGAGCTGGGCTTTTAGAGAGGTAGACATGAAGAAAAAAGCATTGTTATTTGATTTGTTTTTCACACTGATTGTGCCGAAATACACTAAAGGTGCTAATGAGTATGATCTTCTTTCTATTAGTGAAAACAGGTGGAATGAGATTACTGCTCATGAAGGTTTGTATAAAAAAAGAGCCTCAGGAAAGAATTTAGATCCTGAATCTATTTTAGAAGAACTTGTAGGTCTTACATCTGTAAAGGCAAGTGAGTCCATGATAAGAGACTTGGTGGACATTAGAATCAAGCGCTTTAAGAGAGCTGTGGAAGATGTCGAGCCTGAAGTGATCGAGACATTAGAAGTCTTAAAAAACAGAGGTTATAAACTGGCTATTGTCAGCAATGCCGATAGCATAGATGTTATGCACTGGCAGACATCGCCTTTAGCTGGTTTATTTGATGAAACCATATTTTCATATGAAGTAGGTTGTTTAAAGCCAGATCCAATGATTTACCAAACAGCTCTCGAAAGATTAGGATGTAAGCCAGACGAATGCATCTTTATAGGAGATGGTGGTTCTGATGAACTAAGGGGTGCCAAAACACTTGGTATGACGACACTTTTGACAAGACATTTTATCAATCGTTATGAAGAGGGTCATGATTATCATGCATACATTGATATGTGCATTTCAAGGACTAAAGACTTGTTGACTATATTATAAAGGGGAAAGTTATGCAAAAAAATATGACATTTGAAAAAGAAATACTGAAAAAAGTTTCTTTAGATTATCTGCTTTATCTACCAGATGATTATGATAAAAAAGATGAGTGGCCTTTAATTTTATTCTTACACGGTGCAGGTGAAGTTGGGGACAATTTGGCTTATCTTAAGACGCAAGGATTACCTAAGTATCTTGAAACAAACAGCCTAGATGCAATTGTTGTTTCACCCCAATGTCCTAGAAACACCAACTGGGGCATGTTGATGGACGAACTCTATGAACTTCTTAAGTCTATTAAAGCTTCATACAAGGTGAATCTTAACAAGGTTTACTTAACAGGACTCAGTATGGGTGGTTATGGTACTTGGACATTAGCAGTTAAACATCCTAAAGAGTTTGCAGCGCTTGTTCCTATCTGTGGAGGCATGGTTCATAAAAACTCTGTTGAGATTTTAAAGGATATGCCAGTATGGGTTTTTCATGGTGCAAAAGACAATGTTGTACCTTTAGAAGCTTCTAAAAGACTGGTTGATGTTTTAGAAGAATGTGGTGGTAATGTTAAGTTTACAGTCTATCCTGACTTAAGACACGACTCATGGACTAGGACATACAACAATCCTGAACTTTATGAATGGTTGTTCAATCAAAGTAAATGATGTTTGAATCCATGTTCTCTGATAGGATTAGAAATCATTATCTGCTTGTATGATAGGTAGTTTTAAGACTATCTTAATGGTAAATTGGGAATATTTGTTGTAGACTTAATTAGGTATGCATTTTGTGAAATGAGATGGAGTAAGAAATGATAATATGGATTAATGGCGGTTTTGGTAGCGGTAAGACTCAAACAGCCTTTGAACTTGAGAAAAGACTGGATAATGCCTATGTTTTCGATCCTGAAAGAACAGGTTTTTATATAAGGGCAAATATGCCTAAGAAGATTATGAGGAGTGATTTTCAAGACTACAGTGTTTGGAGAACCTGTAATGCTGAGATGTTGAGTTATTTCGAAGAAAATTTTGATGGTATTTTAATTTGTCCAATGACTGTGACAGATAAGGGCTTCTTCAAAGAAATGACAGATCATTTGGATAAAGAGAACTTTCATCATTTTACATTAAGAACTTCTAGAGAGACCCTTTATAAGAGGTTAAGAAAAAGAGGGGAAAAGAAAAATTCATGGGCCATAGCTCAAATTGATAGATGTATTGATCATTTATCAGATGATTTCTTCCCAGGCCATATTCATACAGATGATATGTCCATTGATGATGTTGTTGATCATATTGGAAAAGCATGTGGCCTTGCTTTAAAAGAGGACAATAGAAGTTCTCTAAAAAAGAGATGGGACCGCTTTCTTGTATGGAAGGGTCATACACTCTAACGGAGCTTGGAGAAATGTAGCAATTGAGATGCTAGGATAGAAATTATTGATTTTGTTTAAGTAATAATACTGAATGGATATTGGTTAATATATCACACATTAGGATTTCAGAGATGCTGGAAATATTCATAGGAGCTGTAATTGAAAAAAACATTATTTATTCTACTTCTAGTCGTATTGATGACATTGACTTCATGTGAAGTAGTATCTCGCTTAAGAACAAAAGAGTTTGAGGCTTATCTTGAAGATTTTCAAGAGAGGTACACCTTAATAGAAGACTATGAAATCATGAAAGCGCAAAGCGGTATATTCGTGTATTTGTATTTTACAAGTTATGCGGATATTGAGTTTGATGAAAATATGTACAAGGATATTGAAACATTCATTTCGAATCCTGAAAACTATAAGAAAATATTAGATGATTATGGTAAACACTACAGTCTTGAAAACTATTATCCTTCCATAACTGTCTACTTTTCAGATCGTTTAGAGATTGAATCGCATGATATTGAAGCAGACGGCTATGAAGCGAGAAAAGATGTTCATTATGATAGGTGGACTAAGCCTTATTTTTTTAATAAAGGTTATTATACAACGCCAGACAAGGCAACTGAGGAAGTACTTGCTAAGAGGTCAAAAGCATATCCGCATATAGAGGAAGTAATTCTTGGAGAAGACCGTTTCAATTTTGTTTCGATTATATACAATTATGCCTCTTTAAGAGATGAGCATGTTGTTCTTAATATAACTTTTTCTAGTGATGAAGATGATAAAGAAGCACTCATAAGCTATTTAGAGGATGCTTTTGATAAGGAATATAATTTAGTTGTAAGTTATCTTGGCTGGGAATCTTTACTGAACTACAAGAAGGTGACATTTTTATATGATGACAATCATGCTGATAAGTATGTTTTTAGTATTCAGAAAGAAGATGTAGGTCTTGTAGACAACGACTTCTATCTACTAAAAAAAGACAAGCTATTTAAAGACATGAGTTTAAATGTTGGTAGGGACTATAGTTTAACGTTTGAATTCTATGACAATCAGTTGGTTTCATATAGCTTAGAAGAGGTTAAATAAAGATTATAATTGTGCTGTTTATAAAGTAGCACGAAAATATGAAAAATAGATAATGTTTTAATTGCAAGTATGAGTACGGAGGCTTAATGAGAGTTTGCATTCTAATGGGAAGCTTTAGAAAAGATAGAAATACAGAGACGTTAACAAAAACATTGATAAGGTCTTTAGAAGAAGAGGGTATTGAAGTGGATTACATCACTTTAAGGGACAAACATATTGAGCCTTGTACAGCATGCTGGACTTGTCAAGATGTGTTTGATGGACCTGGATGCCCCAAAGAGGACGATTGTGATGAAATCTTTAAAAGTGTCTTAAAATCTGATTGTATCATACTGGCTACACCAATATACTCTTGGTATTGTACGCCACCTATGAAAGCCCTGCTCGATAGAATGGTTTACACGATGAACAAGTACTATGGTGAAGTAGAAGGGCCATGCTTATGGCAAGACAAGAAAATTGGTATTGTGACAACATGTGGTTATGGTATTGAAAAAGGTGCTGGTGTCTTCGAAGAAGGTATCAGACGATATGCCGAACATTCTAAATTAGATTATATTGGCATGATTGGGATGAAGGATAAGGATGATTTGAGTATCTATCAGGGCGATGAGGCAAAACTGTTGTTGAGTGTCTTAGTAGATAACATCAAGGAATAGTTATGATAGAAGTTAATAATTTAAGTAAGTATAAGAATGATTTTAATGTGTTTACACATAATGTACCTGTTATTTATGCACACTTTGAAGGTCAGTATCAAGGTCACTTATATGTGGATGATGAAACAGATCCACAGGTGATGGTACTTTTTACACCTTTTGATTTTCATTACCTTACAGGCAATCCTCAAGCTGAGAATGTACTTGATAAGGTGGATGAAATAATATTTACATATCTGAAGAATAATCAAAAGAAAGAAGCCATATTATTTGCACCGACACTTGAATGGCAAAATGTTTTAGATCAAGTTTTCAAGCGTCATAAAGGTATCTTGGACAAGAGATTCATATTTGAACTGGATAAAGAAGTCTTTGAAAAGAGACTAGAAGACAATAAGGTAGAGATTGTATTTGAAAGTGAAAACGGGTCAACTATAGAATATCCTGTGGCAAGAATCTATCAAGAAGGTAAGAGCGTGAGTTTCTGTGCAGGTTTTATGTTAGGTAAAGGACACGCTGAAATCAATGTAGAAACACTAGAAAATTTCAGAGGTAAAGGTTATGGAAAGATGGCATCCATGGCCCTTATCAAGTACTTGTTGGATCAAGATATTCAACCTGATTGGTGTACATGGCCATATAGGATTGCGTCTCAAACCTTGGCTGAATCTTTGGGATTTGTGTTAAAAGAAGAGGTTCCAGCTTACATTTGGGTAGAAGAAGTGTGCGGCAAACTGTAGTGAGTTAAAATACTCTCTTTTTTTATGGATAATTTTTGAAAAATCAACAAATCTGATTTCCTTAAGTTATAATATAAGTAAGGTATTTATACTAAAAAGAGTCTACAGTCTTCTGACTGTAAACATAATAGACTAGGATAACAATATGGATAATAATTTAAAGCCTATAAAGCGATCTAAACTAAGATTAGCTCTGGGGAAAAGGTATTATACAGTTAAAAGATATCTAGGCTGGACTTTTTCAAAAGAAAATTATGTGGGAAGTCTCTTAGATGATAGCCTTGAGCATCTTGTGTTTACACACCAGACGCCCCTTAGAAGGCATCTTAAAGATGTAGACAGATACATTGATGACAATAAAATTAAGAATCTCAAGATAGCCATTAAAAGTATGGATGGTCTAATAATTAAACCGAATCAGACCTTCTCTTATTGGCAATTGATTGGTAGGCCTACTTATAGAAAAGGTTATGTAGATGGCATGGTTTTAGACCATGGTAAGTATAAACTAGGTGTAGGTGGTGGTTTATGTCAGTTATCTAATATGCTCTTTTGGATGGTACTACATACGCCTTTGCAGGTAACTGAACGACATCGACATTCTTATGATGTATTTCCAGATTCCAAAAGAACACAACCTTTTGGTTCTGGTGCGACTTGTGTTTATAATTATAGAGATTTTCAGTTTAAAAACACAAGCAACGAAACTTATCAAATTAAGTTGAAGGTGGATGAACAGCATCTTATAGGCGAGATTAGGTCGACCCATCCAAGGTATTTAAGTTATGAAATCTATGAGTCGTCTCATGAGATTACACAGGGCTACTGGGGGACTTACATCAGACATAATACCATTGACCGTAAAGTGTTTGACCTAAATATGAACTTACTAGATGACCACAGAGTGTGTGAAAACAAGGCACTGATGATGTACTCACCACTTCTAAACCCACCAAAGACATTTGAAAGAGAGGATTTATGATATTCAAACATACACCCTTATACAGGTTTTTAGAATACTGTGAACAAGAAGGGGCAAGTCAAAAAAGCATACTGGATTGTGGTGCTGGAGGACCTATGCCTCCTCTGAGTTTATTTTACAGCCATGGCTATAAAACCACCGGTATTGATATTGTTAAGTCACAAGTTAAGGTAGCTAATGACTTTGGTAAAGATCATAATCAAGTTTTAAATGTACTTGAAGGTGACATGACAAAGCTTCAATTTGAGGATGATTCATTTGATTTTGTATACTCATATAATTCAATTTTTCACATGATGAAGGTGGATATAGAAAAATCCATCAATGAGTTGAAACGTGTTTTAAAGCCAGGCGGTTTATTATTTGTAAACTTCTTGTCAGTTGATGATTTCAGATGTGGTGAAGGCCCTCATCTAGGCAAGCATCAATATGAACAAATGGATGATGAGCCTGTCATTCATTCTTATTTTGATTATGAAGAAGCTGAGAAATATTTTCAAGGATTAGACTTTATCTTTAAAGAAAGAAGAATAGTAGAAAGACTTTACGAAGGACAGAGAATCAAACAAGGCTTTATTGATTATATAATGAGGAAGAGATGATGAGTGATTATGTTTTATTAAGTGGCTATAAGGAAAATGGCTTTTATGAAACGTCTCAAGAAGCAATAAAGAAAGTCATTAAAGAGACTGCTTCTATTACCTTTATTGCTTCCGTGTGGCAAAGACATGAAAGAAATGATGGGGCTTCTAAGGCCATTCATGGCTGGTTTAAAAAGATGGGAATCAATTTCAAGGATTATCGATTAATAGATGATAGAGTTGAAAATGACAAGCAAGTGGAGTGGCTGCAATCTAGCTCATGTATATTTCTTATGGGTGGTGATACACTTGCTCTAAGAAAACAGTTGAGAATTAATAAACTTGATGACCTACTTCTTAATCACAAGGGGCCTATTATAGGCATCAGTGCTGGAGCCATAAATATGGCAAAGCGATCGGTATTACCTCTTACTAAGATGAGAAAAAGATCCTATGTCTATAAAGGCATCGGTCTTGTAGATGTGACCATAACGCCGCATTTTGATTTATCAAGATCAGAGCATATAGAAAAGGAAGTTTTGCCAATGTCTTATGAGGGTCTTATTTATGGCTTAGAAGAAGATGGCACCATATTGGTAAGTGGTGACCAAGTAGAGTTTTTCGGAACTGTTCACCAAATACATAAGGGGCAGATCACATGTATCCATACTTAAGGAGATGATTATGGAAGAGCTTATAAGATTAAAAAAGAGAGCAACTGCCATCAAATATACCTACATAACATTTTCAATAGTTTTAGTACTGATACTTTTAAGAAATAGGCATTTTATTGGTGATATAAAGATACCTAATATAGATCTAATGGTTATTATTATTGTTATGTTTCTACTGCCTTTTATCTATTTCTTAATAGATGCCAGGATTAGAAGCAAGTACTACGAACCTAGGGGATTTACTGTCCTATACGGAAGAAGTAAAAAGAAAAGGTACTTGATGAGTATTATTTTACTGACACTTTTTATTGGAGAGTTTCTTCTGCTTTATTTTGATTACTATAGAAATACAGGACCTGCTATAGGTATATCATTTGTATTACTGTATCAGTTGATCAGTGAAAAAGTATATGTGAACAAATCACGTTTTTCAGTCAAATACTTTGAAGGTGAAATCAAATATATCAATGCTATTAGAAAAAGTTATGGTGTAAATATCGTTCTAAATTATAAGGACAAAGACATGCAGCTTTCACTTCCCAATAAGTATGCTAGAGACCGATTGTTTGAGTATATAACTGAGTCTGATGAGTTTAAGGGCATAGTTTATAGTTAGAGAAGTGAACGAGGATTAATGATGAAGAGAAACTTACAAGGTATCGCCTTGATATTGTTTGCTATTTTGCTTGCAATAACATTTCATATATTAGGTTATGATACAATTTTTGATTTGGATTTGGAATGGAGTCATATATTCATTCTATTAGGACTGGTAGGTCTAATACTCAATTATGTAAGGCCAAAAGTTCCAGATGAAGATCAAGTTGTTGAGCCTGTTAGAGAGATCAAAAAAGACAAAGAGAGTCGAAGTTGGTTTAAGCCTGTTCTGGTAATTGTTCTAGTTGTAGTAATAGTTTTAGGAGTAGTCATAAATCATGCTTATAACCTATATAGAGAAGAAAATTATGTAGAAAGCTTTGCGGATGAGTGTTCGGTAATCGTTAGCGAACATGAAGCAAACATCATAAGTTCACCAGATGATTATGAGTTTGTAACTTATTATAAAGTTGGTGATACAGGTTATGGATACATGTTAGATGAAAATCTTGATATACTACTACATCCGAATACAGATGTAATAGGAAAAAACGTGAATGACTTTATACCACATATACTAGAAGATGCCAAAGATAAGTTAGTAGTTGGGGCTTCTCAACTAGTTATGTATGAGTTTAATGGTGTTGAGAAGATGATTTACATCTATAAAGATAGCAAAGAAAATTACTTATGTATTGTTGCTGATCTAAAATATTATTAGAAGTCCATAACGCATATTAAGTGAGGTCTTATGTCTAAACGAAAAAACATGTTAATCTTGTTTTCCTTCTTGTATATTATGGTTATTGTAGCCTTTACAGTCAACTCATTTAAGGTTTCAGCAAAGCCTTATCATAAGGTGTATGAAGGTGGTTTGTATCGAGAATCGGATCATACTTATTTTGAGAAATCGAGCATTACTTTTGATGGAATGCTTTCTAATCCTTTGATTGGAAAGAGTCGGTTTATTGGCAGAATTACATATCTCGAACGAGATTATGATGTGGATATATCTTTTAAAGATGGTGAAGGCGATTACATTACAGACATTAAAAACTATACAGGTGCCAATTCAAATCTAGGAATTCTATATGCTGATGAAGATTTAGAAAAGGTGACGATTCTTATCTTTGAATACAATGATATGTATATTGAATCTTGGAACGCAAGAACTGGTCTTATATTATCAGGAGAGGCACATGATAGGGAGATGGCAAGATCAATTACTAGAAAAAACTTAGAGAAGTCCATATACAATGTCAATTAATAGAGGTCATATCAGTAACCTTATAGGCAAACTGAAAACACTTTAATTCTTAACTCGTACCGTAGGTGCGAGTTTTAGTTTATCTAGCTGGAGTTTACTTCATGAAGTGTCAGGTATTCATGAAATATAGTTATTTTTGAAAAGAGTTGGGTGTAATATTATTGAAAGAAAAGCTGGTCTAATCAAGTGCTATACTATTTGTAGTAGGAAGAATAATCTTACCTTTGAAAGGATAAAGTAAAATGTATGAATGTATTTATGAAGATGAAATAATAAGGCTTAGAAAAGCTACTATGGACGATGCACCATTTTTACATGAGTTGATTAAGGATCAAAAGGTGATGGCGTTTTACGGTGAGTCAGAAACCACTTATGAGGGTGCAAAGTCGGATATAAAGTGGTTTAATGATCTATTCGATATGAATGCGGGGAGATGGGTTATTGAAGACCGTCTTTCAGGCAATTACATTGGTGATGTCGGTGTTTTTGGCTACCACAAAAAACATAAAAAAGGAGAAATAGGCTTTAAGTTAGATAGCAAGTTCTGGAACAAGGGCATTATGAGCAAATGTGTCCAGGCAGTCCTAAGTGTGGCCTTTATGGACTGGGGATATAATAGAGTAGAAGCGCTTGTTGACGTAAGGAATACAGGATGTCAAAGGCTGCTTCAAAAGAGTAGGTTTGTTAAAGAAGGTACCTTAAGAGATTATGAGTTTGAACATGGTCATTATGTGGATCTTGAAATGCATGCCATCCTGCACAGGGACTTTATTGAGCTATAGCTTCTTAGCAGTTGTTTCTAAGAATATATATCAAGCTTATGGGTACAATTTGTATTAAAAAATAAATAAACAAAATGACAATAGCATTTACTTTTCCTTCTTGATATAATGGCTTTGAGTGAATACAAGGGGGAAGTATGTTTGGTAGAAAAAATAATAAGATGAAAGAAATGCTCAAACTATATCAAAACTTTGATTATTTTGGGTTAAAAGATTTTAAGACAGATGATGAGATGACTAAGGCTTATAAGGACATCTTGTTATTGGGCTTATCTGAAGGGCGTACTATTGTAATTGTAAATAACAAGATGATTGAAACAGTTCCTAAAACTGAGGACATTTCTTTGCAACTGGACTTGTTTGCAAATAACTTCAATTACGACTCTAATAAGATAGGTGAGTTGATGACCAGTGCTATGCACGCAGCTGATTCTACAAATCAACATGTCAATGAAATTGTAGAGACGGTTGAAGAACAAAGACAAAGAATTGATCAGATGGCCACATCGGGTCAAAGAGTATCGGAAAACATCAATGACAATACCAGCAAGTTAAATAATATGAGTGGCAACAATCAGCATATCCTTAATATCACAGAAGAGCTTGACCAAAATATGAAAGCACTTCAAGAAATGTTAGGAGAAATCAGTTTTATTGTTTCTTCTGTTAATGATATTGCAGAACAAACCAACTTGCTTGCACTCAATGCTTCTATAGAAGCTGCAAGAGCAGGTGAACAAGGAAGAGGTTTTTCTGTTGTTGCAGATGAAATCCGAAAGCTGGCTGAAAATACTAAAGAACAGCTAGAAAGAATGAATACATTTACTAGAGAAATTGATGTTAAATCACAAAGCAGTGTTCAGAGTGTATCGGAAACCCGACAGGCTATTTCTGGTTTAACAGAGGATTACAATCAAATCACATCATCATTTGATGAGAGCAAAACAATGGTTAATAATATCATGACTTCTATTGGTGGCGTTGCTTCTTTTATGCAAGAGCTAACAGCATCCACACAAGAAATAAGTGCTTCTATGGATGTGATTACTGACGAGGTCTCTAATATTTCTAACTTTGGTACGATATTAGAAAAATATGCTCACAGTTCTGAGAGAATGAAACATGATTTGGATGTTATCGGTGAGGAGTATATTGATATTGCAAATCACTTAATCGAACCATTGAACAACGGTAGTCACACGATTTCCAATAAAGATGTTATTTGTCATTTAGACAGGTCTCTTGAGAGCCACCAGGCTTGGATGAATGAGCTTAAGATGATGGTTGAAAGTGGCCATTTAAGAGCACTACAAAGTGATGCAAAGAAAAGTACTTTCGGCTATTTCCATCAGGCCATCAAACCTCATAATGAGAAAATCAAGAAAGTTTGGGCTTTGATTGATCAGCCTCATACGCACCTGTATGCCTTGGTAAGTCAAATTAATCAGGCCATCATCTCAAAAGATGAGGCTAAAACTAAAAGTTTATACAATGAAGCACAAGATTTATCAAGAACGGTTGTGAGTAATATCAATCAGTTAAAGAGTATTATTTCTAACTTTACATCAGAAGAAAACTTACTTAAAAAATAATTTGCAGTGGCATTAGCCACTGCTTCTATATTTTATGGAACTAAAAGCACATTAAATGCTATAATAGATTTTAAGAAGCGTTATTTTAAATGGTAAGAAAATTCTGTATATAAGAAAGGCAAACCTATGATACATGTAAAAAAAGATCTTGTTTATCTAGATTACTTTTCAGGCTTTGAAGATGTTATAGCCATTGAGGCAATTTTAAAAGGGACATCTAAAGGTGAACTATATTTAGATTCTAAAGAAAATCCACAAGTCCTAGTGATATGGAATGGCTTTGACGGCTTTTATGCAGTCTTAGAAGAAGAGTATGTATCAATGGTTTATGATTTTATATTAAGAACTGTCCAATCATCAGAATATGAAGACTTTGTGGTCTATCTAGATTCTAAGCTAGATGGTATCAAAGAAAAGATCATACCAGCAAATAATCTAGAGTCTTTAGAAGTCTTATACTATACCGGTGACATTTTACAGAACAATGTAAAGGCTGATCATCAAATACTTGATATAAGCTCAGTCGATCTAAGTCTGCTGGATAGTTTTGAAGATATAAGAGAGGTCATAGAATCTACATGGCAGGATTACAATACCTTCATTGCTCATGGTCATGGATTTGTTTCTATTAAAGATCACGTGGTTACAGGTTATTGTATATCAGAACATGTAACAGAGTCGGCCTTAGAATTTTCTATAGAAGTTCATGAAAAACACCATAGAAAGGGTATTGGCTATGGTCTTGGACGTGCCATGTTAGAGAGGTGTTTTTCAGAGAACAAGAAGCCAGCCTGGTATTGTACTGATGATAATTCTGGTTCTATGTCTTTAGCTGAAAAGCTTGGACTGAAGCTAATATCTAAATTTCACGTATGGTACTTTAATAAGTCAGATTTAATTGGGGGATAAATGCATAAGATACATGTACATTTCATGGGTATTGGTGGTAGTGGTATTGCGCCTATAGCCATGTTGGCAAAGGCAGCTGGATTTGTAGTATCTGGTTGTGATTATCAAGAAACAAATTATGAAGAAACACTTTTACATCATGATGTGAATTTTTCTATTGGTCACGATGTAAGTCATTTAGAGGATGTTGATATACTGGCTGTTTCACCAGCTATATTTGATATCAATCCTGATCATCCGGAACTTTTAGAAGGTCTAAGAAGAGAAATCGTCATGACTTGGCAGGAGTTTATGGGGCTTTATTTGCAAAAGGATAAGAAAGTCATTTCAATAGCAGGCACACATGGTAAGTCAACGACAACCATTCTCGCAGGACTGACCTTAGAGGCTGGTGGTCTAGATCCGAGTGTACAAGCAGGAACCATCTATAGACCCTGGGATGCCGGTTGTAGAATAGGTGAATCTAATTATTTTGTAGGTGAAGCAGATGAGTTTAATTGTAACTTCTTAAACTATTCACCGGATATAGCCATTATCAATAACATTGAAATGGATCATCCTGAGTTCTTTGAGACCTTTGAGGATTTTAAGGAAGCCTTTAGAAAGTTTATCATGCGTATCAAAGAGGGCGGCCTTTTGATTGTTAATGAAGAGAGTAGAGGCATTCAAGAAGTCTTAGGAGATATGAAAGATTGGATTAAAGATCAAGAGATACGTCTGGTCGGTTATTACTTGAATAAGTCATTTGATTTTCCTTTTGACAAGGAGTACAAGGGTCAAATAATTTCATATGATGCTGACGGTATGGTTTTTCATGTGAAAAGCGAGGACATCGATGATATTGTAAAACTGGGTATCTTAGGAGATTACAATGTTTCTAACTCTTTAGGTGTGTTAAGTGCAGCATTGTACTTGGGCATCTCAAAAGAAGAGATTAAAGATGCTTTTAAAAACTATAAGGGTGTTGGTAGAAGATCTGAGTTAAAAGCCAACATTAGAGGTATCAAGGTTTATGATGATTATGGACACCATCCTACAGCCATATCAGCTGTTATTGATAACTTTAAAAAGATGTATCATGACCATAAGATCTATGCCATTATAGAACCTCATCAAATCTCTAGGCTTAAGATGTTTCCTGATGAATATTTACAAGCCTTTTCAAAAGCTGATGAAACCATCGTCACAAAGAGTTATATGGGGCGTGAGATTCATAAACACTTAGAACCCATTGATTTACAAGCTATGGTTGACAAGGTATCTAACCATAATGCGGTCTATATAGAATGTTTTGAAAAGCTGGTAGAACATATAGCTGACAAGCTTGTACCAGGAGATATAGTGATAGTCTTTGGTGCTGGTAAGTCTTATCAAATTACACAGAAGTTAATAGATTTATTAAATAGCAAATACAGACATTAAGTAGGATTTGTTTATATCTAAGTCATATATAGATTAGAAACTAAGTAAGCGTATAATAAAAGAAAGTCACCTGTTTATTTCTACAGGTGCTTTTTAAAAATGAGGTATTATGATAGAGATTAGACCGATTAAGAGAAGCGATATAGAAGCGGTGGTTAAGCTAAATGTGGCGGTTTAGCAGACAGCCTATAAAAGCATTATCGATCAAGATTTCTTAGAGTCAAGACTAGATGGTATAGATGCTGCCATCAAGAGACAGAAAGATAATTTCAATCCAAGCGCATATGTAGCCATATGTGACAATAAAATTGTCGGATATGCAGCTTACGGTAAGGAACGTTCAGGTAAAGACAAGACCGGTGAAATATACGCCATCTATATTTTAGACCATATGCAATGTAAGGGTATAGGGAGTATGTTGGTTCATCATTGTAAGGCCAGTCTTATGGAGTATGATTATATGCATATTTGGGCCTTGAAAGATAATCCTAACAAGTCCTTTTATGAAAAGATAGGCGGAAACATAGTTGCTAGAAAATATTTGGAAATAGGCAGTCAGTCACTTGAAACTGAGTGTTTTGAGTACAAGCTGAAAGGATAAAGTATGATAAAGGGATCTTTAGTAACTTTAAGAATGTATCGTAGCTTTGATGAAGTTGTAGAGGTTTTCGATGCTTTTAATACAATGGAGATAAGAGCTATAACAGACCATACAGAGCTCTATCATCCCAATAATCTAAGGGGAGACTTTGAAAAAAATGGTCTATGGTCTAAAGATAAGGGGACGCTTTTAATCGTCAACCATCAGGATGAAAAATTGGGCACCATAAGCTTTTCAAGGTCTACAGAGCAAGAAGTCCAAATAGGTTATAGAATCTATGCTGGTAAAGATAGAAACAAGGGTTATATGACTCAAGCTTTAAGACTTTTTTCAAGCTACTTGTTTGAGACAATCCCTTTCATAACAAGGCTGTCACTCTTAACGGCTGAGGACAATGTGCCTAGTAGAAAGCTTGCAGAAAAGTGTGGTTACAGACAAGAAGGGATGCTTAGAAATGCATATTTTTATAGGGGAAAAATATGCAACTGGGTTATTTATGGTTTATTAAGAGAAGAAGTAGAGTGATATTATGTTAGCATTTGATCAATATATTAGAGAAATATCTTTGGTAGGCGTTTTTGAAAGAGACCGCTACCCTTTTAACTTAAATGCTGTAAAGGCATTAGATACAATTAAGCTACACCCTAAAGTGACTTATTTGGTTGGAGAAAATGGCTCTGGCAAGTCTACACTGCTTGAAGCCATTGCCGTTTCATATGGTTTTAATCCTGAAGGTGGTGGTAAGAATTTTAATTTTTCTACAGAAGATTCTCATTCAGTCTTGTCAGAACATATTAAAATTACAAAAGGCATTAAGTTACCTAAGAATGGCTATTTCTTAAGAGCAGAGTCTTTTTATAATGTGGCCAGTAATATCGATAAGATGGATAGAGAAGGTGCAGGCTATGGCGCGCCTATCATAGATTCCTATGGCGGCAAGTCTTTACACCAGCAGTCGCATGGTGAGTCATTTATGTCTCTTCTTTTACACCGTTTTTCAGGCAATGGCGTTTATATTCTAGATGAGCCTGAAGCTGCTTTATCACCGACAAGGCAACTGTCTATGTTGTCAAGGCTACATGAACTTATTAATGAAGGGGCCCAGTTTATTATAGCGACCCATTCACCCATTATCATGGCTTATCCAGATGCTGTGATCTATAGTGTGGATGATGATTTAAAAGCCATTGATTATGAAGAAACAGAACACTATCAAATCATGTATGACTTCATGACATGTAAAGATGTTTTATTACATAAATTATTAGGAGATGAAAATGAAAATTGAGATAATCGGTAGTGGGGGATGTGTCTCACTGCCTAAACCACTTTGTTCGTGTAAAGTCTGTGAGGAAGCTAGAATGAAGGGTAGACCCTATAGTCGTTATGGTCCATCCATCTTTGTTCATGACATCAACTTGCTTATTGATACACCAGAAGATATTTGTCATGCCATTAATGCTTCTTCGATTAAGAAAATAGAAGCAGTTGCCTACAGTCATATGGATCCTGACCATATATTAGGCTTCAGAGTATTTGAACAGCTGAGACTCAACTGGTTTGATGTGGGGTTAAACATCAAGTGTGATAATCCAATCAATGTTTATGCCAGAGCTGAAGTGATGGAGGACTTGAACAAGATTCAAAGTAAGTATGGTCCTTATCTAGACTATTATGAAAAGGGGAGAAACCTTATCAAAAGACAATCGCTTGATAAGAAAGTCTTTGATCAAATTACCATGACTTTGATTCCTGTAGGTGGTGCAAGTGTCTTTGTATTTGAAGATAAGAAACATAAGGTGATTTATGCACCATGTGATGTTAAACCTTTTCCGGACAATGAACTATTCTTTGGTGCAGATGTGATGATCATCGGTAATACAGTTATAGGAGAGACACTTAAAGATGGTTATATTTTGCCTGAAGACAGTTTTATGAGAAAAGAGCTCTTTGATTTAGACCAGATTATGGACCTTAAAGACAGGTATGACATCCATCATGTAATTATGACCCATCTAGAAGAGGACTGGGGCAAGTCCTATGATGACTATAAAGTATTAGAAAACCAATATGTAGGTTTATCATTTGCCTATGATAGCATGATGATTGATACCAGTAAGCTGTAATCAATAAAGGAGTGAGTATAATGGATAAAGCAAAAGATTTTCTGTTAAAGCATTGTAGAAAACTGGATTATTTAAGACTGTGTCATTTAGAAGAAAACAAGTCAGATGAAATTCTAAAGGAACTTCTTAGTTATCAAAATGATGATGGTGGTTTTGGTAATGCCTTAGAAGCAGACTTAAGAACTCTGTCTTCATCTGCTGTGGCAACAGAGTTCGCCATTAATGTGCTTGAAGAAATCGATGAAGTGCCAGAGTCCCTTATAAAGGAGATAATTGGCTATTTAGAAGCGACTATCAATGATAGAAATTACTGGACCATTTCACCTGATGATGTAGAGGACTATCCACATGCTGTATGGTGGAACAAAGACCGTTTAGATGGCTTTGGTACCATGAATCCAAGTGCCACACTTATTGGATTTTTATATAAATACAAACACTTAACTCAGTTAAATGTAGACCAGCTGTTAAATAACTTGATAGAAGAAATCCTAGTAACAGAGGTTAATGACATTGAAGAACATACACTGCTCTGCTTATGTAGGCTTTTAAGGTACATAGGTCTAGACTACAATAGATCTTTTACAGAAAAGATTGACGAGGCTATTTACTTTGTCATAGACCGAGACCCTGCTAACTGGGTCAACTATGCACCAGAGCCTATTAAGTACATAACCAGTCCAAATCACAGACTGTATCTAGAAAATAAGGATATTGTGGATAAGAATATCTTATACCTATTAGAGTCAAGGTCTGAAGATTGTACTTGGAAGACAAAACACAGGTGGGGCCAGTACGAGGAAGTATTTGATAAGACAGCCAAGATAGAATGGGAAGGTGTATTTACAGTAGACAACTATAAAGTACTCCAAGCCTTTAATAAGTAACTTAAGAAACTAAAATTTTTGGCATCATGCCAGAGATTTTTATTATGAAAGTATAAAGTTTTCTTACTTCGTTGACAGAAAAAAAATGAGGTGTTAGACTATGGATAGTTAATAATAACATGGTGTTCATTATTTGAATGCCTATTTTATTGGAGTATTAATGATATGGTGTTCATTATTACTCTAAACTTTTAAATTAATAATGAACACTAATGCATTTATTGGAGGATCTATGGCACAGGTATTAAAAGAAGAAGTAAAAGAAAGAATCATGAGTACCGCAGTTCTTGAGTTTTTTGACAAGGGTTTTGATAACAGTTCTTTAAGAAAAATAGCCTTAGGTGCAGGTATTACACCAGGAAACTTGTATCATTACTTTGATAATAAAGAAGCCCTTTATGAAGAAATTGTAGGTTCTGCATATAGAAAGCTCAATAAGATTTTTGCAGAAGTAACCAACAACCAGTTGGATATGGATCAAGAATTCACAATTGAGAACTATGACAGACTAAGAAGAGAACATTCTGGCAAAATCGCTGAAAGAGTTATCAGTGAAATATTAGAATTTTTCTCAAGTGATTACTTGGCAGTACTGATATTACTAAAAGACGATCGTGCTGAGTTTGTTTTGAACTCTAGATTCAGAATGATAGATTGGATTGCCTCGCAGTTTAAGTATATCTATGGAGATGAAAAGCTAGCAAAGGATTTAGCCTATAGTTTTACAGAAGGCATTATTCATATATGTACAACATCAGAAGATGATATGTCAGACAGAATTGTTCAGTTTGTTGGATTCTACTTTATGAAAGGATTAGATTAATGTTTAAAAGATTGGCATCATTGGGTTTGGTCATAATTGCTATAACAACATCCTTAATAGCGTGTAACAAGGAGCAAGTTGTTATTGAAAGCAAGGAGAGGATTGTAACGACAACTAGGTTAGATGAAAGTGAAATGGTTGAGCGTGTATCTTACATTGGACACATCGAACCGAGGGAGATAAAGAATTATGCCCTGAAGACAAGTGGCTTGATTGAGGAGATTCACATAGAATCTGGGCAGGCCATTGAATCTGGTGACATCTTGGTAACTCTTGATGATTATGAATACAATTTAAGTTTAGAAGCTTCATCAGACCAGGTTAGTCTTGCACAACTGGACGTTTCAAAAGCTAAAGAAGCCTTGAACTATATAGAAAAGAATTATAAGGATATGAAGGTCTTATTTGAAAATGGTATAGCAAGCCAGGCTCAAATGGATGAACTAGAGCTACAAAGAGACATTAAACAAAAGGAATACAATCAGGCTATAAATGTCTTGAGTCAGGCTAATGTTGATAGCAAGTATAAAGAGTCTACTTTAGAAGATACAAGCTTGTATGCTGATATCGACGGATATGTTGTGGATGTCTTAAATGAACCAGGAGAGCTTATTGCAGAAGGTTATCCCCTTGTCATTGTAAGAAGTAAGGACAATGTTGTTAAGATTGGTATGACGGCAGAAGATGTTAAACAGATAGATATTAATACAAGAGCTAAAGTTGTCGTAGATGACAAAGAGTATGATGCTCTTGTGAGTAACATCAATATGATGCCTGATATGAAATCCAAGACCTTTGAAGTGGCACTCACAATTGATCATGGTAACTTCTTCATTGGAGAATCTGCTAAAGTTTATTTTGAAATGCAGATGATCAAAGGTGTATGGGTGGACATTTCATATATCTTAAATGATGGTGTAGACTATGTGTATTTGGAAAAAGACAACCGTGCGACTAGGGTTGATGTTCAATTAGCAGAACTTAATGAGTCTATGGTAAGAGTTGAGAACTTAGAACCTGGCTCAAACTTGATTATCAGTGGTACCAATGTACTTGCAGAAGGTTATAAAGTAAAGTCTGTAGGTGATCATAATGAGTAAGATTATTGCAGCTGCTATTAAAGAGAGAAAAGTAACGATTTTCTTGTCTATAGTTGTTCTACTTTTCGGAGCTTACTCCTATTATTTTATTCCCAAACAAGAAAATCCTGATACATCTGCACCAATAGCTCAAGTGATTACGACCTATCCTGGTGCTTCTGCAAATGATATAGAGGCTTTAATAACAAAAAAGATTGAGGACTCTGTAGCTGAATTAGAGGGTGTAGAGTATATCAAGTCATTTTCTTATGACAATGCTTCCATTGTCATGGTCATGCTGAATTATGAAGTGGATTATGAAGAACAATGGGAGCAGTTAAGAATAAATATCGATGAAATAGCCAATGAACTGCCAAGTGATGCATGGACACCTGAAGTCAAAACAGAGTTATCTGAAACTGCTGGCATGATACTTTCTGTCAGTGGCGATGATTATTCATATGACCAGCTTGAAGACATTGCAGTCCAATACAAAGAAAAGCTAGAAGTTATTCCAGGTATCAAACGAATTGATATTGAAGGCAGTGTTGAAAAAGAGTTGGTTATAGAAATACACAATGAAAAACTTGCCGCCTATAATATTTCGACAAATGATATTTATGATATGATTAGGGCTCAAAATGTAGAGATTCCATCTGGTGCCATTAAGACTGAAACTGGAAAAATCAACTTGAAAACACCAGACAGTCTAAGCAGTCAGAGAGATTTAGAAGAATTAATTATATATGTTTCTGAGGACACTGGCAGTGTTGTAAGACTTAAAGATGTGGCAAGTGTATCATTTGATTATGTGGACAATAGTCTTAGATTTAGAGATGATGGTCGTCCAGCTGTACTGGTAACAGGCTATTTCATGGAAAATCAAAATGTCGTTTTAATTGGTAAGGACGTAAGAGACGAATTAGACCAAATGTCATATGAGATGCCAGACAATATCAGCATCAATGAGGTTCTGTTTTTACCTGAAGATGTAGACGGTGCTGTATCAGATTTTATCATCAACTTACTACAAGGTATTTTCTTTGTTATTCTTGTTGTACTTATTGGCATGGGCCTTAGAAATGCCATGATTGTATCTGTTACAATCCCACTTTCTATTGCTTCAACATTTATAGCCATGACTTTACTAGGCATTGAAATACAGCAGGTATCTATAGCTGCTTTAATTATTGCTTTAGGTATTTTAGTTGATAATTCCATTGTTATAAGTGACGCGGTTCAAATAAAAATCAACGAAGGTTTAAGCATGTTTGAAGCTTCTTTCCAAGGAACTAAAGAACAAGCCATACCTGTTCTTGCTTCAACTTTAACAACCATAGCATCTTTTGCACCTTTGGTGGTATTACCAGGAGAAGCAGGTGTATTTACCAAATCACTTCCTCAAGTTGTGATGATATCCTTGATTGCATCTTTTGTGGTTGCCATGCTTGTAACACCAGCTCTTGCAAGTAAGTTCTTTCATAAGTCAGACAAAAATAAGGATAGTCTTTCTAGAATAAAGAAACAATATCATAAGCTGTTGAATATCAACTTAAATCGACCTAAAACAGCATTGGCAGTAACTATCATAATCTTCTTAATTGTAATGGGAACGATGACGCTACTTGAGATTAGAATGTTTCCTTATATTGATAAAAACATTATCTACTTCTCTTTAACAAGTGAAGTCAGTGGAGACATTGAAAAAAATGAGGAATTTGTAAAGTCTGTAGAAGAAATGTTATCCAATGAACCAGAGATAACCAGTATGACCAGTTCTGTTGGTGGGGGATTGCCTCGTTTCTACATGACCGCAGATATTATCACACCATCAGATGATAAAGCCCAGATTTTGAGTCAGTTTGACTTGAAAAAAAGTGGCAGGTTTAACACAGCTGAGGAACTGGCTATTTATTTGCAAGATAAGTTTGATAGTGAACTTGTTGGTGGTTATGCTACAGCCAACCTATTGGAGATAAATGTGCCAGGACCGGCCATAGAAATAAGATTATCAGGAAAAGATTTAACAACGTTAAATGACGCTTCTAGCTTGGTCTATGAGGAGCTTTTAGATATTAATGGTACCATAAATGTACAAAACGACAATATTATGTACAAGTATGTTTATGCTTTAGATGTAGATCAAGATTTAGCAACTACTTTTGGCTTAACAAAGTACGATATTCAATATCAGATTAACTTGGCCTTAAACGGTAACAATGCTTCCATCATGAAGGTAGATGGGGAAGAGTATAATATACGTGTTGTTTCAGATATTTCTTCTTTAGATGATATTTTAAATCTACCTATAAAATCACAACACACGGGAGAAAAAATACTTGTTAAGCAGTTTGCAGATGTAAAACTAGAAGAGGAACTGACAGCTATCAAGCGATATGATAGAAACACTTTAGTTTCTGTTACAGCCGATGCAAGACCAGGTGTTTCTTCATCAGATATTCAAGCGGAAATTGAAGCTTTCATAAATGAAAATATCGATACCAAAGATATCAAAGTGGTCTATGGAGGAGATAGTGACACCATGTCTAAATACTTGACAGGTCTTATATCAGCAGGTTTAGCAGCTTTAATAGTAGTATACGTTATTTTAATGATTCAGTTTAACTCTTTCAAACAACCATTTATTATCCTTGCCAGTATTCCATTGTCTTTTATCGGTGTCATACTTGCGCTTTTAATGACAAATACACCATTTACATTTACAGTAGGGCTTGGTATAGCCAGTCTCTTTGGTATAGTGGTTAACAATGCAATTCTCTTAATTGAATACATCAACAGGGCTAGAGAAGAGGGCATGGATGTTAGAGAAGCTTGTGAAGATTCTGTAGAAAAACGCATGAGGCCGATTCTTTTGAGTTCAATCACAACTATTTTTGGACTGATACCTTTGGTCTTAGCTCAAAGTTCTTTCTTCTCTCCTATGGCTATTGCCTTAATTGGAGGCCTCTTGGTATCGACACTTTTAACTTTAACAGTTATTCCAACCATCTATTATTTGGTAGAAAGAAGAAACTAATAAAAACATCCTCATCTGGGGATGTTTTTCTATAAATTATATTAAAGTGTTCAAATAAAATGTAAATAGTCTCATATTTAGCATACAATATAATTAGATTATTTAAGAAGTAATGCTTTTAATTGACTAAGGATGATGTCGATTTGTTGGATAGGGCTTAAATCACTTAAGCTTGCCTTATGGACGACATGATCACTTATGAGAATCTGATACTCGTCATCTTCAAGATCGGGATTATCCTTGATTCTTATGAGTTCAAAGGGTTTGCCATAGACTTCATGGAAGTCTAACCTAAACTCATGAATACTGGTCAAGATATTGGGCGTGTTTTCTTTAAGAGCAATAGGTATAAGGTTATTACCAATATCTATGGTGATGTTCTTTTGGGTCATGTAAAGCCACCTTTCTTCTTTAAGATAGATTTGTTCTTTAAGAAATGCATCTAAGGTGCTGGTGTGAATCTCTTTTGAACCAGAGGTTTTAAGTATCGATTCCATAATAGATTTATAATACTGAAGTCTTTGGATGTCATCGTCTGTTTGACTGAGTCTGTCTTTTAGAACTTCCTTAAGTGATAGTGACTTGTCCAGTAAACCTTTTATAGATTTTAAAGGCAAGCCTATAGACTTGTAAAGGAGAATTTCTTCTAAGATTAGAATCTTATCATGACTAAATAAGCGTATGCCGTTTTCATTTCTTGAAAGGTCATACAGTCCTATAGATTCATAATATCTTAGTGTTCTTGTTGAAATCTGATACTTCTTAGATACATCATTAATTAACATAGAGGCCTCACTTAAATATATTATACCAGTTGACGTAAGGTCAGTGTCAAGAAAGAAGGAATCATGTCGAAAAAATGGTTAGAATGGGCGAAAGAATTACAGATGTTGTCACAAAGTGCCTTGGCATATTGTAAGGATCCTTATGATATAGAACGGTTTGAACGCATTCGCGAAATATCTGTTGAAATCATGAGTGAATACACAGATATACCTGTAGAAAAGATGAGAGATTTATTTGCTGGTGAAAGTGGCTATCAAACACCTAAAGTTGATATTAGGGCAAGCATTATTAAAGATAACAAGATTCTTCTAGTAAAAGAGAAGTTAGATGGCAAATGGTCTATGCCAGGGGGTTGGGCAGATATTGGTCTGAGTGTTTACGATAACATCATCAAAGAATCTCATGAAGAAGCGGGTGCTGTCGTAAAACCCAATAAAGTGATTGCTATTATTGATAGAAACAAACATGTTAAAGATGACTATCCTTTTACCATTTATAAGATCTTTGTAGATTGTGACTATATCAGAGGCGATCATGTAGATAATATTGAAACAAGTGAAAGTGGCTTTTTTCCACTTGATAATCTGCCTGAACTATCGGTGACAAGAAACACGTACGAGCAAATCAAAATGTGTTTTGAGGCAAAGGCAAATGAAAATCATCAAGTTATATGTGATTAGAAAGGGATTTTGATGAAATACCAATCTTATTATCACAAGTATCTTGGATACGATGGTTCTGAAATGGCTTTTTCAGAGCAAAGAGATAAACCACTCAATAGATCTTATTATTACAGAGTCATCGCCACTCAAATTGATGGCAAAGATTTCTATTCTGTATCTTCTAATTTGAGATCATTTGATGTGAAAGATACCATCAAAGAGAGTTTTGAACATATGAGAGATAAATACGAGTACAGATGCTTTTACAGGATGGGCCTTGAGTCATATAAAAGAACTCAAGTCAACTTATCTCGTGTCTATACCTATGACGACTTAGATAAGTTTGATAGTCAAAAAAGAGCACATGTCATTCAAAGCTATAAAGATATCTTAGATCAAGGCAGACGTTTTGTTGTAACTGTATCAGGAGAAAATGTCGCCTATGGTATGATAAGTGACATAGATTTTGGTGGTGGAAATATAGTGGTTTATGTTAAACCTGAACATAGAAATAAGGGATATGCAAAAATGCTGGTATCTTCATGTGTAGATTGGTGTTTAGACCATGACATACTCCCAGTTTATTTGGTGGATAAAGACAATCTTCCTTCCATAAGACTTGCAAAGTCTCTTGGATTTGCAAGCTTTTCAACTGAACATGTTCTGTCAGAATAAATAGGAAACATATGATTGCTTTTATATCTTTCTAAAATATGGTATGATACTTTTTAGAAAGAAGGGCTATAAATGAAATTAGTTAGTGATTATCGAGTAAGATATACTAAGTGGGTTTATCTTATGATTATTCCATTAATTGTTTACTTTTTTACGTTCAAAGGGTATATTTATGATTTGGTAGCTGGCGGTATCATGTTCATGTACTGGACTTTACTGGTTATGTTTATCAATCGTTATTTTAAGGTGTGGTTACAAGAAAAGTTAGCCTTGCTACTAGGTTATCAGCCACAAGCTTATTATAAGACTTTAAAGCCAAAAGTTGTGCCGCAAAAGCAGTTGACTGCAGTTGATGTACAAAAGTTAGAAGGCTATCCAATTTTAATGGTGATGGCAATCAACTTCCTTGTAGCAACAGGTCTATATGCACTTGCTGGACCGGTTCTTATTACACAGATTTTCTTCGGTGGCTTTATATTATCTTTTAATATCCACTACTCAAGTATCAGTAAAATAGTAAAAACATTGGAATATCCAAATGCATTTTATGAGTATACGACAATATCTACAAAGATATACGATACGTCGGTAAAATCTCATGCAATATCTTAGAACTGTTTAATCAGTTCTATTTTTATTTTTTGAGCAAAATATTCGTCTTAAGCGCAAGAATCTACATTGACGCAAGCTTTGATTTAAGAGTATGCTTAATGTGGAGGCAATTATGAAAAGACACTATCTATTAACCTATGTATTTATAGGCATAGCAATTTTATCAGCAATTATCTTTTATATGAGTACAGATAGACTGACTTATAGTAAGAGTTTAAATAATGAATCAGATCTTGTTACCATTAGATTTTCAAGCTCCTGGGCTGGTCTAGACTCAAAAGCTGCATATTTGGAAAGGGTTATAGCAGCCTTTGAAGAAGAAAATCCAGGAATTAGAATCATGAATGAGTCTATGTATGGAGAGGATTTTTTATTTACTTTAAAAGCAGATTTTGCATCAGGCAATGGACCTGATGTCTTTGGCGTATGGCCAGGTTCTGATTTGGACTTGTTAATTGAAAATGGTATGGTTGCAGACTTAAAAGAGGTCTTAGATCAAGATGAAACTTGGTCCAGTAACTTTGACTCTTCCATATTTGAGTTTATGGACCAGGGAGATCATATATACAGTATTCCATTTGAGGTCATTTATGAAGGCCTTTATTATAACAAGGATCTTTTTGAAGACTTTGAAGTAGACATTCCATATGATTATGAATCTTTATTAGAAGCCGTCCGAGCTTTTAAAAAGAAGGGGATTATTCCTATCGCCTATAATATGACACCTGAAGGGAGCTTTATTTATCAAAACATCGTGGTACAACTAGCAGGTGTAGAAGGGACAGAGAATCCACTTAAAAATGGACAAGTAGAAGATGGCTATATTGAAGCCATGTATAAGATGAGAGAACTTTATCAGATGGGTGCCTTTCCGAGAAATGCCCTTAACTTTGACGATGCATCAAGAAATATGCTCTTTATTGATAAAAGAGCGGCCATGATTGTACAGGGGTCATGGTTTAACAGTGGGGCATTAGATGAATCGGTAGGCTTGATACCCTTTCCGATGAAAGATGACAAGTATGTGATTTATGGGATTGGAAATGGTAATTTCCATATGAACCAAAATACTTACGATGATCCTGTTAAAAAACAGGCAGCACTAAAGTTTCTTAAGTACCTTACATCAGAATCTGGTCGACGTATTTTTAACGAGTCACCTTCTTTTATTGGTACAAGAACCAGTGAAGACGATGACTACTTAAAGGTCCAGGGTTTAAAGCTTATAGAAGATGCTGATTACCTGGTTAAACCGCCAGACCATTTTATCAACAGGACATTTTGGGAAAATGTTTTAATTAAAGACTTCCCAGCCATGTTAGAGGGCGAAATATCACCAGAAGAAATTTTTGACAAACTACATGATTACCAAGAGGAGGATTAATGGGGTTTTATAAAAAATTGAACATTAAAAACAAACTCTTATTTATGTTTGTTTTTCAAATGGTTTTGCCTGTGATCATCCTAGGATTTTTCTTGCTTAGAAATGTAGAAAGTAATATGAAAAGTCAGGCACTGACTTTATCACAAGATATGTTAAAGGTGCTCGAGCTTAGGATTACTGATTTTACAAGCGGTATTAAATCTGTATCACAAGACCTCTTATATGACTTAGAAGTTTATGATGTCTTAAATGATGATCAATCAGACAAGTTCATCTACTATCATAATGTCAACAATTTAAAGAATGTATTAAGAACCTTAACCTTATCGAATGATGGTATTCAAGCCATTACCATTTATGATAAAAGAGGTTCTAACCATACCTATGATATGTCGAGTGGTCGATTAAACAACTTAAAGGATATCCCCTATGATATTCTTTTAGAGAAATCTAGACAAGCTGAAGGCAGGCCTATCTGGCATGTGGATTATGAGGGGACCAATGCAAATATTTATATGTCTAGAATCATCAATGACATAGATACCTTTAATGAAGTAGGCTTGTTGGTCATTAGAGTAGACTTTATGCCCATGAAAAATGATTATGAAAACCTTTCATCTGATATTTTTCAGTCTATAGCCTTATTAGAAAATGACGGCCAGATTATTTTTACAACAGAAAACAGTCCTATTCATAGTGAGTCTGTTAACTATGATGAATCAACGGGTGTTCTTTACGAAGATGATTCTAAAGAACGGATCATTTCTTATAGAAAAGTAGACAACCCCAACTGGGTCATTGTAACAGCCATTTCTAAGAAGGTCTTACTTAGAGATGTGACTAAGTTTACCCAGTATGCTTTCATGATATTTATACCAATGGCAGTACTACTATCCTTTTTTACCATCTTTGAAGGCATGCATATGGTAGAGGCTATCAACCAAATTGTATCTGGTATGAAAGATGTCAGTAAAGGCAAGAAACATGTCAATATCCAAGTGGATAGGGGGGATGAACTGGGTTTTCTTGCTGAATCCTTTAATGATATGTCAACGGAACTTAAAAATCTTGTTGAAAATGTAAAGACTGAACAGATCACAAGAAAAGAAGTTGAAATGAAAGCCTTACAGGCTCAAATAAATCCTCATTTCTTGTACAATACCCTAGAAACCATCAACTGGCATGCCCAGTTAAAAGGGGCACCTGAAATCAGTGAAATGGTGACAGCTTTATCATCCATCATGGAAGCGACCATTGGACGAGACAACAAACTGATCAGTCTTAGGGATGAAATGAAGTACATAGAAAACTACATCTCTATTATGAAATATAGATATGAAGGCAGACTGACCTTTAAAAGAGACATAGATCCTCAAATACTGAGTATCAAGATACCAAGGTTGATTTTACAACCGATTGTTGAAAATGCTATTAATCATGGGATTGGAAAAACTAAGAAGGTGGGTGAAATCAATATCTCTGCCTTCAGAAAAGAAGAAGATATCGTCATAGAGATTTGCGACAATGGAAAGGGTATGACGGTAGACACCTTAAAGGAAGTTTATCAAAGAATTGGAGACAAACAGGATGGTTCCAGCATTGGTCTTCAAAATGTGGACAAGCGTTTAAAACTCTTCTATGGAGAAGACTATGGTATTACCATCTTGTCAGAAGAAGATGTCTATACAAAAGTTGTTGTTATTATACCTGAGAAGAAACTGACACAAGGAGATAACTATTATGTTTAAAGTAGTCATTATAGACGATGAACCCATTGTAAGAAAGGGCATCATCAACATCATCGATTGGGCATCTCTCGGCTGTCAGGTTGTCTCAGAAGCATCAAATGGTCTAGAAGGTATGGAGATTATTAGACAGTACAAGCCTGATATCATTCTAACAGACATCAATATGCCTGAAATAGATGGTTTGGAAATGATCAGAAATACCTTGGACATCATTCCTTGGAGCAAGATCATCATCTTAACGGGCTACAGGGAGTTTGATTATATTCAGGAAGCCTTAAAGCTAGGAGCCAGTGAGTTTCTACTAAAACCATCTAAAATTGATGAAATCACAACGGCTGTAAAAAAGGCTTGCTTGGAGCTTGAATATAAAAACCGACGAGATGAAAACATACAAGCTTTAAAAGATCACTATGACAGGTCTTTGCCCCTACTAAAGGAGAAGCTTCTATTTGATATTGTTTTTTCAACAGCACTCAATGAAAAAGAAATTGAGGAGGAGCTAGAACTCTATGGTATGCATATTGACTCTTTTGTCATGGTATCTGTTGATATATCTCATGAAAAGCCAATTGATATTTATCAAAAGCAGCTCTTTAAAATTGGTATAAAAAATGCATTTGTCGATATATTTAAAGACCTCTACTTGTGTGAAACCATTCATGTGACTCAGTCTAGGATGACTTTTGTCCTTCAGTCTAAAAGCAGTCTACAGGACTTTACTGATGATGTATCAAAGAAGGCCGAAAGTTTCCAAGTACTTATCAAGTCATGTTTTGATTTAAATATGTCCTTGGCCATCAGTACTCAGGGCAATGGTTTTAGGCAACTATCTTCTAAGATGAAGGAGTGTGAGCAGGCCTTAAGTTATAAGCTCTATTTTGGTGAAGACGCCCTTATCTTATACGACGATATAAAAACACTCTCATTTGATAGAGAAGATGACAGTCTTAAAACCATCTCAGAAGACATACTATCTGCTATAAAGATTGGAAATGAACACCTATTAGACGAGCTTAACAAGAAGTTGTATCCACTTATTGAAAAGACTGATTATCAGAGTAAGTTTTCAGATTTAGTTGCAAGCATCAAGCAGGTTTCAATTGATCAAGTACATGACTTTAATGACCGAGATTTCAAGACTTGTATCAAGATATACGAGTCTATCGCCAGTGATTATAGGCAAGAAGCAAAAAACAGTCATCTGAATAACTTGAGTCAAATACTCAAACAGTCTTTGGAATACATCCACAACAATTACCAAGACTCCATTTCACTACAAGATGTTGCTGATTATACTTATGTCTCGATATACTACTTATCTAGGATGTTTAAAAAGGAGATTGGTAAGAACTTCGTTGATTACTTGAATGAGTATCGTATTCAGAAATCTTATCATTATTTAAAAGACTATGAGTTAAAAACCTATGAAGTTGCTGAACTGGTAGGAATATCTGATCCACATTACTTTTCTAAGCTTTTTAAGAAGTATACTGGTCAAACACCAACTGAATATAGGAACAAACTATAGCTGTATTCCTAGGAATACAGCTCTTTTTGTCTTTATATTTCAACATGTTGAAAATTGAAGATATGAAAAAGTCAGGAAAAGTTTAAAATAAACTTATCATTTCCTTCTAACAAGTTCCTTTATTTCAAGGCCAGTAGCATAGTCAAGTTGCCTTGGTTGGTCATCGCCTGTTGGTCTTTGACGGGTCATGCCACTGTAGTCCCAAGTCGGTATGAAATCTTTATTCCATGGCCGTTGTTCCCAGTAATAACCACGATAAGGATCACGCGTTTGATTCATCCAGTTAAGCAGCTTTTGGTGAAGTTGATTTCTTGTATCAGCGTGACTCTCAGAATGAATCAGGTTAATTTTCTCATGAGGATCTGTATTTAAATCATAGAGTTCATCAAGTGTCAGAAGATTGATGATGAGTTTATAGCGATTATCCCTGATACATCGTATGGGTTGAAAACCACCAAAACCATCGTGATCTATTTCATATCTGGTAAATTCCATAAAAACTGCGTCTTGATCTTCTGGTTGATCATCGAGTGTATTAAGCAGAGACCTGCCTTCTAAATGACTTGGTATATTTAGGTCGAAGTAGTCTAAACAGGTAGGTAAAATATCTATATGACTAATGAGTCTGTCAGAAGAACCTGTTTGAATATTATCTTGCCACTTGATGATAAAAGGGATTTTTGTGATGCTGTCGTACATGGCAGGCCCCTTAGAATGAATGCCGTGATCGCCTAAAGCATCACCATGATCCGAAGTGTAGATAATCAAAGCATCAGGTGCAGATGTTTCGATGGCTTCTAATACACGACCGATTTCATAATCCACATAAGAGTTACAAGCGTAAAGACGTTTTGCCTCTTCCGTTAAAGATGTTGTCTTGTAAAATGACTTGCTTTTATCAGACCAAAGTTTAATGTGGTCAGGTGATAGGTCTGAAAGTTCATCAAGATTATGGTCAATGGTGTGGTCGAGCTCGTAAAATGATTTTGGCATGATATAAGGATCATGGGGCTCGTCGTATGAGACCACCAGCATAAATTCTTTGTCCTTGTGTTTTTCAATGAAATCAAGTGCATAATTTGAACACCTATGCCCAAATGTAAAGGATTCGTCTACACCTGCTAAGACGGTTTCAAATTGTCTTGATTTTATCCTATCTTCTTTACTTAAATCATCAAGGTAATTTCTCATATCGTACCAGTAATCAGGCATATAGCCTTGAGGGCAAATACCATTTCCAAAATAATCTCCACCATCAAGGTGCCATTTTCCGATATAGCCAGAGGCAATGTCTCTATTATATAAGTAATCACCTAGAGTATTCGAAAGCTGGTTTAAGGACATTGAGTTTGAGGTCATACCATTAGTATGGGGATAGGTACCTGTAAAGATAGCAGATCTTGCCGGTCCACAAACAGGTTGAGTGGTATAAGCCTTTTTAAAAACCTTACCTTGGCTGGCCAAACGGTTTAAGTTAGGCGTGTGCTGACCACCTATCATATCATGACGCTGGGTGTCAGTCATAATTAAAATACATTGTTTTCTTTTCATCGTATCATCCTTTCTATTTGAATCATAAATGGAAAGAAAGACAATAAAAAGGGAACTTTCCGACATGTAAAAGTAAAAATACGAGGTGTTTATGAAACTAGAATCTCTTATCAATCATATAAATCCTGTCATCAGGAAAATTGGGGTACAGAACAATGAATGGCCAGACAAGAAGAGAATAATCTATGATTATGAAATGTTATTTTGCATAAAAGGCAGTCTACAGGTGATTGAGGACAAACAGGTCCACATGTTAAAAAGAAATGATTGTTTACTCATTCCTCCTAATAAGAAACATAGGCTGAAACTCACGTCAAAGGACCATCTTATTATATGGGTGCATTTTGATCTTTTTTCTTCCTTTAATCAAAGAAGTTTAGATGCAAGCCTTAGAAATAATCACTTAGATCTGTTTAAGAAGGAACTTGAAAACAGGGTTTTCATAAGAAACAATGTGTTTAAATCAGATGCCGATTTAAAAGTATCCTTTGAAGATGAACTGGCAGAAGATCTTACAAGTAAAGTATTAAATCTCAGACAAGTATTTACTGATAAAAAGGCTTTTTATGTTTTGGAATCAAAGTGCATTTTCCTATCTATTTTGACAAGCTATTTTAAAGAGCTAGAAAAAAGTTATGATCTGATTCACGAAGAGGACTTATTGGAAGTACTAATTAGCCAGTATATCCATGAAAATATACATGAAAAAATTTCTGTAGCAGAAATCGGCAAACAAGTTGGGTATCATCCAGACTATTTGAATCGATTGTTCAAGCAAAAGAAAGCTTGTTCTATCAGGACTTATATTACGGATTATAAACTTATGACGATTAAGGAACTCTTATTAAATGAAGAGATGAATCTTCAAGAGATTAGTGAGATGACAGGCTTTAGTTCTGTCAATTATCTCTCTAAGTTTTTCAAGTCACATGTAGGTATAAGACCTATCCAATACCGGAAGGTCAATCTACAGAATTCAACATCTTCAAAATGTGAAAAAACCACTAACATATGACTTTGTAAAGGCTTGAGGGGGAGGGGGAATTTTGATGATTCATTGTTGATTAATGATGATTTTGCATTGTAATGATGAATGTTAACCTATATATGGGAGGCATATATGAAAAAACATTTAGTAATGATTATGACTGACCATCAAAGAGCAGATGCTATTGGGAGAGCATTTGATGGTAAAGAAGTCATGCCATATTTAAGTTCCTTGGCTCGTACAGGCATCAAATTTAACAGAGCATATACCACTTGCCCCTTATGTGCACCGGCAAGAACTGCACTTGCAACAGGCAAATGGCCATCTGAGTCAGGCGTCATCTATAATGATTGGTCTGGAAAAACAGCCAGACAAGTAAAAACAATTGATGATTATCTAAAGGATGCTGGTTATTCAGTTGGAAGAATCGGTGTACAGCATGTAAAAGTCAAGCCTGCTTTGGAATCCAGAAGTGATTATGATGCTTTTTATACAGAAGTTGATTATAAGAATTTTATGAAAAACTTAGGGCATGAGCTTGGAACGGACTCTAGAGACAAAACACCTGTTAAGGAGTGGTTAGATGGGACTTATCAAGAAAAAAAGTACTCTAACACACGAGTGAGTCAGTGGCCTTTTGATGATGACTTGTTCAAAGATGCCTGGTTTGTTGATAAAGGCATAGATTTTATAGAAAAAGAATCATCCAAACCTAAGGCTTTATTCCTTAATATATGGGCTCCACATCCACCTTTGATATTACCAACCTGTGTAAAAGATCAGTTTAGTATTTCGGAAAACGTTTTACCAAGTAATATCAATCAAACAAGTCTCAATGAACCCTCTCTTAGGCGACAAGGCATTGCAGCTCAACTAGGAGAGCATATCAGTAAAAAGGAGTGGGCCAAGGTTTGGTCAGCACATCACAGCCTCTTATATTTTGCTGATATGCAAATCAAACGTTTGATGGCGGTTGTTGATAAGAAGCTTGGTCTTGAAAATGTACTCTTTGTATTTACTTCAGACCATGGTGATCATTTGGGTCAGCATCAAATGTATCAGAAGATGGAAATGTATGAGCAAGCGATAAATGTGCCATTCATCATAAGAGATGATCGACTGAAAAGGCGTGAGGTCGAAACTTGTGTTTCACATCTTGATTTGATGCCAACAGTACTTGGCTTATTAGGTATAGCTTGTGACAAGCTTGATGGTAGAGATTTAAGTTGGTGTTTAGAAAATGATTTGAATATAAGAGATATGCCAGTCTACGCTCAGTATTCTGGAAACCCTGGTATAGGTACCATGCGTCGTACAATTGTTGATGGGTCCTTAAAGCTGACCCTGGATTCAAATGGGGATAGGGAGTTTTACAACTTGAACTCAGATCCTCTAGAAATGAACAATCTAATGCATGACCCACGTATTCAAGACATGGAAAATGACTTGATATCATGGTGCCGTAATCGTCAAGATGTTTTTACAAAGGAGAAGTAAATGAAACAACCAAACCTGATATATATATTTGCAGATCAGTGGCGCAGGCATGCTATTTCTAGCTACAATCAAGATCCTGTAATAACACCCAACTTTGATGAGTTTATAAGAGAATCTGCTCATACCAAACATGCCATTTCCTGTTGCCCCTTATGTTCACCTCACAGGTCGTCCCTTTTAACAGGCAGATACCCACTTGAAACAGGTGTATGGACCAATTGTAAGGTAGGGCTTGATGTAGAACTGGATACTTCTATTAAATCCATTGCAGACTATTTAAATGATGCAGGCTATAAGACAGGCTATATCGGTAAATGGCATTTGGATTTGCCTGAGTTAAATAAGAGTCCGGTGCCTTTGTCAGGTGCACAAGGATGGGATGCCTTTACACCGCCAGGAAGAGGGCGAATGGGCTTTGAATATTGGTATTCATATGGTGCAATGGACAATCACTTATCTCCTCATTACTGGGAAGATTCACATGAAAAAATCCATATAAACCAGTGGTCGCCCCAACATGAAACAGATAAGGCAATAGATTTTATTCATAGACAAAAGTCACCATTTGCACTATTTGTTTCATGGAATCCACCTCATAATCCTTATGATGTGGTACCTGACAAATACAGGTCTTTATATGATAAAGATAAAATTAAACTAAGAGACAATGTTCTTTATAACAGCATCGGTCATCATACCGATCCCAAAGAAGCTACTTCACAAGATGAACTTCTAACAATGACCAGAGATTACTATGCGGCTGTAACGGGGATTGATGAGCAGTTTGGAAGAATATTATCAACACTTGAAGTCCTGGACATAGATGAAAATACCATCGTTGTAGTTTCATCTGATCATGGTGATATGATGGGGTCACATGGTTTAATAGGTAAACATGTCTGGTATGAGGAAGCCATTAATATCCCTTGGATGATCAGATGGCCTTGTAAAATCAATCCAGGTGAGTTTTCAGGGGTCATCAATAGTGTCGATCAAATGCCTACTCTTTTATCATTGATGGATGTACCTTTTGATCCAGTCAGCGGTATGGATTGTAGTGACAACTTGTTGGAATTATCACCTAGTCGTCATTCAGCTTTTATTCACGCCTATCCAGGAAGAGCGGCAGTAGTAAAATCATTTAAAGAAAAGGGCTTAAACAATCTTTCTTATGGATGGAGAGGAGTAAGAAATCAAAGGTATACATTGGTTGCAGACAGAGGCTATAAGCCTGTAGAAGTTAAAACAGAGTATTTCTACTATGATCTAATATCGGATCCGCTACAGGTCTCACCGATGAAGTATCAAAAAAATGAATCGGAAATTCTTGATGAGATGTATTCGGAACTCATGTCATATCTAGAATCTACCAATGATCCATTTGTAGTACATATGTCGTAATAATGTTATAATTAGAGATAGCTAAATTGGGGGAAGTTATTTTGTATAGACATATTAAAGGACTATTTAAATCAAGACTGTATTACAAGTCAAAGTTGTTTTACAGTTTTTTCATCTTACTTTCATTAATGATCACTTTGCTGATTACAGCAGGTGTTATACCATATATCATGGATATGAATCGTGAAACTGATATGGAGGAAAAGCAGACGATTGAAAGGTTTGCAGAGGACATGGACAAGGATTTTGCTGAGATATTTAAGCAGATTCTTATTATGAAGAAAGATCCTCTAATAAGTGAGTTTATTCTTACTGACGAAGTCACCTATTATCAAAAGGTCTTGATTCAGGAACACCTGATCAAGGTTGTTCATGATATGGACAACTTTGGTTACCAAATAGCTATAACAAAACCAGGGGATGAATCTGTTATAGCCAATGATGCTACTTTGACCATGAACCAGTACTTAGAATCTTGGATGATTGATGAGTATTCCTGGCAGAAAGCTGCTAATAGACTCATATATGATAGGAGTTTTTCTAATCCTTCCTACTTTGTTATGAATGCAGTTAATGATTCAACGGAAGTATCCTATCTACTTTTAACCAAGCTAGAGACCGAATACAATGTTGGTGAAGCCCTATTTTTGATCAGTATTCACAGAGATGAAATGCTCGGTGATCATATGACAGACCAAAAGGGGACTTTATCTGTTATTGGTAGAGACTTTCATATAGGTGATGACACACTGGCTTTTTCTCAGATAAAGGAAATAGAAGAAGTCACTTATTTAAAAGGTGATTCATTGAATCATAGAGTGATACCATCTAGTCTAGGTCCTTGGTATTATGTTTATAATCTTGAAAAAGACAATCTTTTACTTGTCGTAGGCATATATGTTCTTTTAGTGATCATTTGCTTGTCTCTCTATTATGCTGCGTGGATGTTGTCTAGCCGACTCGCGGATGTTCTTAGTAAACCCATTTCTAACCTCTTAAATGATGTTGGTGCTGAAAATGTAGAAGGAGCTCTAGACTATATTCAAGATATGAAGGATGCCTATGAGCTTATACAAGAGGAAATGTCTAACTTGTTGAATGACCAAAATCAGCTTTTAGGTACAAGACTCTTAAGAGAATACATGATGAAAATCATCAATTACAAGCAGTTTCAAGATAGAAGTGGAAAAGTAGGTTTGTCAAAAAGCCTAAATCCCTATACACTGGCCATTATAGATTACAGTCAAGTTGAAGATGAAACCCTTCTTTTTTCAATCAAGTCTCAGATTAGATTGTCGGTGGACCATCTTTATATATCTGTTAATGCCAACACAGGTGCCATCTTGTTCCATGAATTGTCTTATGGTGAAGCCTTAAGACAAATCAGACAACTTTATGATGAACTGACTTCTAGCAAGAGTTTAGATATATTGTTTGTTGTAAGTGGCAATTTTGATGATTTAGAAGAACTACCAAGTATCTACTGGAAAAATATCCGATCACTTGAGTATAGGTATGTTATACCAGAGGCTGTCATTATCACAGATGAAATCATTTCAAGTGTGGATTTGGCTCAAAACTATTACTATCCAATCAGTATAGAGCAGAGATTGGTACAGCTTATTATCAGTGGCAAGTCTGATGAGGCTCGTTTTCTGATTGATGAAATATTACAGGAAAATTTTAAAAATAGATCACTTTCCTCTAAGCAATTGGATGCGCTTGTTTATGCCATTAGAGGTACTGTCAGAAGGATTGTCAACCAGCTCAATGTCAACTATGAAACGATTTTTTCAAATAATGATGACCTACTTGAATCTTTGGTTGAATATGAATCACCAAGGCATGTGGTCAACTGGATTTTAGATATAGTGGAATGTTTGATTGAATGGCAAAAGAGTAATCATCAGATGAACGAAGTTCTTCTTGAATCCCGTATGTTTGAGTTTCTTGAAAACAATTATTACAAAGACATCGGTTTAGAGGAGTTCTCTGAAGCACTTGGTGTTACAGTTAAGTATTCAAGTATTCTTTTTAAGCGTGTAACAGGTAGAAACTTTAAAGAGGTACTCAATGAATACCGGATTAAGGAGGCAAAGAACCTATTAAAAGATCCAAGTCTTCAAATTAAGGATATTGCAGAGAAGGTAGGCTTTAATTCTTCCAATACATTTATCCGAGTTTTTAAAAAAAGTACAGGTTATTCACCTGGACAATATAGAGAAAATCATTAAGTCTGCTATGCAGGCTTTTTCTTTGTTTACAAATGAATATCATAAGGAATATGCAAAAGAAGAATTGAGTGTTTGCAAGTGTTTGAACCGTTGAATTTTGATGATTGTTATGTTAGCGCCACCGTGATAAATTGTTGTTAAGCCGAAAGGCAAACGTTTGTCAGAGCATAAATTTAGAGGGGAGATTTAATGGATAAACCTATAGATCCTCGCATAAGATTTGGCGAGAATAGATCATCAAATGATAAGCTTGAAACTTACATGAAAAAAGCGAAAAGACAACTAAAAATTATGAGAGACAATTGGCAGCTATATGTCATGGCTTTACCAATTATCATCTGGTTTGTACTTTTCATTTATAAACCCCTAACGGGTCAAGTAATCGCGTTTCAAGATTACAGTCTTTTTAAAGGCATTGCTGGTAGCGAATGGGTTGGATTGGATAACTTTGTAAGTTTCTTAACAGGACCTTACTTCTGGCCAACATTTAGAAACACACTTATGTTAAGTCTTTATGGCTTGGTGTTTGAGTTTCCGGCAGCAATCATACTGGCACTTATGTTAAATGAGGTTAAGAATAAAATATTTAAGACAAGTGTTCAAACAGCAACTTTTATACCTTACTTTGTTTCTATCGTAGTAACTGCCGGTATTGTGACCAATATTTTGGCACCGGACTTAGGCATTGTAAACCTACTTTTAGAAAGACTTGGTTTTGAAAAGATATACTTTTTAATGAAGCCGGAATTGTTCAGAGGTATTTTTACAGGGATGAACATCTGGAAGGAAACAGGCTTTAACGCCATTGTTTATCTTGCAGCATTAATGGCAATTGATCCAGCCTTGTATGAGGCAGCACGTGTAGATGGGGCCAACAAGTTCCAACAGATGCGACATGTGACCATACCTGGTATTATGCCAACGATCATTATTATGTTTATTTTAAGGATAGGACAGATGCTTAATATAGCATTTGAAAAAGTATTATTACTGCAGCAGCCTGCTACATATGAAACTTCACAGATCATTTCAACATATGTTTATCAGACAGGTTTACAAAATCAAGATTTTGGTCTGGCTACTGCGGCAGAGGTTTTCAATGCCATTGTTGCATTGATATTGGTATACAGTGCAAATCGTATAGCAAGCAAGTTTTCTGATACAAGTTTATGGTAAGGAGTGACTATGGGAAACACAATAGAAGGAAGATCGGAAAAAATCTTTAAATGGGTTAATATAGTGCTCCTTGTGGTAATAGGTTTTTCAGCACTTTATCCACTGGTTTATATCTTAAGTGCATCGGTATCATTACCATCAGCAGTTGAGACTGGGGAAGTGGTATTATTGCCAAAAGGCTTTAACCTAGAATCCTATAAGGAGGCCTTAAAAACACCTAATCTATGGGTTGCTTATGGCAATACACTTTATTACACAGTTGTAGGTACTATCGTTAATATGGCTTTTACAACACTTGGTGCTTATGTTTTATCAAGAAAGAATATGCCATTTTTAAAAGCCATCACTTTATTTGTGCTTGTAACCATGTGGCTAAAGCCAGGTATCATTCCAATGTATCTGAATTTTAGGGATTTAGGTCTTATCAATTCAAGGTGGTCTATTGTACTTGGATTTGCTATATCCACATTCAACTTGATTATCTTAAGGACATTTTTCTCATCAATACCTGAGTCACTTGATGAAGCAGCCAGGATAGATGGTGCCAATCATTTTACGATTTTTAGAAAAATATACTTACCACTTTCAAAATCTGCACTTGCAACAATTACCATGTTTTATGCTGTATCAAGATGGAATGGTTACTTCTGGTCTATGGTGTTATTACAAGATGATTCGAAGATTCCACTTCAGGTACTTTTAAAGAAACTTATTGTTGAGCAATCAACAGGTGGTGAAGAGGCCGTTTTAATTACACCTGATGCCTTATCGTCACCACAAACCATTATATTCGCTATTATTATGATCTCTATTATACCTATGCTGATTGCATATCCTTATATTCAGAGATTCTTTAAAGAAGGCGTTATGATAGGTTCTGTAAAAGGTTAGAAAAGTCTAACGAGACTGTTGTATAATATTATTTAGGAGGGAAACATGAAAAAACGTTTATGTCTGCTATTAGCACTAGTTATGGTTCTAACATCGGTATTTGCCGGATGTGGTCAATCAGAAAATGTTGCATCAGTAGAAACATCAAAAGGCTCAGGTGAACTGGAAGGCTCTTTAGTATCAGCAGAACCTGTAGAATTTACTTACTTTGGTATCTTTAATGGTACAGTGTTCAATGAAGAATGGCCAGTATTTAAAGAAGCAGCTGCTATGACAAATGTCTCTTTAAAAGGCACCTTATCATCAGGGGCTTCTGACGATAAACAAGCATTCAACTTAATGGTATCTTCAGGTAACTTACCAGATATCATCTCTTACATGCAGATAGAGGACATGGAGAAATTAGGTCGTGACGGTGGTTTACTTGAGCTAACAGATTTAATTGATCAACATGCGCCAAATATCAAAGCATACTTTGCAGCTAATCCTGACAAGGAAAAATTAGCGACATCTGTTGATGGCAAGATGTATGTTATTCCTAAGTTTATGGCTGGTGAACCATCTTTAGGTTACTTCGTTAGACAAGACTGGTTAGACAACTTAGGTTTAGAGCAACCACAAAACCTAGAAGAGTTAGAAGCTGTGTTAACAGCATTTAAAGAACAAGATCCAAATGGAAACGGCCAAGCAGATGAAGTACCATTTTTCCAAAGAAAAAATACTGAGCTTAGCAATGTATCGTGGTTATTAAGCTTATGGGGTTCTTCATTACGTTACTACATGGATGACGACGGTGAGCTTAAATTTGCACCTATGGAAGATGACTTTGTTAATGCTATAAAAGAATTGAAAAGATGGTATGACAAGGGCTTAATCGACCAAGAAATATTTACAAGAGGTAACAAGTCAAGAGACGTTCTTTTAAGTTCAAACACAGGTGGTATGACTATCGACTGGTTTGGTTCAACTTCTACTTATAATGATAAATTAGCAGATTCTATAGAAGGCTTTAGCTTTATGCCTTTTGCACCGCCAGAAAATATCAATGGTGAAAGAGTTATGCCTGATAAGAGAACAACTGTAAATGGTGGCTGGGGTATTTCAGCATCATGTGAAGATCCAGTAAAGGTCATTCAATACTTTGATTTCTGGTTCTCACCAGAAGGTCAAAAGCTGATTAACTTTGGTGTAGAAGGTTTGACATATGAAGTTAAAGAAGGTAAGCCTGTTTATACGGATATGATCATGAATGGTAAAGGTAATGCTTTACAGAACTTAAGAAGTGAAGGTGTTCAGTACCTTATCGGTATGGCTCAAGATTTCGATTATGAAAGAGGCTGGATTCACCCAATCGGTTTAGAGGGATTTGAAATGTATGAGAAGAACGATTACTACAAGTACGTGTGGGATCCTCTAACATTGAAGTATTCACCAGAAGAAGAAAAAGAAGTTATCAAAATCCAAGTTAATGTGGATTCTTATGTACAGGAGATGGTACAAAAGTGGTTATTAGGTGCTTCTGATATCGACAGTGATTACGATGAGTTCGTTGAAAGATTAAAAGAGCTTGGTATTGAAAAATCTATTGAGATTAATACCAATGCTTACAATAGAATCTATTAATAGTGTTCACCTGGCTGATGCCAGGTGAAATTTCTAAACCTTATTATTTTTTAGATTGCAATTACAAATTATTGAAATGGAGGAAAAAATGAGCTGTGAGCATACAGACATTTTAAAGCAAGAAGATGTCGAAAAGGCTTTTGAAGAAGCCTTAAAGAAGGTAGACATTATGCTTGAAACATTTAAGACAACCTTTCCATCTCCTAATAGTAATAATCTTATCTATTGGGCAGAAGATAACGACCAGGGTTGGACTCAATCATTTTGGACGGGTATTCTTTGGCTGGCTTATGAAGGCTCAGGAGATGAAAAGTACAGACAAGCAGCCGAAGGACAACTGGATTCTTATATCAAAAGATTACGTGAAGAACTAGAGATTGATACGCATGATTTAGGTTTTCTATACTCTTTGTCAGGTGTTGCTGAGTGGAAAACAACTGGTAACAAAAAAGCGCGTCAAATAGCGCTTGAAGCAGCCGATCACCTTATTGGTCGATACAAACCTAAAGGGGACTTCATCCAAGCATGGGGCGATATAAATGATCCAGAAATGTATCGTTTGATTATAGACTGTTTAATGAACTTGCCTCTTTTATACTGGGCAACAGAAGAGACTGGTGACAGAAAGTATAGAGAGATAGCCGTAAAACACTTAAGAACGACATTAAAAACAGTGGTCAGAGAAGACAATTCAACATTCCATACTCATTATTTTGATCCTGAAACTGGTCTGCCTACTCATGGTGTTACTAGACAGGGCTATTCAGATGATTCTGCATGGGCAAGAGGACAAGCATGGGGTGTATATGGCATGCCTTTATCTTATTCATATATCAGTGAGCCCCAGTGTATTGAGTATTACTATAGATTTACAGATTTCTTTATTGAAAAATTACCTCAGGATTATATTCCTTACTGGGATATGATCTTTACAGATGGTAGCGATGAACCGAGAGATTCATCTGCAGCTGCCATTGCTATTTGTGGCATTTACGAAATGGACAAACACTTAAAAAGCGAAAAACAATCAACTTATATGCTTTATGCAGATAAGATGCTTAAATCCTTGATTGATTCATATACAACCAAAGACGACCCTCATGCCAATGGGCTTTTGAAACATGCTGTTTATTCAAAACCATGTGATAGAGGAGTCGATGAATGTAACATCTGGGGATGTTATTACTATATGGAGGCTTTGGTTAGAAAACTTAAAGATTGGGATATGTACTGGTAGAAAGGAAAGACATATGGACATTAGATACGCATCACATCCATCGGATGCAAAACACTATGATACAAAAACAATGAGAGAGCAGTTCTTGATTAAGAATTTATTTACTGAGGATAATATCGCCATGACTTATTCTCATATTGATAGAATCATAACAGCAGGGGCAATGCCTGTGAATGAGATTCTTGAAATGACAGCATCAAAAGAACTTGGTGTGACTTATTTCTTAGAAAGAAGAGAAATGGGCCTTATTAATATTGGAGGACCTGGTAAGGTTTATTTGGATGAAGAAGTCTTTGATATGGCATCAAGAGATGGTTTGTATATAGGTATGGGGACTAAAAAAGTAGCTTTTGAAAGTTTAGATCCTACTAATCCTGCTAAATTTTATATCAACTCTGCGCCAGCTCATCAATCTTATAAGACCGTTAAGATTGAGATTGAAAAGGCGTCTCCAAGCAAGCTAGGTGAAGCTGCTAAATCCAATGAAAGAACCATATACAAGTATGTTCATCCTGATGTATGTCAATCTTGTCAGCTCTTAATGGGTCTTACCATGTTAGAGCCAAACAACATGTGGAACACCATGCCTTGTCATACCCATGATAGAAGGATGGAAGTTTACTTCTATTTTGATATGAAAGAAGAAGATGTTGTTTTTCATCTGATGGGCGAAGTGGATGAAACAAGACATCTTGTTATGAGAAATGAAGAGGCTGTTATTTCTCCTTCTTGGTCAATTCACTCTGGTGTAGGCACAGGCAGCTATACTTTTATTTGGGGTATGGTTGGTGAAAATCAAACATTTGATGATATGGACCATATTTCTATGCGTGACTTAAAATAAGGAGGTCATCATGATACTTAATAATTTTGATTTAACCGGTAAAGTTGCAATGGTCACAGGAGCTTGTACAGGTCTTGGCCAAGGCATGGCTGTGGGACTTGCAGAAGCAGGTGCTGATATTGTTGCTGTTGACATTGGCAATTTAGATGATACAAAAGAAGCCGTAGAAAAATTAGGAAGAAGATTTCTTGGTTTGGAGGCAAATCTTATGGCGTTAGATGCCATAGATCAAGTCATGACAGCAGCTGTAGAAAGCTATGGGAAAGTGGATATCCTCATTAATAATGCAGGGATTATTAGAAGAGAAGATGCCATTAATTTTTCTGAGAAAGATTGGGACGACGTCATGAATCTGAATGTGAAATCTGTATTCTTCATGTCTCAAAAAATGGCCAAGCAGTGTATGGCTAACAAGATTTCTGGCAAGATTATCAATATAGCTTCAATGTTATCCTTCCAAGGCGGCATTCGGGTACCATCCTATACAGCTAGTAAATCTGGCGTTATGGGCATTACGAGATTGATGGCCAATGAATGGGCAAAAGAAGGCATCAATGTCAATGCCATTGCACCAGGTTACATGGATACCAACAATACGGCTCAACTAAGAGCAGATAAAAAAAGAAGTGAAGAGATTCTAGGAAGGATTCCAGCATCGAGATGGGGCTTACCTGAGGATTTAAAGGGCCCTGTTGTCTTTCTAGCTTCTAAGGCATCTGACTATGTCAATGGCTACACACTAGCTGTTGATGGGGGTTGGTTAGCAAGATAGTTTTAAAGTCTACTTTTTTAAGTAGGCTTTTTTTTGTTGTCAAATTTTGCAGGACCACACTGTGCAAAATATTCGACTTAAGGACAAATACGTTTATTAAGAATAGTTTGAATTTAGCCTACAATTATCACATAAGAGAAAACGTTTGCAAAAGGGAGTATAGATGAAAGAGAAAACAAATATCGTAAAAGAGTTTAAGAAAAATCCAGCTTTGTTTTTTATGTTGTTACCAGGTATTTTAGTTTTACTTGCTAATAACTATTTACCCATGCCGGGTATACTGTTGGCATTTAAGGATTACAACTACACCAAGGGCTTCTTTGGAAGCGATTGGGTAGGATTTGATAATTTCAAGTATTTATTTACATCCAAACAAGCATTTATTATTACAAGAAATACGATCTTATACAATCTGACATTTATTTTAATATCGGTAACCATTGCGCTGGCTCTAGCCATTGTCTTAAATGAGTTAAGAAGTAAGAAGCTTGCCAAACTATATCAATCCATCTTCTTTCTACCTTACTTTTTATCATGGGTAGTGGTAAGTTACTTGGTCTATTCGCTTTTAAGTTCAGACCAAGGTGTCTTTAACGGCATACTAACCAGTCTTGGTAAAGAACCAATCAACTGGTATGTAGAAGCCAAGTTCTGGCCCAGTATCTTGGTTTTTGTAAACACATGGAAGTGGACGGGTTACGATTCCATCATTTATCTAGCAGCCATAGTGGGGATTGACAAGTCTTTATACGAAGCTGCTGCCATAGATGGGGCAGGCAAGCTTAGACAGATATTTTCTATAACCATTCCAACCATTATGCCTGTTGTAACAATTGTAACTCTGATGAAGGTCGGTAGAATATTCTATGGTGACTTCGGTCTTTTCTGGAACATACCTAAGAATATGGGGGTTCTTTATAATGTGACCAATGTCATCGACACTTATGTATACCGCGCCCTTACTCAGGCTGGTGATATTGGTATGGCAACAGCGAGTGGTCTTTATCAAGCGACAGTTGGTTTTATTCTTGTAATATCAGCTAACTATATCGTTAGAAAATTTGATGAAGACAGTGCACTAATGTAGGGGGACTCATGAGAAAAAGCAAATTTCAAGAAGTGACCATGATATCTAAAAAAGCAGATATTATATTGAACATATTTATGTTGTTATTGGCTCTAGCCTGTATTTATCCGCTTTTACTGGTATTTGGCATATCTATTACAGATGAAAAAACAGTGACATTAGAAGGTTATAAGTTGATTCCGCAAGTTGTGAGCTTTAAGGCTTATGAGTATGTTTTTACAGATGCAGTTGATATTTTCAGGGCTTATGGTGTGACAATCTTTGTAACCATTGTTGGTTCTATCACAAGCTTAAGCGTTATATCACTTTATGCTTATCCACTTTCGAGAAAGGATTTTAGGTACAGAAAACACTTTACTCTACTGGTATTTTTCACAATGTTGTTCAATGCAGGTCTTGTGCCTTGGTATATGGTTTATACCAATGTTTTACACATAAAAGATACCATTTTTGCCATGATACTGCCGGGGCTTATGACACCCTTGTATGTCTTGATCATGAGGACCTTTTATTCAACGACCATACCTGAATCCATCATAGAGGCGGCCAAGGTAGATGGGGCAAGTGAGTTTAAGATTTTTACATCGATCATCTTACCACTTTCAAAACCATCTTTGGCAACCATTGGTCTGTTCAATGTGCTTTATTATTGGAATGACTGGTATGCACCACTCTTATTTATAACAGATGAAAAACTTTACAATCTTCAGTATCTACTTTACAGAATCAACCAGTCCATTACCTATTTAACATCACAGTCCAACTCACTGGGTAATGTATCTGAGTTACTGGCAAATATACCATCACAAACAGCGCGAATGGCTATGGCCATTGTTGCAATCGGACCAATTGTACTGGCTTATCCATTCTTCCAAAAGTACTTTGTAGAAGGTTTGACAGTCGGTTCAATCAAATAGTGTCTTACGGCTATGCCGTAATAATAGATTTTAATGAGGGGGAAAAACATGTTTAAAAAGTTAATGGTCTTATTACTATCGCTATCTTTAGTATTTGGCTTATTTGTAGGGTGTGGTGACAACACTTCACAAACCAATACTTCGGAAGGTGCAGGAACTGAAGTGTCTAAAGAGTTAGAAGAGGTTACGATCACATGGTACTTTATCGGTAATGGTCAGCAAGAAGATGTTGCACTTGTTGAAGAAGCGGCTTCTAAGTATCTAAAGGAGAAAGGTATCAATGTTAATCTTAAGCTTCAATGTTTTGACTGGGGCTCTTATGACCAAAAGTTAAGAACCATGATTGCAGCAAGAGAAGAGTTTGATATCTGCTTTACATCATCTTGGACAAACAATTACCAGCAACAGGCTGTTAAAGGTGCTTTTGTTGAGTTGAATGATCTCTTAGACCAGTATGCGCCAGAAACTAAGAAGATGCTGGGTGAAGACTTTATCAAAGGTACTCAAATTGAAGGCATCAACTATGCAATTCCTGCCAACAAGGAAAAAGCTCACCAATGGGGCTTTATCATCAGAAAAGACTTACTTGATAAATATGATTTAGATATTTCTTCAGTGGCGTCATTAGAAGATTTAGAGCCACTTCTAAAAGCGGTACATGATGGTGAAAATGGCGAAGTTTATGCACTAGAAGCACTGAATGGTGAATCACCTTTCAAACTTTTAGATTTTGATAGAGTTGGTGATGATAAGTATCCAGGCGTTGTATGGAATGATTCAGCTGATATGAAGGTATTCAATGAGTTTGAAGCGCCTGAGACCATGGAACTGTTCAAGACCATGAGAAGATATTATGAAGCTGGCTACATCAGACCTGATGCTGCAACAGTAACAGACTTTAACGCTGATTTATCAGCTGGTAAGATCTTTGTTTCAACAAAATCATTAAAGCCTGGTAAAGATGCAGAAATGTCTTCAGCTACAGGTTATGAGTGGGTACAAGTTGAAATCACCAATCCAGTTATTTCTAACAGAGACACATCAGGTTCAATGCAGGCAATTTCATCGACATCTAAGAACCCTGAAAGAGCTTTGATGGTTATTGAGTTATTCTCAACAGACGAATACTTTAACAATTTAATTAACTTCGGTATTGAAGGTACACATTATTCAAAGGTATCTGACAATGTGATTGAGCCAACGGATAACAATGCCAAATACAACCCAGGTACTGGCTGGATGTTTGGTAACCAGTTTATCAACTACTTATGGACAAATGAAGATCCAGAAAAATGGACACAATTCAAATCATTTAATGACAAGGCGGTTGGTACTAAGACTTTAGGTTTTATCTTTGATCCAGCACCTGTTAAGAGTCAAATAGCAGCATGTAACAATGTTTGGGACCAATATGTACCTGCATTAGAAACGGGTACTGTAGATCCTGAAGAGTACCTGCCTAAGTTGATTCAGGCATTTAAAGATGCTGGCGCTGATGAGATCATCGCAGAAAAGCAAAAACAATTAGATGCATGGTTACAAGGTAAGTAAGATGATAAGCGCTCTTTATGAGCGCTTTCTATTAGGAGGATAAAATGGAAGCCAAGTATAATAGGAATAATATTTTTATGACGGTCATGACGCTTGTTTATCAGTTGATGCTTTTAAATATACTTTTTTTAGTATTTTCCATGCCAATAGTGACTATTGGCGCCTCTTCAAGAGCCTTAGCAGGATGTATAAGGGACCTGTTAAGAGGTGAGTTGAGTCATGAGTTTAAAAGCTTTCTTTATTACTTTAAAGGTAAGTTTAAAACATCGACCTTGTCTTTTCTCTTACTCTTATTAGGCTACTGTATAGTCGTGATCAATCTGACCAATGTTCAAAGCTTGGGTTATTTACTAGGTATGATTCAGTTGCCGGTGATTATACAGTTACTTGTCAGTCATATGATGCTGTCATATGTTGTCTTGGAGTGGGATCTAAAGACTTTAAAATCATTAAAGCTTGCTTGGATTCTTGGTAATAGAAACATCATAAAGATCATAGGTGCAACAGGGCTGATGTATGTGATTTTAAAACTTAGCCTCAACATACCTGTGATATTAATCTTTTTCTACATGCCTATTACCAGTATTATTCAATATTATTTTTGCTATCCAACCATTTTAAAAGTTAAAGGAGACAATTCATGAAGTACGGTTATTTTGATGATAAAAATAGGGAGTATATCATCACATCACCTCAAGTACCAACCAAATGGATCAATTACATCGGGACACTTTCTTTTGGCGGTTTTGTAGATCATCTGGGTGGTGGTGTTATTTGTAAAGACGATCCTGCCATTAACAGGATTACCAAGTATATACCACAGCTGCCTGACAGTCATTTCAATGGTGAAACAGCCTACATCAAAGTTTATGCAGATAACGAGACTTTCGTATTTTCTCCTTATATTGTACCGACATTACACGATTATGAAAGCTATGCATGTGCTGTTGGTCTTGGCTATAACATCTACAGATCAAGCTATAAGGGCATTGAAACAGAAGTTAAAGTATTTGTGCCAAAAGACATGGATGTGGTCATCCGTGATTACAGTGTGAAAATCAAGAGAAATGATGTAAATAAAATAGAGATCATACCTCTTGTAGAATACACCCACTTTGAAGCTTTGAAACAATTTACCAATGCAGACTGGGTGCCTCATACCATGGTATCGGATATGGTAGATTTAGATGGTATAGTCCTTAAACAATATGCCTTTATGAACAAAGAGACGGCTGTTAATTACTTTACTTCAAATGGACCGATTACATCATTTGAAACCGATAGAAGGCGATTTTTAAAAGACAACCAAGGTGGTAGCTTTAGAAATCCAAAATCACTTGAAGAAAATGAATTTAGTAATTATGAAGCCAGACGTGGTGATAACATTGCTGCTTTAAGGCATACCTATCAAGTGGATGGCATGACTGAGATTAATCTGATTACACAACTGGGGCAGACACGTCAGCTTGAATCTATTAAGAGTCAGATTAACTTCTGTAGAGACAAAGTTAATGTGGACATACTCTTTAGTAAGTTAAGATCATTTTGGGAAGATTATCTTTCAGTTATGCAAGTAAACACACCTGACCAAGAGATGAACAGTCTTTTAAATATTCATAATCCAAAGCAGTGTTATATGACAAAAAACTGGTCGAGATACTTATCCCTGTATCAACTGGGTCTAGGTGCAAGAGGAATTGGTATTAGAGATACATCTCAGGATGTCATGGGGATTATTGCCTTTATGCCTAATCAGGCAAAATCACTAATCGAAACCCTGCTTTCTATGCAAAGAAGAGATGGATCGGCTTATCATCAATACAATCCAAAATCACTAATTGCATCCATAGGTGATGCACATGAAGATGAAGATGCACCGGATTATTATGGTGATGACCACTTATGGCTGGTACTTGTCACAAGTGCTTATATCAAAGAAACAGGCGATTATAGCTTTTTAGATAAGATCATTCCTTTTTACGATAAAGATAAAAAGGATGAACCTATAGAAAGCGCGACTGTCATGGAACACTTAAAAAGGGCTTTTCACTTTACAGAAAATGATTTAGGTAAAAACAAGCTTCCCCACTTAGGATTTGCTGATTGGAACGATCCAACCAACTTACCGACAGGATCTGAATCAGTCTTTAATGCCAACTTATATGGCTATGGCATGAAGTCTTTCATTGACATGCTAAATTATTTAGAAATGGACTCAAAAGATTATTCAGCCAAATATGACAGGATGAAAGAAAACTTTAATGCTGTGGCTTGGGATGGCAGGTGGTTTAAGAGATACTTTGACCAAAATGGTTTGCCACTAGGTTCTAAGGACAATGATTATGGACAGATTTATACCAATGCCCAGTCATGGTCTGTTATGTCTGGTTTTGCAGATGATGATAAAGGAAGGATGGCCATGGATTCAGTTCATGACATCTTAAACACGGACTTTGGTGTGAAACTTTCTTATCCTGGCTTTAATGGCTACGATCCTGTAAAAGGTGGTATATCCTCATATCCGCCTGGAGCAAAGGAAAATGGGGGGATCTTCTTACATGCCAATCCATGGGTCATGTATGCAGAAACCCTACTAGGCGATGGTGATAGAGCTTATAAGTACTACAGTCAGATCAATCCCATTAAGAAAAACGACATTATAGATACTTACGAACTTGCACCTTATGTTTATGCTCAAAACATTCTTGGCAATGAACATGAACTCTTCGGTCTTGCAAGAAACTGCTGGTTATCAGGGACAGCATCATGGTCTTATCAGGTAGCCACTCAGTTTATATTAGGCATACAAGCCTCTTTTGAAGGCTTGAGAATCAACCCTTGTATACCTAAGAACTGGCCAGGTTTTGATGTGGTAAGAAAGTTTAGAAATTCAACTTATCATATTCAGGTAATGAATCCTCAAAAGGTTTCAAAGGGTGTTAAAGCCTTATATGTTAATGATGAAAAGTTAGAATCTGATGTCTTGCCATTTGGTCAAGAAACATACAATGTAAAAGTGATTTTAGGAGAATAATATGAAGTTTGGACATTTTGATGATATCAAAAAAGAATACGTAATTGAAACCCCAAAAACACCTTACCCCTGGATCAACTATCTAGGAAGTGAATCCTTCTTTGGTTTGGTTTCAAATACACTAGGAGGTTATAACTTCTACAAGGATGCAAGACTGAGAAGGTTAACACGCTACCGTTATAACAGTGTACCAGTTGATTCTGGTGGCAGGTATTATTATATAAAGGATGATGGCGTCATTTGGAATCCTGGATGGATGCCTGTAAAGACAGACCTAGACAAGTATGAGTGCAGACATGGATTAGGTTATTCGAGATTTATCTCTAAGAAAAATAACTTATCGTGTCAGCTGACCATGATGGTGCCTAATGACTACAATGGTGAAGTACACCAGCTAATACTAGAAAATGAGTCGGATAAAGAAAAAAATATCGATCTTTATTCTATGATTGAGTTTTGTTTATGGGATGCTCATGATGACATGACCAACTTCCAGAGAAACTTAAACACTGGTGAAGTAGAATATGACAACTCAGTTATTTATCATAAGACTGAGTTTAGAGAAAGAAGAAACCATTATGCCTTTTTCAGTGTTAACTCTGACATTGATTCATTCGACACAGACAGAGATGCTTTTTTAGGTCCTTTTAATGGCTTTGATTCACCTGAGGGTGTATCTAATGACAAGCTAAGTAACTCAGTCGCTTCAGGCTGGCATCCAATTGGTGCCCACCATAAGAAGATGGTTCTTAAGCCAGGAGAATCTATGTCTTTCATCTATATCATTGGTTATATAGAAACAGACATCAAGTTTATCGACCGAGATGTGATCAATAAAGCACCTGCTTTGGAGATGATTAAAAGATTTGAAAGTGATTTAGATTTTGAAAGGGCTTTTAATGAACTAAAAGAAAAATGGGATGGTCTCTTAAAGCCATTTTCAATAGAATCTGACGATGAAAAACTTAACCGTATGGTCAACATTTGGAATCCTTATCAGTGTATGGTGACCTTCAATATGTCGAGGTCGGCTTCTTACTTTGAATCTGGTATCGGCAGAGGCATGGGCTTTAGAGATTCGACTCAAGATATACTTGGTTTTGTCCACCAGATACCAGATAAGGCAAGAGAAAGACTCATCGATATAGCTTCTACCCAGTTTGAAGACGGGTCAGCCTATCATCAATACCAACCCCTAACGAAAAAAGGTAATGATGCCATAGGTTCTGGCTTTAATGACGACCCATGCTGGTTGATTATGGCTGTAGCGGCTTACATCAAAGAGACTGGTGACTTTAGTATCTTAGAAGAGAAGGTTGTTTTTGAAAATGATCCCACAAAGGTTGGTTCTATGTATGACCACTTAAAAGCATCCTTTTTCCATGTTGTCAATAACCTTGGTCCACATGGTCTACCACTGATTGGTAGGGCTGACTGGAATGACTGCTTGAACTTGAATTGTCATTCTACTCAACCAGGAGAATCATTTCAGACATCAGGTACAGCAGATGGTCGTGTTGCAGAATCCGTATTTATAGCAGGTCTATTCCTACTTGTAGGAGATGATTTTATCTACCTTGCTGATCATCTAGAAAAACAATCGGATGTTTTAGAGGCTGATAAGCACATTGCTGATATGAAAGAAGCCGTTATTCAGCATGGTTATGATGGTGACTGGTTCTTAAGAGCCTACGATGCATTTGGCAATAAGATTGGGTCTAAAGACAATGATGAGGGGAAGATTTTCATTGAACCTCAAGGCTTTTGTGTCATGGCTGGTTTAGGTAGTGAAGATGGTAAAGCTTTACATGCGCTTGATTCAGTAAAAGACCATTTGGAAACACCATATGGTATTGTTTTAAACCAACCAGCTTATAGCAAGTACTATCCTGAACTTGGAGAGATCACATCTTATCCGCCAGGATACAAGGAAAATGCGGGTATATTCTGTCATAACAATCCATGGATTGCCTGTGCTGAAGCAAGACTTGGAAGAGGGGATAGGGCCTTTGAGGTCTATAAAAAAATAGCACCAGCTTATCTAGAAGAGATCAGCCATATCCATAAAACAGAACCATATGTTTACTCGCAAATGATTGCAGGTAAAGATGCTGTAAACATGGGACAGGCTAAAAACTCATGGCTTACAGGTACAGCGTCCTGGAACTATATTACCATTACTCAGTGGATACTTGGGATTAAACCAGACTATAAGGGTTTACGAATCGATCCTTGTATACCAAGTGATATCAAGTCTTATAAGGTCACTAGACATTTTAGAAAGAATCATTATGAAATCACTGTAAAAAATGTGTCAGGCCAGGGACATGAAGTTAAGACCATTGAAGTGGATGGTAAGAAGATAGAAGGTGATATTCTGCCTTTATTTGATGACCAAAAGCTCCATCATGTAATAGTAACCCTATAAAAAAACTGCTAGAAATTTTCTAGCAGTTTTATCTTATTGGTTTGAAAGTCACGATGATTAGTTCTTATTTAAGTATATCTTCTACAGAAGTTTTAACCTCAGCTTCAAAGTGTTCTAACTGATTCATTTGCTCTTGTAGATTGTCACTGATACGGCTTCCATAATTGGCACTTTGGTCTACTGTATCTGCTAAAGACTCAATGGCAGTTTGCATTTCCGTTGTAGAATGAACTTGCTTTTCGATTTGATCTTTAACAGAACCTACAGCTGCATCAACATCGTTGATTTCTCTTAAGATAGATTCAATGTTCTTAGTAGCTGTTTCAACTTGTCCCTTATTCTTATCTGTATTTTCAGCTGTTTTATTTACTCTGTTAACAACACTAGATATATCATTTTGGATAGACTTCATGATCTCTGAAATCTCTGTTGCAGAGTCCTGTGATTGGACAGCTAACTTACCAACTTCGTCAGCTACGACTGCAAAGCCTTTACCATGTTCACCAGCTCTAGCAGCTTCTATAGATGCATTCAGTGCAAGAAGGTTTGTTTGACTAGAGATGTTGTTAATCAGTTCAATCATCTCATAAGCTTTAGAAATTGATGTATAAAGTGTTTCAATCTGGTCTTTGATACCAATGATCTCTGATGAAACATCACCAATCATGGTGTTGATCTCAGAGACAGATTCTATACCTTCTTTGGCTTCGGTCATAACGCTTTGACTTGCTGCAGATGCTTCTTCAACCATAGCGTAGATATTTGTTGAAAGCGTGGTAATGGAATCAACGCTAGATGCCACTTCTTCAGATGTCGCAGCAAGTTCTTGAATGCCACTTGTCATATCTGTAATATCACCAGTGATTGCTCTAATAGCCGCATTTGATTCTTCAATTTCTGTTACAACATTTCCAAGAGAGCCGGCAATTTTTTCTTCCTTAGCAAGAGATTCTGCTATACCTACAGCACCAACACACTTACCATTATCATCTCTAATGGGATAAGTTACAGCTCTAAATGGCAGGCCATATACTTCCTTAGGCACAACTGCTGTAATGATCTGATTGTTTTTTATAGTTGCTTGGAGTGGGTCGCCTTCTGGAATCTTTGATCCTACTTTAACTTTAACATCTAAAGCGTCCCCTGGTACATAAGAGATAAACTTTTCCAAATCAGTTACTGAAACCATGATGTCTTTTTGCATAACCTCTTTAAGGTATGGCATAAACTCAACAAATTTCTTATGATAATTCTTTTTAAACATTTCGCCTCCTTTAACTAGCTTCTTAATTATACCCTTTATACAGTTAATGTAAATTTATTTCACTTATGAGTTTTACATAAAATTCTTGGAAGTGTATTACGCTTAAAAATACACCTCGCTGCATTTATATTCATTATAGCTTGTCTTGTTATTAAAAAGTCGTGTTGCCCTTTCTTTATGCAAGATGACATGCGTTTATGAAATCAAAATGAATTGTAAAATAATTATATACAAAATCCGTATAGTAGATTTCTTATATGGTCGATTTCTCTAGATTGGAAATGCTTGGCTTTCAAATAAAGTACATTTTACATTTGAATATAGGTTATAATAAAAGTAGAAAAATAAAGGAGAACTTATGTCAAGAGAATACATCTATGAAATAATTAAAAGACTTGAAGGAGAAAGACATCCTTTGGATACTTATGATGCACTTGAATCAACGGCAGACTTTATAGAAAGTAAGTTTAGTCATGCTGGTTTAGATACCTGGACACATACATTTTCTGTAAAGGGTTTTAACAAGACCTTTAAGAATATTATAGGCCATCTAGGTGATAAGAGTGAACCTGCTATTTTAATTGGTGCTCACTACGATACAGTCAGAAAGTCGCCTGGTGCAAATGACAATTTATCAGGCCTATCTGTCATGTTAGATGTTTTAAACAAGATAAAAGATGATAAGAAAGTACCCCATATCATGTTTGTTGGCTTTACTTTAGAAGAAGGACATCCTGGATTTGATCACTATTTAATCAATGAACTTCAAAAAAAGGGTATAACAGATGCTGAAGGCAGGTATGTAACTTTAGAAGTCAATCAACTTTGTTTGCAAGTGGAGAAGTCCGCTAGAAAAGAAAAGCAAAATGGTTCTAGTTTGTTAGATGGCTATAAAAAGCAAGTCGAAGGATTATCTGGTGTCCAAAAGACCTATTGTGATATTATGATACATGGCCACGAAAGCTTTTTAAATGACTTTTTTGATGGTGGTCGTATAATGATGGGCTCATCTAGACTTCAAGGCTATCTTGAGGAAAAAGGTATTCAAGTATCAGAAGTTATAGTAATGGATTGTTTAGGTTGGATAAAAAAGGGCAAAAATACCCAAAGACCTCTTCCTTTAAATGATATGACCAAAGATCTTATACAAAGTCACTTGGTAGATATGGATCAAAATGAAGGCAACTATATAGGCATATTTGGTGGTAACTCATCAAAACATATCTTATCAGACTACTTAAAAGCCTGTGAAACTGTAGGACAGCTGCCTTATCTAGGCATGCATTTGCCGCTTTCTTATGATCAAGTTAAAATCATGCTGCCTGATTTGTTAAGATCAGATCATGCACCATTTTGGAAGGCTGGTATCAAAGGCCTCTTTATTACGGATATGGCCAACTTCAGATCAGAGCTTTATCATACACCGGCTGATCAATCCAATAGAATTGATTATTCTATCTTAGATAGGATATCAGCCGCCACACTAAAATATCTTAGGAAAAAATAATCTTCTGTAGATATCAGATTCAACCACAGACTTCTTATTATTAGATACTGGATTATGTGAAAAGTGAATAAATACCCAAATTAAAGGAAGCTTGCTTGGGTATATATAAGGGTCGATCATTATATTGAAGCAAATCATGGCCGGTCATATCTTGTTAGGGTATAAATGCAATAATAAGATTTTGACAAAGGGCCTAGTATACGAAAAGAGAGAAAACATGGAAAAAATAATATTAGTAGATGGACATAACTTGCTATTTAGGATATTCTTTGGCTTTAACAGGCCGATTATGCATCATGGTATCGACCGAAGGTGCCAGGTCGGCTTTGCCAGTTCTATTAACAAGATGGTTAAGGATTTAGGCGCATCTAAACTACTTGTCCTCTTTGATTCTGTAACAAGTACCAAGTCTAGACTGGAAGTTTATCCAGATTATAAGCAAAATAGAATCGACTATACTGAACAAGAAGAAAATCCATTTGAGCAGTTAGGGGACATTTACAAGGTTTTAGATGAGTTGGATATAGCCTTTTTAGAAGCCGATGGTTTTGAGGCAGATGATTATATTGCAACCATTTGTAAAAAACACCATGATGACTATGAGTTTGTTATCGTATCGACAGATTCAGATTTCAACCAGCTTGTAAGTGAGTCTGTATCCATCTATAAATCAAGAGGCAAAAACAGTGAAATATTAACGCCTATATCCATTAAGGAAAAGCTTGGTGTGAGTCCAGAACAGATTATTGAGTATAAGTCACTCGTAGGAGATACAGCAGATAATATTCCTGGCATTAAAGGGATTGGACCAAAACGTGCTGCGGAAATCCTTTCTTATGGAACAATAGATGAGATCATCAGCGGTCAAACAGAGATTCCTGATAAGTATCTAAATAAAATTAGAGACCATGAGGATATATTAGTAAGAAACAGATTTCTAATTACCATGATGGACAATGCTCCCGTAGACTTGAATCTAAATGATTTAGAAGTAGCTTTTGAAAAATCATTTAAACCGACAAGTGTTCTAAAATTTCTATAACACATAATTCCCCATAATTCATTGATAATTCCTCCATATAGTATTGATAAGATGATGACATAAACAAGAAAGGAGCTAAAACAATGAAAAAATTAGCAAAGACATTAATCGTTACAATTATGGCATCATCTCTATTAGGAGCAGCTGCTTTTGCAGATGATACAGTATCACTTGAGGAGAGAATCAAAGAATTACAGGATCAAGGTTTAACAAGAGTTGAAATTCATGCAACACTAGAAGATGAAGGTTATGAACTTGAAGGACCAAAAACTTTTTCAAAGTCATTCGGTAAGTTTCAAAAGAAAGAATTAACAGAAGAACAACAGGCTCAAATGGATGCTTTCATGACTAAGGTTGAAGAATTAAAAGAACAAGGTTTAAGTCGTGAAGAAATGAAAGAAGCACTAGAAGATGCAGGTTTTGAAATGCCTAACTTTATAGGTTCGAGAATGCAAGCGCCTAAAGTAGAGTTAACAGAAGAGCAAGAAGCACAGTTGGAAGCTTACAAGGCTAAAATCGCTGAGTTAAAAGAACAAGGTGTTGAAAGAGAAGATATGAAAGCAGCTCTAGAAGAAGCTGGTTTTGAAGTACCTGACTTTTTAGGCTCTAAATTTGGTGGTTCTTCTAAAGTAGAACTAACAGAAGAACAACAAGCTCAACTTGAAGCTTACAAGGCAAAATTAGAAGAACTTAAAGACCAAGGTCTTAATCGTGAAGAAATGAAAGAAGCTTTAGAAGAAGCAGGGATCGAACTTCCAAACTTTATAGGTTCAAGAATGTCATCTTTTCAAAAGGTTGAATTGACAGAAGAACAACAAGCTCAACTAGATGCTTACAAGGCTAAAGTAGAGAAACTTAAAGAACAAGGTCTTGATCGTGAAGAGTTAAAAGAAGCTCTAGAAGAAGCAGGCTTTGAGATGCCAGACTTTAATTTTGGTTCTAAATTGAAGGGTGCTGTAAAAGCATTCGGTGGTAGAAAATAATGGTGCGAGATTAAGAGATTTTCTCTTAATCTTTTCCTAGTTTTATGAAAGGACATTTTATGATTTGTTATCTTGTCGAGGATGAAGAAAACTTAAACACACTTTTGACGTTTTCACTAAAACAAGAAGGATATGATGTGACCAGTTTCTTAACTTATAATGAAGCTGTCGATCATTTAGAAGATGATGTAGACGCTTGGATTGTAGATATCAACCTACCTGATGGGTCTGGACTCGATTTGGTTAAAGAAATCAAAAGTATTTACCCGAGCAAGAAAGTGTTGATTACATCTGCAAGAGATTCGGAGATAGACAAGCTTCTAGGGTTAGAAATTGGCAGTGATGATTATATCACAAAGCCCTTTTTACCAAGGGAGTTAACTATACGTTTAAACCGACTTATGAAATCAGTAGTAAAAAATACATCTAACAAGACTTTCGGTTTAGTAGAGATCGACTATGAGAAAAGGTTGATTTATGTGGAAGGCAAAATGGCTGATTTTACTTCTAAAGAGTTTGATATGATTGCCATGTTTTCAAAACATCCCAATCAAGCCTTTACAAGAGAACAACTCCTTTATAAGATTTGGGGAGATGATTACTTTGGAAGCGACAGAGTCGTGGATGATTTAATCAGACGTATAAGAAAGAAATCAAGTCATCTGCCTATAGAAACGGTTTATGGCTTCGGTTATAGATGGTGCGGACATGAAGACTAAGTCATTGTTCACTAGGTCTATGTTATGGATTGTTGTACCAACAATTATCATTTCACTGATTCTGATGATTGTTTTGCAATCTGTCATTAAAGATTACTTTAGACAAGACTCTTATAACAGGCTGGATAGTGAAATTGGTCGTTTAAGAGGGATAGACCAGGATAAAATAGAATCCAGTGTAATAAGTCCTGTTAAAGATCGAATAGCATCAGCCCTGGCCATAAGGGTTCTACCTTCTAAGCAGGTCAATTCTACATTTGTTTTAAAGAAGAATGATGGTTCTTATGAAGTCCTGGCAAGAGACTTAGGATTTCTAGAAGCAGTTATTCAAGAAATTGACGTCACTCAGGATATGCCTTTTCATGGAGAAACTGTCTTTGAAGAGGAAAATGTTTTTTATGCCGTTGCTCAATATGACCAACTTATTGAAGAAAAAAGGCTGCCATCTAAGGATGTGGCGAGTGTTTATTATGTGACTTATATTTCTGAGAAATACAGCATTGAATTGACGCAAAATGTGATGCTTACATTTGCCGTCGGCTTGTCTGTTTTACTCATCATCGTCATAACCATTTTATTCTTTGTATTTAGGTCGATTGGTAACAGACTAGGGCATTTAGAAGATGGTACTAAAAAAATAGGTGAAGGCGATTTTAACACGGTTATCAAATCAACACCAAAAGATGAAATCGGCAGACTCGGCGATGCTATGAACAGGATGGGAAGACAGCTTTCTTTAATTCAAGAGGAACAGGCTGAAAACTTTCAGATCATCAGTCATGAGCTTAAAACGCCGATTATGGTTTTACAAGGCTATATGGATGCCCTTATTCATCATCAATATCCCAATGGGACGCCTGAAGCTTCTTATGAAATCATCATGAAGGAGCTAGATAAGTTAGAGAACTTAACCAAAGACTTGATTATTTTAAATAAGAGTGATTATCTGGCAAGAAACAATGTGAGTATGGCCTCTCTTAAGTTAGAGGACTTGTTTGAAAAAGCAGTAGAAACCCTTAACAATAGACAACTCGATGTTGTCATTGAAGGTTATCATCATTTGACAGGTGACTATGAATCTTGGATGAGGATTGTTGAAAATATTTTAACCAATCAAATGCGGTACGCAAAATCAAAAATCATTATCAAGCTAGGTGATTCCATTATGATTGAAAATGATGGTGACCAGATAGATCCATTTATACTTTCTAATATAAAGAAACCATTTGTTAAAGGTAAAGAAGGCAGGTCTGGACTGGGTCTTGCCATCATAAACAATACACTTAAACTTTATCATTATGAGCTTTATATAGAAAACACGCCTATGGGTGTCAGGTACATGATCACAAAAGAAGTTCATTAGGACTTCTTTTTCTTGTATAATAAAATCAGAAAAATGTGGTTTAGACAACAAATTTATCTTGTCTAATCTGTTATAATCACATAAATGTGGGAGTAGGTATAAAAATGTATGAACAACTGTTTAATGAAGAACTTCAAAAAAAGATGACAAAATGTTTTCTGAATGTGCTGGCCCCTTTAGGCAGTAAAAAAACATTTAAGAAAAATGAGATTGTTGATCCTGAAAGTGCAGACCAAGTTTATATCGTTGTTGAAGGTGCTTTCGACCAAGTCCTTTATTCAGAAGATGGCGATGAAATTACTTTTTTTAGATTAGATAAGGGCACGATTTTTGGAGAGATGGATTTCTTCGATGGTTATAGAACCTGTGTCATTACAAGGGCTGCAGAAAAATCTTCTATATCGATTGTTTCGAGAGACAAGATTGAAGATCTTCTTAAAGAACAACCAGAACTTTATAAGGAGTTTATGCATTCCATCATTAGAAAATATAGGATTGTCATGCTTGAACTTGCTGATATGAGGTTTAACAATTCTCTTGGTAAGCTTGCCCATGCTATTTTGAGATGGAGCCATACAACCAACTACCGAACTGATGATGACAAGCAGAAAAAGACGATTCAGATGAGACTGACCCATGAGGAGCTTGCCAGCAGGTTGGCTTCTAATCGTTCGACCATAACCAATGGCCTTAAGTTTTTTAGGGATAAGGGATTTATAAAGATAGAAGAAAGGCGTATTACGGTTATAGATGAGGCCGGACTAAAGGATTACATCAATCCTTACTGGGCAGATTGTTAAATAGAGGACTTTTGTTAGCCAGACAACAGAATCTTCCATGTCTAAGATGTAAACTATGACTAGCAAATAAAGAATACTGGAGGTATAGATGAAAGCATTGGTTACAGGCTTTGACCCATTTGGCGGTGAAAAGATAAATCCTGCTTACGAAGCAGTTAAAAGAATGAAAGATAAGATTGGGGAATGTGAAGTAATAAAGCTTGAAATTCCTACTGTTTTTAACAAGTCGCTTGAACTACTTGAAAGTGCTATAGAAAAAGAAAAACCTGATTTTGTTATTTGTGTTGGTCAAGCAGGCGGCAGATTTGGGATGAGCCTTGAAAAAGTTGGTATCAACTTAAATGAAGCCAGAATTCCAGATAATGAAGGCAACCAACCTTTAAATGAAAAAATCAAAGAAGATGGAGAAACAGCATACTTTTCAAGTCTACCCAACAAGGCAATTGTAAAGACCATGAAAGATAGCTTTGTACCAGCAGAGGTTTCTTATACAGCAGGTACTTATGTTTGTAACCATGTTTTATATGGTTTGATGTACATGATTGATAAGAAGTATCCAGAGATAAGAGGTGGCTTTATACATGTGCCATTTTTACCTCAACAGGCCATAGATAAAAGAAATGCACCTTATATGGATTTAGAAAGCATTATAAAGGGGCTTGAGATTGCCGTTGAAGTCACTGCTACAAATAAAGAAGATCTAGAAATACATGATGGTCAAACACATTAAAAGAAGTTTTCAACTTCTTTTTTTTGTGTTTTCTTTGTTATAATAGTGATGACGAAAGGAGACTTATGATACATCAAGACAATAACAAGAAAAGACCGGATTCTGATTTTTATCCAGGTCATTTAAAATATTTAGTTAAAGGCAATAGTTGCAGGCTTTTAGACGGCAGGCGAACACCAGGCTATATAGGTGAGATTTTTAAAGATGAAGGCATGTTTAGGTTTTGCATTAGTGATTATGAAGACAAAGGCAGGTACTGGGACTTAAATATAGAACGTGTAGAAAACTATCAATTTGATAAGTCGTCTAGTACATGTAATTATAAGGACTTTAAAGTCTTAATTGAAAGCTTTGATAAAGACCTTACCATTGAATATCAAACTTTTATAGAAGATAAGTCTTACTTTGAAAGTGCTAAAGCATTTATTGAATCAAAGTATATGCCACAAGGTCCTTTAGATTATAAAGATGAAGACCAAATGAGCCAAATCCATGAAGTTTTTAAAATATATATGTTAAAGCTTGATTTATGGGAGCTAGAGAAACTTTCCCAGGAACTCATGGTCTTAAATCCATCTTCTGGTGAATGGTTCAAAGGTCTTTACATCGTTATGGCGGAGATGGGGCTTTGCAACTATAGGGGGAAAATACCAAGAACAAAGTCCATTTTTGAAGGTATGGGGACAAAAGAAAAAAGAAAAACCTATATCATGACGCGGAGAGGTTTTGTACAAGCTTTATTTGACCATTATAATCTTTCAGAAGTCACACTTTATAGGGGCATGTCCTCGGAAGGGGACTTTAAAAAAGTTCAAAGATCTCTTTTGAATATGACATTTTCTTTTGAGGTGGCCAGTGCATTTTCTGATATGACCATTGAAAAGTATAGGACGTCTTATATCATCAAACAGACCCTACCTGTAGACACTCTTTTTATGACCTGTTACGAAACCCATGAAATGAACCAAAGGTATAAGGAAAAGGAAGCCATTATTTTTTACAAAGATTCTATTGAGATTTAATGGGTATATTCTTAATGAGGTGATTCGATGTTAGAAATACAAGTTAACTTACCTATTAAAAAAGAAGATGCTATTAGGTACTTTATCGAGCCAGAGCTTTTAAAGAGATGGCTGTGTCGTGATGCCATTGTCAATCCTGTTAAAGGAGGCGCTTATGAGCTCTTTTGGGAATTAGAGGACCGAAACCACAACTGCACTCAGGGGTGTCATTTGACGTCACTTACAGAGGATTATATATCCTTTACATGGAAAGGTCCTATTGAGTTTGAAGATATTATGAACCAAGAGCCATTAACCCATGTGGTAATTATGTTTCATGAAAAGAACAACTCTACTCAGGTAACCCTCTTGCATTCAGGCTGGCAGTCCAGTGAAAAATGGCAAAGAGCCAGACTCTATTTTAAAAATGCTTGGGGCTCAGCACTAAAATCATTAAGGAATATGGAATTTCTCTAGTAAGCCGAAAGGCTTACTTTTGTATTTAAATTGTATAAACTCTCAGCTCAGATGATTGAAAGAAAAATCGTATCTTGCTACAATGTAGCGGGAGATTGATTATGAACTATATAAAATACATGAGAGATAAAGTGGGGACAGCACCTATAAATCTAAGTGGCGCCGTAACCATCATTCATAGGGACAAGCAAATCCTTTTGCAGCATAGAAAAAATGGTAAGTGGGGCCTTATAGGTGGCATTAGTGAGTTAGGAGAATCTTTAGAAGATACTGCTAAAAGAGAAGCTTATGAAGAGACGGGGCTTTCGATTCAAAATCTAAAACTTGTAGCTACCCATTCTGGTAGAGAGGCCTTTATCCAAGTAGATAATGGAGATCAGTTTTACTCAGTAACCATATGCTTTGAGACGTCAGATTTTTCTGGTGATATTTGTGTAGATTTAGAGGAATCTTATGAGGTTAATTTTTTTGACTATGACGATTTACCAGATCATATGGTAAAAAGTCACTTGTTCATGATAAATAAATTTTTGGAGAAATGTAATGAAAGTTAAATACGATTGTATAGGTTGTTTGTCTAGACAGTTTGTTACCTTGGCAACAAAGTTGACTGAAGATGAAATCAAGCAGCAAGAAATTATATCATATGGCTTAAAGACTTTAAGCCATCAGGCCTTTGATTCAATGGCACCAGAGATCACTGGTAAGGTTTGCGCTTATGCATCTCAGCTTACTGGGGTTTTGGATCCTTACTATAATGAAAAAAGAGACTACAATGACATTGCCTTTGACATCATAGATAAGATGGATTTAAAGAAGAAGGTACTTGAAAGTGATGACCCCTTTGATACTGCAGTAAGACTGTCTATAGCAGGTAACATCATAGACTTTAGTGTGGGCTATGACATCGATGAATCAACGGTGGAAAAGTCCGTTCAGATGAGTCTCGAAACACCTCTTTATGGTGTATCGACAAGTCACTTCAAAGAAGCTATTTCAAATGCAAAGAACATATTGTTTTTAAGTGATAATTCTGGTGAAATCGTGTTTGATCAACTTCTAGTTTCACTTCTACCTAAGAGAAAGATCAACTATGTTGTAAAGGGTGGACCTATCGTTAATGATGCCACTATGGAAGATGCTATTTCAACGGGCATGGATCAAATGGTTTCTGTTATAGAAACTGGTTCTCAGATACAAGGTACACTTTTAGACGATTGTCATGATGACTTTAAGGCCTACTTTGAGAAGGCAGACTTGATTATATCTAAGGGTCAGGCAAACTTTGAGACTTTAAGTCATCTTAATAAAAATATATACTTTCTATTAAGAGCTAAGTGTCAGTGTGTGGCTGATGAGATTGGCTGTGAAAAAAATGATTTTGTAATAAAACATAGGGATGTCGTTTAGACATCCCTATTTGGATATTATTATAAGAAATCCGGGTTCTTCTTAAAGTAAAGTCTTTCAGATTCCTCTTTGGACTGATCGATTTTTTTATTTAAGTTACTCAGTATATCCTGGAACTCACTTATGTCTTCTCTAGAGACATTGTAGTATAAAATAAGGTCTTCAAACTTGTTAACAGCTAATTTCATCTGCTTTAAAAAGTCAATGAAGTCATCTACATTCTTTGAAGAACAAACATTTTTAAACTGCTCGATGTCAATGGCGATGATGTCTACCACATCCTCTTCACATTTATATGCCTTAAGGGGTAGAGGATAAGGCTTGATACGTTCTAGGAAATATTCATTTTTCTTGTTGATGTTGTAAACATAAGATAAGTCAATGCCGTTGATATTAAACTTAACATAACAGAGTTTTGAGTTTACAACTTCCACATCTGCACCCATTTGTCTGAGTTTCATTGTTTGGTGAAGTTCATTTGCTTTAATTATCTTTTTCATATGAAAGTTCCTCCTTTATCATTGTATGCCTAAATATAAAAGATGCCAAGATAAACTGCAGATATTAAAACACTTACCATCATAAGTGGAAAACCGATCTTCATGTATTGACCAAAGGATAATTTAAATCCTTTCTTTTCTAACATCCCAGAAACAATGACATTGGCTGATGCACCAATTAAGGTTCCATTACCACCTAGACAAGCACCTAGTGATAATGCCCACCATACAGGTGTCATATCACCACCGCTGATAGCACCAAGCTTTGTTAAAAGTGGGATCATGGTTGCTACAAATGGGATATTATCTAAGAATGCTGATGCGATGGCAGAAACAAATAAAACGATAAAAGTTAAAAGTACAATGTCACCATGAGTAAAGTGTACCAGCTTATCAGCCAAGTAGTCTAAAGCGCCGACTTCTTCTAGGCCACCTACAAGAACAAAAAGCGAAACGAAGAAGAAGATGGTATTCCATTCGATTTCAATAAATATATCCTCTGGATCTTGCTTGGATACAAATAACAAAATGGCAGCACCTGAAATAGCTATTGTTGCTGATTCCAGTCCTAAGGCACCATGCATGGTAAAGCCTACCATGGTTAAAAATAGTATAACCACGCTTTTCTTAAGTAGCGTCTGATCTTTGATGGCAAGGTTTTCATCAAGAGCAAGTATCTCTTTTCTGGCTGATTCTTCACAAGTATAACAGCCTTTATATATGATTTTAAATAAAAACAGTGTGACTAAAAATATAACTACTACAACAGGACCCAGGTTAACTAAGAAGTCCATAAAAGTAATGCCTGTAGCAGAACCGATCATAATGTTTGGTGGATCACCAATAAGTGTTGCTGTACCACCGATGTTTGCCATCAATATTTCTGGTACAAGAAATGGTATTGGATTTAACTTCAGTGTATCCGTAATAACCAATGTGATTGGTGCGATCAGAAGTATGGTTGTCACATTATCTAAAAGTGCTGATGCGACAGCTGTTATGATTAGAAAGAGGACTAATATCCCCCAGGGCCTACCATCGACGACTTTTACAGCCTTTATAGCTAGGTATTCAAAAATACCAGACCTTCTTGTAATGTTAACAATAATCATCATACCAATTAAGATACCGATGGTATTGAAATCAATGTGTTCAATGGCTTTTTCCTGTGCTTCTACACTCATAAACATCATAAGTGCAGCTCCGGTCATAGCAACGGCTACTCTGTTAAATCTCTCTGTTACTATGAGTAAATAAGTAATAGAAAAAATTGCTATTCCTAGAATAATGTGATCTAATGTCATAATTTCCTCCAATATAATTCATAAAAAAAGACCTCAACAAATAAGGCGCTCTTGCGTCTTACAAGTAGAAGCTATCATCCGAATTACGGCGTTTTGAAAGCACTGCTTTCATGGAGAGCATCATCTCCTATCCAATTCCAAACCACATTATACTCCTATGATTTTAAAATGCAATACTTATTTTAAAAATTTTTTTGAGAGCGTTTTCAGAATGAATAGGAATGGGTAATATACTTGAAAGAGGGGATAAATAAATTTTATATACCACCAAATAAGTCGTAAATGAATTAACTTATTCAGTCACTTTTTACAGGACCTATCTGTCTTTATAATATAAATAAGGAGTGAAATGATGAAGATACCAAAAGATAAAAAAATAATATTAGATACACTAATTGAAAAAGTAAAAAGAGACTATCCTGATACCATTGATGCTGTCATTGTTTATGGGTCATATGTGACTGATAGAGCCCATGACTTATCAGATTTGGATTTCTTTTTTATCCCCAATAACGAGTCTGCCTTTGAAATGTCTGTCCAGTTTATTTATGATGAGATAGGCTATGATTTCTGGCCAATTACTTGGGATAGACTGGAGAGATTTGTTTGTCTTAAAGAAGATTTATTATCTCTTATTGGAAGAGGTCAGCTGGTATATGCAAGGGATGAATCTGTCAGAAATAAATACTTAAATCTAGAAAAAAGATCTAATCAGTTAGACGCATATGATTTAGAACAAGCTATTAATCGGCACTTGAATTTATGTAAGGCTAAATACTTTGACATGTATGAAGATCATGTGGATTTAACGGCAGATATTTTAAGCCACTTAATACAAGCAGTAGCATATTTGAACAAGACTTATATCAAGAAATCTGTTAATGATTTAAGAAGAGAAATTCAAGGCTTTAAACTGATACCTAAAGACTTTTATGATAGGGTCTATAACATTGCATCTCAGTCTTATATGGTTCATCATAATGAGTTAAAACAGCTTATTACAGATGTGGAAAAGTTGAGAAATAAAAGTCATGAAGTGCAGGATTTGAAAGGCTTCTATGAAGAACTGAAATCATCTTACAACAAGATTTATCATGCTTGTGATATAGAAGATTACTTAACTATTTTCTTTACCCTATCGAACGTTTGTCATGAAGTTAGATACTTCTTAGGCGAAAAATATTCAGCTTATCCATTTCCTGATTTAAGTGCTGAAGTGAGAAGAAAAAACTACAAACGTATCAAAGAATCAACTAAAATTCATGAACAAACATTATGTTTTGTTCTAAAAGAGATGGATGTCACTGTTGAGAGATATGAAGATTTAGATGATTTTAAAAAGAAATTAGGCATATAATATAAGTCTTTCATGAAAGTATAAGATGTTGATTATCTATTAATGACTTGCATATTTTGGTAAGGGTGAGGTCGTTAAATGGTGGTATGGTCAACTAAGTAAATAACATAGAGTATCAAGAACTTCAGGGCAAATATTGGAGTTCTTTTTATGAGGTAAGAATAGAACTGTAAAGAGTATGATGAAAGCATTTAAACATACAGAATTAGAATTAAGAGTTTATGGAATATTTTTTTGACATAACCTTTCAATTTAGTGTATTTTTAAGTTAGAATGTTAGACTAGTTTGTTAAAAGGAAATGAGAACACATATGATTAAAATTAATTTATTAAATAGACTTTTAAGTAGTGATAGTTATATAACGTCAAAGGAACTTGCTCAAGAACTTAAATGCTCTGTTAGAACCATTAAAACTAACATGGACTATGTAGAAGCTATTTGTCAAGAGCATAAGATTTCCTTCATTAGGAAGAAGGGGAAAGGTTACTTAATCGATGAGAATAGTGAAGTTAAAAGTAAGTTGTCAAAACTATACGAACAGTCTCATTTTAGTCAATCAACTGATAAAGAACGCATGTTAATATTACTGTTTATACTAATCTTAGAACCTGAAAATAAATTAACTATTACTGAACTTTCCGAGATATTTTTCTTATCACGCCCTTCGATATATAAAGGAATAAAAGAAATTAATGGATTCTTAGAGTCGTATGATTCAGAAATTATCAACACTAGAAGTGAAGGACTACAGTTACAAGCTGGTGAAAAGAGAAAAAGGTTGTTACTAACAAAGTGTTTGGATTTATGCAATGACCTATTTGATCAAGAAGATAGCTACGACGATAGATTTAAATTTAGTGAGTACATTAATCAAATTATCAAGCAGAGTGATAAAAGATTTATAAAAAACCTTATATTGAGAATTAAAGAAGAGTGTGGATTAGATTTTTCTTTGCATGAACTTAATTGGTTAATAGAAATCTTTTCAATTTCAATACAAAGAAGTAATAGTGGAAATGAGGTGACTATTCCTCAAACTAGACAAGAGTTGATTAAGCAGATTGATAACAAAAAAACTGTTAAGCTCATTATGGACGAGGTTACCTCTTATACAGGGGTTACATTTTCTGAGCAGGAGGCTATTTATATTTATACACTATTGGTAGTTCAGTCAAGTGAAATGCCAATAAAGCATACTGAAATTTCAAGAAAACTTAGTAAAGAAATTAAAGAATATATCATGGGAACTGTGAACCTGGCAGATGAAGATTATAATTTGTTAACTGATACGGCTATAGGCTTTTTAGTTAAGGAGGTTCACTATCAAATAAATAACCATTATTATAGTATTGTTATTGACTATTATAGAAAACTGGAAGCCAGCTTTGGATTATCTGCTGTTATGGCAAAAAAAATATGTGAATTGAGTAATGAATATTACTCTATCAGGATGACTGAACAATTATTATGTAATTTGATATTTTCAATATCGAATGTGTTTGAAAAAAACAAGCGCCAACTTAAGACCGTTTTACTTCATGATTGTAACGAAATTGAGTTGATATATATAAAAACAAAACTAGATAAGTATATTAACTTCATTAAAATCGTAGATGAAACTTTTGAACTTAAAGATATAACTGATTGCGACTTAATTATTTCAACTATTGATGTTTCAAGAGATGATTTTTCCGTTATTCGGTTTAGTAAAAACATGAATCATTTGGAACTGAACTTACTTTTTAGTAAATGCAATCAGTTGTATCAAATGAGTAACTATAAAAGGATTGTAAAAAATTTTGATAACTTTCCACAAATACTATGTAAATAATTGCACTTGTTTTAGTGTAGCTTTAGATTCGCCGAGACTATTGTTAGTAGATAGTCTTTTTTTTATAATGTTTGTGAGAGGCCTCATTAGTATAAGGAGGAAATATGAACAAGGGGAAATTAAATATTCAAGCGAAGTTTCAGCAATTTGCTGGTGCAATGATGATTCCAATTATTGTTTTAGTAGTGTGTGGTCTTACAATGGGTATAGCATCACCACTAGCAAACTTTATATTTACAAAAGGGACTGTTTTATGGAAAGTAGCTAGACTTTTTATGAAGATTGCATCATTGATTATTAGGAACTTATCTTTATGGTTTGTAATTGGTGTTACATTCGGTTTATCGAAAAAGAACAAAGGTTATGCTGCTTTAGCGGGTATTTTTATGCTTATGAGTGTAAATACTGTAATCTCTAATTTAGCAAGTTTTGATGGTATTACACAAGCAACACTTAATGTAGAATGGCTAATGGAAAACATGGCAATGTCGGCTGATAAAGCCATAGTGTACACGAAAATGTATACAAATGTACTGGGGATCTTTACATATGACTTAAGTATATTTGGTGCAATTATTTCTGGTATTGTTGTTGCATGGATGATGAACAAATGGGGCGATACAAAACTCCCTAATGCTTTAGCATTCTTTGCAGGCCCTAAATTTATTATTATGCTAGTCCCAGTATTTGCAGTTGGTTTAGGCTTTGTATTGTATCATGTATGGCCTGTGATTAGTGCTGGTATTCAAACTTTAGCAATCTTTATTGGTAATGCTGGATTGTTTGGTACATTCGTTTATGGCTGTGTTGATAGAGCTTTACTACCATTTGGTATGCATCACTTAGTAACAATGCCGTTAAGGTACACTGAATTAGGTGGAACTATGTTGGTAGATGGTGTCATGGTTAGCGGTACAAAGAACATTGAAATTGCCTTAACAGGCTCACCAACAGCAACACATTATTTAATAAGAAACTTTACAAGTGGAAGATTATTAATCAACTTAGGTGGCTGGCCGGGGGCAGCATTTGCTATGTATGTTACTGCAAAAAAGGAAAATCGTAAGAAAATGCTTGCGCTAATTATTCCAGCAGTATTTACAGCTACATTTGTTGGTGTAACTGAACCGATAGAGTTCACTACTTTATTTGCAAGTCCATTGTTGTATTACTTAGTACATGTACCGCTATCAGGTCTGGCTTTTGTGTTAGCAGAAGCTACAAAAGTATCAATCCAAGGCTTTGCTGTAATCTTTATGTTACCAAATATTCTACAACCTGCTAAGGTACAAGCTCTTTCGTTGTTGTACTTAGTACCAATTTACTTTGCTCTTTACTTTATAGTTTTCAGATGGGCAATATTAAAGTTTAATTTGAAGACGCCAGGTAGAGGTGATTCAGACGTTAAGTTTGTTACAAAAAAAGAATATAGAAATAGTAGAGAAAATGGACCTAAAGATGGCATAGTTGCCTTTCATGATGCAGTGATAGAGGCATTTGGCGGAAGAAACAATATCGTGTCAGTGGAAAACTGTGCTACTAGGCTTAGGGTGACAGTTAAAGATGATGCAGTGGTAGCTGAGCAGAATGCATGGCTAGACGATCTAGAGGCATTGGGATATGTGAAGAATGGCTTGAATTATCAAATTATCTACGGGCCAAAAGTAACTAATATTTCAGCGGATATAAAAGAAGCCTTAGACATCAATTAGGAGGACAAATGAAGAAAATAAAAATTGCAGCAGGTATGGCAGGCAACTTTGATTATGGCGATGTAAGAAAAAATATGAAAGAAGCCTTAGATGCAGGAGCGGATGTTTGTCACTCTGATGCAGCAGATATGCATGATTTAAGAAATTTACAACTTGTAGGTGGTCATTTGATTATTAAGGGAGTTAGATCGATTACTGATAAGCCTATTGAATGTCATTTTTATACAGAAACATGTGATAGATTGTTTATTGAAAAAATTGCAAAAGCCGGCTGTACCATGTTAGTACTGCCTGCTGAGCACTTTATTGGTGCACCACTGGCTTACATTATTAATTGGTGCCATGAGTTCGGAATGAAGATTGGTTTAACGATTGGTTGTTATACGCCATTATCATTTGTTGAAGAATCAATTTACGATATTGATAGACTTCACCTTGTGATACATGGTGCTGGGAAACCACCAAAGGGAGAAAAAAAGTGGGCTTGGAGAAGATCTTCTTTGGATTTAATTAAAAGATCAAGAGCGCTTATTGATAAATGTAACCCAGACTGTGAGTTAGCCGTTGATGGTGGAATGAGAATTCATAATCTTGAGCCTGTTGTTGCGTGTAATCCTGATATTATGATCTTCACAACTGCAATATATTGCCATCCGGAAGGAACGACTGTTGCTGTACAGGAAATTAGACAAGCTATAGATGATGCTGCAAGAAAGCATAATTTAGAATAATGTTGGAGGAAGGAACCTTGATCAAAGTATTTAAGAATCATAGTAATTTGCTTAAGTTAATAAGACTGTTACACATAGGTGCAGGATTAGGATCCTTAGCATTAATTTATATGTATTCAGTTCATTCTGATGTTTCTTTTATAGATGTTATTAACACTAGAATTGGTTATAATCTTTACTTTCAAGTTGCTATGTTAAACTTCTTATGTTTTATTGAGTTATCTTATAAGAAGGATGAAATACCAAGTCTGGCATTGATTTTACTTTGTACTTTATCCATGAACTTTACTCTAAATATTTTGACAGGGTTCTTCCACCTATTACTACTTGTTAAGTTAAAGAGAGAGCGATTCTTGTCCTTAAAAGAGATACTTGTATCTGTTATAAAGGATAAGAAGATTCTAGGACTGTACATATTACATTTACTATTAGTGTCGGTCATTTATTTAACATTGTATTCATTGATAAGAGGTTAAAATGCGATTATTAAAAAAAGATAGTCTACGTGCTATCACGACAGGTCAATTATTAGATTTAAGTCAGGTTAAAGATCCTGTCTTTAATCAGAAAATGATGGGTGAGGGTGTGGCTTTTGTTTCTGATAGTAAGGTGTTTTATGCACCTTGTAATGGTGTAATTACTTTTTTAGCAGAAACAAAACATGCTATAGGTATAAAATCTGATAAAGGTTTGGAAATCATTATCCATATTGGTTTGGATACAGTTAATCTAAAAGGTGAGGGCTTTATCAGTTATTGTCGTGAACAGGATGAAATAAAAGCAGGTGATAAGCTCATTGAGCTAAGTAATGCATTATTTGAAAATCCTGATATAGATTTAACAACACCTTTAGTTATTACTAACTATACAGCTTTAAAAAATTTAGACATTGATTCAAGTAGACAAATTAATAGCATAGAAGAAAAAGTGATTACTTTTAAAACTTAGGCATTGGACACAATGCCTATTATTGAGGAGAATATTATGAAAAAGTATTATAATCCCGTTGAAATTAACTTTGTTGAGAGTGTTGATGAAGTGATTTCAGCTTTAGAATATGAAAATGGTAAATGCTTGATGATCATTCAAGATAACATTAAAGTCATGTGTGATTTAAGAGAAACATTTAGAAAAAAGCTTATAGAAGCAGGTATTACTGTTGATATCTTTAATAGTATAAGACCAAATCCATTGTATAGTGACATCGATAAAGGTATACAGGTGATCAAAGAAGGTAATTATGACTTTCTTTTGGCTATTGGTGGAGGATCAACATTAGACAGTGCCAAAGTGATGGCTTTTTCTAATAAATATGATATCAGATGGCAAGAAATGTACAATCGAGATTTTAAGAAAGTCAATCCACAGAAACTACCTTTAATTGCTGTACCAACGACTTTTGGTACCGGTTCACATGTGACTCAAGCTTCTGTTGTGAGTGACAGTAATAATGTAAAGCATACTATCTTTAGTGATGATTTCTTCCCAAAAACAGCTTATATTATACCTGCATTATCACTTACTCTTCCGAATTTCTTAACTGCTAGTACAAGTTTCGATGCCTTCTGTCATTTGTCAGAGTCTTACATCAATAACAGGTATTCTGAAATTAGTAGTCATATGGCTATTGAGGGAATGGAGAAAATCGTATGCAACTTGCCAAAAGTATTAAAGGAAAACTCCTTAACTTATAGAAATCAACTTGCCATAGCAGATGCTTATGCGGGTTTGACCTTGTCAAATGGTGGTGCTAATATCCCTCATACCTTTGGAGAGTTGATAACAAGTAGCATCAACAGGATTAATCATGGTCAATCCTTAGCGATTGTCTATCCGTACTTTATCAAATCTTTTTTTGATGATCCAGCATATAGAGAAGGCATAAGAGGGGTTTTAGAGATAGTAAATGACCAAATTCCTGTTATTTGTTCTAGTCAAGCCATTGAAGTCATGACAGATTTTCTAGATGAGATTGGAATGAGTTATAACTTATCTGAATATAAAGTCACGCCAGAAGAACTAAATAGATTAAAGAGTTACTTTAAGAGGCAAAAGAAGTTCCAAGGGGTATTGATTGATGAAATGATAAGTGATTTAGTGAATGAAAGAATTGGAGAATAGCTATGCAAGTCAATGGAGAAGAACTTATTAGTTTTAAGACATTTAATATGAAAAAGATCTATGAAATTGGAAATGCAATTGCACTTAAAGCCATAGAGGAGAATTTGAAGTTGTGTGTAGATATATATAGTTGTGGAAAGATATGCTATCATTTTTCCTCTGATAAATGTAGTCTGGATAATATCAACTGGCTAAGACGAAAGAGGAACTCTGTTTTACACTTTCACAATTCTACATATTTTCTAGATAAGAAGCTTAATGGTGATGCTAGTCTGCTTCCTTCAAAATATGGTTTATCCATTAAAGACTACTGTATAGTAGCAGGAGCTTATCCTATATTCCTTGATACTCATTTTCTTGGTGCTATAGCTGTAAGTGGTATGGCACCAGAAGATGATCATCAGATTATCCAGAAGGTATTACTTGATGCAGGAGGTCATTATGATTAAGATAAATAACATAAGAAAAAACATTGTTAAAATGGTCCATAAGGCTAAATCAGGTCATATAGGTGGTGCTTTATCCGCCGTTGAACTCATGTATGTTCTATATTTTGAGAAGGCTAATATTAATAAAGAAAATGTAGCATCTATCGACAGAGATAGGGTAGTCTTTTCCAAAGGACATGCTTCAGCATTAGCATATGCTATTTTAAGTGAAGCTGATTTGTTGGATGAGGACTTAGAAACGTTTAGAGCACTTGATTCAAAGTTACAGGGCCATCCCAACATGAATTATATTGAAGGCATAGACATGTCGACAGGCTCGTTAGGACAGGGTTTTAGCGTGTCTGTTGGTATGGCTATGGCCAACAAGTTGTCAAATAACAGTCATCGAGTTTATGTTTTGATAGGGGATGGAGAATTACAAGAAGGACAAGTCTGGGAAGCTGCAATGTCAGCAGCACACTACAAACTTAACAATTTATGTGCTCTAGTAGATTGCAATAACCTTCAAATTGATGGTCCTATAGAAATAGTTATGAACTCCAAGCCAATTGATCAGAAGTTCAAATCTTTTGGATGGCATGTTCTAGAAGTAGATGGTCATGATTTACATGCTATTAGACGTGCATATGACTTAGCCGGAAAATATACAGAGGGACCAACAGTCATCCTTGCAAATACTGTAAAAGGTAAAGGAGTAAAATTTATGGAAAATAATCCTTCGTGGCATGGAACAGCACCAAATGACCAAGAGTATTTAAAAGCAATGGAAGTTTTAGAGGTGAATAATGGGTAAAGCGACTAGACAAGCATATGGTGAAGAACTAGAAATAATCATGCATAAAAACAACAAGGTAGTTGTATTTGATGCAGATTTATCAAAGTCAACCAAAACATTTTTATCATCTCAATCTTTTCCAGATAGACATTTCAATATGGGGATTGCGGAAGCTAATATGATTTGCGTAGCGGCTGGTTTTGCAGCAAGTGGTTATACAGCATTTGCATCATCTTTTGCAATGTTTGCTTCAGGACGTGCATGGGAGCAAATTAGAAACTCTGTTGCATATCCTAACTTAAATGTAAATATATGCGCGACTCATGCTGGTATATCGGTTGGTGAGGATGGTGTTTCTCATCAAGCAATAGAGGATATAGCCATAATGAAAGCCATTGCTAACATGGAAATTTATTGTCCTTGTGATGATTTGCAAACAAGAGCAGTTATCAATCATGTCGCTGATACGCCGGGGCCATCTTATGTCAGATTGGGCCGAAGTGGTGTAGAAGATGTTTATAATCATGCATGTGAGTTTAACGTAAAAAAAGCAGACCTCATTTTAGAGGGGCATCATGTCCTTATTATAGCCACAGGACTGATGGTTCAAGAATCTTTAAAGGCCTGTGAAATCCTTAAAGATCAAGGTATAAATGCAAGCTTAGTCAATGTATGCTGTATTAAGCCCTTGGACAATGAGAATTTGATACCACTTATTAAAGCTCATAATTATATTTTTACTTGCGAAGAACATAATATCATAGGCGGTCTAGGTGAGAGTATTACATCACTTGCATCAGAATATTGTCCAAGTTTGATAAAAAGAATAGGTATGCAGGATTGTTTTGCTGAGTCAGGTCCATTTGGCAAGCTTCTAGATAAATACAATTTAAATGGTGAAAAGATTGCAAAGACAATTGGACAGTTTTTAAAAGAAAGGATATAAGATGTTTTCAAACTCAATTAAAGTAAATAATCAAACTGGTATTCATGCCAGACCTGCTAGTGGAATAGTTAATATTGCCAACAAGTACAATGATGATGTAAATCTAATTAATGGAGACAAAACGGCTAATGGAAAAAGCTTGATCAATATTCTGGCTTTGTCAATGAAATGTGGAGATGAAGTAATCGTAGAATCAAAGAACGAAGCTGCAGTTAATGAAATAACAGCCTACATTGATGCACTTAAAGAAGATTAGTTGACAAGGAGAATGATATGTTAACAGGAATTACAGCTTCTGATGGCATAGCTATTGCAAAAGCCTATATCTACAAATCAGAAGCGATTATTATATCAGATCATAGGATTGAAAATGTAGAAAAAGAGTTAATCAAGCTTGATCATGCTATATATGAAACCGAAAGTAAGCTGAAAGATTTAAAAAACGAAACGGCAAAAAAAATTGATGAGGAAAGTAGTTTAATATTTGATGCTCATATCCAGATTTTATTAGATCCTCAGTTTATAGCTGAAGTTAAGTCGCTTATAAGTGATTCTAAGTATAATGCAAGTTATGCGTATAATGAAGTTTCTGTAAAGTATATAAGTATGTTTAATCAAATAGATGATGAGTATTTAAAAGCTAGAACAGCTGACTTAAAAGATGTATCAAGTCGTGTCTTAAGAAATTTATTGGGACTAGCTAGCAACGATTTAAGTCACATAAATGAGCCTGTCATATTACTTGCAGAAGATTTAACACCTTCTGATACAGCTCAACTTAATATGGATTATGTGAAGGGAATAGCCACTATAATGGGCAGTAGAACATCACACAGTGCTATTATGGCAAGATCCTTAGAGTTGCCAGCTATACTAGGTATCAAGGGACTAATGAAAGAAGTCAATCACGGTGATACGCTGATTATGGACTCATCAAGTGGTGGCTTAATTGTAAACCCTAATCAAGAAACTTTCCTATTTTATCAAAATAAACTGATGACTGAAGAGCGAGAACGAGAAGAACTATTGAAGCTTAAACACCAAAAGGCAGTAACTGCTTGTGGCAAAGATGTGGAGCTTTTTGCAAACATTGGATCTCTAGAAGATCTTGAGGGGGTTAAAAAATATGGAGGTGACGGAATTGGCCTCTTTAGGACAGAGTTTATCTTTATGGAGCATAAAGATTTTCCAACAGAAGAAGAACAGTTTATAATTTATAAACAGGTTCTTGATAGAATGGATAATAAAACGGTTGTGATACGTACCTTGGATATAGGCGGTGACAAACATCTACCGTACCTAAAAATGGATGAAGAACTTAACCCCTTTTTAGGTCATCGAGCAATAAGGTTGTGTTTAGAAAAACAGGAAATGTTTAAGACACAGTTAAGAGCCTTATTAAGAGCAAGTATTTATGGCAAACTTAAAATTATGTTCCCTATGATAGCAACAGTGGCTGAGTTTAGAGCTGCTAAGAATTTATTTAATGAAGTTAAAGAAGAGCTACTTGAATCGGACTATAAAGTGAGTTCTGATATTGAAGTGGGGATAATGGTTGAAATTCCAGCAGCAGCGTTGGCTGCAGATGTATTGGCAAAGGAAGTTGATTTCTTTTCAATTGGTACAAATGATTTAATTCAATACACATTCGCTGCTGATAGAATGAATGAAAAAGTATCGTACTTGTATCAGCCTTTCAATCCATCATTACTGAAACTGATTAAAATGGTGATAGATGCTTCCCATAAGGAAGGTAAGTGGACTGGTATGTGTGGGGAAATGGCTGGTGACATCCTTGCAATACCTTTGCTTTTGGGGTTAGGTTTAGATGAGTTTTCTATGTCTGCATCTGGTTTATTGCGAGCTAAAAGAATGATAAGTCAAATTACAATAACAGAAGCAAAAAAACTTGTGAATCAGTGTTTCGATTATGAAAGTAATGAAGCGGTTATAGCTCTAGTTAAGGGGCATAAATTTAGCTAGACTCTTCTTAATTTGGTATTAAACTACCTAGAGTAATTGTAGCCTTACATTATCTTATAACTATTGAAATAGTTTCGTAAACATAGAAAGAAAATGTGGGAGATTAAATAGCTTTGGATAATACTTGATATAAAGTGTTATTTCAAAGCTTTTTTCTGTTAAAATAGTCATAAGGGAGGTAATTTTATGAAAGCAGGTATGACACTTTATGTAAGAAGAGATACAAAGGCAAATGAAGAAAAAGTAGCAGAGGAGATCTTTGAGGCGCATTTAAAGTACTTATACGATTACTCTAAAGACCACAGCTTAGTAGGTGGTGGATTTATGGATCGTCCTGGTGGCATGGTAATTTTTGAAGCAAAAGATATAGAGGATGCACATAAAATTACAAGAAAAGATCCTTTGATTGCAGGAGGTTATTACACTTATGAGTTGATACCTTGGGAACTGGTTATTGTATCAAAAAAATAGTACTTTGATACCTAAAATTGACAGTTTCGTGTTATATGAGTTTGAAATGAAATGGCAGGTGTAAGATGAATATAGAAGCATATTTAAATACTGAAGTTGAAGTGATTATTGATAGACCACTTGGTAAACCACATCCTAGACATAAGGACATGATTTATCCTGTGAATTATGGCTATTTAGAAAATACAGTCGCTGGCGATGGTCATGAGCTAGATGCTTATGTTCTGGGTCCTAAAGAGGCAGTAGAAAGTTTTAAAGGGATTGTTATAGCCATTGTATATAGAGAAGATGATGTAGAAGAGAAACTGGTTGTTGCAAAAGATCATGCTTATAGTGAAAAAGAGATACTAGATGCTATATGGTTTACAGAACAATATTTTAAATCTAGTATTAAGATGGCGGAGAGATAAAAATGTATAACATAGAGAGAATGAACCGTGACGAAATGAATGATGTAATAAGTTTAGTTAAGAAGGTCTTTGATGCATATGTTGGACCAGGCTACAGTGAAGAAGGAAAAAGAAACTTTAATCACTTCGTAGATGACATGGTTAATAGGGAATCAAACATTTTTGTGGCAAAAGCAGATAAGAAATTGGTGGGCATGATCGAGATGAATAAGGGGCATATTTCCCTATTTTTCGTTGACTCTGATTATTTTGGTAAGGGGATTGGTAGAACCTTATTTGAAACCGCTTCAAAAGACTTGCTTTGTGATGTAACAGTGAATGCTTCAGACTATGCTATTAAGGCCTATGAAGCGCTTGGTTTTGTAGGTGTAAATCAGATGCAAAAAAAAGATGGCATCATCTTTCTTCCGATGGTAAAAAAGAGTCCTCTAGTGATTGTAGAAGAATCACCTGATGATTATAAAGAAATTGATCAAGTACTTATCAGTGCCTTTGAAACAGATGAAGAAATGAAGCTTGTAAATTGTTTGAGAGATTCTAATGAGTATATCCATCACTTGTCGACAGTTGCCAAGTTAGATGGTAAGGTTATCGGTCACTGCATGATGACCAAAATAAAAGTAGGGGGTCATGAAGGTTATTTAGCACTGGCGCCCGTCGCTGTTCATGAATCTTATCAAGGCAAGTCAGTGGGCAGTCTTCTGATAAGAGATTCTATAAAAAGAGCTGATGAATATAAAGGGATTGTTGTACTTGGTCATAAGGACTATTATCCTAAGTTTGGCTTTGAACTGGCTTCAAAGTATGGGATAGAATGTCCATTTAAAGTACCAGATGAAAACTATATGTACTTAAAAATAAGTGATTCAGATTCTGGTGTGGTTGAGTACTCTAAAGCTTTTGGGTGATGATATGAAAAAGATTTTGCTACTTTTGATGGCTTTTCTTTTGATTGGCTGTGAAGATGTCTCTTGTGTAAAGCTAGATTATGATATCAGTCAGGTTGATGAGCCCATTATTTTGGATGAAGCGTATAAGCATGCAGATGTTTTTGATTTAAATATTACAGTAGAGGGATTTAAAGTCTATCAAGTGTCTGATTTTAATCATATTTTATTTGTAAAAGATGATTTGATCTTTCAAATGCCATATGGTTATCTAGAAGACATATACCTTCTGGATTCAAATGGAGACGGAAAAGACGAGCTTTTAGTCGTAAGTGATATAGGTTCAGGACTTTTGATCATTCAGATGGCTCACTTTGATCCCGTGACAAAAGAAATCACTGTCGGTCACTTTTACAATGATAATGATAGAATTTCGGTAGATGTTTTAGAGGGCAAGCTTGTTGCCTATAGTGAATATACTTTTGGTAGAGCATCAGAACCTATAGGAGAAATAAGTTTTAAGGAAAAGGTTGAAATTGAAGGGATGGTGGATCATCTTGAAAAGGATAATTAGATTTACTTTGATTATTATTGGTATTGTGGTTTCTGTACTTTTTTATCTGAATTTCTACACCATCGTGACAGAAGCAGACATTGAAAAAGCATTGGAAACAGATACTGGCTTAGATGTCCAGTTGATTTCTACAAGAATCTTTGAAAATGACAAGCTAGTAAGCTTTCGTATAGACAATCAGCTTGGTTTTGCTTATTTGTCTAAGGGACTGAATGACAAGTACCGTTTGGAGTCTGGTTATTACAAGGAACTTCAAGGCAAACTATTGATGTTTGATTATGAATACGATGGCACTGATTATATTCTTCTTGTTGGTGAAGACAATTATAGTAACGTGACATTAGTCAGTGTTCGTGGCTTGCATGAAGTGAATGTGACGACAAGGCCAGTATTTGAAATGATTGATATCGGTCTTAAGGAAAAGGCTATTAAGTCATATTCTATAGATGGCAGTTTGACAAGCATTAAAATTGATGAACCCATTGAATTTATGGACAACAGAAGGCTTATTTACAATGGCCCTAGAAATTTGATATTAATTTCATCTGTCTTAATTTTAGGTTTATTCTGGACTTTGTCTCTGATGTTTACGCCTAAGATCAACTTACTAGAAAAACTATATATGAAAATAACAGGTGCTTACGTCAAGGAAGCTGAACATATAGACGAGGCAGATGGCATGCTTAAATGGTAGGAGGACCTATGCATTATATATACAAGTTACAATTGATAGATAGATTGGTTGGTGGTCAGGATTGGACTGAAGAGGATGAAAAAATAGTGGAAAGACACTTTCATAAACTTCAAGACCTTAAGAAGGAAGGTATTCTAATATTAGCTGGTCGTACCACACATGATGGACCAGATACTTTTGGTATTGTCATCCTTAATGCGGATGAAGTTAAGGCACGTGAGATCATGCTAAACGATCCAGCTGTTAAAGAAGGCATCATGACAGCGGAACTCTATCCTTATAGAGTGGCATTAATTTCAGAAGATAACGTATAAAAGTCCACTAAGGACTTTTTTTAGTAAATTCTTCCTATTATGTCCATTTTTTATTGGCATATGATAAAATAAATTGAGTAGGGGAGGTTGTTCGATGAAAAGATTGATGTTGCTTCTAATGATAGTTTTTAGTCTTGTAGCCTGTGGTGATACAAATGATATGAGTGCTGATTTGCAAATTAAGGTGACAAGATTAGAAGAACAAGTGACAAATTTAGAAGATGAGTTAAGTTTGGCAAGAGTGGACAATGAGAAGGTTCTGTCGGTATATAAAAATCATTATCACTATATGGAAACTGTGGATGATAAAGTTTATGTCATCTATGAGGATACCAGTGGCGAACTTATAAGATCACTTTGGTGTTTGACACCGTCTTCAAAACCTAAAAAGCTATTTGAAGGCACTAGTTTTGATTTTAGAGTCAGTCCCAAAGGCAAGTATATTGCTGTAGAGAGTTTAGACGAGATTTACATACTAGATACAGAAGGTCATTTAGAAAAGAAACTGACTAAAGGTGATCTAGGACTTGAAGACATTTTCAGTTTAAATTTATACATGTGGAATGACCAGGAAACGTCTTTATGGATTGAATCAAAGGACTTGATGCTAACTCAAGCTTATATCAAACTAGAGACCAACACTTGGGATTATAAGATATATACAAATGATGATGTTTTTACGGATGATTATGTTCTGAATCCAAACACTGGTCTGATTCTTTATAGTGATTATCCTCTTATGTTAGATACCATAACTGTTGATGAGTTTATGGAAAATGAAAGATTGGTAACACTTTATCTTCTTGATTTAGAAGAAGAAAAGAATTACAAGATTGATTCTTATTTGACCAATGAGTTTAAGCCAGAGTGGCATAGTGATGAAGAATTTTCTTATTGGATGGGTCACAAATGGAAGAGTGGATCTGTCCTAGAAACGATGATGCTTAGTTTTTCATTTGATTCTATAAGGGAAGCTTGGAATGAAACTTTAGATGAGGTTTATTCTCAGAACAAAGTCTTATCAGAGAAGGAACTTGAAAGTTTAAATGAACTTTTTCAACCTGTATTAACTTTCGATACCATGTCAACAGTAAATCCAATAGGATGTTTTTTCACTTCATTTTATGAAGAAGTAAGAGATATCAATTTAAGTGAGTTTCTGATGTACTATCCTTATGGTGAGGTACCAAAAGAACTAGAAGAGTATGATATATTAAGTAAGTTGGATAATTGGCCATTCAAACATGTCAAAACTCTAAAGGCCATGCCTGTACCGATTCACCGTTATAAAAAGGCGCATGTAGAAGAGGTATTGAAGAGTATCACAGGTGTGAAGATAGATCAACTATCTGAACTTGCTTTAAAAGATGTCTTATACTTAGAGGAAACGGATGCTTTTTATAACTATACAAGTGACTTTGGACCTGGCTGGTTCAAGTGTACTAGTGGCTATCATGAAAAAGATAGACTTATCTTAGAAGGGCAGGCTATTGATACTGAGGCTAGATTAACAATTGTTAAAATTGGAGATGAATATTATATTGACTCTTTTGTAGAGATAAAATAACACTGTCATGGGCAGTGTTTTTTCGTATTTGATGGAATGATTTACACTTTATCTAATGTTTAGACTTTTGTTAGATAGAATCTATTATGATGAACTTAAAGATGAGTAATTATGATTTAGCATGAGCTAATTAGGTCCTATGAAATAGAGGTGACAATGACGAAAACAGAAAGAAAATATGTGGGGAAATCATATCCAATACATGATGCTAAGGCCAAAGCCTGTGGTAGGCAAAAGTACTTACCAGATATGAAGTTTTCAAATCTGTTGCATGCCAAAGTGCTTTTTTCTAGCATCCCTCATGGTATAGTCAAAAAAATTGATACAAGTAAAGCTGAAGCATTAGACGGGGTGGTAAAGGTATTTACACCTTTTAACACGACAAAGAAGTGTTTTAACTCTTATATTACTAATGCAGGAGAAACATCTGTAGAGGATGAAAGAATCTTTACAGATAGAGTAAGATTTGTCGGGGACAGAATAGCTGCTGTAGTGGCTAAAGATAAACATACTGCTAAAAGAGCAATTGATCTAATTGAAGTTGAGTATGAGGAATTACCTGCACTACCGACATTAAAAGAAGCATTGGAGTCGGATACATCTATTCATGAAGGTGGTAACATTTTAAGTGAAGCAGATTTAAGTATCGGTCAAGCAAGAAGTAAAATCGATGGCTCTAAACATAGCTTTAATACATCGGTACATACACAGAAGGTTCACCATGCTGCTATGGAGAATCATTCAGCTGTAGTTTTATACAATGAAATGGATGAGATGACAGTCTATGCACCGTGTCAAAGTGTTTATTCAGTCAGAAACACCATTGCCGGTTTTTTAGAGAAACGCTACAGTGATATCACTGTCATTAAAACGACCATGGGTGGTTCTTTTGGTGGTAAGCAGCAAGTTATACTAGAGCTGGTTTGTGCTTATATGGCCAATGACTTAAAAGCCAATGTGAGTCTTCAGTACAACAGAAAAGAAACCATTTTAAGTACTGTAACAGGTACTGCTATAGATTATGATGTGAGTCTAGGTTTTGATGAAAATCATCAACTAGAAGGCATTGAAATATCTTCACTAGTAGATTCAGGTGCTTATTGTTCTAACAGTGTGGCTTTAAATGTTGCAGGTGGTAAAAAGCTTTATAGGGTTTATGATGTCGATGATGTGACTTATAAGGGAAAGGTAGTTTATACCAATGGTCCTATCTCAGGTGGCTTTAGAGGTTGGGGCTGTCCTCAAATTTATACGGCACTGGAAATTGCAATGACCAATGCTGCTAGAGAGCTTAAGGTATCACCTGTAGACATTAGACTGAAAAATATGGTATCTCCTGGTTCCATGGAAAAGTACTCTAATCTAAGTCTTGGGAATGCTAGACCTAAAGATGTCATGTTAGAAGGTGCAAAAGCCTTTGATTTTGAAAATAGATACAATAAGAAGTCTGAAGATTCACGTTATAAAAAAGGCGTTGGTCTTGCTGCGGCAGGACACGTAAACGGTTACTATGGTAAAGTTCAAGACCATTCTTCTATTATTATGAAGATGTCAGAAGATGGCTCTGTTATCATTAATTCAGCAGGCCATGAACAGGGTTGTGGTACCTTGATCAGTTTTGCCATTATAGCTGCAGAAGTACTAGATACTCCTGTAGAATCTATTAAGGTGATGGAAGCCAATACTTCAAGAAGTCCATTTGATTTAGGTACATTTTCAAGCCGTGTGACTTACGTAACGGGTAGAGCTGTCAAAAATGCAGCAGAAAAGTTAAAAGACTTGGTTTTAGAAAAAGCATCTAGACTTTTAAATAAACCAGTGGCCTACTTATACATCAAAGATGGTGTGGTTCATGTTAAGGGAAATGCTGAATCGTCAGTATCGTATGGTGACATTTGCATTGAAACACATAGAACCTTCCAAGAACAATTACAGGTGACAGAAACCTATCAAAACACATCCAATCCAGGTGGTTATGGTGTACATTTTGCAGAAGTAGAAGTAGATACTTTAACTGGTCTGATCAGAGTAACAGATTACCTAGCAAGCCATGATGTCGGTACCGCAATCAATCATGGCATGATTGAAGGCCAAATTCATGGTGGTGTACAAATGGGAATTGGTTATGCCTTATCAGAAGACATTAAATTAAATGATAAAGGTTATCCAGTAGCGAGAAACTTCTCTTCATATCACGTTGTTAACACACCAGATATGCCTAAAGTTCGAACCCTTATCCTGGAATATGGACAAGATGATGGCCCATTTGGAGCCAAGGCAATTGGTGAGATTGCAGCAACGCCTGTTATGGCTGCTGTTGTCAATGCTGTTAATCATGCTTTAGACAGTGATTTTTCTAGCTTGCCAATCACACCAGAAAAGGTCATCGCTAAGTTGAACAGTGAGGTATAAGATGAAAATAAATTTTACTCTAAATAATAAGGCCGTTCAAGTGGATGTAGATCCTAGCCTTAGACTAATAGATCTCTTAAGAGATGAACTTGATTTAACAGGTACCAAAGAAGGCTGTAGTGAAGGTGAATGTGGTGCATGTACAGTTATCATTGATCAAAAGACCATCAACTCATGTTTGGTTTTATGCAGTCAGATTGAAGGTAGAGAAGTTATCACCATTGAAGGTTTAAAGGATGATGGTGAGTTTGAAGTGATAGAAAAGCAGTTTGTAGAATGTGGTGCCATTCAATGTGGTTTCTGCACACCGGGGATGGTTATGTCTACAAAGGCCATTCTTATGCAGAATAAAACTCCTGACCTTTTAGCTATAAAAAAAGGACTTGAAGGCAACTTATGTCGTTGCACTGGCTACAATAAAATAGAAGATGCAGTCTTAAAGATTGCAGAAAAATTATCTTAAGGAGGGCATATGAGTATAAAAATGTATGCGCCTAAAAACTATGACAGTCTGCTTGAGACATTAAGACTAAAGACTGAAAATACAATGTTTATTGCAGGTGGAACAGATATCATTGTTGGTATCAATGAAGGCAAATATAAGCCAGATGCCATCATTGATGTTTCTCACTTAAGTGATTATAAGTACATCAGGTTACTTGAAGATAAAATTGAGATTGGTGCTTTAACAACTTTTTCAGATTTACAGTATAGTCAAGTTATATTAGATCATGTAAGAGCTCTATCAGTTGCTGCGTCCATGGTTGGATCACCTCAAATCAGAAATGCGGGCACCTTAGGTGGTAACATTGCCAATGCATCTGCTGCAGCAGATACATCAACGGTAATGATTGGCTTGGATGCTGATGTGAAGGTGTTAAACTCTAAGGGGCAGGTAAGAAGCTTAAAGGTAGATGATCTGGTTATCAGACCCAATACAACCAGCTTAGAAGTGGATGAAATGATCATTGGTTTTGTCATTGATATCCCTAAACATATGCATTCAGGTTTTGCAAAGGTAGGTTCTAGAACAGGCGTAACCATATCTAAAATGAATGCATGTATCTTTGTCCAAGAAGAAAATGAATGTGTTAAAGACATTAGGATTGCTTTAGGAGCAGTTGGTTTAAAACCTTTTAGACATAAGGATGAAAAATCTTTAGTTGGTACACCGATTAAAGACTTACAAGATGCTCTACAAGAAAAGTTTACTCAAGCTGTAGATGATTCTATTAGAACAAGGAAGTCTTGGTCATATAAGAGAGTTGCCATAACTGGACTGGCTGTGGATGTTTATGAGAACTATATAAGAAATAAGTAAGGCCTTGATTTTATCAAGGTTTTCTTTTGTTTTAGCAAGCGGTATTTCTGGTATAAATGTATTAGGATGTAATAAATATAAAAGGAGATGCTATGTTTTTACACGAACTATCAAATGATGCTAAACAATCTTTTTACAAGCTGGCTTATACAGTTATGAACTCAGACAACAAAGCAACCAAAGAGGAGTTAAAAATCTTAAAGCTCTATGAAAAAGAAATGGCTTTGACCATTGACTTTGATTTAGACAACACCATTGAAGAAGAGCTGAAGGTTATCAATACTTTAGAATCATCAGATAAGAAGAAAATTTATTTTGAACTGATGACACTGGCTTATTCAGATCATGATTATGCTAAAGAAGAAAAAGACCTTCTAACTATGATTGGTAATCATATCAATGTAGGGCCTGGTGATCAGGAGACCTTAAGACAGTGTGCTGAGAATCTTACAAAGACATATAAGACACTGAGTGTTACCTTTAACAAATAGAATCCCTAAGTAGGGATTCTATTTTAAGTTACATAAGTTATAGTGATAGGTTCAGTAAAGAACGCCAGTATTTTCTATAAGCAAAATCTAAGAAGCCTTCTAAATCATCTATGTCTGTGTTCTTTATATAATCTAAAACACCATCAATGTTACTGTTACAATCATAAATTAAATAATCAGGGTCCATTCTGATTATTATGCTTTCATCCATGGCTTTGACAATTTGCTTTTTAAATGGTCGATATTGTGATGCTAAATGTTCATAGTTTTCACTGGATATAACATAAGGTGAATTGGTGAACATTTCGACAAAACTTACTTCGTTTGGATGTTCCAAGGCATCATTTAGTTTAGAGCTCCAGTATTGAGAAACAACGGTTCTGATGTCTTTGTCATAATCGATTTCTGAGAAATAGTTTTCAGTCATCTTATTTTTAATTTTGTAGTATAGCTCTAGAACAATTTGCTCTTTTGATGAAAAATGATGATAAACACCACCATTAGACACACCTGATTCATCTACAATATTTTTAATGGATGTACCATGAAATCCATATTCAACAAATAACTTTAAAGCTGCTTTTAAAATCTTATCTTTATTCTTCATATTTGCCTCCTAGAAGAGTATCTGCTCTTATAATTTAACATTTATATAGTATGCAGTCAATTTTAAACCCCAAAAAAAGAGTTGACAATCTGTTTTGAGGCGTGTTATTATCAAAATACAGAGCGGAAAATCTGTTTTATGGCAGCAAATGGGTTGTTTTAACATGTGAATAATAGAAAAAAAGAGTGAACCGTCAGTTTGGAGGAGAAGATGAAAAAAACTATATTTGTTACAGGAGCATCAAGTGGATTAGGAAAAGCAGTTGTAGAGCATTTTTCTAGCATAGGTTGGCAAGTTGTTGCTGCTATGAGGAATACTCAAAAAGGCATGGCTTATGATAAAAACAGGGATATTTTGGTTGTTGAACTAGATGTAACTAAGTCTACTCAAGCAAAAGAGGCAGTCGCTAGGGCAATCGAACATTTCAATCAAATAGATGTCTTGTTCAATTCAGCTGGTTATGGTGGTGTTTTTATGTTTGAAGATAAAGATGAGGAGTATTTCAAGAGACAAATGGATACCAATTTCTATGGCACTGTTAATACAACACGAGCTGTAATGCCTTATATGAGAAAACAACGATCTGGTCATATCATTAATGTTACTTCTATAGCTGGAAAAGCAGGGATACCTTTTCAAAGTGCTTATGTAGCAAGCAAACATGCCGTTAGTGGATTTACTGATGCTTTAGCTTTTGAAGCCAAGCATTTTGGTATTGATATGACTGTGTTCGAGGTAGGAGGCATGAATACAGGCTTTGTAAATTCTATGGATAATGCCAGCTCTGTAATAATACCTGATTACAAAGCATATTTTGAACAAGTTAATACAAAGTTGGTTACTGCTACAAAGAATGCTTATAAGAATGCACCTACACCAGATGTTGTAGCCAAAAAAGTTGAAGCTTTAGTAGAAATGAATAAACCACCAGCATTTTTCAGGCCTACTAGAGATAGTAAAATGATGGAGATTTTAAGACGGTTACTTCCAAGAGATCGTTTTAGAAAAATCATGACAATGGGATTAGAGTAAGAACTAAAATTGGAGGCATAAAATGATTAAATATGTTTTATTGACTGGTGGTTCAGGCGGAATTGGAAGTAGTATTTTAAATAAACTTTTAAAAGAACCGATGTATCATATTATTGTGACATATAGAAAAGATGAACAACTTAGTTTATTTGAATCTATGGGATATAACAGAATAACCCCATTGAGAGCAGATCTTACAGAAGCTGATGACATCAAAACGACAAGTGAAGCAGTAAAAAGAATTGTTGGAAAAAAAGGCTTGTATGCCCTTATTAATTGTGCTGGTCTTGCTGATGCAACACCACTTGCATATGCTAGTGAAAAAAAAGCTAGAGATCTGATGGAAGTTAATTACTTTACACCAATGATGTTAACTAAATACTTATTAAATGAATTGAAAGTTTATAGTCATAAAAATGACGTAGGTGCGAGAGTTTTAAATGTAACTTCTTGGGCTGGTGTTGTTGCCCAACCTTTCATACCTTTTTACAATGCATCAAAGTTTGCCATAATGGGTTTTTCAGAATCAATATATTATGACTTGAAATTAGATGGTATACATGTTGTTTCGGTTATTCCTGGTATAACTATTACACCACTGCTATCAAAGACAACATCTTCCGCTTTTGAAGCCATCTCAACAGCAAGTAACAGTGAAAAAGAAAAATATGAAAAGAATTTTAGCATGTTTGCAAATGATCCATCTCAGGGACCAATGGCTAGATTTCTGTCAACTTCAGACCAAGCGGCTAACCGAATCATAAAAATTCTAGATAAAAAAAGACCGAAGGCAAGATACAGTATTGCAAATGATGCAAAGGTGATGGATGTGTTTGTAGCAAAGTTATTACCGACAAGACTTAGACTTGGTATGATGAAAAGAATGTATGGGCTGAAGACTTAATTAGATATATTAGTCATCTTGATGATGAAAGAAGTAGTTATAATGTGAGTAATATTAAATGAAACAGGTCTGTACACTGTGCAGATCTCTTTTTAGTCAAAACACTTCCAAAAAAAGTAAAAGATTAGACGGGGTTTTGACTTTAGCGTCTATAATTGAGATAATAGGATACTGGCTAAACAAATGGAGATCATATGGATTTAAACTACAGATTTTGGATTGCGTCGGATGAAAATGAAAGAATTTTTGGATATGGGCTTTATCAACTCCTTCGATATGTCAAATTATTAGGGTCACTTAACAAGGCATGTCATGCAATGAACATTCCCTATCATAAAGCTTCCTTCATTATATCTAGGTGTGAAAAACACTTTAATAAGCCTATCATCATCAGGGCGGCAGGTGGCGTCGGTGGTGGCGGCAGTGTTGTATCTGATTTTGCTCTCGGATTAATGAAGCGTTATGAAGATTTCTTAGAAGATGCAGACCTTCAACTTAGACAGTTGTATTTGGAGTACTTTAATGATTTAGATCAAGGAGAGATTCAATGAAGTTTATGCTCTTAGGCAATGGCATGGTATTTGATGAGACAGAGAAAAAACTATCTTTTAAAAAAGCATATGCACTTTTGTTTTATTTGGTGATAGAAAAAACAGCCCTTAGAGAAAATATGATTAACTTACTTTGGGGCAATCTGTCTGAAGATGCTGCTAAAAGAAATCTTAGGAATGCTGTATATGTCATTCGTAAGAACTTAGGGAAAGATATTGTCTTATCACCTAAAAGAGATATTCTTAAAATCAATGACGATGAAATAGACTATTGTGATGTTTTTTCAATAGACCAGATGTCTGCTAAGGAGATTTTAGATTTAAGAGATTATCTTTTTTTAAATGGCTTTCATTTAGGTGATACACCTTACTTTGACGAATGGCTTATGTCTCAAAGATACCATTTTATTGAGCTTCTTATAAGAAGACTGAATATACTGGCTAATGAAGCCATTAAAAATAATGAAATGAATACTGCTGAACAGTTATGTAAGAAGATGATTCTTTTAGATGAGTTTGATGAAAATGCATACAGACTTCTTTTTACGTGTTTAGAAAAACAGGGTAAACATGCCATGATTACCACGGTTTATAATCAGCTGTGCGATTTACTCAATAAAGAAATGACCTTAAAACCAGATGACGCTACACAGCTTGCTTATGAAACTGCCATGATGGCCAAGTCTAAAAACTTTAATCAGACCAAGAAAATATTTGGCAGGGTAGAAGAGCTAAATTATCTAAAAGCTTCTTTATTCAGGTCAAGAAAAACTGGTAATAATGAGACCGTTATTTTACATGGTTCTTATGGTATTGGTAAAACGACTGTTATGAACATGTTTTATGACTCGGTAAATAAAGATTATTTGGTGTTTGAAGGCCGGTGCTACAAGGCGGAAATGGCATTTCCTCTCAGCCCTTGGTTGGTTGTTTTAGAAGAAATCAAAGACCATCTTTTAAAGCTGCCTTCAGAGGAAAGACCGGATAACCTGGACTTGATTGATACACTCTTAAATGGTGATCAACTTACCATGAATCTGGGCAGTGAAGCTGGTACCATCAATTCATATGTTATGGAAAAAATCATTATGAACTGGATGGAGATTCTGACTAAAAGATCACCTGTCATCATCTTGTTCGAAGACTTGCAGTGGATGGATAAGATGAGTTTGGTTATTCTAATTAAACTTATGTCATTAAACCTATTTATAGTGGGTTCTTTAAATACAGACTATACATCATTTGATGGTTTAATGGACATCATAGGAACCAGTGCAAGGGTCAACTCCATGCCTTTAAAGCCTTTTAACAAAATAGAATCCTTTGAATTTGTTCAAAGTCTTTTACCTAATAAAGAGTTTGATTTAGAAACCCTTGAAGAAGTTTATTTAAAAAGTGAAGGGAATCCTCTTTTCTTAAACGAGTTGATACCTGTATTTAACTCTTTAGAGAAAAACATTCCTCAAAAAATTGCAGATATCATGCAAAAAAGATTTAGACTCTTATCGTCTAATGAACAGAAACTTTTAAAAATTGCTTCAAACTTTTACGATTCATTTTCTTATCAGGTCCTTAACCATATCTCGGGTATGGATGAGTGGAACCTACTAGAAACACTTGGAAGTTTGATTAAAAAACATATACTAATCGAAGTAAAAAGAAATGATGATACTTTCTTTAAGTTTTCTCATCAACTCTTTAGAGAAAGTGTTTATACAGAACTGCCAATTACCCTTAGACGTGTTTACCATGGAAAGATTGGACAGGAACTTGAAAAGCGCTATAAAAAACCAAACTTAATGATTGTTTATAGACTGCTTCATAATTTTTCTCTGGCCAAGGAGTCTATCAAGGAGCTTAAGTACCGTATTCAGTTTGTGACAGATTACTTTAACGTGGTTCATGAAATGTTCCCTGTAAATTCAAATCACGTGAACTACGAGACTGACTATTCTGAGATTGTTGATTTAGATGAACTGGTTCATCAGTTGAATCAAATAGAAAGCTTATTTGAGAAGGTTCAAACTGAAATAGAGTTTGACCATAAGTACGCAGAGTTACAGTTTTCATACCATAAGTTGATTGGTAGATTTAGAAATATCAAGGGTCGTTATGAAGAAGCTTATGAATGTATAGAGAAAATGCTTTATATAGCCAATGAGCATTTAGGACCACACGAGATCTTAAGTGGTTATTTACAAATGATTTACTATGCTTTTAACACCAGAAATTTAAATCTGCTAAATGAGTATTTGAAAAAGGGATTTGACCTAGTAGAAAAAGAAAACCTGCCTGGCATGAGGGCTGTCCTTCTTAGACTGAAGGGTTATGGTTTGATACTTTCAAATGAGCTAGATGAGGGGATTGTCACTTTAAAAGAATCTCTACACCTTTTTAAATCCTTGGACAATGATGGTGAGTATGTTCTTAACATCATAGGGGCCTATTATTATTTAGGTGAAGCTTATCGATTTAAAAGTGATCATGAATCGTCTATCAAGTATTTAGATACTGCAATTGGCATCTGTAAGAAGTATGGTTATAAAAATAAGGTAGCCTTCCTATATGGAGCCAAGGGCCAGATCTACTATGAACTTGGTCAGTTTAAAGAGGCTAAAAAACATCTAACAAAGGCCAATAAAATCTATGCCAAACATGATGCCTTATGGGGCAAGGTCATTAACTTAGGTTATTACGCAATGGTATTGATGCGTGAGAAGAAATTCGATGAAGTATCAGAGATACTTAAGATTATAGAAAACAGCGATTCCACAACACATAATGATTATCAAAAGGCTATGATTCTTAGAATCAAGGCTGAAATCTGCTATTTTGTGACCAAACATCAGTTAAGTGGACCACTTGCTCTTCAGGTTAACTGTAAAGAAGAGAAGTACTGCGTAATTGGTATGCAGCATTTAAGTCATGTAAATTCAACTTATGAAGCAGAGTTATTAAAGAAAATGAACGCGCTATGTGGATATTGTAAGACGCAACAAATTTCTTAGACTTTTTCTTAGACTTTAGATAGATAGTTTTTCATATCATTTAATTGTCAGAAAGTTCGGACTGTACTTATAATATTATGTAGGGGGTTAAAATGAAGAAAGTTAACAAAGCTCAGTTAAGATTAGGTATCTTTATACCAATGGCATTAATCTTCTTAACAGCAATTGTTTTGGGGTTGGTAGCTCCAAAAGCGTTCTACGATGCTGAGAACGTTATCGTTCAATATGCATTTGATAGCTGGGGATGGTTATTCCAGTTATGTGGCGTTGTATTTTTAGCTATCTGTATTTGGGCTGGTTTTTCAAAAATCGGTAACATCAGATTAGGTGGTGAAAATGCAAAACCTTCACTTAGCAAATGGAATTGGTTTGCTATTTCATTAACAGCTGGTATTGCGACAGGTATTTTGTTCTGGGGGATTGCAGAACCAATTACTCACTTTATGTCACCACCAGATATGTTAGGTTTAGAACCAGGGTCAGAGGCAGCAGCTATGTTCTCTATGTCTCAATCGTACATTCACTGGACATTCATTCCTTATGCAATGTACTCACTTGCAGGTATTGCAATTGGTTATGCAACTTATAACATGAAAAAATCATACCATATTTCTTCTACTTTATATCCAATCTTTGGTGAAAAGACAAAGGGCTGGGTAGGTACTGTAGTAGACAATCTTTGCTTATTCGCTATGGCGGGTGGTGTTGCAGCTGTACTAGGTGTAGCAACGATGCAAATTGGTGCTGGTTTAAATTATGTATTCGGTATTCAAGCAACTAAAACTGTATGGATAGCAATCATCGCTGTTATTGTAGGCGCTTATGTTATTTCATCATATACAGGCTTAAATAAAGGTATCAAATTCTTAGCAGATAAGAACTCAAAGTTATTCTTATTGATGCTTGCCTTTATCTTTATCTTTGGACCTACTAAGTTTATCTTATCATTAGGTACACAATCTACAGGTCATTTCTTAGATAACTTCTTTAGTCAAACACTTTATCTAAGTCCACTTGACGGATCTCCATGGCCAAGATGGTGGCCAATCTACTACTGGGCAATCTGGTTAGCGTACGCACCTTTAACAGGTATGTTCTTAGCTAAGATTTCTAAGGGTAGAACAATCAGAGAATTTATCACTGTAAACTTAATTTTACCAGCTGTATTTGGTATGTTCTGGTTCATGGTATACGGTGGTGCTGCACTTGATCTTCAGTTAAATGGTGCAGGTATTTGGGAAGCGATTCAGTCAAATGGTTTAGAAGTATCTGTATTTGAGTTCTTAAAGAACTATCCATTGTCAACACTTATGAGTATTACATTTATTGTTGCAATATTTGTATCAGTCGTAACACTTGCAGATTCAATGACATCTACAGTATCGTCATTATCTACAACTGCACATGATGATCCAGAAGCTGAGCCTCCTGGACAAGTTAAGCTATTCTGGGGATTTGTAATGTCTTCAATTGCTATCATCAACTTACTTGCTGGTAAGGCTGGTGAGATTTCAGGTATTGATGCGACTAAGCAGATTGCAACGGTTGCAGGTTTCCCAATCTTATTCTTGATGCTTTTAATGGGTTATTCAACAATTAAGATGTTAAGAAACCACAAGAAGAACGATGTATCTTACTATCCAGAACTTGAGAAAGACGAAAATACTGTTGTAAAGACAGAGAAAGCTATATAAGAAAGTAAGGGCTTTGGCCCTTATTTTCTGATTTAAGGAGAACAATCATGAATGAGAATATTGTACTAACTGGTTCAGACATGACCATAGACCAATTTGTAGATATCGTTAGAAAGAACAAAAAAATAGAAGTCTCTGATGAAAAATGGGAAGAGTTAAAACAAGCACGTCAGTTGGTATTTGATTTAGCCGATCAAGGCGTACCTATCTATGGCTTTACAGTAGGCGTTGGTTGGAATAAAGACAAGAGAGTTTTCTCTAAGTATTTTGCTGAGTATAACAGAAATCTTATTTATGCACACTGTGTAGCAAGTGGTGAGCCCATGGCTCAAGAACATGTTAGGGCTGCAATGCTTGCGAGACTGGCAACTTTTTTAGTTGGTAAGACAGGGGTTCAGCCAGAGTTAATAGACTACTACAAGGAATTTTTAAATAGAGGCATTCATCCAGTGGTACCATGGGATGGATCTGTGGGTCAAGCAGATATCGCAACTATGTCACACATTGGCCTTGCTATCATTGGTGAGGGAGACGTTTTTTACAAAGGAAAACGTATGCCTGCAGAAGAAGCTCTTAAACTTGAGAATATGGAACCATTAGAGCTTGGTCCTAAAGATGGCCTAGCCATTGTTTCGACAAATGGTCAAGCAGCAGGCCTAGGTTGTATGCTTTTGGCAGACATTAAAAAGCTTATCACTAAGGCCAATATCCTTTATGCACTGTCTCTTGAAGGCTTAGATGGCAATGTAACGCCTTTAAATGAAAAGGTGAACCTTGTTAAAAACCTTAAGGGTCAGATCAAATGTTCAAATGATATTAGAAAACATTTAGAAAACTCTTATTTAAATAAAAAGGAAATTACCAAGAAACTTCAAGATCCACTAAGCTACAGGGATGTTGTTGCTGTTCATGGTGCTGTACTGGATTCCGTTGATTACGTGCAGGGCATGATGGAAAATCATTTGAATACAACAGAAGACAATCCATGTATTTTATTAGATGAAAGAAAAATCATTTCATGTGCAAACTTTGAAGCAACAAACTGGGCTTTAGGTTTTGAGATGTTAGGACTTGCCCTGGGCCACGTATCAAGAATGTGTGCACATAGAACCATAAAGCTTGCCAATCCTGAGTTTACAGGTTTATCAAGATTCTTATCCCCAAATGAAGGTGAAGTCCAGGCTTATCAAACCATTCAAAAGCATTTTACTGCTTTAGATTCTGAAAATAGACATCTGGCAAATCCTTCTACACTTGACTTCTATGCAGTAGCAGGTGATATAGAAGACCATGCCAATAATACGGTTCAAATCATGAAGAGATTAACTAAGATGATGGACAACATCTACAACATGATGGGTGTAGAAATGTTACATGCGGCTCAAGCTGTAGACTTAAGAGAAGAGATTACTTTAGGTAATGATTCTAAGAAGCTTTATGACGCCTTAAGAAAACAAGTACGGTTTTTAGATAAAGACAGACCATTGACTTTCGACATAGAAAAGGCAAAAGCTGTATTTATGTCTGATGAGTGGCTTTAATGATCTGTGGCCTTGTTCTGGCATCGGGCTTTTCTAGAAGGATGCAAGCCAACAAACTGATTCAAGAGGTAGAGGGTTTATCACTGATTGAATATGTTGTTAAAGCAGCGTGTCTTCTAGATCCGGTGTATGTCATAACCCAGTATCAAGCTGTTGAGGACTTAATTTCAGGCTATCCCTGTAAAGTCATTTACAACGACCATCCTGAAAGAGGGATGAGTGAGTCTATTAAGCTCGGTATTAAAGCGGCCAAGGACTGTTCAGGCTACATGATCTTTTTAGGCGACCAGCCTACGCTTTCTAGAAAAGTGGTGGAAGAGATTAAAAAAGAGGCTGAAAGGTATCCTGATAAGATTGTTATCCCTTATTATAGAAATATTAAGGGCCATCCAATTTATATACCGTGTGCCTTCAAAGAGGACTTAATTCATCTAGAGGGAGATATTGGTGCTCGAGATATCATTAAAAAAAATAGCCATTTGGTCATTAGGCTCGATTTAGATGATGAAACCAGTGATATAGATACAATAGAAAATTTAGAAGAGTTTCGACATAACAAAACGCCTTGTTTACATAAGTAGACAAGGCGTTTGCTTTGGGGATTTGTAAGTGAATGGGGTCCCCTAATTATTTTGCAAGACCAAATGATTTAAATCTTGTAACTAGGATACTGGTTACAAGACCGCTAAGGGCACCACTGATGCCTGCAATTAAGATGCCTATGGTTAGGACACCTTGACCAGCATTAAATAATAAAAAATACATGCAGATGGTACCGACTATGTTGGCACAGCCACCTGCTAGCATATTAACTAAAGTTTTGTTGCCTCTAAAGGTCATAAAGACAAAATCAGCTGCTAGGCCTGATGGTATAAAGATCAAAGCTTTTGTTATATCTATGCCTAGGATGGCCATGGCTAGAAAGCCTTGTAGGATACTGAGTAAAATGACACTGTATCTTTTGCCTGTTACTCTATAAACCAGCGACAGCCACATCATATAGAAGATGCCCCCTATGATACCTCCTGGCAAACCATACATGGAGGTCAAAGAAAAGGACAGGGTTTTTATAAGTGGTTTGGTAACAATGGATAAGGCAGCAATCATACTGATCAGTACGTAATCTCTCGTCGAATAGTCTTTCATTTGAACCTCCTTGTTTATCTTATTTTATTTACTTTTATCTAAGAAAAATCTAATTAATTAATTTGATACATATCGAAATGGATTGACAAATAGTCTATCTGTGGTAAGATTTAATTAGATATATATCGAAACAAAAGGAGGTTGTATGTTTGAAAAAGAGATCAAACAGCTTGAAGAGTCTATAATAAATTTGAAGCTTGAATGTCGTTATGATGATGCAAAGCTTGACCAGATCAGACTAAATGTTTATAAACACATCAGTGAAATAAAAGTCTATACGGACACTGTATCCATAGACTTAAAAGATCAACTTCAGGCTGTTAAAGTATCATGGCAAGAATCATTAGACCTTGCGGTTATACATGATGATGAAGACAAGGCAATGGCTGAAAGAGTCAAGTTAGAAACTCTTGAAGACGTATTAGAAAGGATATAAGATGTTTGAAGATAATATACTAGTCTTTAAGGCTCTATCAGATGACAGTAGACTGAAAATAATCAACAACTTAATGGAAGCAGATTCTTACGTAGAGCTTTTAGCAGAGAGACTTGATTTGGCGGCTTCTACCGTATCTTTTCATCTGAAGAAGTTAGAGAAGGCGGGTCTTGTTCATTCAAGAAAGGACCAGTACTATACCATGTATGCCCTTGATAAGTCATTCTTTGAAAAGTCCCTTAAAGACCTTATAGGCACAAAAAAGGTTGTTTCTGCCGAAGAGGAAAGACAAAAGCTCTACAGGGAAAAGGTGATTAAGAACTTTATGGTATATGGCAAGTTAAAGTCCATACCGGTTCAAAGAAAGAAAAGACGTATCATTTTAGAAGAAATACTCAAAGACTTTGAAGCTGGTAAGACGTATACAGAAAAAGAAGTAAATGACATCATAAAGACCTACCATGAGGACTTCTGTACCTTAAGAAGAGAGTTTATTATGGAAAAACTACTGAAAAGGGATAAGGGGATTTATGAAAAAATCTAGTGAAAAAGCATCCGAAGTTTTACTAAAAAACTATGACCAAGTTAAAGCGGTGTTTAAAAGCTACCAGGTAAATGAGGTAAGGATTTTTGGCTCTGTTGCTTCCCTAAAGGACAATGAAAATAGTGATGTAGATTTTTTAGTAGATTTAGACAAATCCTCAAGTTTACTGGATTTTGGCATGCTTAAAACAGACATTGAAGATGTGCTTAAAAGAAAAGTAGATATGTTGACATACGCAGGACTCGATCAACCGGTTTTGGAGTTTTTTAAGAAAGACAGTATCTCGTTTGATAAGCTAAAAAAGCTTACTGAAGAAAATGCGGTCAAGTCTCATGTCACTTCATCAGAAAAGCAAAGGTTAAACTTAAACTCCATGAAGTGGGTGATTGATAGGCTATTAGTTCAAGTGACAGATGTTTCCTTTGAGACCTACATGACTGATGAAGTACTTAAGGATGCCACTACTAGAAATCTTCAATTATTAGGTCAGGTTTCTTATCAGCTTCTACAAGTCGATCAGCCTTTTAGCCATTTAGACCTAAGCTTAATCAAGGGACTTGTGACGCTTAAAGAATCCTTGTTTTTAAACGTCGATCATCAGCTTGTATGGTTCATGGTCACTAGGGAGCTAGAAAAACTAAAATCAGATATTGTATTAGAATTAGAGGTAGCCAAATGAGATGTTTAGAAGCTGGTCTAGAATTAGCCGATGACTTACAAAAGATATATGAATCGTGGACAGATAAAGAAGCCATCACAGGACATGCTTGTGAAGAGGGCTATATGTCTAAAGCCATTCATCATGAAGACTTGCCACCTATAGAAGGTGCCAGTAAAGACAATCACCATGTTTATGTTTATTATAAAGACGATAAGCTCATTGGCTTTACAGATGTTTATATCGGTTATCCAGACTCAAGTTGTCTTTGGATTGGCCTAATGATAGTTGATAAAAATTACAGAAAGCTTGGCTATGGTAGGGAGATGATTGAAACACTTATCAAGAAGTATCCATCCTATCATCTTGGTATAGGTGTGGATACAAAGAACCTGTCTGGCTTAAAATTCTGGCACAAACAAGGTTTTAATGATTTATTTGCTGTTCATGTTAATGAAGGCTTTGGTGTTTTAGGTTTAAGAAGAAATGTGTAATGAGATTGAAATAATATGTTTGTTGATTAAGCCTCTTAATTTGGGTATTATATAAAGATAGGGAGGTCGTATGTCAAAAGTTTATTTTAAAAGATATGAAGGTCATGATAACAGTGTTTTATCTGCAATTGCAAAAGAAATGTTAGAACAACTTGTAGAAAAAGATGGCCACGAGTTAATGAAAAACGTTCCGATAAAAGTTCATTTTGGGGAAAAAGGAAACAAGACATTTGTACCGGCAGCATGTTATGACGGTATTATAGATTACTTAGAAGAAAATCAGAGAGAAACTTCATTTATTGAAACCAATGTTTTATACAGAGGTCAAAGAACAACAAAAGAGAACCACATCAACGTAGCTAAAGACCACGGTTTTACTAGAGTACCAATCATCATCGCTGATGGTGAAATGGGTGAAGCCGTACACGAAGTAGAAATTAATAAGGAGTACTTTGATAAGGTTAAAATTGGTGCTGCTTTTAAGGACTACGAGCAAATCATTGTTATGAGTCACTTTAAAGGGCATGGCCTAGCAGGTTTTGGTGGTGCACTCAAGCAACTTGCCATGGGTTTTGCATCAAGAAGTGGTAAAATGGCACAGCATTCTAGAATGGTACCAACTGTTAACAGCAAGAAGTGTATATCTTGTGGTGTCTGTGTAAACAAGTGTGATGTGGACGCCATTACAATTGACGAGTTTGCAGAAATCTCAGCAGACAAGTGTATCGGTTGCGCAGGTTGTATTGCTGTCTGTCCAGTAGGGGCAATCAAAAACGACTGGGGTGCGTCTAACTTTAGAGAAAAGATTACTGAGTATGCTTATGGTGCTCAACTGAATAAGAAACACCTATACATTACTTTTATGATTAACATCACAAAAGACTGTGACTGTGTTGGTGAAGAAATGCATCCAATCGCTAAAAACTTCGGTGTACTTGCATCTGTTGACCCAGTGGCACTTGATACAGCTTGTATCAACTTGTTGCAAGAAGAAGAGCACGTAGACCTATTTAATACAGGTAGAGAATCGCTTGTTCATGCTGGACACATTCATTTCGGTAGTGACAAGTATGAATTAATAGAGCTATGATTAGAAGACCTGTTATAGATGATTTAAATGACTTGGAGACCTTCTTTTTATTGGTGATTAAAGACACCTATGAAAAAGAAGGTTTAGGACACCTTGAAGAAGATATCTCAAATGAAGTGAATGAGAAGATGAATTTCATTAAAGAAGATATAGAGGGTAAGGCTGATAATAGGTATTTCTTATTATCAATTAAGGATGACAAGATTGTCGGAAGCGCAGCTTATGGACCCAGTGGTCATTTGATTTATGACCATATGCCTGAACTAAAAGATGTCTTAGAGCTTGGCTCTGTCCTAGTAGATCCAAATTATCAAGGTCAAGGTATCGGCTCTGATTTAGTAAGTGCCATTCTAACACAGTTAAAGACTTTTAAGTCAGACTTCTGTCTAGACAGTGGCTATACTATCGCTAAAAAAATATGGACCAAGAGATTTGGTCAACCAAGTAAAGTATTAAAGGACTTCTGGGGTCCTGGATACGATCATTATATTTGGCACAGAAACCTCTAGTACAGAGGTTTTCTTTTTGTGAAAAGAGAAAATAGTCTTTACATACCATGATATAATATAGTGATGGAGGCATTATGAAAAAGTTATTATTAATCCTATTATTTTGCATGATTCCCTTTGTTTATGCAGAGGATATCGACCTAAGTGAAGAGGAGATAGACTTCTTAGAATCACAAGATCAAATCTTACTTGGACTTGATCCTTATACAGGTATGGACTTCTTTGAGTTTGAAGGTAAGAACTATGGTTATCTTATAGATCTGGTTGACTTGATCAACTCTGAACTCCAAACCGATATAGTCATTGTTTCAGACCAGACCTGGAGTCAAGCCTACAGTGGTTTGCAAAATGGCGACATAGATATACTATTTGGTGCTAATGAAACAGAAGAAAGACTCAAATTCATGTCTTTTACAAAGGCTATTTATGAGTATCCTTATGCTGTTTTCATAAGAAAAAACGATGTTGTAAAAACTATGGGTGATTTAGATCATAGAAGGATTGGCTTTTTAGAAGATGATATCGTCATCGATTTGTTCCAAGATGCTTATTCAGGCATCGATTATACAACTTTTGAATATGCTGATCAATTTGCCGGGTTACAAGCACTGGAAAGTGGTTTTATAGATGGTTTTGTTACATCTGGTGGCGGCATAAAATATGATTTTATCTATAAACATCCTGACATAAAGGTCATGACTGAAATTGAAGATATGACCTCACAGATGACCTTATCCACCCATAAGGATAATGACATTCTAGCAGGCATACTTGAAAAGGTTATAGTCGCAAAATCAGATCAAGTGGATGGATTCATCCATGAGGCAGTGATTCTTTATAACAGAAATATTTTGCAACTGTCACAAGAAGAACTCGATTGGTTTGATCAAGATGGTGTGGCAGTTGTAGGTGTCGTAGAAGATTATCTGCCATTTGATCATTACGAGGATGGACACTATCTGGGGATTGCAGGTGCTATCATTGATGAACTTTCTAATCTTGTTGGTATAGAATTTGAATATAGGTTTGGCACATTTGATGAAATTTATGAACTGACACTAAATGGTGAAGTTGATATTTTAAATATGGCAAAAACATCTGATCGTCTCGAATACTTTAACTTTCCAAGGTCTTTTAGAGAAGAAAGGGATATCATTTATGGGACACATGCATCTTCTGTGAATGACATTTACGGCTTAGAAGGCATGAAAGTGGCAGTCATTGAAGGTTTTTGGCATGAAGAGATGTTGGTGAAGTCTTTACGTAATCCTGTCATAGTAAAGACCGAAAGTATTCAAGAAACCTTGGAACTTTTACGAACAGGTAGAGTAGATTATTTTATTGAAAATCCAACGGTTGCTGATTATTATATCAGGGGTCTTGGTTACAATGACATCATTAAAAAGGGTGAAACGTCATCTGATTCTTTCTTGTATTTTGGTGTGACCAAGTCACAGACTGAACTAGCAGGCATCATTGATAAGGCACTGCTACTTGTTGATTATGAAAAGCAAAAAGAAAAAGGTCTTAATTCAGTACCTGTTTTGGTTTCTAAAAAAGAACAGTCTATGATCTATATCATTGGTGTTTTAGTGGTGATTGTTATCATTGGTGGTTACTTCTTAAGAAGGGCCTTTAAGTCATTGATATCAGAAAAGGAAACAACAGCCCGACTCATTGAAAGAGAAAAACTCATGTATTTAGATCCCTTAACCGGTCTAAAAAATAGACTCTATTTCAATGCTCAGGAAGAAAAACTTTTAAAGACTGGCTTTCCACAAGGTATTATTATGTCTGACCTGAACAGACTTAAACATATCAACGATACCATGGGACACCATATGGGAGATGCATATATTCAGAAGTATGGACAAGTCTTAAATGATGTCTTTAAAGATGACTTGGTTTGCCGAATGGGTGGCGACGAGTTTTTAATCGTTATGTTTAACACGACAGAAGCTGAAATCAAAGAACGATTGGTCAAACTCAGTCACGTGTGTAAAAGTGTAGACTTTGAACAGATGCCAATTGATGCAGCGGTTGGTTATGAAATCAGATATGACAATCAAAGCTTTGAAGAGGTTATGATTGTAGCTGATAATAAGATGTATCATCACAAGAGAATAAACCGAAAAGAAAGATAAGGTAAACAGATGAAGCGAGTCTTAATTTTAATCATCATTATAATGATGTTTAGTCTACAAGTATATGGCGAAGAACCAAGTGGTTGGGCAGAAGAGAGTATTGAAAATCTACAAGACTTAGATATGTTAGAAGAAGATTTTTTTAAGAACTATCAAGAACTCATTACGAGAGAGGAGTTTGCCTACTTAGCTGTAAGGTTGTTTGAGGTACTTGATGAAAAAGAAATTACAGTAGATGAGACAATTAGTTTTAAAGATACAGATGATATTTATGCCCTAAAGGCTGCAAGTGTCGATATATCTTCAGGTGTCGGTAATCAAATGTTTGCCCCAGACGCATTTATAACAAGAGAACAGCTTGCAGTCATGATGATAAAAACACTTAACTTAGGAAAGTTGGATTTATCAGTTTCATTAAAAGAAGCTTTTGAGGATTTTGATAGCTTTAGTTCATGGTCAAAAGATGCTATTCAAATTGCTTACGCCAATGATGTGATATCAGGTACAGGTGGTGGAAACTTTTCACCTGCTGGTTATGCAACGAAAGAACAAGCCTTAGTAATTGTTCAGAATATACTTAAGAACTATCAAGGTCAAGCTTTCAATTATAAGAAGAAGAGCAGTAATCCTTTACTTTTAACATTGGAAGATAGAAATGACAGTTCCAATAAAGCTGCTTTTGTGAAAGTTTATCATGACAACAAGTACTTGGGTTATACAGATAGCAAAGGTCAAATCACAGTGTATAATTTATCACCTGGTTTAAATGATTTTACCATGGTTTTCAGACATGGAAAGATTGTGACTTCTGGTGCATATGCAAGATTATCACCGGCTAACTCTGCCATGTGGTTTGATTCAAGCATCGTCAATAGTAACAATAATGTATCTATAAAGACTGTAGTGGAAGATAAGATAAAGCTTGATACAATTCAGGTTTCAGATGATAAACAAGTAAAGATACTTTATGATGATTCTGTTCCTAGTGACGTTCAAAATTATGTAGATGAACTTCTAGAAGATGTAAGACCGATTATCAACAATCTCTTGGGTGCGCCATATAAGAATCATACCTACACCCTTAAATACGATCCTGATAAACACTTGGGTTACAACAATGGAAAAACTATTTCGACTTTTTCTAAGTTACCTAATTTGCTGGGAAAAACAGATCCTGAGTTTGATAAATGGATTGTCAATGAGTATGTACACCAATACTTAAAAGATCATGGGATTCCTATCAGCGGTTCTAGATCAAACGAAAGTAGGGCTCAGGCCATTAGTGACATAGTGATGACTATAGCTTCTGAGCAAGGTCTCAGAGCGAGTGAGCAACATAATTTAGACTATTACTTAAATTTGTATGACATATTATGGCCACTTGGGCCTGAGTTTATCTTAAATAATGGGCCATCTGATTACAGTGGCAGCTTCCAAAGTAACAATTTTAATTGGAAGGCGACCAGTTACAACAAGGTCAACGCTTTAGGACTGGAACATCATAAGGCACTTTGGATAACACTCTTTAATAGGAGGTATGAAGAAAGTGGGAAGTATGATTTCTTTGTAGAGTTTTTAAAAGTTATGAATACCGGTGAAGTTGACTCATTAAAAAAGTTTTATGACTTAATGGATACTTTGATTAAAGAGGTTGATGGTCAAAAAACATCAGAGTGGTTAAAACTGGCGCCAGAGTTTGCTGGAAAAATTAACCAAGATTACAGTGTTAAACTGCTGATTATAAAAGGCATGCACATGAACATTGAAGGGATTGATAACCCTGATTATATCTATCCTTTATTGATTAAAAGGTCACCAGGTGAACTCGTAGAAGATGACTGCAGGATTGTCATCACTAAAAATGGCAAGTCTATCTATGATAAGGAGTTTCGTACATTAGTAGGGTATGGCGACTTATCAGGTAGTCTAAAAGTAAGTTCTTTAGACTTAGATGATGGCCTCTATGAAGTGATTGTCTCATGGGATGTTAATGGTAAAACTTATAGTGAATCAGGTATGTTCCAGGTAGGAGATCTTGTTTTATCAAGTGATCTACTTAAAAATATTGATTTTGACAATCCTATTAGAGTGACATACACCGATTCAGTACCAACCAATGTAAGAGATTACATAGATGAACTTGTAGAAATAATTGATCCGATTTACAGACTTTATGTTGGAAAACCAAATGAGGAGGGCACTTTGCTAATTGGTTATGACCCTGATGGTTTTGCAGGTATGGTTGGAAAATATGAAATGCTTAATATTAAGAGGTTACCTGATACGAAAGGTGTAGACGGCAACTTTGATTCGTTTTTCTTTATCGAGTATTTCCATATGTTCCATAAAGGTAGAGACTTGCCATTTGAAGAAGGTCGTTATTCAGAAAATATCAGCCAGCTGATGAAAATACTGGTCAGCGATTATTTGTCAAGTAATCAATTGAGAGTGACTTCATCCAAAGATTATGAACAAACAGTCAACTTTCATAGATATGTAGAAGATTTGGGGCCTAATATTTTAATCAATCAAGGTGTTAATGCTAATGGCGGAACGCCTAGTCGAGAAAACTGGGAAATGGGCTCTAAGTACGGTCAGTTTATCAATGTCTTTACTTTAGACTATGCTTTGTCTATTTGGGCAGAACTTGAACACACGAGATATGGTTTAAGTGGGCAACATGATTTTGTAAAGCTTTTAATGGAAGCATTAAGAGATGATCAGATTAGAACTAAAAACGATTTTTATGATTTTCTTGATGAAAAGGTTGGGATGATTGATGGGATGAAAGCCAGCCAATGGCTTAAGACGACCAGTCTTTTCATACCGTTAAAAGATGATATATATACTCTAAAGCTACTTCCAGCAAAGGGCAGGATTATGTCTATTGAGGGTAATGATAATCCAGATATGATTTATCCATTCCTAGTAGAACGTGACGGTCCTGCGAGTCTTGTAGATGGTAGCGTAGAAATAGGTATATACAAAGATGATACACTAGTGCATCAAGGTCATGTAACCATTAATATCGGTTCTGAATATGAGTCTTATGCGGGTCTAAATGTAAGGGCTTTGGAGCTTACTAAGGGGACTTATGTAGCTAAGGGTCAAGTTACAATTGATGGCAAAACATATAAAACTGAATCAGAATTCATTGTAAAATAAGTTTTATACCAATAAGAAAAGATCCGTTCATTCGGATCTTTATTTTTTATAAGATAAAAATAATCTATGTAAGTATTTTTTTGACTGATTAACAAATTCGTCTTCATTGATCATATCAGGAGCAGCCATGAGTTTGTTTAACATACCCTGATAGATAAAGAATAAGAGTTCATAAATATCTTCTAAATCTTCTTCGTTAAAATAGCCTTCATCTGCACATGCCTTTAAAAGGAACATGGTCCTGTCAAATAAGTTCTCTCCAGTAAGCATGCCTTTAACGCTTTCTGATTGTGTTGTTAAATGATCTGGAAACAACTCATAAAATTCATTGATGTAGGAATTATGTTTCTTGTTGACCGAATTTCCGAATATCGAATGAAAAACTTCTGGCTTTAAAAAGCTATGCTTATAGAAGCAAAGCCATACAGCTTCATTGACTTCATAAGCGGTCTCACATCCCACAATACACTGGTCTAGTTCATCGGTATAATCCTTCATAAATATCAGTGCCGAAAGTGATCTTAAATGCTCTAAGTTATCAAAATAATTGTACAGTGTTGCACTGTTATAAGCTGCCAAATCAGCCACTTTTCTGATGGTTAAGGCTTCAAAGCCTTCCTTCTCTATAATCTCTGCTGCAGATTCTATAAAGATACGTTTTGTTCTTTGTCGTTGTCTAGCTTTTTTCATAACTTTTCCCCTTTAGAAATCATTATAACATAAATTTTTTTTTAGGGGTCAAATGTTTGGAAAAACTTAATATCTTGTGAAAAATTTATCTATCTTCGAGAAAAATACTTCTCAAATAACTAAGGTTATGATATAATCATGATTAGAGTTGTCAAACAATTTGAACTATTGAGGAGGATGGAGAATTGAAACTAGAATTAGGACATTTTTTCGTTGAAGAAATTCAGTTTGGTGCGAAGACAGCATTTAAAGACGGATTATTAACGATTAACAAGGAAGAAGCTTTAAAAGTTGTCTTCGAAGATGAGCACATCACTAAAGCAGAATTGCATATTGTTAAACCAGGTGATGATGTAAGACTTGTACCTGTAAAAGAAGCAATTGAGCCAAGAATTAAGTTAAATGGTGATGCTTTATTCCCAGGTGTAACTGGTGATTTAACACAAGCAGGTAATGGTACAACACATGCCTTAAAAGGATGTAGTGTATTGGTTGTAGGTCAACATTATGGTGGTTTCCAAGATGGTTTGATTGATATGGGTGGTGAAGGTGCCAAGTACACATACTATTCTCAATTAAAAAATATCGTTTTAGTTGCACACACTGATGAAGAATTTGAACATCATGAGCAACAAAAGAAAAATAGAGCATTAAGATGGGCAGGAATGAGACTCGCTGAATACGTAGGTTCATGTGTAAAAGAATTAGAGCCACAAGAAAAAGAAGTATTTGAGTTAAAGCCTGTTTCTAAAAGACCTTCTGAGGAAAACGTTTTACCTTCAGTTGTTCTAGTATTACAACCTCAATCTCAAATGGAAGAAGCGGGTTACAATGACTTATGTTACGGGTGGGACTGTAACAGAATGGTACCAACATTCATGAATCCAAATGAAATTCTAGATGGCGCTATGATCTCTGGTTCATTTATGCCATGTTCATCAAAGTGGTCAACTTATGACTTCCAAAACTTCCCGATGATTAAGAGATTATACGGTGAGCACGGTAAGACAGTTAACTTCTTAGGTGTTATCATGTCAAACCTAAACGTTGCATTAGAGCAAAAAGAGCGTTCGGCTTTATTTGTAGCTCAAATGGCTAAGTCATTAGGTGCTGATGCAGCAGTTGTTGCTGAAGAAGGTTACGGTAATCCTGATACAGACTTCACAGCTTGTTTAGTAGCACTTGAAGAAGTAGGTATTAAAACAGTTGGTTTAACAAATGAATGTACAGGTCGTGATGGTGCGTCACAATCACTTGTTTCTATGAACGAAAAAGCTACTGCAATCGTATCTTGTGGTAATGTATCTGAATTAATCGAGTTACCACCAGCTGGTTTGGTACTTGGTGAGTTAGAAGCACTTGCTAGAGATGGTCTGTCTGGTGGATGGGCAGATGATGAGTTATTAGGACCTTCAGTAAGACCAGATGGTTCAATTATTATGGAGAACAATGCAATGTTCTGTGGTGATCAGGTAGTAGGTTGGTCTACAAAGACTATGAAAGAATTCTAGGAGTGGATGATGAAAAAAGCAATTGTATATTTAAACCAATTCTTTGGACAAATTGGTGGTGAAGATAAAGCTGACTTTGCACCTGAAATTAGAGAGGGTCAAGTTGGAGCTGCAATGGCCTTTAATGCAGCATTAAAAAATGCAGAAGTTACACATACACTAATCTGTGGTGATAACTTTATGGGTTCAAATGAAGAAGAAGCTGTTGAAAAGTTATTAGGCTTCTTAGAAGATAAAGAATTTGATATTTTCTTAGCTGGTCCTGCTTTCCAAGCTGGTAGATACGGTAATGCATGTGGTGTTATCTCTTTAGCAGTAAAAGAAAAGTTCGGCGTACCTGTACTTTCTTCAATGCATATTGAGAATCCTGGTGTTGAAATGTTTAAAAAAGACATGGTAATTTTCCCAGGTGGTAAGTCTGCAGCAGCTATGAGAAAAGATATCAAAAAAGTAGCAGCTTACGCTGATAAGATTTTAGCTGGTGAAAACTTAGGTCCTGCTGAAGAAGAAGGTTACTACACAAGAGGTATCCGTCATCAAGTATGGAGAGAAGATAAGATAAACGCAACTGATAGAGTTATTGATATGCTTCTTAAGAAGATTTCTGGTGAAGACTATGTTACTGAGTTACCTATTCCTAAGATGGATAGAGTACCAATTGCAACACCAATTGCTGACTTATCAGGCGCTAAAATTGCAGTCTTAACTTCTGGTGGTATTGTGCCTATTGACAACCCAGACAGAATCCAATCGGCTTCAGCAACGCGTTGGGGTAAGTATGATGTTACTGGTATGGATAGACTAGAAGGCGGCATTTTCAAGACAATTCATGCAGGTTATGACCCAGCTGCAGCAGATGCTGATCCAAATGTTTGTGTACCGATTGATGCACTAAGAGCATATGAATCAGAAGGTAAAATTAAAGAGTTATACAAGTATTTCTACTCAACAGTAGGTACAGGTACAACTCAAGGTGAAGCAGCTAGAATGGGTAAAGAAATCGTTGAAGAATTATTAGCAGCAGGCGTAGACGGCGTAATCATGACTTCTACGTGAGGCACTTGTACTCGTTGCGGTGCAACGATTGTTAAAGAAGTTGAAAGAGCTGGTTTACCAGTTGTTCAAATGGCTAACTTGGTACCAGTTGCTAAGACTGCTGGTGCAAACAAGATTGTACCAACTATCTCAATTCCATATCCACTAGGCGATCCATCGACTAGTAGAGAAGAACAATGGAAATTAAGATATCACAGAGTGGGTGTTGCTTTAGAAGCATTAACTCAAGATGTTCAAGAACAGACTGTATTTAGAGTATAGTTTTGATAAACTCCTAGGCGTCACTTAGCATATCCAGGCGCCTAGGTGTTATATATGATGGAATTATGTTAATATTTAAGGAGGAGAAGATGGCTTTACTTGATGGTAAGAAGGTAATCATTATCGGTGATCGAGATGGTATACCTGCTCAAGCCGTTGAAGCATGTTTAGAAAATCTGAACACAGAGGTTCTTTACGCTTCAACAGAATGTTTTGTCTGAACGGCTGCAGGTGCTATGGATCTAGAGAACCAAAAGAGAGTTAAAGAGTATCACGACCAATACGGCGGAGAAAATCTTGTTGTGTTGTTAGGTGCTGCAGAGGCAGAAGCTGCTGGCTTAGCTGCTGAAACAGTAACAGGTGGTGATCCAACTTTCGCAGGTCCATTAGCGGGAGTCCAGTTAGGACTTCAGGTATATCATGTAGTAGAAGAAGCATTTAAGAGTGAAATTGATTTTGAGATTTATGACGAGCAGATTGGCATGATGGAAATGGTACTTGAAGTGGAAGAGATTGCAAATGAAATGCAATCAATTAGGAGTGAGTTTAGTAAGTACTAGTCCATTAGGGGGATTTCATGAATAAATCAAAAGTTAATAAAGTATTTGTCATTTCATTGGTCGTAGTTTTCGCGATCGTATTATGGGGCTTGATTGCTGCAGATAATTTTGCAAATGTAGCGAATCTAGCATTTAATTTCTTAGTAAGCAAGTTTGGTTGGTTTTATCTGTTAGCCATGACTTCTTTTGTTGTGTTTGCTATTTGGATTGCATTTAGTAAGTACGGTAAAATTAAACTTGGTCCAGACGATTCTAAACCAGATTATAGCTTTATATCCTGGTTTGCTATGCTCTTCTCAGCAGGCATGGGCATTGGTCTCGTGTTCTGGGGTGTAGCCGAACCTCTAAACCACTTTATTAATCCGATGGGTATGGATGGCGGAACAGAAGCAGCTGCAAAGTTTGCCATGATGAAGTCATTCATGCACTGGGGATTACATCCTTGGGCTAATTACTCTGTATTAGCATTAGCATTAGCTTACATGCAGTTCAGAAAAAATAAGCCAGGTTTAATTAGTTCTGTGTTTATACCTTTAATTGGTGAGGAAAGAGTTAAAGGTTGGATTGGTAAAACAATCGATATTCTTGCGATTTTCGCAACAGTAGCAGGTGTTGCTACATCACTTGGTTTAGGTACACTTCAAATCAACAGTGGTCTAAATTACTTATTTGGAGTTCCTGAAAACTCATTAGTACAAATCATGATCGTTGTCATTGTAACTGTCTTATTTATGATTTCAGCTATCACAGGTTTAGACAAAGGTATTAAGTTCTTATCAAACCTAAATGTTTCTATTGCAGGTGTTTTAGTTGTCTTATCAATTATCATAGGACCAACACTTTTAATTTTCACAAATTTAGGTCAAGGTATTTTACTATATGCTAAAGATTTAGTAATGGACGTCAACCCATTCGGAAAAGGTGAATGGTATGGTTGGTGGACAATATTCTACTGGGCATGGTGGATTGCATGGGCACCATTTGTTGGTACATTTATTGCAAGAATCTCACGTGGTAGAACAATCAAAGAATTTATTTTCGGTGTATTAGCTGCACCAACAATTGCATCTTTTGTATGGTTTGCAACATTTGGCACTATGGGTATTAACGCAGGTGTTGAAGTTGCTACAGAAGCGATTGCAAAAACAGAAACAGCATTTTTCGTTGTGATGAATCAATATCCATTAGGTTCAATCATATCATTTGTAGCAGTTCTATTGTTATGTACATTCTTTGTTACATCAGCAGACTCTGCGACTTTCGTACTAGGTATGATGTCATCAGATGGTGATTTAAATCCAACGGTAAATAGAAAGGTAACTTGGGGCGTTATTCAATCTCTGTTAGCTTTAGCCCTTATGCTATCAGGTGGTTTGAAAATGTTACAAACAGCTTCAATCGTAGCGGCATTCCCGTTTGCTTTTGTCATGATATTCGGAATGGTGTCTATTGTTAAAGCGCTGAGACAGGACCCTATAATTGCCAAAAAGAATGAAAGAGCATCGTAATAAGCATTTAAATTAAGCCTGAAAAGGCTTAATTTATTTTTTTGCTATAAATTGATGGCCTACAGTTTGTTTTGGGTATAAAATGAAGTAAGAACAAGGAGGGATTTATGATTTCATTCAGACACATGGCAGTAGCATTTATAGAAAACAATGGCAGAATACTCATGCAAAAAAGAGAGCGTCATCGATTAGTTGCTGGTGGTGTCTATGCACCCGTTGGCGGACACTTAAAAGATGGTGAATATCAAAATCCTGTCGATGGCTGTATCAGAGAAATTGAAGAGGAAACGGGTCTAAAAGCAGACCAGCTGGATAAGATAAAACTTAAGTACATGATTATGAGACAGAAAGACCAGGAAATCCGAGTTCAATATGTCTACTTCATGTCTTCAAAATCTGATACTGTGGTCGCTAATGACGAAGGAACTTTACACTGGATTTGTCAGTCTAAACTCTTAGACCTTCAGATGTCTTTTACCAGTCATGAAATCATCAAACATTATTTGACCAAGTCCACATTTGAAGATCCGATTTATGTTGGTACTGTTGATGGTCAACCAACCATGCATTTTGTTAAAATAAATGATTTTGAGTAAAGCGCTTAGGCGCTTTTTTTACGCTACTTGACTATATAGAGTAGCGGGTGTATAATGAAAATATACTACTTGACTATATAGAGTAGTGGAGGTGTACATGATTGACAAAGCTCAAATTTTAAAAGGTTTATTGGAAGGCTGTATCTTGGAAGTCATCAGCAGAGGTGAAAGCTATGGTTATCAGATAACAGAGGACTTAAATAATATGGGACTACCAGATCTTAATGAAGGTAGTGTTTATCCAGTTTTGATTAGATTGCAAAAAAAAGGACTTTTGAGAAGTGAAAGTAAGAAATCACCTTTAGGACCAAAAAGAAAGTACTTTAACTTAACAGATAGTGGTCATGATTATCTAAAGGATTTTAAGGAAGCCTGGTTTGATATTTCAAATAGTGTCACTTCTATTATGGAGGGAGGAAGTCATGAATAGAACCGGAAAAAGTAGAGTGGTTATGACGATTTTACTAAGCGTTTTATTGATTGTTCAAATGCTTGTATTTATGGTAAATAAGAAAGAATCTAATATGGCCATATTCCTGATGTTTGGCTTGATCGTTTTACTGGCTCTTATAAGTGTATTTATGAGCATCTATAAGTTAAAAGAACTCAAAGACAGGATATCATCTTTACCAGAATCCTATAAAGCAGTCTATGTGGATGCACAGGAATCCATTGATTTGTCTAATCTTTCAAGTGGCATGAAACAAGACATCAAAACAGCTGTTTTAGAAATCTTTGAACATGCTTCTATGGACCAAAGAGATGTAGAAAGTGTTATTGATGGTGATCTTAATAAGTTCTTAGAGCCATTTATATCAGCTGGTGGTGGTAACTTTTCTATTCTTTATTTAATGGCCTACAGTCTATCATTGTTTGTTGGTTATATCATTTTAATGAAAGTCTATAAGATGACTAAGATTGGTTTTTCTTTAGAAGCCATTGAGTCTTCAACCTTAGACTTTGGCATTGTCATTTCCTATGCCATTATTGCCTTTGTCTTCTTTCCTTGGCTCATGTATTTGATGAGAAAGGCATCCGTGGAAAGATGGTCCAATGTAAAAAGACTGTGGATCATATGTCCGGTCCTATTACCAATAGGCATTCTATTTGTATTAATAGGTGTTGAAAATGATGCATTAAGAGCATTTCTTGATAAAGAACTTAGCTTACTAGACAGTCCTTTAAAATTACTTTCAGCTATTGTGATTTTTCTGCTTTCTCTATACCTGGTTAAACTTTCAAGAAAAAAACAAATAACTAATTAATCAAAACCGCATAAGCGGTTATTCTTTTGCAAAAGTTTAGACACTAGACCTAAAAGTATCTTACGATATGTAACATGGTCTGAATCGTTTTAAGAATAAGTGAATTTATCTGACTAGAAAAGTTGTTAAATATTTTTTTGACAAGAAGTTTTGATTTAATTTGACAAAAATTGTGCTATATTCTAAGATGTAATTAGATATGTTCGAACAAGTAGTTAAAATATATTTTGACGAGGTGAAGGTTATGGCTATTAAATTTGAAGCAAGTAGGTGGTTATTAAGAGATGTCATACATAGTGTCTACATTATGTGTGTAGAAGATTATGAAGCTTTAATGTATAAGCATCAAGGCTTTTATCCTAACAAACAAGTCATAAAACTTGTTGATAAGTTAAAGAAAAAATTTCCTTTTGATGAGATGAATATAGCCTATATGATCGATGAAGATTTTGGTACAGTGATTGTTAACGCCATTTCAATTGAGACCATAAGAGCAAAATCCTTTGATGAGATTACTGATATCATTTCAAACATGGTAGATGATACAGTTATGGACGCGATTGTTAGAAGGTTAGGAAAATCTGCTACTGAAGATTTTGATACAGACTATGCACTTGATCGGTCTAATTATGATCAGGTAATGGATTTTGTTAATAAACTCAGTATCAATAAAAACATCAAATGGGACGTATATAAGTTTTTATTAGATCCATCAATACTATTTTCAAAATTAGTAGATGGCTTAAAGAGAATATATCCCACATATCAAAAGGAGATAAAAAAGTACGAAAAAGACATGACATCAATAAACACTTATTTGCAAACTGAACTGGATGTAAAAGGTGAAGCGATATTCTCAGATGTCTTAGAAGGTGTTATAGATGTAAGTAGCTTTGATAACATTCTTATTAGGTCATCTTTCATTAACTCTAAAGCCCTTGTATGTGAAGACGTAGATGGTGTTTTATATTTAGAAGTTGGTTTTGAGTTCAGAGAAGCCATTGCATTAATTAGAGGGAAAAATGATGAAGAAAACATGCTTAACACAATTGGCATGATTGCTGATCCTATGAAGTTTAAGCTGATAACCTTGATGAAAGAAGAAGCCATGTATGGTAAAGAGCTGTGTGAGGCTACTGGACTGAGTAAAGCTGCTTTGTCCTATCATATACATCAGCTTAGAAATATTGGCATCATAAATGATGTAAAAGAAGGAAACAAGACTTATTATTCCTTGAAGAGAGAAAAGCTAACAAATATGGTTGAATCATTTTTAGAGAATATTAGATAGGAGAAAGATTATGGAAGCAGTAATAGAACAAGAAAAACTTTTGAGCTCATACGAGTGTAGTAAACTGGCAAATAGAAATATCATACTTTTTTTACTTGGCAAATTGGTTTCTCTTTTTGGTAGTTCGATCTATAGTTTTGCAATTGGTTTATACGTCTTAAAAACAACTGGTTCAGGAACAAGTTTTGCATTGACCATTGTTTTGGCAACAATACCAAGAGCTATTTTAGGTCCGGTATCAGGTGTGTTGGCAGATAAACTGGATAAAAAGAAGTTGGTTGTCATTCTAGATATGCTCAGTGGTATTATTGTACTTGCCTTAGTCGTAGCAAGTAGTATTGATGGATTGAGAATTGGCTATATTTATGCGGCTACATTACTTCTTAATATCACAAATGTATTTTTTGACACAACAATCTCTGCTTCGATTCCTTTGTTGGTGGATAAAGAGAGACTAACACGCATAAACTCATTTTCAGGTTCCATTTCAAATCTAGCATATATCATAGGACCTGCTTTAGGTGGTTTTGTATTTGGTGTGATTGATATGAAGGTATTTTTAATCTTAAATGGCTTGTCTTTTATTTTTTCTGGCATATCAGAGATGTTTTTAGATTTTAAAGTAAAAGAAAAAATATATGGCGTTGAGGCATCATCAATTGATAATGCTGAAAGTAGTTTTGTAAATGATTTAGTTGACGGTTTTAAATATATGTTTAAAACCAAGTGGCTATTAGCACTTGCCATCTCAGCTACCTTCATTAACATGTTCATGACTTTAGGTATGAATATTCCCATCCCATATATTATGAAACAGTACTGGACATTAACAGACCTTCAATATGGTATTACCATGGCTTCATTCCCCTTTGGAGTGATAATTGCATCTCTTGTTGTTGGTATTATTCCACCAGCTAAAAAGAACTATAATAGGATTATTGGTGGTATGATAGTCTTTGCAATTGTGATGATTTGTTTTGGTTTGTTGACAAGATTCTTACCAATTACTATGAATAACTGGGGAAAAGTATCGGTAATGGTTGTATTGTTCATTACAATCGCTTCAGGCTCTGCATTTATGAATATACCTCTGATGGTAACCATTCAGTCACAAACACCTAGTGACATGCTAGGAAGGGTTATGGGGGTACTTGTAACGATTGCGAGTGTCATGACACCGATAGGTGCTCTATTAGGTGGCATATTGATTGACAGACTACCACCATGGTTATTGCCATTAGGATGTGGCTTAGTTCTAGTCTTACTTACAATCATAGTAAGTGGTAATAAGGACTTACAGAAAGTATAGAATGAAGACGAAAATATTATTCTGTTTGGGGTTAGTTGTAATTAGCTTGAGCCCAGTGACGTGAAAATGTCACGCTGGGTTATTATGGGAGGAAGAGGAGGAGACTCCTCTTACTTACCAGACTAGGCAGACTGTGACTAGGAATGTTAGGTCATCAGCAAATTGATACAGCAATGAGGTATGCTATGTAAATCAAAATAATGTTAAGAATTCTCTTAGAAAGTATATGGGGGGTAGCCTTTAAGGTATAAACGGGTTGCTTCTGCAGTTTATTATCTTTTTTGCGTTTCAAAATGAAACGCAAAATGGAACGCAAAATTTTGCGTTGCACTTTTGTATGGTTCTGGTAAAATATATATAGGGAGGTGTTTATATGGGCATTAATGAAAGAGTAGACTTAGAGTACAAACAAGAAGTTAATAATACATTCTTAAAAACAGTAAGTGCTTACGCAAATTATGGTGACGGGGTTATTGTATTTGGTATTACGGATCGAGGAAAAGTCATTGGGATTAATGAGTTAGATCAAACTTGTTTGACGATTGAAAATAAGATTAATGATAGTATAACACCTGTGCCTGGTTATGAAATTGCTATAGACGTTGATAAAAGGATTATTAAGTTAATTGTAAATGAGGGAGTTCATAAACCATATGTGTATAAGAATAAAGCTTTCAAAAGAGCTGACACAGCAACAGTTGAAATTGATCGAGTTGAATTTAGTCGTTTGATTTTAGAAGGTCAAAACTTAAGTTTTGAAGAGTTATCGTCGAATAAAAGAGAGTTATCATTCAAGTACTTGGAGAAACAACTAGTTGATCATTTAGGTATCAAAGCATTAAGTTCAGATATTCTAAAGACGCTAGATTTATATTCAGGAGATGGAAATTTTAATAAAGCTGCTGAAATATTATCTGATGACAATAGCTTGCCAGGAATTGATATTGTTCAGTTTGGGAATAGTATTAATGAAATTTTGGATCGTGAGATTTATAAAAAAGTATCTGTTTTAGAGCAATTTGATAAAGCGATTAACTTATTTGAAAAAAAATATTGTTATGAGGAAATTGTTGGTGTAGAGAGAGTATCGGTTGAAAAAATTCCATTAAGAGCATTTAGGGAAGCTATCGCTAATGCTGTAGTGCATAGGCAATGGGATATAAACGCATTGATTAGAATTTCAATGTTTGATGATAGGATTGAAATTGTATCACCTGGTGGTTTACCTTTTGGTCTAACAGAAGAAGAATATATAGACGGTCAGGTTTCAATTTTGAGAAATCCAATTTTGGGTAATCTATTTTTTCGATTGAGGTACATTGAGCGATTTGGAACAGGAATTCGACGGATTTTGCAATCATATGAAATGGCAATAATTCAACCAGATTTCAAAGTGTATACTAACTCAATAAAAATTATATTGCCTATTCTCAAGGAATACTCAGAGATTATGGATGTTTTAACGATGGAGGAAAGATCCGTTTATATTTCGATTAGAGAAAATGAAGCGTTAAGTAGAAAAGAGATAGAAGAACATACAGGATTAAACAAAACAAAAGTTATTCGTTTATTAAATCAATTACTCAAGAAGAACATAATAATTAAAGTTGGGAGTAACAGGAATACAAGGTATGGATATAGAATTTGATGACGAGTTTCTACTAGTCTAGTTATTGTTAATTCAGTTCTATAAATTGAAATTTGCTGATTAATGTTAAAAAGAGCAATTTAAGTATTAATCACTGACCTATGGTCAGTGGCAAGCTACCTGATTAATTAACTTTCTATCGAAAGTTTCATCAGTTCCTTGTTTCACAAGTTGTTTGTCTCAATAAACACTCGACTCATGTGGAGTGTGAGAGCATAATTGTCGTCCTTAAATACTTGAAATATTTAAGCCTGATTATCGATAGTGATGATCAGGTTTTTTTAGTAAGGTGATTATCTTAAATTGTTAGAAAAGTGTGAAAATTCTTAATAAAATTTCAAATTTAGAAAAATCCATCGACATTAAAATTTTTTTATCGTATATTGATTTTAGAGGGGTGGGTTATGAAAAGGTATATATTTTGGTTGATTTCTATTATCTTTATTGTATTTGTGCCTATGACATTTTTTCATGTGATGGGCTTTCATTATGACCTAAATTCAATAGATTCACAGGCGATTATAGATAAGTCTAATGAACTACTAGAGATGGGTGTGCCTTCTTCCGGTTCAAAGGCGCATGAAGATTATAGAATCGGATTAATGGATGAATTAGAAGCATTGGGCTTTGAGATTGAAATACAGGAGTATCAACAACTAGGTCCTGTTTATGGTGAAGACCAATATCTGAGAGTGGATGATCATGAAATTAGACTACATTCTGCAAATGGCGGTAGAAGTGCAGGTATTGATTTTACCGGAGATATGGTTATACAAAACCTATCATCATCTTATGAAAAAGAATATGTAAATAATCGATTTGTTATATCGACTGGTTTTGGTAATTTGAGTGATGTGAATCTACTTAAGCTTTATGATGCTGGATGCAAGGGCGTTATTATTGCAAATGGTTATTATGAAGATGGTTCTATTAAGTTAGATTATAAGAAGCTTGACGGCAAGGTCATGCCAATTGTTTACATATCTGAAGAAGACCGTGATATCTTATTTGATCTTGCAAAATCAAGTAGTGAAGAAAAAATCCAAGTTTCCTTTGGCACATCTTATACAGGTGTAGAATTCTTTGATGCAGGTCTAATAGAGAATGTACATATTGTCGTTGACAAGAAAATTGAAGTGATGACAGGTTACAATATTGTTGCTACTATGGGGGAGGGAGAAACTTATTACTTTGCCACACATTATGATGGTAATGATTCTTCAAGCCCTTATATGAGATACCAAAATGTCATGAGTGTATCTACCATGTTAGAACTTGCTAAAAGAATTGCTCTTGATGAAAAACATCTAAAGAAACAAGCACAGTTTGTCTTTCTAGATGGTGGTTTACTCGACCAATCTGGTTCAAAGCATTTTGCTGGGACTATAAAAGAAGATATGCATGGCATTTATCTTGACCGCTTAGGTATGATGAATGAGATGATTGTTGGTTCAGATGGCGACAGCTTGTTTTTTAGAGAGTCTCTTCAGCAATACGACTTTGATCATATACTAAAAGTAGGCTCAGAAAACGTCATTGATACAGCTAGATGGGATGCACCAGGTCTTGAGGCGATAAGACAAGAAGAGCATGCTATTTTGATTACAGCGGACTTTCAAGCCAATTTAATGCCTTATTATATGGGGCAAAATGGGACCTTGTCTGAAAATTTAGAAGGTATTTTAGACCTCTTTGACAGATACATAAAAGTTGTTTATTTTGAAGATAATTATCCAGACTATATGAGACCTCTAGAATGGGCTGTTATCTTCGTCTTAATCCTAGTACTAGTAATCATAAATACACTCTTTCATCTAAAACACATTGAATCTGTAAAGTTGTTTTACTACTCAGTGCCTTACAGTGTCTTTAAGCTACTTGTGAATGCAGTATTTGTTGTATTGATTACACTGGGCATCATACTGTGTATCACCATTCTGCCAGGTTACTTCAATATTTCTGGTGGCAGTTTTAACTATGGTTCTTATGCCTTATGGCATGAAATCATCTCTATTATCAGAGGCTTTATTGAAAATGGTCTTGGGACATCGAGTGCCGGCATACCTTATATCGAAATACTTATACAGCATAGCAGTAATACTTTTAGATTAATCACTTTAGGTTTGATTATCTCTGTGATTCTTGGACTTACAATCGGTATGATTTCTAGTTACTTAAGAAAGGGTGTTAACAAGCAACAGTCTATATTGATTATATTTGGACTTTCTATTCCGGAAACAGTCTTGATCATATTTATGCTCTTTTCAATGAAGTATATTATGGATATTCCCTTTATAGCAGGGACAATAGAAGCCAGTGACTTAAGAACTCTCATCATGCCTCTGATTGTTTTGACCTTGGTACCAACTATTTATATATCAAGAACGGTTTATATGACCCTGGTTGAAGAAAGTCAAAAGAAATACATCATCAGTCTTAAGGCTAAAGGGGTTAAGAAGATGCGGATATATAGTCATCATCTCTTGAAGGTTGCTTTTAACAAGGTGTTGAGTCATATGCCGATTATCATAGCGATTAATATTGCAACCATGATTATTTGTGAAAAGTTATTTTCTTTGACAGGTATTTTTAACACCCTGATTGCAACAATTTCTAGTGGGGAGTACTTATTCTATCTGGCAATTGTTCTTAGTATTATGTTGTACTATTACTTAGTGACCTTGACCAGTAAAATTGTGTCACGCTTTATTATGCCAAGAACAGGAGGTGCTTATGAAGTTGAATAGACCTTTAGTAATTGGTGGCATCATACTGGTCTTACTCTTAGTAGTCGTAATGATGCCTGGATTTTTAGCTGATAAGAATCCTTATAGCATCATGACGCTTAAGTACTCTTTTGAAACGGTTGATGGTGAGACGACTTTTGATCAGGCGCCATTTGAGCCGTCAGACAACTTCAGATGGGGGACAGATGAACTTGGCAGGGATATTTTTTCTTTTGTGATTTATGGTACACGCCTTACTTTAAAAATTGCCTTATTGGTTACTTTATTTAGGTTTATACTGGCATTGCCACTGGGCCTTTTGGCTGGCTTTAACTACTCACTACCAAAATCGATCATACGCCAAGTCAACATCCTGTTTTCAGGTTTGCCACCGCTCTTATTTGCCATATTTGTACTTTATTTAAATATATTTTCTAGACTCGATAAAACGTGGTCTACTATTGCTTTTATCACGGTACTGACAGTTGTCGGCTTTGGTAAGCTAGCCATTGCCTTTGAAGATTCTACTAAGTTAATACTGTCAAAGCCTTATATTAGAAGTGAGTACCTACTTGGCAAGTCCAAGTATGAAGTTGCCATAGAAAATGTTATTCCACATTTGATGCCAGAAGTCGTTATCTTGTTTTTTATGGAAATTGCAAGAGTTCTAACACTCCAGATACAGCTTGGTCTATTTGCCATCTTTATTGGTAACCTAAAGATTCTATTATCTGATGACTTTGGTGTTATTAGATACTGGGATGTAAGTTTTGAACCGGAGTGGGCGAGTTTGTTAGGTTATGCTGCTGATGCTCTTAGAGTGGCACCTTGGATGGTTATTTATCCGACACTTGCATTTTTCGTATCAGTTTTAGGCTTCAACATGTTTGGTGAAGGTTTAAGAATCATCTTACAGGATCCAAAGAGTGATTTTATACCAAAAGTCAGAAAGGCCATATCAAAAGTTTTTATAAGAAAACATAGACATGAAAGTTTTAATTATAGACGTTTACTTTTTTATGTTATGGCCCTAGTTTTAATTGTTTTTGTCTTTAACTTAAACTCTAGTACACATGAACTAGAAGAAATCGTCTACATAGATAGACAAGACTTACCTAAAAGGTTATATGTAGGAATGGAAGAAATAGATCAAGTTACCACTTATCTATCTGAAAAGATGGCAAGCATTGGCATGGAACCGCTTTATGAGGACTATAAACAGACCTATGAAACCGATCAAACCTATTATGTTGATCAGAGCTATTTAAGTATAGATGATAAAGTTTATGAACAAGACATCGATTATGTGGTTCATGGTTTTGATAGCTATCAGGTGGAGGCAAATATCATAGATGCCAGAAATTATTCACTCTACAATGAGGCATATTATCCTATGTTTGCAGAAAAAGTCATTTGGATAGATGGGTCTTATTATACACCTGAGGCCATAGAAATCTTTTCAAGTAAACTGGCTGATACGGGCTGTAAGGGCCTAATCGTCTCAAATCATTCATGGAAAACCAGTAAGGGGAGCTTTAAGGGCTCTATCCCTATTGTAGGTGTTTCAGATAAGGTAGATGTGGGTGGTCAGCTTTCATATGAATCTTCAGCTTTTATGATGTCGAGTAAGGGTGTCAATGTAATAGGCATGGTAAAGGGTCACGATATCAATACCTCTCAAGAAGTGTTGGTTATTGGACTGCCACTCAATTATAGAGATGTTGAAGATGGCTATTTTACTTATAATTATGGTTTAGAACTGATTGACAAGTTAAAGGATGAAACCAATAGGACCATGGTCCTTGCCTTCTTTGATGGCAACTATGACCAACATGCCCATGGTGTTTTACCATTCTCTACAGGGATGAAGTTCGACCCATTTATGCATACCATGTACTTTAATATTAGAGATGTCCATTATGGTGGTGACAAGGTTTATATCAACAGGGATATGTCACCTCTTACACGTTATTTTGGCATCAGCTTTTTCCAATCGATTGAGCAGACTGAAATGCAATTTGAAGTTATGACAGAGAAAGAACCAGATGATTTAAATACATTGATCAAACATCCTGATTATGTCATGCATCACAAAAAAGGTATCGATACTTTGATACTTGATGTATACACTGATCCAGAGGTCTTTTTCGAATCATTCTATTATGCCCTAAAGGAGAATAACTGATGAAAGATATATTAGAACTCAAGAATTTAAGCGTATCTTTTGACGGTTTAAAAGTTGTAAGAGGCGTTGATTTTCAGATAAAAAAAGGCGAAATACATGGCATACTGGGTGAATCAGGTTCGGGTAAGTCTGTGACAGCTTTTTCTATATGCAAGCTTCATGACCAAGCCGTCTATGATGGCAGTGTTCTGTTTGATGGAGAATCAGTCCTTGATATGACTGAGAGCAAATTATCTACTATTAGAGGCTATGATATTGCTTACATCTTTCAGAATCCTCATGAGAGCTTTAATCCCAATAGGAAGCTTTACAAGCAGTTAAGAGAAGCCGTTTCTATTCATGGTATCCAGCCATCAGATGAAAAAATCATAGAGGTTTTGGCTTCGGTAGGTTTAAAGGACCCTGAAATAATTCTAAAGAAGTATCCAGATCAGTTGTCTGGTGGTGAATGTCAAAGAGTCATGATAGGTATGAGTCTCTTATGTGAACCCAAGGTCATCATAGCGGATGAACCGACTTCTGCCATAGATGCATCTATCAAGCTTCAGATTATCAAGCTTTTAAAAGATATTAATAAGACACATGGCACAACCATTGTTTTGATCAGCCATGACATAGATTTGGTAGAAAATATTTGTGATTCCATGACTGTTATGTATGGAGGTCTCGTGATGGAACAAGGCATGACCTCTAAAATTCTTTCAGAACCCAAACACCCATATACAAAAGCACTTATTGATTGTACGGAATCGCTTAACAAATCGCATGAGCGTTTGGTCACCCTTGAAGGCTTGCCGCTTTCTCCTAAGTATTACAAGGATCACTGTCCATTTTATGACCGCTGCAAGGATAGGGTAGCTATATGTGGTAGTGAAATGCCAGCGTTAAAAGAAATCAACCATAGAGCTTTTAGATGTTCTCAAATTTAAGGAGTTGTTATGTTAAGATTAGAAAATGTAAAAAAACATTATATTGTTAAAACATCTCCGCTTTCAAAGAGTCAGATTGTCAAAGCTGTCAATGGTGTGTCATTTGAAGTAGCTGAAAAGGAGTCTTTTGGTTTGATCGGTGAGTCTGGCAGTGGTAAATCAACCTTAGGTCATTTAATTACCAGATTGATACCATTAACAGAAGGTTCTATCTATTATAAAGAACATGATATATCTAATAGTAAGGGAAAAGACCTTCAATCTTTAAGAAAAGACATTCAAGTTATTTTACAGTCCGGTAAGGAAGTACTTGATCCTAAAATGACTGTAAGAGAACATTTAGAAGCTCCTTTAAGGGTTCATAACATATGTGATTATAAAGATTATGACAAACGTTTAAACGATCTCTTAAGTGATGTTGGATTGACTGCAGATGTTTTGGATAAGTTTCCACCTGCCTTATCGGGTGGTATGCTCCAGAGGGTGACCATAGCAAGGGTACTGGCCATTGAACCCAAATTGATTATATTAGATGAACCGGTGTCGGCACTTGATGTATCGATTCAAGGATTGATTATTAATCTATTAATGGATTTGAAGGACAAATATGGTTTTACCTATATCTTTATCACCCATAATCTCAAGGTTATTAAACATATCTGTTCAAGAATAGCTGTTATAAAAGATGGTGAGATTGTTGAAATTGGAAAGACTGAAGCCATTTTAAATGCGCCTCAGTCTGATTATGCAAAACTATTGGTTGCTTCTATTTTAAATCATCAAAAATGACGTGAAAGGATATTTTCGATTCTTTCTTTGGATGATACATACATACGAAGGTATTTCTGATAAAGGGCAACTTGCCCTTTTTTTGAGTAAAACTTTGACATGGATAAATAAAGCTTTGGTAGTGAAAGCATGACTCTATTGTCTTCTAAGTATTTTCTTGTTCTTTCATAGATTGCTTCAGCTTCTGTATACATATTCTTGTATTCAAATGCATGGGATAAATCTAGACAAGATTCAAGTAAATAAGAGGCTAGGTGATCTTCTTCAAGAATTTCAAAACCCATATCATAATTGATTTCAGCCACATCATAGGCATCGTTTAAGATATAATAAACCGCCCACAAGATTTTTAATGGACCTATAAACCACATGTCTCCAGTTCTTTCTACATGGGACTCAATGGATAAGAGGTCTTTTTCTACATCTGTAGAATACAACTTCATCTTATTAGATGCAGCATACATATGAAAGAAGGTATGTAAACTTGAGAAGCTGTAGGTATTAGAAATATTAAGTGCCTCTTGATAATACTGCATGGCAATATCATATTCCTCAAGATTGTGATGAATTCTAGCTATGTTGTTATAGATAGAGCAGATTTCTTCGTAAAGATGATTTTCTGTTGCAATATTTAAGGCGCGATTGCTGTACTCTAAAGCTTTCTCGAACTCGTGTGTAAATGAATAAATATAACCAAGTGACATATTGAGACGGGTCAGTGTAAGAACGTTTTCCTTTGAACACAAAGAAAAAGCCTTCTGGTAAGATTCTGCACATGACTTAAAATCATTGTTGTACAGATGGAAGACACCAATGTTGTAATAGGCTGTTGCCTGTTCATCTGAATGATCTAAGTCAATTGCAAGATGAAGTGCTTTCTCAGCCAAACTATTTGTTTTTTCAATATCTTTGAACATGTAGGCCCGTGCCAATTGGTTAAGTGTTCCCAAATGGTCAAAGACACTGGTATTGTTCAATTGCTTTTCTAGTATCTTTATCTTTCCTATCATAAGCCCTCTCTGAAATAATTATATCACTCTTCTCTCTTTCTTCAATAGAATCCAGAAAATAAGCCTGTATATTTAATCATGATCGTGCATTTTGATAGAAAATTCTGAAAATTTCATGTTTTGTGTAAAGTTTTACCACGAAACACACGATATATAAGTAAAGAGATGGTAAGAAGGTGATATGATGAAGATGAAGTTAAAAGATCCGGAAAAACTAAAAAGAGCTAGAAACCTAATTAATTTATTACTAGAAGGTATTAATCCACTAACGTTTGAACCAATTGAAGATGAGAGTTTTATTAATGATCCTAAAATGATTAGAATATTCTCTTACATTTCTTTAGTCTTAAATCAAGACTTAACGGAAGCACTTTTAGAGGATGAGGAGAAGGATGTTTTGAATAGTGACATTTTCACACAAAGAGTAGGTGATCAAAACAATCCAGACTATAAGAAGATTAACGAAAAGATTAAATCGTCTAAAATATCTTTGTTCAGTAAGCTATCTTCTGGAGATGAATTAAAGAAACTGGCAGAAGTACTTGAAAAAGAAACTTCAGGATAGAGCATGCTCTATCCTCTTTTTATGTATTCTAATAGGTTATCAATGGTATCTGGATGGCCAAGTATATAGCCATCGCAAGTATCAAACTCTATGTGATGGGCTTTTAAGCCTGCTTCATCAATGATTAGTAAGCCAGCTGCTAGTTCCCAAATTCTTTTGGTAAAAATGATATGGGCTTGAGATTTTCCTATGGCTACATATGAAAAATCAGAACTAGAAGCCCCGTATATTCTAATCTTCATCACATGGTCCATCAAGTCTGACATCATTTTTAACTGGATGGGTCTTGAGGATGGTTGAGATTTAGAGAAATCTCCAAAGGTGATGATAGATTTTGATAAAGGCATAGGACTTATATTTATCCTTTCATGGTTTAAAAAAGTACCATGTCCTTTTTTTGCATAAAGGATTTGATCTGATTCAGGAAAGTACATCATGCTCAGCTTAGCTTCCTTATTTTCATAAAGGGCTATCTGGATACCGTATTGAGGGATGCTCCTTGTAAAGTTAAGAGTACCATCTATGGGGTCAATAATCCATGTTGGTTCATGGGTCAAGTCCTCTTGGTTTTCTTCTTCAGATATAAATAGGTCATGAGGTCTTAACTTCTTGATTTCTTGAATGATCCATCTTTCTGCTTCTAAGTCTAAATTAGTTACGATGTCCTTATCTTTATAGGTTTCAGTAAAATCATTTTGAAGTATGTTTTTACCCACATGCTTAAGTATATTTTCTAGTTCTTTTATCATTTGAATTCCTTTCTCTTATCCTATTATAACACCTTGTTATTCTCCTGGAAATCTTATATGATAGTTTGGGAGGGAAGAATGAAGAAAGCGGATTATTGGATTAAAAATTTAGACATGGTATCACATCCAGAGGGTGGCTATTACCATGTAACATATGCATCACCTCATAGAATAGAGGCGGATGCCATCAATTCAGATTTTAAGGGCAGTCGTGCCTTGGCATCAAGCATTTACTTTTTAATAGAAGAAGGTAATGTTTCTAATTTCCATAGATTAAAGTCAGATGAAATATGGTACTTTCACGAGGGTGAACCATTAACGATTGCTATGATTCATAAAGATGGCACTTATGAAAGTGTAAGACTTGGCCTTGATATTGAAGAGGACGAAAGACCTCAGATCATCGTACCAGCTGGCACTATTTTTGGTTCCTATCCTGAAAAAGGTTATGCCCTGGTTTCGTGTATGGTTTCTTATGCATTTGAGTTTGAGGATTTTGAACTGTTTAGAAGACAAGACCTACTAGACCAGTATCCTCAACATGAAGATATCATCAAGCGCTTAACAAGAGGTTGACCTTATGATCAAACAGTTGATATATGGAAAGAGATATGAAAATTATTCTACAGAAAAACTGGTAGAAGAAAACTTAAAGAGGGCCCGTTATTTTGCGATTATAATATTTGCCTTAGAAGCATGTTTTTTACTGGCAAGTTTTGTACTTAAAGACCTATTTTCTCTTGAGAATTTGACATATTATAGGTTGCACTATTTTGTTCTTTTAAGTGGATCAGGACTTTTTTACCTGGTTTTCTATTACCTTTATAAAAAGAAAGCCTATGGTCTTAAAGGACAGATACTCTTGTATGTAGCACTCTTTTTTGCAATCGCATGGGGAGCATCCCTGTCTTTATTAGATGTTAAAGGACAATTTGGTATTACCGTTTATTTAACCTTTGTCTTTATATCATCTTTTGCCATTTTGAGTAGGCCGGATATTTCAGCACTTATTATGATTACTATACAGATTGTGTTTTGCTTCTTAATGCCAGATACAGCTCAAAAGTTCTCTTATCAGATAAACTCATCTGTCTTTGTTTTATTTGCTTGGTTTGCAGGCAGGTATCAGTATGAGCTTATTAATGAACGTTTCTTAAGAGATGATTTAATAGAAGAAAAAAATCGTGTCCTTGAAAATCAAAATAATGAACTGGCTAGATTGATGATGACCGATCATTTAACGGACATCTACAACCGTTACTCTTTAGATGACATTCTGGCAAAAAAGTGGATGGAGTCTTACATACACCAAACGCCGATCACTTGTTTCATGATCGATATAGATGACTTTAAGAAGTTAAACGATATGTATGGTCATGTTCAGGGGGATAGGTGTTTAAAAGAAGTGAGTAAAATCTTAAAAGATGTCTGTGATAGGGAAGAGGGGTATGCCTTTAGATATGGTGGCGATGAGTTTTGTTTACTCTTTTCTAATGCTGAATATCCAGAGCAAATAACCAATGAGATTTACTACTTAGTGGACCGCCTTACATTTAAAATTGATAAAAAGGATATTGGACTGAAACTGAGTATTGGTATGTTCCATGAAATACCAAAATCATCCGATGGACAGTGGATGTGTATTGAAGGGGCGGACAAGAGTCTGTATCAAAAAAAATCAAGTAGAAAAAGAAGAGCGACTGATTAACTTGCCGAGGCAAGTTTTTCTTTTTTTTCACTACAATTATGGTATAATAAACGGGATATAAAAAAAGGAGTTTATATGTTTTTAAAACAAAAAGTTGAAGAAAGGCCTGTTAACAAGGAACTGATTCTGGGAATTTTGTCAGTTATTCCAATATCGTTTCTGATATTTGGTATTATCATGAGTTTTTTCGAAACAGAAGTTTTAGCAGGTTATGTAAGGATTGCCAAGTCACCAACGATTCTTATTACAGATTTTCTAGAACTTGGTGGCCTGAGTGCGGCTTTCATAAATGCAGCCTTGATTGGTTTCTTTAATCTTTATTTACTGAAGAAATATAAGATGAAAATCAACGGCTTATTGATTGCAGCATTTCTAACATTACTGGGATTCTCATTCTTTGGTAAAAATATAGTTAATATCGTTCCGTTATACATCGGTGGCTTATTATACGCTAAGTTCCAAAAAATTCACATGAGAGACATCATTGTTGTGATTATGTTCTCAACTGGATTGTCACCCATCATCAGTGAGCTTATGTTCTCTGATATTATCTTAGCACCTTATAATATGTTTTTCGGATTTACAGTTGGTCTTTTGATCGGTTTTGTTATTGTACCTCTATCATCACATATGCTTAAGTTCCATGATGGTTATAACCTTTACAATATTGGTTTTACAGCAGGTATTGTTGGTACAGTCTTTACCAGTATCATCCGTGTTTTAGACAAGGAAGTAGAACCGGTTCGTATATTGTATGAATCGTTTGACAGTCATATAAAGGGCTTGTTGATACTTTTATTCTTGTTCTTTATTGGAGCGGGCTTATATATCAACAAACAAGGTCTAAAGCAATTGAAATCAACATTTAAGTACGCCGGTAGAACCGTAACAGACTTTACTTATTTGCTGGGCTATGGTGTAACTTTTGTAAATATGGGTATGATGGGAATATTCACAGTTATATTGGTTTCTGTCTTAGGTGGTATCGTTAACGGTCCTGTACTTGCAGCAATATTTACTGTTGTTGGATTTGCAGCCTTTGGTAAGCACTTTAAGAATTCCATACCAGTTATGCTGGGTGTTATTATCGCTGCTCTTTATTTGAAGATGGATTTATCTTCAACAGGTATTATTATTTCCATTTTGTTCTCGACTACAATAGCCCCTATAGCTGGTTCATATGGGCCATTTATCGGTATTTTAGCAGGTATTCTGCATTTGGCAGTCGTCACCAATATTGGTGTTATACATGGTGGTATAAACCTATACAACAATGGTTTTTCTGGTGGATTGGTAGCAGGTTTTCTTGTACCAATACTAGATGCGTTTAAGCGAGGAGATTGATTATGAGACACGAGATAAAAAAGATTTGCAAAATTGTCGACGAGCTGACAACATTGCTATTAAGAGATGATACTGATGAAGTTGATTTCAAAATAAAGAGATCAGGCAAACAAACAAAGATTTTCATTACAGATTATAATACAAGATACACACAAGAGGCTATTGAAGACTTAAGAATGTGTTTTAATGTTCAAAGACAACACGAAGTAGAAGAATATTATTGGCAACTAGTAGGAGAGTGTGATTGTGACTCTGAACTGACAGTTATAGGTGCCATGATAGATTCTGCAACAGTTGAAATTAAAGATGGCAATATGTATATTGTTTTAACAAGAGAAGCTTAAGAAAGGTCCCTAGTGGACCTTTTTATAATGAAAACCACCACTATGTTTAGTGGTGGTTTTTTAGGCTTTAAAGTATGAGAGAATCATATCTAAATGCAATCTAAGATCTTCTAGCTCAATTTGGTAAATATCCTTATATACTTCTTCCCTATGGTAATACTTCTGAAGGGTGCTGACAATAGGTATAAAAATCAGTCCCAATATCTTGTGGACTTGTAAATTGTGGCTCTTGATGCTGCCATCCTTAATGCCTTTAGAAACAATATTATAGAGCTGGCTTTCTTCTAGCTCTTTAATATTTGTTGCACTTAAAAATAAGGGTTGATATTTGAAGTTTGCATCAAACTCATAAGAGAATATGATGTGGTCTTTTTCGTTTTGTGCGAATACCCAAAATGAGTTCAGAAGGCTTTCTAGTTGATCAAAACCTGATAACTGGTCATCGTAAGCCATGTAAGTGCTTAAATCGCTGAACTTATATAGGATAATCTCAGTAGCAATCGCTTCAAGGTTTTTAAAGTGGTTGTAGATTGTCTTTCTATCTATCTGAGCTTCCTTAGCTATTAGGCTGATATTTATGTTTTTAATGCCTTTCTGAATGATTAATTGATGGGTTGTATTGATAATATGTTTTCTTTGTTTTTCTACTGTTGATGAACTTTTCATTTTTTTACTCCTCATATACATTATAACAGGTAATGGTGCATTATGATATTTTTTTCTACGCTGTGTAGAAAATTGTTGACATTTTTTCTACAGTGTGTAGAATTTTATTGAAGGGGGAATTACGAAAATGAAAAAATTCTTTTATAAGTCATACAAAAAAGATTCAAAAAAGCTACGAAAAGGTAGGATTATAGTAACGGTCATCTTAATAGTGGCTGTTATTAAACTGCTTATTACGGGCATTATCAACAGGCAAGGAAGGGATATAAGGTTGGAAACATCACAAGCCTACCTGGATAAGATTTCAAATGAGCAGATTGAACATCCTAAGAACATCATTTTGATTCTTGCAGATGATATGGGTTACGAAGACATTTCAGCTTTTGGCTCAGAATTGATTGATACACCCAATCTGGATCGACTGGCATCAGAAGGGACTGTCTTAAGTAACTATTATGCACCAGCTCCTAACTGTACACCATCAAGAGCGGGACTTTTGACAGGTAGATATCCTGTAAGGACGCATGCTGTGATTCCATTCGTAGATTCGAAGGATCCCATGTTTAAAGCTGCACATGCGATGATGAAAGTAACCAATACCTTATCTTATGGTATGGAAGAAATATCACCAGATGAGATTTTAATTAATGAAGCCCTTAATGCCTACAATTATAAAACTGCCTTGATTGGCAAGTGGCATCTTGGCTTTAAGGAAGGTATGAGACCTAATGATCATGGGTTTGACTACTTCTATGGTGCCTTATACAGTAACGATATTACACCTTATGAAATATACCGAAATGAGACGCTGGTCGTAGAAGCACCAGCAGATCAAGAAGTTTTAACAAGAGAACTTACAAAAGAAGCAGTCAATTTTATTAAAAATAGAGATGAAGAAAGTTTTTTCTTATATTATGCCTCACCATTTCCACATGATCCTGCACATGCTAGTGATGCTTTTAAAGGCACATCTGAAGCTGGTGTCTATGGTGATTGTGTTCAGGAGCTCGACTGGTCCATTGGAGAAATCATGAAAACCTTAGAGGATGAAGGTATATCAGATGACACTTTGGTTATTTTCACCAGTGACAATGGTCCATGGTTTGAAGGGGCTACAGGTGACAATAGGGGAAGAAAAAGCACTGGATTCAATGGTGGCTACAAGGTGCCTTTTATTGCATGGATGCCAGGAACAATATCAAGTGGTCAGTCTTTAGATGGTTTGGCATCTGGCATTGATGTTTATCCTACAATCATGGATTTACTTGATATTCCACTACCTGAGGATAGGCTTATTGATGGTATCAGCATGTTGGGCTATTTGAATGGATCTCAGTCAGAACATAGAGAGGAACTCTTTTTATTTAATGGTAAAAAACTGATGTCTCTAGTAACGAATGACTACAAGTACTGGCCAATAGGGAAGGACTTGACAGGTATGACAGCAGCGCCAGCAGCCAAAGGGGACTTCCTATTCGATATGAATCTTGATTCTAAAGAATCTTATAACATTGTTATGTATAATAGGGACTTGGCAGATGAGTTGAGATTAAAAATTGATGAAATGAACAAGTCATTGAAACTGAACTTGAGAGGATGGAGATAAGTGTCTGAGATTAGCCTATTAATTAAACCGTCATCTGATAAATGCAACATTTCATGTGATTACTGTTTCTACCATGATGTGTCTAAACACAGGCTTGACTGTCATGACTTTATGTCATTAGATGTCTTAGAAAAGACAATTCAAAGAACATTTGAGTATGCAGATCAGACTGTCAGCATAGCCTTTCAGGGAGGTGAACCGACGCTTGTCGGTTTAGATTTTTACAAGGAATTTATTGGCTATTTAGACAGCTACAATGCGAAGAACCTACCTGTCAACTTGTCTATTCAAACAAATGGTATTCTACTGGATGATGAATGGTGTGAATTTCTACATGAGGAGAACTTCCTTGTAGGTATTTCTCTTGACGGGATAAAAGAACTTCATAATTTGCATAGAAAAGATTGTCTAGGAAAAGACACTCACCATAAGGTTATGGAGGCAATCCGGACCTTAAAACGGCACCAGGTTGAATTTAATGTGCTAAAAGTTATCACCAAAGACACACTGCCTTTTGTAAAAGAAAATTATCAATTTCTTAAAGAGAATCAAATTAAGTATCTTCAGTTGATACCAGTACTTGATCAGATTTATCAAAGCTTTGGTCAAAATGATTATTCGTTGTCTGAAGATGACTATGGAAAGTATTTGTGTGATCTTTTTGATCTCTGGTATGTCGATTTTATAAAGGGAAGAGCAGTATCGGTCATTTACTTTGAAAATCTTATTAACAAAATTATGGGTAATCAAAATATTTCGTGTGGCATGAACGGTAGGTGTACCATTCAAATGGTCGTTGAGGCCAGTGGTCATATTTACCCATGTGATTTTTATGTAACTGATAGGTGGCAACTTGGCAATGTGTTTAATGATAGCATGCTTGATATTTTAAAGAGTAAACCATCACATGAATTTGTAAAGGAATCCTTTAACCATGCAAGCTGTTGTCAATCATGCAAGTGGCAAGCAATTTGTGAGGGGGGCTGTAAAAGGCACAGGCAGTTTGGTGAGTATCATTTAACGCGTAATTACTTCTGTGAGTCTTACAAGACCTTCTATTCATATGTTTATCCTAGGATGCTGGATATAGCCATAAAATTAAGTTAATCAGATCTATGTCACCCCACACTTTAAGTGTGGGTATTTTTTTTAGAATAAAAGTTTTCTAAAACTATTGAAATTATTATAAGATGGGTGTATATTTAAGATGAATTAGCACTCGACTAGTTAGAGTGCTAACAAAAGGAGTGATAGAATGAATACAAATAAAATGACTAAGAATACAATAGAAGCTTTAAATAGAGCTCAGTTTATTGCTTCAGAATATGGTAATGCGACAATTGATACCGATCATCTTTTATTAAGTACTTTAGAACCGGGCAGTCTTATAGTAGAACTACTCAATAAGATTAAGGTAGATGTGAACCTTTTTAAAGATCGATTGATAAATCAGATAGAAAGAAAATCAAAGGTACATGGTCAGGACCAAGTTTACTTATCAAGTGAAAGTCAGAAGGTCATGATGAAAGCAGAAAAGATAGCAGATAAGATGAAAGATGACTATGTCAGTTTAGAGCATGTCCTTTTAAGCATGTTGTCACATGGACCTTCACTAAAAAATATTTTTTCAGAATTTAATGTCACTGAGTCTAAGCTGATGGCTGCACTTAAAGAAATAAGAGGTCATCAGAGGGTAACATCAGATAATCCAGAACAGAATTACAATGTGCTCGAAAAATATGGTGATGATTTGGTTGAGCTCGCCAGACAAAACAAGCTAGACCCTGTCATCGGTAGAGATGATGAAATCAGACGTGTTGTAAGAATCTTATCTAGAAAAACTAAAAACAATCCAGTCTTGATTGGTGAACCTGGTGTTGGTAAAACAGCTATTGCAGAAGGTCTTGCCCATAGAATTATTAAAGGTGAAGTACCTGAAAGTCTTAAGCAAAAGAAAATATTTGCCTTAGACATGGGAGCTCTGGTTGCTGGTGCTAAGTTTAGAGGAGAATTCGAGGAACGCCTTAAGGCTGTCTTAGATGAAGTAAAGAAAAGTGATGGCAATATCATCATGTTTATAGATGAACTTCATACCATTGTAGGTGCAGGCAAAACAGATGGTGCCTTAGATGCAGGCAACATGCTTAAGCCCCTACTCGCTAGAGGAGAACTCTCTTGTATCGGCGCAACAACTTTAGGTGAATATAAAAAATATATAGAAAAGGATTCTGCCTTAGAACGTCGTTTTCAACCAGTTATGGTCTTAGAGCCAACAGTAGAAAACACCATCACCATCTTACGTGGCCTGAAAGAGCGCTACGAAGTTTTTCATGGTGTAAGAATCCATGACGATGCCATCGTCAACGCAGCAGTTTTATCAGACAGATATATATCAGATCGATTTTTACCTGACAAAGCCATAGACTTAATAGATGAAGCCTGTGCTCAGATTAAGACTGAGATTGAATCCATGCCAGAAGAGCTTGATGAAATTTCAAGAAAGATGATGACACTTGAAATTGAGATTGCAGCCTTAAAAAAGGAAAAGGACAAGCAATCTAAACAAAGAAGAGAAAATCTGACCAAAGACCTTTCTGATTTAAAGAATGACTTTGATGCCAAGATGGCAACCTACTTAAATGAAAAAGAAAGTGTTGATGAAATCAACCGACTTAAAGAAAAGCTTGAGAACCTCCAATATGAAATTGAGAAGGCAGAAAGAAATTATGATCTAAACAAGGCGGCTGAGCTTAAATATGGTCAATTACCAGTCTTGGAAAAAAGCTTGGAAGACTTACAGAATGCACCTAAGAACAATCAGCTTATTAGAGAAGCTGTTACTGTTGATGAAATAGCCGGTATTATTTCTAGGTGGACAGGCATTCCACTAAAAAAACTGATGGAAGGTGAAAGACAAAAGCTTTTAAATTTAGAAGCATCACTTCATAAAAGGGTTATTGGTCAAGAAGAAGCCGTATCCAAGGTGTCTGAAGCTATTTTGAGATCCCGTGCAGGGATTAAAGATCCTTCTAAGCCAATTGGTTCATTTCTTTTCTTAGGGCCTACTGGTGTTGGTAAAACTGAACTTGCTAAAACATTATCAGAAGAGCTCTTTGATTCAGAAGATAACATGATACGTATAGATATGTCAGAGTATATGGAAAGGCATGCTGTTGCAAGACTTATTGGTGCTCCTCCGGGGTATGTAGGCTTTGAAGAAGGTGGACAACTGACAGAAGCTGTTAGAAGAAAGCCTTATGCAGTTCTCTTGTTTGATGAAGTTGAAAAAGCCCATCCAGATGTCTTTAACGTCCTCTTGCAAGTTTTAGATGATGGTAGAATTACAGATGCACAAGGTCGAACAGTGGATTTTAAAAACACCATTATCATCATGACATCAAACATTGGATCAGATTTATTATTAGATAGAATTGATGAATCTGGCCTTATTGATGAGTCTTTAAGAAATGATATCCACCAAAGACTATTTTCATTCTTTAGACCAGAGTTTTTAAACAGATTGGATGAAATTGTACTTTATAAACCTCTGTTAGAAGAGGAAATGCTTGCAATTGTTGATCTTCTGATCAAAGATTTAGAGAAACGTTTATCTGATCAAAACATCAGCTTAGAACTCTCTTTAGATGCTAAGAAGACCATTGTTAAAGAGTCTTATGATGTGCATTTTGGTGCTAGACCATTAAAAAGATATCTTCAAAAACATGTAGAGAATCTTCTTGCAAGAGCCATTATTTCAGGTCAACTGCTTGAAAATGACCATGTTTTCATCGAAAGCGATGGACAGTCATTGTATATAAACCACTAATCAGGTCCTAGATTCATTCTAGGGCTTTTTTTTATGTTCCTTTTCAATGTATAATAGTATTGCACGTTTAGAATTGTTAAATATAGGTATATATTTATTGAGGTAGATTATATGAAGAAAATACTATTTATTATATTATTGAGCCTACTCCTACCATGTATGGTTTATGGTGATGTAGAACTAAGTGAAGAAGAGATAGAATGGTTAGAATCACATCCTGTCATAAGATTTGCAGGTGATCCTGCATGGCCTCCTATAGATTTCTTTGAGAGAGGTCAAAAAGGACTTGGCGTTGACTATCTAAAAGTCATACAAGATGCAGTTGATATAAAAATCGAATATGTTTATCTTGATACATGGGATCAAATTGTTGAAGCCATGAAGAAAAAGGAAGTAGATGTGATCTTGGGGTCTTACCATGCTTCTAGAGAAGAACATATGATATTCAGTCAGGAAATTTTAAGTTTACCTTATATATTTGTGACAAGGTCAGATTATGATGAAGACTTTGGCCTAAATGAGTTAAAAAACATGCGGGTTGCAACTGTAGAAGGCTGGCTTTTAAACGATGTCTTAAGAGAAAACCATCCAGGTATTGAGTTGGTACCATATCCATCAGTTGCTGATGCCTTAAGAGCGATATCATTTGGTGAAGAAGATGTATTAATTCAAGAGTTGGCTTCAGTGAGTTACGAAATTGAGACCAATAAGATTACTAATTTAAAATATAAACAAGAGTATCCACGCTCAGTAGATGTTAGATTTATCATAAGAGAAGATTATGAACCCCTTTTGTCGATTGTCGACAAGGTCATTGATGACATGTCATCAGATGAGAAAAAGACCATCTACAATAAATGGATCAGTCTTTCTATAACACCTTTTTATAAGAATCCAGTTTACTTAATGGTAATTCTGATGCTGGTATTTCTCATCATACTTTCGATTGTTTGGTTTAAACTGCTAAAAAGACAGATTGCCCTTAAAACACAGGAACTAAAGGTTGAGCTAGAACATAAAAACGTCATTCAAAAGCAGCTTGAAGAGGCCATTGAGCAGCAAAATGAAATGCAGCATGAAATGATTCGTCAAGAAAGAATGGCATCTTTGGGATCTATGGTTGCTGGCATATCTCATGAGGTTTCAAATCCTTTAGGGGTTTGTTTGACCACTAACTCAGCTTTCATGAGCAGACTCAACAAACTGAAGTATGCTTATGAAAAGGACAATCTTAAAAAGAATCAGTTCATTGAGTTTATTAGAGTTGCAGAAGATGCGGGCAAACTGACAGAAGTGAATCTTGAAAGGGCCATTCAGACAATCTCGAGTTTTAAGAATATGGCCATCCAGCAGATGCAGGACAATAAAGAACTTATAAACGTTCAATATTTCTTAGATGATATTGTTGAAACATTAAAGTATGAGCTTAAGAAGAACCACGTTGACATCAACATACTCTGTAGTGATAGTTTGATCATATTAGGTGATGTGGGTGCTTTTACACAGATATTCACCAACTTGATTTTAAACTCCATTATACATGGCTTTGTAGAAGACACTGACCATAAGATTGATATTAAGGCATCAATCATTGATCAGGTTATGATTATTGAGTATAGAGACAATGGTGTTGGCATACCTGAAGAAAATATTGACCAGGTTTTTAAGCTATTCTTTACAACTAAAAAAGACCAAGGCGGTAGCGGTATAGGCCTTCATATCGTTAGAAACCTCTTAAAAGAAAAGTTTGAAGGTGATATTACATGTTCTTACACAGAAGAACCTGGTGTCTTATTTACACTTCAAATTCCTATAAAAAATCATTAAGGTTCCCACATTGTGGGAATTTTCTTTTGTCTGAATTTTCTGAAATTACTTTCGGATTATCTTGTTTATTGTCGATAAAAAAAGGTATATATAATATATGTATACTGATATAGTACAGGGAGGCAGATATGAACTTAATCAGAAAATCGATAACATTGAAAATGACTTTGCTACTGGTTTTGGCTATCGTAGTAATATTTGGTGCTAGTGGATGGTGGATATTCTATTCTTCAAGCGAGGAGTTAACAGATAATATCCATACAAATATTATGGCAGATACAGAACTGAGTGTCTCAGCCATAACAAGGACTTTTGCACTTGCCGAACAAGTTGCAAAACAGGCAGCTCAGGATAGAAACATCAGAACCTACTTGGCTGAAGTTGATAGGTATGACCAGATTACGTCACATAGACTTTATGATGTAGTAGATGAAACCCTTGAATCATACAATGATTCTTATGAAAATTTACTATTTGTATGGATTGCCAATGACAGAGCCAATTTCTTCATTGACAACACACACTTTGTTTCCAATCCAGACTATCAGGCATCTTCTAGACCTTGGTATAGTCTTGCACTTAACGCTGATGGTGTAGCATTTACATCACCTTATGAGGATGTTGGTACAGGTGCAACTGTCGTATCAGCTATTACAGCTTTAAGAGATTCAGGCGGAAATGCTTTTGGTTTTCTGGCAGCTGACGTGGCTTTAGATGATATACCAAGAATTATGGAGCAGTTTAAGATTGGTGAAAAAGGCACCAACTTCCTAATCGGTAGAGATGGAGCACTTATTTATGCTGAAAATCTAACAGACCTTAAAGAAGATGGGATTAGCAATATCTCAGATTTAGGTTCTTTAGGAGCTATAGGGAATAAGGTCCTTAATGGCGAAACCAATATGGAAGAGATTGATTATAATGGTGAAGACTATTATGTAGCTTACGAGCCACTAACCATTAATGGTTGGGGTGTTATTCAGCTTGTTAACAAACATGAAGCGACAGAAGGCTTAAGATCCTTTACAAGTGTTGTTTTACTTCTATTCTTAATCGGCTCAGCAGCACTGATCACTTATATCATCATCAGTATCAGACAGTTGATGAAACCAGTTAAAGTTGCAACTGCATATGCTAAGCAACTGGGTTCTGGTGACCTTACAGGCGATATAGATTCTAAGTACTTAACCAGAATAGATGAGATTGGTGATCTTGCAAAAGCCTTTAGAGAACTTAATCAAAACTTCTCGGCTCTTGTATCAGAAATCATTGATTCTTCTAATCATGTTGCAAGTTCAAGTGAGCAGTTAAATGTCACAGCAGACCAAGTGGCGATTTCATCTGAGGATATGGCTAAGACCATTGAAGAGATTGCAAGAGGTGCTACTGACCAGGCAACCTCTACTGAAAAGGGTGCTGCTAAGGCCTTTGAACTTGGTGAGGTTATTGAAGACAATAAGAACCATATGCAAAATTTAAATGAGGCGTCTTCTAATATCGTTACAATGATTGGTGAAGGTTTAACCATTGTGAATGACCTTACTGATAAGACGCAAGAAACCAATAGAGCGGCTCAAGAAATCTTTGGTGTTATCACTAAGACGGATGAATCGACTTCTAAGATTGGTGAAGCATCTAATGTTATTGCATCTATTGCTGAACAGACCAACTTACTAGCTTTAAATGCAGCTATTGAGGCAGCAAGAGCAGGTGAAGCTGGTAAAGGCTTTGCAGTTGTTGCTGATGAAATCAGAAAACTTGCAGAGCAGTCTACAGCATCAACTAAGGACATTGATATCATTGTTCAAGAGTTAACTGAATCTTCAAAAATGGCCGTAGGTACTATCAACAAGGTCAATGAAATTGTTGCTGACCAAGTTAAAGCTGTTAGTGAAACAGAAGGCAAGTTTGTAGAGATTTCAAAAGCTGTTGATATTACAGTTGATGCCATTGATAATCTAAATGAATCTGAAAAGAGTATGGAAGTTCAGAAATCAGAAATCGTCGATACACTTCAGGGCTTATCTGCAATTGCTGAAGAAAATGCAGCATCTACAGAAGAAGCATCAGCTTCTGTAACAGAGCAGTCTGCTTCAATGAGACAAATTGTAGAAGCTTCAGGTGGCCTTGCTAAGCTTTCAGAAGAATTATCTAACAGTGTATCAAGATTCAAGGTTAGAAAGTAAGATATTTTCGTTCATAGAATGCAAACCGTTAAGAAAGATCCTAGTCAACTAGGATCTTTTTGAATGCCTTATTGCCCATTATTGCAACGACTAAATAAGAAAAGGCGAGTGATGCAAAAATAGCTGTTACTCCAAAGTACCTGTTTAAAATCACTGCCATAGGGACATAGATGACAAGCATCTGAATCAAGTTGAGTGATGCTGCCACGACTGGTTTATGTAAGGCATTTAGTGCCCCATTTAAGACCAGTATTATTCCTTGGAAACCATATGCCAAAGGTACAATTCTTAGGTAGAGAACAGCAATTTTAATAACTTGAGTATTGACTGTAAATAAACCAATCAGCCAAGGTCCTGCTATGAACAAGATCAGATAGAGACCAGCGTTAAAGCTTAACATAAACTTTCTAGAGATCCGGATGCCTTCTTTGATTCTATCAAAATCGCCTGCGCCAAAGTTTTGTCCTACAAATACCGGTATGACAGAAGCCAGTGCCTGGCTAATGGCCAAAGCAAAATATTCGACTCTTGTTGCTATACCATAGCCGGCTATGGCATCTAAGCCATAAGTGGAGATTAAGCCAGTGATGATACCAAGTCCAATTGGTAGAATCATTCTAGAGGCGGCATTGGGTAAAGCGATATAAAGTATCTTCTTCCAAATTGGAATAATGCTCTTGATTTTTATGATTTTAAAAGAAACCACTTTCTCACGATGTATAAGTATGTATAAGGCAGTTGAAAAAGTGATAGACCTTGAAAGAACAGTAGCAATTGCTGCACCTTTTACACCAAATGCAGGCACTGGACCTAGTCCAAAAATAAATATAGGATCCAAGATGATATTTGTAACCGCAGCAAGCATCATAACCATGCTGGGGACTTTTGTATCGCCAAGTGCTCTGATGATGCTGTTACCAATCATGGGGATGACCACAAAAGGGACCCCTAGATACCATATACTCATATAGTCTTTGATGTATGGAAAAACGCTTTGGTCTGCTCCAAGTAGACTAAAGACTGGCTTTATGGTAATAAGGCCTATAAAGGATGCTATAAGAGCAAAAGTGAAGCCTAATAATATACTGTAGCTAGAAAGCTCCTTAACAGCTTGGTGATCTTTTTGACCAAAAGCCTTTGAAATAATGGCTGAAGCACCTATACCCAAACCCAGATTCAAACTGTTTAAGAGTAGAACCACGGGAAAGGTAAATGTGAGCGCAGCCATTTGAGTTGTTCCAAGCTTACCAACAAAGTAGGTATCTGCCAAGTTAAATGCTACCAAACCTAAGATGCCCAAAATCATAGGGATGGTCAGTGAGACAAAATGCTCAGTGATATGTCCTTGTGTTAAATCTCTTCTAGCCATTTTCCTCCTTAACTGCAGATATAATGTTATCCTCCATTTGCTGGACGACCTTTAAAAATATCTGCATTTCTTCATCAGTAGTGCCTTGTCTAAAAAGCTTACTGAGTGTGTCGAGTCTTTTTCTTAATTCCTTGACAATCGCGGTACCCTTATCTGTTAAATAATTTCTTTTGACTCTTAAGTCATTTTCATCTGATTTCATGATTACCAAACCAAGTTCATTTAACTTTTTTAAAGCCCTATTGGTGTTGGCCTTATCGATAAGAACCAGATTAGAAAGGTCCTTTTGAGTGATACCTGGAAATTCTTCTATCTTTAATAAATAGATATATTGGCTAGAACCAAAACCCAGGTCTTTGCATAAGTGATTGATATATACGCATTGTGTTCTATAAATACTAGAAAAATACTTGCCTATAGATGGATTCATTATACCTCCTTTAGTTGTGCTCGCAACTATTATACTATTAGTTGCGAGCGCAATCAATATAAATATTAAAATTTAAAAAAGTCTATTATTTAGTTATAAACTAAATGTTATAGTGTAGGGGTGAGGAGTAATATGGAAAATAAAAAAGGTATATCATTAAATTACATAAGTATAGAGGAAAAGACCCTGTTTTTAGAAACAGACTTGATTTTTATCAAGGTGTTAGAAGGATCTGTTATTATTAGAAAAGATGCAGAACCCATGTGCATGCAGGTAGGGGATATTGTTGCCATACATGCAGGAACTGCCTTTCTATTAGAAAAGACTGAAGGCCATAATCTTGTGACTTTCCTAAGGCTTGATAGATACTTGATCAGACCCTTTGACAGGCATATTGGACCAAGACTTTATGTTGCAAACTCTCAAAAATATGAATCCGAATTTCCTGTTTTATACAAGAAGTTGCGATTAATATTAGAGAGTATTACACGTATTGGGGTATTTGAAAACGAAAGAAATCTCTATATACATTTAAAACAACTATTTAACTTACTAAACAATCATTTTAACTATGTTACCTGTGGCAGGCAACATGAAATGTTTACACCTAAGATGATTGCAAGGTACAGAAATATATATAAGTGTTATTTCAAGTCTACCAATCAGAGAAGTTTAAAGGAAATTAGCGAAGACTTGTCACTCAATTATGATTATCTTAGAAAAGATATTCAACAGAGATATGGACGGACTTACAATTATATGAAAGATTATGTACGTGTCAGCAAGTCGGTTAAGTACTTAACAGAAACCGATGTCTGTATCACCAAAATTTCAACATTGGTTGGCTTTTCGGATCATAAGTATATGGTTGACCGCTTTAAAAAATGGTTTGGCATGACGCCTTCAGAATTGAGAAAGACTTTTACAGAAAAAACACAAGCTCAGCTTAGCTGTCATAGCATCGTATAAAAACCTGCAATTTGCAGGTTTTTCACATTTAGAACACAGTTTGGACATAAAAAATTTGTACAATACCATTAAATCACACAATTAGTCGAAATTTTTCAGATAATAAAGATGTATGATTGAGAGGACAAGAAGATGAATAGTGATCTTTATAAGGAGTTGACAAGTAATATGAAACATTCAGCAAGTAGATTTATAGATTCTAAGTCATTGCAAAACATGATGAGCCAGCATGATATAGAGTATCTAGGTAGCCTTCTAGAAGAGGCTGGTCTTTATTATGATATGGGGATGAAAACCAAGGGTGATGCCATCTGGTGTGAAATTACAGATATGATTGAGGCAAGCAAACATGAAACTAGGTGTTTTTAGTCGTTTAATAGGTTATTTGGTAGGTGATAAGAGGTATATGCTTTCTAAGGTAAAAGGTATAAAAAGAAACTTTTCTAGTTTTGCAAAAACCATGCATTTGGATGAACTGGAGATGACAAAGTCAGAATACAAAGAAATTGAAGTTGTGTTTAATGAGATTAAGTCCTATGAGGTCAATGGAGAATACAGTAAGTGTAATCATCTATGGGATATGTTAATTGCCATGATTGACTTAAAGGTGACTGAAAAGAATTACAGACATTTCTATGAATCAATCTCAGAATATGCTTCAATTAATGAAAAGCAGCTTTCTGATATTAAGAGATTGTATTTCTTAACAGACTACTATGCACTTAATGGTCGAACTGTGGAAGCAAAGGCATCTTGGAAAATGCTGATGATGATATTAAAAAATGAGGTCAAGGATTTTGTTCCAAAGTCATTGAATGACTTTGATGGCGCCATACCCAAATTTTCGTAACTACCAACGGTAGTTTTTTTCTTTGTATTCATGTATAATCTTAGGATAGAAAGAAGGTATTATGATAAATGTAATAGTAACCCTAATCATGGTTGTCTCAATTTACCTTGTAGGAGGCATCATCAGCGATTTAATCAGTAGTTTTATAGTTATCCCTGGAAATCTAATAGGTATGGGCATCTTGTATATCCTTTTATCACTTAAAATTGTAACAGTAGACTATATAAAGACTGCAGGAGATTATCTTCTGAAACATATGAGTTTGTTCTTTATTCCATTTGGTGTATCTATTCTACTCTATTTTGAATTAATCAAGGATGAGATTATAGCCATATCTGTCATAACACTTGTTTCGACAGCTTTTTCAATGTGGTTGGCTGCTAAAGTAGTTGATAAGTTTGTTGGGAGGTCTAAATGATTGGTTTGATTTTAACGCTTGTATATTATGTAATAGCATTACAGCTAAAAAAGAGATTTAAGTCGCCTTTACTGAATCCTGTCTTGGTAGCTGTTGCTTTTTTAATCATGACCATTATATGGACACCACTTGATTATGACACTTATATAAAGGGTGGCAAGCTCATTGGAGATGCTTTAGGTCCTGTTGTGGTCCTTTTAGCCTTACCACTTTACAGACATAGAGATGCTATTAAGACATACTTTGCTCCCATTGTAATTGGGATACTTGTCAGCATATCATCCTCAGTTTTAGTCATCATAGGTCTTGGCACCTTGTTTGGCTTGGATCTTCAACTTATAAAAACATTGATTCCAAAGTCTATCACAACCCCAATGGCCATGGAAGTCAGCAGCATGTTAGGTGGTTTATCAGACATCACGGTTATTGTTGTAATTATTACGGGTATCTTAGGTGCAACGATTGCGCCAATTATTATGAAACTGGCTAAGACCAAGTCGGATATAGCCAAAGGCATCGCAATTGGTTCTGCCTCACATGGTATTGGTACTTCAAAGGCCATGGAAATGAGTGGCCAAGCAGGCGCTATGAGTGGTCTTGCCATGGGACTTACGGGTGTTATATTTGTGTTATTAACAAGTCTTTATGTCTTGTTTATATAAGTAGTTGTTTTACCGAAAGACAATTACCCATAGCTCGAACCTAGACTGATCATCTAGGTTCTTTGCTTTTTATAGCCTTAAAAGGTATAATTCTAAGAGGAGGTTGTTATGGAGAATTCATTAAGAAAATCTATTGGATTAATTGTTCTTTATATTTGTGCCATGATCATGTTGTTTATCTATGGACTCAATACAAATAACAGACTAATAATGTTCATCATACCAATGGTTATGACATATACATTAATTAGATTTTACAAGAATTATAAAGAGGTGATGAAAGACAATGAGTAATATTTCAATTCAAGTTTACAAAACATTCGAAGCAGACGTATCTAAAGGTTTAGTACCTTCGACTATATATGATATTTTTTTAGATGAGACCGTCATCGGCAAGTTATCACTTAGAATTGGTGACAATGAAAACATTTATTATGGTGGTCATCTTGGTTACACCATAGATGAGCCTTATAGGGGCAACAATTATGCTTATCAAGCTTGTATGGCCTTAAAAGAGATTGCTATAGAAAAAGGATTAACACATATAATTATCACTTGTAATCCTGACAATATGGCTTCTAAACGTGTATGTGAAAAGCTTGGTGCTCAACTTATTGAAGAAGTGGATGTGCCTGAGTATAATGATATGTACCAAAGAGGCGAAAAGAAAAAGATTAGATACAGATGGACACTTTAAGGGGTAGGTATGTCAAAAAACTCTAAACCATTATTTTGGTTACTCTTTGTCATTTATATTATTTTGCTACTGAAGGTGATTTTCTTTAGTATGTCCTTAGATGCTGTAAAGGCTGGTGTGACCAGTGCAAGTATCGATAGGGTTGCAAGCAATTTGAAGTCAGCCAATTTTATACCTTTAAGGCATATTAGCGGTTATATGGAGATGTATTTTAAGCCAGCCATGAAGATCATGGGCTTAAAGATTCTTTGGTTTGTACCTCTGGGTTATTTTATACCATCACTTACCAAACGCAAGCGTTTTAAACATGTACTCATTATTGGTTTATCTACAATACTATTTTTCGAAATCATGCAGTTGATTCTATCTTTAGGACAGTTTGATGTAGATGATATTATTTTAAATGGCATAGGCCTGGTATTAGGTTATATGTTTTATAAAGCCTTTAAATAAGACGGAAGTCTTATTTTTTTTCTTACTATTGTTAGAATCTTCACAAACAGTCTTTTAAAAAGATGGGTTTTAATGTAAAATAATCTTGAAATGATTAAATGAGCCTGAGAAACTCAAAAGGAGACATTAGATGTACAAAGACTTAAACGATGTATTTAAGGATCGTGAAATCGTCCGAGACTCTGTTGTGAAGTATCAAATGCTAAGAAATTCTGTAGGTAATGACCAAAAAGAATTACAAGCTTATGAAGCTTATATGAAGATGATACAGACTTTTCATAGGGGCCTTAGTGGGACAACTTATCAAGCCATTACAGAACTTGAAAGACCCAAAGAACCTGAGCAGAATAGAAAACATGAAAACCTTCATAGAAAGCAGATCAAAGACTTTAAACCGTCCTTATATGAAAGAGTATTTAAAAAAGATAGTGATAAGCTTAAACAGTTAAAAGACAATCTTTACTTTGCTAAGGAAAAAGATAAGAGAGACTATCATGATGCCTATCAATCTTATAATGAAAGAAGTAAGGATTATGAAGAGCTTTTAACTTGTCAGAGACTCATGGAAAAAAAAGATGAAACAGCTTTAAGATACTGGCTTGAGACTCATAGACCTTATGCTGAAATAGAAAAGATGGGCATAGACATTGATTATACAGTATCGGAAGATACTTTAGAACTTTCGGTCAGACATAAGGATAAGAAGCTGATTCCTATGTATGAAAAACTTATGGTAGACAATCAAGTTGTGACAAGAAAAATGTCAGACAAGGCTAAGCTGGAAGTATTTAAGAACATTATGGTCAGTGTATCTGTAAGGCTTGCAAGAGAATCCTTTGAATCAATACCAGTAAAAAAAGTCATAGTTAAGTCTTACTATAAAAAAATCGACCAAGCAGTGATGGCAGTAGCCTATAAGAAAGAGATATTTGAGCGATTGGAGTTCTCTCATGATGAGGCCAATAAAATAGTTGAACTTTTTAACTTTAGAAGTCACTTTGATTTAATAGAATAGTTTTATTAGAATAAGTAAAAGACCTGTGAGAACAGGTCTTTTGTCTTTAGTGAAATTATGGTTTGAGTTCCATATAGCTGTTCGGGATATTAGCAGTTGGTTGAACTGAAAATTCAGCTTATTTACACTAAAGCAGGATTTCTCCTATTTCCAATATACAACAAAAAAGGGGATTATCCAATAGCTTGACTATAGTATTATAAATCTCTTAAAAATAAATGAGTTTCTACAAAGTAAGGAGAACTTCGGGTATCATATAAGAGAAAGGTAGGTTATTATGCATAAAAAATTAATTATACTAGGTCTTGCCTTATGCTTGATGTCGTGTCAACAAAATGCTCAAGTAAAGACCAATAATACAATAGAAGCAGTTAACGAAGAAACAGTAGAAGAAGTCACTGAAAGTAATGATCTTGAAACAGAAACTGAGGTCATCTCTGTAGAAGCACACAGCTTACTGCCAATGTCAAAGATGGTTGATGACAAAGAAATGTGGGGCTATGTTTATGCTTCAGATTTAAACCGGGTTATTGTAGACTATCAGTTTGATGAAGCTTCTTATTTTGAAAATGATTACGCCGTGGTTTCCTTAGATGGCCTAGCGGGTGTTATTGATACTGAGGGACAAATGATTATTCCCTTTGAAGCATATAAGACACTTCACCAGGCAAATAAGGGCTTGTTGTATGGGATGACTCTTAATGACGAACCGGTTATATTAGATGAAAGTGGACAAGTTTTTTTACAACTTAAGCAAGGTGATTATATCTATAATCAAGGGAATGTTCTGAGTATTTACAAGGATGGAGAAGATTATTATTTTGATCCAATTACCAAACAGGCCATACTCTTAGAGGGTATTTACAACGATGTTCATGAAAAGGCATTCTATTCTGCTATAGATAAGCCTATAGAGATTACATATGATAGCATCAATGATGATTACTATTTATCGAGAGGTGGCAAACAGGTAACCGATCAAGCCTTTGATTATGTTTTACCAGTAGATGATTTTGTGGTTGTTGGTAATAAGGATGAAATCATTGAAAAACAAACCGGACAGCCTTATGCATTTGGCTTATTAGATGAAAAAGGCAATATCATTATTGATCCTCTTTATTATGACATCAAGCCTTTATCTGGGGACTATTTCGCAGTTGCTGAAGCCTATGATTTTTATGGCTTAGACTATAAAAGATACTCAGAAGATGTTTATAAGAAGGCTATCTTTGACAGGACAAAAGCTGTTACAGGTTTTGACTATTATATCATAGAGCATATCAAAGACTCTATATTCTATGTTTATGATGGTAACTCATATTACTTCCTTGATGTAGAAACTGGCGAGCAGATGATGGTCGAAGATGTGGAAGGACCATTTGATTTTAGGATGGTTGATGATCTGATTGTTGCAGAACATTCGAGCTATGATGGGTCAATGGTGCTTTATATAAAGGACTGGCAAGTTATTAAGAAGTCTACAAAAATCATTAAGTTAACAGAAGGTCGTGTTTTGACCAAATACAAGTCTGCGGGGATTAATCCTGTATTTTATCCAAAACTTGCCTATAAAGATGGTGATGTTGAAGACAAGATCAATGAAGACCTGGCTCAGAAGTTTGATACCAGCCTAGGCGAACTCGATGAATCAGGTGTTTACTCAACAATATCCAACCTAGGATTTAGAGCTGAAGAAGTAGATGGTAAACTCCAGATAGATCAAACATGGTATTGGTACGGTCTAGGTGCTGCCCATGGTAATTATGGTGAGGCAACTTATATTTATGATCTTTCAAGTGGTGAAAGTGTGAGTTTAAAAGATCTGTTTAAAGAAGAACTTGATTATCATAAGGTACTTGCTTTGGCTATGGCTGAAGTATCAGAAAATGACAATAGATTATATGTAGACTTATCGACTATGTCTGAAGAAGAGATCATCAATTACTTTAAAAGAGATGACTATAATTTTAGGTTCTATGATGGTGGCATTAGCATTTACTACAACCCTTATGATATAGGTCCATATGCTGCGGGTATCATAGACTTTAAAATAAACTACGAAGATATCAAGGACGCATTAAAGGATGATATGACACTATAATGTTTAATTCTAGCATTTTGTTATGTCATACATCAAAAGGTGCATAAACTGAGAAATTATGGTATAATCGTAACAATAGAGAAAGGAAGAGCTATGCGTAAAATGGATTATTTTATTGACATGTATGTTCAGACTTTTCCTGATCAGAAAAGAAAAATCGATGAGCATATTCAATTGAACGGTATGTTTCTTGGACACATTTTCTTTGATGAAGAGATATGTGGCCCCTTGTGTCAAAAGCTAAGAGATGCCCGAACAACTGAAGAAGTCAAGAAACTGGTAACAATCGTTGAAGCCATGTTACTTGAAGGTGATGATTACGTGCGGTCAATTGTCACCATGAATGTCCTAAAGATGCTTAAGCAAGATAGGGGCATTGTAGAAAAAGCGAAGGTTCATTTTTCAGACCAAATAATAGAGAAAATCGAAGCAGAAATGAAAGTAGGATAAAATGACATCTGAGTTGAGAAAAGTCTTGGTGCGCCTGGCAAAAGTTTTGAATAAAGAGAATATTACTTGGGCTTTAGGCGCATCTTCACTACTCAATTATCATGGATTGGTTGATACGGTAAATGATCTGGATTTACTGGTCATCCCAAGTGATATTGAAAGATTTGAAGAGATACTGTTAAGATTTGGAGAAAAAGAGTTTTCTCCACCAAGTGATGTTTATGGTACAGAGTATTTTGGTGAGTTTGTTATTGATGGTGTCAATGTTGATGTGATGAGTCGTATGAAAATCACCAACCACGATGTGACCTATGTTTATCCCTTTGATGAAACTTCTATCGTAGAAAAGTGGATGATAGATAATGAAGCCATACCTATGACATCATTAGAAGAATGGTATATTTTGTACAATATGATTCCGAATAGGGAAAAGAAGGTTAAGATCATAGAGGCTTATTTTAAGGACCATCCTGTTAAGTATCCTCATTTGTTAAAGCGAACAGAAAACTTACCACTATGGCTAATTGAGAAGCTTGAAGCTTTGTTGTAGTCTTTTGTGATATAATTAAGAAAGAGTATCCTATATGGTATACTCTTTTTTTGCTAGGAGGTAATTATGCGTAAAATGATTTGTATAGCTTGTCCTATCGGCTGTCATTTAGAAGTCAGTGATGATTTAATCGTTACTGGCAATCAATGTCCAAAAGGTGAGACTTATGCCATAAATGAACTTAAAAATCCTATGAGAATCGTGACATCTACAGTGGTCATAGAAGGGGCTATTCATAAGAGACTTCCTGTTAGAACGGCATCTGAAATACCCAAGAATCTCATTATGGATTGCATGAAGCAAATTAACCATGTTGTTGTAAAGGCCCCTGTAAAAATGGGGGATGTTATTATAAAAAATGTTTTGAATACAGGGGTTGATATCATTGCCTCCAGAAGCATGAAGAAGTTATGATGACTTCTTTTTTTTGTATAAACTCATAATCTGATTATTAGAATATGGGTCTGGTTCAGACTTGATGTAATCAAAGTTACAATCTTCTAGAAACTTAGTAGAAGGTATATTCACAGGGCTTGTGTATGCTTCAATAAGATCGAGTTCCATGACATCAAAGGCATAATCTATAACCCTTAGTAAGGCTTCTTTCATGTAGCCATGACGGCGGTAAGCTGGGAAAATCCCATAGCCGACTTCTGCCTTGTTTTCTTCGTGGTTTAAGTTCCAGATAGAAACGGTACCTATGATATCATCATCTAGACAAATGGCCCAGTTGATCCATTTTTCCTGATCAAGACCAGACTTCATCTTAATGATATAGTTCTTAGCCTCATCAATGGATTTGTATATGGGCATATCTACATAAGGAAAATTTTCTTTGTTGGATTGATAATCAAATAATGCACCTTCGTGTTTGAAAGAAAGCGATGTTAATGTTAATCGTTCTGTCTTTAAGACAGGAAATGGGTCAAATTTTATATTCATGTAAGTCACCTCCTTATATTTTTACCACAATTTTGTCTTTTCATTCAAGTTAACTTTAGATAAATGTTAATGCTTATTTAATGTCGACAGAGGACTTTTCGTTGTACAATTATTATGGAGAAATGAAATGCATTATTAGGAGGAATTATTGAATAAGTGTCAAGAATGGTACAACAAAATTGCTATAAGAAATAAGGGCTATAAAAGCCATGCAAACTACATAAAAGAAGGCATATCTGGTGAAGATATCTTTGAAGAAAGACTGATTGAGCTTTTACCCAATTACTCAAATGTGTTAGATATAGGTTGTGGGCATGGTGAGTTCACCTTAAGCATGTCTAAATACGCTCAGAAAATCACTGGTGGGGACAGTGCACTTGAACTGATAAAGATTGCCAAAGCTCTAAAAGAACAAAATCAAGTTGACAATGTAGACTTTATCTACTTTCACACACATGAAATAGATGAAAAACATCCAGTCTATGACCTAATATACAACAGAAGGGGACCAACTTCTATTTATGACCATAAAGAGCTTTTAGAAGAAGGTGGCAGACTCTTAGCGATTCATCCCTTATTTGCTATGGAAAAGGTCATAACAAGACTTAAAGAAGGTGGCTTTATGGACATTCAAGTAGATGTCTTTGATGAGTGCTTGCTGGTATTTGATTCAAAATCTGATTTTGCTGAACATCTATCATCTATGCATATGTCTTTAGATAACACCTTAGATGAACATCGAGAGGCCCTCGAAAAACTGATTCAAGAACATACACTTGACGGTAGATTGGTTCTCAAAGAAGAACGTTTTATTGTAAGTGCTTGTTAAAGTAGAGAGATTGAAGAGGAGTGTATGAAGAGACTTATTATTGTATTACTATGTTTAATTGTACTTATTGGATGCAGTGAGGAAAATGAAGTAAAAGATAAAGAAATCGATCAGTCAATTATTCAAGTTGAAGAGACCGATTATAAAGAAGCTTATTCTGGTATATGGACATCTGGTGATGAGAACATCAGTGTTTTATACCTATTTAATGATGGCAAGGTTTATTCAAATGACCCAGTTTTATTCGGTGATGAGAGTGCTTATCTAGGTCAAGGCATTAACGGCACGTGGACAGTCCATGATGGTTTTGCAAGTATGACAATGAATGGTAAGGATTTTCAGATATCACTTGAAGATGAATCCTTTGATATTGAAGATAAGTCATTTATCAAACTAAATAGTGATATAACGACTTCAACTCTTAATCTAGATGGTGAGTGGGCTAGGACAAAGGTTCATAAAGCTGATGGAGCTTTTATTAATATAGAAAGTAATGAGAGCTATCTGGTTTTTAATGCAGAACTTTATTCTGGTGGTCATACAGGTGGTTTATCAGGCATAGCACATTACATATCAGACAATGAAGCGTTTTATATACATCATAGGAAATCGGATAAACTAGAAACTGTAAGTTTTAATTTTTCAGATGATAATCTTGAAGTTACTTGTACGGGTGGCATCCAAAAGGAATTTGGTATGGGTGTCTACATGGAGGGCATGTATACTTTAGAAGAACCGGTATATACCAATGCAAGCATTATGCTTGAGACCTTTGAAACAAAGGATAGAATGGCTGTCATGAAAACACTTATTGGAGAAGAGAATCTCTCTTTCTTAGAGTTTGTGATGGCTTATGGTTTTGAAAGTGAAAATGAGTCGTTAACATATAGCGGTTTTGTAAGAGGCCTAGGTCAAGGCGTTAACTTCATCATGACTGAAGAAGACTACATCTACTACCTTTCATTTGGTCAAAAAGAAAATGAAATTTATTATACCAATGATCCCAATAGCAAGGGCTTAATGCATCCAGACTTAATGAAACAAGTTAAAGATCTTTCAAGAGTAGAATTTAATTACAATGATGGTTTTGAAGTCAAGCACATCAATGATTATGTTTATATTAAAGGGTCTTATATGCCACCAGCTTCTTGGTTGGGAGATACGCCTAGGTGGGAAAGAGGTATGAGTGAGTATGTAGAAGTTATTGTCAATGGTCAAATCAAGAATTTTAGAGTTGTGTCATTGGATTGTGATGACGATTTCAATTTGATTACAGGTGAAAGTCTCTATGAACTAGATGGTCTTAGTCATGAAAGATTTGTTATGGACACCTATCATCCAGAGGGGATTCCTGCAGAGGCAATCATGTTTGACGACATTTATGATCATACCTATACCTACGTCATCAGTGAGGGAACCTTAAGAGGCTATACATTCGATTTAAATGAAAGCCTGATTGCTCTAGATTACCATGATCACTATAGGCTGATAAGATCTTATGATGAGGAACTTTTAAAAGTACCTTATCTTAAATCATTTGCTAAGTCTCTAGAATCATTTGTACCAGAGGGGTGGTCACTTCTTGATCAAGTTCAGCTTGATTTTAACTCAGATGGTTTAAAGGATATAGTAGGCGTTATAGAAAAGACTTATATTGATGAAGAAATATCTGAATATCCAAGAATATTATTTGCACTTAAAGCCAGCCCACAAGGTTATATATTAGACTTTCAAGATATCAATCTTGTCAGACACGCTGGAGAAGGTGGTGTATTTGGTGATCCTTATATTCCTTTATCTTCAGACGGGAAGGACTTTGAAATCAACTCATTTGGTGGTAATGCCTGGAAGTGGTCTGAACGTTCTAAGTTTTCATTTATAGATGGTACTTGGTATCTTAAAGAAAAAGAAGATACATATGGTTATGGTCCGCATGTTACAGATTATACCTTTGAAAACTATGACAAGGGTTATAGTATCAGAAAGCATAATAATGAAGATTTTGAAAGTATTGAAAACTCTGATCCAGATCAAGTAGATGTAGCTTTTGAAATCAAGCTTAACGATATGCCCAGTCTTGAAGCATATAGTCAGTCATGGTGGTTAGCGCCGGATAGACTTGGTCAAATTCACTTTAGTGAGGTCTATACCCTAGAAGACATCAGCGACTTAAGTCGTTCTGAGATTCAGTCGGTTGTCAATGAAAGCAGCAACATCATTGAAATGACAAAGGACTTCTTGGTCTTCAAATCAAGAAACGCAGATGCTACAAAAGAACATTTTCTACTCTATGATAGAAGATTTAGAGATATTACTGTCTTTATGGAAGTGGATCTAATTGGTGATCAGTACAGTGTGATTGATGATATCAGGCTTGATGGAGATATCATGTATTACGTAAAAAATAACATTGAAAAAGATGGCGATAACACCTATATCAAAGAGGCTGGTATCTATCAGTATATGTTGGGTAAAGAGTCAGAAAAACTTGTTTCGTTTGAGAATAAAGAGATAGATGGAGACTATCCATATTTTTCTCTTTACATAGAACCAATTAATGGTGAAATGATATGTAGACTGTTTAATAACAATGTAGTTAAATACTACAAGATTATAAACTCAACTGCAGAATACCTCGGTGAAACAACTTATTAATCAAAGGTTTAAAATTGATAAAGCTAGATGTAATCAGAAATACTTATGTCATTTAGACCTAGTGATTTAGGATAATACAACAAAAATCAAAATCAAAATTAGTGAAGGAGTTCTAAAAATAGAATGAAAGTTTTAAAAATGCTAGGAAAAATGATTTTGGTATTGGCAATACCCTATGTGATGCAATTGTTATGTTTCTTTTTTGCAGGCATGGCCATCGCTATTGTTGCTGATCCAAGTGAGTTAGAAGTGACACAACTGACTGAAAGACTCTTGTCTTTTACGCCACTTATCCTCTTGTTGGCAAATATAATTGTTATAGCCTTGTTTTTCTTGGTGCATACAAGTAAAAGACGTCATAAGATGACTGTGGCATATAGGTTTAATCCTATTACAGTTCAAGAAGGCCTATTGGCAACGCTTATTGGTTTAAGTTCTTTTATGGTTTCGACAGGCTTTGCTGCTCTTACAAATATCCAAAGTTTAGATGTAGAGACAACGGAATCATTAAGTAATCTTATTATCAATGACAACTTTCTGATTACTTTTCTTGGGGTAGGGATTATTGCACCAATAGCAGAGGAAATTGTTTTTAGAGGCTCACTGTTTAAAAATCTTAGCGAGCATCTTAATATAAAATGGGTGATTGGTATCCAAGCTCTTGTATTTAGCTTATATCATATGAATATAGTACAAGCTTTTCCAACACTCTTGATAGGTATTGCACTGGGTTTGATGGTTTACTACACTAATAGTATTTGGCCAGCTATCATTATGCATATATTGAATAACTCTATGGCTGTTATACTAAGTAATGTTTTGCCATCGGATTTCTTGATACCATGGATAGGTTATCTGCTCATGATGCTTATTGGATTAGTTGCTTATGTGGTTTTATTGATGTATGCTAGAAAAAATAAAAGAGTATTCAGTGACTTGCCATCATTTGAGGTAGAAGAGATATTAGCATAGAGATGTAAAGACTTAATAAGGCGATTAATGAAGGAGAGTAAAATGAGAGAATTGCATCATTTATGTATACAGACAGATTCATATAAAGAATCTTTAGATTTCTATTGCAGAATATTTGACTTTGAAGTTGTAAAGGAAACGCAGAACTTCCATAAAAGAGCCTACAATACGTGGCTTAAATATGGTACTTTGATGATAGAACTTCAGACAGGTAAAGAAGGGGAAAGCCTTAGAGATTATTCAGGAATAAATAAAGGTTTGGTTCATTTTTCTTTTAGCGTGGATGATGTTGAAAAGGAATATGAAAGAATCAAAGCTTTAGGCTATGATAACTTTAAGCTAAAGAATGGCAAACATGTATATGTTGTTGAAGGCGGCAAGTTACTTAAGGTAATTTCTCCTGAAGGCACCATTATAGAGATACGGGACAGACAAGAAATCTAATACATATGGCATTAGATTTTTTTATGGAATGTGATTGTTGAGGCAGTCCTAAAACGACGGATTAAATCTGTGTTTTCTTAACTGAAAATTTACTTCTTTAATAATCTTATTTTGCTTAACTTCTACTTCAGTAATTTTAACGAATCCTTGTTTCTCACGCTCTTTCTTATAGTCTATATCAGGATATAGGTTTTTTATGAGTTCATTAACCGATGGAGAAGCACCCATTAAAGCTATTACTACATCTTCAGGAGGTATAGAAGATACAACTTTTGTTATTATGTTACTTTCTATAAGGCAGATGTCTTCGAAGTTTTTTAAGGAATCAGACTGAGATTCCAAGATTTCATTTATCGTAACATTATAGATTTTTGATAGTTCTAATAAAGTTTCTATATTGGGTAGAGAGATACCTCTTTCCCATTTTGAAATAGCTTGTCGAGAGACGTTTAGTATTTTAGATAAATCATCTTGTGTTATGTTTTTAGTTTGTCTTAGAATGACCAAGTTTTTTGAAATAGTGTTTAAGTTCATATAGCCCCCTTGTATAAATTTTACATGACAATAAATGTTAAGACAAGAAACAATCGGTTCCATCTTGCAACAGTTGGTTGCGCTGAATGGGAGATGTGTGGTTTAATGTTTTGATAATGTTATTATTTAACATTATATTGTAAGATTAGGTAGAGAGGATAATTTATCCTTTGCTGATAGCTATGATGCTGGAGCTTCGAAGTTTATCGTTCAAGGTAAATCTGGATAATGATAAAGAATCTCATAGCCAATCTCATCAATGATATTGGTAAAAGATTAGATGCTAAAGGGGAGAAGTTTCTTATGAAAAAGATATTAGTATTGATGATAGTTTTATCAATGTTAACTATAGGATGTGAAAGCCAGGCTAAGCTTGAAAGTGCTAATGAAACAATTTATTATGAGTTATTTGATTATTCTAATGACCTTATTTATGAAGCAGAGTCATTAAAAGCTATTGGGTTTGATGATCGTGATGCACAAAGGGAACGATGGGACAATAATCCAGTATCAGAAGAAACATATGGTAATATCAATCATTTTAATGGTTTGGCCATTGAATCGATGATGACTACTTATGATCCATCAGAAAATCTTGTATTCTCACCTCTGAACTTATACTTCGCTTTGGGGTTGATTCAAGAAGGGGCTGAAGGGGAAACAAAAGATCAAATAACAAAGTTAATCAATATAAATGAATTAGATTCAAGCTTGTTTAACAATGAGTTAGGTAATCTCTACAGGCAACTTTCTATGGATAATGAAATTGGTAAGTTGCATATATCAAATAGTTTGTGGTTGGATAAAGACTTTTCTTTTAAAGATGATTTTATTTCTAAACTGGGCTCTTATTATGCTGATTTGTTTACAGCAGATTTTAAATCAGACAAACTCAAAGGAAAAATTAATTATTGGATTGAAGATCATACAAATGGACTTTTACATTATGATAATGACATAAGAGAAGACGAAATCTTAAAGGTCATATCAACCTTGTATTTTTATGATGAATGGGTAGACCGTTTTGATGAAAGTCTGACAGCTAAAGACCGATTCTATTTATCTAAAAAAGAGTATGTGGAAGTAGATTTTATGAACATGACTTATGGCGCGAAAAGCTTTAGAAGAAATGAGTATTTTCAAAGTACCCACTTAAGTATGAAAAACCACTTTGGTATGGATCTATATCTGCCTAATGAGGGGATTATTGTTGAAGAAATGCTTACAGATTCTGAAATACTAGCTTCGATTTTAGACAAGTCTTCTGCAATGAACAGTGAAGACAGGTATTACGGTGAAGTGATTATTAAACTTCCTAAATTCAGTTTTGGGAGTGATTTAGGACTAAAGGAAAGTCTTAAGCATATGGGTGTAGAAAATATATTTAAATCTGAAGCTGATTTTTCTGGTATAAGTGATTCTGACTTGCTATTTGTAGGTGATGTTGTTCAAAACTCCCATATTGCTATTGATGAAGTTGGAGTAGAAGCAGCTTCCTTTACACAGATTTTATACTTTGGAAGTGGGCTTCCAGAGGATAAGTGTGAGTTGATTTTAGATAGACCGTTTGTTTTCACAATTTCTAATGGTCGTGGCGTCTGTTTATATGTTGGTATTGTAAATAATCCATTGATAGAATAGTTAAATTGAATAGTAGCATCATATGTTTTACTTAAAGTTCTACCTTGATAAGAGAGGTAGAATTTTTTTTTTAGTTGATTTAAAATACCTCCTTGACTTAACACTAACTGTAACCTTTATGCTAAAAACAATAGAAAAAGGAGGAAGTATGAAAAAGCTATTAACAGGAAATGAAGCAATGGCGAGGGGAGCATTTGAAGCAGGCGTACATTACGCAGTCGCTTACCCTGGAACACCAAGTACAGAGATTTTAGAGAATATGGCATTGTATGAGGATATTTATTCTGAATGGGCACCGAATGAAAAGGTGGCCTTAGAGACTGCTATTGGAGCGTCATTAGCAGGTGCAAGAGCCTTAGCATCTATGAAGCATGTTGGTGTTAATGTGGCAGCGGATCCTTTGTTTACATTTTCATATATGGGTGTCAATGGTGGTATGGTTTTAATCACAGCAGATGAACCAGGTATGCATTCGTCTCAAAATGAACAAGATAATAGAAACTATGCTAGATTTGCAAAGATTCCTATGTTGGAGCCATCTAATAGCCAAGAGGCTAAAGAATATATGAAAGTGGCTTATGAGATTAGTGAAAAATATGATACACCAGTTTTATATAGGGTAACAACTAGGGTTTGTCATTCAAAGGGAATCGTCACTTGTGAAGATAGAAATCAAGTGTCATACCGTGATTATGAAAAGAACATACCCAAAAACAGTCCTACGCCAATCCACAGTAGACAAATGCGTCATAAGGTTGAAAGTAGAATGTTAGAGCTTGCTGATTTATCTGAAAAGTCAGAACTAAACCAAGTTATTGATAATAAATCATCTGTAGGCATTATTGCATCTGGATGTTCTTATGTGTTTGCAAGAGAAGTATTTGGTAATGATGCATCTTACTTTAAATTAGGCTTTTCATATCCACTGCCAATAAAAGCTTTAGTGGATTTCAGTAAGTCTGTAGAAAAAGTAATTGTTATTGAAGAAAATGATCCGCTAATAGAAAACGCATTAAAACAAGAAGGTATTGAAGTGATTGGAAAAGATGTATTCCCATACTATGGTGAAATGACGCCAGATGTTATAAGAAAGTCTTATTTCGGAAAAACACTTGAAAGCATTGAATACGATGAAAGTAAAGTTGTTCCTAGACCACCGACATTATGTGCTGGATGTCCTCACAGAGGTTTCTTTTATGAGTTAGGTAAGAGAAAAAATACTATGATTTCAGGTGATATTGGCTGTTATGGTCTGGCATTTGCTGAACCATATAATGCCATGGATATGTCTTTATGTATGGGTGCGTCACTCAGTATGGGGCATGGTGCTCAGAAGATATTTAACATGAAAAACTCTGACATGCGTGTAGTATCTGTATTAGGAGATTCAACTTTCTTCCATACTGGCATCAACTCCTTATTGACAGTTGCTTATAACAATTCCAATACCATCAATGTTGTATTAGATAATAGAATCACGGGTATGACAGGCCACCAAGAGAATCCTGGTACAGGTTATACATTAAATGGTGATCCTGCAAAGGAAGCAGACATTGAAGCTCTAGTAAGAGCGACTGGGATTGAACATGTGATGACCATTGATCCTAATAATCTTGAGCAAGTGAAAAAGTCTCTAGACTGGGCATACGCTCAAACTGAACCTTGTGTCATCATTACCAGATTCCCATGTGTTCTAAAGAAGTTTTCTGACGAGGATAAGGTTGAGTTTAAAGGTGCCTTTACTGAAAAGTGCCATGTGCTTGATTCTTGTATAGGTTGTAAGAAATGTTTAAAAACAGGTTGCCCAGCACTTTCGTTCATACCAGAAACAAAGAAAGTTGTTATTGATAGAAATCAATGTGTTGCATGTGAAGTCTGTGCTCAAGTATGTCCAGTTGATGCAATCGAGAAGGAGGTTAAGTAATGAATAAGAGTATTTTATTAGTAGGTGTAGGTGGACAGGGAACATTACTTGCCAGCAAACTCCTTATTCATGGTTTAATGGACGCTGGTTATGATGTGAAAATGAGTGAAATACATGGTATGTCTCAAAGGGGCGGTTCTGTTTCATCTCATGTGAGATTTGGTGATGAAGTCTATTCGCCTGTTATTGAAAAAGGAGGCGCTGATATCTTAGTGGCCTTTGAAAAGATGGAAGGTTTAAGATGGTTAAGCCATTTAAACCCAAAAGGTCAAGCGGTTATCAATGACTTTGAAATTGAATCGATGCCTATTAAGACTGGCAAGTTTACCTATCCTGCAGATGTTTTAGACATCCTAAAGGAAAAGGCTCAAGTGAATGTTGTCAATGCAGCTGATGAGGCTCTTAAGTTGGGAAACGAAAAAGTTATGAATGTTATTTTATTAGGAACCCTTGTTAAATCAATGAAGCTCGATCACATAGACTGGGAGTCTATCATCGAAGAGCTTGTGAAACCAAAGTTTGTTGATCTGAATAAGATGGCCTTTAAAAAAGGTTTATCAATGGCGGAGGTATCATGATTAAGACGTTTAAGGATTTAGAAAGTTTAAACCTTTCGGGTACAAAACTTGCTGTTGTTTGTCCCGAAGATAAACAAACATTAAAGGCAGTTTTTACTGCTAAAAGAAATAACCAAGTTACACCGATCTTAATTGGTGATATGGATAAGATTAAGAGCCTGATAGATGGTGACAGTTATAAAACTGTCATCATCCATCACACCTCTACACCTGAAGAAGCCTCTGAAGTAGCAGTTAAGATGGCACAAAAGGGTGATGTTCAAAGCATAATGAAGGGCAAAGTGGATACCAAAGTCCTTTTAAAGTCAGTTGTAAAACATATTAAGGCAGGTAAGCTTATGAGTCACTTTGTGGTTCATGAATTAGAAGGCTATCATAAGCTCTTAGCCATGAGTGACGGTGGTATGAATTTGTATCCAGACTATGAAGCAAAAATGAGTATACTAGAAAACAGTGTTCAGGCTCTACATAAACTAGGGATTTCATCACCAAAAGTTGCAGCACTATGTGCAGTAGAAAAAGTAAATCCTAAGATGCCTGAAACGTTGGATGCTGAAAGACTCAAAAAAGAACATGAACTGGATTGCATTTTAGAAGGTCCAATTTCATATGACTTAACTATGAGCAAAAAATCAGCAGAAATAAAAGGTTTTGAAAGCCCAGTTTGTGGGGATGCCGACTTGTTACTTGTACCAAACATAACAGTTGGAAATATTTTAGGCAAGTCCCTGGTCTATTCAGCAGGTGCAAAAATGGCTGGTGTGGTCTTAGGTGGAAAAGTACCTGTTATTTTGACATCTAGAGGCTCGAGTTTTGAAGAGAAATACTATTCGATTCTATTATCAGGACAACTAGAAAGGGGGTCTCGTGATTAAGTTTGTATTAGCTATAAACCCAGGATCTACTTCTACCAAGGTAGCGCTTTATGAAGACGAAATTTTGTTACATGAAAAATCATTGAATCACGAGACTAATGAGTTAGAAAAGTACGAAACGATCGCATCTCAATATGATTTTAGATATTCAGCTGTATTAGATTTTCTTGATGAAGTAGACTTTGATGTTACTAACTTATCTGCAGTCGTAGGAAGAGGTGGTCTTTTACCGCCAGTGAAGTCTGGTGCTTATGAAGTCAATGAAGCCATGGTGGATAGACTTATGAATAGACCTGTTGTAGAGCATGCATCTAATCTAGGTGGTATCATTGCATTTAAAATAGCATCTTCAATTGATAAAAAAGCTTATATTTATGATTCGGTAGCCGTTGATGAACTAGATGATATAGCTAGAATTTCGGGTATGGCTTCTATTGAAAGAAAGAGTTTTTCACACTGTCTGAATATGAGAGCTGTTGCACATGAAGTTTCTGAACAATTAAACAAACCTTATGAAGAGTCTAATTTTGTAGTTGCACATTTAGGTGGCGGTATTTCTGTAAGTGCCCATAAAAATGGAAAGATGATAGATATCGTTTCAGATGATGAAGGTCCATTTTCTCCAGAAAGGTCAGGTAGAGTACCCTGTAAGGACTTAGTTAAAGCGTGTTTTGAAAAGGGTGCTGATAAGTCTGATATGATGAAAAAACTGAGAGGTAAAGGTGGACTGATTTCATATCTAGGTACAAATGATGCCAGACAAGTTGAAAAGATGATTCGAGAAGGTGATGAAAAAGCTGGCCTAGTTTATGAGGCTATGGCTTACCAAATCTCTAAGGGAATTGGTGAAATGGCTGTCGTATTAGATGGACAAATAGATGGCATTATTTTAACTGGTGGTATGGCTTATTCAGATATGCTTATGAAATGGATTCAAAAGAAAGTATCATTTTTAAGTAGGGTCTTTATACTTCCAGGTGAAAATGAGATGGCTTCTCTTGCAAAAGGCACTTTAAGGGTCTTAAATGGACAAGAAAAGGCTAGAGAATACAAGTTAGGATAATTTTATGAAAAAGAATTTAAAATGGATTATATGGGGCGTCTTGGCTCTTGCTTATGTTGTGGTCTTTTTTCATAGACTGGCAGCTGGGGTTGTAAAAGAAGATCTGATGCAGACTTTTTCAATATCGTCAACGACATTTGGTTTAATAGGGTCGCTTTATTTTTATGCCTATATGTTTATGCAAATACCATCAGGTATTCTTGCTGATACTCTGGGTGCTAAAAGAACGGTTACCTACGGGACTTTAGTAGCAGGTATTGGCTCTCTAGTATTTGGCTTTGCATCTAATGTGGTTATGATTTTTATAGGCAGGATATTAGTAGGACTTGGTGTTTCAGTCATCTTTATTTCCTTGTTAAAAATACTTGCTGATTGGTTTGAACCAGAAAATTTCGGGAGAATGTCAGGGATTACATCTTTTGTCGGTAATATGGGGGGCATACTTGCTCAAACACCACTTGCACTTGTTGTTGCTGCATTCTCGTGGCGTCATGCCTTTATAGGTATGGGTCTTGTTACCTTAGTTATATGTTTGATGTGTAAGTTGATTATAGTAGATAAGAAAAAAGAAGTATCAGAAAAAGTAGATATTAAAAAGGGTTTGTTAATTGTTATAAAAAACAAGCATACTTGGCCAGGCTTTGTAGTATTTGCAGGTTTATTTGGCGCTTTTGCATCCATGACCGGCACTTGGGGAAGAGCCTATATGTCAGACGTCTATGGTTTGACAAAAGTCTCTTCAGCCAATTATATGGCCATCATGGTTCTAGGGATGGCCCTTGGTTCCATTGTCACAGGTATGGTTTCTGATAAGGTCAAATTAAAGAAGATGCCTATGGTTGTTTTAGCGTCAATTAATGTCATCTCTTGGGGCTTCTTTGTTCTTGTAAATCTACCGCTTCAAATGATTGGTCCACTCTTGTTTGTTATGGGATGGACAACCAGTGCATTTGTCCTATCTTGGGGCGCTGCAAAGGAAGTCAATCCTAAAGAGATTACAGGTATTTCAACGTCAGTTGTAAACATGGGAGGCTTCTTTGGTGCAGCAATAGTACCTGTTATCATGGGAAGAATATTTGATTCATATGCATTTATTGATGCAGGTGCATATAAAACGGCATTTTTAGTCTGTCTCTTCTCAAGCCTTTTTGGTCTTGTGGGCACTTTCTTTATAAAGGAGACCCACTGTGAAAATATATATGATAAAAGAGAGGTGGCTTAATGTTTAGAAAAGAGATGTCAAAATTAAAACCCTACATACCTGGGAAATCAATTGAAGAAGTGATGAAGGCATATCAAGTGGTCGATATCGTTAAACTGGCTTCTAATGAAAATCCATTAGGTCCTTCTGAACTTGCCATCAAGTCTATTCAAGAAAGAGCACCTTATGTGCATTTGTATCCAGATGGTTCAGCGCTTGAACTTAGAAACAAACTTGCCTATAAATACAGTGTAGATCCAAATCAAATCCTAATCGGGTCTGGTGGTGAACAGATTATCAAGCTTGTTGCTCAAACCTTTATCGATGGTGGTGATGAGGTTATCTTTGCTAATCCATCATTTACTATGTATGAGATTATGTCTACACATATTGGGGCTAAGTGTTTATCTTTGGATTTAACAGATGACTTTAAACATGATTTTGATGGCTTTAAGAAGGCTATCACTGATAGGACTAAGCTTATTTATATCTGTAATCCTAATAACCCTACGGGTAATATTATGACAAATCATGAGTTGAACAGCTTTTTAAAGGATATACCGGAACATATTATTGTCATGTTAGATGAAGCTTATTATGAATATGCATGTCATGATGCGACTTATCCAAACGGCATAGAAATTTTAAAGACAAGGCCAAATACCATTGTCTTAAGAACCTTCTCTAAAATATCTGGTTTGGCAGGGATGAGGATTGCCTATTGTTTTTCATCGGCTGAAATTACTCAGGAAATGAATAAGATTAGGGGTGTATTTAATGCCAATAAGCTTGCTCAACATGCAGCTGTGGCTTCTATGGATGATGAGGACCATTTGGATAAAACACTAAAACTTAACAAAGCATCCATGAAGAGAATGATGGATTACTTTGATGAGAAAGACTTGGATTATGTTGAGAGTCATACTAACTTTATTTTTGTTAATGTAAAGAAAAATTCTAAAGAAGTTTATGAAGCACTAATGAAAAAAGGAGTTATCGTAAGACCTGGTTTTCTCTGGGGATATGATGACTACTTAAGAGTCTCGACAGGCACAGTTGAACAAACCAATAAATTTATACAAGCACTTGATGAAACTCTTTATTTGTAAGACAATGATATAGAGGTGACTTATGGGTTTAGTATTTTCGGTAAGTGAATTGTCAAAAATAACAAATGTGAGTGCAAGGAACATAAGATATTATGATTCTATTGGACTCTTCGAACCTAGCGGTATTTCTGAAAATGGATACCGCTATTATGCTATAGAAAAAATTGAGGAATTAAGACTAATAAGTTATCTGAGGCATTCTGGTATTTCGATAAAAGAGATCAAAAGACACTTAGATAATAGAAACATTGATGACTATGCAGAAATTATTGAAAAGCAAATTGATAAGCTTAACGAAGAACTTGAAAAGATAGAAGCAACCAAGGCAAGGCTTACTAATCGATTGGCTTCCCTTGATTACATAAGAAAGTTGCCACCTCTGGATGACATACTTATAGAAAAGCATCCAAGGACACCTATCATAAAAATAATGAAGAAGATTATGACCCCTTATGACTGGGAGTGTGCCATGGCTGAGTTTGAAGCGGAGCTGCCGCCGAGTTTGATGATTGGTGAAAATGGTTTCTTTGCAAATATAAGATTGGATAGACAGGCTACTGAGTTTGAGGGGATGTTTATGCTTGCAAATGATCCCTTTACTCTGAAGTTAGACCATTTAAGCTACATTGAGGAAGGCTACTTCTTGACCATTTACGTTAAAGGTGACCATAAAGCAGCCTTTGAGAAGTATCCAGACTTAATCAATTATGCAAAAAAACATCACCTAAAGTTAGGTGATTTAGCATTAGAAAGGACCTTGATTGACCACTTTATTTCAAGTGATGAGGACCTGTATATTACACAAATAAGAATTCCTATTATAGAAAGTGATCATTAGATCACTTTCTTATTTCGTCTAGGTAATTGTATAAAGTGAATTTAGATATACCAAGCAACTCGCATATTCTAAGACCTGATTTTTGGATTAAGAATACACCTTTGTGATCTAAAAATCTTAGGAACTTCATTTTAGACTCCTTGTTCATATCTGTAACTGGTACACCAACTTGAGAGATGCCTTCAGCAATAAAGCTTTCAAGCATTTCTGATATAGAACTTGAGAACATTTCATTCTTTTCATTAGATTTTTCGAAGTAATTGTTTTTAGACATATTGTTAAAAACACGTTCTAATGCAATCATATCGGTAATATCTTGATTGATGCATATAGAACCTGTAAGCTTTTTATCTTCATAGAAATTTACTGTAGATGAGCGAAGTGTTTTACCGTCAGGTGTATGTGTGATGTATCTGAAATTCTTTTCTACATGTTCATTTCTTTTGAGCTCTTCTAAGAATAATGTTGTTGGGCAACCGCCCATTTCTCTACCGGTTACATGACCGTTTTCAATGTGAACAATGGTCTTATCAAAACCATTTCTAAAGTCGTGAATAACAACTTCTGTGTTGTTTCCAAATTGGGCAGATATGCATTCTGCTATATTTTTAAGTGTTTCAATTGAGTTCATGACCTATACCTCCAATATGTATTATAACATATTTTCATACTAAAAGTTAGAAAATCAAAAAAAAAGTTGACCAAGCTGAAAATATCTTGTATGATTTTATATGACGAAAGGTTATATTTTCATACAAAAAGTTTGAAATGTAGATTAGGGGGGAAACAATGGCAGAGAAGGCTATAAAAATGGAACATCAAAAAACCAAGAAATTAAGTGTCTTAACCAAGTTAGGATACGGTATAGGTACGCTTTGTGATTCAACTGCAGCAAACTTATACAACATCTTTTTCCTGGTGTTTGCAATTAATTTTGTTGGACTTAATCCTGCGTTTGCAGGTATGATTTCAGCGATTGCAGTTTTATGGGATGCAATTACAGATCCTATTGTTGGATATTTATCTGACAGACTTAAGAAAAAAGGCAAGCTCAACAGAAGGGGATTCTTGATTAGAGCGATTGGACCTTTTACGGTGTCTTTTTATTTCTTGTATAAGATCATTGAAGCAAGTGCATCGGTTCAAAATATCTATTACCTGGTATTGGCACTTTTATTTTGGACATCTTATACCTTGTTTATGATTCCATACTCAGCTTTAGGTGCTGAAATGACCAATGACTATGAAGAAAGAACATCATTAAGACTTTATGCACATATATTTACCATGTTAGGTCTTATTGTGGCAAGTTCACTCACAATGGTTATTGTTGAAGGCGTTTTACAAACTGGTGGTACACCTGCTGCAGCATGGGGCAAGGTAGCCCTTATATATGCAGCCATTATATTTACAGCTGGCCTTATTACTGTTGTAGCTACAGCAAAGTCTGAAGTAGAAACTGTTTCAGAAGAGGCTCAAGTGAAGAATATCTTTAAGTCTATGTTTGAATTGCTTAAAGTTAAGAGTTTAAGAATTATTGCACTGTCACTTGTACTTTACGCAATTGGTTTTACGATTGCACAGGGAACGGTAGTCTTCTTAATGGAACATGTAACAGGACTAGATGGTGCAGGTATCGGTATGTACTTCCTCTTAACTGCGGTTATTGGTATTGTCTGCATACCACTCGTTAATTTCTTTTCTAAAAAATTAGGTAAAAGACAAGCATACACGGCTATGATAACTTTTGCAGCTTTTGGTCAGATCGCATTTAACTTTATTGGTGTACCGACATTTGGTTTGCTTTTGATATTTGGTGTTATTCAAGGTATTGGACATAATGTATTTTTCCCATTGGGATATGCGCTTACTTATGACTGCTGTGATATTTCTGCTTATATTTACAATGACAGAAAAGATGCGACGATCTTATCATTAACAGGTTTATGTCAAAAGGGTGGTTATGCAATTGGTACATCCATTGCCGGTTTCTTATTAGGCGCATATGGTTACAATGCAGCTGAACATGTGCAGAGTGCTCAGACCATTTCAGGTATCCAAACGACCATGTTTATTATCGCACCAATATTCTTTTTAGCAGGCGGCCTAGTGATGAGTCGATTTAAGATCAACCAGAAAAGATACGATGCACTTCAGGAAGCACTTGAAGCTCAAAACAACAATAAACCACATAATTCAGAAGGATTTAAGGAGCTATTATAGTGAAAACATTATATACAAACGGAAACTTTATAACCATGACCGATCAATCTATTGATTGGTTGTTGGTTGAAAACAAAATGATTAGTGACTTAGGAAAAGGTGATAGACCTGTTTCTGACCACATTATTGACTTAGAAGGCAAGACTTTGATGCCTGGCTTTATTAACGCTCATATGCATCCACTGCCTGCAGGCATGGAGGGTACAACGATTCCGTTATTTGAGTGTGATACCCTTGAAAAAGTCACTGATATGATTAAAAGACATGTCAAAACAAATGATGAAACGTTTTTATTAGCAGAAGGTTATTTGTCTATGCTTATTGACTTTGATAACAAAGCTTTTAAGATTTTCAATGACATAAGTCATGACCATCCAATCGCCATTAAATACATCACAGGTCATGGTATGATTGTTAATCAAAATGTTATGGATAGACTAGGTCTTAATCACTATTTTATAACAGGTGAAAAGATGTCAGAGGCCAATAATCTTTTTTCTGACCAAGCAGTTGATGGCTTTATACACAAGGTTTCAAATGAAGCGGTATCCAAGGGGTTTACAACACTTCATACCTTGGTTCATGGTGAGCTTTCTGATAACAGAGACGTTGCTACATGGGTAGCAGAAGAAAAGGACAGGCAAGCTTTAAAAGTCCAAGTTCTTAACTTTGTTCAGACCATGGATGTGGACTTGGTTATGAATTATGATTTGCCTAGAATCGGTGGTTGTGTTTGTCTCGACGGCACACCAATAGAAGGTAGTGCAGCTTTTACAGAACCTTATGAAGATGGCCATGAAGCGGAACTTTATATCAAAGATTCTGACCTCTTTGAAATGGTTGCCAAAGCACATAGAAATGATATGCAGTGTGCATTTCATGCAGTGGGGGATAAGGCTGTGCACCAGTTGATTGACTGTTATCAAAAGGTATCAGACATTTATGGTAAGAAAGATTTAAGACACCGAATTGAGCATGTGGATTTGATCAGTGATGAAAAATTAAGGCAAGCAGCTGAACTTGGCTTGGTATTTTCTGTGCAACCAGGCATTGGCTATCTATATGGCAAAGGCTTTGACAAGATTCTTGGTAAAGAAAGAGAAAAACTTTTAAACAGTCTAAGAAGATATAAAGAAGCGGGTGTTACTTTGGCTGGTGGTACCGATTCACCTGTGACACCACTTGATGCCTTGTTAGGTATACATGCAGCAGTGCATGCAAGCTCTGATTTGAGAAAATTGTCCATTAAAGAAGCACTTGAAATGTTTACTTTAGGTGGTGCTTACGCAGGACACGAAGAAGACTTGAAAGGTTCTTTAGAAATCGGTAAACAAGCAGATTTAGTTGTTCTTTCAGATGATCCATATGAAGCTGAGTCCATTAAAGACATATCTGTAGAAATGACTGTTGTAGCTGGAGAACTTGTTTTTAAAAAGGAGTAAAGATGACAATTGAAGATAGACTTAAAGATTTAAAGATAAACTTACCTGAACCTCTAGAACCAATAGGATCCTACATTCCTTTTAAGCGAGTTGGTAACTTGATCTATTTTTCTGGCCAAGGTCCCATGTGGGATAAAGTACCCAAGTATCATGGTAAGGTAGGACGAGAGTTAAATAAAGAACAAGGTTATGAAGCTGCTAAACTCACTGCATTGAATATGATTTCTCAAATAAAAAATGCGATTGGTGATTTAGATAAGGTCAAGCAATTTGTTGATGTGACTGGTTTTATCAACTGTACGGATGATTTTATAGACCAGCCTTATGTCCTCAATGGCTTTTCAGAGATGATTATTGAGGTGTTTGGAGAAAAAGGATATCACAGTAGGTGTGCTGTTCCAAGTGGCACCCTACCCATGGATACACCCGTTGAAATAAAAATGATTGTTGAGGTTTATGATGAAAATTGTTGATACACATTATGATTTAGGGCCAATCCTTTACAACCGGTATGCTAAGGGTGAAAGTGATGTTATTAAAAATGTATTATTACCAGAGTGGCGTGATAACCAGGTTCAGTTAATTGTCGCAGCAGTATTTGTTAGTGATCACTTTGTTTATGATTCACCTCTAAGACATGCACTTGATCAAATTGCCTTAATCAAGAATGAAATAAAAGGCTTAGAAGAGCTTATGCTGGTTCTTGATAGAGCGAGTTTAGACAAAGCTCTTAATGAGAATAAAATAGGCATAATCTTGTCTTTAGAAGGACTAGAACCTATAGGAAGTGATTTAAATCTTCTAGATATTTTTTACGATTTAGGTATTAGGGCGGCTGGATTGACTTGGTCTAGACAAAATGCTGTTGCTGATGGTTCTAGATTTGAAGGAGAAAATACAGACAATGGTTTAACACATTTCGGAAAGAAGGCTGTAAAGAAGATGCGTGAGTTAGGCATGCTTGTGGATGTATCTCACCTTAATGACGCTGGACTAGATGAACTATCAGGTAAGCTCTTTGCATCACACTCAAATGCTAGAGAAATCAACAAAATCACAAGAAACTTATCTACCGAACACCTAAGAAAGATAAAGGCAAGTAGTGGCATCATCGGTATCAACGGTATTAAGCCCATTGTAGGTGGTGGTATAGATACCTTGTGCGATCATATTGATTATATGAGAGATCTATTAGGTTCAGAGCATATCTGTTTTGGTCTTGATAAATGCAATGATTTAGAAGTCAATGGTTTAAGATATGGCAATGAAGAAATCGAGGAAATTGATGTCATTGCAGATTATAAGGACCTTGAAGAAGTAAGGAAGATTTTAAGAAAAAGAAGTTATACAGAAGAGGAAATTGAGGGGATTTTTTATAAGAACTTCATCTCTTTTTTGAAAGGATGTTTTAATGAGAACAATCAATGAAACAATTGAAATGTACGTTGAAGGTACACGAACAGGAGATGTTAATTTATTAAGAAAGGTCTTTCATGAAAAGGCTGTTATGTCTGGAGAACTATTTGGTATGAAAATGATAGTCGATTCTCCTGAACATTTCTTTAAGGACATAGCTGGCGAAAAGGCAGCAAGTAATTATGAATATGGTTATGAAATTCTAAAAGAAGTCAAAGATATAGCTGTTGTGGAGCTGAATGAAAGAAATCTTAAATCAGCTAATTTTTCCAATCTCTTTCAATTGCAAAAGATAGAAGATGACTGGTATATAACTTCCAAATTGTTTACAAGTTTGGAGGTATTATGATCTATACAATACCCAGTCAAGTGATTTATGGTCAAGATAAATATGATCAAGTTAATCAAATTATTGAGACTCTAGCCTTAGAAAATGTTCTAGTAATTACCGATAAAGGACTTTTGGACTTGGGCTTGGTTAAAAGCGTTATGGATAAGCTTAGGATTTCAAATTACTTTGTAGAAGATGGTGTCATGCCAAATCCCAAAGATACTTATGTCAATGAAGTGGCAAAGTTATATAAAGACAAAGCAATTGATGGTCTAGTGGCAATTGGTGGTGGTTCTGTTATGGATGCAGCTAAAGCCATTAATGTATTACTTTGTAACAATCATGACATCGCTTACTACGAGAAACATCCTGTTTTAAATCCTGGACACAAGCTCTTTGCCTTTCCAACTACTTCAGGAACCGCAAGTGAGGTGACAGGTGTTTCAGTGGTGACCAATTCTTTGGAACACAGAAAAATGGTTATATTAGGAGACCATGTAAAAGCTGATTATGCAGTCCTTGACCCAAGCTTAACTTATGGACTACCTAGGCATATTACAGCTTCTACAGGTATGGACGCTCTTACACATGCAATAGAAGCCTATGTATCAACTTTGGCAACATCATTTACAGATGCTCACGCTTTGGTTGCCATTAAAGAAATCACAGAACATATTAATAAATATGATTCGGAGGAATCAAGAGAAAAACTTATGTATGCATCTACCATGGCAGGCTTTGCCTTTAACAATGCCATTTTGGGACTGGTTCATGCAATTGCCCATCCATTAGGCGCGCATTTTGATATACCTCATGGTGTCGCAAATGCTATTATGTTACCAGAAGTGGTTAGGTATAACTATGATTCGAGTGAAAAGTTTAGAGTAATTGAAAATATTTTAGAGACTAATAATTTATATGAGTTTTTAAAGACTTTAAATACTCAGTTAGGCATACCAGCTTTAAGTGATTTCATAAGTCCAGAAAACTTCGAAATTATTGCAAATAGTACACTTCTAGAACCGTCACTCCATATGAATCCTAAAGCAGTAAACAAAAAAGATGTCATTAGTATTCTTAGTCAAACATATGGAGTTATATGATTATTTGCTAAACGCTATTATTACATAAGTAAAGTGTTTATCTCCTTATTAATAGGGAAAATAGTTAATAAGGAGATGATGGTATGCTTAGTTTTAAAACAATCATGGAAGCATTTGAGAATCAAGAAAGTCATGGACTTACCCTACTTTATGATCAAGATTTTTATTACTTAAGACCTGAATTGGTAAAATATTTAGATGAAGTCTTTGATTATGAGGATATATCTAATGATGAAAAAGTCTTACTTACAAGGGTGCGACAAATTCAGAAGAAGAAGCACTATTATTTGCCTTCTACTAATGAGTTTGATGAGTTTAAGCTGGCAGTTGATTTTCTATATACTTTAGATAAGAAAGATTATGATTACTTAAATGGTATGGTTCACGATCATGGAAGCTTTAAACACTTTAAGGAAGGCTGTATGCATCTTGGTATATACGAGACATGGCTAATTTATAAAGAAGAAAAACTAATATCATTTTTAATAGATTGGTGTGAAGACAAGGGTATTAGTTACTTATAAACATCTCATATGAGGTGTTTTTACTTTTGTAAATTAAGATATGTTTATCTAGTCAAATAAAGGTGAATCTCCTGTATTGACATTGTTAAATTATTATTATAGAATTCAAGTATAAATGTACCATATGGGACACGGAGGTGGTGTGTTGAAGGTTTTACTGAATAACCCAATTTTTAAAGATTGTGATTTGAAGACCATTGAAACATATCTAGGTCAGATTCCAATTGTTCATAGGACATTTGATAAAAACGAAACAGCTTACGATGACAAACATTATGAGAAGAATATGATGATTTTGATGTCTGGAAGTGCCCGTGTTGAGCTTATTCAGGATGGAGAGTGTTCGTTTTTAAAGAGGTTAAATCCTGGTGATATGTTTGGGGTTCTGTCCTTGTTCACAGAGGATAATTATTACCCGACTAAAATCATCTTTGAGAAAAAAAGCCAGGTGATATCCTTATCAGAAGCTGCTTTGATAGAGCTCTTACATAAGGATCCTAGATTGTTAAAAAATTATCTAGTGTTTTTTAATGGTCAGGTACAGTATTTATTGAATCGTATAGCTTTGTTTTCTATTTCAAATGGAGAAGACAGAGTAATTGGATATTTATCAAGACTTAAATCCAATACACAATCTAATAGGCTTGAGTTACCAATGTCAAAGGTAGAACTTGCAGAGTATTTAGGTATAGCAAGATCAACCTTGTATCGTGTTTTTGATAAACTCATTGAAAATAAGATGATAGAGATGGAGGGCAATTCATTGCATATTATAGGAGGCATAAAATGAAGAAGAGTCTAGCGTTAATAGGGATTATGCTCTTAGCATTAATGGTGTTTGTAGGATGCCAGGCTAACGAGGCTAACAATGTAGTAGAAAATGAAGTTGTTGAAAATTCAAATGATCAAGTGGAAGCTACAGAAGAAGCGACTGAGGAAGTTGAAGAAGCAACAGAAGTTGAAGAACCAGTTGAGAAGCCAGTATTAAAGATTGCTACTTTAAAAGGACCAACAGGTATGGGTATGGTTCAACTGATGGAAAATGATGAGATGATGATCAGCGAGATTGATTATGAGTTTGATATCGTAGGTGCTCCAGATCAAATCATTGGTCAAATCGTACAAGGTAATGTAGATATTGCTGCAGTACCATCAAATATGGGTGCCATCTTAGACGTTAAGACAGAAGGCAAAATTCAAGTACTAGCTGTAAATACTTTAGGTGTTCTTTATATTGTTGAAAACGGTGATACTGTAAACAGCCTTGAAGATTTAAAAGGTAAAACAGTATTAGGTTCTGGTAAAGGTGCTTCTCCAGAATATATCATCAACTATCTTTTAGCTGAAAATGGTTTAACTGAAGATGTAACAGTTGAGTATGCTGTAGAGCATTCAGAAGTTGCAGCTAAAGTTACAACTGGTGATGCACCAATTGTTTTATTACCTCAACCATTTGTTACTTCAGTAACTTTAGGCAGTGAAACAAATAGAATTGCAGTTGATTTAACTGCAGAATGGGAAAAAGCGACTGATGGCTTGATGTTACCTATGGGTGCTATCGTTGTGAACAAGGCTTACGCTGAAGAAAACCCACAAGTGATTGAAAAGTTCATGGAAGAGTATAAGGCTTCAGTTGACTTTGTGAATGCTAACCCTGCAGATGCTGGTGTATTAGTTGAGAAGTTTGGTATTATTCCAAAAGCTGCACTTGCAACAAAGGCAATTCCTAATTGTAACATTACATTAATTCCTGCTCAGGAAGCTAAAGAATCTTTACAAGCTTTCTATGAAATCTTACATGGATTTAATCCTAAAGCTGTAGGTGGTAAATTACCAGAGGATGCATTCTACTATGAAAAAAAATAAAATATTAGAAGGATCTTTGATCCTTCTTTTTTGGATGTTTGTATGGTGGCTTATATCCAGTCTTTCAAATGATTGGATCATACCATCACCTATAACAACCTTTCAACATGTCATCAACCTTTTATTTGAGGGGCAAACCTATATCATCATTGCCTCTAGCTTGATGCGTGTTTTTATTGCCTTAATAGTCGGTATTGTATTAGGCGTGGGTTTCGGTTTACTTTCTGGCATGAATGAGCTTATCAGAAGAACCATCCATCCTCTTATATTAGTGATTAAGTCTACACCAGTTGTTTCCTTTATCATCATTTTGATACTTTATGCCCCTAAGGGTGTGGTGCCGATTATATGTGGTATTCTTCTATGTTTTCCGATCATTCATATGAATGTCTATGAAGGTTACAGGATGGTTGATAAACAACTAATTAGCATGTCTAATGTTTATAAGGTGCCTTTTAAAAGAAGACTGAGAATGCTTTATTTACCGTCTGCTCTTCCATACTTGTTTGCTGGCGTTTTAACCAGTATAGGTATCTGTTGGAAGGCTACTATTGCAGCTGAAGTTATCGGTGTTCTTGATAAGTCCATTGGTCTTCAAATGTACAATGGTAAAGTTTATTTGGACTTCGAATCGGTGTTTGCTTGGACAGTTATCATTGTTATTTGTTCTTTATTGATAGAAATGTTTGCAAAACAGTTGATTAAACGTATACAGTTTTATGAAAGGTTTAAGGAAGTATAATGATTAAACTAGAAAACATATCTAAAACATTTGATAAACATCAAGTGATTGAGAATTTCAGTATGGACATTGAAGATGGACAAGTCATTTGTTTATTAGGACCTTCTGGTTCTGGGAAAACGACTATTTTAAAAATGTTATCGGGTCTTGATACACATTTTAAAGGTAGCATAAAAGGTCTAGAAGACAAATCTGTATCTTATGTATTCCAGGAAAGTAGACTACTGCCTTGGTTAACAGTTAAGGAAAATCTTCTCTATGTATTGGAAGACAAGTTACCCATTGATAAAATTCATGATCATATTCAATACTTTTTAGATCAAGTTGGTTTATCGTCATTTATCAATGCCTATCCAAATACACTAAGTGGTGGTATGAAGCAGAGAGTTTCACTAGCAAGAGCCTTTGCATGTCCTCATGACATTTTACTACTGGATGAACCTTTTCAGGGACTGGACTCAGACCTAAAAGAACAGCTTATGTCTTTACTTGAAAGATTGATAGGTCAAGATGAGTCGACAGTTATAATGGTAACCCATGACTTGTCAGAAGCCTTTAGATTAGGAGATAAGGTTTTTCGTCTGATTGGCCAACCTATTACAGAATATGAAGAAATCATAGAGAGTCTGTCATGACTTTCTTTTTTTATGGACTCTACATAGTCATAACCACCATTATATGATACAGTTTATATAAATGGGGGATTAAATGAAAATAAACGATTTTAGAGATATAAAAGAAAAACTGAAGGACTTTAAATATACATCCATGACTTACATGGATTTTGATGAAATGAAAGCCTATGATATTATAAAAAACACTGGTGAAATAATTCTTGCTAAGCATGGTCACAAATACCATTATGCATGTCATGACTTAGAGGCCTTAATGACTGTGATAGATAAGAAGGCTTTTATTCCATTTGTACATGGGTCATGGGTAGAGAGATTAAAGGCATGTGGCTTTGAAATTGTAGCACATTATCAAGACTACTTTTCAAGTTTGGAAGTGGATTATACGCCATATACACTTGCAAAGTTAAGTGATGCTAAAAGACTGTCTGACATCACTAAGGCATGTTACAAACAGTCACGAGGCTTTATGGGAGAAGAAGTGGCCTGGATTGAAAACTGGCTTCAAACGGACCATCACAATATTGTGCTCACTAAAGAGGATGATGAAATAGTTGGTCTGGCTATTGTTGCCTTGTATGGTTTTGATAAGGGCCCCACTCTATGGCTCAGAGAGTTGGCTGTTCATCCTGACTATCAACAAAAGGGGTACGGTAGGCAGTTGATGGCTAAAGCTATGACTTATGGTTATGACAGGGGAGCCAGAAAAGCTTTCTTAGCTGCTGATAAACTGAATATACATGCAATTAAGCTCTATGAAGACTTTGGATTTAAGGCTTCGGGAGATAGTCAAATTGATATGGAAAGAAATAAGTGATTATTTCTTTTTTTTGTTTGCTGTAAAATCATTTGATCAAATTGGTTTAACGTCTAATTAATAGGGTAGAAGATAGTATCTAATCATGATTAAAGAATTCTGAATAGTTTGTTATAAAATAATTGTATTGCTGAGAAAATTTGGTATAATTACTCGTAAGGGGGATCATATGAAGGATATAATAAATAGGCTAATACTTGTAGTAGCAACACTTGCGATATTGTTTACAACTACTTATGTACTTAATAATCTGATTTCTAATAAGATTGTTTTTGCACTCCTTGTTGCATTGATATCAACCGGTGTTGCCTATTTCGTTTCTAAATACTTTGTAAGAGTTCAGTCGGCTTTATTGTCAAAATATTTAGACGAAATCATTACTGGAAATGTAACAGCAAAAGCAGACGAGAGAATCAGTGTTTCTAACAGACATATAGTTAAGGGAATAGACCACTTAAATAAAGATGTTAAAAAAGTTATAGGCAAAATGCTTGTGGCTACAGAAAAGTTAACAGATTACATAGAAGAAATAAAAAGAAACTCTGATGTGATTTCAGAATCAAGCGATAATGTTGCAACCAATATTTCTGAGATAGCAGTTTCAATGGATGCTATTTCAGGAGAAGCCACTCACACCATGGAAAGTGCTGAGAAAATGGTTACTGACATCCTAGAGTTTACAGATGTGTCAGGTAGCAATTATGAAATATCTAAACGCATGAGAAGCAACTTAGATGAAAATGTGGAGCACACAAGCAAGTTGATTGAGTCGACCAATAAATCTTTTAAGGCTAATGAAGAGATTTCAAAGAAGATGAATGAGCTCAATGACGATATGAGAGAAATTGAGTCAATTATTGGATTGATCAATGGTATCAGTGAACAAACCAACCTACTTGCCTTAAATGCATCCATAGAAGCTGCCAGAGCTGGTGAAGCTGGTAGAGGATTTGCTGTTGTAGCAGAAGAGGTTAGGAAGCTTGCTGAAGAATCAGCTTCTTCTACGGAGAAAATAAAAAGTATTATTGGTAGTTTGATGAGGTTATCAGAAGATATCAATAAGTTGGTTAATGAAAGCTCTAGTATATTGGAAGGCAGTTTAGATTTAGCAGATATTTCTTCTAAATCCAATGATCAAATCACAGATGATGTTCAAGAAACGATGGCATCTATTGAAAGAATCAATGAATTGTGTTCTCTACAAAAGCAAACGACAGAATCTGTATTTGATTTGATTCATGGTATATCTGAAAAAGCAGGTAATGTGACAGCTAATTCACAAGAAGCTGCTGCTTTAACAGAAGAGCAGACAGCAAGTATTTCAGAGGTCGCTGGTGCCATCGATGCGCTTTATATGACATCGAATGAATTAAAAGAAATAGTAACGGATTATAAAGAATCATTATTTATGGAGGAAGATTCAAAGAAGCTTGTTAATGAATCAACCAGTCTAGTAGAACAGGAAGTTAAAAAACTGAAAGTATCTTATATAAAGGATTATACAAAAGACATATTAAAGAGGTTGGTTTCATGTCATCCTAACGTGACTTTTGCAGGTATCTCCGATACGTCAGGTAATGCTTTTGAGTTTTCAGAGCATGTGGGTAAATCCATAGATATTAGTTTTAGACATCACTTTAAAGAAGCCCTAAAAGGGGTTACTTATGTAACAGAGCCGTATGTTTCTATGATAAACAATGAGTATTGTGTAAGTGTTGCAGTGCCGGTTATGATTGACAATCAAGTTGGCGGCGTTTTAATAGCAGATATTAGTTTATAAGATTCCTGCGTGATCAAATAGGATTTGGTTACGCAGGTTTTCTTTTGTTTTCTTTCAATTTGTCACTGCTTTGTCACAAAGTTAACACATTTGTTTGTTATAATAGCATTTGAAGTAAAAAAGTAAATTTGAAAGGAGAGCACACGCTTAACTGATTAGATAAGTGTGCAAGGAGAAGATGGAAGTATTAGAGAAAAATGATGCGTTATTAAAAATTGAGAGATTGAAGAAAGAAGTTGGAAAAGTAATTATTGGTCAAGAATATATGGTCGATCGAATACTCATAGGCTTGTTAACAGGTGGCCATATTTTATTAGAAGGTATTCCTGGATTGGCAAAAACATTAACGGCGTCTACAACGGCTGATGTACTTGGAATAGATTTTAGTCGTATTCAGTTTACACCGGATCTATTACCGGCGGATATTATTGGCACTGAAATCTATCATCAGAAAACAGGTGATTTTCTAGTGAAAAAAGGCGCTATTTTTTCAAATATTGTACTTGCAGATGAAATTAATAGAGCACCTGCAAAAGTTCAGTCGGCTCTACTGGAGGCTATGCAGGAAAAACAAGTAACCATAGGTGATGAGACGCATATGTTAAACAAACCTTTTGTAGTTATAGCTACTCAAAATCCTTTAGAACAACAAGGGACTTATCCTTTACCAGAAGCACAGCAAGATCGTTTTATGTTAAAGCTAAAAGTAGAATATCCGACGAAGGAAGAAGAACGAGCAATTATTGATCGTTTTACTGATAATGGTTATGAAACACCTAGTTTAGAGACTATATTAAGTGGTGAGGAAATTATTGAACTTAGAAGCCAAATTGATCAGATTTATGTAGATGATGTGATTAAAGATTATATACTAGATATTATTTTTCAGACTAGACAGGCATCTACTTATATTGCATGTGGTGCATCTCCAAGGGCATCACTCAACTTAATCAAAGCTTCTAAAGCACGTGCTTTTCTTATGGGAAGAGACCATGTAAGACCTGACGATGTTAAAGCCATGGTTTATGATGTCTTAAGGCATAGGATATCTTTAACTTATGAAGCTGAGGCGGATGATATGACGGTAGAGCAGATTATCAGTCATACTTTGGATTCGGTTAAATTACCATAACGGGACGTGATTTTATGTTATCAAAAGAAATGTTAAGTAAAATAAGACATATTGAAATTAAGTCTAATCGTATGGTAGATGAGATTTTCGCTGGTGATTACAAGGCAAGCTTTCGTGGAAAAGGTATGGAGTTTGCTGATATAAGAGAATATTATCCAGGAGATGATGTAAGAAATATTGATTGGAATGTAACAGCGCGTCATAACAAAGCCTATGTCAAACAGTTTATGGAAGAGCGAGAGTTAAATCTTTTCATACTTGTTGATATGTCTTTATCTAATAGCTTTGGCGACAAAAAAGAAAAGATTGCTGAGATTGCAGCAACTTTGTCTTTTTCTGCAATTAGAAATAATGATCGAGTAGGGGCTATGTTATTTACAGATCGGGTTGAAAAACTTATTCCTTCTAAAAAAGGCAAGAAACATGTGCTTTCAGTTATAGATGAGTTATTAAGTCATGAATCTGAGGGGAAAGGTACGGATATTGATGGTGCTTTGAAGTATTTTTTAAAAGTGATGAAAAGACCGAGTATTCTATTTATTATTTCTGATTTTATGGATATGGACTACGAGGATACATTAAATAGATTAAGTCGCAAACATGATGTGGTACTGATACAGGTTATTGACCCAAAGGAAGAAGCCTTACCTAAAGGTGCTATTTTCAGATTTGAAGATTTAGAAACGGGTGAAGTTGTAGAAGTAGATAATCGTAAAGGCTTGATTAAAGGCAATCCAATCCAACAAATGCCAAAGAAAAATCTAATATCTGTTCGGACGGATGAGGATTATATTAGAAAGTTAAAGGCCTTCTTTGCAAGGAGGATTGCACGATGAAACAAAACTTAAAAAGAAGAAGTATTCTTTTATTATGTACGCTACTACTTTTTATAAATTCGTCTTATATAGCATATGCAGAAGAGAGACCGATTTATGTAGGAGATATTATAAACCTTGAAATTGAAAACTCTGGCTTGGATTTAAGTGAAGTTGAAGCGGCCTTTAAAGACTTTGAAGTAATGAGCATTTATGAGAATGATGAGTCTATTACTCTAAAAATAAGAACCTTTGATGTAGGTGAAAAAGTTGTTCAGATTGGTAACCAGACAGTTTCCATTGTGGTTGTATCTACACTGGATGATCATGATAAAACAGACATTTACGACGAAATGAATCCTCTTGTTGTATCAAATAATGACGTGTATTTATTATTAGCTTGCGCTATTACAGGACTCTTGATTATTGTCTTAACGGCAGTTAAATGGGCCAAAAATAGAGAGAAAAAAGTAAAAGATAAGACTGGGTATGAAGAGTTTGTCGAGTCAGTAGAAGAGAATAGAATGAGTGATGGTCAGGTACTAACAAGATGGACTGTTACCTTAAAAGTATATATAGAATCAGTCTATGAAATTCGAGCTATTGGTAAGACAACAGAAGAATTGAGCAAAGAATTAGAGCAAGCATGTAGTAAGGACATTTATGAGTTACTTGTTCAGTGGTTGTATGATACTGATTCACATAAATATAAAATGTCTGCAGTATCAGCTGATGTAGAAGAGACTTTATACAAAAGGCTTCTTGAGATTGGTCAACGTCTTCATATGATTGAAGTTCAGAGGGAGGCGATAGCATCATGAAATTTGAAACTTTTTATGTGTTATTGATGATACCAGTCGTTCTTTATTTTTTCCTCAGAAAAAATAAACGCACTGCTATTGGCTATTCAAATGTAACATTGATTAAAGAACAAAATCCATTAAAAAAGTGGTACAAACTTGGTAAATATCTAGTTCTAGCAGGATGTATCGTCATGTTGATTGCCTTAGCAAGACCTAGAACACTTGAAAATAGTATACCTTTAAAAGATGAGGGCATTGCAATAGGTGTTTTATTGGACGTTTCAGGATCGATGGAGTCGGTAGACTTTCGACCAAATCGTTTAGAAGTAGCCAAAGATACTATTGAATCTTTTATCAAAGAAAGGTCATCGGATAAGATTGCATTGGTACCTTTTGCAGGTAATGCTTTTACCAATATCCCCTTAACATTAGATCATGAAGTCTTGTTAGCATCTCTTGACAAGTTAGATGTTGATTCTATTAACGAGCAAGGAACAGCAATAGGCATGTCGGTTTCTGTAGGTATAAACCGTTTGAAAAAAAGCGATGCCAAGTCTAAAGTACTTGTCTTAGTGACGGACGGGGATAATAATGCAGGTCAGATAGATCCGATTACTGCAAGTAAGTTAGCGAATGACTATGGTATTAAAATATACACCATTGGTGTAGGAACTGACAAAACTATTTTACCATACGAAGTATTCGGTGTTACTCAGTATCAAGAATATGAAGGCGGACTTAATGAACCTCTTTTAAAAGAAATTGCAGCAACTACTGGTGGCAAGTATTTTCGTGCTAAAGATGAGAAAACATTAGAGAATATTTTTGAAGAGATTAATACACTAGAAAAGTCAGAGGTGGAACAAAACACCTTTGATAATTATAAAGAGTGGGCATATCCGTTAATGTTTTTGGGGATTGTTATGATTCTTATTGGTCTGTTTGTGGATAAGTACTATTTCATTCAAATACCATAGGAGGAGTAACATGAGCTTTAGTGAGTTAAAATATATACCGATGATTATTCCTGTTGGTGCAGTTATTGTAGCATTAGTTGTGGGATATATAAAGAAAAACAAGATATTAGTGAGTTTGCAGATGAAGAGACAGTCCTTGGATATTGTTAAGAGAGGACTTATGGTTATTGGTCTATTAAGTATGCTTGTTGCATTACTAGGACCTATAAGCAATGGCAAACCTGTTGAAATAGAAGAAGATCATTTAGACATGTATATTTTATTAGATGTGTCTAAAAGTATGTTAGTTGAAGATATTGCCCCTGATAGATTAAGTCATGAAAAGAGAATTGTTGAGGAGTTATTAGATAACTTAAAAGGAGACCGGGTAGGATTTATTCCATTTGCTGCATCGGCTTATGTCCAGATGCCTTTAACAGATGACTATCAAATGGCAAGGATGTTTCTTGATGTTATAGATACAGATGTTATCGGTGGCGGTGGTACAGATATGGCAACTGCTATCCGACTAGCAGGTGAGTCTTTTGGCCGCGTTTCAGGTGGAGACAAAGTTGTCATCATTATTAGTGATGGAGAAGATCAAAAGGATTTTGATGCCTCAATACTAGACTATATAAAAAAGAATGATTTAATTGTTTATAGTATTGGTGTAGGTACAGAAGAAGGTGGATTAATACCTGAGTATGATTCGCTAAGTGATAAGCAAACTGGTTATAAAAAAGATAAGAATGGAAGTGCAGTTGTTTCTAAGTTGAATGATGACCTATTAAAACAAGTAGCAAAAGCAGGCCATGGAGATTACTATCAGGCATCACTTCAAGGTGGAGAAATAGAGAAATTGTTGCCTAACATTGCATTTTTGGAAAAATCGCAAGATGGTGTAAGAGAACGTAAGCAATTTAAACATTGGTACCAATATCCATTAGGCCTAGGTTTACTTTTGTTCTTGCTTGGATATATCGATTTTAGAAGACCTACTATTCATAGAAGTGTTAGACAGGCAAACAATAAGATAGGAGTAAACAATGATTAATAAGATGATTACAATATTATCAATGATTTTGTTAGCTTTGATTCTGTTTCTTGGTGTAGGATATTTGCCAGTATTCAGTGCAGAAGGTTTTCCCAATAATATGGAAGAGGAAGATATAGAGCAATATAACCAGGCAGTAGATTTATATAAGACTAGTCAGTACGCCAGGTCTTATGAAATATTTAATGAGTTAGGTAGACCTGGCGAAAGTGCCCACGCTTTATATAGAATGAGTAAACTAACTGAAAATCCACAAGAAAAAATGGATTTGCTGAATCAATGTGTTGATTTATATAAACAGGCCATTGAAAAAGATTCCGTAACTGTTGAGTTGAAGTTTAATTATGAGTTTGTAAAAAAACAGCTAGAAGAAATGAAAGAAGAATCTGAGCAAAACGAAGACCAACAGAAGCAAGATAATCAAGAAAACCAAGAAGGTCAAGATAATCAAGAAAAGCAAGAAGGTCAAGATAATCAAGAAAAGCAAGAAGGTCAAGATAATCAAGAGAACCAAGAAGGTCAAGATAATCAAGAGAACCAAGAAGGTCAAGATAATCAAGAAAACCAAGAAGGGCAAGATAATCAGGAAAACCAAGAAGGGCAAGATAATCAAGAAAACCAAGAAGGGCAAGATAATCAAGAAAACCAAGGTGGTCAAGATAATCAAGAAAACCAAGGTGGTCAAGAAAGCCAAGAAGGTGAAGACAATCAACAAGGTGTGGCGTCTGATGGTGAACTATCTGCTGATGAAAAGGCAATGCAAGAACTAGAGAGTATTTTGCAGATGTTGGAGTTACAGGAAAAAGACAGTCTGAAAAATAATCAGAATGTAATAATACCTAAAGAGGATGGAAGTAATGATTGGTAATAATAAAAAATTGAAAATGGCATTACTTTATATTTGTATATTTACATTGATGATATCAAGTAACTATAAAGTATTTGCAGAAGAAGAGAGTGTACAACTGGTTATTGAAGATACTGATATTGACTTAGGCACTGTATTTAATGCTTCAATTAACATTTATAACATGAATGGAGCTGAAATTAAAGGTGTTTATGGATTAGATGAGTTTGAAGTACTTAATACATCTCAATCGTCAAACACAAGCATTATTAATGGAAAGACGACAAAGTCTTCAAGTATTGGTTTTTCAGCAAGGCCTAAAAATGTTGGTAGTTATGATATACAAGCACTTGTTGAATACAAGGGTAAAGAGTATTTGTCGAACGTGGTAACTGTTGTTATACGAGAACAAGATGCTTCGTTAGCTGAAGAAGAAAGAGATGTTTTCATCAAAACAAAGGTGTCAAAGGAGTCGCTCTATTCAGGAGAGACAACTGTTGTAACCTATGAGTTGTATACTGCTAAGAATGTAAGTGAATATGGTTTTACTGAAACGCCAGCTTTTAAAGGGGTTATAAGTAAGCAGACAGATACTGACGATTTGGATAGGTCATTAACAACTATTAATGGACGACAGTACTTAAAATTTGAACTTATGAAAGTTGCTTTAACACCTACAAGTACAGAAACAGTTAAAATACCAGCATATGATGTCGTTGTGTTACTTGATTCTGGAGACTTTTTTTCACGAGGTGAACAAGTTTATGTTTCAACAGATGCGATTGATATTCCAGTAAAAGAACTGCCACTTGAAGGTAAGCCAGATGATTTTAGCGGTTTAGTTGGCAACCTTAGTGTGGAAACTCAATACGATAAAGACAGTGTAGCTTATGGCGAAGCTGTTACACTCAATGTTCATTTGGAAGGTGATATGTCTTTAGCTGGAATTGCTGAACTTGCTTTTCCAACCAATGAAGCTGCTGTGTATCAAAGTGAAAAAGATTTGAAGATTAATATTAAATCGGAGGCATACAGCGAAAGCAAGGTGCTTGAAGCAATTATTGTACCTAAGGCGGCTGGAGACCTATCAATAGAACCCAAAGGCATCAGTTATTTCAATACAGAGACAGAAACTTATGATGTCGTTGAGTTAAAAAGTAACACAATAAAAGTCACCGGACAAGGTCCTGCTATAAGTGAGACTGATGATGCAATGCATAGTGGTGGTGGAAATGTAAGCAATTCTGTTGTTATATCTACCATTGATCCTACTTCATTACAAGGCTATTATCTTATTTCAAAAGATAAAGTACAACTTTTAATCTATGGTCTGATTGTTGTAGTAGTGGTGATTTTAATGATTATTTTACTTCGTAGACAATCGAAAAAAGATAAGTTGAAGGCTGATTTTACTAGTAAAGTAAAGAATGCTAAGAGTAAAGAAGAGCTCAATCAAATATTATATGACCATGTTATGTATCATTATGGTTTTTCGATGACAGCATACTGTGAAGACGATATTCGTAAGAAAATTGGTGATGTTCTTGTTGCTGATAATGTTTTAAAAATGTATGAGTTGATAAAAGAGAAGACTGGAACATTAAAAGATGTTAAGAAAAAAATACTTGCATCTATAAACCTATAAGAAGTGAGACAAAAAAGAGGCTGCCTGTTTTAGTAAGTTTATTTAAATTAAGATATTTTAGATAAGATGTTACGTCAAAGCAGGAGCCTTTTGTATTACAAGCTAAGCATGACTGCCAAAATCAAACAGTAAGTAGCAGGATCAATCTCTCTCATAAAATATGAGTATTTATGACATATGTTGGGTATAAATGGTTTAGGAGGGGATTGAATGAGCATGGATTCTATAATATTTGAAGTTGTAACCAATAGAGATAGTATAACAAAAAAAATGGAAAATGCTGATGATGCTGCCAGACTATTATCGTGCGGATCGAAGGTCGCATATCAGCAAAATTTAGAGTTTCTAGAAAAATGGCATCGTGACGAAATTCCTGGCAAGAAATACACGATTTCATTATATGAAGACCAAGTAACTTCTGATAACATTGCCGGAGTCTTACGAATTTGGCAGTCGCCCTATTGTGATGATAAGTGGTTGTTAGAAGGCATAGAAGTGAGGTATGATAAGAGAAGAAAAGGCTATGGCAAAAAACTGGTGCAAAAGGCACTGGAGATTTTAAAGAATCTTTCTGTTGCAGAAGTTTACTTGAACGTAAACAACACCAATAACTCATCAAGAGCACTTGTTATGAGTTTGGGTTTTAAGCTTTGTTCTGAAGGGTGTAAGAACAGCTTTGGACATGAGTTAAAAACATCCAATCATTATGTTTATCAATTTTAAGAAAACTACCATTTAGGTAGTTTTCGTTAGTTTAATCAATCGGTAGTGTTATAATAAACTCAGTTCCATTTTGAGGCTCGCTGTTGACTTCAATGGTACCATTAAGTAGATTTGTAATCATATGATAGATAATGGTAAGGCCAAGTCCAACACCTTCTGACCTAGAAGTGGTAAAAAAGTGATGAAAAATCTTTTCAAGAACATCGTTATCCATACCTAGACCATCGTCTTTAACTTTGATTTGGACCTTGTCAGTGACAAGGCTTATGATAGTAATGTTTTTAGGTTGACCGTGTGTAATGGCGTTTTTAATCAAACCGTTGAGCACTTTTTCAAGTTCCAATGGATATGAGTTTAGGTGAACATCTCTAATAGATAGATTTAAGTTGATACCGCTTTCTTTGATTTTGTTTTCATTTTGAAGAAGCACATTGTTGATCAAGGATTCTAAGCTGAATTCTTTTTTTATTGCTGATGATTCATCGATAGACAATTGCTTGAAACTTGCTATCAGTTGCGTTGACTGGTGTAAACTATTCTCTAGAAGTAATAATGTTTTTAAAGTGCTTTCAATGTGATTGTCCAAATGACGTTTTGTAATGGTCTTATTAGAAATCTTTTCTTCTGTTATTTGAGTCAGTTCTTTTAAATAAGAGGTCATGGTAAATGCAACTCCGATTGGTGTGTTGATTTCATGGGCAACACCTGTGACCAATTGACCAAGGGAAGCTAGTTTCTCTGATTCAACGAGTTTTGCCTGGGTTTCTTTTAGAGTATTGAGTGAGGTTTTTAGATCTTCGTTAGCTTTAGAAAGTTCTAAGGTTCGATCCTTGACCTGCTTTTCTAAATTATTGGTAATGATGTCAAGATCACGAGACATCTTGTTAAAAGCCATAGACAACTGATTGAACTCGTAATACTGACTGTCTTTTACTTGATGTTGATAAGACCCACTAGAGATAATCTCTGAGGCCTCAGTTAAGTCATTGACTGTGACCATTAGTTTATTGACGCGTCTTTTGGATAAGAGATAAACCAAAACTAAGATTAATAGTGTTGTAATGATAGAAACTATCAGCATTTGGCTAATGGGCTTGTAAAAAGTTTGACTGGATTGAAGTACTGTGATGACCCAGTTTCTTTCTTCGATTGTTTCAACAATTGGAATATAATCTAAGCCCTTATAGGAAACGGTGTCTGGAATGTTGCCGGATGAATAGGTTTGATACATCTGGTCTACACCACGTAAAAAAACAGTGTCCATATCTGTATGAGCCACGTAATTGCCTTTGTCATCTGTAACGGTAATGATACTTTTGTCGCCTAGGTCCATATCGTAGATATGACTGGCAAATGACTGCATGTCGAGTATGGCAACCATAATTTCATCTTCTACCTTCATAGATATGCCGACTTGAGGATACTTGGACTCGAATGCAAAAAAGGCACTCGACCAATAAACCTTGCCAGCTTCTTTTACATTTAGAAAATAAGGATAGGATGAATGATCAATACCTATGATTTCCGGATTTTCTGGAGAGGAAAATAAAACTGTACCTGAATCATCTAAGATGAGGACCGATGAAAACTTTGAGATATTCTCTACAATACTGTCGACAAAGTCTTGTTTGTGATTGTCTGTAATATAGTCTGATAAATAGAGGGTTTCCTTTAACTCGTTTAACACATCGCTAGGTTGCATGAAATAAGAATCAAGCTGATAGGCAACAGCTCGACTAAGGGCAGAATTTTTCTTGTACTGCTCATTTTCTATGAAGTTAAATAAGACGAAGGTAACGATAATAGATACGATGACAATAGCCAGCATACCGTATATGACGGATTCCAACATCAGTTCAGTTTTAAGGGATTTCTTTTTCATATAGCCTCTAATCTATAGGTACAAATTTTCTGTTTTGAATTTGCATCTTATGAATGGTTCTGAAGGTGTCACCGTACTCATTGATCGTAAAGGTGCCTTGCAGACCATCGAAGGTGCTTATTTCTAAGATTCTTGATTTAAGATTTTCTGGTGAGATATCGTCTTGGTCTTTAAGTGCTTCAAATATCACCATCATGGTCTCGTAAGTGATGTAGGATGGTCTCGATACTTGTGAATTGTACTTAAAAGCAAAATCATCTAAGAATCTTTGGTATTTTTCATCCACACTGGTATCATCAAATATTCTGATACAGTAGACATCATTAATGACATCACCACCAAAGTCGAATAAACCAGGTGTAGCTGCCCAACCTGATATTAGAGTTGGTAATACTAGGTCATTTTTACTGAGCTGCTGTTGTATTTTAATAAAGGTATGTGATGGCACAATATAGAGTAGACCATCAGGGTTATGTTCGTGAATTAAAGAAATGATTGTATCTGGTTCCTTTGAGAAATCCTTAAATAGGATATCACCCTTATAGAGTTCTGAAAAGATAGAGATGAAAGGTTTTGTATATTTCTCGTTATCTGCATCATAAATAATCCCCATCGAGTCTAAGTCGAGAGTCTCATTAGCAATTTCTGCATGACCAACGATTTGAATTTCATCTGAGCTTGTGATTCTAATGAGATTGTCATCTATACCGGTTAGCTCAGAAGAGCTCATCGTTGCAGCAACAAATAACATGTCGTAATTTTCTTGAGCGTATTGAATGGCTGGATACATTTTTGATGTAGAAAAGCCTACAACAATATTGATGTTTTCACTTGCAAACTCATCAACAATCTCTTTTGCTTTTTCAATGTCATTTTGATCATCCCTGATTACAGGTACAATCTCCCTACCATCAATGCCACCTGATGCATTGATTTCATCTATAGCCATTAAATAACCATTTCTTATGGCTATACCATAATCTGATGAAACTTGGTCGTAAGTTTGTGTTATCGCCAAGCCGATTTTTATTTCCTTTGAACCAGAACATCCAACTAGAAGAAGGATGGGTAATATGACTAATAAAAGTTTTCGCATAATGTCCTCCATTTTTTATATACCCCTTGCAATCAGGCATACACATCCTTATATTGGGAAATGGATATGTATGGATTATGGCAATAAAAAAAGCAGCCTGGCTGCTTTTATGATCTAAAAGTATCTGTGTACTCTTTTTAAGATGTCCTCTTTACTGCGGTTTGTTGCATCAATTACCAACATTTTTTTCTTGCCATTGGCATGGAACTGAGCAGGTTGGATTTCTTCGTATGCTTCATCAATTCCTGTGACGATAGTGACGTCTGCATCTAAACCTGCTTGGCCATATTTGTATACGTCATAACCTTCTGCAGATAGTGTGTTCATAACATCTTCTAAGCCAGATTGTACTTCAATTTTAATTGTCATAATTATCCCTCCTCTTAGTAATATGATACCCGACAAATTGTCGGAATAGTCAGACGAAAGACCTATGCTATATAAGAGTTTCTTTTGGCAAAAGTTAGAAATTTCACAAGATGCATGTTGATAATACAGGTGCTTGTGGTATATGTTAAATAATAATGACATTTTTCTGTTCATTATTTAACGAACATTAAATATTGAGATAAAATCAAATAGGAAATATATTCAAATCCACTTGTCTTTGATGAAAGGAAAATCGATGATTAATGAAAACGTTTTAGTGAAAGCAAGACTTTATAGAAACAATTTAATAGAAAAAATGTCTTCTGAGGCCCGATTGTTCCCAGGTGAATCGAAATCTCAGTTAATCGATCATTGTAACAGGGTCGAGAAGTTAGTCATCGAAATTGGTGAAGCCGAACAAATCGATAACTTAGAAGTTGTTCAACTTGCAGCCATACTCCATGATGTTGGTAAGTTTGAAGGGCGTGATGATCATGCCAAAAGAGGAGCAGATATGGTCCAATCAGACTTTAGTGATGAACTTGAGGAGGATATATTAACTCAAGTTATAGAGCTTATAAGGGAGCATTCTAATAAAAGCGGTCATACACATGCTCAGATGGTATTAGATGATGCTGACTTACTAGATGAAACAGGAGCTATGGGGATTTTAATGCATGCCTGTAATGTTGAAAAGATGGATCATCAGTACTATGAGAAAGTCATTAACAGGTTGAACAGAGAAGAAAGTTACCATGACAAGCTTTATAAGAAGCTTAGAACCAGAACGGGCAAGAAACTACTTGGTGATAAAATAGACTTGTTAAAATCATTTAATTATCAACTAAAGAAAGAGCTAGGGCAATAGAGGTTGCGATGAAGTTATTACGTTCAGAGGGCTACATTAAAGTAAATGATTCGACTGAAACTATTAAAGAGAAACTTAAAGTACTTGCCTATCAACAGATGTTATCTGTAAATAAGTCGCCTTTAACTGACAAGCCTTTTTTAGGGCACTTTTCGGGTAATCAAGTTCACTTAGAGTTGCTTAAATCTGATATTCGTCTTTTAAGGCCTGAGTTTGATATCAGTATCAATGAATCCTATGATGAAAGCATTTTAAATATCAAGGCATATCCTAATAAGGGGATAGATAAGCTTATCAAGTCCTCCATAATAGCATGTGCAGTTTTGTTGATACTATCTATTATTCCAGTATTCTTCGAGGCCTTGATGGCACTTGTTTTAATCCCGGTCCTTATATTTTTAGTTCAGGCAATTGGTATATTGGTGGTTTTAATTTTTGTCTTTAAGAGTTATATTAATAAAGAGTATAAAAAAGCTTTTACACTGATAAGAAAAGCATTGGAGGTTGATGATGAGAAAATACAAAGTCATTAAAGCGAGACAGCCTGAAACATTGAATCCAATTAAATTAAAAGAAGGCGATAGTGTGATTGTTAAAAAAGAATCTAATCCTCAAGGGGATTGGGCTGGCTGGTTATACTGTGAATCAAGAGATAACGCAGGTTGGGTACCCAAACAACTGGTGAGAAGAAAAGCAGATTTGGGCTGTTTAGATTACGACTATGATGCTCATGAGTTTGAGTTAGAAATAGGTGAGGTCATCCAATCAGAGTATATCCTAAACGGATGGGTTTGGGGGTATAAGGTTGATGAACCAGGTATTCATGGGTGGACACCTCTTAATCATGTGGAGTCCTATAAATAAAACTGGTATTTTACAATATTTTCCTATAGAATAAGTATAGGAGGATAATCATGGATGTTGCATATAGTAAAGAATATGAAAAAGTCATAGACGCTGAAAAGGCATATGAGTTATTTTGGGAAGGTATCATAAAAGATTACCGTGGTTTTACCTGTCCTGGAGTTGGCTGTGATGCACAAGTTACTCTAGCCAATGCTAAAAGAGAAAGACATTCTATGAAGCAAAGGCCTAACTTTCGTTGTTATGGTGAACATATACCTTCTTGTGAACATAAGGGAAAAAAGAAAGTCAAGTGTTTAGATATTCTTGTCTTATCTTCTAAGAAGCGTTCGAAGAAAAAAGGCTTGTCTAAAATAGATTATCAAAAACAATCGTCTTCAGGTAGTCGTCAATCTGAATACAGAACCATTATGCCCATCGTCAATAAGTTTATTGACTACAAAAAAGCTAAGCTTTTAGATCAATATGAAATACTTAATCAAGGTAAGAGATTAACTTATTATGAGATGTTCCTTGACTTGTCTGGAGAGTTCGATTACTTTACTAAGTTCAATAGGATCTATTACGGACCTGCAAGGATCGTTAAGTCTAAAGATAAAGATGACTATATCATCTTCTTTAAGAAGAGTTTGACCTACAAAGGCGAGAAATATAAACCAACGGCCTATGTGTCTAAGAGAATCATTGATAACTCCTATAGGAACAAACTTTGGCTAAAAGAGTTAAGCCTTTTGGCAGAGGAAAAAGCACCTGTTCATGTCTTTATTTATGGAAAGGCTAAAGTACATACAAAGGATGAAAAATCCTATTTGAATATAGAGATCTGTCGTGCGAAATTAGATTTAGTAGATATTAGAAGAGACTGTTAAGGTCTCTTTTGTGTTATGTGAAAACACCTTTGTTTGTTATATAATTAAATTGCAAAAAAATGTCTCTTTTTATCTATAAAATCTCATATTTGGGGTAACTTAAATGTGACAGGTTTTGTAAGGACTTAAGAAGGAGGCAGACATGAATCACTCAAAGATTCTGGTAGTTGATGATTCAAAAGTTGATCAGTTGATTATCCAGGGGATACTAGATGGTCATGATTTGATTAGCGCATATAATGGATTAGAAGCAGTAGAAAAAATCGAAAGCGGCATTGATCTTGATATAGTAATTTTGGATTTGAACATGCCTAAAATGAATGGTTTTGAGGTACTGACATATATTAGAGACAATATACCGAGTTTTGATGTACCCATTGTCATTTTAACCAATTATGAGGAAATTGAAAATGAAATCAAGGGCTTAGAGCTGGGTGCTGTAGATTACATAAGAAAGCCCTTAAATGCAGCCTCGCTTGTAAAACGTATTGAAGTACATTTAAGCTTATCAAGGGCAAGACATGAAATCAAACTTCATAATGAAAAGCTAGAAGAAATGGTCGAAAAGCGTACCCATCAACTCTATCAATCTAGAGATATTACCATCAATGCTTTGGTAGGTCTTTTAGAAGTTAGGGACATTGAATCTTCAAATCATACCAAAAGAACTACCTATATGATGAAGGCTTTGTGCGAACATCTATCTAAAAAAGAAGATGTGGACTGCAAGTTTACTGAAGAAAGAATTAAAGCCATTTATAAGACAACCCCTCTTCATGATATCGGCAAAGTAGGTATTCCAGACAGGATACTATTAAAGCCTGGTAAATTATCTAATGATGAGTATGAAACCATGAAAGGTCATGTCAGATATGGTGTGGACGCCATATGCTCAGAAATCAATGATGATGATGTCGATAATTATTTGACAACTGCCATGAAGATCATAGGCTTTCACCACGAGAAGTTCGATGGTACTGGATATCCGAATCAATTAAGAGGTAAGGACATACCTATAGAAGGCCGTTTGATGGCTGTTGTAGATGTTTATGATGCCTTGGCAAGTGAAAGAATCTATAAGAATGCTTTTGGTCATGACAAGGCCATTGAAATGATTATTTCTGAAAAGAACAAGCATTTTGATCCTGAAATAGTAGATGCTTTTGTAGAAATTCAGGATCAGATACATGACATTGCAATGAAATATCAATCCAAACGAGGTGGTGAAGCCATTGAAGTGGTTTAAATGCATTATAATCTTATTGGTTGTCTTTATGCCAATAACATTTGCTGATGACCTTGAGTTCACAGATGAGGAACTTGATTTTATAGAAGGCCATGACACAATCACTTTGGCAGTAGACCCAGCTTTTGTTCCATTTGAGTTCGTCGATTCAGATGGGCAGTATAAAGGGATTGCGAATGACTATATTCAGTTAATAGAAGAAAATACAGGCCTTAAGATGGAAGTCGTTTATGGTCTAACTTGGCCTGAGGCATATCAAAAGGCTCTAAGTGGTGAAATTGACATCTTACCATGTGTGTCAAAAAATGCAGAGAGAGAAAAGGTCCTTGTTTTTTCTGAACCCTATTATAAGTTCCAAAGAGTACTGGTTTCAAATAATCATAATAAAGTTGATGATATTAGAGATCTATTTGGTAAAAGTGTGGCTGTCCAAAGAAACAGTTCTCACCAAGGTTTTATAAGTGATTATGACCAAATTCAGGTTAACTACTACAATACAGTAGATGAAGCCTTATTGGCTGTTTCAAATGGTTCTGAGGAGGCCTTTATAGGCAACCTAGCTTCCACATCTTATTTAACCTCTAGGCTTGGTATCTCTGAACTCAATTACTCTGTGATAGACAGTGATGGTGTCAATCAGCTTTATTTTGCAAGTGTAGCTGAGAATGAACTTTTAATAGCCATTATCAATAAAGGTATTTTAAGAATCACAGAAGAACAAAAGATAAAAATTCACCATGAGTGGATTGGCATACAAGGTGAAGTTGACTATTCAGGTGTCATTAGAGTAATTGTTGTATTGGTTGTTTTAGCTGGCATCATTTTTTCTGTATCGGCCTACTGGATTCTTAGACTTAGAAATGAAATAGAGAAACGTAAGATTATAGAAGAAGACTTAAAACAAGCTAAGAAGGATGCTGAAGATGCTTATGAATTTAAGTCGAGTTTTCTTACTAGAATATCTCATGAAATAAGAACACCTCTTAATGCCATTACAGGGCTGAGTTATCTTCTTAAAAATACACAACTTGATAAAATTCAACATTCTCATGTGGACAGGATCAATCATTCTTCGAAGATGATGCTCAGTATCATTAATGATATTCAAGACATCACCAAGCTTGAAACGGATAATATCACCCTTATTGAAGAATCTATTAAGATTGAAGATATAGTTAGAAACATATTAAATATTGTTTCTCTGAAAGTGGATGAAAAGAAATTACATTTTACGTTTGTTAAAGATCCTAAACTTCCTAATCATTTCATTGGTGATGGCAGAAGAATTGAGCAAGTGCTATTAAATATCGTAGATAATGCCATCAAGTTTACTGTTGAGGGCGATGTTTCAATGGCGGTTTCTCTTGTAGGCTATCAACATGATATGTATGATATACAGTTTGTCGTAAAAGACACCGGTATCGGTATGTCAGAAGAACAAATAGAAGACCTACTTGAGCCATTTAAACAAAAGGATGCTTCTATTACAAGAGCCTTTGGTGGTACAGGACTAGGTTTAACACTTGCCAAACACATACTTGAACTTATGGGTGGCAACTTAGAAGTTAAAAGTCATTTAGGTCAGGGGACTGAGATTAAGGTTAACTTTAAGCTGAAACTTGATGAAGACGCAGACTTTGAATCTAAGAAGAACTTTGAATATGTAAAAGGCATAAAGACCTTGGTATTAAATAAGGATTTAAATAGCCTTAGCTTGATCAGTGATTACTTAAGAAGCTTTAGCATTGATGCCGAGTTTACTTCTTCATCAGCTCAATTTGTTCAGTTAATAAAAAGCGCCTCTAGTAAGAGGGCGACGGCCTATCATTTGGTCATAGTTGACGAGGACAGCCATGAAGGTAATTGCCTGGAAATGATTGAAGAGCTTCAGCAGTACCATGTAAAGACCATTGTCATCAAGTCGGCATTAAAGGAATGGCAAGAAAGAGACAATATCAAGGTATTGGCAAAACCAATTTTACCTTCAGTACTTCATAATACCATTGTTGATTTGTTCCATTTAAACATGTTTATGAATCAAGAGGATGAAGACTATGACTTGGATAAACAGCATGTTTTGATTGTTGAGGACAATAAGACCAATCAGCTGATTGCCAAATCACTTTTGGATACCATAGGTGTTAAAAGTGACATAGCTGAAAATGGTGAGATCGCTGTGTCTAAGGCAAAAGAGAATTTTGATTTGATCTTAATGGATCTTCATATGCCAATCATGAATGGCTATGATGCCACTAAAAAAATTCTTGATTCAAATCCAAACCAAAGAATTATTGCTATGACGGCAGATGTTGTGGATGGTGTTCAGCAGAAATGTCTTGCATATGGTATGTTGGATTTTATCAGTAAGCCCTTTGAACCAGAGCAGTTTATAAAAAAAATTGTAAAGTTTCTAGGTGAGCATTCAGAAAAGAATGCGTCAGAGTTGATTGATTATCAAAAGGGGATTCAAATGTTAGGTGGTAATGAAGACATGTATCGTCAAGTCATTCATCTCTTTTTAGAAGAAAACATTGAAACCGTTAAACAGTTGACTGAGGCTGCTGAAAAAAATAACTATGAAGATATTATTAGCATCGCCCATAAAGTTAAAGGATCTTCGGGTTCTATAGGCGCAGAAGGGGTGAGACAGCTGGCCAGTGATCTACAAAAGGCTGCTGAACAAGAAGAAGAAAATGAAATCAACCTATTGAAAGACCACTTTGTCCTTCAATTTGAAGATTTAATGATTAAACTCCAAGAAGACTATGTATCATAGTCTTCTTTTAGAATATTCTAACAAATCTTTTGGACATATTGATGAACTTAGATTTGTTTTAGACGTTTTTCTGTTATAGTTATATTAGGTGATGATGTGTATAAGAATTTGTTAGAGATATTAAGATGTCCTATATGTAATGAAAAATTGGACATAGAAGGTCATATAGATAAAGAACTTGTGGAAGGTAATCTTGTGTGTACAAGAGGCCATACTTGGGTTGTAAAAGAAGGTATTGTCGACTTTAAAAGTAAAGAACAAGAGACTAGGAATAATTGGTCAATCATGTATGAGGCTTTTGACTATAAGACCTGGGATGATATCTTACTGAGTAAATTGTCTCCAAAGCAGCTAGAGGCTGGTGAAATAACCCATAATAAGATTGTAGAAACTTTAAGAAGCGAGGCCAGAGATTGGGTTCTAGATATTGGAACAGGACGTGGCATTCTATTAAAGGCCATGCTTGAAGCGGGTATAAAAAACATTGTTTGTCTAGACCTGAGTTATGAAGTCCTTAAATGTGACCGCATAAAGTTTTTAGAGCGTTTTCCTCATATTGAAGTTAATTACATTGCGTGTGATGCTAAAAGTTTACCGTTTGAAGATATGACCTTTGATATGGCTGTCAGTCTTGCTGGTTTTACCAACATGCATGAAGAAGTTCATCAGGCTTTAAAAGAGTCTGTTAGGGTTTCAAAGAAGGGCGTTCTATCTGCGGCCACTATCTCTGAATGTGAACACATTAAATCTGTAGAAGAAGAACGTTTTACTCTTATACATGATCTTGGTGAGAAAACTACCATTGACACTGTTATAAAAGAAGAGACCTTTAAAGTCCTCATGTGCCAAATAAAGCCTAGCTGATGCTAGGCTTTTATGATGCAGATCTTAAGTCGTTAAGGGTATCAATTGTATCTTTTATGGTTTGATGTTTAACATGGGTTGTATTAAAGTTGAGTACTTTGAAGGTTGTCTGAATGCAAAAGCCTATCGAAAAGGCTGCTATTAAAGTTCCAATACCCAATTGGCCACCTAGTCGCCAACCTACAAGTGTTGCTGCAAGTTCTACAATAACACGACTGACACCAACAGGCAGGCCTGTTTTTCTTCTGAGAACAACCATAAGATTATCCCTAGGACCAGCGCCGAAACCTGAGCCTATATAGAAATAAGAACCAACAGATAGGATAAAGAGTCCTAGAATCAGCATAATAAGACTGATAAGAAAGTTGTCCGCTTGAGGTATAATATTAAAACGTCTGATGATGTCAATGAATAAACCGATAAGTACCATATTTAAGATGGTGCCGACACCTAGTTTTTCTCCAAATAAAGAGACGATGATAACAATCAAAAGTCCTGCTACGATAGAAGCGAGTCCAATGGTTGTATTTAATAGATTTGCCAGCCCTGCATGAAAGACATCCCATGGTGCATAGCCGATATTGGCTTGGATGGTCATGGTGATACCTACAGAGCAAATAAAGAGACCTAAGATTAGGTTAAAAAGTCTTTTTTTCATGATGCCTCCTTGTGTTCATTAATTTATAGTTTAACATCATTTTGTAAAAAGATATAGAGAAAATATTGCCACAAGTGTTATAATCGACTTACATAAGGGGGGAAAGTCATGATATATACTAATTACCATAAAATGATGGCAGTACAAAGTGACACAGGGACAAGTTTAGAAGTGCCTATGGCCAATTGTGTTTATGACATACTGTCTGAAATAAGCTACTTTAAGAAGCATAAAGACTTACTTATGAAACAAGTAATTGAGGGAGATCCTTTTAAGAGAATAAATGTAGCAGGTCTTTATCTGGGAAAAAGTAAAAATACAAGTATTCTACTTCACCATCATGATGCAGTAGATATATTTGAATATGGATCTGATAAAGCACTTTCTAATGACATTAAGTCTGTTCTTAGGAAAATGAACTTGTCTGATGAAGTGAGAGCAGATCTAGAAAGTGAAGATTGGTGGTTTGGTAGAGGCTCTGCTGATATGAAGTCTGGAGCAGCCATTCAAATTGAAGTTCTAAAAAAGCTATCAGAAACGAATTTTGAAGGTTCCATACTCCTATTGTCTGTATGTGATGAAGAAAACCTATCTGCAGGCATGAGAGAGGCAACCAAACTCTTAAATGATTTACATGATAAATATGGCCTAGAATACAAGGTCGTTATCAACTCTGAACCGACAGATGAAAATTTGATTTATCAAGGGACTGTCGGCAAAATGATGCCAGTCTGTTATGTCAGAGGTAGAAAATCTCATATTGGTGATGTCTACAATGGATTTAATCCTATGAATATTTTATCTAGAATTCATGCTTGTGTTGAGTTAAATCCTATCTTTACTGACCATTATGATGGTGAGGTTTCTCCTGCACCGACTTGGGTTCATTATAGAGATAGAAAAATCATATATGATGCTTCTTTACCGGAATCTGCTGCTTCTTATTTCAGTATATTAAGTTTAGAGAAGTCGCCTCAAGAGGTGATTGCTGATTTAAAGGACTTGTCAATTGACAGCTTTCATCAAGCCATTGAATCCTATAAGTCTTGCATAGAAAATGTTAATTTGCATGCTAGTGAAAAGATTGGGGCTTTAGATGTAAAAGTAAATGTTATGACCTTTGAAGAATTAAAGGTCCATCTAAATAAAGGCAATGACCATTATCATGTATTAGCAGAAGATTATCTTCATGACTTGAATCAAGAAATCATAGAGGGCAGGCTTTCTTTACCAGATGCAACCCTAAAGTTTATTGAATACAGTGTAGGCTTATTAGATCATATAGATCCCATTGTTATAATTGGTCTTTCAGGTCCTTATTATCCAGCAGCTTCAAACCATCGTTTAGAAATGACCCATAATTTCTTAGATATAATCAACAGAGCTGGTAAACCATTTAATAGAAACTACAGGTCTAAACACTATTTTATGGGTATTTGTGACTTCTCCTATACCAATTTACAAATCAGTCATGGCTCTAAGAGGATGATAGAGAACAACTTAATTGGTTGGGGAACACTTTATGATATTCCATTTGATCAGATGTGTTTTAAGATCCCCATGATTAATATTGGACCTTTTGGTAAAGATCTTCATAAGATCACTGAAAGGGTACATCGATCATGTTTTGAGGAAACATCCATTATTATAGAAAACTTTATAAAAGATCTACACAATAAAAATACGCTCTAGTGAGCGTATTTTTATTCGGGTCAACTACAGTTAAACTGCCAGTAAATACCGAACTTGTCGATGAGGCTACCAAAGCCTTTTGCCCAGAAAGTTTCTGCAAAGGGCATTTCTATGGTAGCGCCATCACTGAATTTATCATAGAGGGCTTTTAAAGCTTTTTCGTCATCTAAATCAATCAGTAATCCTACAGCGTTACTTTGTTTATAGTCAACGTGTGGTAGCTGATCAGAAAACATAATGATTTGGTCATTATAGTTGATACTGCCATGCATAACCCAGTCTTTACATGCCTCAGGTACTGGAAAGTTTGGATCAGGTGGCAGGTCCTTATAATACATGATATTTGGTTCATTCGTTCCTAGGATTTCTGCATAAAAGGTTATGGCTTCTTTGGCTTGTCCTTGGAAATTTACATAAGTATGAATTTTCATATGAAACTCCTTTCATCATTTAACTACCCCCTAAATCCATAGGTAAACGATAAAAAGTGTCTAAATATATAGACACTTTGAATGAAATTTTTCTTCATTAAGTACATATTGTCTCAGTTCAAAGACATGTATATTGGTATGTCTCAATATAGAGACAATTTTGTGATAATGCTTTTCTAGAAGACAGGTATTTAGCCCTTAAAAGATTGGCACTGGTTTTGCATATGTATAAAACAAAGCTAAACAAGGAGGGCTTATGATAGGAAAAAGTATGGAAGAATTAAAAATAGGTGATGAAGCTTCTTTTCAAAAGACAATAACAGAAACCGATGTTTATATGTATGCTGGGATATCAGGCGACATCAATCCAGCTCATATTAATGAGACATTTATGAAGGACTCTATGTTTAAAGGACGTATTGTTCATGGCATGTTAACGGCGGGGTTGATATCTGCTGTACTAGGGACCAGATTACCAGGACCGGGTACTATATATTTAGGTCAGGATCTTAAGTTTCTAGCACCTGTAAGATTTGGTGATACCATAGAGGCAAAGGTGATAGTTAAAGAAAAGTTAGATGAAAAAAACAGGGTAATTTTAGAAACGATTTGTACAAATCAGGAAGGAAAGAAAGTTTTAACAGGCTTCGCACAAGTGATGCCGCCAAAGAAATAGACTTATTTTAAAATGCGATTTTCATAGGTTATGAAAGTCGTTTTTTATATGGTATGAAAACTTGTTTTCTTAAGTAATGAAAGGCTCGATGCCTTGATTTCATATTTTGAAAAATTTGAAATAACTGTGATTAGTTTTTTCAATTGTTTGAAAATCTATGAAAAAATATGTTGACAGGCGAAATATTTAATAATAAAATGTATGTAAGTAGTCACTTACATTATGGGAGGTAGCATGAGATTAGAAAATAAGGTTGCCATGGTAACAGGTGCAGCCAAAGGTTTAGGAGAGTCTATTGTTAGACGTTACGTTGAAGAAGGTGCAAAGGTGATTGCTGTGGATATGACGCCTTTAACTTATGAACTTGATAATGTAACAGGATATGTAGTAGATGTTACAGATAGACAAGCTGTTTCGGATTTTATCAAGGATATTGAAAAAGTTGATATTTTAGTAAACAATGCAGGCATTACAAGAGATGCATTGGTTCAAAAGATGACAGATGATATGTGGGACAAGGTCATAGATGTTAATTTAAACGGTGTATACAACCTAGTAAAACATGTTGGACCAATGATGATGAAAAATGGGAATGGTTCGATTATAAGCATTGCTTCAGTCGTAGGAGAGTTTGGTAATATTGGGCAATCAAACTACGCGGCAACGAAGTCCGCTTTATATGGTTTATCAAAGACTTGGGCTAAAGAGTTTTCTAGAAAAGGTGCCAATGTTAGAGTCAATACAATTTCACCGGGTTACATTATGACGGATATCTTAAAGACAATACCGCAAGAACTTCTAGATAAGTTTGCAAAAATGACAATGTTAGGACGTTTAGGAGAGCCTGAAGAAATAGCCAATGCTGCATTGTTTTTAGCAAGTGATGAATCATCTTATATTACTGGTCATAACCTATCGGCAAATGGAGGTATGAGATTGTAATGAAAGAACATATAGGTATTACAGGTATTGGTGTCTACCTGCCTGAAAATCATATGACTGCCAAAGAGATTGCTGAAGCAACATCAGGTATCTGGTCAGAAGAAGCTGTGAAGACCAAACTAGGCATATTAGGAAAACGTATTCCTGGCCTGAATGATGGCACACAGGAGATGGGTGTCAAAGCAGCCATAAACGCTCTTGAAAATTCCAAGGTAAAGCCTGAGGATATAGATGTGATTTTATGTATGGGAGAAGAATGGAAGGAGTATCCTTTGACAACTTCGGCCTTATACATACAGGATAAGATTGGCGCTGTCAATGCTTGGGGCATTGATTTGCAAAACAGGTGTTGCACCACAGTAGCCGCAATGAAGATTGCAAAAGACATGTTGAAAAGTGATGAGGACATATCTACGATTATGGTTGTAGGCGGTTATCGAAATGGTGATTTTGTAGACTACACCGATAAGAATATGTCAATGATGTACAACCTAGGTGCTGGTGCAGGGGCAATCATACTTGAGAAGAATCAAAGAGAAAACTTGTTATTAGGTTCTCATGTCATTGCAGATGGTTCCTTATCAAGGGATGCAGGTGTAAAGTTTGGTGGTACTGAAGAACCTATAAATACTTTAAATATTGATAAGGCTTATAAATCATTGACTTTGATGCATCCAGAACGTATGAAAAATAGATTGAATGAAGTATCTATGGACAACTGGATGACATGTATCGACAAGGCTTTGCAGAAGTCGGATTTGGAAAGAGAAGATATTGACTATGTAGCCATACTTCACTTTAAAAGATCCATGCATGATTATATGATTGAAACTTTAGGATTAAAACCTGAACAAACCATTTATTTAGAAGACTATGGGCATATAGGTCAAGTCGATCAAATTCTATCACTTAAATTAGGATTAGAAAAAAAGAAAATTAAGAGTGGATCAAAAGTCTTAATGATTGCTGCTGGCATAGGTTATGTCTGGGCGGCAAATGTAATTGCTTGGGGGGAATAATGAGTACATTTCTACAGTTATTGTTCAGTTCGCTTGAGACAGGTAGTGTTTACGCACTGGCTGCACTAGGTATCATAATTATTTTTAGAACTAGTCGAATGACCAACTTCGCTCAAGGTTCAATAGGGATGTTTAATGCATTTATTGCAACCTTCTTCCTTATGAAGACAGGTTCAAATACCTTTATTGCTGTTCTTGTTGGTATGGTGTCAGCATTCTTATCTGGTATTTTAGTAGATATGGTGATTATGAGACGTAGTAAAAATATATCACCGATTTCAAAACAAATGATCACATTTGGTTTGATCATGTTGTTTCTAGGCGTTGCACCTATGGTATTTGGATCTAGCCCCTTATCTTTTCCAAGATTCGTTAGCACGGGTTCAGTTGAAATCGTAGGTGCCAGTGTAACATACAATGCCATCTTCAATATAACTGTAGGTGTTGTCTTGATGTTGTGCTTGTTCTATTTCCTACAAAAGACTAAGTGGGGATTAGCTGTAAGAGTAACAGCATCCAATGAGGAAACAGCTCAGCTGATGGGTGTGCCGACTAAGAATGTCACAATGGGGGCATGGGCAGTTGCAGCAGCGCTTGGTGCTTTATCTGCTTTGATGTTGGCACCAGCCATCTCTGTTAATGTATCCATGATGGATAATGTACAGATTTATGCCTTGATTGCATGTGTATTAGGTGGCTTCCAGACCTTCTATGGTCCGGTTATAGGCGCATACATTATAGGTCTCAGCAAGAACATGCTTTCTTATTATGTGTCATCAACTTGGGGCAACTCATTGGTTTATGTGTTATTTTTATTGTTTATCATTTTTAGACCCAATGGCATCATTGGCAAAAAACGTATAAAGAAGGTGTAAGATGAAAGATTATTTAAAGTATATCATCATAGGATTGGTTTTTATTACAGCACCTTTTCTACAACAATTAGGTGTATTATCGTCCTCTTCAATTATTGTTTTAGGAACTGTTATGTTTTATTCAATAGTTGGTATTGGTCTAAATGTACTATTAGGCTATTCAGGACTTATATCTTTAGGTACAGCTGGTTTTATGGGACTTGGTGCTTATATATCGGCTTATCTGACAAGTGATTTGGGACTACCTTTTATAGTGTCTTTGATTATTTCAGTCAGTGTACCACTCCTTATTGGTCTTGTTATTGGATTGATATCGCTAAGAATAGAAGGTTATTATTTGGCTATTGCTACCTTAGGGGTTGCCGAAATCTTTAGACAGGTCTTTGTTGAACTTGATTTTTTAACAGGAGGTTTTTCTGGAAAGAACGCCTCATATCCCAATTTCATTTTCTTTCAAATGAACAGAACTTGGTCATACATTTTAATAGCTGTATTTTTAGTAGGTATTTTAATCATTACTCACAACATTGTTTACTCACGTTCTGGTAGAGCGCTTTTAACTATGAGAGGATCAGAGGCTGCAGCTCAAGCCATGGGGATTGACTTATTAAAATATAGGTTATTAGCCTTTGGCATAGCGACTTTATATGCTGCTATAGGTGGCGTCTTATACGTTCACTTTATACGCTTTGCCTATCCTTCTGGTTGGAATGTCAACCTATCTCTACAGATTCTAGCAGTTATTGTTATTGGCGGGATGCGAACAATCAATGGTCCAATTATTGGTTCGATTATTGTTTTCGGTGTACCAGAGCTGATACTTAAGCAACTACCTGTAATAGGGAACATAGATGGTTTAGCATATATTTTTACAGGCATATTGATTATTGTTGTTATCCTGTTCTATCCTAACGGATTGATCTATTTAGGACATGACATAAAGAAATTATGGAAGAAGGAGAAAGTTCATGAACAAACCTTGTCTAGTCATTAAAGATTTAACCATTGCTTTTGGTGGAATCAAGGCTGTGGATCACTTGAGCTTTCATATTAATGAGGGTGAAATATACGGTTTAATAGGCCCAAACGGTGCCGGTAAAACAACTGCATTTAACTGCATTACGCAGTTTTATAAACCTGATAAAGGTTCTGTTATATTTACAGATAAGGACAACAATATCTGTAACCTTGTACAGATGAAAACCCATCAGATCATTCATAAAGGTTTGGTTAGAACCTTTCAAAATGTTGAGTTAATTCAGGAGCTGTCTATCTTAGATAATTTACTTGTTGGTGCACATGTGGACTTTAAAACAGGCGTTTTATCTCATGCTTTTAGAACCAAAAAGGCCAGACAAGAAGAGAGACTCTTACTCGACAAGGCAAAAGGTATCTGTGACTTTTTAGGATTATCAGATAAAATGCTTGATTTAATAGGTGGACAGCCTTATGGTATCTTGAAAAAAGTTGAGCTCGGTAGAACTCTGATGAGTGATCCAAAGCTGATCATATTAGACGAGCCGGCTGCAGGACTCAACGATACTGAAACAATTGAGCTTGCCAACTTACTCAAGGAAATCAGAAAAACATATCACTCTACTATTTTACTTGTGGAGCATGATATGAGGTTGGTTATGGATGTTTGTGATCGAATTTGTGCCATCTCTTTTGGTAAAAAATTAGCAGAAGGGACACCAGTAGAAATTCAAAATGATTCAAAAGTACAAGAAGCATATCTAGGAAAGGTGGATGAGGATGAACAAAGCGCTGACATTAGATAAGTTACATGTATCCTATGGCAATATCAAGGCTTTGAAAGGCATCGATATCCATATTGAAGAAGGTAAAATAGTGGCTCTGCTTGGCGCCAATGGTGCTGGTAAAACGACAACGCTTAAGTCTATATCAGGCCTGGTTCAAGCTCAAAGTGGTCACATAAAAATGCATGATGATACTATAAGCAATTTGTCACCAAGTAAAATCACGCAAAAGGGCATCATCCAATCTCCAGAAGGTAGACAGATATTTCCTGAACTAACTGTAGAAGAAAACCTTAAGATTGGCGCCTTTACAGTTAAGAACAAACAAGAAATAAAAGCGAATTACAAAAGTGTTTATGGTTATTTTCCAGTACTTAAGGAAAGGAAAAAGCAAATTGCAGGTACTTTATCTGGTGGTGAGCAGCAAATGCTTGCGATTGGTAGAGCACTTATGGCCAGTCCTAAGATCCTCTTGTTGGATGAACCTTCACTTGGTTTAGCACCACTGATTGTTAAAGATATCTTTAGGATCATTAAAGAAATCAATGAAAAGGGGACAACGGTCTTAATCGTTGAGCAAAATGCACTACAAACACTAAAAATTGCAGATTATGCCTATGTATTAGAAGTTGGAGAAGTTTCTATGGAAGGTCCTGCAAACACACTTATAAAGGATAAAAAATTAATAGACGCCTATTTAGGTGGTCACTAGCGGAGGGGAAAATGAAAAGAAAAATCTATTCTATGATCAGTATTCTATTGGTATTGTCTATGGTATTAGTAGGCTGTGGCGGCTCAGGCGGGTCAGCGCAAGGTGTAACAGACACAACAGTAAAGGTTGGTAACTCTATAGCAACATCAGGTCCGTTGGCACCAGTTGGTGTACCATTTAAGGCGGGTATTGAAGCTTACTTTAAAATGGTAAACGATGGTGGTGGTGTTCACGGTAGAACTATTGAATATGTACACCAGGATGATGAGTTTAATCCTGAAAAGGGTAAGGCTGCAGTTGATAAGATGATCAACGACGAAAAGATATTTGCATTTGTAGGTCATTTTGGTACACCTATTGTAGGTGCAACGATTGGTGATATCAAAGAAGCCGGTATTCCAGCAGTTTATTTCGCAACAGGCACAGGTCTTTTATACAATGAAAATGCTGAAGGTGCTGATAGAGTTGCCTATCCAGTGCAACCTGTTTATCCAATGGAAGGTAGAATTTTAGCAGCATGGTCACTAGGTGAGTTTGAAGCTAAAACAATTGGTGTTGTTTATACAAATGATGATGCTGGTAAAGATTTGCTAAGTGGTATTAAAGCTCAAGCTGAAGGTGCAGCTACTGTAGTTGCAGAGCAGGTACCTCCAAATGCAGAAGATGTTTCAGCTGCTATTACAAAGCTTAAAGACAGTGATGTAGATGTTGTTATTATTGCTGCTATTCAAGGAACATTCCCACAAATTGCAAAAGAGATGGCTAAGCAAGGTTTACATAAGCCAGCTGTAACAACATATGTAAACGCAGATCAAAGAATGACAGCTTTAGTAGCAGATGATGTAAATGGTCAGTTTGATATCTATGCAAATGCATGGGTGGATATGACTAAACCAGCTATTGAAGATTACAGAACTTGGATTTCACAGGTTTCAAGTGAAGACTTATCTAACAATGCTTATGCCATGACTGGTTGGATTGCAGCGCATTTCTTTGTAGAAGGCTTAAAGCGTGTTGAAGGTGATTTAACATGGGAAACATATATGAGTGCCATGGAAGAAGCACCGATTTCAAACCCATTTGGTGGTTCAATTGACTTCTCTAAAGGACAGAGATTAGGTACTCAAGAGATGGCTTTATTAAGAATGAATCCTGAAGAACCAGCTGGTTGGGAAGGTTTCAAAGATTTCATGGGTATTGATGAGATTGTTTCTAAATAGTCATTTGAGGTGAGAAATGGATTATAGACATAAATTGATTAGCGTAGAGGAGGCTCTATCAAAAATAAAGTCAGGTGATGTTATTGTTACAGGCTTGGCTGCTTCTGAAGCTAAATTGATCTTAGAAAGTTTGCATACCATATCAGATAAAGTAGATGATATTACAGTAACGACTTGTTTGCCAATGGCTCATGCAGATTATTTCCAAGATCCTCAGCATAAAGACACCTTTCAAATGAACGGCTGGTTTTATACCAGCCCCATGAGAAAGGGTCAAAAAAATGGGAATATATCTTATATTCCCAACCACCTCCATTTGGCAGCCGTTAAGAGGCTGTTTGAAGAGGATGTGAATGTTTATGTTGGCAACGCAACACCACCAGATAAACATGGCTTTGTTTCTCTGTCTTTGAGTAATGTTTACGAGAAACGGGTAATTGAAAAAGCAGACTTGGTTATATTAGAGATCAATCCAAATCTTCCAAGAACTTTCGGTGAAATGGCAGTACATGTAGATGATATTGACTATATGATTGAAGCCGATTATGAAATTCCTGTTTTGCCGGATGCACCGCCAAATGAAAAAGATATTAGAATAGGTGATTTTATCGCGGATTTTATTGAAGACGGTGATTGTATTCAATTGGGGATTGGTGGTATTCCAAATGCTGTTGCAGCTGCACTTATTCATAAGAAGGACCTAGGTATTCATACAGAAATGCTGACGACTGGTCTTATGAAACTTATGAAGGCTGGTGTCTGTAATGGTAAGAATAAAAACATAAACAGGGGTAAGGCTGTATGTACTTTTGCCTTAGGGACAAAAGAGCTTTATGATTTTCTAGATGACAACCCATCTATTGAAATAAGGGATGGTCATGTCGTTAACGACCCCTATGAGATTGGTTTAAATGACAATCAAGTTTCGATTAACACCACTATAGAAATTGATTTAACAGGCCAGTGCTGTTCAGAATCAATCGGTACTGTCCAGTATTCAGGTACGGGTGGTCAAGCGGATACTGCTATAGGCGCACAGCGGTCTAAAAATGGTCGTTCATTTATAGCCCTTTATTCGACAGCTCTTGTAAAAGGGCAAGTCATATCAAAAATTGTGCCTTTGTTAAAACCGGGGGCAGCTGTTACCTTATCGCGTAATGATGTAGACTATGTAGTAACAGAGTATGGTGTTGCTAGTTTAAGAGGAACATCCATCAAAGAACGCGTGAAGCGGTTAATAAAAATAGCACATCCTGACTTCAGAGATATGCTTTATGAACAGGCAAGAGAGATTGGATATATAAGATGATTGTAAAATACAGAAATTATGATGTTTATTACGAGGTACATGGACAAGGCAAACCCTTGATCATTTTAAATGGTATTATGATGAGCACAGCTTCTTGGCATCAGTTTTTAGATGGATTAAGTGACTACCAAGTGATCCTGCTTGATTTTTTAGATCAAGGTAGGACAGATGATGCCAAAGATTATAATCATAGTGATCAAGTGGACCTGGTCAAATGTGTTGTAGATGACTTGAACTTAGATGAAGTGAATATAATTGGCGTGTCTTATGGTGCCCAAATTGCCTTACAATACGCTATTAAGTATCCTGTTCATCAAATGATGATTTTAAATGCTGCACTTTATACAACGCCTTGGTTAAGTGATATAGGCAAGGCTTGGCAGCTTTCAGCTCAAGCAGGCAATCCGGAACTATTTTATCATGTCACCATACCTTATATCTATTCACATAAGTTTTACAATGAACATGATGAATGGATGAAAGACCGTAAGAAATATCTTTTAGATGTATTTAACGAGAAATTTTTCCAAAGAATGATTAGATTGATAGAAAGTTCTGAAGCCTATGATATAAGAGAAACTGCTAGAAGGATTCATGCAGATGTCAGTGTCATAGGAGCTGAATACGACTATTTAACACCTGCAGATGAAACCCGGGAGATTGCAAAAGCCATCAAGGGTTCCAAGTGGCATTTTATCAAGAATTGTGGTCATGCTTCCATGTATGAGCAGGCAGACATGTTTTTGGAGAATCTTCACAAACATTTCGCAATTTAAGATATGATATAATAATAACTAGTTAGGAGAACATATGGCAAGAAAAACAGAAACTAGAAATAAAATAATGAAGGTTGCTTTGAAGTTGTTTTCAGAACAAGGTTATTATGCAACCCCGACAAAGCTTATTGCACAAGAAGCAGGTGTTAACGAACTCACTTTATTCAGACATTTCGGAACTAAGGAAAAGCTATTCCAAGAAACAACAGAAAACTATGTAAAAGATTTGGATTTAACTCATGATATAGATGAGTTGATCAATGAAAGTTTTGAAGACAGTATGCTAGGAATCGCAAGGAACTATCTGCAGTTTTGCTTTGACAATGAGCAGATATATAAGATACAGATGCGATTACATGACGATGAACAAGAGTTTGTAAGGTTAAAGTTATCAAGAGAGCTTTCCAGTGTATTGAGTGACTACTTTACAATTTTATTGAACAAACAGGTGATTAATGGTAAGCCAGATATGATGGCAGTAACTTTTATAAACTCTATTTTAGGTGCATACACTGTATACTTGATGACAGGCGATTCTTTTACTGATTTGAATATTCATGACTTAGTTGATGAGCATGCAAGACAATTTGTGGCTTATTACAAGGTCTAGGAGAATTTATGAAAGTATATATTTTAGATGCAAAACGTTCACCAATTGGCAGTTTTTTAGGTTCTTTGAAGAAAGAACATCCTGCTGATGTGGGTGCAAAGGTTTTGACATCCATGTTAAAAGACTTACCAGTGGATGTAAATGCAATAGATGAAGTCCTCATTGGTAACATCTTACCGGCTGGTCTTAGACAGGGTGTTGGTAGACAAGTAAGTATTAAGGCTGGGATTCCAGATCATGTGCCTGCTTATTCACTTAATATGGTTTGTGGATCAGGAATGAAAACGGTCATCAATGCTTTTACAAATGTAAAGGCCGGCTTAGGTAACCTTTATGTAGCAGGTGGTGTAGAACACATGTCAAGGGCCCCTTTCATCACATCGTGCTCGGTTAGAAATGGTCAAAAACTTGGTCCTATCAAACAAGAGGATCACATCATTTATGATGCCTTAACAGATGCTTTTAATGATATTCATATGGGGATTACAGCTGAAAACATTGCCGAAAAATATCAGATATCTAGACAGGCTCAAGATGATTTTGCCTACACATCTCAAAAGCGTGCTATTAAGGCCATTGATGAAGGTAGATTTAAAGATGAAATCATTCCAGTAGAAGTAAAGCCTGGAAGAGAAGTTCTTGTGTTTGATACAGATGAATATGTCAACTATAAGACAACATCTGAAAAACTTGCTAAACTGAGACCGGCTTTTAAGAAAGATGGTACAGTAACGGCAGGTAATGCATCTGGGATCAATGATGGTGCCAGCATGGTTATTGTTGCTAGTGAAGCTATGGTTGAAAAACAAGGATTAAATCCAATGTGTGAAATCATCTCTGTTGGACAAGGTGGTGTGGATCCTACCATTATGGGAATGGGACCAGTACCTGCCATAAGACAGGCATTGAAAAGAGCGGGGCTTGAATTAAAAGATATGGACTTAATTGAGCTAAATGAAGCTTTTGCAGCCCAGTCGCTTGGCGTTATGGAAGAACTCATAAAGGAACATGAGGTAGACCGTGAATGGCTAAGTGAAATCACCAATGTGAATGGTGGTGCTATAGCACTAGGTCATCCTGTAGGCTCATCAGGCAACAGAATTTTGGTTACCTTAATACATGAAATGAAAAAGAGAAAAGCAACTTATGGTTTGGCATCACTTTGTATAGGTGGTGGTATGGGAACAGCTATTATCGTTAAGATGTAGGAGGTTATATGGCACTTAAGTTTGTTAGTTTAGATCATGAAACAATTGCATACAGAGAGCAAGGGCATGGAGACAAGGTAGTCATACTTATTCATGGGAATATGACTTCAAGTGCACATTATAACTTGCTTATGGATAGATTAACTAAAGATATGAAGGTTTATGCTGTCGATCTAAGAGGTTTTGGTGGATCGACTTATATCAATCCTGTGAATCACTTAAAGGATTTTTCAGATGATATCAAAGCGTTTGTAAGTGCCCTTAAGATCGATAAATTTACCATAGCAGGCTGGTCAACAGGCGGCGGTATCGCTATGCAGTACTGTATTGATTATCCTGACGACGTGGAAAAACTGATTTTATTTGAGTCAGTTGGAATATCAGGCTATCCGATTTTTAGAAAAGATGAGAACGGACAGGCAATTGTAGGAGATTTTCTAACAACTAAAGAAGAGCTTGCAAAAGATTTTGTTCAAGTTCTCCCCATTCTTAACGCTTATGAAAATAAAGATAAGGAAACCCTTAGAGCCATATGGGATGCCCTTATTTATACAAATAAAAAGCCTGATGAAGATATGTATGATTACTATTTAGAAGATATGTTAACACAGAGAAACTTAGTAGATGTAGATTATGCTTTGATGTACTTTAACATATCATCTGAACACAACGGTGTTACTGAAGGCACGGGTGAGGTCAGTAAACTGAAGTTGCCAACCCTAATCTTTCAAGGTAAAAACGATCTTGTTGTACCTCTTGAAATGGGGCAAGGTATTTATAAGGCCATGGACCATGCAACTTATGTTTTACATGAGGGTGGTCATTCACCATTCATAGATGATTTAGATATGGTTGTTGAAGAATTAGAGAAGTTTTTATAATAGAAGGCTCCTATATGGAGCTTTTCTTTATGCAAATGGTTTAGAATTGAGATTTAGGATACTTTGTTAAAAAAATATCGAAATAACTATTGATTTTTTTTAGAAATGTATTATATTTATAGTATAAGCTATAAAAATTACATAAAATTAATGAAATCAACCCCGGTATCCTAACTTATCCTCAAAATAACCAACTTAGGAATGCTTTTGCCAAGCCAGGGGTTGTTTTTTATTGTTAAAAAAATAACCTTATATGAGGTTGATGATGAATAATAGTGAATTGAGATTACAACTTGAAATGATAGATGACTTTATTGAAGAGGCTTATGAAGGCATGGTTATTGTTGATCAGTACGGCATCATCATGAGATTTAAATATGAAAAAGTACTGGGCATCAAGGAAGAAGATGCTATTGGTAGGCATGTAAAAGATGTTATCAAGACAACGAGACTTCATAAGGTATTAGAAAGTGGCCTTGCTGAAATAGGCAACATACAAGTTGTAGATAATAAGACCATGATTACTTCGCGCGTGCCTATTAAACGTGGTGATCAGATTGTTGGTGCCATTGGTACAATTATGTTTAAAGATCTTTCTGATTTAACTTGTATGTATAACCAAGTCGAGTCATTTTCAAGAGACTTGACCTCTGAGCCATCTGTTGGGAGAGGTAGATATACTTTTAGTGATTTACTAACACAGGATTCAAGTATGAAGGTCATCATAAAAAAAGCAAGAATCGCCGCTTCGAGTATGGCAAATGTTAGCATCATGGGAGAAAGCGGAACTGGTAAAGAGTATTTGGCTCATGCAATTCACAATGCCAGCAAGAGGTCTTATGGTCCCTTTGTTGAAATTAACTGTGGTGGTATTCCAGCTGAGTTAATTGAATCAGAGTTATTTGGCTATGAAGGTGGCACTTTTACAGGTGGGCTAAAATCAGGAAAAGCTGGTAAGTTTGAATTTGCAAATGGTGGCACGATCTTTTTAGATGAAATAGCTTCTATGCCGCTAGCTATGCAGGCCAAGTTGCTTAGAGTTCTAGAAGAAAGACAGTTTCAGAGAATTGGCGGTAATGAAAATATAAGAGTAGATGTCAGAATCATATCGGCCTCTAATGAAGACCTAAAAGAACTTGTAAAACAAGGTCGGTTTAGAGAGGACTTGTTTTATAGACTTGATGTGATCTCTCTTAACTTACCACCTTTAAGGGAAAGACCAGAAGATATTGACCTACTTATTAATAATTTCTTTAAGGAGTTTAATTTAAAGTATAGTAAAAATCTGAACCATATTCCCAAGAAAGTAAAGCTTGTACTCAATAAGTATGATTGGCCGGGGAATGTAAGGCAACTTAGAAACTGCATGGAAAGTTTGGTTGTTTTATCAAGCCATCCGTCTCAGTTATTTGACAATTTACCAAAAGACATTCTAGTAGAAGAAGAATCAAAATCTTTTGATTTAGATTTAAGATCTAATTTAGAAGTCTATGAGGCTGAAATAATAAAAAAGGCAGTTCTAAAGTGTTCAGGTAATAAAAGCAGGGCTGCAAAAATGTTAGGATTGCATCGATCGCTACTGTATAAGAAAATTGATAAACTAGGGATTCGTCTCTAGTTTTTACTTGTTTTAGAACTGTCATATCCCTTTTAGATATGGTATTGTAGTCATGAGGTGATAAAATGAGAAATGATAATAAGATGTCTATATTCTTATCATTGATACTCAGACATAAACCTGAGGTCATTGATATTGAGTTAGATGCTGAAGGTTGGTGTCCTGTAGAGGAACTTATTGAGAAAATAAACAAGCATGGTAAAAAACTTGATTTTGAAAGACTAAAACGAATTGTTGATGAAGATAAGAAGACAAGGTACTCTTTTTCTGATGATATGAAGTTTATCCGGGCCAATCAAGGTCACTCTGTAAAAGTTCGTTTGAATCTTGTGGCCATAAAACCACCTGAAATTCTTTATCATGGCACCAAAGAAGCCTTTGTTGAGAAGATTAGAACATCAGGTATTCAAAAAATGAAAAGGCATCATGTCCATTTGAGTAAGGACTTAGAAACGGCCACTAAGGTAGGTGCTAGAAGAGGCATTCCTGTAATTCTCATAGTGGAAGCTAGTAGGATGTATGAAGATGGTTATGTGTTTTATTGTTCTGAAAATGGTGTGTGGTTAACAAATCATGTACCCGTTTCTTATATAAAGGAGTATAAATGATTCGCTTATTAAACATGGATGATTATGAGGCTGTTTATGACCTATGGTCTAAAACAGCAGGGATGGGCCTAAGATCTTTAGATGATTCTTATGAAGGCATCGAAAGATTTCTAAAAAGAAATCCACAGACCAACTTTGTTTATGAAAAAGACGGTAAAATTGTAGGTGTTATTCTATGTGGGAATGATGGCAGAAGAGCCTATATTTATCATGCCACTGTTGATACGAACTACAGGGGGTGTGGTATTGGAAAACAGCTTGTAGATAAGGTTATAGCTGCCCTTAAGATCATTGGTATAAATAAGGTTTCCTTGGTTGTATTTAAAGACAACGAAATTGGTAATGGCTTTTGGGAATCTATTGGTTTTAAAAATAGAAATGATTTAATCTACAGGGATTTGATGATAGAATCACAAAATATCTAATCTTATATTTTTATATAAAAATATATGTTATAATGACGGAGGATTTAGAAGGAGTAGTTATGAAAAAAATAAGTATATTATTAATAATGATTATGTGCTTTACATTGATTTCTTGTGATTCAGGTATCACTACATCACTTACAAAAGAAGAACATGTAACACAAGCGATGATGAATACGTTTTCATCAGGTTCAGTAGATATGACTGCTGATATGGAAATGGGTATTGGATTTGAAACACTTATGGATACATTGTCTAGAGGGGAGTTTGGTTCTGCTGAGACAACTCTTTTATCTAATTTGGGTTTTAACATCAACTATAAGATTAAGTCTGATTTAGATCAAGGGGCCTTTGACTACAAAATCAATTATCTAATTGATTATAAAGACAAAGCTTTAATGGACACCAACCTATTTTTTAACTTAAAAAGATTTGGTTTCTCTGTAGACAATTTCTATGATGGTACTTTTGTATTTGACTTTGATAAAATCATTGAACTTTTATTAGAGCAAGAGAATATGGAAGTTTTAGCTGAAATTGATTATTCTAAGTACTTCAACATCATCTTAAGTGAAATGAAAGCATATGAAGTAAATGGACAAGATGCAGAAATGTCGATTTTATATGACCACTTCAGAGAGACACTTAGTGAAGGTGTTCAAGATGAAATGACATTTGTTAAAGAGGGCAAGGAAGTTACTGAAGATGTCCTTGTATATGATTATAAGTTTGACATCGCTAAGATTATGAATCTTTATGTAGCATACTTTGAAAGTGCGCAAAATGATGAATCAGTAAAAGAGTTTTATAAGGATTTAATCAACAAGCTTTTAGATGAAGCCATTGAATCAGGTGATTATGAACTTGTAGAGATAGACCTATTAGAATTAGAAGCTCTTAGACAAACAGTGAATCAAGACTTTGATACTTATTGGGATGAGTTTTTCGATTCATTCTTATCAGAGTTTAATACACTTCAAGACGATGTTTCTTATCAAGAGTTACAAGAGGTTTATGATTATTTCCATGTGAAGATCTATATTGGTCATAATGATGTTTTAAAATGTGTGACTTTGGATATGGATCATCCAGAAGTTGAGTTAAATGCTAAATATACCATCAATGCTATTGGTGATGATGTTGAGATTACTTACGATGAAGACAAGTTCATCCATGTATTAGATTACATTGATTTTGAAACACCGATGATTGTAAATGAAGAAGAGGCAGAAAAAATCTTAAAAGATGCTGCATTCTCTGCCATTGACGAGTTACAAAATGGTCAAGGTTTCTCAGCTTTATTTAAGGATTTGGGCCAATTTGAAAACGAATACGGCCTTGGTGTTATGGGTTTAAATGTTGCGCTTAATCAGGCCAAATCATCTTTAGAGCAAATGAACATCGTAGAGATGATCAATGAAAATCTTTCTTACATGGGTTATGATGATTCATATGAGGAGACCTATGAAGAAGAAGTCCTTCCAGAGTTAGAAAAGATCGTATTTTTGACCATTGATGATTCAGAAACAGCTGATATTATAAGAGGTGCAGCTGAGGGTCAAGGCATTGACTTTGATGTATACAAACTTGAAAATGAAGATAATCAGGCCGTTTTGGAAAAACTCTATGTAGATGGTGTCAACATGGTCTTTATTGAGGACAGACGTCTAAAAGAAGCGGCAATGGCTATTGGTGAACTCTATGAGGACTTTAAGATTGTTGCCTTATTCTCTGAAGGTGAAGACTACTTCCCATTTAACATGGCAGCTTTAGAAGTTTATGATGAAGAACCAGCATTCGCCGCAGGTTATGTAGCAGCCTTATCTTCCGAGACTGGTAAGATTGGTTTTGTTTATGGTCAGGATGATTATAAGACTAGAAATATAGCCTATGGTTTTAGAAGTGGTGCAGCCTATGCAGATGAAAGTGTTGAAGTTGTTTCCTTTATGGCAGATAGTGATGATAATGAAAGTATCGCTAAAGATATAGCTGAACAAGCACAAAATGATGGTGTAGACATCCTTTATCATGATGCTGGAAATATTGGCAATACTTTAGTTGATTTATCAGGCGACTACGACTACATGATGATTTCTAACAGTGAGTATGGTATCAACAATGAAAACACTTTAATGACTCATTTCTTTGATCTGAATGTAGTGGTTAACAACATCATTGAAAATTACAATTATGGTTACTTTGAACCTTATTATTATGTTTCTTTAGGTTCTAATGAGATGGTATTCTCTAGAAGTCAGTTATCTGATGATGTTCATGAAAAGCTTCTTTTATTAATTGAAGATGTAACCTATGGTTCTTTATACATCGAGCCGTATTATGAAGACTAATTATTTGACTCCATTCCATGAATGGAGTTTTTTTGGCTCTTATAAGGACAACTATCTTTTTAACTTTTAAATATGGTAAAATGAATTAAGGAGTAATATATGATTTATACAACAGAGAGACTGGTTATTAGACCTATAGAAGAAAGTGATGCTAAGTACCTTTATGAGATGAACAACGACCCTGAGGTTATGAGATACATTTCTACTGGACCTTTCAAGGGAACGGATATGACAAAGGTCTTAGAAACCATACAAAAGCGACAAGCCTATTATAAGGAGCATCCAGGCTTTGGTTTATGGATGATTGACTATAATGATCAGCCTGCCGGTTGGCTGATTCTAAGATTAAATGAAGAAGTTGGTGGCTATGAAATCGGATATAGGCTAAGAAAAGCCTTTCATAAGTTGGGCATCATGACTGAGGCGTGTCTTGGGCTTTTAGATTATGCAAGAAGTTTAAATGTAGATGAGATTTATGCAGTTGCACTAAGAGACAACAAGGCTTCTATTGGTGTGATGAAAAAGATTGGGATGACTTTTGACAGACAAGATAATCTGTATAATGAAGATGTAGACGTATATAGGATGAAACTATGAGTGTAACTGACTTGTTAAAAGAAGCAGGATGTGATTTTAAAGTTTATGATCATCCTCCAGTATTTACAGTAGATCAGGCAAAACAACATACCAGTCACTTGCCAGGTGTCCACTGTAAGAATCTCTTTTTAAGAAACCGAAAAGGTAAGCAACATTTCTTATTTGTATTTCAAGAAGACAGACAGGTAAATTTAAAGGATTTATCAGATAGCCTGGGGACAAGTGGCTTATCTTTTGCATCAGAAGAACGCTTGTATAAATACCTTAAGTTAAAACCAGGTTCAGTAGGACCGCTGGGACTGATTCATGATTGTAAAAAACACGTCACTGTTTATTTTGACCAGCAAATAGTAGAATCAGAATATTCGAGTTTTCATCCGAATATCAATACCCAAACCATTGTCATTAAGACCAAGGATTTGTTAAGGTTCATTGAATCGCTTGGTTATACAATTCACTATATTTAAGGGGGAAGTATGTGGACTAGAAAGAAGGGCATAGAATCGCTACATGAAGTGATAGGTGGTCAGATAATTGAAGGTAAATGGGGAAATGGCCCTTTTATTGTGATACCTTATAAATCATGGCATATCATTTTTGATTACTTTGTTGTCTCTACAGGCAAAAGTGCCATTACCTATACCCGGTTAAGAGCTGCCTTTAAAAACCCTAGCCAGTTTGAGTTGAAGTTGTCTAAAGAAGGTGTCTTTTCTAAGATAGGCAAGGCCTTAGGTGGACAAGATATTCAAATTGGTGATGAACTATTTGACCATGATTATATAGTCAAATCCAATGATGAGCTTATGGCAACCAGACTGCTTAACCACCATGAGTTAAAATCAAGAATTGATTTTCATAAGTCATTTCACTTGGATTTGATTCATAAAAACCAGATGGGTATTAAATGCCTGCCTGATGAAAGTGCTTTATCCTTTATGACGGCTCAAGTTATAAAAGATGAGCATGCCATTAAGAAGTTAGTAGAGCTTTTTGAGGTATATTTAGATGTACTTGTTGAACTAGATATAACAGGTGAGGAAACCCCTAGTACCCATTTGATTAAAGGACATGATGATGTATAGGTTTTTAAAATCACACCATCAGGCTATTAAAAAAGCGACTGAGATATTTATATCTTATCAAGCATATAGTCCTGTGATCGTAGGCACCTTTCCCATTGATATTGATATCAGTTCAAGTGATATTGATGTTATTATGCAAAGTGATGATCTAGATAGATTAAAAGACAAGCTTCATAGCGATTTTTCTTCTTATGAAGGCTTTGAGCTTTCGCACAAAGACATATTAGTTTGTCGCTTCAATCATTTAGACTTCCAGATTGAGATATATGCGACAAAAGAGCCTGTATCTTCTTTAAACAGCTACAGACATTTAATAGTAGAAAAAAGACTCTTAGAACTGTATCCAGAAACCTTTAGACAGGCAGTTATAGATTTAAAGATGTCAGGTGTTAAAACAGAACCGGCTTTTGCAAGATTACTGGGCCTAGAAGGCGATCCTTATCAAGCTCTTTTGGAACTTGAAGATATGTCGGATAAAGAATTATTAGAAATTATAGATAGGAGAATATAGTGACTTTTAAGGGATTTAGTTTGAAAGTGAGTTTACTGGTAACTACCGTTTTTTTTTCTTCTAATAGCGGTACTTAGTGGTTTAATAGGTGATATTATAGGCATGATTATTGCAGCACTAGGAATGATACTAGCTGGGATGATTGGTCTAAAAAACGATTCTTACGCGATTGTTAAGAAAAATGAAATGTACAACAGAAGTAGGAAATCTAGTGGTCTGATACTTTATTTGAACTATCTACTTATTTTCTTAGGAATTGTTATGATTTATCAACAAATAGTTTAGACACAGCCGAGGCTGTGTCTATTTCTTAGAATGGCCGTAATGGCCGATGAATTCATTTAATGAAAAGTACTTGCCAGCAGAGTAGCAAATTGGCTTGGAAAGATTATAGTCGAACTGTCCATGTTCATTCACATACTGATCGTCTACTGTAATACCGATGATTTCAGCCATAAACATGTCGTGACTACCAAGTTCTATGACCTTCGTAACTTTGCATTCTAAGCTGACAGGTGATTCTTTGATACTTGGACAAGACACATACTTACTTGCAATTGGTGTCAGATTCAAAGCTTCAAACTTGTTGATGTCTCTTCCGGAATGAATACCACAATAATCGGTTTCATACTTTAAATCCTCAGTTGTTAGGTTGATAACAAAGGCCATGTTTTCCATCAGAAGCTGATGTGAATACCTTTCTTTTCTCACAGATATATAAGTCATAGGCGGTACTGAAGACAGTGTTCCTGTCCATGCGATTGTAATGATATTGTTTTCGCCACATGTTGCCATAACAGCTGGCGCTGGAAATGTCATAGGGTGAGGCTTCTGTTCAATTCTCATATAACCATCCTTTCTCTACTGTAAATATATCATTAGTTCATAGGGATTTCAAACTCCAGTCTACCAAATGCACCTGCAGCAAGTTCGTATTTCCAAAATACGATAAAAAGCTTATTGTCTTTGAGATAAAAATCAATGTCTGATCTAACTTTAAAATCAGGTGACTTATAATCATCAAAGTATTTATTTGGGTTTTCTTTTGCATCTTCTTCGATGTCTGCAAGGACTTTTTCTGTCATGATTTCTACATAATTTTCACCCAGTAAATCTTCAAGACTTAAGATTTTTCTTTGATTAAGGTCAAGGGTGAAGTAGAGATTTTCTGCATAGACTGCTGCCAGGGTTTCATGAGTAAAAACCCTAAAAGATAGATGATTTTCATCTTGAGAGAAAACCTCATAGTCTACGGCTACCGTCATATTTTTTTCTTTATAGCCTTCTTCTGTACCACCTGTAGAGATATAGGCATCCTTGTATTCCTCAGCTCTAACTTGAGCTTCTTCTAAAATTCTTTCAACTTCTGAACTGATGGTTTCATTGATAAAATCATCTATATTACTTTCTTCAATTGAAACAGATGGAATGGTTACTGTACTTGTTATTTCATCTGTTTGATTTTCATAGGTCCTGAATGTGAGCATGCTGGCAATATCCTTTACAATAGGGATCTGCTGCATGCTTTCTGCAAAGGTATAGGATACATTTAACGACGTTGTAAATATGACTAAGGCAGCTGCTACACTTGTTAAGCTTGTTATGAATCTTTTGTTTCTCTTATGTTTTCTAATTGTTTTCTGTGTCATAAAATCTAACTCCTCTGGTATGATGATATTCTTGTACTTATTACTCATAGCTCACCTCCGGGTCAAGTTGTATTTTAAGGTCTTTCAGTATTCTGTATAGTCTTGTTTTCACAGTATTTACATTCATATTCAAGATTTCTGCCACATCTTTTATCTTCTTATCCTCAAAATACCTAAGGATAATAAGTGACCTGTCTTCTAATGAAAGACAATCAATGGCATCATAAAGGTCTATGTACTCCTTGTCTTCAGCACCTCCTGTAATGGCTTCAGGATCATAAGAGAGGTTATCCTTATGTTTTCTAAGATGGCTGATACTTGTATTGATCAGTATTCTATAAAACCAAGATTCGAAGTACTGAGTTTGAATGGATTTATGTGATTTAAGTGCTTTATAAATAGAGTCCTGTACAATATCAAGGGCATCTTCTCTTGATTTGCAGTAACTGAAAGCCACTCTATAAAATCTTTCTTGATTGTTCTGGATGTATTCTACTAGTAGTTTATAAGTTTGTCTGGACATGTCTGACTCCTTTCGTGAATTAGACACTGGTCATAGCAAAAAAGTTTTAAACTTCATGAAAAAAATATACTTTTTTTTAGAAGTTGTCAAATATTAAGATATGTTCACATCCTTTCAGTTAACTTATGATTGTACTATAATGAATGTAGTTAAGTTAAATGCCTAAGGGGGACGAATGAACGTTAAAGTATTAAAGGAAATTACAGAAATCTATGGACCATCTGGTTCTGAGCAAGCAGTTGCTGACTATATTATGGAAGCGATTAAAGACTATGTAGATGAAATATCTGTCGACAAGCTCGGTAATGTTATTGCAAGAAAAAAGGGCAATGGTCCTAAGTTAATGGTTGCTGGTCATATGGATCAAATCGGTCTTATGGTGACAGATGTTGATGATAAAGGCTTCATCAGATTAACAAACATCGGTGGTATCAACCCGTTCGTGACACATGGTGAAAGAGTTGTCTTTAAAGATGGCACGAAAGGTATTGTTTACAAAGAGGAATCTACAGAAGCAGGCAAGATGAAACTGGATAAGCTCTTCGTAGATATTGGTGCTAAGAACAAAGAAGAAGCCAATAAGAAGGTTAACATTGGAGATATCTGTGTATATGAATCTAACTTCTTAGAAAATGAACATACAGTAAGTGTTGGTGCATTAGATGATAGAATTGGTTGTTTTATCATGATTGAAGCACTAAAGCAATTAAAAACTGTAGAAAATGACTGTTACTATGTTTTCACAGTTCAAGAAGAAGTCGGTATCAGAGGCGGAAAAACTTCTGCTTACAAGGTGGATCCTGATGTAGGCCTTGCTATTGATATTACATCTTGTGGTGATATGCCTGGGTCTAAGAGATTTAAGATTGCCCTTCATGATGGTGTGGCAATTAAGGTAAGAGATAACTCTTTACTTTCACATCCAAAAGTAAATGAAAGACTTGTTGAAACATGTAAAGCAGAAGAGATTAAATACCAGATGGAAGTCTTAGAATTCGGTGGCACAGACGCAGGTGGCATCAGTCTAACTAGAGAAGGTGTACCAGCATCATGTTTATCAATACCTACAAGATATGCACATTCAGCACATGAAACTGTGTCAAAAGATGATGTAGATGCTGCAATTAAATTATTGGTCAAGGTATCGGAAAAAGCATTTGAGATCTAAATCTTAAGAAAGTATAAAATATCCATTGGATAAACAACTATTGTTTGATATACTATTAGTGAGTTTATACAAGGAGGCGTTTTATGGAATTTATTAGTTTTATACTTGCAATTGTTGCATTAGTTGGTATGTGGAAGATGTTTGAAAAAGCTGACGAACCAGGTTGGGCTGCAATTATCCCATTATATAATGTATGGGTTATGTTAAAAATTGCTGGCTTAAATCCACTATTTATCTTAGTTATGTTGATACCACTTGTGAATGTTATTTTTGGTATCTACATGTCATATAAGTTTGTGGAAGCATATGGTTTCGGTATCGGTGGATTCTTACTATACTTATTCTTCTCACCAATTATGACCATTTATATGGGCTTTAGTGAAGATGTTCAGTATGTTGGAGAAAAATACGAGAACTAATAGGAAAGCTTCGGCTTTCCTTTTTATTGGTTTAATAAGTAACCTAAGCCATAATGGCTTGAGTTCTTATAAAATATGCTAGGCCTATTTTTTTTGTTTTTAAAAGATAGAGTCCTTGAATCAGGTAAGTAATGATGTTAGAATAACAGAGACTAATTAGTCTCTAGGAGGAAAAGTGAAAACAGCATTTTATAAGATAACAGACGAAAAAAGACAGAGAATAGAACAAGCAGCCATGGAAGAGTTTTCTTGTCATTCCTTCAATGAAGCATCATTGAACAACATCATCAAAAAAGCAGGTATCTCTAAAGGCGGCATGTTTAAGTATATAGATGATAAAACAGATATCTATTTACATGTGTTTGAGATAGCCATGGAAGCTTTTTATGAGAATCAAAACAAATACCTTGATAGAAATGAAACGTGTGTGGTATCAAAGGTGTTTGACATGGTTTATAAGAGTAAAGACTTTTACTTGGATGAACCCATTTACTTTCAGCTTATAACACAAGGTTCAATTGATTTTAATTCACCTTGTTATGATCAGTTGGCAGCCATGAAACATGACTTATTGGTAGATCAAAGAAAGATTTTACTTGAAAACATTGATTGGGACAAGTACAAGACATCAAAGGATGGGGTTTTAGACTATATAGATACACTTTTTCAAGGTATCAACATCAAACTCCTGCAACTTTTAACAGGAGATGGCTACTATGATTTAGATGGTTACTTTGACCAACTATTAAATCTTAAAGATCTTGCATTAAGTGGTTTGAAAAAATAGAAGGAATGAGCTGAGCTCATTCCTTTGCCTTTAGAAGTTATATTGAATCCCTGTTAAGCTTTCGGATTTTTTCCATAGCTTTTCAGCTGTTTGAAGATCATTGGCTGCTGGTGCAGATTTTGCAATATAAGGATGTCCGGATGATTCCATAAAACCTGAAGGACCTATATACATGCCACTAGTAACACTTTCATCAGTTGCGGCTCTTAAACCTGGCATAGCACCTTGATCTGCAGTTTGAATAAGAAGGGGATAAATGATTTTTTTTACAAGATTGAAAGATGAACCTTTATCTTGATACCTACCCAAGTTGGTTTTAGCACCACCTGGATGGGCTGATACGACGGTCATATCCAACTTGTTTTTTTGAATAAGATGATTCAACTGTTTTGCAAATAATAGATTGGCTAGTTTGGATTGAGCATAGGCTACCTGGGGATCATAGGTCCTTTTTTTATTGTAAGAAAAGGAATCAAAATCAATATGCCCTTTTTTATGGAGCAGACTAGAAATAACAACAACCCTAGATTTAGGTGTGCTTTTTAAGGTATCCAGGAGTAAACCAGTGAGTGCGAAATGACCAAGATGGTTAACACCAATCTGCTGTTCGAATCCGTCAGTCGTTTTGCCATAGGGTACATTCATAATCCCTGCATTATTAAGAAGTATATCCAATTTGTTGTGTTTTGCTTTATAAGCATCTGCAAACTTCCTTACAGAATCTAGGCTTGATAAATCCAGTGCCATGACCTCTATGGATGTCTGGGGCTGATCCTTCATTATTTTTGACTTTGCCTCATTGCCTCTACTCAGTGAGCGGCAAGCAAGGATAACTCTTGCATTTTTTTTAGCAAGTACCTTAACTGATTCATATCCTAAGCCACTGTTGCCTCCTGTAACGATAACAGTTTTGCCTTTAAGTGATGGCATATCTTCTAGTTGCCATGTTTTTTTCATGATGTCTCCTTTCGTTCATGCAATTCTTTTAGCCATTATAAAGGGATAATCTGACTCATGTAAATACATGTTAGAGAACTTACTCGTTGCTATGGCTGTTGAGTAAGTATGAGTCTTTTCAATACTTACACACATTTGCATCCATGTGTAACTTCTTGTGAAGAGGTTTACATTGATGTCTAGGCTGACTATAATGTGACACATGAGTAAGTATGAGGACATTTGAAATTAGAAAAGAGGCATAAATGAACAAGAACTTAGAAAATGAAAGCATATGGAAGTTAATTTTACGATTTTCAGTTCCATCTATGATAGCCATATTGGTTTCAACTTTTTACAATATAGTAGACAGGATATTTATAGGTCAATTTGTAGGCCCTGATGCACTTGCAGGGCTGACCATTGTTTATCCAGTCATGCTGGTGATATTTGCAGGCTCAGCTTTAATCGGTAGAGGTGGTGCTAACCTTATATCCATTAACCTTGGAAAAAATGATGTGCCACAGACTCAGAAGGTTTTTACAACAACCGTGGTAACAACTGTGATATTCTCAAGTATCATGTCTCTTGTAGGTTATATCAGCCTAGGACCAATCTTAAGTTTATTAGGTGCAAGTGACTCTGTTTTTACATTTGGTTATGATTACATGTCTTATATCCTAATAGGGGTTATATGTTGGATCATGTCATTTACTTTGAGCTGTACAGTAAGAGCTGAAGGTAGGGCACCCCTTTCTATGATAGCCATGGTGGTATCTGCAGGAACCAATATCTTGTTAGACTACATTTTCATCGTTCAAATGCATATGGGCGTAAGGGGTGCAGCTATTGCAACGATTATTGCACAAGCTGTAGGCTTTTTCATTTTGGCGGCTTATTATCTACTTTCAAGTGAAGTGGTTAAGCTTAACAAAGCTTATATAAGGCCAGAACTGAAAGTGGTAAGAAAACTTTTAACAGTGGGACTGCCATCTTATTTTGTAACAGTTGGTAGTGGTATCTCCTTGATGGTTTTAAATCGATACTTAGGAGATTTTGGTGGTGTAGGTGCTGTCGCATCTATAGGTGCTATAGGTAGTTTGATGGCATTTTTCAATATACCTGTCTTTGGTATTCAAAATGGTATACAACCTATTATTGGTTATAATTACGGTGCTGGTAACTTAAATCGTGTCAGAAAGACAGTTTTGCTGTCCATGGTCATTACCTTTGCAACAGGTTCCATTATATTTGTTTTAATACGTTATCAAGCGTCTAACTTAATTTCTTTATTTCTAGATGGACAGGTTGATTATTTGCTTCAAGGTGCAAATGGCTTAAAAGTCTATTCGCTTTTAATACCCCTGACTGGCATTATTAATATATCTATAGCTTACCTGCAGTCTATAGAGGAGCCTTTGTATGCAACAGCTATCTCACTTTCAAAACAGATACTTGTTTTAATACCAGCAGTGATGATCTTTTCATCTTACTGGGGTATTCAAGGCGTGTGGTATGCAGTACCTTTTTCAGATATGATCTCTATCACTTTAGCCATATCTTTAATTTTCATGCAAAACCTAAGATCGAGAAATATGAAGCAGATTTATACTTAGGATAGACTAAAATAATTATATACATGTCCTGCATAGGTGATTGTCAAAGATTCTGATATACTTGAAACAAGACTAAAAGGAGTTTGAATGACAAAAAGAAATTGGACGGTGCTTTTAATAGGTGGTTCGTCAGGTATTGGTAAAACAAGGTTAGCAAAGAAAGTATCAGAAATATATAAAGCTAAAATCATAGAAGCTGATGATGTTTCTAGCTTAATAAAGGCAACAACTAAGAAAGAAGACTATCCTGCTGTCCATTACTGGATGGGAGATTCAGACTGGAGACAAGCTGGTATAGATGGCAATGTTAAATGGCTAAAAGACGTGTCAGCTGAATTTGTCCTGCCTTTAGAAAGCTTATAGATAAGCATTTGCAAGAACAGATACCTCTAATAATGGAAGGTGACTTTATATCTGTTGATCTTGCAGCGGCATATCAAGATAACGAAGTAAAATCACTTTTTATCTATGAAGGTCAAAAGGATCAGATCATAGAAAACTACCGCCAAAGAGAAGGAGGCAGTGCTCAAACATTTAGGGCTAGTATCAGCTTAGCCTATGGTAAGGCTTTAAGACAAGCGTGTTTAGCTTATGGCATTGAAGTTATAGAAGCAAGACCTTTTGAGACCTTGCTTAAGAGGGTCATGGAAAAGCTTGATGAATGATGATAACAGTTATGTAATTGCATAACTGTTTTTTAGTTTGATTGCTTATCATCTAGTCTTTGGAGTTTAATTTAGACAATTTTAATGTAGAATTAATACAAGTTTGGGTATAGATAAGGTAGACTAGTCTTATAGAGATGTCTTAATAGATGCACATGGAGGCGTAATTATGAAGAAACCCTATAAAAAATCAATCATTAGAAGATTACAGAACTCTTTAATGAGTGCATCTTTTTTGTCTATAGTCTTAACCATTGTACCTATTTTTATTATAATTTTGCTTGCCATCAGACCTGTTGGACTCTTTTTAACCAATACAGTGAATAACAGTATTATGGATAACTATAAATCGCAGAAGCAGATGTATTACAACATCCAGCATAAAAGAGATTTAGAAAACATAAGAATGTATACCTATGAGGAGTTAAAGTCGATTGATTTTTCAAATCAACTGGCTGATATTACTGATGAGCATATGATGTTAGTTGAAGAGGAGTTTTCTGAAAGCTTTGAGCATAGCTTAAAGGTTTGGGGAGATGAGGATACCTTAGAAGATATCACTGAAGAAGAAAAGAAAGACCTTTTTATAGCCACTTACGATGCCATTGAAAGAATGGATAGAGTGCTTATGTTTGGACAGTATTTTGGCTTTGACTGGGTAAAAGTAAGCTTTGTTCTATTTAATGATCAAGGAGAACAGGTAGAGTATGTACTGCCATCAGAGAATGTAAGCTTCTTATCTGATGGTGATTTAAAAGAAGTGGTGGATGAGATTCCTGTTTATACAAGAGATGATCGTCAGATCGGATACATTCGAACCCAAGTAAACTCAAGTGTGGTTGTGTTTTTCGTTTTCCCGGTTCTTTTGATATTCATCATAATTGCCATCGTGGTCTTTGTTATAGTAAAGATCGTTTTAACACCAAGAGCCTACAAACTTGTTAAACCCATTAAGTCATTAAATACACAGCTTCAGAAAATCTCAGAACATGAAGTCTTAGACTCGAGTGTTCATATAGAAATGCATAAACCGCCAAAGGAAATTTATGAGCTTATAAAGTATTCCAATATCATCATGGCAAGGCTTAATGAATCTCAGGAACTTCTATTTGCACAAAATCAAGAGTTAGAAGCTCAAAGAGATGTACTTGAAGATCAGAACATGGAACTCGATGCACAGAAATCAGAGCTGGAAGAGAAAAATGAGGAACTGGACTCTCAAAATGATGCCTTGATTCAATCTCAGATCCAGCTTCAGAAGGCTCAGGATCAGTTGGTTCAGTCAGAAAAAATGGCTTCTGTTGGACAGCTTTCAGCAGCTATAGCCCACGAGATTAACACCCCTCTAGGGGCAGTATCAAGTAATGTTCAAATGATGGATTTGATGCTTATGAAACTTAAGAAGCTCTTAAGTGAAGAAAAATATGAAGATGTTTTAAAAGCTGTTGAAAAGTTATCAAAATCCAATGCCATTACTGCAGATGCCACATCTAGAGTTAATGATATCATACGAAACTTGAGAAACTTTTCTAGAATTGATCAGGCTGCTTTTCAAAATGCCAATGTTCACGAAGGTATCCATTCTGTACTGGTTTTAACGTCTAACTTATGGAAAAACAAGCTGACAATTACTGAAAATTATGGGACATTACCAGAAATCTCTTGTTATGCCAGCCTTTTAAATCAAGTATTTATGAATGTGCTTGTCAATGGTATTCAAGCAACAGAAAAGGGGGGGTTGATAGAAATAAAAACTTCTCTTGTAGATGATTATGCAAGAATTGAATTTATTGATGATGGCATGGGGATTCCAGAAGATAAATTAGATATGATCTTTGATTCTGGCTTTACGATGAAGCCGGAAGACGAGGGCACTGGCCTAGGCTTATCGATCTCAAGAGACATCATCAAGAAACATCATGGCAAAATCAGTGCTAAAAACAATGAAGGAAAAGGTGCGACAATCATTATTGATTTACCGCTTACACAACCTATACATGATGAAAATTGTGACCATGATTAAAGACCTTCTTATGAAGGTCTTAAAATATGTACTCGATATATTCACTTGTTTCTATTCGCTTTCCTTTGCCAGATACAAACTCATCTAGCAGTCTATATTTTTTTTCGGATTCTAATTTTTCTTTGGCAGTCATTTTTCTGCCAGGGAAAGCCTGTGTGTCATAAATCTTTAATGCAATCGCGTTTGACATATGAACCTCCTTCACTACATACAAACATATGTTCGTTATAGTTATAATAGCATATCATGATAGCCTTGCCAAGTCTTTTAACAATATTTTCAAAATTATTCTATAATGAGTCTATGAGAAAATTAGTTTCGACGAAATGTCTCAACTATTTGTTTCAACAAATGTTTAAAGGATAAATACAGGTCTATGTTCAACAATGTCGGATATTTTTAGCAATATGATTGAAAATTCATTGATATTGTGGATAAAGCTTGAACATCTACTGTTCTCTTTGTATTATAGTAGAGTATTTTTAGTATAAGAATGGAGAATAAGATGGATAAGAATATGAAAGCGGTATACAAGAAGAGAATTGAAAAGACAATAAAAAACTTAAAAAGAAGAAACATCAATGGTTACTATGTGCATGATCTTGAACAATTAAAAGAACAGATGGATGATTTGATTGTTGATAAATCAAGTGTGGCTGTGGGTGGGTCAATGACACTGTTTGAGACTGGTATAATTGATTATTTGAGATCAAGAGATCTAGAGTTCCATGACCGATATGAAGAAGGGTTAGATCCCGCTCAAATGAAAGCATTACATCGTAGTGTCTTTTCCAGTGATGTATTTATTTCAGGTACTAATGCAATTACTGAGGACGGGGAGATTTACAACGTAGATGGAAGTGGTAATCGTGTGGCTCCTATGATCTATGGTCCTGATAAGGTTGTTGTAATAGTTGGAGCAAACAAGATTGTTAAAAACCTAGAAGAAGCGCGTAATAGAAATAAGTATATAGCTGCTCCAGCCAATGTTCAGAGACTTCAAATGAAGACACCTTGTTTAGAAACTGGTGCATGTACAGAATGTCTAAGTCCTCAAAGAATATGTAATATTTATACTGTAATAGATAGACAATTTGATCCTAATAGATTACATGTTATTTTTTTGAATAACTCATATGGCTACTAAAAAAACTCTGCTTTTGCAGAGTTTTTTCTTTAGAGATGTTCATCTAATCCCAGATCAAGCATTATCTTTTTATAGGCATTATATGTTTCTTCCATCCTATCTTCTGTGTATCTATAGCTAGGGCCTGTAAGCACAATACAACCGATCACTTTGTTGTTAATCTTATATGGTGCAGCAAAACAATTTAATCCCTTTTCCACTTCTTCTATATCAACCGCATATTTTAGTTCAGGATTGTCACCTTTGAAAATTTGCCCTAGTGCTGAATAATCAGGTGGATCGATGAAACGATCGTCGCCAGGTACTACACGAAGCGGTTGAGTAGACAAAACATAATCTAGATAATAATATCTACCACCTATTTCTAACTCGAAGTAAGCAGTTTCATCTATTGCTTTTACCATCCTTGTGAGCAATTCTCTAATTGTTTCAGAAAATCCAGAACCATATTGATAGGCTAGGCCAAGTTTTAGACTACTTAAACCAAGTGTATATTTTTGACTGTTTCTTGTTCTAGCGACTTGTCCTAAGTGCTCTAATGTTTGGATGATACTAAATGCAGTAGATTTTTTTAGGTTTGTTGCTTCACATATTTCTATCAGTCTAGCACTTTTCTTTTCTGCTATGAATTCAAGTATAGCTGATGCTCTTTCTATGGATTGTATGTATTTTTTATCACTCATGCAAACTCCTTAAAATCTTCTAATATATTTATAACATGTTTAGTGAAAAAAGTGAAAGAAAATATTTAAACAACAAAATATCCGGTATTATCGGACAAAGTGGATAAAACGCACTATAACAACAACAATATAGAACTTTTTATTGACTTTGTTGGATTATCTCCGCTATTATAGAACTATGTTAAATATATATCAAAGAAAGGACGAGATTATGAGACAATGGAAACTTTTACAGCCTATAGAAATTGGCAGTAAAAAACTTAGAAATCGGATAGTAATGCCTCCGATGGAAACACGATTATCTGAAGCCGATGGATCAGCTGGTGAATTAATAGCAGCACATTACAGAATGCGAGCTAAAGGCGGTGTAGGTATGATCATTGTAGAGAATCATTTTGTGGATGATTTAGCTAGTAGATCAGCTTATATGCAGGGTGGTATGTCAAAGGGGCATCATATAGCTGGTAAGTATCTAATATCAGAAGCTATAAAATCTGAAGGTGCAGTGGCTATTATTCAGCTTGGACATGGCGGTAGACAGTGTGCTCCAGGAGCAGCTCCAGTAACACCAGTATCTGCATCTGATGTAGCTTACGGTGGTATAACCCCTACACCTTTATCAATTGAGGAAATTGTTGCAATAGAAGATGCTTTTGCAGCAGCTGCTGTTAGAGCTGAACTTGCAGGTTTTGATGGTGTAGAGATACACGGCGCTCACGGCTATTTGATTACACAATTTTTATCACCTCTTACCAATAAAAGAGATGACATTTATGGTGGTGATTATGAACGAAGAAGTACATTTGCAAAAAATATTATCAGAAAAATTAGAGAGCAAGTAAGTAAAGATTTTATTGTTGGTATTCGTTTGAGTGGTGCTGAGTACGAAGACGGCGGTCTAACAATTGATGATACAACAAGATTTGCTAAGAGTGTTGAAGAGGATATAGATTACTTCCATGTCTCAGCAGGAAACTATAATACAATGGCTGTTCATATGATCACACCTCTCTATGTAGAAAGAGCACCTATTGTAGATTTGGCAAAAAAAATGAAAGCAGTTGTGAATAAGCCTGTTATCACAGTTGGTGCAATTAATCCTGGTTTAGCTGAACAGATAATTGCAAGTGAAGAGGCTGATATGGTATCTTTTGGTCGACAACTGATAGCAGATCCAGACTTGCCTAAGAAGATTATGGAAAATCGTTTAGAAGATATAAGACCATGTGTCAGAGGGCATGAAGGATGTATTTCTCTGTTTTTTAAGGGCTGTCCGATTAGGTGTGAAGTGAATCCACAAGTTGGCCGTGATGAGGCGTATTGTATTAAGAAGACCAGTACTCCTCAAAATGTTCTGGTTATCGGCGGTGGTGTTGCTGGCATGGAAGCTGCGAGAGTTGCTGATGAGATGGGACATAATGTCACGCTGTTAGAAAAAACAAATCACTTGGGTGGAAGATTTTTAGAGGCAACTGAACCTTCATTTAAGAAAGAAGGTAGAGCACTAGTAGAATGGGGAAAAACTCAGTTAGAAAAGAGTCGTGTATCAATAAAGATGAATACGATGGCAGATGAAGCATTAATTAGAGAGATTAATCCTGATGCAATGATTATAGCCACAGGTTCAGATTATATTCAGTTACCGATAAAGGGGATTGAAAGAGCCTTGTCACCAGATAATGTATTGTTTGATCATAACATAGCTAAAGATAATGTGGCTATTATTGGTGGTGGTTTGATAGGAAGTGAAACGGCTCTACATTTAGCTGAGAAAGGTAAAAAGGTAAGTGTATTTGAAATGAGAAATGGCATTGCCTTAGAAGATGAACCATTATCAAGAGCAGCTCTAGAGATGCGGTTAAACCAAGCAGGTGTAGTTATTCACACCAACACAAAAGTCGTTGAAGTTAGCGACAAGGGCTTAATATTTAATAAAGATGGTAAAACAGAAACATGTAATGCAGAGACTGTTGTTTACGCTACAGGGTTAGGTCCAGTACCATCTGAACATTTTAATGGCTTATGTTCAAAAGTTTTTACAATTGGTGATGCTGTGAAGGGAAGAAAGATATTTGAATGTTTCCATGAAGCATGGCATGCAGTGCTAAGTATATAAGGAGGATGTAAAATGAAAGTAGCATTAGTAACAGGTGGCGGTCAAGGTATAGGCGAGGCAATATGTAAGAGATTATCGAAGGATGGATTTGCAGTTTCGGTTACTGATTTAAATCTAGACCAGGCAAAACGTGTGGCAGATGAGATTAATATAGATGGTGGAAAAGCCATAGCGTTACAGGTCAATGTAGCCAAAAGAAATGAGATTTTTAGCGCTGTAGATGAGACTGTTAAACAATTGGGAGATTTTCATGTAATTGTAAATAATGCAGGTGTGGCACAACCTACGCCAATAGATGAGATTACAGAAGAGCAATATGATTTTATATTTAATATCAATGTAGCAGGTGTATTATGGGGTATCCAAGCAGCTAGTAAAAAGTTAAAAGAGTTAGGTCATGGTGGTAGAATCATCAGTGCTTCATCACAAGCAGGTGTTGTAGGTAATCCTGAACTAACTTTATACTGTGGCAGTAAATTTGCTGTTAGAGGCATGACTCAAACAGCAGCTAAAGATCTAGCAGCATATGGCATTAATGTAACAGCTTTTGCACCAGGAATTGTTAAGACGCCTATGATGTTTGGTGTAGCACACGAAGTAGCTCAAGCAGCTGGAGAATCAGATGAATGGGGCATGAATCAGTTTGCTAAAAATGTTACACAGGGTAGATTATCTGAACCGGAAGAAGTTGCTGCAGGTGTTTCTTTCCTAGCGGGTCCTGATTCTGAAATTATGACAGGTCAAACTCTTATTATAGATGGTGGTATGGCATTTAATTAGTTAACTAAGATTGTGTAATGATAAAAAATCATAAAGATTGAAATAAAGTAACTGGTCCTAAAAAATGACCAGTTGCTTTATTTATTTCATCTAATATTTTAGTCATGAACTATAAAAGTGTTTTGTATGTGCCGACTATTTCTTTTCTGTGGTTCTTAATTTGAAGTGGTAATCTGGCTTTAATGGCTTTAAGTTCTATTTCATCGATAAGATCATGATGAAATAGAAGGTCAGGTACAAGCGCATCTAATGCCCTGTAAGCACCATCTTCTGTTTTGATAGCAATGGCCAACTTGTTTTTTAAATCTGTCATACAATAGACGGATTCTGCGCCTAGTTTAGCGAGAATTCTACATTTTGTTTCTTCCATGATGATGGTATCTAATCTACCTGTTCCAGCCACATAATAAGGATGTGTGGTCATGGCCTTTGATATTTCTTTCATAAAGGGCTTGTCTGATGAAAGCTTTTCGTAAGCCAGTGCCATATTGTAGATGGGCAGTCCAAAAACAGGGACGCCACAGCCATCGATGGCAATATGAATCTTATCTTTATCCATGTCTGTATAGTCTGCAACAACTGACAACATCTTCTTTTGAATGGGATGGTCTTTATCAATGTAATTGTCCAGATCAATATTATTCAAAAGGCCGTAACCAATCATGGCAGAATGTTTGCCGGAACATGGATTGTTGAGTGGTGTAAATGGTAAGTTCTCTTTGATCATTCTTTTAAACTCACCTGAGTACATAGGAGCAGAAGTGCCACAATCCAATAGGTCTGTTGAGACCTTCATCTTCTTAAAAATGCTTTTAACAGTTTTTACATGTTCTTCTTCGCCACCATGTGAAGAGGTCATAAGTGCAAGTTCTTCTCCATATATATCATAGGCTTTCCTACCACCTGATTCTAAAAAGGGAATCACTTGAAAGGGTTTAGCGGATGAACGCCAAAATGTTTCTTTATAAGGGTCTCCATAAGAGAAAATGATTTCTGAGTTTTTAACAGCAACCACATCAAATCGATGGATGCTTTCTACGAGATTATTTCTATAAACGTGTACAAGTTCTACTGACATAATTACCTCCCGAGATTATTGTATCAAGAAAAAACAGGCTTTCATAGCCTGTTAACGTTCTTCTCTAAAATATGGTTGACTCAATCCTTTAGGTGGTGCGTTTTCCTTAGATTTTTTCATTGAACCAATAACAAGTACAATGATTGTAAACAAGTAAGGTAGTGCGTCTAAAAGGTTTTGAGAGATATTTAAATGTTGTAATCTAAAGCCTACAATACTTAAACCACCAAATAGGTAGGCTGCAAAGATTGCTCTGTACGGGTTCCATCTACAGAAGATAACAAGTGCAATGGCAATCCAGCCACGACCTGCTGTGATGTTGTCCTGCCAAGCTGGAACCTCTACGACTGACAGGTAAGCACCACCCAGGCCACATAGTGCGCCACCGATTAGAATGTGCACGTACTTATAAAGTGTGACATTTAGTCCAGCGCCATCTGCAGCAGATGGGTTTTCACCAACGGCTCTTAAGTTAAGACCCATACGTGTTTTATAAAGGTAAATCCCTAAAACAAGGGTCACTACATAGCCTAGGTAAACAAAGATATCTTGAGTAAATAGAATTTCGCCTAAGTATGGAATCTTCGATAATCCTGGAATAGCTATTGGCTTATAAAAGTCAATGATGTTTTGAGGCATCTTTTGACCGATATAGGATGTACCCAAGTAAGATGAAAGACCTGTACCGAAAATGGTCAGTGTTAAGCCAGATACGACCTGGTTGGCTCTTAATGAGATGGTTAAAAAACCATATATCAAAGCCCCCAGTCCACCAGCTATGACTGCTCCTAAAATTGCAAGTAAAGGACTGTTGGTTGCAAGACCAGTACCAAAACCGGCAACAGCACCAATGAGCATCATACCCTCTACACCAAGGTTTAAGTGACCTGACTTCTCTGTGATCAACTCACCGAGTGTTGCAAATAGAAGAGGGGTACCTGCAATGATTACCGATATTAAAAACTTAACCATTTTGTCCTCCCTTCTTAAATACTAGATTGTATTTTACAAAGAACTCACTACCAATAACAAAGAATAAGATCATAGATTGTAAGATATCAGAAGCTGAGTTTGGAATTTGAAAGGCTGTTTGAATAAAAGAACCGCCTTTAACAAGTGCTGCAAATAAAACCGATACAGGTATGATAACTGCAGGTACTAAAGCTGATAGCCATGTTGTAATAATGGCTGTAAAACCATAACCAGCTGATAAATGAGCGGTTAATGTTTGGTCTACAGCAGATGCTTGAATAAAGCCGACAATACCACAGATACCACCAGAGATAAAGACTGAGGTTAAGATAACCTTGTTGATCTTAATACCTGAATATCTAGCAGTGTCTAGTGACTCACCAATTACTGAGATGTTGTAACCCCATTTAGAGTACTTCATCATGACTGCAACAATGACCACGATAACAATGGCAATGACCCAGCCGATATGAAGACCAAAGAGTTTTGGTAAAATAGCACTGTCTTCAAAGTTTGCGATTTTAGGAAAACCCTGTGCATTTGGATCTTTCCATGGACCGTATTGTAAATAAGTAACCCACTTGATGGCGATGTAGTTAAGCATCAAAGTGATAATGGTTTCATTAGTATCATACTTTATCTTGAGTAGACCAGGTATTACTGCCCATAGACCACCACCTACAAGACCAGCTACAAACATGAGTAGAAGTAGAAGTGGTTTTGGAAGGTGGTTAAAGTATAATGCAAAGTAGGTAGCAAAACATGCCCCCATTAATATTTGACCTTCACCACCGATATTCCAAAATTTCATCTTAAAGGCAACCATAATACCAATAGATGCAATGATGATTGGAATAGCAACCTTCATGGTTTCGATGATTCTGTATTTAGAACCAAATGCTCCTGAAAGCATGCTGATGTAAACTTTTACAGGATTATGACCCATGATTAAGATAAATAAAGATGAACATAAAAGTGCCAAAACAACTGCTGTTAAACGGATGCTTGTTGCTTTTGACTTGGTCATGTCTGTACGTTTGATCATTCTAACCATTTGTAACCTCCTGACCAGCCATCATAAGACCGAGTGCTTCTTTAGTCGTTTGATCTGCTTTTACATTACCTGTAATCTTACCCTCGCATAAGACCATGATTCTATCGCATAACTCCAGTAGAACATCTAGGTCTTCACCGATAAATAAAACAGCAACACCTTTTTTCTTTTGCTCATTGATTAAATCGTAAATAGTATGAGAAGCATTGATATCCAGGCCTCTAACAGCATAGGCTGTGATTAAAATATGAGGGTTGGTTTCAATTTCTCTACCGATTAATACCTTTTGTATATTACCACCTGATAACTGTTTGACAGGGTGGTGGATGCCTGGAGTTTTGATGTCGAGATTCTTAATCATCTCTTCACAAACAGCCTCAACAGGTTTTCTTTTAAGAAAATGTCCCTTTTGGTTATGATGGTCTTTGATCAGATAGTTATCAATCATATCCATTGATGCCACTAGGCCCATACCTAAACGGTCTTCAGGAATAAAAGACATAGATATACCTTTTTTTATGATCTGACCAGGTGTTAGGTCATTGATGTTTTCATCTTTAAAAATGATGTCGCCACTTTCAACAGGGTAGAGACCAGCGATGGCTTCACAAAGCTCTTTTTGTCCACTACCGGCTACACCAGCAACACCAAGAATTTCACCTTCATACATAGAAAAGTTGATATCCTTAAGTACTTTTACCTTCTCTTCATCAGAAGCGTTTAAGCCTTGAATTTTTAAAACTTGACTACCTCTTTTTACTTGAGGTCTATCAATTGATAAGTTTGTAGAAGCGCCCACCATTAGATCTGTAAGAGATTTTGGAGAGGATTCTTTTGTATTAACAGTTGTAACCGTTTGACCTTTTCTTAAGATTGTAACTCTGTCAGAAACAGCCATTACTTCATGAAGTTTATGAGTGATGATGATAATGGCACAACCGAGTTTGGCCATATTCCTCATAATATCAAAGAGTTTTTCCGTTTCTTGAGGCGTTAAAACAGCTGTAGGTTCATCCATGATAAGAATGTCAGCCCCTGCATAGAGGACTTTCATGATTTCTACAGATTGTTTTTCACCAATGGACATATCGTAAATCTTTTTATCTGGATGAACAGGTAAACCAAATTTATCTGCAACAGATTTGATTTCGTCAGAGATCTTTTTAGGATTCATAAAAAGACTGCCTTTTTGACCTAAAATGATGTTCTCTTTAGCAGTTAATACATCTACAAGTTTATAATGCTGGTGGATCATACCAACACCATGTTTGATGGCATCTTTAGGAGAATGAATGGAAACTTCTTCATTATGAATAAAAATAGAACCGCTATCAGGTTTATAAAAACCTGACAGCATGTTCATCAAAGTAGATTTACCAGCACCGTTCTCACCGAGCAGCGCATGAATTTCACCTTTATTCACTTGGAAGTTTACATTGTGATTCGCCTTTACAGAGCCAAAATATTTGCAGATATCTTTCATTTGTACAAATACTTCGTTCACAAGTTTTCTCCTATTCGATGTTTCCGATTACATTTTCAACAAACCACATCATGCCTAGCATGTCGCCGTCGTTCATTTTTTCACCTTCAGCGATAACAACTTCACCAGCTTGGTTCTTGATAGGACCTTCAAATACGAATAATGAACCGTCTAAAATAGCAGCTTTAGCTTCGTCTGTAGCAGCTTTTGCATCAGCAGGTGCTAAGTCTGTTAATTCAGCTAATTGAACAATGTCAGCTTCCATACCAGCCCAGTAAGCATGGCTTTCAAATGTACCAGCTTGAACAGCTTTTACTTGATCGATGTAGTAAGGTGCCCAGTTCCAGATTGGAGCAGTCATATATGCATTTGGAGCAGTTTCTTTCATATCTGTGTTGTAACCGATAGAGAAAGCACCAGCTTCTTCAGCAGCTTGCTGAGGACCAGCTGTATCTTGATGTTGAGCGATGATGTCTACACCCTTGTCTAAAAGAGCAACAGCAGCTTCTTTTTCTTTAGCAGGATCATACCAAGTAGATGTCCAAACAACTTCTACAGTAGCATCTGGATTAACAGATTGAACACCTAGTGCAAATGCGTTGATACCTCTAATAACTTCTGGGATTGGGAATGCAGCAACATAACCAATTTTATTTGATTCAGTTTTTTGACCAGCTACGATACCTGATAAGTAACGTGCTTCGTACATTCTACCGAAATAGTTTGCCATATTGTCAGTTTGCTTATAACCTGAACAGTGGAAGAAAGCAACTTCTGGGAACTCTGCAGACATTTTTTCTACATAATCCATGTAACCAAAGCTTGTAGCAAAGATAACTTTTGCACCTTGGTCAATCATTGTTCTGATTTCGTTTTCAACTTCTTGAGTTTCAGGTACTGATTCTTTATAAAGTGTCTTAACACCTAATTCTTTTTCTAATGCTAAACGACCTTGGTCGTGTGCGTAAGTCCAACCACCGTCACCGATAGGGCCAACATAGATGAAACCTACTACAAATTCATCACTTGATGATTCGCATCCTACGAAAGCAGATAATGCTAAAGAGATGCACATTAATAAAATCAATAATTTCTTCATTTTTTCCTCCTAAATAATAAACTACGCTTGAAATGTGATGTGGCCATCTGTGAATCTATTAACTTTTGCCAATGATTCTAGATGTACACCCTTGTCCCTTAAGACTTGTCCACCTTCTTGGAAGGACTTTTCAATTACGATACCAACACCAGCGAGTTCAGCGCCAGCTTGTTCTACTAGATCCATAAGACCTAGAGCCGCACGGCCATTTGCTAAAAAGTCATCTAATATAAGAATGTGATCTTGTTCGTTTAGATATCTTTTAGAAACACGTACATCGTAATTTTTTTGTTTTGTAAAAGAATAAACCTCAGTCTTGTAAGTTTCGTTGTCTAAGTTCTTAGAGGCAACTTTTTTTGCAAAAACAACTGGTACATTGAAATGCAAAGCTGCAACAGCCGCAATACCAATGCCAGATGCTTCTATGGTAAGAATCTTTGTTACTTTCTTTTCTTTAAATAATCTCTTGAACTCAGCACCTATTTCATATAGTAGGTTTGCATCCAATTGATGATTTAGAAAAGAATCAACTTTAAGAATTTCTTCACCTGAAACTCTGCCTTCTTTTAAAATCTTTTCTTTAAGTAACTCCATAAAAATCTCCTAGATTATCTATCTAATAAAAAAACTCTGCACCAGCAGAGTTCATACACAAAAAGATAGAAAAATCCTTTTCTTAAGTGAACTCGTAGCCTGTAACTATTTACGGTAGTTTGTAGAAACGAATGACCCATATTGTCAAACTTATACGAATGTTTATTAACTTGACTACATTATAGTGTACTTTTTTCTAAAAAACAAGAAAAACATTCGAGTTTTTAAGTGATATCACAACACATTGTGAGAAGTTCATAGGTAATATTGGAATTTTTCCGAACGTTTGTATAAAATCACTATACACTAGCTATTTTTTTAGAGATTTGGTAAGATTTAAGTGGAGGTAATGATATGAAATTAATGTTTGTTTCGGATATACATGGTTCTCTTTACTATGCTAAAAAGGCCATAGAAAAGTTTCAAGAGGAAAAAGCTGACCACTTAATGGTTATTGGAGATGTACTGTATCACGGTCCAAGAAATCCGCTGCCAAAGGATTATAATCCTGCAGAAGTTGCTGAACTCTTAAACGCTTATAAAAATAAGATTGTTGCTGTAAGAGGTAACTGTGATAGTGAAGTCGATCAAATGGTCTTATCTTTTCCAATGATGGGGGACTACCATATCATTGTAAAAGATACTTACAAAATATTTATGACTCATGGTCATTTATACAATAAAAACCAAATGCCAGTCTTAAATGAGGGCGATGCTTTTATCCATGGCCATTTTCATTTGCCGATGGCAGAAAAACTGGGTGAAGTTTATTATTTAAATCCAGGTTCTATTACTTTGCCAAAGGAAAACAATCCCAATTCTTATGCGGTTTTAGAGGGGGATCACTATATGGTAAAAGATTTAGAAGGTAACATTATAAAGGAAATTCATTTAAAGTAGTTCATTTGAACTGCTTTTTACTTTCTTTAGGAATAGAATTCAATAATGAAAGTCAGCAACATCTGCTTATTGCAAAGGAGACTCTTTAATTTTAAACAAATAGAAGTAAAACTCTTATTCTTTAGATACTCGAAGTAAATTGTAGTATACTGATGTGGGTGGTAAAAATGAAATATTTAAAATTAAGTAAAGAAGTAAAATTATTTATAACGGTTATCTTTCTCTTCGGACTAACATCCTCAGCCTTTAACGGTTTTCTAGGCATCTACGTAAAAGAAGTAGGCTATAATGAAGCGGTTGTTGGTGGTTTGTTGTCACTGAGAAGGTTTTCTGTTGCAGGTTCTGCCATTGTAATGGCTCTTGTGGCCAGTCGGTTTGGAAGAAGAAATGCCTTAGCATTTGGACTAACGACCATAGGTCTTTCAGCCATTTTGATGGTTTCAACTAAAAATATATGGTTGATGCGATTCTTTTGTATCACATCAGGCATCGGTCAATCGACACTGATGACCTTTGAAGCACCTTTTCTGTTTTCAAAGACCAATGAGGAAACAAGGATGCATGCCTTTAGTGCAAGTTTTTCAGCTAGAAATGCAGCTTTTATGACAGGTTCTTTAATAACAGGTCTTTTGGCAGATGTCTTTGGTACCATTTTTTTAGCCGATTATTTAGGTGTTAGATATGCCTTGTATATTGTGAGTTTGTCATCACTAATCGCTTTGATACCCCTGTACTTGATAAAAGGGGAGAAAACAAGGAATGAACAGAAAATAGAGTTTTCGAAGATTAAAGAAGTTTATTCTATCAAGCTTGTTAAAATGCTTTCCTATACCATGATCATAGGATTTGGAGCCGGGATGATAGTACCCTTCTTTGGCATCTACTTAAAGTATATGCTTGATTTAAGTGATTCAGGTGTAGGTTCAATACTTGCTATAGCCCAATTGGGTACGGTACTTGGTGGCTTGACTGTTCCTTATTTAATGGGGCGTTTCGGCAGGTATCAACTGGTGACTATTTTACAGATGGGTTCTATACCTTTTCTAATACTTATAGGTGTACCTATGAACATTGTACTTGTTTCCTTGGCGTTTTTCTTTAGGTCGTCACTCATGAACATGGCTCAGCCGATATTACAAAACTTATACATGGAACTGGCAGATGATACTTACAGGCCTTTAGTCAGTTCCTTAAGATCAACTACCAATAACCTAGCCAGAGCCTTTGGTATACTCCTGGGTGGCTTTATGATGGAACACATCTCTTACTCATCACCATATGCTGTTACCATACTGTGTTATTTAGTAGGTACCATCTTATTTAGGAACATCTTTAAGAAGGAAAAACTGAAAGAAAAAGAACTATTGATATCAGGTTAATGGCCTGATATTTTGTTAGATATAACTTTATGATATACTTTATGTGGAGGTATTTATGAAGGATATTGAAGAAGTAATAGATAGATTAGAGGGAGCCGATAAAGTATTTAATCTCTTGTTTCCAGGTGAAAAACTCATACTTTATTTAGCTGGTGGATTAGCGTGTTTGTTTACTGATGCCTCTGTCCGTCCTACTATGGATTTTGATTTTATTGAAACTGATTTTAACACAAAGTACATTAGAGCTTTAAATATTTTGGGTGATTATGATTTAGTAGATACATCGATATCTGCTATTGCCAAAGATTATGAAAATAGGGCAAAAGTGATTTTTTCTGGTATGGGATTAAAGGTATTCTCATTATCAGCTGAAGACATCATTGTCATGAAACTTAACAGATATTCTAATATTGATAAAGAAGATATAAAAAAACTTTTAGGCGTATCTGATAAAGACTTATTAGATGCTTTATTACTTGAAGCGACTGAACATTTAACAAACCCCTATTCTAAATCGATGTACTTAGAAAATGTTTCTAAATTTAGAAAAGAGGTCTTACATGTACAGTAGATTCAGTAAAGCAGTTTCGAATGCTAGAGATTACTTTGGAAATTCATCAAGAGGTAAAACGATTACCTATTTGGATTTTTTGACTGATATAAACAAATATAGAGAGGCTGATATAAATGAACATCAAATGATAAGTGAGATATTGTATGAGATCAAATCTATTGATTCAAATCAAAATGGATATCATAGATTTGCTTATTTTTCAGATATACTAGAGTTTATGGGATTTATTCCAGATAAAGAACGATATGATGTAAATAAAGATGATAAGGATTTTTTGATTTCTGTTATCAAGCAAATTCTAAATTTTGAGTATCAAAACTGAAGCGAATGCTTCTTTTTTTTATTGACAAGTATACTATAATGGTATAGTATGATTTTGAAGGTAATTCACAGTAAATTACTAGGAATTCAAGGAGGCGCAATGAAAGAAATCATTAATATAAAAAACTTACAGGCATCAGCTGACGGAAAGAGCATTTTAAAGGGCATTGATTTAACCATTAATGAAGGTGAAATACACTTAGTAATGGGTCCGAATGGTGCAGGTAAATCCACTTTAGCAAATGTACTAATGGGACATCCATCTTATGAGGTAGATGGTGGTGAGGTTGCTTTCTTCGGCAAAGACTTATTGGATATGAAGGTAGATGAACGAGCTAAATCGGGTCTGTTTTTATCATTCCAATATCCAGAAGAGGTACCAGGCATCACAGTAGAAAACTTTTTAAAAACAAGCATCAAGGAAAAAACAGGCTTTTTACCTATGATGACTAGATTTAGAAAAGACGCTCATGCAGTAATGGATAAGTTAGATATGAAACATGAGTATCTTCAAAGATACTTAAACCAAGGTTTTTCTGGTGGTGAAAAGAAGAAGAATGAAATACTTCAAATGGCTATGTTGAAACCGAAGCTTGCGATCTTAGATGAAACTGATTCAGGTTTGGATATAGATGCCATTCGTTCTGTATATGAAAATCTTAAGGATTTGGTATCTGAAAACAATTCAATGCTTATTATCACACATTACAACAAGATTCTAGAGTACATTCAACCAGATTTTGTACATGTACTAGTAGATGGCAAGATTGTCAAAAGTGGTACTGTAGATATCGCCAATGAAATTGATGACAATGGATTCTTACAATACAAATAAGGAGATGCTATGGCTAAAAAAACACAAGTATCAGATATAGACCGTGGTATCTACGATATTGTCAATGAAGAACGTCATGTCTATAGGTCTGATAAAGGACTCAGTGAAGCAATCATAAGAGAGATTTCAAAAGAGAAAAATGAACCAGATTGGATGTTAGAAAAGAGATTACATGCTCTAAAAATATACAAGTCAAAACCTGTGCCTATGTGGGGGGCTGATTTATCAGATTTAGATGTAGAAAACATCGTTCACTATGTTAAGCCTGATGTAGAACAACAGCATTCATGGGATGAAGTACCTGATGATATCAAGGAAACATTTGAAAGACTAGGTATTCCAGAAGCAGAAAGAAAATCATTGTCAGGTGTGGGCGCTCAATATGACTCAGAAGTTGTTTACCATTCGATTAAACAGGAACTGATCGATCAAGGCGTTGTTTATACAGATATGGAATCAGCGGTCAAGGAATATCCTGACATTGTAAAAGAGTACTTTATGACTCTTATAAGACCTCAAGACCATAAGTTTGCAGCCTTACATGGTGCTGTATGGTCAGGTGGCTCATTTGTTTATGTACCAGAAGGCGTTGAGGTAGACTTTCCACTGCAATCTTATTTTAGATTGAATGCTAAAGGTGCTGGTCAGTTTGAGCACACCATGATTGTTGTAGAAAAGAATGCCAAGCTTCACTTTATAGAAGGTTGTTCTGCACCAAAGTATTCAGTACAGAATCTTCATGCTGGTGCCGTTGAACTTTTTGTAAAAGAAGGTGCTGAACTTAGATATTCAACCATAGAAAACTGGTCGAGAAATATGTATAACTTAAATACTAAAAGAGCAGTGGTGGATGCACATGGAAAGATTGAATGGGTGTCAGGCTCATTTGGTTCAAAGGTTTCTATGCTTTATCCAATGAGCATCTTAAGAGGTGAACATGCAAGAAGTGAATTTACAGGCATCACCTTTGCAGCCGAAGGTCAGTATTTAGATACAGGTACTAAAGTTGTTCATGCTGCACCTTATACAACTTCTATTGTCAACTCAAAATCGATTTCAAAAGGTGGCGGGCATGCTTTCTATAGAGGCTTGTTAAAGGCTTCAAAGAATGCCCATCATTCCAAATCAACGGTCAATTGTGAATCTTTGATTTTAGATAATAAGTCAGTATCAGACACCTTGCCGATTATAGAAGTCGCTAATTCCAATATCGATATTGGCCATGAGGCTAAAATTGGTAGGATTTCAGATGATGCCATTTTCTATTTGATGTCTAGGGGTATACCGGAAGCAGAAGCCAAGGCCATGATTGTAAGAGGCTTTGTAGAGCCGATTACAAAAGAATTACCGCTAGAATACGCAGTAGAACTGAACAACTTAATCACATTAGAACTTGAAGGTGTAGTCGGATAGGAGGGCATATGACTTTAAAAGAAGTAGGCATAGATTTTAAAAGAGTTCCTTTGCCAGAGTATGTAGCAAGTATCGACGCAGAAACCTACACACCTGAAATTATTAAAGGACAAAAGAACGTTATACACGATATAAAAAAGGTCATCAAACACCAAAGAGACTTTAGAAAAGCCTTGGGTAATGACTATGAAAGCTTTGTTAAATACAAAGCTGGAACAAAGCTAAACATTCATATAAAAGGTGATGATGATTTTGTTTGGTTAAACTATAAAGACCACGCGCATATTGTTGAAGAAAATCATATTCACGTAGAAGCTTATAAAAAAGGTACTGTGGTTATGGTTTATGAAAATGAAAAAGATTTCGTACACCACGGACTGACCAGAATTGTTGTAGAAGAAGGCGGGACTTTAAATCTAATCAAGATTCAAAATACCCATTTAGAATCACAGTTTGTAGACCATGTTCTTACAGAGGTTCATGACAGAGGGACCTTTAAGGCAGTAGATTTACAAATTGGCTCTAAAAATATGATCATCAACTATGACACCAATCTTCTTGGTTATCAAAGTGAATGTGACTATAAGTCCATGTATATGGCTGCTGATGATAGAGGCTTAGACTTATCCTTTACTGCCAATCATATTGGTAAGAAGTCACAGTCGGATATCCTGGGTAAGGGTGTGCTTAATGGTAAGTCAAAAAAGGTTTTCAGAGGCACACTTCACTTTGAAAGAGGCGCTGTGGGTTCTGCAGGTAAAGAAGAAGAATTTGTACTTTTATTAAGTGATGATGTAAAAGCTGATTCTATACCAGCCCTCATGTGTACAGAAGATGATGTTATCGGAGAACACGGTGCAAGTATTGGTCAATTAGATGAAGACCGCTTATTTTACTTGATGTCTAGAGGTTTATCTGAGCATCAAGCCAAACTATTAGTAATCCAGTCAAGCTTTAAAGAAATCATAGAAGAGATTTCAGATGAAGATACAAAGATACTTGCTAATGAGATTGTAGATAGGAGCATTGAACATGTTATATAAAAAGGATTTTGAGATATTTAACAACCATCCAGATTTAATATACTTAGACAATGCTGCCACATCTCAAAAGCCAAACCAAGTCATTGATGCCATTTCTGATTACTATAAATCTGGAAATGGCAGCCCTCATAGAGGTGCTCATCACTTAAGTGTTGTATCCACTCAGATTTACAATGAAGGTAGAAGGGCAGTAAGAGACTTTATTCACGCTTCTAGAGATGAGGAAATCATCTTTACAAGAAATGCAACAGAAGCTCTAAACCTAATAGCATACGCTTATGTAAAAGACCACTTAAAAGAAGATCATAATATTGTTCTTTCTATTACCAATCACCATTCTAACATCATACCTTTCCAGAGACTTTGTCATCAGGTAGGTGCTGAGCTTAGGTATCTCTACTGTGATGAAAATGGTCATATATTAGAAGACCAGTATGAAAAGATTGATGAAAATACTTTTCTAGTATCTATACCTATGATTTCAAATGGTATTGGTGTTAAACATGATGTAAAAAGTGTCTTTGATCGAGCCGATATGTTTGGTGTTCTAAAACTTTTAGATGCTGCTCAGGCTGTTGGTCATGAACACGTAGATGTGAAAGAATTAAATGCTGACCTTTTAGTATTTTCAGGACACAAGATGTTTGCGCCACAAGGTATAGGCGTCCTTTATGGTAAGTTTGATCTTCTTAATAAGTTTCAACCATTTTTATCAGGTGGTGACATGATTGAATATGTAGAAGAACAGACAACGACTTATGCTGATTTACCTGAAAGACTAGAAGCGGGTACTCAGAATGTTGAAGGTGTACTTGGTTTAAAGAAAGCCATTGATTATATCAATGATCTTGGACTTGATAGAATCAACAAACATGAAGCCTTAATTACAAGTTATGCATATGAGACTTTAAAAGCTTTAGATTATATTGAAGTTTATGGTGATGATAAGAGAGGTTCTCTAGTGACCTTTAATGTAAAAGAGGTTCATCCACATGATGTGGCCTCTATACTTGATAGCCATCATGTGGCCATAAGAGCAGGCCATCATTGTTGTCAGCCATTAATGAAATATTTAAACCATCCATCAACGTGTCGTGCATCCTTTTCTTTGTTCAATACAAAAGAAGATGTTGATAAGTTGGTCATGGCCTTAGAAGCTGTAAAGGAGGTCTTTTATGAATAGTATTTACAGTGAATTAATTTTAGAACATAACAAGAGTAAACACAATCATAGAAATCTAGAAAATCCAGATGCAGTGGAACGTGGTCATAACCCAAATTGTGGCGATGATTTAACGCTTCAAATAAAGGTGAAAGATGGTTATATTGAAGATGCTGCTTTTCTTGGTTCTGGTTGCGCTATAAGTCAAGCTTCTATGTCTATTATGATTGATATGGTCAAAGGGATGAAGCTTGAAGAAGCTAAAGTTCGAGCGGAAAAGTTCTTTGAAATGATCAGAGGACAAGAACTGTCGGATGAAGACTTGGAACTTCTAGAAGATGCAGTTGCTTTTGAGAGTTTAAGTAAAATGCCGGCAAGAGCCAAATGTGGCACACTTGGCTGGCACTGTTTAGATGAAAGTATCAATAGGGTGATATAAAAGGACCGGAAGGTCCTTTTAAAGTGCTTATATATTTGAAATGATATCTGCTTTAGAAAGTCTAGATTTAGGTAGGTCCTTATTAAAATCTGATTCATCAGCATAACCAAGTGCAACAACAATTGATGATGAGAAACCTTTTTCTCTTAGGCCAAGTTCTTGATCTAGAAGTTTCATATCAAGTCCTTCCATTGGTAGAGCATCAATCTTCATTTGAGCCAGACCTAATAAGAAGTTGCCAAGGTTTAAGTAAACTTGTTTTTCAGCCCAGTGTTGAAGGTCTTTGTAATCATACTTATGCATATCGACAAAGATTTTTCTGGCATTGTGATAGTCTTTTCTAAACTGAGGATCGGCATATCGACCATCTTCAGCTTCTTTATCAAGCACCTTGTACAAGTGGTCATCTGTGATCTCTGTTTTAGCAGAAAAGACGACAACAGCCGATGCGTCTAAAACCTTTTGTTTGTTAAAGATGTAAAAGCCTTCTGCTGCCTTAGCAATTCTTTCTTTACCTTGATCACTTGTTGCAATTGTAAAGTGCCATGGTTGTACATTTGTAGATGAAGGGGACAACTGAAGCAGGTTCTCAATTGTTTTTTGATCTTCATCTGAAATCTTCTTATTAGGATCAAATGCCTTTGTTGAGTATCTTCTTTCTAGTGATTTAATTAAATCCATTTTTAACTCCTTTAGTATATGTGAATAGTTATGGTTTGTCGTCTTATAGCTTCATTATAGGCACTAGGTGTTTTCTTAACAAGAATGCACTTTTTAGATATTAACGAACATAAATGTATGTAAAGGTGACTTCCTAATCATAAGTGGATACAGAAACTGGTAATCTCTTGGGCATAAGTGTAATAGATTGTAGTGAAATTCAAGAAAAGGATTTAAAAGCTACTCAAAAAATATTTCACATAAAAAAAATAATGTGCTATACTGTCCTAAATGGGGAAAGGATTCGAGCCGGCACCTATGTGAATATGAACAATTCTATATTTAGTGTGATTTATAGATTTAGGCTAGAGATTACCTGAAACATTACCGTAAGGTTTGTTTCAGGTTTTTTTGTTTTTGAGGGGTCAATATGAAAGTTAATTGTTTTAAAAGAGTATTATCATGTGTGTTAATTATGACTTGTTTACTAACAAGCATACCCGTATGGGCGGTAGAAGATGAAGAGGCAATGCCATATGAGAAAATTTATGTGGAGGATGATCCTACTAATCAGGCCTTATTGGATTCAGTTGAGCTTCCTGATTTTATAGACTTACCCTACAGGTATAGTCAGGTAACCTTGGTACTTGAGACCAATAAAGATGTGACTTATCGCTATAAAATGGCAAATGAAGATACATATCAAGCGACTTCAGATAAACTCGTTATAGTGGATATGCCAACAGCAGGGGTCTATAAAATCCATGTAGAAAGTAAAAGTAAAGATGAAGTGGCAAAAAATTATTTAATTCATTTAGAGCGAAATGCACCTTCGAGTGATGCTACTTTAAACGCTGTGTCTATTAGTGTGGATGGATTACATACAGAAACCAATCCAATGTACTCAAAAGATGTTGAGGGGATCTACAGAATGGATGTTAGAAACTCAGTAGCATTTGTTGACATTGCTGCAAGACCTTCTGTAAACTCAAGCTTTGCATCGTGTTATCTGGTTGTGAACGATGACTTTAGCAATATGACTGAGTTTAAGTCAAGCGAAGTATTACAATATGATCTGGAAGTTGGTAGGAATAGGTTTAAAATACGTAGTCAAGCAGAAGACGGTACAATAAAAGATTATACTTATGAAATTACTAGGGCGGATATCAATCATGAACCGGTCTTAAATGTTTCATCTCCTGCAAACGACAGGAGCATAGAAAAGGGCCATAATTATGGCTTCTCTTTAGAAGGTACCTTAGAAGATGAAGATGGTGATAACACCACGGTAAGGGCTAGTATTGGAGGTGTTTCAGGAAATGTATGGAGAAATCCTAATGATAGAAGCCAGTTTTCACTTGATTGGGGCGTAGATGATCTAACACCAGGCACTTACCAAGGCATCGATATAGAATACTCTGATGGCCAAGTTAATAAAACATGGAAATGGCCATATACTTTGGTTATTACACCGGCGCCTGGTAACAGTTTACCGGTACTTGATATTCAATCACCTACAAGTGATGTGACTTTGACTGATAAGTTCGTCTTATCAGGGCAAGTAAAAGACGATAACACAGAAGATGTTACTGTTATGGCCGTTATCAATAATGTGCCTAAGTCTGTCAGGTTATTGGCTACGCCAGAGGGCAAACCCTTTGAGCTGGAATGGTCCATTGAGGAAATACACAATGGTACTTATGAAAATATACGAATAGGCGCTTTTGATAAACTGGATTCAAATCAAGTGATAAATGGCACGTGGAATCATACTTTGACTGTTAATGACAGTCAAAACTTAAACAGACAGCCTATTGTAAGTTTTGATCCATCTTGTCTATATCATACTAGCGGCTCTTATGGAACTTTTGAAGTATCAGGAACTGTACAAGATCCAGATTTAGATTCTGTAATTGTTAATGCAACAATAGGAGGTAATACTCAAAGTGCAACAGTGGATACAAAGGAAAACTCGTCTTGGACTTTGGCTTGGAAATTAAATGAGCTAATACCTGAGACTTACACCGATATTCCAATTAACATAACAGATGGCACCAATACAAGTCAACTTATTTGGAACAAAAGATTGGTTGTAGAGCCTTTTGTAGATCAGGCGCCTTACTTTGAGGCTGTAACACCTTTAGATAATGTTGAATTAAATGAAGGTACTTTTATGATTACAGCAGATATTAGAGACCGAGAATGTGATGAGTTGACTCTAAGTGCACTTATAAATGGGGTTGAGGCAAAAGTTGTAAAAAAATCCAATCCACATTATAACCTTTTTAGATTAGAATGGGATATCTCTGAGATTTCAAATGGTGACTATTCCGACATAGAACTGATAGCTGTGGATGAGAAGAACAATAAGACTATTACAACAATTTGGTCACATACCCTTACCGTTAATAAACCAAATCAGTCACCAAGATTGGTTGTCAATCAGCCGCCAGCAAATGTTGACTTTAAGACTGGCACTTTTAGTGTAACAGGTTCTGTTGAAGATCATGAAGGTGACGATGTCCTTGTTAGTGGTACTTTAGGAGGTGTCACAAAGTCTATAACTGTAGAAAAGGCCTTGTCAAGAACAGCTTATACCCTTACATGGGACAGAAGTGACTTTACAGATACAGGTTCATACAATAATGTGACTGTAATTGCTGATGATAAGAAATCGACTTCGGTTAGTGATACAAAGAGCTTTACGTTTAACGTTTTATCAGAGAATGAAAAACCGAGTGGAGAGATCACCAGTCCTCTAGTAGACCTTGTACTAGTAGATGGCAACTTTGTACTTTCTGGTAGGGCAAGTGATTCAGACACCTTGACAGTATCGACATCAATTAATAACGTTTTAAGGACAGATGAGTTAAGGCCTGGCGAAACGGAATGGTCACTTGTTTGGTCTAAAGAAGATTTGAGCAACAAAAACTATGGTCCTATAGAAGTTACCTTAGATGATACAAAAGCGCAGACTGTCCTAACTTGGAACCAGACTCTGATTGTAAATGATTTACCTTCACTTGTGATTTCAGCTCCAAGTCAGGATATAGCACTTACAGCGGGTGTCTTTACTTTGTCAGGTACAGCATTTGATAATGATGAAGATGAAATGACTGTATCTGCTACCATTGATGGTGTTTTAAGAGAAACGAGAATAAGTTCATCTGATGTTCCTTCTGACTGGTCATTAACTTGGAATAAAACAGATTTTCTTCAAGCGGATAAGTCTGTTGAAGTAACTGTTACAGATGTACATGGTTCTAGTAGAACTGAATCATGGGCTTATGAGCTAAAAAAGAATGCCTTGCCATCTATAAACATAAGAACAAGTGGCAATCAAACCCTTACTGAAGGCACCTTCAGCATAGAAGGAAGTATTGATGATCCTGAAGATGAAGAGGTTACAGTTAAGCTTCATATACTAGATCAACCATATACGACGACTGTAGCTTCTGGACAAAGTGATTTTTCATTCAATATTGATTATGCAGATTTAAGAGGTGACCTAGAAGAAGATAAGGTTTACGATGACATAAAAATTACCGCAGAGGATTCAATTGGATTGTCTCAAGTATCTTGGCCATATACTCTGACACTAGCAAATCCTCAGGAAAATAGACTGCCTAATATCACAATTAGCAGTCCGACAGATCATGACTACCTCACAGCTGGTAGCTTTGTTATAGCTGGTTCAGTAAGAGACCTAGATGGTGATGAGGTGACAGTTTCTTGTAGCATTGATGGCCAAGAAAAGACAACAACAATCACCGGTTCTGGAGATTTTACATTTGAGTGGGATAAGTCAACTATTACTCAAAAGGATTATTCTGATATTTCTATTAGGGCCCTTGATAGCCAAGGCGGTCAAAGTACCTATGATTTAGACTATAACCTATATAAGAACGAAAAGCCTGTAGTCACAATTACATCAAATGAGACGGAACTAATTAGTGGTAAGTTAACACTGACAGGAACGGTTTATGATAGAGAAAATGAAACGTTACAAGTGACTGCAAGTGTTGGATCTATAGAGAAATCAGTAAGTGTATCAGAAACAAATTCTAGTCCTACTTGGAGTATAGACTTTACTTATGAAGAATTGCTAGGTGACTTATCTCAGACTCAAAGTTTAGATATAAAAGCCAGTGCAAGGGATTCTGTCATCGTAGGAGATGAAATCATAAGAGAGGATAAACTTACCCTTGTCTATAATACGGCACCTATAATTGAGTTAACTGCACCACTTAAAGATATTGCTACAACTGGGATAAACCTTACACTTAGTGGTCGTGTTACAGATGCAGAAGGCGGTCTTGTAACCATCTCATCAACAATCGGTGATGTAAGTAAAGAAGTAAGCATTATGAATCCAGATGAAAATACTATATGGAGATTGTCCTGGACTTATGATGAACTGCCGCATTCTTTAAATGGACTGATATCAAATATTAAGATTCATGCAAGAGATGCTTATGGTGCTGAGAGCGAAACGACGTGGCCATACTACTTAACCGTTAACAAGCACCCTACATTAGAGGTTACCAGTCCACCTATTGATATGACGATGATTTATGGCAAGTTAATCGTAGAAGGTACGACAACAGATTATGACAATGAGGAAGTCTTTGTCTCTGCAACACTAGATGGAAAACATGGCAAAAATGCGATTGTTTCTAATGAGGGGACAACAAGGACATGGAGATTAGAATGGGATCGTTCTGAGTTATCAGATAGAGGTAAATATCATAATGTTGTCATTAAATACTTTGATATAAATTGTCCAGAAAAGACATACTCATGGCCTATAAAACTTCAAATGAAAGAAAACACACTACCGGTTCTAACATTTGACCAAGTAGACGATTATTACTTGACCAAAGAGAGTGACACTTTTAGATTGAGTGGACGTGTAACAGATGCAGACGGAGGCAGTATAACCGTTAGAGTAATTATTGATGATGAAGAAAGAGACTTAGCAGTTGAAGACGGCATCTGGTCATTTAATTTTAAGAAGTCTGAACTTACTCACAAAACTTATGATGATATAGAGATTTATGCTGATGATAGTCAAGAAGGTACAGCAAGTAAAAAATGGCCTGGTAAACTGATAGTAGATGACAATGTATCACCAGTATTAACGATAACAAGTCCTACAAATCATGATAGCTTGATTCCAGGTGAATTTGTTCTATCTGGTTCTATTACAGATGCAGATAATCAGATTGTAACTGTTTCAGCAGAAATTGATGGCAATAAAGAGAGCATTGATGTCAACACAGCAGAGACAAATGAATGGTCACTAACTTGGGATAAGTCTGACTTGACTCAGAAGGACTATACAATAACTGTTACAGCTGAAGATGAATATAAAGCTTCTGTAAGTAAAACCTGGGCCTACGCACTCAAAGAGAATATTGCGCCAAGTATTGAAATTACATCACCACTTTCTGACCAAGAGCTTTATACAGGAGACTTTGTTTTAAGAGGTATCGTAACAAACCCAGAAGAGGAAGACATCAAAGTTAGTGCGACCATTAATGGACATAAAATGACTGAGACTGTTTTAAATGATTCAGATGGTGTATTTAACCTAACATGGCAAAAGCATATGATAGGTCAAGAAACCATTGATGGTATTGTAATATCAGCTACAGATTCTTCAAAAACTACAACTAAGTTATGGGATTATACCTTAAGAGACATTAACCATATGCCGGATTTAGAGGTAGAAGTTCCTGATGAAGATTTAATACATCATAAAGGACAACTTATTATCAGAGGTAAAGTCAATGATTCAGATGGCGGTAAGATTACAGTAAAAGCTCAAATAGGCACCTACCGTAGTGTTGTTATAGAAGATATTCAAGGTGAAACTGCTTTTGAGCTTATATGGGATAGAAGCGCTCTAGTAGACGGTACTTATAACGATATTGAAGTTATTGCAGAAGATGCAACAGGTGCTCAGGTGAAAGTTGCCTATGTCAATGTCCAGGTACTTGATGATCCTGATAACACCTTGCCAGAGTTAGTAATAACACATCCGACTACTCCTCGAATCATTGAAGGACCAGATGCCTATATTCTAAAAGGAACAGTAAAGGATGTAGATGAGGAAGAGGTTTATGTAAGAGCCTTTATCAAAGGAGTTAAGAAAGAGGTTAAAGTCGAAGCTAACTCGGAGCCAATAGAATGGCAGCTTAAATGGACTAAGAAAGAACTTGATAAACTAGATGTTTCAGGTTTTACAGTTTACGCAGATGATGGTTCAAAAGACCTAACACAAGTTGAACATAACAAACGCTTGCTTGTAAGAAATTCAGCACCAGTTGTTACATTTACATCGCCTACTGATAGGTATGTTTTAAAAGGTGATAAGTTTGTCCTAAAGGGAACAGTACATGATGATGAAGAAAACTGGATGATTCTAAGTGCAAAACTTAAAGGCAGTGATGGTCGTGATGTTGAAAGTATAGCTCATGTAAAGTATGAAAATGGTGTTGGAAATTGGCAACTTGAATGGTTAAAATCTGATTTGATGAATAAAACTTATAACGGTATCGATATTACTTATGATGAAGCACATCACTTTGAACAGAAAATAAGATGGCCATATGAGTTAAAAGTAACAGATGAGACCAATGAAAAACCTGAACTTACCATTGATGAAATAGGATCATATGATCTGATTGAGGGTAGCTTTGAACTGACAGGTAATGTAAGTGATTATGAGAATAATCCAGTAAGTGTATCTACAAGCATTGATGGTAAACAGTTTGACGGTCTTATAGATGGTTCAAGGTGGACTTTGACACTGGATAAGTCTCAACTACCATATGGTGTATTGACAGGTATCGTGGTAACAGCTTCTGATGAGTTTGGTTCAAGCTCTCAAACTTGGCCGGGTAGTCTAACGGTTGTGAATTCGCACCCAGAGATTGTGATTGAGACGAGTGAAGATGCAATCGTTTTAGATGAAGGATCATTTACATTATCAGGTACAATTTCTGATTTAGAAAATGACATCATCACTTTAGAAGCTCAACTTGGTAAATCTTTAAAAAACCTTGAAGTTGATACTAAGAACGAGAATACTTGGTCTATGACTTGGACCAAAGATGAGATTGGACCGATAGAGGCGACAAGTATAGATATCCATGTAAAAATGGACGAGATATTAAAGACCCTTACTTGGGGTGGCACCATTGAAGTCGTCAACAAGAAACCAAGATTTGAAATTAATGTACCGAGTGAAAATCTTATAATGAACGGTGATACTTATATCCTAAAAGGTCGAGTAGAAGACGTAGATAATCAAACCGTTACAATAACAGCTTTAGTAGGTGATCAAAGATTTGATACAAGCGTCAATCAGACTAAGGATGGGGTAGATTGGACCATAGAATGTTTAAGAAGTGATTTGAGCATTGGCATACATCTAATAAGTTTTGAGGTCTCAGACGGTATATCTAGTGAAGTATATGATTCTGGCTACACCATGGATGTTAAAGACAAACCACCTGTATTTAAACTATTTAGCGAGAGTAATCAAACCTTAACAGATGGTAGCTTTACACTTGAGGGAACAATCGAGGATCCTGAAGGCCGCTCGGTAATTATAAAGGCAAGCATAGGAGGTCTAGAAAAAACTTTTACTTCGAAAGTAAATAATTTACGTCAGAACTGGACTTTGACATGGGACTACGAAGATTTAGCTTCTGGTGATTACAGTGATATTGTAGTTTCCGCTGATGATGGCACAAATCTAGTGGATGAAACTTGGTCTCATACATTTTCAATAGCCAATAAAAGACCTACTCTTTCTTTAAATGAAGTTGAAGGAGACTTTGAAATCGTTGATGATAAGTACGTCTTAAAGTCAGGTGTCTTTATTATAAAAGGTCAGGTATCTGATCCTGAAAATGATGAACTCACCATTTCTGCAAGGATTGGTGATCATATAGAGGATGTGAGTATTACTCCTTCTTCTAGAAGCGACTTTGAATTGAGCTTCTCAAAAGATGATTTAGACAATGGGATTTATAGTGATATTGAAGTCATTGTTGATGATAAGAATGGTGAACTTGTCAAGTCGACATGGGCACATACACTACAGGTTAAAGATTTATCATCACCTGAAGTAAGTATCCTTTCGCCATCCGATGACCAGGTAATGACAAGTGGTATCTTCACCATTTCCGGTCAAGTTTCTGATCCTGATGGCGGTAAGGTTAAGTTAGAAGCGACCATTGATGGTCATAAGGCTGAAGTAGAAGTAGAGGATGCAAGCTCATCTCAAAGCTTTAGTCTAACATGGGATGTTGGTGAGCTATCCAGAACAACTTATCAAAATGTTCAAGTTAAAGCTGTAGATGATACGGGAAGAAGCTCATCAGAATTATGGCCACATAAACTGAGAGTAAGAGATTATACGCCACCTAGTGTAAGTTTTGACATCAATGAAGACATCCATTTAACAAAAGGGTCTTTTACCATCAGTGGTTTGGTATCTGACACAGAAAATGATGATGTCAGCCTACAAGTTAGAGTTGGTGATTTGTTTAAAGCTATCCATTTAACAAATACCAAAACTGATAAGACTTGGTCAGCAACTTTTGATAAGAAAGATTTTAATAATGGTGACTATATCATAGAGGTAGATGTAAGTGATGCTAGTGGCAGTCGTGCAGTGGTACCATGGCCTCATAAGTTAAGTGTTGCTGATGATGTTGTCAAGATGAATGCTTTAGATCCAGGTCAGGAAGTTTCTTTTGTTGGTCGTCAGTGGAAGGTCCTAGATCCAACCAGTGGTTTAGCAATTCTAACAGAGAATGTAGGATCGAGACCTTGGTCAACCAAGGGGGAAAGTGATTATTCTAAGAGTGACATAAGAAAGTACTTAAATGAGGTCTTTATTTCTAAAGATGTACTAGACACCTTGTCGTTGCAAACCTGGTCATGGTCAGGTGATACTTCAGATAAGATTGGTCTATTAAGTGGTCAGGAATATGAAACTTATAAAGCTTTATTGACAGGTCCTGAGTTTTCTGGTGACTGGTGGCTACTTGATTCTCAAATGACTTCTGTTTCTAGTGTTACAGAATCCAGTATAAAAAGCATTTACCCAGTTGTTCACTTTGAAACCAATAAGGATGTGGTCAACTCTCTTGTTGAATCCGGTGGCTTTGTAATTGATACTGTATCACCGACAATATCTATTTCTGGTGTTACTGATAATGGGACTTATAGGTCTTCTGTTAGCCCTGTGGTGACTATTTCAGATAATGTATCAAAGTTATCAGAGATGACAATTGATATGCAATTAGATGGGAAAGACTTTGTATCTGGCACAGGTATATCAGAACTTGGTCATCATGTTTTAAGAGTTTACGTAACTGACAAGAATGGCAACTCTAAAGAAGTCACGATTGAGTTTGATATTCTTCAGAAACGTGTTTCAAATACTTCGGATTCATCAGACTCGTCTTCTTCAAGGTCTTCATCTTCAAGGCCAAAAAAGAAACCGAAGAAGGAGTTTGATATGGGGGATGTACTTATTACGGATCACCTTGACTTAAAAAGTGATACAGCCTCTGTAGTCATGAATACAGAACTCTTTAGGAGGTTTGCAACTGATAAGGATGACTTCATGGACAATCCATATGTTGTCATGTTAAACAAAGAGCTCAAGTACTCTGAAACCAAAGAGATACTTAAAAGACTTGATCCATTAAGTGAAGACACCTTAACAGGTATCGGTCATAGGGCCTTTACTTTAGACATGTCACTTTCTAATGGAGATGGCCAGTATCTAGGTCTTGATTACTTTGATGAACCGCTTAAGGTATCTATTGACTTATCTAAAAACTTTGCAGTGAACAAGTCTAACATAGACAAACTGACTGCTATCAGATATGAAAAGGATTACAGTGGTTATTATACGTATGAAAAGCTTGGTGGAGACTACAATGAAAAGGATAAGACCTTTACTTTCTATACCAATCAAGATGGTCTTTTTAACATCATGGTTTCAGATAATCTGACACAGATAGAATTGCAGATAGACAATCTGCTTATTGAAGTGGATGATAAGACTGTGAAGTCTGATGTGGCACCTAGAATCATTAGTGGCCGTACAATTGTTCCAGTCCGCTTTATCGCTGAGCACCTAGATGCAAAAGTTAAATGGTTTGAAAAAGAAAGAAAAGTAACCATTACAAAGGACGGCAGGGTTATGCCGCTATACATTGACAAGACTTTGAGAGGCTACAATATGACGCCAATCATAATAAACTCAAGGACGATGGTGCCATTAAGATATGTCTACGAAGCATTTGGCGCTAAAGTCATGTGGTTTCCTTCTACAAGAAAAATAATGGTTGTGAAGTAATTTAAAGGTGGTTTAGTACCACCTTATCTTTAGGTATATGAGTGATTTTCTTTGTTAAATGCCATCAAATCATGCATATAAAGTGGCCTTTTGGGTATGAGTTATCTGAGAGGTTGATATGAAAAAGATTGTAATGATAATTTGTATAGTCATGCTTACCTTACCTTTTGTTTATGGACAGGATAAAGGTGATGACTATGAGATGTTTGTGAATCATGGTTCCATTATGTTAATTATAGATCCTGACACTGGTGACATTGTTTTCGCTAACTTGGCAGCAGCGGATTTTTACATGTGTACAGTAGAGGAAATGCACAAGAAAAACATTTCTGAAATCAACACCCTGACACCTGGGGAAATAGCCAATGAAATGGCCATGGCCAAGCTGCAGGAGAGGAATTATTTTAACTTCAAACACAGAATCTGTGAGGGGGATGTAAGAGATGTAGAAGTCTATTCTTATCCAGTTAAATACAACGGTAATGAAATGCTCTTTTCCATCATCATAGATGTAACAGAAAGAAACTTAACAGAAAAAGCTTTGAAGGAAAGCCAGGAAAGAGAAAAAGACAACTTGATGAAAGTGGTCTATGCCTCTGTCTTAATTGTCATCGTTTTTGCAGTTTTAACAGGCATCATCTACCACTCTAATCGAAAGTTAGAATATTTGACAAAGTACGATCCATTAACCAAGGTATATAACAGGCGAGTGACAGAAGAAAATTATTATAAGTTACAAGCCAAACAAGCTGACATTAAAGTTGTCATGGTAGATGTAAATAACCTAAAGTTTATCAACGATACCTTTGGTCATATAGCTGGTGATAAAATGATTCAAAAAGTTGCAAGGTATCTGTTGAACTACTTTGATGAAAAGGATATTGTTTCAAGGGTATCTGGTGATGAGTTTGTTGTACTTTCTTCAAGTGTTCTGTCACCTGAAACCATTGAAAAAGACATTGGTGAACAACGTTTTCTGATAGGAAATGTCTCTTTTGATGTGTCTGCTGGCTGTATTATTTCTGGTCATGAAATGACCTATGAACAGGCATTTTCAAATGCAGAAACAAGAATGTATAGCTTGAAGGTTTCTAAAAAAGAGAAGAGCCTTTTAAGAATTAAAAATGAAATCATGACCTTATATACTCATGCCTTTAAAGACGCTGAACATGAAATCAAGATGGTCACTAAAATAGCTGGATTTATTGCAGAAAACCTAGATATGAATAAAGACGACATGGATGACTTGTTAGAAGCAGCCCGCTTTCAAAACATATCCATGGGTATAATAGATCAAAAAGAGGACATGAAAACACATCCTGAAAAATCTTATTCTATCTTGTGTGCACTCGGGGTAAAGTACAGTGTGGCCAATACAGTCTTATGCCACCATGAGCTTTATGATGGTTCAGGTTATCCAAAGGGCATTCACGGTAAAGAGATTCCTTATTCTGCTAGGATACTAGGTATTGCTAATGCTATATACTCGAGATTAGACGAAGATGTTGTGAACTATCTTAATCAAAATAAAGAAAGTCATTTTGATAAAATGATAGTGGAAGAAGTAATAGATCAAGGTTTAGAAAAATTTTTAAATACATTAAGTTCATAGTTGCTGTTAGAAGGAGGCATATATGAAATATGAAATAGTTTCAAAAGATGATTTAATGACGACCGTTGACAGAGTAAAGGCTGCACTTAAAGAACACGGCTTTGGCACACTCTTTCAAATGAATTTCAAAGACAAGTTTAAAGAACATGGTATTGACTATCCAAATGACTATATTGTACTTGAGGTTTGTAACCCAACTTATGCAAGAAAGATTCTAGATATTTCTTCAGATGCGGCATATTTTTTACCATGTAAAATCCTTATTTATCAAACGGATGCTGTTAGAGTAGGGATGATCAAACCATCTGAGATGCTTTATCTGGTAACAGACAATCCACAAGCTATGCAGATGGCAAAAGAAGTAGAGGACATTTTAAAATCATCTATGAGCAATTAGGACTTCGGTCCTATTTTTCTTTTTTGAAAATAAGACATAAGCACATATTGACCTGACAATAGAACATTCGTAGCAAGCCAATCAGGTGCTATGATGAATGTAATAATGCATTAGAAAGGAATTAATATGCTTGGAAATAGTCAGTTTTTTATTGCCAATCGGTCAACCATTAATGTCAGTTTGGTCATTCATTATTGCGGATCTGAAATCTGTTCAAAAGGTAAAACTTGGGGACCTAGACTGGTCGATCACTATATCCTCTACTATGTTTATGAGGGTCAAGGTACGCTTTATGTAGATGATAAAAAGTTTAAAGTTAAATCAGGTCAAATGTTTCTAATAGCCCCTAATACCCTTATGGGCTACAAGGCAAGTGAAACAAGTCCCTTTAAGCTTTCTTGGATAGGTTTCTTTGGTTATCAAGCTGAGGGCTATCTAAATCGTGCTGGCTTATCGGTAGACCATCCTGTTGTCACTCTAGGAGAAGATGACTTTATATATGATCATTACAAGAAAATTCTAGAGACGGCCAATATACGTCATAACCGCTATTGTAAAATGGTAGCCATACTATATATGATCATCAGTCACCTAATAGACATAAAGACAGTTAAGGAAGAAGACATACCTCTTGAAGTGACGACGGAGCTCTATTTAAGAAAGGCACTTGAATATGCTGATATGAACTATGCCTATAATGTGACGGTTCAGGAAATGGCTGAGTATGTAGGTATCGATAGAAAATATTTGTATCAGATATTCAGAAATTCACTTAATAAATCCCCACAGCAGTATTTGATTGATTATAGGATGTACCGTGCAACAGAGCTATTAAAGGACTCAAGCCTTTCTATAGCTGATGTGTCTAGGTCTGTTGGATATGACAATGCATTTCATTTTTCTAAACTCTTTAAGAAAAATATTGGTCAAGCACCCTCTGATTATAGAAAGAAACTTCACCGAGTGGAACCTGTAGAAGCTTCAGATATACAAACTGCTAAGGCCTACGAGCATATCATTGAACAAAAAGACGACTTAATTTCTGAGTTAAAAGAAATGATTCAAAACTATAAGATGCTTTTAAGGAGAGAAAATATTGAATAAGAATTGGTGTGTAGTTGAATCAGGCTACGATGTAAACAACCATTATAAAAATGAAACCATCTTTGCTGTTTCAAATGGTTTTATTGGCTCTAGAGCCACATTTGAAGAAGGCTATGATGGTGATATGGACAAGACCATTGAAGGTAACTTTATCAATGGCTTTTATGAAAGCGAAGTTATCAAGTACGGAGAAAAGGGTTATGGCTTTCCTGATGTCAGCCAGACCATGCTCAATGTGCCAAATGCAAAAGGATTTGAAATTTATATAAACCATGAAAGATGTAACATCTTTACAGGAAACATCACGGACTACAAGCGTGTATTAGATCTGAAGAGGGGACTTGTTACAAGGTCTTATATATGGAGTAAAAATGCTTTATCGGTTTATGTGGAAATCGAGAAGTTTGCTTCCATGACCCATAAAAACAAGCTTGCCTTAAGACTGAAGGTAAAGCCTATAACACCATGTGAGGTGAAAGTCATAAGTTTTATTGAAAGTAAGGTTCAAAATGATACACCAAGAACCAATGCCAGAATTGACTATGGTCCATATGAACCTGTTTTGCTAGAAGTAAAAAGAAATAGACTGGAGATGATTCATAGAACCAAGCATACTGGCTTTGATCTGATCACTCATCTTCATCACAGTCTTGAAGGAGAGTATTTTGAGGAAGATGATAGAATAGGAGAAATTTTTTACGGTCATGAAATCACTTTAGACAAAGTAATTTCTTATCATGCATCTACAGATGAGGATTTAAGTAAGTTAAATAGAAAAGATTTTAGTTATGATGAGTTAAAACAAGCACACCTATCTTACTATCAAGACTTCTGGAATCATGCAGATGTGTCTATTGAAGGGGACGATGATTTACAGATTGGTATGCGTTTTAACATGTTTCATCTACTACAGGCGACTGGTAGAGATGGCAAAACAAGTGTAGGAGCAAAGGGTTTAACTGGAGAGGGCTATGAAGGCCACGCTTTTTGGGATACAGAAATGTATGCACTGCCATTTTTCTTATACACAAAGCCAGAAATAGCCAAATCGCTTTTAGAATTTAGATACCATACCTTAGACCAGGCTAGAGACCGAGCCAAGGTCATGGCTGTAGATGGCGCTTTATACCCATGGCGTACCATCAATGGTGAGGAAGCTTCACCTTATTTTCCTGCAGGCACTGCCCAGTATCATATCAATGCTGATATTGCCTTTGCTGTATGGCGATATTTTGAAGTGACTGGCGACATGGACTTTATGAAAATCATGGGGACTGAGATCCTTGTAGAAACAGCAAGGTTTTGGTTCAGCTATGGTGATTACATTGATACAAAAGACGGCAAGTTCTGCATCAATGGTGTAACGGGCCCAGATGAATATACGGCTATTGTAAATAACAACTTCTATACCAACAGTTTGGCTAAAGAAAACCTAATCAATGCTTGTAAGAGTTTGGACCTCTTAGCTGAAGAGGAAAGGACATTATTACAAAACAAACTAGATATATCAGAAAGTGAACCAAGTAAGTGGCTTCATGCTGCTGACAATATGTATATTGGTTACAATAAGGAAAAAGGTCTCTACCCACAGGATGATGCTTTCTTTGATAAGGCTAAGTGGGATATAGAAAACACGCCAAAGGAAAAGTTTCCTCTTTTAGACAACTACCATCCTTTGATGATCTATAACAAACAAGTATCCAAGCAGGCTGATATTGTTTTAGCCATCTTCTTATTAGAAGAAAAGTTTGACCTTGAGACCATTAAAAAGCACTACGATTATTATGAAGCAGTAACTGTTCATGAATCCTCTTTATCATTTTGCATTCACAGTATTTTAGCTTCACATATTGGTTATCATGACCAGGCTTATGACTACTTTATGAAGTCAGCAAGGCTAGATCTAGATGACGTGCATAACAATACCCATGCAGGTATTCATATGGCAAACTTAGCAGGTACTTGGATGTGTATCGTCAATGGTTTTGGTGGGATGAAGATCAAGCAAGGCAATCTTCATTTAGATCCAGTACTGCCTGAAAAGTGGGATGCTTATGCTTTTACCATGTCTTTTAAAGGGACGACTTTTAAAGTGACAGTTAAAGATCAGGTTTCTTTTGAATACCTTGAAGGACCAGGTTTGGATGTTCATTTATACGGAAAAAAAGTGAGGATAGAATGTTAGAGAATATAAAATGTGTCATATTTGATTTAGATGGCGTTGTTGTGGATACAGCTAAATACCATTACCTGGCTTGGAAGAGGTTGGCTGAAGGCTTCCATATTTCATTTACTGAAAAAGAAAATGAAAACTTTAAAGGTGTTTCTAGAATGGCTTGTATGGATATCATATGTGAGATGGGTAATTTAAAAATTAATCAAGATTTAAAAATCAATCTGGCCAATATGAAAAATGAGTGGTATGTTGAATACATCAACACTTTAGACCAGTCTGAGATGTTTGATAATGTCAAAGACTTCATTTTAGAACTGAAGAAGAGAGGTATAAAAATAGCCCTTGGCTCTGCCAGTAAAAATGCTAGATTTATTCTAGAAAAACTTGAAATCAAAGACTTGTTTGATACCATTTCAGATGGTACTAGGGTCAAAAACGCAAAGCCAGATCCTGAAGTCTTTCTTTTAGCTGCAAGTGATCTGAACGTAAATCCAGAAAATTGTCTGGTCATAGAAGATGCCAAGTCAGGTGTTGAAGCTGCCTACAATGGCAAGATGAGAGCTATTGGTATTGGTGATAAAGACCATTTGTCTCAAGCTGAAATTGTCTATTCTCAGGCTTCAGATATGATTGGCTTGTTAGATTTGATCAAGAAGTAAGTTCATAGAAGCTTTGTATAAAAAAAGATAGACTCCGTTTGGAGTCTATTTTAATCTATGTATAGCACCATGTATTTGGTCTTTGATAAGGGTGTCTAGAAAGTTGATCATTTCATCTACTGATTGATGGATTCTACCAAATATCCATTGTTCGATGATAGAGCCAAAACTGATTGAAAAGTAGGTTGTGATGTTTTCTATATAGATGAAGTTGATTTCTTTATCTTCTGCGATTTCATCCACGGCCTTTTTTACAAGTATGGCAATGTCCTTGTAGAACAAATGATAGATTTGATCTTGGGTCATATCACATAAGGCATGCTTGCATACCTTTCGATTCTTCTCTAAGTTTATAAGAAGCTCTTTTAAACCTTCCTGCCATAAGGCTTCACCCTGATACTCTGATAAGGGGTCCATAATCAATCTCTTAAAGGACCATTCCACCAGTTTATGAATATCTTCAAAGTGATAATAAAATGTCTGTCTATTTAAATTGCATCCACTGACAATCTCTTTTATAGAGATCTTATTTAAAGTCTTTTCTTGTAAAAGTTCTTCAAGTGACTCTGCAAGTAGTTTCTTTGTTATATCTGATCTTGATTGCATATGATTATCCTTTCAATTAATTATAGCCATTCTTTTTAGACAATTCCATGGTTTTGTCTAGTTTTTATACAAATCTAAGAATCTGTGTATGTTCTTTTTTCTAGAAAATATTATACTCTTTAGGGTATAAAGTGAGGGTTTATGAAAGAAAAAGAAAATCAATCGGTTATAGAAAAAATATCAACGCAAATAGTAGATAAAAGAAATGGATTTATTCTTATCTATTTTTTAATGGTTATATTCTGTTTGTTCTCAAGAAATTGGGTGGCTGTAAACAATGATATCAAGGCCTACCTGCCAGATACTACTGAGACCAGACAAGGCTTAACACTTATGGAAGATGAGTTCACTACATTTGGTACAGCTCAAGTCATGGTGTCTAATATCACTTATTCAAAGGCTGAGGAGTTAAAAGAACTGATAGAATCTGTGGATGGTGTCAAAAGTGTTACTTTTGATGATTCAAAAGACCATTTTACAAGAGCTTCTGCACTCTTTTTAATTACCACTGAAGGAGAGGAGAGTGAGGAAATTTCCAAACAAGCTCTGTCGGATGTACTACTCCTTTTAGAGCCCTTTGATGTTTCCTTGAATTCTACTATTTTAGAAGATTCAGCAGCTTCTCTAGAAAAAGAGATTCAATCTGTTATGGTTGTGGCTGTATTTATCATACTAGGTGTTCTTCTTTTTACTTCTAAGACATATATGGAAATACCAGTCCTTTTGATAACATTTGGGGTTGCCGCCATTTTAAATATGGGGACCCACTTTCTCTATGGAGAGATATCCTTTGTATCAAATTCCATAGCAGTTATTTTACAACTGGCACTAGCCATTGACTATGCCATTATCTTATGTCACAGATTTACTGAAGAAAGAGAATACTTACCTGCAAGAGAAGCGGCTATTAAAGCCCTCAGCAAGGCTATACCTGAGATCTCATCTTCATCACTGACAACAATTTCAGGTCTTATGGCCCTTATGTTTATGGAGTATGGTTTAGGCTTTGATATGGGGCTTGTGCTGATTAAGGCACTTTTGTTTTCCTTGTTGATAGTATTTACCTTGATGCCTGGCCTCTTGATGATCTTTTCTGATTGGATGGACAAGACGGTTCATAAGAACTTTGTACCCAAAATCACCCCATGGGGCAAGATGGTCGTTAAAACAAGATACATCGTACCTATTCTTTTTATGTGTGTGTTGGTTGGTGCCTTTTACTTTTCTAATCAGACCAATTATGTCTATGGTTTTACCAAGCTTGAAACCATTAAGCAAAATGACTCACAACTTCAGAAAGAGAAAATTGAAGACTACTATGGGTCTAGAAATATCATGGCAGTTCTGGTGCCTGCTGGTGATTATGAAAAAGAAGGGGACTTTATAAGAAGGATGGAAACCCTTGATGTTGTAGATCAAGCAGTAGGTCTTGCCAATACTGAAGCCATCGATGGCTATATGGTTACAGATGGTTTAAATCCAAGGCAATTTGCGGAGCTTACAGATGTGGATATAGAAGTAGCCAACATGCTTTATTCAGGCTATGCTGTAGACCAAGAGACTTACGGTAAGCTTATCAATGGACTGGATGAGTATTCAGTACCGCTATTAGATATATTTATGTTTTTGTACGATCAAAAGGAAGCGGGCTACTTTACCCTAGATGAGGAGCTAGAAGATGAACTAAATGATATGCATGACCAGCTTTCTGATGGTATGGCTCAATTAAAAGGGAAAAACTATTCTAGAATCCTAATGATCTTAGACATGCCTGAAGAAGGTGACAAGGCCTTTGAACAACTCGACGAATTTCATGATATTGCTTATGAATACTATGACGATGTTTACTTTGTAGGTAACATTACAAGTAACAATGATTTAGGTACGTCTTTTGCAAAAGATAATTTGATCATTACCATTTTATCAGCCTTGTTTGTTATGATTATTTTACTATTTACCTTCAAGTCAGCAGGGCTTCCTGTTTTACTTGTTTTGACCATACAGGGATCCATATGGATGAATTTTTCCTTTCCTGCACTTCAGGGAACCAATATATTCTTTATGTCATACCTGGTGGTTACAGCCATTCAGATGGGGGCAACCATAGACTACGCCATTGTTATAACATCTAGGTATATGGAATTAAAACGTGACATGCCTATTCATGAGGCCATGATTGAATCACTCAATCAGGCGTTTCCAACAATCATAACGTCAGGAACGATTTTGGCTTCATCAGGTATTTTAATTGGATTCTTGTCATCAGACTATGCCGTATCATCCATTGGTATTTGCTTAGGAAGAGGGACTATTATTTCTCTGATTTTGGTTATGGGTGTTCTACCTCAAACCTTGTTACTTGGTGATTATATGATTGAAAAATCTGCCTTTACCCTTAAAAGACGTGGCATCATACAGAGTCACACAGGATCTATGAAGATGAATGGTAAGATGCAGGGCTATATTTCTGGTTATGTAGATGCAGAAATCAAAGGTACCATTCGTGGTGATGTTAAAGGGATGATTGAAATGGGTTCTGTAGAAAAGGAGGTAAAAAATCATGAAAAGATTCAATAAACATATTATTCTTAGCTTGTGTTTTCTCCTTGTATTTTCGTCCATACCAGTCTATGGTGAGACCAGCCCAGTTATTATAATAGATAGTGTTGAAGACTTAATTGACTTTTCGAAAGCTTGTGTCTTAGATACTTTTTCTGAAAACATGATTGTACATTTAGAAAAAGACTTAGACCTAACAGGTATCGCCTTAGATTCTATTCCATCTTTTTCTGGTGTGTTTGATGGAAAAGGTCATACCATTAAAGGTTTGACTATAAAAGATGTAGGTTCAAATAGAGGCTTGTTTAGGTACCTAGAACTTACCGGTATGGTAAAGAACTTACATGTAAAGGGCTCCATAGATCCGACAGGGACTAAGTCTGAAGTTGGTGGTGTCGTTGGAACCAATTACGGTGTGATTATGAATGTGACTTTTACTGGTGATGTATCTGGTTTAACTGCCATAGGGGGCATTACAGGTGTAAATGAAAAAACAGGCTCTGTTATTAAGTGTGAGTCTAATGGTCTGATTACAGGTGAACACTATACGGGTGGCATTGTAGGCGAAAACAAAGGTTATGTCGGTCAAAACATCAACTACGCTGAAGTCAATACAACTGATGATGCCATTCCAAACAATGATATGGCATCTTATGACTTAGAAAAGTTAAACTTAGAGTCTGAATCTGCTGAAGACATAGAAGCTCAGACAGATACTGGCGGTATTGCTGGCTATTCGACAGGGATATTAGAAGGTAACTCAAATTACGGTGCAATTGGTTATCCGCATGTTGGTTACAACATAGGTGGCATTGTTGGAAGACATAATGGTTATATCACTTCAAATACCAACTATGGATCTGTATATGGTAGAAAAGATGTTGGTGGCATAGTCGGTCAAATGGAACCATATGTACATCTTTTGTTTTCAGAAGATACCCTTAGTGATCTAGATGAAGCACTGACAAAGATGAACCAAACATTAGAAGATCTTGTTGAAGATGCCTATGGTAATTCAAAAGATGTTTCTAATCAACTAGAAAAGATAAATCAGCAGATGGATCAAACCTCCAATCATTTGGAAGATTTACTGGATAATACTTCTTCCTATGCAGATGATGCAGGTGAAACCTTAAATGAAGGGTTTGAAAGACTGCACAAGGTGATTCTCCAACTAGAGTATGTGGTGGATGAGTTTAAAGCAGGTTCAGAAGATTTAACGGTTGCCATGGATTATTTTGAAACAGGCTTTGACGAGTTCGCAAAAGGGTCTGAAGCCTTAGAAGACAGCATTGGGGATTTACAAGATGCCATGTATGATCTTGAACTTGCTGGAAGGGATGCAGATAAGGCTCTTAATAAGATTCAGATAGGGTTAAATAATATAGAAAAGGCATTAGAAACAACATCAAAATACGACGATGGTATGGCCCTTGTGTTAGAAGGACTTGAAGATTTGGAGGAGGCTTCAGCTGATGCGAATAATGCCTTACAAAGAATTACAGACTATTACCAGGCCAATGGTACCATGCTTGGCTTTGATTATGGACCATCTATTGAAATGATGAACCAGGCTACAGAACACTTAGAAGTTGCTATCCCAAAACTCAGAAATGGCTTTACACTGCTTGCGAGTGAGTTTGAGGATGATATGGCGCTTTTAAGCGAAGCATTTTCATGGTTTAACTCAGCTGGTCAGGATTTGTCCAATATGAATGAAGATCTTAAGGCTATGAAGGAAGACCTTGATGAAGCCATTCAAAACTTAGAAGATGGGGCAGAATATATGTCAGAAGGTATGAGACAATTTTCAGACGCATCTGGTGCGCTTTCTGACGCTTCTGAACACATGACGATGGCCTTTGAATATTTTGATATGATTTTAAATGAACAGCAGAAGAAACCAGCACTTTCTTTTCCAATCTTATCAGAGTATACAGAAGAATCATCTGAGATATTCTTCGATGATTTATCTAATCTGTCACTTATGATGACAGACTTAAATACACTGCTAAATCAGTCTAGTGATGAAACTTATGACAATCTAAGAGCTCTTAATGAAGATTATAAGGCTGTAGCTGATATTATAAGAGATGGCATCAATGCGCTTTCTTTTGATGAAGTGGCCATATTTGAAGACATATCAGATCTAGAAAATGATGGCGAAATCATTCAAAAGGGCATTACCATCAAGTCTATTAATAAGGGGGAAATCTCTGGTGATGTAGATGTGGGTGGCATTGTAGGTGCTATGGCCATTGAGTACGATTTTGATCCAGAAGATGATATTGTAAAAAAAGGCAACCAGTCATTTAATTTTAAGTACCAGACCAAGGCTATTTTACTCAACTCAAAGAATACAGGTAAAGTCATTTCCAAGAAAGATTATTCAGGCGGTATTGTCGGTAGGATGGATTTAGGACTTGTTCAGGGCTGTGAAAACTACAGTCATGTTTCCAGTACAGACGGTAACTATGTAGGTGGTATAGCCGGTTCTTCTGGGGGTGTTATTAGAAATGTCTACAGTATTTCTAGATTGTCTGGTAAGAAATACATTGGTGGTATTGCTGGATTTGGCCATCAAATCCACGATTCCTTTGTAATGATGTTTATTGATGAAGAAGAAGAATATGCAGGTTCTATTGCTGGTGATATAGATGACCTTTATACTAACAATAGGTTTGTGAACAATGAATGGGCAGGCGTGGATGGTGTTTCTTATGGTGGTAAAGCCATTCCAGAAAGCTATGAAAGTATGATGTCTTATGATGTGCCTGATGAGTTTAGGGGGATTCAGATCACCTTCGTCATTGATGATGAAATCTCAGAGGTTAGACATTTAAACTTTGGAGACAGCATACCCCTTCATGACCTGCCTATACTGCCTGAAAGACAAGGCTTTTATGGCAGGTGGTCTGATGAATCTTTAGATAATCTAGCCTTTAACCAGACTGTGGAAGCTGTTTATAAACCTTTGATTCAAGTTATTTCATCAGAAGAGGAAAGGCCAAAACTCTTAGTAGAAGGCATCTTTGATCCTGCAGATAAGCTCAGGATGATTGAAGTCGATTCTTATAAGGAAAAGGTGGGAGAAACCCGTATAGATGAGTATAGAATTGCCATTGATCCTTCAGAAAGCAATCAACTGACTTATAGATTTTTAAAGCCGGAACAAGATGTGATCTTATATCTTGAAGAAGGTGGTAGATGGGTTGAAACAGAAACACAAGTAGATGGATCTTACCTGGTCTTTAAATCTGAACATCATAACTTTAAGTTAGCTCTTGTTCAGCCACCAGTAAACAGAAGGTGGATGTATATCTTAAGTGGTCTGATACTTGTTATCGGAACACTTATAGCAAGTAAAAGAAGAAGAAAGAAAGTGGAGCCGCTAAAATCTTAGCGGCTTTTAGAATAGCTGTCGAAACTGATTAGGCGTCATTTTTTCATATTTTTTAAAGAGCTTGCCAAAATAAGAAGGACTTTCAAAGCCAACCAGTTTAGAAATCGCTTCCATGGTCATGTCAGGCTCATCGATGATGGCTTGTTTGGACTTTTGTATTCTAACACTATTGATGTATTCAAGTGGCCTTTGGTGGTAGGCTTCTTTAAATATATGACAAAAGTGTTGTGGACTTATTTTTAACATATCAGATAAGTCTTTTAAGTTGATGACCTCATGGTAATGTTTGTCGATGTAATCAATGACTTTAGTAAACTTGTTTTCTAGTTTATCTGGAGACTGAATCAAAACTTCTGTTAAGAGTGAATAGATCATATTGGAAGCTTGAACATCCTTTAGAGGACTTGTGCCTTCAATTAGGTAACCAATGGATTGAATGGAAGCTGAGAGTCTTTTGGCATCTTGAAGATGAAAATACTTGGATTCAGTAAGGCTCAGGGACTTTAATATGATGTCCATAGAAGTCCCGTCAAAGGTAATAAAGTCCGTTGTCCAATCATCGATGGGCCAGTAATTATGAGCTTCATCTTTAAGTAAAAACATGCCCATATTTTCTTTTAGAATAAACTGCTCACCTTTTACTTCCACATAACCAGAACCCTTGTGGCTTTGGATCCATTGATATTCAGGATAGCCCTTAGGTCTTTTTATACCTGTTTCTTTAAAGTTATGACCGGTACATGAAACATATATGGGCAGTTGCTTTAAGGTATCATTTAAATTTGAAAAGTATTGTTTTCTCATAAAACCTCATCTTAAAATCGTTATAGAATGTTAAAATTTAATTATATAAATGTATTTATGAGAATATTATAATGTTAATATAGTTAGATTACAAGGAGGATTCATGAGAAGAATAATACCACTTAATAGAGATTGGGGTTACAAGGAAAGCTTTGATGAAAATGATATTTTAGGTAATGATAAAGAGTTTTCAAAAGTTCAACTGCCTCACGCCAATAAAACAACACCTTATAACTGCTTTGATGAAAAAATGTATCAGTTTGTAAGCGCTTATAGAAAAAACTTTAAAGTAGATCATAAAGCGGGTGAGAGAGTCTTTATAGATTTTGAAGGGGTCATGACCTATGCGAAAGTATATATCAATGGTCACTATCTAGGAGACCACAAGGGTGGGTATACACCATTTTCATTTGATATGACAGACTACCTACAAGAGGAAAATGTCTTAACTGTTATGGTCGACTCCACTGAAAGAAATGACATTCCTCCGTTTGGTTTTACCATAGATTATTTATGTTATGGTGGCATCTATAGAGAAGTCAACTTAAGAGTGGTAGATGAAAACCATATTGATAATGTATTTGTAAAGCCTAGAGTTGGTGAAACAAATGGTTTAGAGCTAGAAGTCTTCATAAAAGGTCAGGCCGAAATGATTGAAGTATGTATTTTTGATGAAGCTGAAATTGCAAGAAAGACGTTTAATCTTGGTGAAAAGATCTCATTTGATGATCTGGCTGTGAGTCTATGGGAAATAGATGCACCAAAACTTTACGAGGCATCAGTTAATTTGATAAAAGACAATCAGGTAATTGATACTTATAGTACACGCTTTGGTTTTAGATCGTGTGAGTTTAAAACAAGTGGCTTTTATCTAAATGGCAAGAAGATTAAGATTCGAGGTCTTAACAGACACCAGGCCTTTCCATATGTGGGTTATGCTATGCCTAAGCGCGCTCAGAAAAAGGATGCTGATATCTTAAAGTATGATTTAGGCCTTAACTTGGTAAGAACCAGTCATTATCCTCAGTCAAGACATTTTCTGGATAGATGTGATGAAATCGGTTTACTTGTGTTTGAAGAGATACCAGGCTGGCAACACATTGGTGATAAGGCATGGCAAGATGTTGCTGTAGAAAATGTAAGGGAAATGATTGAAAGAGACTGGAATCATCCTTCTATCATCCTGTGGGGGACTAGAATCAATGAGTCTATGGACAACCATGATTTTTATAAGAGTACCCATGAACTGGCCAAGTCTCTTGATGATACAAGACAAACAGGTGGTGTTAGATGTATTGAAAACAGTGAACTGATTGAAGATGTTTACACCATGAATGACTTTAATTTAAATGATGTAAATAAGCCTCTAAGGTATCAAAGAGAAGTGACTGGTCTAGATAGGGAAGTCCCTTATCTGGTAACGGAATACAATGGCCATATGTACCCAACCAAAAGATTTGATTCTGAGGAAAGAATGGTAGAGCACTGTAAGCGTCATTTGCTTGTTCAAAATGATATGATGTTACAAGACAACATATCAGGTGCTATTGGCTGGTGTGCTTTTGATTACAACACCCACTTCCAGTTCGGATCAGGTGATAGAATTTGCTATCATGGTGTGATGGACATGTTTAGAATACCAAAGTTTGCCTCTTATGTTTACAAGTCTCAAGCAGACCATGACTATGTTTTAGAGCCTGTTACTCTATGGGCCAGAGGAGAAAAAGGAGAGTTTGAAGGTAAGTCTTTCTTGCCGCTAACAGTTTTGAGTAACTGTGAAAAAATCTCTGTGACTGTTAAAGATGAGACCAAGTTCTTTTATCCTAAGTCACAAACATACAAGGGCTTAAGTCATGCGCCATTTGAGGTAAAAGACTTTGAAACCATACAAGACTGGGGTTCTGGATGGCAAGACGGTATCTTTAAAGGTTATGTAAATGATCAAGTCGTTGTAGAAAAGTCATTTTCAGCAGCACCTATAGCCCATGATTTAGAAGTAAGTCTAGATGATGTGGTTTTAGAGTCAGGTGATTATGACGTGACAAGAATGCTTGTAAAGGTGGTTGACCAATCAGGCAATATCCTACCATACATCAATGAATCTGTAGATGTACATGTTATTGGTGTAGGTCAGATCATTGGACCAAAAAGGTTAAACCTTATCGGTGGCTGCATAGGCGCTTGGATAAAAACAAATGGCCAAGCCGGTTCAATTGAGATTTCTGTTGAAAGTGATCGATTCGAAAATAAAAATTTAAGTATCCAAGTAAAATAGCAACAGCCCAACTTTTCAGTTGGGCTGCTTTTATCTGTTAGAAAACTAGTTTTCAGAAGCACTCGATGTGCCTATCTGATAAAGTTAAGTAGTTCTTCTTTTCTCTTTGAAGCTAATGCATAGCCTTGATCAAATGCATCTTTGATCTTAGAAAAGTCTTTTTCTGTTCGGTCTACATCAAGTGGCTTTTCAGGCCTAAAGACAAGTGCCTTGCCTTCTAATTCTAGCTGACGGACAAAGTCTTGACTCTCTTCATAAACAAGATGCCTATTGTCTAGTCCTCTTCTTATCTGAGGGTGATTATTATAAACAATATTACAAAGTGGCCCACCTTTAAAAGGGGATTTCTTGTAATGGATGTCTCTAGTAAGTAAAACAATGACCTTGTCACAACCGTCTTCTAGGGCTTTTTTGACTGGTATCGGATCTGTTATACCACCATCTAAATGAGGATGCCCTTTGATATCAACTTTTCTTGAAACAAATGGTAGACTCGTTGAAGCTCTTAGAGCCCACATCATTTGGTCTGCATTGTTGTCTTTATTTGAAGTATAGTGCGATTGACCATTTGAGCAGTTCATAGAGACAATGGTGAAGTCTTGATTTGACTTTTTAAATGCTTCAAAGTCAAATGGATGATGTGTATAGGCGATGTCATTAAATATAAAGTCCATGCCAAAAAGGCTACCAGATTTAACTAAGTTTCTCTTACTCATGTATCTGTGGTCACCTAAAAACTTTTCAATGATTTCTATATTTCTTCTTGATTGTTTGGACAGGTAGTTTGTCCCATTAATTGCCCCCATAGAAACACCGATAACATAAGGTATTTCTATCCTATTGTCTATCAGAAAGGATGTGATGCCTTCGCAAAAAACGCCTCTAAAGCCACCGCCTTCTATTACCAAACCTATTTTCATTTCAACCTCCTGTAACTGAGAACATCTTACATGAATCTCAGGTCAATAACCAGTCTATTCCATTAATTTTAATATTATTTTTATTGGGATTCTTATTAATGTGATGTAAAATTAAAGCAATAAGAAAGAAGGTTGAAATGGAAAATTTAGAAATGCACATAAAACTGAAAAAAGGTGATGTAGGCAGGTACGTCTTGTTACCCGGAGATCCCAAGCGATGTGAGTTAATTGCATCATATTTTGAAGATGCCAAACTCATAGCGGATAATAGGGAGTTTGTCACTTATACAGGTTATTTGAATGGGACAAAAGTGTCTGTTACCTCTACGGGCATAGGGGGACCATCGGCTGCTATTGCCATGGAAGAACTTGTACGTGTAGGGGCTGATACTTTTATCAGAGTTGGCACTGCAGGAGGTATGGCAAAAGAGGTTTTAGGTGGCGATTTAGTAGTTGCAAATGGAGCCATAAGAAAAGATGGGACGCCAAATGAATACCTTCCGATGGAATTTCCGGCTGTAGCAAACTACGAGATTACAAATGCCTTGGTAGCTGCATGTGATGATCTGGGTCATAAACGTCATATCGGTATTGTAGAATGTAAGGATTCCTTCTATGGACAAAGAGAGCCTGATAGAATGCCTATCGGTTATGAGCTTAAAAATAAGTGGGATGCCTGGATTAAAGGAGGGACGCTGGCTTCTGAAATGGAATCTTCTACGCTTTTTATTGTAGGTTCATATTTAGGCGTTAGAGTGGGAACGATTCTTTTGGTCTTTGCCAATCAAGAAAGAGAAAAGTTGGGTTTAAGTAATCCGCAGTGTGATGATACAAGAATCCCTATAAGCGTAGCTGTTCGTGCATTAGAAATGTTAATAGACAATGACTGCAAATAGGCCATTTTATCAACCATGTCCTATTGTACTTTACGCAATTAATGCTATAATAGTTAGGGTATAGAAATATTGGAGGGGTTATGGTTGATAAACTGAAAAAAATGAGTCCACAGCTTAGGGTCTATATTGTTATAGTTGCTCTTTCTGCTCTTGCAGCAGGCTTGTCGGGTGGTGTACTTTCGAATTATTTCAAAGATGCCTATCAGGTGACGGCTGAGCAAAGAGGCTTAATTGAATTTCCAAGAGAATTACCAGGTGTTATCACCATCTTTGTAATTGCGCTTTTAGCAGGCTTTTCAGATATTAAAATAGCCATGTTCTCAAATATACTGGGTATTATCGGTGTTCTCGTCCTAGGCTTGTTTACACCATCATACAGCATCATGCTGATCTTTATTTTTATTCATTCTATGGGTTCTCATATGGCCATGCCCCTTAGAGATGCCATTGGTATGGATTTGATTCAGGGTGGCAATACAGGCAAACGGATGGGTCAGTTTAAAGGTGTTTACACCGGCTTTACCATGGTTGCCATGATGATAACATTTATAGGCTATCGAGCTGGTATCTTCTCATTTACAACAAAGATCAAATGGATCTTTATTGTATCAGCAATTTTTATGGTCATGGTCATTGTCCTTTATTCGGTACTGTCAAAGCTTGTAGACCATAAGATTGTTTCTGACAAAAGGGTTAGATTTGTTGTTAGAAAAGAGTACAAGTTCTATTATATCTTAACGGTTATGTATGGTGTTCAGAAGCAGATCATGCTAGTTTATGGTCCATGGGTTTTAATCGAGCTTTTAGATAAGAAAGTAGATACACTTGCCATATTAGGTATTATCGGATCTTTTGTAGGCATATTCTTTATACCTGCACTGGGTAGATGGATAGACAAGTACGGCCTAAAGAAGCTTCTTTATGCGGATGCCTTGTCATTTATAGGTGTTTATGTGGCTTATGGTATTTTATCGGCTTTATTTAAGGCTGGTTCCATTCCAACAGTAGGTCTACCGGTTATTATGACTTTTATTTTATTTATCATAGACAAGATGTCCAACCAAATGGGGATGATCCGTACCATCTATTTAAAATCCATATTGGTTCAGCCATCAGATTTTACAGCAACACTTTCTTTAGGACTGTCACTAGACCATGTTGTATCGATTACATGTGCTATTGCAGCAGGATTTATTTGGGATTCTATAGGACCTCAATACATATTCTTTGCAGCTGCACTCATGAGTCTTGTAAACCTTGTTGTAGCATCTAAAGTAGTTATTCCAGAGACCTTTTCATAGGTCTTTTTTTTTAGGCCTAACTGTGATAAAATAATACTTTGTTAGGAGGCGTATAAATGAGTAGTGATTATGTAGTCGTGTTTGGTGCATCGGTTGTTGATATTTTTGGTTTTTCGACCAGTAAATACACACCCTATAACTCTACACCAGGTCAAGTAAGAATGTCCTTTGGAGGTGTCTGTAGGAACATTGCTGAAAACTTAGCAAGGGTAGATGTAAATACCAAATTTATTTCTGTAATTGGAAACGATGAAAAAGGTAAGTCTATGATGGAACACTCCATGTTATATGGTTATGATATGAGTGAGTCTCTGGTCTTAGAAGGTTCAGGTACGCCAACTTACTTAGCGATTTTAAATGAAATGGGAGAAATGGTATCTGCCATTGTGGATATGGGGGCTCTAGATGAGATGACCTTTGATTTCATTGATTCTAAGGATGAGATCATCATGGGATCTGAGTACCTTTTCTTAGATGCAGACAGTCCAGAAAACCTTGAATATATTTTAAAGCGTTACAAGGGTCATACCAAGTTTGTTTTAGACCCAGTATCAGCTGCTAAAGCCATATCTATCAAACACTTGATAGGACACTTTCATACCATCAAACCTAACCGTTATGAAGCGGAAGTCTTATCTGGTATAGAAATACATAACGATGAAGACCTTGTCAGAGCGGGTCAGTACTTTATAGACCTTGGCGTTGAACATGTCTTTATCTCATTAGACTGTGAAGGTATTTTCTTTACAGATGGTAAGAAGGCATACAAGGTAACTGCTTGGGACGTACCTGTATGTAATGTGACTGGTGCAGGCGATTCCTTTGTGGCAGGTTTGGGCTACGGTTACATGAACGGTCTAGAGATTGTTGAAACCATTCAAACAGCCATGGCCATGTCTATTATTGCTATTGCCAGTCAAGAAACCATCAATCCTGACCTATCTAAGGATTTAATAGAAGAAGTCATCAAGAAAACTGAATGGGTTGTAAAAGAATTAATGTAGCACTGGTATTATATCCAGTGCTTTTTTAGTATAATAGAAGGAAAGGAGATGATGATGTGAATCTAGAAAAATACTTTCCAAAACTAATGATGGATGAAAATGAACCATTTGACATCAAGGCAGTTGCGACAGAAGTTTATACACACACCCAAAAATCAAAATCTTTTAACAGAACACTTTTAATAGGAGGTAAGACAAGTAAAATTGTAGAATATGCAGTCTACTTTGATTACGATATAGGCCATCTTTATGATTTAGAACATATATGGCTCTATCTAGATGACAAGGATAGGATTGTATATTCTGAATGCAGTTTTCACGGTAGATACATCAAAGGCATCATGCCTGATGAGAGTAACAAAGTAGATGAGAGTTTAATCTTATACTGTCAACCGGGTAAACATGCTTTTGCACCAACACCGCTTGTCTTTAGATTACTGCCCAACTATTATGATACATGCAGACATCCAGAAGCCAGAGGTTTTTTGATTACTTCGGTATTAGATGGCCATATGACGATAGACGAATCGTTTAATCAGGCAGTCATAGACTATATGGACCAGTTTGCATTTACACCAGCTGATAAATATCTCACTTACACTAAAGACTTCGATTGGATAGAAGGCAGTGACTTAGTCTCTTATATCGTAAAGAGTCTAAATAAGGAGTTGGAGAGGATTCATGATTTTAAGCGTCTCTAGACGAACGGATATACCAGCCTTTTATATGGAATGGTTTCTAAATAGACAAAAGGCTGGCTATGTATTGACTAGAAATCCCATGAATAGAAAACAGATCTCTCGTATTTTCTTTAAGGACGTTGAGTGTTATGTCTTTTGGACAAAGAATCCGAGTGAAATAGTAAAGCATTTTAATGACATTGATAAACCTTTTATGACCCAGGTAACCCTTACGCCTTATCTTAAAGATGTGGAAAAAGGGCTTGAGGATAAAAATGCGGTTATAGAAGCGATGGTTGAACTGTCTAAACTAGGAGGCAAGTCTAGACTTATCTGGCGGTACGATCCTATTATCATCAATGACAAGTACACCATAGACTATCATTTGTTCTACTTTGAAAAGCTCTGTAAAAGACTTCGAGGTTCTGTAGAAACTTGTATCATATCTTTTGTGGAGTTTTATAAGAAAATAGAAAAAGCATCTAAGGATTTTCATAGAATCGATGATAAGAAAAAAGATGAACTAGCCATGACTTTAAAGAAAATAGCAGGTAAATACGATATTCAGTTAAAGTCATGTGGTTCCTATGATGGTATAGAAAAAGCTGCATGTATTGATGAAAGTATCATTAGAGATATGGGCATCACAGGTTATAATAAGGATAAGTACCAACGTAAGGACTGTAATTGTCTAGAAAGTATTGATATTGGTGCTTACAATACATGTGTTCATGATTGTACGTACTGTTATGCCAATTACAATCATGATAGTGCAAAGAGTTTTTATAGAAACTTTGATCAAAACTCTGAAATACTAGGTCCACCGCTTGTAGGGGACGAAATTATCAGAGATAAAATGATTAAGAAAAACAATCAGATATCTTTATTTGAATAGGATAAATAGGAAGATTTTCTAAAGAATAATAGACTTTTATTGTCTGTATAAAATAACATGATACAATTAGAATACTGGAGTAAAGTATTTAATTTGGAGGAAAAATGAGTATTAATTTAGTTGTAGGTGCTTATGGTGCACTGTCTTTAATAGCAGCTGTCTTACAAGGTTTTTATAAGAATATACCAGCTGGATCAGCAGTGTTAATGGGATTAGGTGGTTCTTTGATGATTGCGGGCTTGTTTACATCTGGCATGCTTGCTGTAGGTCTTGTTGGTGTAGGAGCAATATTAGCTCATATTTCAGCTATTATCAATGGTACAAAAATGCATGGACAGATTAATAAAAGACACCACTTTATCAGATTTGGCCTATCAGCATTCTTAATTGTTGGTATGCTTATGGAGCAAAAGGTATGGTAAAGGCCATTTCCTATCAGGATACTTACGAAATCCGCCATAAAGTCATGTGGCCAGATAGAGACTTAGACTATATAAAACTTGACTGTGATCCAGAAGGTGACCATTATGGCTATTTCCTAGATGATCACCTTGTATCGGTTATTTCCGTATTTAAAACCAGTCATGGATATCAATTTAGAAAGTTTGCCACTTTACATGATTATCAAGGTAAAGGCATCGGATCAGAACTTCTTAAGTATGTGAAAGATAAATACCAAAACCTCTGGTGCAATGCACGTATAGAAAAGACAGACTTCTATAAGAGATTTGGTCTAAGAGAAACTGATGAAACCTTCACAAAAGGTGGCAAAGAGTACGTGATTATGAGAACTCAAGATATCTAGAGTTTATGTGAATAATTTAAAGTAATGCGAAGCCAGTATCTTTTGATACTGGTTTATTTTATCTGTTTATAAAAGGACGAGTTAGTTTACTTTTACTTAAGAGGATAAAAAATGATTTCCTATTTTTGGCTATATTTATATAAATTATGATGTATAATATAAAGTAGTCAACGAAAAGGAGATGGGTGATATTCAGCGTTATGTAAATGGTGGTGTTTATAGTATAGAGTTTCGAGGTAGAGCACCTGAGTTTAATGGTATCCATCCAGCTGTTATTATAAGAACCTTAAAGGAAAGAGATTTATATTGTTATTCCACTAACAACATATACGAAAGAGAGATGGAACAAAACAAAGCGATATGGTTTTGGGATGAGAATATTAGAAACGAGTTCTATTGCTAAGATTGATAAATATAAAGTTGTTCACAAAAACGCTATTAGGAATAAGTGGGTTAATCAAATAACTGGTAGACCTGTATTCTTAGCTAAAGAGTCTTTTGCTAAGTTGAGTAAAAAATTTACTGAATACAATATGTTGTCTGGAAATGTTGCTGAAAAAGAATACAATAAATATGTTGATTTGTTAGAGAATGTAGATATTGATTTTAGTGCCATAGTCAATTTGAAAGAAGGAACTGAGTATAGTGGAATCTTTGAAATACAAACAGATTCTACGTCTGAATTGATTTATAGGTGCAAAAAGAATCAGTTAAATATGCTTTCTATTGAAGATCTTCACTTAATTGTAAACTGTTATATTAAAACTGACGATATTAATATTAGCGGGGAGTATTTAATAATCAATTGCAAGAAACCCATTGACAAAAAAGAAGACATTGAATAGAATTGTAAGTGTAGAAGGGTTGTGCGACGCATATAAGACCAGCTACAATATTTAGATTTTGGGTGGAAGGGCAGTTTTTCGTAAGACCAGCCACAATAAAAAGATTGAGAGAGAGCATATAATGCTCTTTTTCCTGTTTATACGGTAAAAAAAAGGGAATATATATAACAGATTAGAAAGTGTGGAAGGGCAGCTAATCCGTAAGACCAGCCACAATATAAGGATTAGGGCAGGAGGAAACTCCTGCTTTTTATATGTGTAGAATTGTAACACCTTGAAAGTAAAGAAATAGTGATATATCTATGTTTGATTTACTGGTGTAAACACACCTTTGGAGTGTGAGAACATATAAAATTATAGAAAATGAAAGAAGTTAGGTGGTTAACCTAACTTCTTTATATATTCATTGCCTTTTTTAGTAAAGCCCATTTTTTCTAAGTATTTAGTGTGTGCTTCATTTGTTGTTGTTGCAACTAGCTCATTGAAACCAAAATCTAAGAAGTACTCTGGGTGTTTGTTATAGATGTAGTCACCGATTTTGAAGTCTCTGTATTCTGGTACGGCAAAGTCTAAATCTACTCTTAATCTTGTGCTAGAAAGTGGTTCGCCAATGAAAACACCTGCAGGAACCATGTTTCTTAAAACATAAAAACCGATTGTCGCATCTGAGATTTTCATATTCTCTTTGTTGAAGAACTTCTTTACATCATCTTTATGGAAGTCCATAAAAGAGTTGAAGTAGTTTGAATCTGGTGTGATCTCAAGTACTTGGAAGAACTCTTTAGCAGAATAGTACTTAAATAAATAGTAGATGTTGATGATGACAATACCTAAGTTCATCATAGCAGTTGGTAAAGAGTTGATCATAAAACCGTATGCAGCAAACAATGCAGCACCGACTAAGTTGATCCATCTTAATTTTAGAATTGAACTTGATAGAAGTGATATCAATACAATTAGAGATGCAAGATATCCAAACCAATCGAGTAAGTTAATGTCCATAAGTTAGCTCCTTTTATTTTCCTTGTAGTCTATGCTACACAATTGTCTAATTCAAATCGCACTGCGACTTTTAACATACCATGTTATTTTACATGATTCATGACTTTTTTATAGAGAATCATAGCTTTTTTATTAGAAGCTTGTAAACAATATACAAAGAGTATACCCATTAGCCTAAAAGTCATTCATCAGATTGTAATTCTAATCGGTATTTTTGAGGAGAGACACCAGTAATCCTCTTAAATGTTTTAGAGAAATGGGCTTGATCATAAAAGCCTAGTTTTTCTCCAATCTCTGTAACAGAAGCATTGCCCCTTAAAAGGGCTTTGGCACGTTTGATCTTAAGTTCTTTTCCGTATTTCATGATACTTGTATCCATATGTTCTTTAAATATCTTAGCAGCATAAGACTGTGAGATGCCTAATGAGTTGGTCAAGTCTTCGATGGTATAGTAGTCTTCTATTTGCAAATGCAGATAATGAAGGATTCTGTTAACCAATAGATGGTCGGTCATTTCCTGTTGGTTGATGATGATATCCACATACCTAGTAAACATGTAAAGCTCTTGTTTCTGTAATTCCTCAATTGATTTGCACTTTTCTATTTTTTCATAGATGGCATCATATTGGTTGGCCAAGTGTTCATAAGTATAACCCAGTTGGACAATTTCTCTTACTAGTATGCCATTCCACATAAAGGTATTGGTCCTTTTAATGTCAAACTCAATTTCATCTTTTATCTCTATTTGATGCTTGTTTTTTAAGTATTCAATGATTTCAGGTCTGTACTTATTTCTAAAATAAAAGAATAGTCTTTCATCAAATAAAGTAAGATCAGAATGCAAAATTTCTCTCATAACAACTCCTATGTACATATTAGAACATTTATATACATATAGGATACGTTTGCCTATGCTATTATGTCAATAGGAGAGGAGAAATTAATGATTTCAAGAGACAGTATATTACATCGTCCAAAGTCCAATTTTGCTTATGGTTACGATGAAGAAACTTTGCATATAAGAATTAGAACAAAAATAGGTGATGTTGATAAAGTCACATTAAGAATTGGCGATCCCTACATATGGACCAAAGGTGGTGCTGATGGTGGTAACCTTGAAGCTTCTGATGGTTCAGGATGGTCTGGTGTCAATGTAGAAATGACAAAAGAGGTAACAACTGAGTACCATGACTATTGGTTTGCAAGCTTTAAACCAAGTCATAAAAGATCTAGATATGCTTTCATATTAGAGTCTAGTGAAGAAAGACTCCTAGTAGGTGAAAGAAGAATGATCACACTTACAAAGGACAACACATGGGTCTTAAGCGACTTGTCCAACTTCTTTTGTTTTCCTTATCTTAATAAGAAGGATGTACATACAATTCCTGATTGGGTTAAAGATACAGTATGGTATCAGATCTTTCCTGATAGATTTGAAAATGGCGACAAGTCCATTGATCCTAAAGGTGTAGAGCCATGGGGCTCTCGTCCGAAACACCATAACTTTAATGGTGGCGATCTGCAAGGCATCATCAACCGATTAGACTACTTAAAAGACATGGGCTTTAATGGTATTTATTTATGCCCAATATTTGAGGCAAGAACCAACCACCGCTATGATACGGTAGACTATATGACCATTGATAAGGGACTAGGTGACAAGGCTAAGTTTAAAGAGCTGGTAGAAAAAGCACATGAAAAAGGCATTAAAATCATGTTAGATGCTGTTTTTAATCATATGGGTTCAGAGTCGCCGATATGGTTAGATGTTGTAAAAAACAATGAAAAATCTAAATACAGCGATTGGTTTCACATCAACAAGTTTCCTGTCTACGACAAGCCTTATGACGAATTAGATGGTCGTTATCTTAACTATGAGACTTTTGGTAGGGTTAAGAGTATGCCAAAAGTCAATACGGAAAATCCTGAAGTCATAGAATACTTTATGGAAGTCGGTAAGTATTGGATTGAAGAGTTTAACATTGATGCTTGGCGTATAGATGTGGCAAATGAAGTAGACCATCATTTCTGGAGAAGGTTTAGAGATGAAGTGAAGTCAGTTAAAGAAGATGTTTTCCTTTTAGGAGAAGTTTGGCATGATGCTGGTGCCTGGTTACAAGGTGATCAATTTGATGCGGTTATGAACTATCCACTCACTGATGCAATGAAGCAGTACTTCTGTACGAGAACGATTAATAAGTCAGAGTTTATTCATGCAGTTAACCAAGTGAAGGTCTCTTACAGCCTACAGGTAACAGAACATAACTTTAACCTATTGGATTCTCATGATACAAGTCGTTTGTTAACAACAGCTTCTCAAGACATTGACCGCATCAAATTATCTTATTTCTTTATGATGACACAACTTGGTTCACCTTGCGTATATTATGGTAGTGAAATACCTATGACTGGTAAACATGGTGGTGGCTTAGAAGATCACAGAAAGTGTATGACATTTGACCATATCGGTTCAGATATGCATACCTTTATGACTGACATCATTAAGATGAGACATGAACATGAAGAATTTAAGTTATATGATAATAAGTGGCTTGATCATGACAGTTTGTTAATCTTTAAAAAGGGTGATTTACATGTTGTAATCAATCCGACACAAGAAAAGCAGACCTTAGAATTAGACAAGTCATACTTATCATATTTTGATAAAAATCAAGTAAAAGACAGCATGACTATTCCGCCAATGGGATACTGTTTACTAAAATAATGGGAAAAAAAAGAACAGAAATGTTCTTTTTTTTATGTTTTCGAAAAAAAAATTACATCTTCTAAATGGCTGAATTTCAAGAGTTTTCTGACAATTGAAGGTGTGGATATTAATTTTAGTTAAAAAATCACTTGAATTTTACTAAAATTTTTACTAAAATTAAGTTAAACAAGGAAAACGTTTTTAAGAGGAGGACGCATGAAAAGACTTTTAGGGGTATTATTAATTTTAACATTAACAATGACCATGTTCATTGGATGTGCGAGTGAGGAATCGAGTGATGTAGAATTAACATTGATGATTAATTTCCAAACAACTGAAAAGATTACAGAAACTTTTAGAGAAGTAATAGCTGATTTTGAAGCTGCAAATCCAGGTATTACAGTTACACTTGTTCCAGGTAATGCTGAGTATGAAGCTGTAATGAAAACGAAAATGGCTGCCAATGATTTACCAGATATGTGGTCAACACATGGTTGGTCTGTTGCTAGATACAGTGAATACTTAGAGCCGCTTACAGATCAAGCTTGGGTATCTAAATTAAACCCTGGTATTCAAAAGGTTGTTACTAGTAAAGAAGGTGAAGTATTTGTATTACCTTTAGATGTAGACTTATCAGGTATTGCATATAACAAAACAGTATTGGACACGGCTGGTGTTAATGTAGATGACATTAAGACTTGGGATGATTTTATGGTAGCATGTGATGCTGTAAAGGCTGCAGGTTATACACCAATTCATGTAGGTGGTAAAGACTCTTGGACAGTTGGAAACTTCTTTGATTGGACAGCGCCTTCGTTCTTTATAACAAATGATGGTGCTAATGACAGAGCAGCATTTAAAGATGGATCTTTTGAGTGGTCTAAGTGGGAAGAAGTTGCTCAATTGTTAGTTGACTTAAATGACAATGAATATTTAAATGTAGATAAATTATCATCTGGTTATACAGATTCAGCTAAAAACTTAGCTCAAGATAAAACGGCTTTTACTTTCTACGGTAACTATGTTATTGCTGAAGCGCTTAATTACAACCCTGATGCAAATGTAGGATTTATGCCAGTACCATCTAATGATCCAGCTGATGAACCGACACTTATTTCAGGTGAGAGAACAACTGTTGGTATGTGGAAAGATTCAGAGCATAAAGAAGAGGCACTTAAGTTTATCAATTTCTTAGCAGAACCAGCGCAAATGTCTAGATTAGCTTCTGCCAATGCACTGCCAGCAGGTTTACAGGGGGTAGAATCTGATACAGGTATCTTAAAAGATGATTACGAGAAATATGCAGCACTTAGAGGTTTCCCTTATTTTGATAGAGAATACTTACCAAGTGGTATGTGGGATACAATGTGTTCTACAGGTACAGGTTTGTTAACTGGTGAAATGACATTATCAGATGCAGCTGCGCAAATGAAAAAGGACTATGACAGATTGAAATAATTAAAGCGGCTCATGCCGCTTTAAAAGTTGAAAGGAGTTAGTTTTGAAAAAGAAAGACTTTGCAGTAAATATCATGTATTTACCAGCAATCATACTGTTTTTCTTATTTGTAATTTGGCCGTTTTTATCAGGTATAAGAATATCATTTACAAATTGGAATGGATTTTCCCAGAACTTTAAATATGTAGGCTTTGAAAACTACAAGCAAATATTCTTAGACAAGAACTTTTATACAGCACTTATAAATACCATTATCTATGGTGTTGGCTCTACAGTTTTACAACAAGTACTAGGTCTTAGTTATGCTGTACTTCTAAACAATAAGTTCAGAGGACAAATGGTAACAAGAACTCTTGTTTACATGCCTGTTCTAGTTGCGGCTGTCATCATGGGTTATATGTGGTATTTCTTATTCCAATACGATGGTGGTGCTATTAATGATATTCTTATCTTGTTTGGTGGACAACCGGTCGATTGGTTAGCAAATGGTAAATTAGCAGTCTGGCTAATGGTTGGTGTCAATGTACTTCAATATGTAGGTGTTTCCATGGTCATTTACTTAGCAGGTCTTCAAGGTATACCAAAAATGTATTATGAAGCAGCTGATATAGATGGTGCTACCAAATGGGAACAGTTCAAACACATTACTATTCCTATGTTAAGACCAGCTATAACAACATCAGTAACGCTTAACTTAATTGGTGGTTTAAAACTATTTGATGTGATTAAGGCTTTAACAAATGGTGGCCCAGGATATTCATCACATTCGCTTTCAACACTGATTAACTATATGTACTTTAACAATCAATCAGCAGGATATGCTGCTGGTATCGGTCTGATACTCTTTATCTTTATAATGGTTATCAGTATGACTTTACAAAAATACTTTAGAGGAAAGGAAGTGGCTTAATGAAAAAGAAGACCTTATATAAAACCCTTCTTGGGATATTTATCTCATTGATTCACTTTATTCCTTTTTACATTACCATTACAATGGCATTTAAGCCTTTAACAGATTTTTCATCGAGATGGCTTTTGCCAACAGAGTTGTATTTAGATAACTTTGTAACAGCCATAAGAGATGCAAAAATACTACTGGCTATGCAAAACTCTATCATCATAACGGTGGTATCAGTGACATTGATCGTCTTAGTTGGTGCTTTAGCAGCTTATCCACTTGCTAGATTTCAGACCAAGTTTAACAGGGGCGTTTTAAACTTGGTGCTTGGTGTGATGATGGTACCTCCGTTATCAATGTTGGTGCCACTTTATTCAAATATGGCTAAGTGGGGTGGTATTTCAACTTATTGGGGCATCATAGTAGTTATTACAACCTTCCAATTACCGATGTCCATATTTTTATATACCAACTTTATCTCGACCCTGCCTTATTCTTTAGATGAAGCGGCAGCAATTGATGGCTGTAACAAGTTTCAAACTTTTTATAGAATCATTTTGCCACTTTTAAAACCAGTTACAGCAACGGTTGTTATCTTAACGGGCGTATGGGTTTGGAATGACTACCAGTTTTCGCTTTACTTCTTACAAAAGCAGGATATGCGAACCATAACACTTGCGATTGCATCCTTCTTTAGTAATAACACAAGTAACTTAAATGCAGCAGCGGCTGCATCATTGATAGCAATATTACCTATCATCGTTTTATACCTTGCGATGCAGAAATACTTTGTTAAAGGTATGGTTGATGGAGCGGTTAAATAATGAATATGATTTTAAAACTAGGTGAGAAAGCCTATGGCTTGATTATAATAAACGTTTTGATTATTTTAGCATCCATTCCCCTCGTTACAATTTTACCTGCCATAAGTGCGGGTAAAGTTGTAACTGATGCATGGATTAAAGATGATCAGATTTCCATATACAAAACATTTTACGAGGCCTTTAAAGGCATGTTTATAAGTGGTGTTCTAAGGACCTTTGTTTTAGGTTTTTGGGGGATAACCCTAGTACTTTTAATAAAATCATATTTTGGTACTTCTGTTTTTTCAAAAGGGATGCTTTTATTTTTCCTATTAGAGTGGTGGCTAATTTTGATAGGCTCACTAATTGCCTTCTATGAAGGTAAAATGTCTTTTACAGATGCCTTCCAAGTTGCCCATACAAGACTTTTAGACATACTTCTTATAAGTATCACAATAGGGCTTAGCTTTTTAGTCTTAATGAACTTCAATTGGTTGATCACCATTTTTATACCAGGTGTCATGGTGATGATGTATTATATGAATCGAGGAATTTATGCACGCAGAGTTTAATCAGAATATATTTCATTTATACAATGATAAGATTTCTTATATGATTGGTATCTTATCAAATGGTCATTTAGGACATCTTTATTTTGGTAAGAGATTATATGGCGAGTTTGATTTACAAGCATTTAGAGTCAATCAAGATAGACCTTTAACGGCCTATGTAGAAAAGGATTTATCCTTAGGTTTAGAAAGACTGGAGTATCCTAATTACGGTACAACAGACTTTAGAGAACCAGCCATTGATTTGATCTTTGAATCGGGCAGTCATATTGTAGATTTCAAGTATAAGTCGCATAGAATATATAGAGGAAAAGACCCAATAGCCTTACCACAAACCTTTGATGCAGAGCTCACACTAGAGATTAAGTTAGAAGATAAGAAGGGTTTAGAACTTCTGTTGTCTTATAGTATGTTTAAGGGCCTTGACGTCATTTCTAAACATGTAAAACTTACCAATCACTCTGATGAATCCATAAGGATTAATAGGTTGCTGTCAACAAGTATTGATTTGCCTGATGGTGATTTAGAATTTATGCAGTTCTCAGGTGATTGGGCTAGAGAAAGACATATTTATAAGACGCCTTTAAATCCAGGCATTCATTCAGTTTATTCTAAAAGAGGTGCTTCTAGTGCACATCATAATCCTTCAGCATTTTTAGTAAGACCAGAAACAAGAGAGTTTTCAGGTGAAGCGATTGGTATGGCCTTGATATACTCGGGTAATTTTTTAGCACAGGCTGAAGTGGATGCCAACGATATTTTAAGATTCCAGTGTGGGATTCATCCCGATTATTTTCAGTGGACTTTAGATAGTGGTCAGTCATTTCAAACACCTGAGGCTATTCTGACTTATTCAAGTGAAGGTCTGAATTATTTATCCCATCAATTCCACAATCTATTCAATAAACATCTCATTAATAAGAAATGGCAAAACTCTCAAAAGCCAGTACTAATTAACAACTGGGAAGCAACTTACTTTGATTTTGATGAGGAAAAGCTTGTCACTCTAGCAAGTGAAGCATATAAACTTGGCATAGAGTTGTTTGTTTTAGATGACGGTTGGTTTGGTCTTAGAAATGATGATACCACAGGTCTTGGTGATTGGTTTGTTAATAGAGAAAAACTTAAAAATGGTATTAAGGGTGTTAGAGATCAGATAAAAGACATGGGCATGAAGTTTGGTATCTGGATAGAGCCTGAAATGGCCAATTTAGAAACCAAACTGTTATCAGAACATCCAGATTTTCTTATTGGAGATCCTACAAGAGACCGATCACCAGGAAGAAACCAATATGTTCTTGATTATTCTAGACAAGAGGTTGTAGACCATATTTATAACCAGCTGATTCTAGTATTAGACGATTGTCCAGTTGACTATATCAAATGGGATATGAACCGTAACATCACTGAAGCTTATTCTGTATGTTTAGAAAACAATCGACAGGGTGAACTCTTTCATAGATACATACTTGGTGTCTATGATTTGTATGAAAGGTTGACTTCAAGATACCAAGATACGCTGTTTGAATCATGTGCCAGTGGTGGCGGCAGGTTTGATCCTGCACTCTTATATTATGCACCTCAGGCATGGACCAGTGACAATACAGATGCCGTGGAAAGGCTAAAAATCCAGTATGGTACATCTATGATTTATCCACTTCAAACAATGGGTTCTCATGTTTCTGAAGTACCAAATCATCAAAATAGACGTCAAACAAGTTTGGAAATGAGAACTCATGTCGCATATTTCGGTACATTTGGTTATGAGTTAGATATTACTAAGTTATCAGAAGATGAAAAAAATCAGATAAAAGCTCATACGGCATTTTTCAAGAAACATCGGACTTTGATTCATCAAGGCGATTTCTATAGATTGATGAGTCCTTTTGATGGTAATGACTCAGGTTGGATGGTTGTTAAGGATGATCAGGTTTTAGCTTGTTGGTACAGAGTCTTATCTCAGTCTAATCCTGGTCCAAGCAGATTTAAGTTAAAAGGCCTTAAAGAAGCGAGTAAATATAAGATGAATGACAAGGTATTTACTGGCTCTTACCTGATGAATCATGGTATACTATTAAAGCAGGCCTTTACTGGTATTGAGTACTCTGGTGACCCGAGTGGAGATTTTCAGTCTAGACTGTTTTATTTAGAAGAAGTATAAAGGAGTGTTTATGGCGACACTAAAAGATATAGCGGATAAAGTTGGTGTTTCCCAAGCTTTGGTATCAAGAGTATTAAATTATGATCCCTCTTTATCAGTAGCAGAGGAAACCAAGTTAAAGATATTTAAAGTAGCAGAACAGCTTGCCTATAAGAAGAAGGGGGCTTACACCAGTAAAAAAAATAAGTTGAAGTTTGCCTTGGTGTCAACCTACAATGTGGCTTACGAGCTTGCTGATCCGTATTTTTTATCAATGAGGATGGGTGTAGAGCTTGCATGCCAAGCCAGTGATGCTGATCTTACGACCCTGTATAACTTTGGTCAGAAAGAGTTTCAAGTATCTGATACCTATGATGGCGTTATTGCACTTGGTATTTTTTCTGAAAATGATGTAGAGATTATATCTAAGATTTCAAATCAAATTGTATTCTTAGATCACAATCCAATGTCTAAGCGTTATGACAGTGTGATTGTTGATTTTAGACAGGCCACGATTGATGTTATAGAGTATTTTAGAAAGTTGAATATTGACCAAATAGGCTTCATTGGTGCACCTAACATCGTTTTTTCCAGCAATGAGATTGTAACAGAATATAGATATGAGACTTTTATGAATACCATGAAAGATATAGGACTTCTAAATGAATCTTGGGTAAGAATGGGTATGTTTACAGTCGATGACGGCTATAGAATGACCAAATCAATTTTAGAGGAAAAAGAGATGCCTAGGGCTATATTTGCTAGTTCAGATACAATGGCCATAGGTGCTTATAGAGCCATTGAAGAAAAAAAAATGGTTGTCGGCAAAGACATTAAAATCATAGGTTTTGATGATATACCAACAGCCCAATATATACAACCGCCACTTTCATCTATGAGGGTGCCAACAGAGGCCATGGGTAGACATGCTGTTTTCCTTCTTTGTGACAGGATCAGAGGTAATAGAGAAACAGCCATAACAGCAGTTTTTCCAACTGAAATGATATTAAGACAATCTTCTTAATATGAAAATGACTTCATTTTGAAGTCATTTTTTAGTTTAGATGTTAAAGAAATGAGCTTTAATATAATCTTTATAGTCATGACAAGAAAAGAAACTTTCTGCTATAATGAATTGGGACTTATTAACATTAAGCTGTAAAGGAGGTAGGTCAGTGCTGGATATGATTAGAGATTTTTTTCTGTATACAGAGATTGGTTCTTTAACAATCAGATACCTATTAGCTGTTTATCCACTTGTACTTATATACTTTATCTACACAAAAGTGACCAAGAAAAGATTCAGAAGATTTCTATGGGTCATAGTGGGTCTTTCAGCTCTTATTCATGTCAGTTATTTTATGCCCTATTCACTTGATATAGACAAGGAACATGTTAAAAAGATTCATTTTTCGCTTGAAAACGGACCTGTACTTGTAGAAGATGAAGAAACTTTGAATAAGATGATAAACCACTTGAACAACATGCAAATAAGAAATAGTATTCATAGACCGAGCATTATGGGCAAGATGCGTTTTGATCTGCAAAGAGGCTTTCGTTTAACTTACCTAGATGACGATTTATTAGGTCATATTATTTTTACGCGTTATTATGATCAAAGTGATTTTGATTCTTATAAAATATACGTTAGGATAACAAATGAAGAAGCAGATGGTTATTTGGTTCATATAAAAGATTGTGAAGTAGTCATGGAAGAACTTCTTCAATGGATAGAGTGAGTTTTTAGTCATATTTTACATCAAAGTTTTACTAAAAACATCATGCAAGCATAAGTCAATGTGAAGAAAGCATGTTATAATGTTAGGGAGGCGAACGATTGGAGGACAAAATGTATTTAATTAAAAATGTAGAGATAAATAATATGGTTGAGGACAAGGTATTTGTAGCTGACGTCTTAATCCATGATGGTAAAATTCAAAGGATTGAAGAAAACATTGAAGCCGATGCAAAGGTGATTGATGGTAAGGGTAAGAAGCTTTTTCCAGGCTTTATTGATGCCCATACTCATTTAGGTCTAAGAGAGACTGGTATTGGTTTTGAAGGAGATGACGTCAATGAACTTTCTAATCCATTAACACCTGAACTAAAAGCGATTGATGGTATCAATCCACTGGATAAGACATTTGATGAAGCCAGAGAAGCTGGTATTACATGTGTGTCATCTGGTCCAGGCTCTGCTAATGTAATTGGTGGTCAATTTGCTATTATTAAGACACACGGTCGTAGAGTGGACGATATGATTGTCAATCCTTCTCATGCAATGAAGATTGCCTTTGGCGAGAATCCAAAGAGAGTTTACAAGGGTTTAGGCATATCACCTCAGACTAGATTAGCAGTAGCAGCAGAGTTAAGAAATATTTTGACTAAGGCAAAGATGTATTTAGAAAAGATTGAAGCAGCAGCAGGCAACCTTGATAAGATGCCAGCCTATGACAATAAACTTGAAGCTTTACTGCCGGTACTAAAAAAAGAGATACCTCTTAAGGCTCATGCCCATAGAGCGGATGACATCTTTACGGCTATAAGAATTGCAAAAGAGTTTGACCTTAAGTTAACACTTGACCACTGTTCAGAAGGTCATATGATTGTAGAGGAACTGGTTGAAGAGGGTTACGATGCCATTGTTGGGCCGACTTTTGGTCATAAGACTAAGTTTGAAACTAAGAACAAAACTTTTACAACACCCGGCATACTGCAAAGAGCTGGTTTAAGAGTAGCAATTATGACAGACCATCCAGTGATTCCTGTTCATTACTTACCAATTATGGCTGGTCTTTGTGCAAAGGCTGGTATGGATAGATTTGAGGCCCTTAAGGCCATTACTATTAATCCTGCTGAGATCTTAGGCATTGAAGATCGAGTTGGTACAATTGAAGTCGGTAAGGATGCAGACCTTGTAATGATGGATGGCCATCCATTCGAATTAGATGCAAAAGTAAAAATGACTTTTGTAGATGGACATATCGCTTATACAGCGGATTAGTATTTAAACATAAAGAAAAAAGCCTTTCGAAAGAAGGGCTTTTGCTATTTACATTTTTCTAGATAATCACATAGAGACTCAGCTTCTTCGTTAAGCATGAGTAAGTCGTGTACAAATAAGATGACTTCATCTATGATGATTTTAGATTCACTGACCACAAAATGATTGGCACCATTAAGTGGGAAGGAGTACATCATCTGATCTTCAACTAACCATAACATACTGATATTTAACTTTGGTATGTCATCGAATGAGGCAACAGTGATATTAAAATGATCATCCTTTTTAGTCCTTTGCGCCAATGAACATAAATGTTCGAGCATTTGGTCTTTAGAGATATAGACGTCTTTTTTTATGATGGCACTGATATCATCCAATCTGGTTCTACCGGTCTTTAAGGCCTCAAGCAGTCTTTCTCTACTGATGATTTGATCAAATGTGGTGGTGTTCTCCTTATTAAAAAGAGACTGATTGACCTTATGCATTTGCATCAACTCATAAGTTTGTTGATCGGTCATGGTTTGTTCACTTAAAATACCTTTTAAAATTTCCTCAGGTATAGTAGAAAAAGGTGGATAAGAGGAAATGAAGTAAGAACTGTCGCTCTTTTCTAAAGCGCCTATCAAGTTTTCAGTAAATCCTTTTAAACTTGTACCATGTGAGGTATAAGTAGAAATCATCGGTGTTGCACGTTTGAGTCTTGATGCAAACATTTTTACCATTTGTGAGATACTAAAAGGATCTCTATAAAGAGAAATATATCGATTGTCTATCTGAGGTTCTGCATTGATTGACAACATCAGCATATGTCTATGGATGATATAAAGACTTGGACTCATATGTGGATCGTTATTTGCCTTATAAGCTGTGACGCGTCCTGTAAAGTACTTAGATATTTTATAGTAGTCAAAGTTTGAGACACGTTTATGGAAGTCGCTGTCCTTATAAATGATAGTAATGTTATGACCGAACTTGGCTAACTCGTCAATTTGTTTGTAATAGTATTGATAGAAGTCTGGATCTTCTATTAACCAGTCATTTTTTTCTGAATCGGATATAAAAATTTCCTGACCTGCAGGCAGCTCAAAGGCATAGTTAAAGAAGGTAACAAGTGCATCTCTTTTACCCTTGTTGCCTTGAAAAATTTCAATGTTTGTTGTGTATAAGGCTTCGCTAGATGACCGCCAGTCACTAAAAGAATGGAAGTAACCTAAGTCATCTCCTATCAACCATTTATGTAAACATGTATTAAGATAGTCCGGTTCATTTCTATCAATATTTGGATAGATCTCTCTAAAGAACCTTTCTAAAATGGTATCATTTCTTTTTAAATTATAATCAATAAATGCCTTTATAACAGGCTCAAAGTATTGGCTTCTTGCCTTTAAAGGTCTTGCATTGTTTTTCCATTTGCTGATTAAAGTACGATCTACATCGACTGTACTTGCAAACTCTGTACCTGAAATATCTAGTAGATCAAGTATATAACCAAATTGAGATTTAAAACTCACTTTATCACTTCCCTTAAGATTAGAGTACATGTTTTGTCACACATTTGTCAACATTACAGAGAAATTAAGGACATATTACACCATAAAAAACACTTGCATGATTATTTTTACTGTGATACTATAGGTTTCGATGATTTTGAGCCCCGAAAATAGAATCGTGAGAAAAGAAAGGGAGGTACATTATGTTACCAATTATCACTTTGTTTTTAATCACATCTTTTACCAATGTGCTTGCAACATTGAAAACCATTCTAATTTCGAAAAAAATCATGAATCCAGTTTATATGGTTGTGTTTGTCGATGCCATGATATTTGCAACTGTATTAACGAAAGTAACATCAGCAGATGGTTTACAATACACCTTAGCCTATGCACTCGGTCGAACATTTGGTGTATTCATCGGTGGTAAACTGGATGACAAGTTAGCACTTGGGATAGTAGAAGTGGACATACTTCTCAAGAATAAAGACAAGTTGATTGCTGCTTCTGATGCAATAAGACATGCAGGTTATACAGTCAACAATTATTTAACACGAGGCATTAACGGTGATAGACGATACAATGTGGAAGTTGTCTTGAAACGTAAGGAAATGTCGGAATTAGAAAATATTTTAAAAGATTGTGATATAAACAATCCAACATTAAAAATTAAACCAGTCTCGAAAGTTGCTGGTAAAATAACAACGAGTAAGTTGGCATAGGACAGAAATTTTTCTGTCCTTTTTATGTACATAATTTTTCCTTTATCATATAATTACTTCGAGGGGGGAAATAATATGAGATATAATTTTGATGAACAACATGATAGAAGTAACAACCAGTCAATTAAGTTTGAATTTGTAAAAGACTTGTATGGTTCAGATGATGTATTGCCAATGTGGGTAGCAGACATGGACTTTAAGACAGCTGAGCCAATTATTGATGCTTTAAGAGACCGTCTTGAACAAGGTATCTATGGTTACACAGCACTCAATGATGCTTATTACAACTCTTTTGTAAATTGGGTTTCTAAAAGACATGACTGGCAAGTAAAAAAGGAATGGTTGACTTACAGTCCTGGTGTTGTGCCTTCTTTGATTTTCGCTGTGAAGGCTCTGACTGAAGTGGGGGATAAGATTATTATTCAGTCGCCGGTCTATGGACCTTTTAAGTCTTCTATTGAAAACCATGGTAGAATTCTAGTCAATAATCCTTTGATATACCAAGATGGTGAGTATCAAATGGATTTTGAAGATTTAGAAAAGAAGATAGATGAAGGTGCAAAAGCCTTGATTTTGTGTAACCCTCATAATCCAGTAGGTAAAGTATGGGCCAGAGAAGATTTAGAGAAACTGGCAGAGATCGTTGTAAGAAAAGATATTTTACTTATTTCAGATGAAATACATAGTGATCTGATTCTAAAGGGACATAAACATGTACCTATTGCATCTCTAAGTCCTGAAATTGCATGTAGAACAGTAACTTGCATGGCACCATCAAAGACCTTTAACCTAGCAGGTTTACAATCATCTATTGTTATTACATGTGATGAAAAAATCAGAGAAAAGATCAACAACTCTTTTGAAATCATGGATATGAAAATCAACAACTGTTTTGGACAAGTTGCTTTTGAAGCGGCTTATACACATGGAGAAGAGTGGTTAGACCAGTTGTTAGATTATGTAGAAGGCAATATTGACTTTGTAGTGGATTACATAGGTAAAAATATTCCTGAAATCAAGGTTAAAAAGCCTGATGGTACCTACTTACTTTGGTTTGATTGCAGAGCTTTAAACATGGACCATGATGCCCTTAAAACATTTATGGCAGAGAAGGCTAAAGTAGGCATGACCAGTGGTGACTTCTTTGGTCAAGAAGGACAGGGTTTTATGAGATACAATGTGGCAACAACAAGGGAAAATGTTAAAAAAGGTATTTATCAAATAGAAGCTGCTATCAAGGAAATGAGGTAATTATGAAGGTATTTATCAGTGTGGATATTGAAGGGATTACTGGCGTTTCACATTGGGATGAAACACTTCAAACGTCACCTTTTGTTGAGCAGATGACAAGAGAAGTAGCAGCAGCTTGTGAAGGTGCTAATTTGGCTGGGGCAACAGAAATACTAGTAAAGGATGCCCACTCGACTGGAAGAAACATAGACCCGAAATGTCTGCCGCATAATGTTAAGGTTTTAAGAAACTGGTCTATGGGTCCCTTGTCTATGATGGAAGGGATTAATGAAAGCTTTGATGCATGTATGTTTGTTGGTTATCATAATGGTGCCTTTATGCCAGGTAATCCGCTGGCACATACATTTACAAATACAAAGATTCAATACTTAAAAATCAATGGTAGATACATGAGTGAGTTTGAAATCAATGCCATGACAGCCCACTATTATAATGTACCTGTTGTCTTTGTATCTGGTGATCAAGCCCTTTGCCATGATGCAAAAGAACTATTAAGCCATATTGAAACAGTAGCTGTTATGGAGGGCATCGGTGATGCAAGTATCAGTATTCATCCTTCAGTGGCCATTGAAAGAATCATAGAAGGATCAGAAAAGGCTATGAAACATGATCTTAAGATGCTTGAAAAGCCTATTCCTGAATACTTTGAATGTGAAATTCAGTTTAAGGAAGCCAAGCTTGCCCATAGAGGTTCTTACTATCCTGGTGTTAAGCAAAAGGATAACAAAACCATTACTTTTGAAAGTCATGACTATATGGATTTACTAAAAATGATAATGTTTACAAAAATCTGATGAAAATCAGGTTTTTTTATTGTCTTTTTGGGGTATACTATTTATACTAAATGCAAACGAGTTGCATTATTGGAGGAGAATATGAAGAAACTAATAATTATATTAAGTATAATGATGCTTGCCTTAGTTGGTTGTTCAGATAACACATCTGACCAGTTAACAGTTGCAGTGTCTATTGTACCTCAAGAAACATTTGTAAAAGCAGTTGCAGGCGATTTGGTAGATGTTGTGGTATTAATTCCACCTGGGTCAAGTCCTGCTAATTACCAGCCATCACCACAAGAAATGGCTAAGTTTAATGAATCTAAAGTCTATTTCCATATAGATGTGGCAGCTGAAGCACATATTTTAGAGTCAGTAAATGATGATGTGAAGTTAGTAGATTTAGCAGAGTTTGTAGATGAGAAATACCCAGCGAGATATTTCGAAGAAGGTCATGACCATGAAGATGAACATGATGCTGATCATGAAGATGAACATGATGCAGATCATGAAGATGAACATGATGCAGATCACGAAGATGAACATGATGCGGATCATGAGGATGAAGCGGCTAGTGAACATGACCACGATCATTCAGGTAGAGATCCACACATTTGGTTATCACCTAAGAGAGTTCAAGTAATGGTTGAAGTGATTAGAGATGAGCTTTCAGCTTTAGATCCTGACAATAAAGAAACTTACGCTGAAAATGCTGCAGCATACATTGAAGAGTTAAAAGGATTAGATAAATACCTTGAGCAGTCATTTGAAAATGTAGATCATGAGTTTATCATGTATCATCCGTCTTTAGGTTATTTTGCAGATGACTACGGCTTTGATATGCATGCCATTGAAGCAGAAGGTAAGCAAGCGACTGCGAGAGATTTAGAAATGGTCATTGAACTTGCGAAAGCAGAAGGTATAAAATATGTATTCTATCAAGAAGAATTTGATTCTTCACAAGCTGAGATAGTTGCAAAAGAGATTGGTGGTACAACTATAAAAGTCGCCCCATTATCAGGCGACTACATTAACAATCTGAAAACTATTGCAGAAAAGATGTTAAACTCTTTCGAGTAATTGACAGTTCTTGCAAATGCCATGAAGTTCAAGGGTGTGGCCTGTCAATAAAAAGCCATGGCCTTGAGCAAACTCACGGTATAAGTCTGAAGCGCACTGGTCAAATACAACTATTTTACCACATCTATCGCAGATTAAATGATGGTGATGTTTGTCACAACATCTAAGTTTGACTTTCGTAACACCTTGATCTGTGATAGTCTTATATAGAAGGTTTTCTTCAGACAAGATTTCAAGATTTCTATAAACCGTTGAACGGTTTATCTTTGCGTTTTCTAGTTTAACCATTAAATATATCTCGTCCGCTGAAAGAATCAGTTCGTGATTCTTAATAAGTGTTTCAAGTATCAGCGTACGAGTTGCTGTTGCTTTGTAACCAGCTAGTTTTAATTGTTCAAGTATTTGATTAAGTGTCATAGAGACCTCCGTTATTTGATACTATGTTACCATTTAGAGAGGCAAAAAGACAAGAGGAGTTGTTATGAAACAAGATTATGATATTAGTATAAAGGATTTAAGCGTTTCATATGGCAGTGTGGTTGCGTTAAAAAATATCTCCTTTAATATAGAACCCAAATCATTTCTAGGAATTATAGGTCCTAATGGCGGTGGTAAAAGTACATTGATTAAAGCACTACTTGGGCTAAAAAAACCTGATAGTGGTAGGATTGAAGTTAAACAAGGCAAGAAGATAGGGTATGTCCCTCAATTTGCTGAGTTTGATCAACGTTTTCCGATATCGGTTAATGAGGTTATCATGTCAGGTGTTATAAAGGGAAAGAAATTGACCTTTAAAAAGTATTCGAAAGAAGAAGTCGAGTATGCTGAATCATTGATGAAGAGAATGGATATTCTCGACTTAAAAGATAAACAAATTGGAGAGTTGTCAGGCGGACAGTTACAGAAAGTACTTGTAACAAGGTCTATGGTATCTAAACCTGATATCTTAGTGCTGGATGAACCAACTGCCAGTTTAGATGTAAAAGTAAAAAATGAAATTTATGATATCCTCAAATGTTTAAGTGAAGACATTACCATATTAATTATCACTCATGATATTGCAGAGATATTTTCATATGTATCAAGTGTTGCATATATCAATCAAACACTTCACTATCATGGCAGTGATTCTAAGATGAGAAAAAATGTTCTAGAGCTTACAACAGGATGTCCTATTGAAGATCTCATGATAAATGAAGAAGCACTTAAGAAAGAGTTTATGGAGACGGAGGATAAGTATCATGATCAACGCCATCATTAATTATGGCTTTATGCAAAGAGCTCTTCTGGCTGCCGTACTTGCTAGTATTTTAAGTGGTATCATAGGAGCAGTAATAGTAGAGAAAAAATTAGTAAGTATGAGTGGTGGTATTGCTCATACTTCATTTGGTGGTATTGGTTTAGGTTATCTTTTTAAGATTCCACCAATTATAACAGGTATGATATTTGCAGTTATTGCATCCATTTCTTTACCTGTTATAAAAAGAAAAACTCAGGCAGCCTCTGATACCCTTATAGGTATCTTTTGGGCAACAGGTATGGCACTTGGTATTCTATTTATTGGCTTAACACCTGGTTATCCACCTGATATGACATCTTATCTATTTGGCGATATCCTGACTGTTTCTAATTTATATCTGATTTTGTTAGCAGTTTTAAGTCTGATCGTTGTCATTGTATTTGTCAGTATGTTTAACTATTGGAAAGCCTATCTCTTCGATGAGAGCTACTTACATGTTATTGGTATTGATACAGCTTTCTTTGAACGATTGCTTTACATACTAATAGCCTTAACCATTGTCTTATTAATCAAAGTGGTGGGGATCATACTGGCTATTGCACTGTTAACAATACCATCAGCAATCGCAAAACTTTATACAAAATCATTAAAAGTACTTATGATTTCTGCATCCTTAATCAGTTTATCAACGAGCATTGGTGGTTTGATCTTATCATACTATTTCAACATTCCATCAGGTGCTACGATTATTTTGTTGGCAGTCATCATATACTTTGGTGCTTATATAGTGAATAAGTTTAAAAAATAAAATCTTTGGCGGTTGCCAAAGATTTTTTAGTATTAAGTATATTTAGATATTATTCTTAATCTGTATGTAAGTCAAGTGTGTCATCAGTATCAGATCGTTCAAAAACATAGTAATTGATACTATTGTATCCTAAAGCAGAGATGCCTTCCTTACTTTCAAGAAACAAATATTCTTTGTTTTTTATAGTTTTTATGAAATATCTAGATGCTGTATTATAGTTAAATCCCTTTTCAAGAATAAGCCCATTAGTCCATTTTTCGGTACCGGTAAAACCACTGTAATATTTAATCGAAACTTTACCTTTTTCCAGAAAATCTAGAGACACAAGAAATAGATTGCCTTTGTAACTTTGTTCTTGAACATTATATTTGTATGGTGTTGATAAATAGTCGACAGATTTCCATCCGCCAAGAACCTGAGGGTCGTCTTCAAACTTATAACTGATTTTATCACTTTTATTACCGTCAACCTCTGTTGTTTCGATTTCGTGTAGATTTAGGTCTATGTGTCCGATTGTATTTGGGTCTTCTTTAATACCGCGTTTATAGACGTAGTACGAAGGTGCATTGTCAGTAAACAAATAGTCACCACTTTTATGTTCTACAAATAGAAATTCATCATTAAAAGCTTCTACAATAAAATATCTTGATGCCGTCCACATACCGCTGTTATCGTCTAAGAGGAGGCCGTCCGTCCACTTCTGGTTACCAATAAATCCGTCGCTAAGATAATTTGATCCATTTCCATCTTTGAAGAATATCAATTTTTCATAATGTAGATTACCTTTCCATGATTTCTTATATGGTTTGAAATCAACTGGATTCGTTAGTAAATCGACACAAATCCATTCGCCTAACACACTTTCGTCTAGATCGAAGTCGAATCTGATATCGTCAATTGTCAGTCCATCTTCAGTCTTGCTTAATACGTTTCTGAGCTGAATATCTTCTTCTTTAACCATGTCGATGGATACAATGCTGTAGCCATTTTCATCTGACCAGTCTGTTTCCCATTTGAATGCTTCTTGTGTATAATGCCAAGTCATTGGGAAATAAGTCATGTTTCTATATAGGATAACAGGATATTCTTCTTGGCTGTTATCAATTTCTTTTCCGTTTACGTAAAGGTCAAAAGGTAAAAGTTCAGCAGTATCCTGGCTTCCTAAAACATTATTTGAGTTAACGAAATTTTGCTCTAGCTGAGTGATGTTTTCAACTTCTACACTTTTGATAAAGATACCTTTTTCCTTATCAAAGTATAGGTCTAATCCCATGTTACTTAAGTAATCAGATGTCATCGGAAAATAGGTAATGCCTTTGTAAGTAATGACAGGAAAATCACTATGCTCTGTGTCGATTACTTCACCATTAACTGTAACAGTGAACTGAGGTATCTCAACAATGATTTCTTCTGTTTCTGCATAGGTGACTGTGGCTAGTAATAATGTGATTAATATGGTTGTAATTATTTTTTTCATGCTTCCCCCTTATTCTTTATACTCATTATTACTGTAAAACATAGTTAATAGAAAATGAAGCATATGAAGAGATTGGATATAGTATTTTAAGAATTTTCTGATACTTGTATGCTACCTTGTAAAATAAGTTGTATGATGGAAGTGATAAAAATGCCCTAATTGTGATGTTCACTGGCTTTAGAGGCTTTGATTAGAACTTTACAAGTTGTATAAATATACTAATAAATGATTAAGTGTAAGATATGTTTCTGGACATTATGGTAATAATTATCATTTTAAGATAAACTATATTTGGAAGAGAAACCCAAAATACTTATTATATGAGTGGAAAGTGAGTATATAATCATGCTTGATAAAACTATTGATTTATAAGGAAAATTCTATCTAGTGTTATGGAACTCTTTCATAGAGTATTTGAGAGGAAAATAATAGTATGAGATACTGTGCATTTTGTAATGAAAAAATACCAATGACGAAAGATTATTGTTTAAGGTGTGGGAATAGCAGACATGTAAAAGAAAAACTTAAAGGCACTGTAAACTTAAATGAGTATCTGGAAGCTTTGAAGGTGAACGGGATAACAGATCTTAAAGCTAATGATTATCATTTGGACATACGTAACTGGAAAATGCCAGTATATCTAGAGTTTGGTATTCATGTAGAAAGAAAACCTGCTATTAAAGAAATTGTGATATCTATCATGTTTCTTCTAATTGTATCACTACTTTATATTCTAAAGTTTTCATTCCTTGATGCATTTGTTATTTTAATTTGGCCGATTGTTGCAATTTTTGGACAGATCATGAAGATACATAGTTATTATATTTGTGCATTAAAATTTGAGAATCCTTTTCATCTACCTGGACATGAAGTTCGTTACAATCGAAATAATATTAATGGTGGTAGAGGTCTTGAAGAATTTGTTCTTAAAGGAGAAGAGTTAAATGATATTTACTTGAAATATAATGGTCAATATTTAACTACGATTGAATTTGGTGATTCTTCTTTAAGTGTAGAATTAGATGGATTTAGTCGCTTAGACCTACTTGAAAAATTTATCATTTTATATTCAATAAAGCACAATAAGCAATTGACTTTTGAGGGATAACTTATGAATGAGAATAAGAACAGATTCAAAGAAGTCGTTGCAATGGCTTCAATTATGGTGATTGGTTTGTCGATTATACGTATAGTGTTTAGTTTGATAACAAATAAGCATCTTCTGCTTGATGGTGGGTTCGCTAGTTTGGCTATATCACTTGGGATTGTAATTGGAAGTTTTTATAGAAGCAAGTATGTTAATTATAAGATTTGCAATGACCAATATTATAAAGACATGTTGAACTCTAAAAATATAGTAAAGGAATCAACAGATAAAATGGATAGATTGTATCGTATAAAAAATAGATACAGTATTCTAAGGATTGAGTTTGTTGTGTTGACTGAAGATATAGACAAGGTTGTAATTAGAGGTCCTAAATCATTAAAAGGAGTCTTCGAGGAGTTTAATATATTAACGATACCATTTAGCGGAAGTAGGTAGTAATGAACATGCTAAAGTTGAAGAAATATTGGCGTATATTGATTCTAGTCTTGTTAGCGATTGTTTGTTTGGTGTATGTGCAAATTAATTCCGTAAATTTAATCAATCAGATTGATTTGAAAGCCACTGATATACATTATACAAGAGACTATGGATCAGAGGATGAAGCCTATTATCGACTGGAGTATGGTCAACAAGATCTGCTTGATAACATCCTAGATTCATTAAAAGCTTTAGAGTTAAAATATCTACCTTTTTATTCATTTGATAATCTGATAGATAAGTATGGTAATGATTTAAGATATGACAAGTATAGGATTCGGTTTGAACGTGGGAGTTCGCCTAGTTTTAAAGAAGTTACAGTGGATATCTATTCTTCTGATGATGGTTTAATAAGAATGGTCCGTATGTACTCATCGGAGTTTGATATTAATCAGGAATATACCTTAAAAGAAGCTCAGTATGTTCATGTGTTAGACAAGTTAACAGAAGGATTAAAGCGCAATGAATAAAAAGGATATTAAGCTATTTACGAAAAAGAATACTTTATTGGTTATAGGACTTATTGTAATTTATATAATGACGAACTTATATGATTCTACAGTTGCCTTTAAGTTTGAACTTCTTGATATAGTCCGTGGTTTAGATTTAGACTTAGAAAGAGTTATTTTCAAGTATTATGTTATGCTCTTAAATGCAGCATTTTTAATAAGTGGTGTTAGTGTAAAGAGCAAATCTAAGGTTTTGATGCTTTTCATAATTTGTATCATCTTATTGTGTGTTGCAAAAGTTAATACTAGATTTATTGCATTTGAAGATTATGCAGGCGTTTTTACAATTACGCTCCTAATGGTTCAGTTTATTAGATATTTGATTCTAGATAAAAAGCAAGATACATGTTAGGTCATTTAGTCGTGTTAATAGAGGAGTAATTAAGTTTTTAATCCGTTTAAGGAAAGGAGTTTGAATGCAGAAGGGGTTTAAGGAATATATTGTTTTTCTAGTCGTAGTGGTTGCAAATATTGCTTTAGGAAGAATGATTACTGTTTTAAAGTTGGATTTAGCGGCTGAATATATATCTTTAGTGACAATCACTTTTTTTATGGCTTATTTTGTTCATATAAAAGAGTTGTCAGTGATTTTCTATTTATGTAGTTTGTTTTTCTTATTGCTACTGTTTAAATGTCCTATGATTTTAGCTGCATCGATCATTATTATAATGATTCTTTTTGTGTGGTTAACTAAGAAGGTGGTGCACCGGTGAAAGCTACTAATGTAATAAAATGTATAGGTATGATAGGACTTCTTGTGCTTATTTCCTTCTTGATAGCTTCTAAGGAGATTCAAAAAGATAATCAGTTATCAAGCCTTGATGTACTAGATTATTCAAATGAAAATAACAATATCCTTGAAGAAGGCGACATTAGAACTTTTAAAGGAACGTTATCTACTGTAAGTTATTATGGTCCGCCTGGCTATGGTGAAGATCCAGAAGTTGATTTACCTTTAGAAACTTATGTCTTGCAAATGGACGAGACGAGTCAGTTTTATTACGATATTGATCCTTCAAAGAATGGATCCCAGTTGATTGACAAAGTACAGTTAGTTATGCACTATGATGACAAATGTGAAGATGTAAAAGATTTGGTTGATAAGAAGGTTACAGTTACAGGAGATATATTTGAATGGTATACTGGGTATCATATTAAACCTATATTAGTAAATGTTGTAAGTATTGATGCAATTAAAGATTGAATTTTAGTAGACAAATAAGTTGAGGTTTATAAAATATATATATGGTATTATTAATACAGAGTTGTGAAAAAAGAGATTATGGAGGAAATGTGTCAAAAATACTCATTATTGAAGATGATCTAGCGATATCAGATTTATTGAAAATGAACTTAGATATGTATGGTTTTGATAGTAAACAGGCTTTTGATGGTCTAGAAGGGCTAGAAATGATGAGCCAAAAACCGGATTTAGTTGTTTTAGATATGATGCTTCCCAAGAAAAGTGGATTAGAAATATTGCCAATAATTAAGAAGTATGGCGTGCCTGTTATTATACTTACTGCAAAAGACAGTTTAAAATCTAAGTTGCAAGGTTTTAACCTAGGTGCAGATGATTATTTGACAAAGCCATTTGAACCTCTTGAACTGATTTCAAGAATTAATGTTGTATTGAGAAGAAACGAGCAGGTAATAGTTGAAAATGATTTTATATTTGATGATGTTTCAGTTTGTGTTACAAGTAGAAGAGTAATGAAGTCGGGTCAGATTATAGATTTAACCTTGAAAGAATTTGATCTTCTCCATTATTTCTTGATTAATAGAGGTATTGCCCTATCTAGAGAAAAGTTACTAGATAAGATATGGGATTATGATTATTCAGGCAATACACGTACTGTAGATATGCATGTGAGAAATCTAAGGCAGAAATTAGATACTGACATGATTGAAACTGTTTATAAATATGGTTATAGATTTGATGGATAGGATTAATTATGAGTCTAGGCAATAAAATATTTATCTTCTTTTTGGCCATGTGTTTTCTAATCCTGGTTTTTTCTGGTGCTATTATTATTGAAAATGTTCACAAAGATATGATTTCGACTGAAGTAGAAGACTTAAAATCGTATGGATCAAGTTTAAAGTTTACAATCAATCATTTGTTAGTAGTATCTAATATTTCGGGAGACTTTGACAGGATAAACTTTATTAGTGATTATCTGATGACGACAACAAGGAGTAGTCTTGATATTGAACTTCATGATGAAGAGGATTTACTTATGGCTACCCATAAGAAATCGTGGATGATTGAAAGGGAAGATTTAGATTATGCAAGAAGGCATGGCAAGAATTACTTCTTGAGAAAAATTGATAACAGATACATGATCTTTTTTACTGATTTTATGGTTATCGATGATAATAGTTATTACATATCACTCATAAAAGATATTACTTATATAATTGATTCTAGAAGAAACCAATATTACTTCTTTATAGGTTTATCATTTGTCATGTTAATGGTCATGTTTGCAGCATCTTATGTGTTTTCAAAGTTGGTTACTGGTGATATTAAGAAGATAATCTCTGTAACGACTGACATTGAAGAAGGTAATTATGGTGCAAGGATAAACCTCAATAAAGATGATGACATAGGGTTAATAGCGAATCACATCGATAAAATGGCAGATAAAATTGATTCGAACATTTATCAATTGAAACTTGAATCAGAAAGTAAGCAACGATTTATTGATAATTTCACCCATGAGCTAAAAACGCCTTTGACATCCATTATTGGCTATTCCGACACATTAAGGAAACTTAAGTATGACAAAAAGACTTTTGATAAAGGACTCTATCATATTTATGAAGAGGGTCATAGACTGTCGCAATTATCACAAAAGCTTAATGAAATAATCTTATTAAAAGACCATGACTTGCCTACAGAAAAAGAAAATCTTCAATATTTGTTAGAAGACGTAATCGCGATATCTAAAATGAGACAATATGGAAAATCAATTGACTTTAAGCTCTATTGCAAACCAGTTAATTTGCAGGTTGATAAAGAGCTCTTCAAGATGCTTTTCTTAAACTTAGTGGATAATGCTATAAAGGCATCTGGGCAAACTGGTCAAATAAGTTTGGGCGCTTCAAAGTTTCAAGACACACTTGTAGTTTATGTTGAGGACAATGGTCGTGGTATTCCAAGTGATGAGTTAGACCACATCACAGAAGCTTTTTATATGGTAGACAAATCACGAAAGAGACAAGAGAATAGTTTTGGTCTTGGACTTAGTATATGCAAGCAAGCAGCAAGCTTGATGCATGCAAAACTGAATGTGAAAAGCGAGCTTGATAAAGGCACCAGAGTAGAAGTTAGTTTTAATTTTACAAGTTCTTGACAACTATTCGAAGATTACTAGATATCTAAATGCTATCTTATCTATAGGGAGGATACAATATGAAAAAGATAATGATAGGAATTATTGTAATACTAATAATTGGTCTTGCGTATATGGGTTTCAATATGGAAAGGATTTTTGCGACTTCTTCACCTACTTTTATTGGTGAGTTTGTTAGTAATGAAACAGTCCTAGATAAAATTGATCAAATTGATATTGAGACATCAACAAGACAGGATATTATTAGTTTGTATGGTGAACCAGAATCATATATATGGGAAGATGAAACATATGTAGAAAGTAATTTAAGTGGTCATTATATTATGGTTTACTCAGATGACTTTAATATTTGGATGATTGACGATCAAATAATCGAACTAAGATTTTATGATGATTTTTATGAGTGTGAGTCTGGTATAAAGGTTGGTATGACTAAAGATGAAGTTTTAGAGTTATTAGGCAATCCAAATGAAATAAGGACTGGTACATCAAATGGCTATATAGATGGTGTTTATTATGATCAGATAGATGGTAAAAATTACGATTACTATCAGAGATCTGATTTAAACATTCGGATGTTTCTTGATAAAGATGTTGTATTTGCTCTTTATGTTATGCGTGATAATATGAATGATTTTGTACAAGGTGCAAATGAAGCGTTAGCAGAAAATGCGAGTTCTTTGATACGAGTGAATACAGATGATATTGATTTGCCATTTGAGAATGATGATGAAGTAATTGGTACTTGGAAGAGTGTTGACTTTGTTGATGATTTTGATCAATTTCAACCAGAGAAAAAGTTTTGGGGCGGCGACTTATATTTGAAGGAGTTAGTATTCCTAGAAGGCGGTGAGTTTGACAAAGACTTTCGTACTTGGACAAAAGGTTTCGTCATGCATCACGGTGATCTTACGGCTTCTGCTTACACCATAAAGGAAATTAACGGTGCTACATATATGTTCTATGAATGGAAAAGCGGTGATTATGTTTATAGAGATCAAAAGCCAAGTTATTACGTTTTAAAGAAAGAGTAGTAGCAAACTAATACAAATACTTGCGCCTGTTTGAATGATAAACAGGCTTTTTCTTTGCTGTGGATGGTCAAGTCTCTTAAAAGTGTTTCTGATATATACCTGCAATGACTTGAAATGTTAGAATGAATCAGGAGGTGCAAAATGATTAAAAGAATGTACTTCATGGCTTAGTTGGGGACGACGCCAATGTCAGTGATAATAGAATACACCTACTAGTGGAGTGTGGCGCCGGCCGCACTACAGTGACTGGTTTAAAAGCCAGTAGTGGTTCGGATATGCAAAAGCATGGAAGTTGGAAGTAGAAGTAATCGTGTCTTGAAATAGAATCGGTGAATCGGTCAATGTCTATTAAAGCCTGAATAAAAGAATAAACGGAACCCAGTTTCTTGATAACAATCGTAATCAAGAAATGGGGGAAGTCATGAAGAAAAAAGAAAACAAAACATTTGTATGTGAAAACTGCCTTGCTTTAGTAGAGGCAGTAAAAAATCAGTCTTATAAGAATCATTGTCATAGGTGTCTGTATTCCAAACATTTAGATATTGTACCAGGTGACAGAAGAAGTAGCTGTATGGGGTTGATGAAACCTAGTGGGCAAAGAATCCATACGAAAAAAGGTATACAGATACTTCATATTTGTGAAGACTGCGGCCATAAACAGTGGAACATTATTGATGAATCAAGTGATAATTTTGATCTAATTTGTTCACTAGAAGTTATATAAGGAGATATATGAATTTAAAGCATCAAGAAGATGGAGACAAATATCTTGTTGAAAATGATATAGGTGAGATTATTGGCGAGGGTATCATTAGGGAGTTTGAAGCGTCTAGACTATATGATAGAAAAAGAATCAACTACTATATCCATACAAAAGCTCAAGAAGAATCTGTAAAGTTATTTCTTGTAGAATCATTTATAAAGATGGCTAAGTTAAAGCGTCTAGACTATCCAGACCATGATGCAAGAATCTATAACTGCTGCCTTTCGCATGATATGGAAAGTATATTATTTTATGAAAAAGTAAAAGCATTCAAACATGATGAAGGCATGTGGGTATTAAGAAAATACTTAGAAGATAAGCTTCAAATGGACGATCGTGAGATTGTATGTGATAACTTAAAAAGCGATAATGATATTTTACATTTTATAAAAGAGCATAGTAGGATATTTGTATCTGTACCATACTCCCTGGAGAAGATTAGAAAGCTTCAAAGAAAAAATCAGCTAAAGTCCTTTGGCCTTTATGACAAGGATGTATTAATCGCTAATGTTTTACTTCTAAAAGAAGACAATCAGTGGTGGATTGAAGATTTGTTTGTTTCAAGTGATTTTAGGAAGAAAGGTCTTGCTAGTAGGCTGATGAATTTTGCCCATAACTACTTAATCGATCAAGGCTGCTTAGATGTAAGATTAGAAGTATGGTCTGCTAATAAGAGAGCAGTGTCTTTTTACGGGACATTAGGCTATGAGTTTATCAATGAAACAGAATCATCAATAGGCATGTTTATTTAAAAAGTAGAGCTTTTGGCTCTACTTCATGTTGTTTAGAAATGTTAATGCCATTTCTATATTCTTATTGATTTCTTCCATAACAACTCTTTTACCATCTTCAGCTTTACCTTCTTTGACAGTAATTCTAAAAGTAGATGGTGAAACCTCTAACTGTATAAAATCCTCTCCAAGGGCGTTTTTAGCCTGATCCTTCAACATGGTTTTGATCATATCTTCTTTAAGATACGCTTGAAATTGTTCTTGTACACTGACGATGATTCTTTCTTGATCGTCAATTTCAATTGATTTAATAAACATACTTTGACTCATAAAATACCTCCAAAAATATTGTAGCAGAATATGTGGTTTTGTCAAAATGAATCTGTTATACTAAAGCGGTATAGATGGAGGAATTATGAAAGTAAAAAAGTTATTACCGGGCATATTATTTGTCGTTTTAATAGCCATTGTTTCTATGTGGCTACAAGGTCTGATTAAACCTTATTTTGCACTAGAAACCTTAACCATTGCCATTATTATTGGTATGATTTATAACAACACCGTCGGGACTCAGATTGTTTTGGCTGAAGGTATCAAGTTTTCATTAAAGAAACTTTTAAAGGTAGGTATTGTATTACTTGGCTTTAAGCTAAATATGACAGCAGTACTGGATTTAGGGCCTAATATACTATTACTAGTAGCCATATTTGTGCCAGCCACTTTGTTTACATTTATGTATGTTTCAAAGAAATTTGGTTTGAATAAAAAACTAGGTACACTTCTAGGTGTGGGTTCTTGTATTTGTGGTGCATCTGCAGTTGTGGCCTTAGCGCCAGTTATAGGAGCAGATGATGACGATGCAGTTGTTGCAGTATCTATTGTGAGTGTATTAGGTGCAATTGGGGTTATTGCTTATACGGCCATTTCTAAAGCGCCTATGTCAGATGCAACCTATGGTATTTGGTCAGGACTTACATTACATGGCGTGGCACACGCCCTAGCGGCAGCATTTGCTAGAGGCGATGTAGCAGGGGAAATCGGTACTTTTGTTAAGATGACAAGAGTTTTGATGTTGGTACCAGTTTCTTTATTTCTTAGTTATCACTTTAATGGTAGCAGTGAATCCAAAAGAGCCAAGTTTCCAATGTATGTATTGTACTTTATCATAGCAGGCATTATTAACTCATTAGGCATATTACCTGAGGCCCTTACAGGCTTTTTAGCTAAGTCTTCTTCTTTCTTAATTCTAATGGCCATGACAGCTATGGGTCTTTCTGTTAACTTTAAACAGGTAGCAAAAAAAGGCGCTAAGGCCTTTGTTATTGGTTTGGTGTTATTTGTTGTTTTATCTACATTTGGATTTGCAGCAATTACGATGATGGTTTAATGATTCTATTTTCAGTAACAACCATATCCATTTTATAATCGTGAGGTTCTGTTGGTACCTTGTCTATGATTTGAGTTTCAAAGGCAAGGGCAATCACTGGGACCTCTTTTCTTTTATTTGAAAGAAGTCTGTCGTAGAAGCCACCTCCGTATCCAAGCCTGTAACACATTTCATCAAAAGCAACGCCAGGTGCTAATATCAAGTCGATTGTATGAATGGCTACTTGGTTTTCAGGGCCTGGTTCTAAAATACCTAATTCAGATAAAATCATGTCCTCTAAAGAAAATATCTCATGAATGGTAAGGACGTCACCCACAACTCTAGGTAATAAAACCGATCCATATTTTTCTATGGTGTATTCTAGCAGTTCCTTTGTCATGACTTCATTTCTAAAATCCATATAAATCAATGTGTTCTTTGACTTAATAATATCCTTTTCAATAATTGTTTGACTGATTGTATGACTTTTTTCTATAACCTGATCTTTGGTAAGGGATTTTCTTCTTTTCAGGCTTTCTTTTCTGATTATCTTTTTCATTTTACTCTTCCTTTCAAAGCCATTATAGCATAACATATTGTTATAAGACATAAAGGTGGTTCATATGATTAAAAACATAAAAGACGATGTTTGTTATTTAACGTTTGATATATTTAAAGACGATCCAATCGTTGCAGTACACTCTACCAGAATTGGTGGTGTTAGTGAAGGACACTTTGAAGCCATGAATCTAGGTTTTTCAAGAGGTGACCAAAGAGATCATGTATTAGAAAATTATAGACGTTTCACAAGGTGTTTAGACGTGCCTATTGAAAAGCTTGTTTTATCAAGCCAGTATCACCATAATACAATCTTAGATGTGAACGAATCTCATCATGGTATGGGCATATTTATAGAGAGAGATTATCATGATGTAGATGGTTTGATTACAGATAAGGTAGGTCTGCCTTTGGTGACCTTTTATGCAGACTGCGTTCCTATTTACTACTATGATCCCAAAAGACATGTTGCTGGCATGACCCATGCTGGCTGGCGGGGAACCGCTTCTGGTATTGTGAAGGATATGATTGAGAAAATGGTGAAAGATGGTTCTGATGTAAAAGACATCAAAGCAGCTATAGGACCAGCAGTTTGTAAAGCGTGTTATGAAGTTACAGGAGAAGTCATTGATGCCATGACCTATGATTTTTCTGAAGATTATTATGACTATTATAAAGAAAAAGACAGGTATCACATTGATTTAAAGGGTATAAATAAAGAGATACTTATGATGTGTGGTGTAGATGAAAAGCATATTGAAGTTACAGATTTATGTACTAAGTGTCATCCAGAACTCTTCTTTTCACATAGAAGACATGGCAACGACAGGGGGACGCAAATCGGATTAATGATGTTGAGGTAGATATGAGAGAATATAATTATGATATTTTAAAGGAAATCAAAGACCGATGGTCACCAAGAGCCTTTAGTCCCGAACCTGTGGATCAGGATGATTTAATGGCTATATTAGAAGCGGCGAGATATGCGCCTTCATGCTTTAATGAACAACCATGGCGTTTTATAATTGGCCAAGGTGAATCTTTACAAGTCATGCAGTCTTTACTTTTGGAAGGCAACCTAAAATGGGCTAAAAATGCACCGGTTCTTATACTAATATGCTCTAAAACCACTTTTGATCGTAATGATAAAGAAAACAAGTACCACCAGTTTGATGCTGGTACGGCTTGGGGTTTTCTATCGCTTGAAGCGATATCAAGAGGCTATTATACACATGCTATGGCGGGCTATAGAAAGAAGCTTGCTAGAGAACTTCTAAATATACCTGAAGATATTGTACCGATAGCCATGGTCGCCTTAGGTAAACCAGGTGATATAAATGCACTTGAAGATGAAATAAGACAAAAGGAAAAACCAAATACAAGAAAAGACTTGTCGGACTTAATAATGGAAGTGAGGATCAATGAGTAAGAAAACCAATGCCATGCGCATATTAGACCAAAAAAAAGTAGAGTATCAAGTTATCGAATATGACATCAAAGATGGGAACATAGACGGGGTGTCTGTCGCTAAAAAAGTCGGTAAACCGGTGGAATCGGTTTATAAGACCCTGGTTATGGTTGGATCTAGCAAGAACTACTATGTGGCCATGGTGCCCGTTGAAGCCAGTGTGAACATGAAGCTTGTGGCCAAACATTTTGGTGAAAAGAAAATAGAGATGATTCACGTAAAAGACATCATGAAAATCACAGGTTATATAAGAGGTGGTTGTTCACCCCTTGGTATGAAAAAAGCTTACAAGACAGTTATAGATGATTCTATAAATGATTTAGATGAAATTGTTTTTTCTGCAGGCAAGCAGGGGTTGCAAATTGAGATGTCACCGGACAGCTTGATTGAAATTTTAAATTGTGACGTGAAAAAGGGAGTGTTGAAATAGATTGATTTTATCTATTTCCCTGCATTCCGATGTAATTATGAGTAAACACCTGAATTCATCATTGAATTTAGGTGTTTTTTCGCATCATAAATAAGAGGTAGAATCCTCTGAAATATTTTAGATTCACTTTTACCTACTTCATTCTAGTTCTTCCTCCTTAATTTCGTAGAATTTTAACCCTAAGTCTAAATTAATGGTTTTGGTATGCAGTTTA